>JAXMFH010000015.1:0-68937 GCA_046347845.1 Burkholderiales bacterium | reverse complement strand
TGTCGACGAGCCGCTTGTTCGAGCGCGCGGCGAACAGCGCCGCCTCGTTGACGAGGTTCGCGAGGTCGGCACCCGACATGCCCGGCGTGCCGCGCGCGATGATGTCCGCCTTCACGTCCGGCGACATCGGCACCTTGCGCATGTGCACGAGGAGGATCTGCTCGCGGCCGCGGATGTCGGGCAGCGGCACCACGACCTGGCGGTCGAAGCGGCCCGGGCGCATCAGCGCCGGGTCGAGCACGTCCGGACGGTTGGTGGCCGCGATCACGATGACGCCCGCGTTGCCCTCGAAGCCGTCCATCTCCACGAGGAGCTGGTTCAGCGTCTGCTCGCGCTCGTCGTTGCCGCCGCCCAAGCCGGCGCCGCGCTGGCGGCCGACCGCGTCGATCTCGTCGATGAACACGATGCACGGCGCGTTCTTCTTCGCCTGCTCGAACATGTCGCGCACGCGCGCCGCACCCACGCCGACGAACATCTCGACGAAGTCGGAGCCGGAGATCGAGAAGAACGGCACCTTCGCTTCACCGGCGATGGCCTTGGCGAGCAGCGTCTTGCCGGTGCCCGGCGAGCCGACCATCAGCACGCCGCGCGGGATGCGGCCACCGAGCTTCTGGAACTTGGACGGGTCGCGCAGGAACTCGACGAGCTCCGCGACCTCTTCCTTCGCCTCGTCGCAGCCGGCGACGTCCGCGAAGGTGATGGAATTGTTGGCCTCGTCGAGCATGCGCGCCTTGCTCTTGCCGAACGAGAACGCGCCGCCGCGGCCGCCCCCCTGCATCTGGCGCATGAAGAAGATCCAGACGCCGATCAGCAGCAGCATCGGGAACCACGAGATGAAGATCTGCGCGAGGAAGCTCTGCTCCTCCTCCGGCTTGGCCTCGACCTTGACGCCGTACTTCACGAGGTCGCCCACCATCCAGATGTCGCCCGGGCTGTAGGTCGTGAAGCGCTTGTTGTCGTTGTTGACCCACTTGATCGTGCGGCCCTCGACCGTCGCGGACGTGACCTTGCCCGACTTGGCCGACTCCATGAACTCGGAATAGGGGATCGAGTCGCGGCTCGTCTGGCGCGAGTCGAACTGCTTGACGACGGTGAGCACCACCAGCCCGATGACGAGCCAGATGCCGATGTTCTTGAGCAGGTTGTTCACGTATCACTCCTCACCGGGGCGCCGGAGGCGCCCGCCCGCCCGATCGCCGGGCGGCTCGCGCGGGGCGAAACGCCCCGAACGCTTCGGTCATTTTACCCCACCCCTCCGACGCCCTCGCCGGGCGGCGCCGAGACCCGCGACCCCTTCAACGCCCCGCGTACCCCTTGCCGACGAGGAACACCTCGCGGCTGCGGTCGCGGCTCGCCTTCGGCTTGCGGACGTAGACCTTCGCGAACCGCCCGCGCATCGCCTTTTCGAACTCCGCGAGACCCGCTCCCTGGAAGACCTTGACCGCGAAATCGCCGCCGGGTTGCAGGTGATCGGCCGCGAACGCCAGCGCCCAGATCCGCCAATCCCACGCTCCTCGCCTGGTCGACCGGATCGATGCCCGAGAGGTTGGGGGCCATGTCGAAAGGACAAGGTCGACAGGAAGCCCGTCGAGGGTCGATTCGACGGCGTCCAGCCCCTCGTCGGTCGAGAAGTCCGCCTGGACGAACGTGACGCCGGCCACCGGGTCCATCGGCAGCACGTCGACCGCGACGATCATCGCCTTCGGCCCGAGGCGCTCCCGCAGCACCTGGCACCAGCTACCGGGCGCCGCGCCGAGATCGACCGCGACGATCCCCGGTCGCAGCAGCCGGTCGCGCTCGTCGAGCTTCGAGGAGCTTGAACGCCGCCCGGGACCGGTAGCCGCGCCGCTGCGCCTCCCGCACGTAGGGATCGTTGACGTGATCGTGCATCCACGCCTTCCCGAAGCGGTGCTTCTTCTTCGCGGGATTGAGGGGGGAGGGCAACGGAGCAGGGGGAGATGGGAGAGGGGAGATGGGCCATCGGCACCGATGCGCCCGTCACGACTTCATGATTGTATTTCGTCCGTCCGGCGATCCGGCGCGAGCGCGGTCTCCATAGACGATCCTCCATTCTCCCATCTCCTATCTCTCATCTCCGCCCTTTCGCCATCCGCTACACTGCCCCCATGCCCTCCCTGACCCCGAAACAGCGCCGCGAGCTCCGCGCCCGTGCGCACGCGCTCCATCCGGTCGTGGCCATCGGCCACGCCGGCCTCTCGCCCGCCGTGCTGCACGAGATCGACGTCGCGCTCGCCGCGCACGAGCTCGTCAAGGTGCGCGTGCATTCCGACGACCGCGACGAGCGCGAGGCGCACCTCGCGGGCATTTGCGAGGCGCTGGAAGCCGCCCCGGTCAGCACCTCGGCAAGCTGCTGATCCTCTGGCGCCCTGCGCCGGAGCCCGAGCCGCAGCCGAAGCCGAAGCGCGAGAAACCCTCCGGGACGCACCAGCCGTCGCCGCGGCGCCTGGACCGGCACCCGCGACGGGCCGGCGGCAGGGTCCGCCGGTCCCGAGCATCGGCGCGCGCGCCGCCCAGCACCGCCGAGGGGTCGGCCCGGCACGGTGCGGGCGGCAGCCAGTTCGGCGAGCCGGCAGCCGCGCCGCGGCCGCGTTCTTCCGAGGTGGCGCCGCCCATCGCGAACGCTCGGAGGCGCCTCGCCGCGGCGAAGCCCTCCGCCGGCGGCGTCGCTGCGAAGTCCTCCGTAGGTGGCCGGCAGCCTTCCTTCGGTGCGAAGCGGCCATCCTTCGGTGCTGGTAAGCGGCCATCCTTCGGCGCGAAACGGCCTCCCTCCGGCGCGAAACGGCCGCCGTCCGGGGCCAAGCGGCCGCCCTCCGGCGCCAAGCGCCCCACTCCGGCGGCAAGCGGCCCCCGGCGACCGCGAAGCGCGGACCGGCGTCCGGCCCCTCCGCGGTGCGACGGCGCCGCAGGCCAGCGGGCGGGCGCTGACGCCGGCCGCCCGCGGCCCGGCGCCGCGTTCGTCCGTCAGCCATGGCCGATACGCCAGCAGCCGCACGCCTGCCGCTCGACACGCGGGCGGCGGCCACGATGATCCTGCTCACCGCCATCTGGGGGATGCAGCAGGTCGCGATCAAGCTCGCCGCGCCGAGCGTTCCGCTCGTGATGCAGGCGTCGATCCGATCCGCGGTCGCGACCGTGCTCGTCGTCGCCTGGGCGCGCTCGCGCGGCCTCGCCCTCGTCGCGCGCGACGGCACGCTCGCGCCCGGGCTCGCGGCGGGCCTCCTGTTCGGCGCCGAGTTCGCGTTCATCTACGCGGGCTCGGCCACACGACCGCCGCGCGCATGGTCGTGCTGCTCTACCTCGCGCCCTGCTTCACGGCGCTCGGCCTCGCGTGGCCGTGCCCGGCGAGCACCTCGCCGCGCGCCAGTGGGTCGGCATCGGCATCGCGTTCGCGGGCACCGCGTTCGCGTTCGCCGACGGATTCGCGGCGCCCGGCCGGCCGACGCTCGCCGGCGATGCGATGGCGATCGTCGCGGCCGTGCTCTGGGCGGCCACCACCGTGCTGATCCGCGCCAGCACGCCGCTCGCGCGAGGCGCGACGAAGGTGCTCGCCTACCAGCTGGCGGTGTCCGCGGCGGTGCTCGCGGCGGTCTCGTTCCTCCTGGGCGAATCGTGGGCGATCGCGCCGGCGCCCGTCGCCTGGGCGAGCCTCGCGTTCCAGGCGGTCGTCGTCGCGTTCGCGAGCTACCTCGCGTGGTTCTGGCTGCTCACGCGCTACCTCGCCTCGCGCCTCTCGGTGTTCTCGTTCGCGACGCCGCTCTTCGGCGTCGCGTTCGCGCACCTCGTGCTCGGCGAGACGGTCAGCGCGCGCTTCGCCGTCGCCGCGCTCCTCGTCGCGGCCGGCATCGCGCTCGTGAACGCGGGGACGCCCGCGCCGCGCGCCGCGCCCTCCGGCGCGCCGCGCTGAACCGGTGACCCGCGCGCTCCGCACGCTCGCGCTCGTCGTCGGCGCCGCGCTGCCGAGCGCCGCCGCGCTGGCGCTCGATGCCGGCCTGCCGCGCAGCCACGCGGTCCCCGGCGGTGTCGCGACGATCGCGCTGGGCGCCTCGCCGCAGCGTCCCGCCGTGCGAGCGGGCGGCGTCCCGGTACTCGTGACCGGCGATCCCGCCGGATGGACGGCCGTCGTCGGCATCGCGCTCTCGGCGAAGCCGAGCAAGGGCGAAATCGTCGTCGCGCGCGCCGGACGTCCCGACGAGCGCCGCACCTACGCGATCGCGCCGGCGCGCTACGCCGAGCAGCGGCTCAAGGTGGCGCCGTCCCAGGTCGACCTGTCGGCCGAGGACCTCGCGCGCTACGAGCGCGAGCGCGCGCACCTCGCGCAGGTGATCGCGACCTGGGCCGACGAGGTCCCGGCGACGCTGCGGATGCACCAGCCCGTCCCGGGTGCGCGATCGAGAGCTCGTTCGGCCTGCGCCGCGTGTTCAACGGCCAGCCGCGCAGCCCCGCACGGCGGGATGGACATCGCCGCGCCCGCGGGGACGCCGGTGACGGCCGCCGCTGCGGGGCGCGTGATCGACACCGGCGACTATTTCTTCAACGGCAACACCGTCTGGCTCGACCACGGCTCGGGCCTCCTCACGATGTACGCGCACCTCGAATCGGTGGCGGTGAGGCCGGGCGACACCGTCGCGCCGGGCGACGTGATCGGAGCGGTGGGGGCCACCGGCCGCGTGACCGGGCCGCACCTGCACTGGTCGGTGAGCCTCAACCGCGCGATGGTCGATCCGGCGCTGTTCCTCGCCGACGACGACGCGGCGGGGCCGCGCTGAGGATGGCGCGCCGAGCGTCGCGCGTCCGGCCCGAGGAAGCGATCGACGGCCGGCCCGGGCCCCCCGGGAACGGGGCCGGGGCTCCCTACTCGTCCTTCGTCCGCGTCGCCGCGCCCTCGCCCCCCATTCGGTGCAGGTAGAACGTCAGCGCGACGATCACCACCGCGAGCGCGCCGCCGAACGCGAACAGATCGCGCGTGCCGTCCCAGGCGACCGCCTCGCGCAGGAACAGCACGGCGAGCACCGCGATCACGACGCTGACGAGGTGCCCCTTGAGGTCGTCGAGATCCCGGATCAGCAGCCAGCGGGGCAGCGGCAGCCGGTCGTCGACGAACAGCGCGTAGAGCCCGAGGCTGATGATGTAGAGCGCGATGGCGATCAGGAACACGTCGACCGCCTCGATCATGCCGACCGCGAAGAGCTTCACGGCCTTGGGCGACACGTCGCCGGCGCGCCAGATGTCCGCGAGCGACGCGCCGATCACCGCCGCCTCGTAGAGGACCAGCGCCGAGGAGCCGAGGAAGGTCCCGGCGATCGCGACGAGCGTGAAGTAGCGGCTGGAGGCGAGGATCCTGAGCAGCATGTCGCGGGTCCTTCCGGGGCCGCCGGGACCGTTCGCCCCGCGGCGGTCAGGCGTAGCGGACGCTGAGGATCTCGTAGCCGCGCACGCCGCCGGGCGCCTGCACCTCGACGGTGTCGCCCTCGCTCTTGCCGATCAGCGCGCGCGCGATCGGCGAGGTCACCGAGATCTTGCCGTGCTTGATGTCGGCCTCGTCCTCGCCGACGATCTGCCAGCGGCGCACGTCGCCGCTGTCGAGGTCCTCGAGCTCGACGGTCGCGCCGAACACGACGCGCCCGTCGCCGTCGATCTCGGTGGGGTCGATCACCTGCGCACCGGCGAGCTTGTGCTCGATCTCGGCGATGCGCCCCTCGATGAAGCCCTGCCGCTCCTTCGCGGCGTCGTAGTCGGCGTTCTCCGACAGGTCGCCGTGCGAGCGCGCCTCGGCGATCGCCTGGATGATCGCCGGCCGCTCGACCGACTTCAGCCGCTGCAGTTCGGCCTTCAGCCGCTCGGCGCCCTCGACGGTCATCGGGACCTTGGTCACTGGGAAGCCTCCCCCAGGCTTGCCGCTGGCGCGGCTTCGCGCACCCCCTCCTGAAGGAGGGGGCGAGCCCCTTGGGGCGGCCCGGCGGGGCTCCGCAAGAACGCCTCCCCCAGGCTTGCCGCTGGCGCGGCTTCGCGCACCCCCTCCTGAAGGAGGCGCGGAGCCCCTAGGGGCGTCCCTGCAGGGCTCATCGCACCGCCCGTTCCGCGCCCGCGGCGAGCCGCTGGTGCAGCGCCTGGATCGACGCCGCCTCGAGCGCGCGCATCCCCTGGATGCCGATCGCGGCCGCGCGGAAGCCCGCGAGCGTCGTGTAGGTGGGCACCTCGTCGGTGAGCGCGGCGCGGCGAATCGCGTAGCTGTCCTGGATCGCGCTCCGCTTCTCCTCGACCGTGTTGACGACCATCGCGATCTCGTCGTTCTTGATCATGTCGACGATGTGCGGGCGGCCCTCGGCGACCTTGTTGACCGGCGTCACCGCGACGCCCGCGGCCGCGAGCGCCGCGGCGGTGCCGCGCGTCGCGACGATCTGGAAGCCCAGGCTCTCGAGCATCCGCGCGGTCTCGATCGCGCGCGGCTTGTCGCTGTTCTTCAGGCTCACGAACACCTTGCCGGCCTTCGGCAGCCGGACCCCGGCCGCGAGCTGGCTCTTGAGGAACGCCTCGCCGAAGGTCTCGCCGACGCCCATCACCTCGCCGGTCGACTTCATCTCCGGCCCGAGGATCGTGTCGACGCCCGGGAACTTGATGAACGGGAACACCGCCTCCTTCACCGAGAAGTACGGCGGCACGATCTCGCCGTCGACGCCCTGCGCGTCGAGCGAGGTGCCGGCCATGCAGCGCGCCGCGATCTTCGCCAGCGGGCGGCCGGTCGCCTTCGAGACGTAGGGCACGGTGCGCGAGGCGCGCGGATTCACCTCGAGCACGTAGACGACGCCGTCCTGGATCGCGAACTGCACGTTCATCAGGCCCACCACGTCCAGCGCCTTCGCCATCGCGACCGTCTGGCGGCGCAGCTCGTCCTGCACCTCGCGCGGGAGCGAGTACGGCGGCAGCGAGCACGCGGAGTCGCCCGAGTGCACGCCCGCCTGCTCGATGTGCTCCATGATCCCGCCGATCACGACGCGCCGCCCGTCCGACACGGCGTCGACGTCGACCTCGATCGCGTCGTTCAGGAACCGGTCGAGCAGCACCGGGCTGTCGTTGCTGACCTTGACCGCCTCGCGCATGTAGCGCTCGAGCTCGCGCTGCTCGTGCACGATCTCCATCGCGCGGCCGCCCAGCACGTACGACGGGCGCACGACGAGCGGGTAGCCGATCTCCTCGGCGGCCGCGATCGCCGCCTGCTCGTCGCGCGCGGTCCGGTTCGGCGGCTGCTTCAGGCCCAGCCGGTGCAGCATCTGCTGGAACCGCTCGCGGTCCTCGGCCATGTCGATCATGTCCGGCGAGGTCCCGATGATCGGCACGCCGTTGCGCTCGAGGTCGCGCGCGAGCTTGAGCGGCGTCTGGCCGCCGAACTGCACGATCACGCCCCAGGGCTTCTCGACGTGGACGATCTCGAGCACGTCCTCGAGCGTGAGCGGCTCGAAGTACAGGCGGTCGGACGTGTCGTAGTCGGTCGACACCGTCTCCGGGTTGCAGTTGACCATGATGGTCTCGAACCCGTCCTCGCGGAGCGCCATCGCGGCGTGCACGCAGCAGTAGTCGAACTCGATCCCCTGCCCGATCCGGTTCGGGCCGCCGCCCAGCACCATCACCTTCCTCCGGTCGGACGGCCGCGCCTCGCACTCCTCCTCGTAGGTCGAGTACATGTACGCGGTCTGCGTCGCGAACTCGGCCGCGCAGGTGTCGACGCGCTTGTAGACGGGCCGGAGCCCCAGCGCGTGGCGGCGCGCCCGGACCTCGTCCTCGGTCCGCTCGAGCAGATGGGCGAGGCGGCGGTCGGCGAAGCCCTTGCGCTTGAGCTCTCGGAACTCGTCGCGCGTGAGCGACTCGAGCGCGCGCTTCTCGACCGCGAGCTCGAGGTCGACGATCTCCTTGATCTGCGCGAGGAACCACGGGTCGATCTTCGTGTAGCCGTGCAGCTCCTCGACCGACATCCCGATGCCGAACGCGTCGGCGACGTACCAGAGCCGCTCGGCGCGCGGGTAGGCGAGCTCGTCGCCGATCTTGTCCGGGTCGACCGACTTGAGGTTGAAGCCGTCGACGCCGACCTCGAGCCCGCGCAGCGCCTTCTGCAGCGACTCCTGGAACGTCCGTCCGATCGCCATCACCTCGCCGACCGACTTCATCTGCGTCGTGAGGCGGTCGTCCGCCTGCTTGAACTTCTCGAACGCGAAGCGCGGGACCTTGGTGACGACGTAGTCGATCGTCGGCTCGAACGACGCCGGCGTCGCGCCGCCGGTGATGTCGTTCGCGAGCTCGTCCAGCGTGTAGCCGACCGCGAGCTTCGCCGCGATCTTCGCGATCGGGAAGCCGGTCGCCTTCGACGCGAGCGCGGAGCTCCGCGAGACGCGCGGGTTCATCTCGATCACGATCATCCGCCCGTCCTTCGGGTCGATCGCGAACTGCACGTTCGACCCGCCGGTGTCGACGCCGACCTCGCGGAGCACCGCGATCGAGGCGTCGCGCATGATCTGGTACTCCTTGTCGGTCAGCGTCTGGGCCGGCGCGACCGTGATCGAGTCCCCGGTGTGCACGCCCATCGGGTCGAGGTTCTCGATCGAGCAGACGATGATGCAGTTGTCCTTGCGGTCCCGCACCACCTCCATCTCGAACTCCTTCCAGCCGAGGAGCGACTCCTCGATCAGGAGCTCGTGGGTCGGGCTCATCGCGAGCCCCCGCTTGCAGATCTCGTCGAACTCGTCCTTGTTGTAGGCGATCCCGCCGCCGGTCCCGCCGAGCGTGAACGAGGGCCGGATGATGCACGGGAAGCCGACCTCGGCCTGCGCTCGCTGCGCCTCCTCGAGCGAGTGCGCGATGCCGCTGCGCGCCGACCCGAGGCCGATGCGCGACATCGCCGCCTTGAACTTCTCGCGGTCCTCCGCCTTGTCGATCGCCTTCTTGGACGCGCCGATCAGCTCGACGTCGAACTTCGACAGCACTCCCTCGCGCGCGAGGTCGAGCGCGCAATTGAGCGCGGTCTGGCCGCCCATCGTCGGCAGCAGCGCGTCGGGGCGCTCGCGCTCGATGATCCTCGCGAGCATCGGCCAGGTGATCGGCTCGATGTACGTGACGTCGGCCATCTCCGGGTCGGTCATGATCGTGGCCGGGTTGCTGTTCACGAGGATGACCTTGTAGCCCTCCTCGCGCAGCGCCTTGCACGCCTGCGCGCCCGAGTAGTCGAACTCGCACGCCTGGCCGATGATGATCGGGCCGGCGCCGATGATCAGGACGGAGTGGATGTCGGTGCGTTTGGGCATGGCTGCAAACGGCGGAGATCGGGGATGAGAGATCGGAGATAGGACGTTCGGCCGATGGCGCCGGTCACCCGGACTCGGTCATCGTCAGGATCCTGCGGTACCCGGAAAAGATCCCCGATGACCGTCGGAAGGTATGTCGATCTCAAAGCGTGGCAGTCGGCCATGATGCTGGTCGCGGAGGTCTATCGTCTGTCTCTCGAACTGCCGTCCTCGGAACGGTACGGGCTGGTGCGGCAGATGCGACGCGCGGCCATCTCCGTTACCTCCAACATCGCAGAAGGGCACGCGCGGCGCAGCAAGCGCGAGTACCTGCGATTCGTCGTGGTTGCCACAGGATCGCTCGCCGAACTCGAATCCCAGCTTCTCGTCGTGGAGCGTCTCGACCTGGTGGTCCACGGAAGGCTCACGCGAGCCATGATGCTCGTCGATCGCACCGGGAGACTCCTGCGCGGTCTCGAACACGCCCTTGCCGCAAAGGTTCTTCACCGCGAGCGAGGGTGACGCCCATGCGATCTCCTATCTCCTATCTCCGCGCTCCCCCTGGCGGACCATGAGCCCGACGAATCGGTCGAACAGCATCCCCACGTCGTGCGGCCCCGGGCTCGCCTCGGGGTGCCCCTGGAACGAGAACGCCGGCTTGTCGGTGCAGGCGATGCCCTGCAGCGAGCGGTCGAACAGCGAGACGTGCGTGACGCGCACGTTCGACGGGAGGCTCGCCGCGTCGACCGCGAAGCCGTGGTTCTGGCTCGTGATCATCACCTGGCCGGTGTCGAGGTCGAGCACCGGGTGGTTCGCGCCGTGGTGGCCGAACTTCATCTTGACCGTGCGCGCGCCCGACGCGAGGCCGAGCAGCTGGTGGCCGAGGCAGATGCCGAACGTCGGCACGCCCTCGCCGACGATCTCGCGGATCGCCTCGATCGCGTAGCCGCAGGGCTCGGGGTCGCCGGGGCCGTTCGACAGGAACACGCCGTCCGGCTTCATCGCGAGCACGTCGCGGGCCGGCGTCTGCGCCGGCACGACGTGCACGCGGCAGCCGCGCTCGACGAGCATGCGCAGGATGTTGTGCTTGACGCCGAAGTCGTAGGCGACCACCGAATGGCGCGCGGGCGGCGCGGCGCGGTAGCCCTCGCCCAGCGCCCACGTCGACGAGGCCCAGTCGTAGGGCGCGGCCGTCGAGACGACCTTCGCGAGGTCCTGCCCCGCCATCGACGGCGCCTCGCGCGCGGCGGCGAGCGCCTGCTCGACCTCCATCGTGCCGATCGACGGTCCCGCGAGGATGCACCCGTTCTGGGCGCCGCGCTCGCGCAGGATGCGCGTGAGGCGCCGCGTGTCGAGGTCGGCGATCCCGACGATGTTCGCGGCCTTCATCCACGAGGCGAGGTCGCCCTCGCTGCGCCAGTTCGACGCGAGCGAGGGCAGGTCGCGCACGACGAGGCCCGCGGCGAACACGCGGCGCGATTCGACGTCCTCGCGCGTGACGCCGACGTTCCCGACGTGCGGGTAGGTGAACGTGACGATCTGGCCCGCGTACGAGGGATCCGTGAGGATCTCCTGGTAGCCGGTCATCGCGGTGTTGAACACGACCTCGCCCGCCGATGGCCCGGCCGCGCCGATCGAGCGGCCGTGGAACACGGTCCCGTCGGCGAGCGCGAGGATCGCCGGGACGCGCGGAGGGAAGAGCGAGGTGTCGGTCATGGGCGCGCGGCGCCGGGTCGCGCGGCACCGGAGGTGCGAAACGGACGCCGGACGTGCGAAGCGGGAGCGTCCGGCCCTTCCGGCGCGCTCCCGCCAAGGCCCTGAATTCTACCGGATTTCGATCCCCGCCGGCAACCGCGCGCCCCGGGGCACGCGGATCGATCCGCGTTCCGGGGGCCGCCCGGCGCGCCGCGCGCCTACGCCAGCCCGAGCACGTCGCGCATGTCGTGGAGGCCGGCGGCCCCCCTCTGCCGCAACGAGGCGACGAACCGCGCCGCGCGCAGCGCGCCGTCGGCGAACATCTGGCGCGAGGTCGCGCGGTGCGTGAGCTCGACGCGCTCGCCGGTGCCCGCGAACAGCACGGTGTGCTCGCCGACGACGTCGCCGCCGCGCAGCGTCGCGAAGCCGATCGTCCCGGGCCTGCGCTCGCCGGTCACGCCTTCGCGCGCGTAGACGCCGTGCGTCGCGAGGTCGACGCCCGCCCCCTCGGCGGCGGCGGCGCCGAGCATCAGCGCCGTGCCCGAAGGCGCGTCGACCTTGTGCCGGTGGTGCATCTCGACGACCTCGATGTCGTAGGCAGGGCCGAGCGCCTTCGCCGCGCGCGCGACGAGGGCGGCGAGCACGTTGACGCCGACGCTCATGTTCGGCGCGTACACGACCGGGACCGCGCGCGCGTGCGCCGCGAGCGCGTCCTTCTGCGCCGGGGAGAGTCCCGTCGTCCCCGCGACCAGCGCGACGCCGAGACGCGCGCAGGCCGCGGCGTGCGCGAGGGTGCCTTCGGGTCGCGTGAAGTCGACCAGCACGTCGGCGCGGGCGAGCGCGGCGTCGACGTCGGCGGCAACGACGACGCCGGTCGTGCGGCCGATCGGCGCCCCGGCGTCCTGCCCGCAGGCGCTCGCGCCCGGGACGTCGAGGGCCGCCGCGAGGGCGAGGTCGGGCGCGGCGAGCACGGCGGCGACGAGCACCTGGCCCATGCGGCCGCCGGCGCCGGCGATCGCGATCCGTATCGGGGGCGCCATCGGACCCGCCGGGCTTCTAGTTCTTGAAGAGGTCGACGAACCAGCCCATGAGGCCCGGGTCGTCCGGCTGCGGCATCTTGCCCAGCCGGCGCTCGGCGGCGGCGCGGTTCAGCTCGGCGACGGACTTCGGCATCTCGTCGCCTTCCCAGCGCGCGAGCTTGTCGTCGACGAAGTAGACGGCGAACTGGCGGCTCTCCACGAGCCGTCCGCGCTGCCGGAACTGGTAGACGTAGTCCCAGCGGTTGTCGTGGAACGCGCTCTGGACGAGAGGCGTGCCCAGCGCGAGCCGCACCTGCTGGCGCGTCTGGCCGACCTTGAGGCGGTCGACCATGTCCTGCGTCACGTAGTTGCCCTGGTTGACGTCCATCCGGTAGACGAGGGACCTCCCCCACCACGAGGGGGTGTCGACCGTCTGGCAGCCCGCGAGGACGACGGCGGCGGCGCACGCGGCCACGGCGAGGAGACGGCGACCGGCGATCACGGGAGGGTGCGGAAGGCGCGGCATCGGAATCTGGCTATTATAGCCACCGGCCCCGCGAGCCATCGCGCGCCCCTCGACCCCGATGCCGCCATGACCCAGCCCGAAGACCTCCGCAACGCGGGCCTCAAGGCCACGCTCCCCCGCCTCAAGATCATCAACGTCTTCGAGCAGTCGAGGCAGCGCCACCTGACCGCCGAGGACGTCTACCGGCAGCTGCTCGCGGACGGGCTCGACGTCGGCCTCGCCACGGTCTACCGCGTCCTCACGCAGTTCGAGCAGGCCGGCCTGCTGATCCGCCACCACTTCGAGACCGGCAAGGCGGTGTTCGAGCTGAACGAGGGGAAGCACCACGACCACCTCGTGTGCCTGCAGTGCGGGCGCGTCGAGGAGTTCTACGACGCCGAGATCGAGAAGCGCCAGGCGCGCATCGCCCACGACCGCGGCTTCGAGATCAGCGAGCACGCGCTCTACCTCTACGCCGACTGCACGAAGCCGCGCTGCCCGCACAAGAAGTCGGGCGGGCAGTGACGCCCCTCAGGGTTCGGCGTCGGTGTCGGACGGCGGCCCCGGCGCCGCGACCGTGTCCCGCCGGCTGAAGTCGCGCAACCGGAATCCCAGCAGCCAGAGCGCCCCGAAATAGGTCGCCGCGCCCGTGGCGACGACGAGGACGAGGCGCGCGACCCGCTCCGCCGGACCGGCGGCGAGCCAGGCGCCGGCCGACCCCGCGAGCGCCACGATCACCGCCGCCAGCACGCCGGTCGCGACCACGACCTTCGCGAGGAACGCGACCCAGCCGCGCACCGGCGCGTAGATGCCGCGGCGGCGCAGGAGCACGAGCAGCGTCGTCGCGTTGAACAGCGCGGCGAGGCTCGTCGCCAGCGTGAGGCCGGCGTGGCCAATCACCTGCATCAGCAGGAACCCGAGCGTGACGCTCACGCCGACCGCGGCGACCGCGATGCGGACCGGCGTCTTCAGGTCCTGGCGGGCATAGAAGCCCGGCGCGAGGATCTTGACGGCGACGATGCCCAGGAGCCCGACGCTGTAGCCGACGAGCGCCGCGCGCGTCGCGAGGGCGTCGCCCGCGCCGAAGCGGCCGTACTGGTAGAGCGTCGACACGAGCGGCAGCGCGAGGAGCCACAGCGCGACGGCCGCGGGCACCGCCAGCAGGACCGTGAGCCTCAGGCCCCAGTCGAGCAGCGACGAGAACTGGGCTTCGTCGCCCTCGCCGCCGTGGCGCGCGAGCGTCGGCAGCAGGACGGTGCCCACGGCGACGCCGAGGAGCGCGGTGGGAAACTCCATCAGCCGGTCCGCGTAGCTGATCCACGCGATCCGCCCCTCGCCGAGCAGCGCCGCGAGCTGCGTGTTGATCAGGATCGAGATCTGCGCGGCCGACACGCCGACGATCGCCGGCGCCATCGCCTTGAGGACGCGCCGCACGCCCTCGTCGCGCCAGCCGAAGTTCGGCCGCGGCAGCATGCCGAGCTTCGCGAGCGGCGCGACCTGCAGCGCGAGCTGCGCGATGCCGCCGGCGAACACGCCCCAGGCGAGCGCGGTGATCGGCGGGTCGACGTGCGGCGCGAGGAACAGCGCGGCCGCGATGATCGCGAGGTTGAGCAGGACCGGCGTGAACGCCGGGATCGCGAAGCGCCGGTGGACGTTCAGCACGCCGCCGGCGAGCGAGGTGAGCGAGACGAACAGGATGTACGGAAAGACGATCCGGATCAGGTCGGCGGTCAGCGCCGCCTTCCCCGGCTCGCGCGCGAAGGCGCCCGCGAGCAGGTAGACGAGCCAGGGCGCCGCGAGGATGCCGAGCGCGGTCACGACGAGGAGCACGACGGCCATCAGCGTGGCGACGCGCGAGACGAGGTCGTGCGTCTCGTCGTGGCCGCGCGTGCGCCGGTACTCGGCCAGGATCGGGACGAACGCCTGCGAGAACGCGCCCTCGGCGAACAGCCGCCGCAGCAGGTTGGGCAGCCGGAACGCCGCCTCGAACGCGTCCATCGACGCGCCCGCGCCGAACACCGCCGCCTTGAGGCTCTCGCGGACGAGCCCCGTGACGCGCGACGCGAGCGTCATGCCGCTGACGGTGAAGACGGCCTTGAGGAGGTTCACGGTCGGGGGAGGGAAGCCGGACGGCCGGGTCGCCCGGGGGCCCCGCGCGCCGGCGCCTTGCCCGAAGGGCGAAAAACCGATATTATTCCAAGTCTTTGCGCGCCGCCCACGCCCGGGAGCCGGGCCCCCGAAAACGGCGGCGCCAGCCCAACGAGGAAGAACGATCCATGGCCAATTCGGCGCAAGCCCGCAAGCGCGCCCGGCAGGCGGAAGCGACGCGCAAGCGCAACGCGAGCCTCAAGTCGGAACTGCGCAGCGCGGTCAAGAAGGTGAAGAAGGCGATCGCGGCCGGCGACAAGACCGCCGCGACCAAGACGCTGCAGGCGTCGCAGTCGGCGATCGACCGCATCGCGGACAAGAAGATCGTGCACAAGAACGCGGCTTCGCGCACCAAGTCGCGTCTCGCGCAGGCGATCAAGGCGATGCCCTGACCCGGCGCATGTCCCGCCGCACGACCCGACGAGAGCGCCCGCGTGGCGCTCTCGTCGTTTCGGAAGCGCCGCGGACGCGTCGCAGCGGCACGCGCGACTCGCCCGTCCTGGTGCCGGCCGCCGGCGCCATCGACTTCGGGCGTCCCGGCGCCTCGAGTCTGGCGACGGCGGCGGCTTCGACGTCCGGCCGGAGCCGCCGCCCGGCGGCGCAGATCCGATGGATCGCGGCGCCGACGCCCGGCGGGAACGGGGAAACCGGGGCATCGCGGCAGCCGGGACCGGCCGCACCTCCGCGAAAGGGAGCCGCCACCGGCCCGGCCAACGGCGGCGCGACCCGGAGCCCCCGCGGCACGGGCCTTGCTCGCGCCTGCCGGATGCCCCGATGCCGACGATGACGCCCCTTCCGAATTCCGAACGCGCCGCCGACCGCGCCGCCCGCGCCGACGATCCCGCCGAGACGCTGTGGGACGCGCACTTCCGCGAGCCGGTCGCGGCGGTCGCCCGCGCCCGCGCCGCGCTCGACGACCCCGCGTCGGACGAGCGCACGCTCGCGTGGGCCGAGCTCACGGTCGGCTGGCACCAGCTCTACTTCACGAGCGATCCCGCCGGGGCGGCCGCGCACCTGCCGGGCGCGCAGCGGCGCTTCGAGCTCGTGGGCGAGCGGCGCGGCGAGCTGCTCGCGCGCATCGGCGCCGCGCGCGTGCTGCTGGTCACGCAGCGGCCGCTCGAGGCGCGCTCGATGCTCGCCGAGTTCTACGACGAGGCGATCGCGAAGCTGCCGCCGCAGGACCGCTTCTGGGCGATCAACGCGCTCGGCGCGACCTACTACTACGAGGACCGGATCGACGAGACGATCCGCTACATGCACCTCGCGCTCGAGACGCTGCGGACGATCGACGTCTCGCCGCACCTCGCCACGGCGATGTCGAATCTCGCCGCGTCGCTCGTGACGGTCGGCGACTACGCGCCGGCGCGCGAGCTCGCGCAGGACGCGCTGGGGCTCCTGCCCCGCTACGACAACCCGCAGCTGTGGCTCTACGTGCGCTCGAACCTCGCCGAGGCGCAGCTCGGCACCGGCGACAGCGCCGCCGCGCTGGAGACCGTCGACGCGATGCTCGGCGACCCCGCCAATCCCCCGCGCAGCGCGGCGCAGGCGCACTACCTGGCGGTCGCGGCCGAGGTCTACGCGATGCACGGCAGGCTCGCGGACGCCGAGCGCTGCGCGCGCGAGGCCGAGGCGATCCGCGCCGCGTACCCGGGCGGCTACAACGCGGTCTACGCCGTCTGGGCCGCCGCCGCGCTCGCCGATGCGCGCGACGACGACGACGCGGCGCTCGCCGCGCTCGAGCTGGCGATCGAGACCGCGGAGCGGCTGCGCCACGTCCCCACGCTCTGCAAGGCGTATGCGGTGGCCGCCAGGCGGCTCGCGGCGGCGGGCCGCTGGGAAGACGCCTACCGGCGGCAGGTGAGGCTCACCGAGGTCTCGCAGGACAGGCTCGCGAACCGCGCGGGCGCCAAGCACTACCTCCTCAAGGTCGAGCACGAGCTCAAGCACGCGCGCGAGGCGCGCGACCGCGCCGAGCGCGAGCGTCAGGAGAGCCTCGCGCTCAACCGCCAGCTCGAGCGGCTCAACCGCGAGCTCGAGCGCAAGGTGCGCGAGGTCGAGGAGCTGCAGGGGCGGCTCGCGGCCGAGGCGGTGCACGACCCGCTCACGCAGCTCTTCAACCGGCGCTACCTCGACTCGGTGCTGCCGGCGCTGCTCGCCGGCGCGAACCGGCGCGCGGCCCCGCTCGCGCTCGCGCTGGTCGACCTCGACCACTTCAAGGGCGTCAACGACCGCCACGGCCACCTCGCGGGCGACCGCGTGCTGATGCAGATCGGCCGCGTGCTCGCGACGTCGCTGCGGCCGGCCGACGTGCTGTGCCGCTACGGCGGCGAGGAGTTCTGCGTCGTGCTGCCGGACACCGACGCCGACGGCGCGCGCACCGCCCTGGCGACGCTCGCCGCCCGGCTGCGCGAGCTCGCCGTGCCCTGGGGGGGCCAGACGCTCTCCGGGTTCACGTTCTCGGCCGGCGTCGCGGTA
The DNA here is from genome assembly GCA_046347845.1 of Burkholderiales bacterium. GTDB lineage: Bacteria > Pseudomonadota > Gammaproteobacteria > Burkholderiales > Casimicrobiaceae > VBCG01. The sequence goes on along the minus strand of JAXMFH010000015.1, from coordinate 51,805 downwards.
GCGCCGGACGACGGCCTCACGCAGGCCGAGCTCGTCTCGGCCGCGGACCGCGCGCTCTACCACGCGAAGGCGCAGGGGCGCGAGCGCGTCGTGCTCGCGCGGAGCGCGGACGACCGCCCCGGACCGTTCGAGTGAGGCGCGGGGGCGCCCCGCTCAGCCGGGCCGTCCGTCCGCCCGCGGCCGCCAGTAGAGCGGCGCGTACTTGATCGCCCAGGGCACGAAGCTCGCCGCGTAGAGCACGGCGGCCAGGGCGAGCGCGCCCGGCACCGGCGCGAGCTCCGAGGCGATGCGCGCCAGCGCGGCGACCTGCAGCAGCAGGAAGAGGCGCCAGGTGGCGGTGTCGGCCTGCAGCGTCCGTCCGGTGTGGCCGCAGGTGACGCGCGTCACCATCGCCATCAGGAGCGACGACGCGAACCCGATCGTGAGCGCGTGCAGCGGAGCGAGGCCGAGGCCCGCCGCGCCGAAGCGCTCGGCCAGCGACGAGACGGCGGCGAGCGCGAACCCGGCGCCGAACCAGACGAAGCCCAGGTGCAGCATCGCGAGGAGCCGGTTGGCCAGGCTCTGCACGAGCCCCCAGCGGACCGTGACCGCGATCAGGAGCGTCGCCGCGGGCAGGTCGACGACGAAGCTCCACGAGCCGAGCCCGGCCGCCTCGAAGAGGCCGTGGGCGACCGGCGCGGCGACCATCGCCGCGAGCAGCCACCAGGGCCGGAACGACGTGACGAACGGCACGACGTTCGCGGTGAAGAACGGGATCATCCGGTGGCAGACGATCACGAACACCGGGAGCAGGAACAGCCAGAGGCCGAGGAGCTTCACGGCCGCGTGCGCCGAGGCGCCGGCCACCGCGAACGCCGTTACGCCCGCGCACCCGGCGGCGAGCGCGATGGCGACGAGCTTCGCGTGCACCTTGTCGGCGACCGGGCTTCCGCGGATCAGCGCGACGAAGCGCGCGAGCAGCGTCGCCCACGCGAGCGCGTAGGCGCCGGCGGCGGCCTGCGTCGCCCAGGCGGGCGCGGCCTGCAGCGGGAACATCGCGATCACCGCGGCGGCGGCGACGATCCCGGCCGGGCGCCACGCGGACGACGGCGGCGGCTCGACGCCGAGCCACCGCGGCCCCGCAGTGAACAGGAACCCGAACATGAAGAACGGCGCGAAGCCGAAGAGCATCAGGAACGCGTGCAGCGACGTCGGCGGGACGGCGGCCGGCGGCGGCGCGTAGCCCATCCGCGCGACGAGCGTCCACGCCCACCAGAGCGAGGCGAGCGCGAGGACCGACACGCCCGACAGGAAGAAGAATCGGTGCGGGATCTCGCCGAGCAGCGCGAGCGGTCGGCCTTCGGAGGCAGGGGTCATCGGAAGCCCGGGAACGGTACGGCGCACCTCGCGCCCTCCTCAAGCCGGGCGCGGCGCGGGGCGGACGCCGGTCAGCAGATAGTCTACGAGGTCGCGCACCGGCCGGATCTCGCGGCCGAACGGGAGCGCGGCCGCGCCGCGGAAGAACAGCCCCTTCGCGAGGTCGCCCTTCAGCGCGGCGGCGAGCTGCGTGTCGATGCAGAACTGGCCGAACTTCGCGATGCCGTCGCGCAGCCCGCACTGGACCAGGCAGTCGAACTTGAGCGTGCAGCGCGGCTTGCGGTGCGCGGCCTCCACGAGCTTCGGCAGGAACGCGAGGTAGCGCTCGAGCCAGGGCGTGCGCACGGCGCGCGCGGGGAGCCCCGCGACGCTCACGAACTCGACGATGTCGGCCGGGCGCGCGCCCGCGAGCACGCTCTTGAACGCGGGATCGGCGTCGCCCTCCTCGGTCACCGCGAACGCGGTGCCGAGCTGCACGGCGGAGGCGCCGCGCGCGATCAGCTCGCGCACCCGCTCGTGCGTGTTGATGCCGCCGGCGGGAACGAGCGGGATCGCGCGCTCGCCCAGCCCCTCGGCGCGGAAGAATGCGAGCGCCTCGGGGATCACGCGCTCGAAGTCGAACCGCGGATCGGAGAGATCCTCGAGGCGCGCAGCGCCGAGGTGGCCGCCCGCGTGCCGCGGGTGCTCGACCACGACGGCGTCGGGCAGGCGCCCCTTGCGCATCCATTTGCGCACGACGAGCGCGATGCCGCGCGCGTCCGACAGGATCGGGACGAGCGCGACGTGCGGCCAGTCCGCCGCGATCTCGGGGAGGTCGAGCGGCAGCCCGGCGCCCACGACGATCGCGTCGGCGCCGCTCTCGCACGCGCGCCGCACGTAGGCCGGATACTCGGAAACGGCGCGCATGACGTTCACGGCGACCGCGCCGCGGCCCTGCGCGACCGCCTTCGCGCCGCGGATCTCGCGGTCGAGCGCCTCGAGGTTCGCCGCGTCGACGACCGCCTTCGAGCCGTGGCGGCTCGCGTCCATCAGGTCGGCGTGGTGGCGGCGCAGGTCCACCGACGCGATCGTCCCGACCGCGCCCAGCGCGGCGACGGCGCCCGCGAGCCGATGCGCCGACACGCCCACGCCCATGCCGCCCTGCACGATCGGCCACAGCATCCGCCCCTTCAGCTCGAACGGCGGAAGATCGGTGGCGAACGGCGGCAGGCGGGGGGAAAGGCTCACGCGACGAGGCACCCGGGGATCGACGGATGCTATCGGCGGGCCCCCGGAGCGGCGTTGATGCGGGTCAAGGGGGCGGGCGCGCAGCGGCCCGGCGCGTGCGTGCTAGACTTTTGATTTTGCTGAACTTGGCCGACGCGCCGGCGCGCGCGCCGGCCGGATGCGGCGCCCGTCGATGCCTCCGGTCCCGACCCGGCATTTCCTGCAGTTCTCCGACTTCTCGGCCGAGGAGCTCGGCTACCTGTTCGAGCGCACGCGCTGGATCAAGGACCGGTTCAAGCGCTACGAGCTCTACCAGCCGCTGCGCGACCGCACGCTCGCGATGGTGTTCGAGAAGGCCAGCACGCGCACGCGCGTCTCGTTCGAGGCCGGGATGAACCAGCTGGGCGGCATCGCGATCAACCTGAACCGTCACGACACGCAGCTCTCGCGCGGCGAGCCGATCGAGGACGTCGCGCGCGTGATCAGCCGGATGGTCGACGTCGTGATGATCCGCACGTTCGGCCAGGAGATCATCGAGCGCTTCGCCGCGCACTCGCGCGTCCCGGTGATCAACGGGCTCACCAACGAGCACCACCCCTGCCAGATCCTCGCCGACGTCTACACGTTCATCGAGCACCGCGGCGCGATCCGCGGGCGCACGGTCGCGTGGATCGGCGACGCGAACAACATGCTGACGAGCTGGCTGCAGGCGGCCGCCGTCCTCGACTTCCGGATCCACGTGAGCTCGCCGGTCGGCTACGAGGTCGACCGCGGCCAGCTTCCGCGCGAGATCGCGAGCCGCTGCGAGAGCTTCGCCCACCCGACGGACGCCTGCCGGGGCGCCGACCTCGTCACGACCGACGTCTGGACGAGCATGGGGTTCGAGGCCGAGAACGACGCGCGCCGGCGCGCGTTCGCCGACTGGCAGGTGGACGCCGAGATGATGCGGGCCGCGAAGCCTGACGCGATCTTCATGCACTGCCTGCCCGCGCACCGCGGCGAGGAAGTCGCGGCGGACGTGATCGACGGCCCGCAGAGCGTCGTGTGGGACGAGGCCGAGAACCGGCTCCACGCGCAGAAGGCGCTCCTCGAGTTCCTCGTCTGCGGACGCGTCGACCTGCGTTGAGCGTCGGGCGTCGAGCGAACGACCCGCCGGCGCCCCCGCTCGACGCTCAACCCTCAACGCTCAACCCTACCCGCCCCCCGCCATGTTCGACCACGTCGGCCTCACGGTTTCGGATCTCGAGCGCTCGCGCGCCTTCTACGCGGCCGCGCTCGCCCCGCTCGGCATCGTCGAGCTCGCGAGCTTCGAGAACTTCGTCGGCTTCGGCCGCGAGCACCCGCAGTTCTGGATCGGCGAGGGCGCTCCCGCGCAGCCTTCGCCGCGCACGCACGTCGCGTTCTCGGCGGTCACGCGGCTCGAGGTCGATTCGTTCTGGCACGCGGCGATCGCGGCCGGCGGCGTCGACCACGGCCCGCCGGGGCTGCGCGCGCACTACCATCCGCACTACTACGGCGCGTTCGTCCTCGACCCGGACGGCCACAACGTCGAAGCCGTCTGCCATCGCCCGGCCTGAGCCGCGCCCCATACGGAGACCCGCCGCCATGCCCCGCTTCCGCCTCGCCGCCCTCGCGCTCGCCGCCGCGCTCCTCCCGCTCGGAGCGTCCGCGCAGTCCTGGCCCGACAAGCCGGTGAAGATCCTCGTGCCCGCGCCGGCCGGCAGCTCGCTCGACGTGCTCGCGCGCGCGATCGGCGACAAGCTCAAGGACAAGTTCGGCCAGCCGGTCGTCGTCGAGAACAAGCCCGCCGCGGGCGGCACCGTCGCGACCGCCGAGGTCGCGCGCGCGACGCCCGACGGCAGCGTGATGCTGCTCGGATTCAACGGGCCGCTCGCGACCGGTCCGCTGATCCAGAAGGTGCCCTACGACGTGCAGAAGGACCTCGCGCCGGTCATCATCACGTCGAGCCAGCCGAACGTGCTCGCGGTCAACGCCTCGCTGCCGGTGAGGACGGTTCCCGAACTGGTCGCATGGGCGAAGGCGAACCCCGGCAAGCTCAACTACGCTTCGGTGGGCAACGGCAGCTCATCGCACCTCAATGCGGAGCTGCTGAAGTCCATGGCGGGCATCGAGGCGGTGCACGTGCCGTTCAACGGCTCGCCGCCGGCGGTGCTCTCGACCGTGCAGGGCGAGACGCAGATGATCTTCGCGGTCATGCAGCCGCTGCAGGCGCAGGTGCAGGCGGGCAAGCTCCGCGCGATCGCGGTGACGACGCCGAGGCGCTTCCCGCTCCTGCCCGACCTCCCGGCGGTCGCCGAGACCTATCCCGGCTTCGAGGCGCTGGCCTGGAACGGCCTCGTCGTGCCGGCCGGCACGCCGCCCGCGGTCGTCCAGAAGATCAACGCCGAGGTCGGCGCGATCCTGAAGCAGCCGGAGATCGTGCAGCGGATGAACGGCTTCGGCTTCGACCTCGTCGGCGGCACGCCCGCCGACTTCGCCGCGCTGATCCAGTCCGAGGCCGAGCGCTGGACGCCGGTGGTGAAGAAGCTCGGAATCAAGGTGGATTAGCGGGGGCGGCGCCGTTCACGCGGGAGAACGGGGAACGGGGCATCGCGAACGGAGGGCCGTAGGCGTGTGCGCGCCCTTCGATTCTCGACCTTCCATTCGCCATTCTCGATCCCCTACGGCTTCCCTTCCCCTCCCTTGTCTTCCTTCAGCCTCGGCAGCGGCGAGCTTCCGGTCGGGGCGATCAGCCCGGTCTTCGCGTAGGTGATGAGCTTCTCGCGCGTGTCGGCGATGTCGAGGTTGCGCATCGTCAGCTGGCCGATCCGGTCGGCCGGCGTGAAGAACACCTCCTCGCCCTTCTCCATCGTGAGCCGCTCGGGCTTGTAGGTGAGGTTCGGGCTCTCGGTGTTCAGGATCGAGTAGTCGTTGCCGCGGCGGAGCTCGAGCGTCACCTCGCCGGTGACCGCGCGCGCCACCCAGCGCTGCGCGGTCTCGCGCAGCATCATCGCCTGCGGATCGAACCAGCGGCCCTGGTAGAGCAGGCGGCCCAGCCGCCGGCCGTGGTCGCGGTACTGCTCGATCGTGTCCTCGTTGTGGATGCCCGTGACCAGCCGCTCGTAGGCGATGTGCAGGAGCGCCATGCCGGGCGCCTCGTAGATGCCGCGGCTCTTGGCCTCGATGATCCGGTTCTCGATCTGGTCGGTCATGCCCAGGCCGTGGCGGCCGCCGATCGCGTTGGCCTCGAGCAGCAGCGCGACCTCGTCGGTGAACGTCTGCCCGTTCAGCGCGACCGGGCGCCCTTCCTCGAAGCGCACGCTCGCGGTCTCCGCCTTCACGGCGACGTCGTCGCGCCAGAAGGCGACGCCCATGATCGGCTTGACGATCCGGATCCCCTTGTCGAGGAACTCGAGGTCCTTCGCCTCGTGCGTCGCGCCCAGCAGGTTCGAGTCGGTCGAGTACGCCTTCTCCGCGCTCATCTTGTAGGCGAAGCCCGCGCGGACGAGGTACTCGGACATCTCCTTGCGTCCGCCCAGCTCGTGGATGAACGCCGCGTCGAGCCACGGCTTGTAGATCCGCAGGCTCGGGTTCGCGAGCAGGCCGTAGCGGTAGAAGCGCTCGATGTCGTTGCCCTTGTACGTGCTCCCGTCGCCCCAGATGTTGACGTCGTCCTCGCGCATCGCGACGACGAGCATCGTGCCGGTCACCGCGCGGCCGAGCGGCGTCGTGTTGAAGTAGGTGAGGCCGGCGGTCGAGATGTGGAACGCGCCGGCCTGGATCGCGGCGATGCCCTCGGCGACGAGCGCCGCACGGCAATCGACGAGCCGCGCCTTCTCGGCGCCGTACGCGAGCGCGCGGCGCGGGATGTCGTCGTAGTCGGGCTCGTCGGGCTGGCCCAGGTTCGCCGTGTACGCGTAGGGAATCGCGCCCTTCGCGCGCATCCAGTGGAGCGCGGCGCTCGTGTCGAGGCCGCCCGAGAACGCGATGCCCACGCGGTGGCCGACGGGAAGGTCCTGCAGGATGTGCGACATGGGAGAGGCGTAGGCCGGCGTCGGCGTAAAGTCGGCTATTCTAGCCGACGCGCGCGCGGCCGCCTCCGGCGCCACGCGCGCACCGCAACCCGGGACGCCACGATGACCACGATCACGCTCAAGCCCAACGGACCCTACCTCTGCTCCGGCGATTGCACGATCGCCGGCCAGCCGCCCGCGAAGGCGGCGCTCTGCCGCTGCGGCGGCTCGGGCAACAAGCCCTACTGCGACGGCACTCACGCGAAGAACGGCTTCACCGATCCGGGCCTGCTGCCGGCGTCGGCCGCCGCGGGCACCGCGGCGGGCGGCCCCGTGTCGGTGACGCCGCTCTCCAACGGGCCGCTCAAGTGCGAGGGACCGCTCACGGTCGTGGCGAGCGACGGCCGCACGTCGACGTCCGATCCGACGTTCCTGTGCCGCTGCGGCCACTCGGCCAACAAGCCGTACTGCGACGGCACGCACCGGCGCATCGGCTTCGTCGGCTGACCGCAGGCGCCCCGCCGATGACCGACGCCGCCGCCGCGCTCGCCGCCGTCGCCGACGACCTCGTCGCGGCCAACCGGATCCTCGCCGCGCACGGCGTGCTCGACGGGTTCGGGCACGTCAGCGCGCGCGATCCGCGACGCGCCGACCGCTTCCTGCTCTCGCGCTCGCTCGCGCCCGAGCTCGTGACGCGCGAGGACCTGATGACGTTCGACCTCGACGCGAACCCGGTCGACGGCGACGCGCGCCGCCCCTACCTCGAGCGCCACATTCACGGCGCGATCTACCGCGCCCGCCCCGACGTGCACGCGGTCGTGCACAGCCACGCGCCGTCGGTGATCCCGTTCGCCGCGTCGTCGGTGGCGCTCAGGCCCGTCTACCACATGGGCAGCTTCCTCGGCGCTGGCGCGCCGGTGTTCGAGATCCGCGAGCGCTTCGGCGCCACGGACATGCTCGTCCGCGAGGCGCCGCAGGGGCGCGCGCTGGCCGAGTCGCTCGGCGGCGCCGCGGTCGTGCTGATGCGCGGCCACGGGTTCTGCGCGGTCGGCGACAGCCTCCCGGTCGTCGTGTACCGGGCGATCTACACGGAGACCAACGCGGCCGCGCTGCAGAAGGCGATCGCGCTGGGCGGGACCGTCACCTGCCTCGACGCCGAGGAGGCGCGGCGCTCGGACGAGACCAACCGGAGCGTCGTCGACCGGCCGTGGGCGCTGTGGAAGGCGCGCGTCCGCGGCGAGCGCGGCGCCTGAGGCGCGCCGCAGGTCCCGCCGTCCGCGGGCGGAGGTCCGGCGCGTTCAGAACCCGACGCGCGCTCGGCGGCCGCAGAGCTTCTTCGCGTCGATGTCCTCGGGGACGAGGTGGTCGCGCCCCGCGAGCCGCGCGGTGCCGAACGCGTCGAGCAGGAGCTTCTTCATGTCGCGCGGCGGGATCGACGCGAGGCGCTCGATCACGCCCTCGGACGGCTCGGACGGGAACGGCCAGCGGTGCGCGTCGAGGATCTCGCGGTAGACGGCGAGCGCGATCCGGCGCGAGCCCTCGGCGTCGGGCCGGTCGATCGCGTAGACGTTCATCCGGTTGAGGATCGGCTCGGGGATCGCGCTCTCGTCGTTCGCCGTCGCGATCCACAGGATGTGCGACGCGTCGATGTCGACGTCGATGAACTCGTCCTTGAAGTGCGACGCGGTCTCGCGCTCGAGCAGCGCGTAGAGCGCGCCCATCGGGTCGTAGCGGTGGTCGCCGCCGGCCTTGTCGATCTCGTCGAGCACGATCACCGGGTTCGCGTACTCGCCCTCGACGAGCGTCTGCGCGACGCGCCCGGGACGCGCGTGGTTCCACTGCGAGGACGCGCCGGTCAGCACCCAGCCGGCGGTGAGCGAGTTCATCGAGACGAACTCGTAGCCGGTGCCCAGCGCGTTCGCGAGCCGCTTCGCGAAGTGCGTCTTGCCGAGCCCGGGCTCGCCCAGGAGCAGCATCGGCAGGAACTGCACCGCCTCGTTGCCCGAGATCGCGAGCGCGAGCGACTTGCGGAGGTCGTCGATGACGTCGGTGAAGTTCGGCGACGCGTCGGCCAGCTCGTCGACGGCGGAGGTCGTCGACGGCTTGATGATGTAGCGCGAGCCGCCCAGCTCGCGCATGCGCTCGTACCAGCTCTTGAGGCCCTCGTTGCGCTTCGCCGCGCCATCCTCCGAAGCGCGCTCCACCTCGGCCACCGAGTAGATCGGCTGCAGGTCGGCGATCGGGATCACGGCTTCCATTCCGGGGCTCCTGTCACGGGTGACGCACATAGCGTGCCAAACCCGGGCGGCTTCGCGCAAGACGGGGGGCGCGAGGGCGCCCGCCTGGCGGCCGCCGTGTCGCGCGCGCCCCACAGGGAGCGGCATCCGCGGGGCGGCCCGGCGGCCGGGCACCGTTCCAGGGCGGCCGCGCACCGGTTTGCCGCAGCCGCGCGCCTCGTGCTAGCTTCGCCGACCGATCGAGGAGATCCCCATGCCCAGCTTCGACATCGTCTCGGAAGTGAACCAGGTCGAGGTCCGCAACGCCGTCGACCAGGCCAACAAGGAAGTCTCGACCCGCTTCGATTTCAAGGGCTCCGACGCGCGCGTCGAGCTCGCCGACAAGGCGCTCACGATCTACGCCGACGACGAGTTCAAGCTGAAGCAGGTCACCGACATCCTGACCGGCAAGTTCGCGAAGCGGGGCGTCGACACGCGCTGCCTCAAGTCCGCGGACCCCGAGAAGGTGTCGGGCAACAAGGTCAAGCAGGTCGTGACCGTGCGGACCGGCGTCGAACAGGAGCTCGCGAAGAAGATCGTGCGGCTGCTCAAGGACAGCAAGCTCAAGGTGCAGGGATCGATCCAGGGCGACGCGGTGCGCGTCTCCGGCGCCAAGAAGGACGACCTGCAGGACGCGATCGCGCTCGTGCGGAAGTCGATCACCGACTTCCCGCTCCAGTACCAGAACTTCCGCGACTAGATGCGCTCTCGCGGAAGCGCGCTGCGCGCGCCTCCCCCCGGGGGGCCGCGGCGAGCTCGGGGCGGCCCTACTCTCGCCGTTCGGGACGCGGACTGACGTCGCGCGAATGCACTGGCTGCTCGTCCTGCTCTTCGCGCTGTCGCTCTGGGGCGGCTGGAACTGGTGGCAGCACGAGCGGCGCGTATCGCACCCGCCGGGAGTCGTCGTCGAGGTCGGCCCCGCGATCCGCCTCGGCGAGACGCGCGCGCCGTGGACCGACGGCCAGGGCTTCCGCTACGAGGCGCTCGGAGCGTTCGAGGGACGCGCCATGGTGCTCGCGCGGCGCAACTACGAGCTCGGCGAGTTCGCGGCGCTCGCGCCCACCGACCTCGCGCTGGGGTGGAACGGGTTGTCCGACCCGCGCATCGTCGACCAGCTCGCGTTTCCCCAGATGAAATCGTTCAGCGCGCGCTTCGTCGTGCCCGAGTTCCGGCGCGGCGCCGAGCTGCGCGAGCGGCCGCGCGACGAGCTCGAGGAGCTGTTCCGGTCGCTGACGCACGTCCACACGATCCCCGGCGACCCCGGCATCCGCAGGACGCTCGCGGGCATCCGCCCCGGCCAGGTGATCCGGTTCAAGGCGACGCTCGTGCTCGCCGTCGCGCCGTCGGGCACGCGGTACGAGAGCTCGCTCGCGCTGGGCGACCGCAACTGCGAGATCGCGTGGATCGACGAGCTGGAGCTCGAGTGACCGCGGCGCTCGAGACCGCCCGGCTCGTGCTCGCGCCGCTCGCGGCCGGCGACGCCGACGAGGCGTTCGCGGCGTTCGCGGACCGCGGGCTCTACGAGCTCATGCTCGGCGAGCCGCCCGCCGACGTGGCGTCGCTGCGCGAGCGCTTCGCGCGCCTCGCCGCCGGCTGCCCCCGGCCGGAGGAGCGCTGGCTCAACTGGCTCGCGAGGACGCGCGACGGCGGCGGGCTGGTCGGCTGGCACCAGGCGACCGTCGTGGGCGCGCGGGCGGACATCGCGTGGGTCACGTTCGGCGCGCATCGACGGTGCGGCTACGCGCGGGAAGGCGCGACCGCGGTGATCGCGTGGCTCGCCGGGCTCGGGGTACGCGAAATCGTCGCGCAGGCGGACGTGCGCAACGCGGCGTCCGGTGCGACCGCGGCGGCGCTGGGATTCGTGCCGGATGCCGGAACGATTCCCGAGACGCTCCGCGGCGAGCCGACCGTCGATCGCGTCTGGCGGCTGCGGCTCGAAGCTTCGGGCTGAAGCCCGACCCGCAGGGGGAGGCTCGTGGGTCGGCCTTCAGGCCGACGAAGCTCAGGCGAGATCGCGCACGAGCGCCGCGCGCGCCGCCTCGCCGATCGCCGGGATCGACGCGGAGAGCGCCGCGTGATCCACGCCCATCCCGAGCGCCGCGCCCGCCTTGAGCGAGGCGATCATCGCGGGCGAGAGCTCGAAGCGCAGGAAGTGGACCGACGAGGTCTTCTCCTCGTTCTCGCGCTCGAGGTCCTCGTCGGCGATCGCGTGGACGCGCGCGTGGCCCTCGACCTGCACCCAGACGCGGTCCTCGACGCCCTTGAGCTTCGCGAGCGCCTTCCTGCGCTCCTCGACGTCCTCGTACTCGATCAGCATCGTCGCCTTGAAGTTCGTGCCGTCCGGCACGAGAGGGTCGTACGCGTCGATCTCGTCCTGGATGCCCTCTTCCTCGAACGTCTTCTCGATGCGCAGCATCTCCTGGATCTGGTAGCGCATCGTGAGCTCGTCCTCGAACAGCAGCGTCAGGTGCTCGCCCAGGTGCACGATCCGGTTCTTCTTGTGCGCCATCACCCGGGCGCGGAACTCGTTGCGGGCCTTCGCGTACTGCTCGAGCGACATCAGCGAGTCGCGGGTGATGCGGGGCGCACGCCCCGCGCGTCGTTCGGTGGTCATCGTCGTCGTCATGGTCGTCGTGGTGGTGCGGCGGCGTCCGGCCGCCGGCCGTGGCCGAATGCGGTCAGTCGAGCCCGTAGGCGAGCCGGACCAGCGTGATCGGGTGCTCCTTGCGCCGGTGCGCCTCGCCCTCGCCTTCCATGCCCTGCACGATCCGACGTCCCGCGATCGGGCAGTCGGAGCTCACGTAGTCGGGCGCGGTCGACGCCATCTGGCGGAAGACCGGCTTGCCGATCTTCATCGAGGCCTCGAAGAACTCGGTCTTGACGCCCCAGGTGCCGTCGTGGCCCGCGCAGCGCTCGACCGTGTTCACCTCGGTGTCCGGCACCCACTCGAGCACCTCGCGCGTCTTCTGGCCGACGTTCTGCACGCGCGAGTGACAGGGGATGTGGTAGCTCACCTTGCCCAGCGGCTTCTTGAAATCCTTCTTGAGCAGGCCGTCCCTGTCGCGCGCGACCAGGTACTCGAACGGGTCGAACATCGCCTTCGCGACCCGCTGCACGTCCGGATCGTCCGGGAACAGGAGGCGCAGCTCCTGCTTGAACATCAGCGTGCAGGACGGCACGGCCGTCAGGATCGCGTAGCCCGCGCGGGCGAGCTTCGCGAGCGCCGGGATGTTGACGTCCTTGAGCTTCTCGACCGTCTCGAGATCGCCCAGCTCGAGCTTGGGCATGCCGCAGCACGCCTCCTTCTCGGCGATCACGTAGGGGATCTCGTTGTGCGCGAGGATCTTCACGAGGTCGCGGCCGATGCCCGGCTCGTTGTAGTTGACGTAGCAGGTCGCGAACAGCGCGACCTTGCCGGGCGTGCGCTCGCCGTCGCGCACCGGCCAGGCCACCGAGGGCTCGAGCGTGTCGCGAAGACGGCGCGAATCGTAGGGCGGCAGCGCGGCGCCGGCCGCGACGCCCAGCGTCTTGTCCATCAGCTTGCGCGCGACGCCGGCGTTGCTCGCCCAGTTCACCGCCTGGACGACGACCGGGATCGACGCGAGCTTGCCCATCCGGTCGGTGCTCGTGAGCAGCCGGTCGCGGAACGTGGTCTCGCCCTTCCGGAACTTGATCGCCTTGCCGCGCAGCATCAGGTGCGGGAAGTCGAGGTTCCACGGGTGCGGCGGCACGTACGGGCACTTCGTCATGTAGCAGACGTCGCACAGGTAGCACTGGTCGACCACCTTCCAGTAGTCGGCCTTCGCCACGCCGTCCACCTCCATCGTCTGGCTCTCGTCGACGAGGTCGAACAGCGTCGGGAACGCGTTGCACAGGCTGATGCAGCGGCGGCAGCCGTGGCAGATGTCGAAGACGCGCTCGGTCTCCTTGAGGAACGCCGCCTCGTCGTAGTACTCGGGGCCGCGCCAGTCGATCGCGTGGCGCGTCGGGGCCTGCAGGTTGCCTTCGCGGGAGGAATCGACGGGAGCGCTCATGGGAATGGGGCTGCGAAACGTCTATCGGCTACGGGTCGGCGCGCGACGCCGGTTCGGGGTGCCGCGGGATCGTGGCGCCGGCATCCCGCGAACCGCGGGTTCGCCTGCTGCGGCCGCACGCCGACACCGGATCGCCGTCCCGCCGGAGGGGCTTCCGCCCGGGTTGAGCGGCGCCGGTGCGCCCGGCGCCGCTCCAACGGGGCGCAACTCAGTCGGCGAGTTGATCGAGGGCCTTCTGGAAGCGGTTCGCGTGCGAGCGCTCCGCCTTCGCCAGCGTCTCGAACCAGTCGGCGATCTCGTCGAACTTCTCGTCGCGCGCCGCCTTCGCCATGCCCGGGTACATGTCGGTGTACTCGTGCGTCTCGCCCGCGACCGCGGACTTGAGGTTCTGGCGCGACGAGCCGATCGGGAGGTCCGTCGCCGGGTCGCCGACCTGCGCGAGGTAGTCGAGGTGGCCGTGCGCGTGGCCGGTCTCGCCTTCCGCCGTCGAGCGGAACAGCGCCGCGACGTCGTTCTGGCCTTCCACGTCCGCCTTGTTCGCGAAGTACAGGTAACGGCGATTGGCCTGCGATTCACCCGCGAACGCGTCCTTGAGGTTCTGGTGCGTCTTCGTGCCCTTCAGCGACTTCATGAGATCATCTCCTCTGGTTACGACCTGCCGCTCCGCACGCGCGTCGCGGCACCTGCCGGGCCGCCGGGCGCCGCACTCGCGCACCCTCCGGCGACTTCGAACCCATCCTACGCGCGTGGGTGGGGGGCGTCCAATTGAACGATTCAATCCACACGATAGGCTGCGCCTATCGGGCGGCGGCCGGCCGGCTCCGGCGGCTTGCTAGACTCGCTGGCGCACGCCGCATCGCCGTCCCGACCCTCCCGCACGAAAGCCACGCATGAAGCTCGACGACCACGCCCTCGACACGCTCTTCCGCCAGGCGCACACCTACGGCGCGTTCGAGCACCGCCCCGTCGCCGACGAGACGATCCGCGAGCTCTACGAGACGATGAAGTGGGCGCCGACCAGCGCGAACTCGGGGCCGGGACGCTTCGTGTTCGTGCGCTCGCCCGAGGCGAAGGCGAAGCTCGCGCCCTCGCTCTCGCCGGGCAACCACGACAAGACGATGGCGGCGCCCTGCACGGTGATCGTCGCCTACGACCTCGCGTTCCCCGAGGAACTGCCCCGGCTCTTCCCGCACGTCGACGCGCGCAGCTGGTTCGCCGGGAAGCCCGACCACATCCAGGTCACCGCGTTCCGGAACGGCACGCTGCAGGGCGCCTACCTGATCCTCGCCGCGCGCGCGCTGGGGCTCGACTGCGGCCCGATGTCCGGGTTCGACAACGCGAAGGTCGACGCGGCATTCTTCGCCGGCACGACGATCCGCTCGAACTTCCTCGTCAACCTCGGGTACGGCAACCGGTCGAAGGTGCACAAGCGCAACCCGCGCCTCGCCTTCGACGAGGCCTGCCGGATCGTCTGACGCGCGGCCGTCAGGCGGCACGCGCCCGGGCGACGAGCGCGTCGGGTACCTCGATGCCCTCGGCCTCGGCGCGCCGGCGCAACGCCTCGCGGCGCGCCCCCGGCAGGCGCACGCCCTCGTCCTTCAGCATCTCGGTCACGAGCACCTCGAGGCGGTCGAGATACGCGTCGCTGCCCGCGAGCGCGCCGGGGTCGATCACGACGAACGCCTGCCCGATGCCGGGCCGGTTCCCCTCGTCGACGAAGAAGCTCGACGCCTCGAAGCCGTAGCGACCGCCGATCAGCGCCGTCACGAGCAGCTCGACGACGAGCGCGAGCATCGCGCCCTTCGGCGAGGAGACCGCGCCTATCGGCAGCATCGAGCCCTCGAGGGCGGCCTTCGCGTCGGTCGTCGGCCGCCCCTGCGCGTCCAGCGCCCAGCCCGGCGGGATCGGCTTGCCCTCCTTCACCGCGACCATCACCTTGCCGCGCGCGACCTCGGAGAGGCTCAGGTCGATCATCAGCGGATCCGCGCCGCGCCGCGGAAACACGGCGGCGATCGGGTTGGTGCCGAAGATCGCGTGCCGCCCCCCCGCGGCGGGCATCGCGGAGGGCGAATTCGCGAATCCCAGTCCGACGAGGCCCGCAGCGGCGACCGGCCGCAGGTGGTCGACGAGGACGCCGCAGTGGTGGCTGCGCACGACGCCGGCGAACGCCACGCCGTGCTCGCGCGAGGCGGCGATCGCCTCGCGGATCGCGAGGTCGCAGGCCGGGAACGCGAGGCCGCTCGCCGCGTCGATCACGATCGCCCCGCCCTTCCGGTGCGCGACCATCGGCACGGCGACGCCGTCGACGCGTCCGTTCCCCAGGTGCGTCGCGTACTGGCCCACGCGGGAGAGACCGTGCGAGCCCAGGCCCTGCGACTCGGCGAGCACGAGCGCGCGAGCGGTCGACTCGGCCATCGCGGCGGAGGCCCCCGCGCGGGCGAGGACGCGCGCCACGATCGTTCGCGCATCGTCGACCGGGAGCTTCACGCCAGCGCCTCCAGCACCTTGTCGGCGATCAGGAAGCTCACGCGCTCGTTCGCCTCGGCGGTGACGCCGGCGACGTGCGGCGTCAGGATCAGGTTCGGGCACCCGTCGAAGTGCGGCGAGGCGGGCAGCGGCTCCGCGCCGAACACGTCGATGGCGGCGCCTGCGAGGTGGCCTTCCCTCAGCGCACCGGCAAGCGCGACCTCGTCGACGATGCCGCCGCGCGCGGTGTTGACGAGCACCGCGCCCCGCTTCATCGACGCGATGCGCGCGGCCGAGAACAGGCCCCGGGTCGACTCGACGAGCGGAACGTGCAGGCTCACGACGTCGGCGGTCCGGACGACCTCGTCGAGGCCCGCCGCGCGCACGCCGGCCGCGGCGTAGGCCGGATGGTCCGCGCGCAGCATCGCGTCGTGCGCGATCACCTCCATGCCGACCGAGCGCGCGAGCTTCGCGGTGAGCTGCCCGATCGACCCGAAGCCGACGAGGCCCAGCGTCTTGCCCGCGCTCTCGCGCCCGGACGAGAGCGCGGATCGCGGCCACCTGCCGGACGCGACCGCCGCCGACGACAGGTAGACGCCGCGAAGCAGCACCATCGCCGTTCCGACCACGTATTCGGCCACCGCCAGCGCGTTCGCGCCGGTCGCGGGGATCACTTTCATGCCCCTCGCTTCGCAGGCCGCCACGTCGATGTTGTCGAGGCCGACGCCCAGGCGCCCGACGACGCGGCAGCGCGAGAGCGTGTCGACGAGCGCGCCGCGCACCTGCGTGCGGTTGCGCACCACGATCGCGTCGCAGCCGCCGGCCTCGCGCGCGAGGCGCGGCGCGTCGTCGACGAGCGCCGCGTCGTAGAGCACGTCGTGGCGCGCGGCGAGCTTCGCGACCGCGCGCTCGTCCATGAACTCGGTGACGACGATCCGGCTCATCGCGCGGCCCCGCAGGACCCCGCCCCCGCCTCCGCGGCGCCGATCATGCGCTCTCGTAGAGGCGGGTCAGCACGAACTCGCGATGGCCGAGCGCCTCGGCCGCGGTCAGCCGGCCGTTCGCGGTGCGCAGCATGCACTCCAGCAGCCTGTCGCCGGCCTGGTCGAGCGTGATCTCGCGCTGCAGGAGCCCGGTCACGTCGACGTCGACGTGCTCGCTCATCGTGCGCACGGTGCGCGGGTTCGCGCAGATCTTGATCACCGGCAGGATCGGGTTGCCGATCACGTTCCCCTGTCCGGTCGGGAAGAAGTGCACGACGTAGCCGGACGCCGCGCACAGCGTGACCATCTCGGCCGCCGCGCTCGACGAGTCCATGAACCAGAGGCCCGGGTGCGTCGGCACCTCGGCCTTGTCGATCACGCCGTCGACCGTGCACTTCTTGCCGATCTTCTGGATGTTGCCGAGCGCCTTCTCCTCGATCGTCGTGAGCCCCCCGGCGATGTTGCCCTTGGTCGGCTGGCTGTCCGAGAGGTCGCTCGTCTTGTGGCGGTTGATGACCTCCTGGTAGCGGTCGAACATGAACATGAAGCGCTCGCGCACCGCGTCGTTCGCGCAGCGCGCCGCGACGATGTGCTCGCCGCCGGTGAGCTCCGTCGTCTCGCCGAAGCAGAGGTAGTTGCCGAGCGGATGGAGCTTGTCGAACGCGTTGCCGACCGACGGATTCGCGCCGCAGCCGCTCGTCGTGTCGCTCTCGCCGCACTTGGTGCTGACCCACAGTTCCGAGATCGGGCACCGCTCGCGCTGCTTCTCGCTCGCCCACTGCACGTACTCGCGCGCGGCCTTGCTCGCCCGCATGATCGTGTCGTGGTCGCCGTGCAGCTCGATGCCGAAGCCGCAGACCGGCTTGCCGGTCGCCTTGATGCCGTCGACGACCTTCTGCGTCCAGCCCTCCTCGATGCCGATCACGACGACCGCCGCCACGTTGGGGTTACAGCCCGCGCCGATCAGCGTGCGGAAGTGGAGCTCGAGGTCCGCCCCGAACTGCAGCCGCCCGTAGGGGTGCGGGATCGCCATCGTGCCCTTGATGTTGTGCGCCACCGCCTCGGCCGCCGCGTTGGACAGGTCGTCCAGCGGGAGGATGATCACGTGGTTGCGCACGCCGACGCGTCCGTTCTCGCGCCGGTAGCCCAGGAAGGTGGTGTCCTTGCCGATCACTGCCATGGTCGTCGCTCCCCGCCTCACCAGCGCTTGGTCTTGATGTTGTGGACGTGCGCGTGCTCGCCCGCGCGGATCGGCTTGACGACCTTGCCCATGTCGATGCCGTACTTGATCACCGTGTCGCCGGCCGCCATGTCGCGCAGCGCGACCTTGTGCCCGATCGGGATGTCCTGCTTCGCCGTGACGCGGGTCATCCGGTCCTCGTCCATGATCCAGCCGGCGAGCTCCATGCCGGCCTTCACGCCCTCGACGACGACGACGGCCACGCTGTCGTTCGCGTCGTGCAATACGAAGTGAATCATCGGTCGCTCCTGTCGTGCCCCGCCCCATGGCCTTCCGGGGTCGTCGGGGGGCAGTATCGGGGCCCGGGCGCGGGGTCGTCAACCAAGTCATATAGATGACATGGACGAATCCGACGGACCCGGTCCACAATCGCCGCATGTCGATCGTCAGGTCCCCCGACCCCGCTCCCGGCTTCGCGCCGATCGCGCCGGATGCCGCGGGCATGCCGCTCTACCGCGCGGTCCGGCGCGCCCTGCTGCGGTCGATCGAGGAAGGGAAGCTCCCGCCGGGCGCCGCGCTGCCGAACGAGACCGACCTCGCCGCGGCGTTCGACGTCGCGGTCGGCACGCTGCGGCGCGCGGTCGACGACCTCGTCGCCGAGCACATCCTGGTGCGCCGCCAGGGGCGCGGCACCTTCGTCGCGACCCACACGCGCGACCGGTTCCTGTTCCAGTTCTTCCACGTCGAGCGCAGCGACGGACTGCGCGAGGCCCCCGCCGTCGAGCTCCTGTCGTTCGAGCGCATCCGGATGGACGAGGATGCCGCGGCGGCGCTCGCGACGCGCGCCGGCACGCCGGCATTCCAGATCGAGAACCGGCTGAAGCTCCAGGGCACGGCGGTGGTCCACGACCGGATCGTGATCCCGGCGGCGCTGTTCCGCGGCCTCACCGAGAAGCGCGTGCGCGAGCGGCCCAGCACGATCTACCACCTCTACCAGAGCGAGTTCGGCGTCACCGTCGTGCGCGCCCGCGAGCGGCTGGGCGCGGTGGCCGCCGACCGGTCGATCGCCCGCGCGCTCGGCGTGTCGCCGGGGGTGCCGGTGCTGCAGGTGCGGCGCACCGCGATCGCGCTGGGCGGCCGCCCGGTCGAGTACCGGGTGAGCACGATAGTGACGACCGCGCACGACTACGTGAACCAGCTGTCGCGACCCTCCTGATCCCGCGCTCCGCGAAAGGTGACGCCGATGCCGCGCAAGCCCGAAGACCTCCGCAGCCGCCGCTGGTTCGCCGACGCGGGCATGCGCGGGTTCGGGCATCGCCAGCGGATGCAGCAGTCGGGACTGCGCCGCGAGGACGTCGTGGGGCGGCCGATCGTCGCGATCGTCAACACCTGGAGCGATCTCTCGCCCTGCCACGCCCACCTGCGCGAGCGCGCCGAGGCGGTCAAGCGCGGCGTGCTGCTCGCCGGCGGCATGCCGCTCGAGCTGCCGGCGCTGAGCCTGGGCGAGGTGATCGTCAAGCCCACGACGATGCTCTACCGGAACCTGCTCGCGATGGAGGTCGAGGAGCTGCTCCGCTCCCACCCGGTCGACGGCGTCGTGCTGATGGCCGGTTGCGACAAGACGACGCCGGGCACCGTGATGGGCGCGATCAGCATGGGCATCCCGGCGATCTTCTGTCCCGCCGGCCCGATGCTGAACGACCGCTACCGGGGCCGCACGGTGGGCGCGGGCACGCACACGCTGATGTTCTGGGCCGACTACCAGGCCGGCCGCCTCGGCGAGGCCGAGTGGCGCGACCTCGAGGCCCGGATGACCCGCTCGCCGGGCACCTGCAACACGATGGGCACCGCGAGCACGATGACCTCGATCGTCGAGGCGCTCGGCCTCGCGCTGCCCGGCAGCACCAGCATCCCGGCCGTCGATTCCGCGCATCCGCGCATGGCCGCCGCCTGCGGCGAACGGATCGTGCAGATGATCCGGGAGGACCTCACGCCGCAGCGGATCCTGACGCGCGGCGCGTTCCTCAATGCGGTCGCCGTCCAGATGGCGCTCGGCGGCTCGACCAACGCCGCGGTCCACGTGATCGCGATGGCGCGGCGCGCCGGCGTCGAGCTCTCGCTCGCCGACCTCGACGCGGTCGCGCGCCGCGTGCCGGTGATCGCGAACCTGTTCCCCAGCGGCGAGAAGCTGATGGAGGACTTCCATTACGCGGGCGGGCTGCCCGCGCTGATGAACGTCATCCGCGATCACCTGTCGCTCGGCGAGCTCACGGTCACCGGCGCGGCGCTGCGCGCGCAGCTCGACGGCCGCGAAGTGCTCGATCCCGACGTGATCCGGCCGCTCGACGCGCCGGTGAGCCCGCGCCCGGCGCTCGCGGTCCTGCGCGGGAATCTCGCGCCCCAGGGCGCGGTGATCAAGCCCAGCGCCGCAAGCCCGACGCTGATGCGGCACCGCGGACGCGCGATCGTGTTCGACGGCCCGCAGGGGATGGCCGCGGCGCTCGCCGACCCCGCGTTCGACGGCGACGAGAGCTCGGTGATCGTGCTGCGCAATGCGGGGCCGGTCGGCGCGCCCGGGATGCCCGAGTGGGGCAACCTTCCGATCCCGAAGAACCTCCTGCAGCGCGGCGTGCGCGACATGGTCCGGATCTCGGACGCGCGCATGAGCGGCACCCACTACGGCACCTGCGTGCTGCACGTGTCGCCCGAGAGCGCGGTCGGCGGGCCGCTCGCGCTCGTCCGCGACGGCGACACGATCGAGCTCGACGTCGAGGCGCGCAGGCTCGAGCTCCTGGTCGACGAGGCGGAGCTCGCGCGCCGGCGCGCGGCGGGGCGGCCGCCGGCGGCGGCGTACGCGCGCGGCTACACGCGGCTCTACCAGGAGCACGTGACGCAGGCGCACGAAGGGTGCGACTTCGACTTCCTGGCCGGCACGGCGCCCACGCCCGAGCCGGCCATCTACTAAAGGCCGCTCGCGCGGAACCCCCGATGAACGCGTTCCACCGACTGCTGTCCGACCGGGCGACGAAGACGCCGATCGGCACCTGGGTGATGTCCGCGAGCCCGATCGTCGCCGAGGCGGTCGGGACCGCGGGCTTCGACTGGGGCGTGCTCGACATGGAGCACACGCCGATCGACCTGATGGGACTCGTGCACCTGCTGCAGGCGGCCGGCAACACGCCGATGGTGCCGGTCGTGCGCGTGCCCTGGAACGACACGGTCACCGTGAAGCGCGTGCTCGACGCGGGCGCGCAGACACTGCTGTTCCCGTTCGTGCAGGACGGCGGCGAGGCGGCACGGGCCGTGGCCGCGACGCGCTACCCGCCCGAGGGCGTGCGCGGGATGGCGGGCATGAGCCGCGCCTCGCGCTTCGGCACGACGCCCGATTTCCTGCGGGGCGCGAACCGGACGATCGGCGTCGTGCTGCAGCTGGAAACCCCCCAGGCGATCGCGAAGCTCGAGGAGATCGCCGCCGTGCCCGGCGTCGACGCGCTGTTCGTCGGCCCGGGCGACCTCTCGGGCGCCATGGGGCACGCCGGCCAACCGACGCATCCCGACGTGATGGCGGCGATGGCCGACGCGGCGCGCCGCGCGCGCGCGATCGGCAAGCCGGTCGGGACGGTCGGCGGAACGCCCGAGGTCGTCGCGCGCTACCGCGAGATCGGCTACGACTACGTCGCGATCGCGTCCGACCTGGGCCTGCTGATGCGGGCCGCGCAGGGCGCCGTGCAGGCGCTGCGCGCCGCGCCCGCCGGACAGCGCATCGAAGGGAGCTACTGATGGCGCAGGTCGAGCTCCGCGGCGTCACCAAGAGCTACGACGGGAAGACGACCGTCATCCACGGCATCGACCTCGAGATCCGGCACGGCGAGTTCGTCGTGTTCGTCGGGCCCTCGGGCTGCGGCAAGAGCACGCTGCTGCGCATGATCGCCGGGCTCGAGTCGATCTCGGGGGGCGAGGTGCGGATCGACGGCAAGGCCGTCAACGACCTGCCCCCGCGCAGCCGCGACATCGCGATGGTGTTCCAGGACTACGCGCTCTACCCGCACAAGACCCTCTACGAGAACATGGCGTTCGGCCTGCGGCTGCGCAAGACGCCCGAGGCGGTGATCCGCGAGCGCGTGATGAACGCGGCGAAGCTGCTGCGCATCGACCACATGCTCGAGCGCCGACCGGCCGCGCTCTCCGGCGGGCAGCGGCAGCGTGTCGCGATCGGGCGCGCCATCGTGCGCGAGCCCAAGGTGTTCCTGTTCGACGAGCCGCTCTCGAACCTCGACGCGCAGCTGCGCAACGAGATGCGCACCGAGATCAAGCGGCTGCACCAGCGCCTGGGCGCGACGATCATCTACGTGACGCACGACCAGGTCGAGGCGATGACGCTCGCCGACCGGATCGCGGTGCTCTCGGCCGGGCACAGGATGCAGTACGACACGCCCGACGCGATCTACCACCGGCCCGCGGCGCTCTTCGTCGCCGGCTTCACCGGGGCGCCGCCGATGAACCTCGTCGACTGCGAGCTCGTCGAAGGCGCGGCCGACCTGGGCGGCGTGCGCGTGCCGCTGCCGGCCGACCTCGCGGCGCGCGGCGCCGGCCTGCGGTCGCTCAAGTTCGGCGTGCGCCCCGAGAACCTGCGCCTCGTCCCTGCTCCCGGCGACGTTCCGGTGCCGGCGGAGGTCTCGCTGCTGGAGCCCCTGGGGGCCGAGACGCTCGTGACGCTCAAGGTCGGGCGCGTGGAGGTGGTCGCGCGCTGCCCGGCATCGTTCCGCGAACCGCCGGGCAGCGCCGTCACGCTGCACGTCGCCCCGGCGCACCTGCACCTCTTCGACGCCGCCAGCGGTGCGGCGCTTCACTGACCCTCGTTTCCAAGCGAAGGAGACCGACGATGAAACGACGCAACCTGCTCAAGGCGCTGGCGCTGTGTGCCGGCATCGCCGCCTCGATCGGCACGACCGTCGCGTACGCCCAGACGACGCTGCGCGTGTTCTCGGGCGGCGCGAACCAGCGGCCCGACCTGATGCGCAAGCTGTTCGACCAGTACCAGGCGGCGAACCCCGGCGTGAAGATCGAGATCGAGACCGGCGGCGCCACGAGCGAGCTGCAGCGCCAGTACCTGTCGACGGTGCTGAACGCCAAGGACTCGGCGATCGACATCTACATGATCGACATCGTCAACCCGGCGCAGTACTTCGGCGCGGGCTGGCTCGAGCCGCTGAACGCGTACGTCGGCAGTCCGGCCGAGGCGATGAAGCCCTACCTGCCGGTCTACCTTCAGTCGAACGTCGTCGACGGCAAGGTCGCGGCGATGCCCGGCTTCGCCGACGCGATGTTCATGTACTACCGCAAGGACCTGCTCGACAAGTACAAGATCGCCGAGCCGAAGACCTGGGACGAGCTCGCCGCCGCCTCGAAGAAGATCCAGGCGGGCGAAGGCAACCCGAACCTGCAGGGCCTCTCGATCCAGGGCGCGCCGATCGAGGGCGCCGTCTGCACGTTCCTGCTCCCCTACTGGAGCCAGGGCAAGGAGTTCAACGACGCCTCCGGCAAGCTGACGCTGGACAAGGCGGCGGCGGTCAAGGGGCTGAACCAGTGGCTCTCGATGGTCGACGGCGGCGTCATCAAGAAGAACGTCGCCGAGGTCAAGACGCCCGACACGGTCAACGAGTTCAAGGCCGGCCAGGTGATCTTCGCGATCAACTGGGGCTTCGCCTGGGACCGCTTCCAGGTCGACAACGACTCGACCGTCAAGGGCAAGGTCGGCGTGATGCCGCTGCCGGCGATGGCCGGCGGCAAGAGCGCGACCTGCGTGGGCGGCTGGCAATGGGCGGTGAGCGCGTTCAGCAAGCACAAGGCCGAGGCGGCGAAGCTCGTCAAGTTCATGTCGACGCCGGCGGCGAGCAAGTTCCTGGCCGTCGAGGGATCGCTGCTCCCGGTCTACCAGAGCGTCTACGTCGACCCGGACGTCGTGAAGGCCGTTCCCTGGTTCAAGGAGGCCTCGAACGTCGTGATCGCCGGCAAGAGCCGTCCGCTGTCGAAGGACTACGGCCAGGTGAGCGACGTCGTCCGCACGACGACGAGCGCCGTGCTCGCGCGCACCAAGAAGCCCGACGACGGCGTGGGCGAGATC
The DNA here is from genome assembly GCA_046347845.1 of Burkholderiales bacterium. Lineage (GTDB taxonomy): Bacteria > Pseudomonadota > Gammaproteobacteria > Burkholderiales > Casimicrobiaceae > VBCG01. Next base: position 28,167 of record JAXMFH010000015.1, on the reverse strand, counting down.
GAGTCGCGGCTCGCCCGCGTGATGCGCTGAGCGGGATACGGGGGACGCCCTCATGGCCGGCGCGAGCGTGATCGAGCGGCTGCGCGACCCGAGCGAGGCCTCGCTCGGGGTGCTGCTGCTCGCGCCGGCGTTCCTGCTCCTCGCGCTGATCGTCGTCTACCCGATCGGCACGCTGATCTTCAACAGCTTCTTCGACCTGCGGCTCTCCGGCGGCGGCGGGATGAAGTTCGTCGGCTTCGAGAACTACCTGCTCGTGCTGAAGGACGGCGAGTTCTGGAACGCGACCTGGAACACCGTGCTCATCACGCTGATCACGGTGCCGGGCGCGCTCGTCGTCGGCCTCGGGCTCGCGCTGCTCGCCAACCTGCCGTTCAGGCGGCAGTGGCCGGTGCGGCTCGCGCTGCTGCTGCCCTGGGCGCTGCCGCTCGCGTTCGCGGGCCTCATCTTCGCCTGGTTCTTCCACACCGAGTACGGCGTCGTCAACGACATCGTCCGGCGGCTGGGCTTCGGCAGCGAGCCCACGATGTGGCTGCTGCGGCCGGGCTGGGCGTTCGCGGCGATCTGCCTCACGATCGTCTGGAAGACGAGCTCGTTCATGGCGCTGATCCTGCTCGCCGGGCTCCAGATGATCCCGCGCTCGCTCTACGAGGCCGCGGAGGTCGACGGCGCGACGCGCTGGCAGCAGTTCTGGCAGATCACGATCCCCATGCTGATGCCCTCGATCGTCGTCGCGCTGATCTTCCGCACGATCACGGCGCTGCAGACCTTCGACATCCCGTACACGATGACGAAGGGCGGGCCCGGCAACGCGACCGAGACGCTCGCGATGCTGATCCACAAGACGACGATCGACTACCTCGACGTGGGATACGGCTCGACGCTCGCCGTGTTCATGTTCGTGCTCTCGCTCGCCGTGACGACCGTCTACCTGAGGCGCATCGGGAGGCACGCGTGACGCTCCCGCGCGGCAGGCCGCTCACGCTGATCGCCGCGGCGATCGTCGTCGTCAACGGCTTCTTCCCGGCGGTCTGGATCCTGCTCACCTCGCTCAAGTCCGAGGCCGAGCTCGTCAGCAAGCCGATCACCTGGTGGCCGCGCAACCCGACGCTCGCGAACTACGTGCAGGCGTTCACGGACCAGCCGCTGCTGCGCTTTCTCGGCAACAGCCTGGCGGTGGCGGTGCTCTCGACGGTCCTCTCGCTCCTCGTCGCGTCGCTCGCCGCGTACGCGATCGCGCGGCTCAACCTCCGGCGCCGCCAGCTGATCCTCACCTGCATCGTCGCCTCGAGCATGTTTCCGCTGGTGACCCTGCTCGTGCCGATCTTCCAGACGATGCGCTCGCTCGGGCTCCTCAACACCTACACGGCGCTCGTGCTGCCCTACACGGTGCTGAACCTCCCCGTCTGCACGCTCGTCCTGGTCAGCTTCTTCCAGAGCATCCCGCGCGACCTGGAGAACGCCGCGATGATCGACGGGTGCACCCGGCTGGGCGCGCTGTGGCGCGTCGTCGTGCCGCTGGCGGCGCCTGGCGTGTTCACCGCCGGGATCCTCGCGTTCGTCAACGCCTGGGACGAGTTCCTGCTCGCCCTCTCGCTCAACGCCAGCGCCAGCATGCGCACGCTGCCGGTCGGCATCACGCTCTACCAGGGCGAGTTCACGTTTCCCTGGCCGATCATCTCGGCCGCGCTCGTCGTCGCGATCGTGCCGGTGGCCGTCCTGATCGCGGTGTTCCAGGAGCGCGTCGTGGGCGGGCTCACGCAGGGCGGCCTGAAGGGCTGAAAACACGCCGCCGGCCGCGCCGGCGCACGCATTCCGGGATACCACGCATGGCGACGCACCTCCGTTACGGCATCATCGGCTGCGGCAGCATGGGCCGCGAGCACATCGAGAACCTCCAGGCGATGCCGCGCGCCGAGGGCGGCGCGAGCGTCACGGCGATCGCCGATCCGCACGGGCCGAGCCGCGAGGCCGCGCTCGCGATCTGCCGCACCGAGCCGCGCGTGTTCGACGATCCGCGCGAGCTGCTGTCGAGCGGGCTGTGCGACGCGGTCGTCGTCGCCACCCCGAACTACACGCACGTCGACGTGATGCGCGACGCGCTCCGGACGGACCTGCACGTCCTCGTCGAGAAGCCGCTCGTCACGCGCATCGAGGACGGCGTCGAGCTCGTCGCCCGCGAGGCCGAGCGGCGCCGCCGGGGCGCCAAGGGAATCGTCTGGGTCGCGCAGGAGTACCGGTACATGCCGCCGGTCGCCGAGGCGATCCGGATGGCGCACGAGGGCGCGGCCGGACGCGTGCAGCAGGTGACGATCCGCGAGCACCGCGAGCCGTTCTACCCGAAGGTCGGCGACTGGAACCGCTTCACCGCGAACACCGGCGGCACGCTCGTCGAGAAGTGCTGCCACTACTTCAACCTGATGGACCTGATCCTGAAGGAGCGGCCGCTGCGGGTGTTCGCGTCGGGCGGCCAGCGCGTCAACCACCTCGACGAGGAGTACGGCGGCCGCCGGCCCGACATCCTCGACAGCGCCTACGCGATCGTCGAGTATCCGAGCGGCGCGCGCGCGATGCTCGAGCTGTGCATGTTCGCCGAGAACTCGGTCGACAGCGAGCACCTGACGATCGTCGGCGACGAGGGCAAGATCGAGTCGCTGCTGCCCTCGCTCACGCTGCGCTACGGCCGGCGGGCCGACTGGGGCCGGCGCGAGGTCTGGGGCCAGCCCTCGGGCACCGGCCGCGGCGTCTCGGTGCGCCGCGTCTGGGACACCGACATCCGCTACGCGGGGCACCACTTCGGCGCCTCCTACCTCGAGCACCTGCGCTTCGCCGACGCCGTGCGCCACGGCAAGCCGCCGGAGATCCCGCTCGAGGAGGGTTTGCGGGCGGTCGCGACCGGCCTCGCCGCGCACAGGAGCATCGACGAGGGTCGCGCGGTCGCGCTGAGCGAGATCCTGCCCGCGGGTGCGTAGCGGCGCGCGCGAGGACCACGATGACCTACGCCACCTATCCTTCGCTGCGCGACCGGGTCGCGTTCGTGTCCGGCGGAAGCTCGGGCATCGGCGCCGAGCTCGTGCGCGCGCTCGCAGCGCAGGGCGCCCGCGTGGCGTTCTGCGGCACCCGCGTCGACGGCGGAGCCGCGCTGATCGACGAGGTCGCCTCCGCGGGCCACCCGAAACCCTGGTACCGCGCCTGCGACGTCCGCGACGCGCGGGCCTACCAGGCGGTCCTCGGGGAGGCGATCGCCGAGCTCGGTCCGATCCGCGTGCTCGTCAACAACGCCGGGCGCGACGACCGGCACGCGATGGAGGACGTGACGCCGGAGTTCTGGGACGACCGGATCGCGCTCAACCTCAAGCACTACTTCTTCGCGATCCAGGCCGTGGCGCCGGGCATGGCGGCCTCCGGCGGGGGCGCCGTCGTCAACATGGGATCGGTGAGCTGGATGCGGGGGCGACCCAACCTCGTCGGCTACACGACGGCCAAGGCCGGGATCCTGGGCCTCACGCGCACGCTCGCGCGCGAGCTCGGTCCGCGCAACATCCGCGTGAACGCGGTGGTGCCCGGCGCGATCCTCACCGAGCGCCAGGCCCAGCTCCACCGCGACCAGGCGGCCGACCGGCAGTTCCTCGACGCGCAGTGCCTCAAGGTCCGGCTCGACCCGGGTCACGTGGCGCGCGCGACGCTGTTCCTCGCCGCGGACGACAGCGACGGGATGACCGGCCAGCACGTGCTGGTCGACGCCGGGATCGCCCAGACGTCGGTGATGGGCTGACCGACACCGCTGGCGAACCCCGCGGCGGTTCGGGTAGCATCGCCGCGGACCACAGAGAGCCCGGCACAGGGCGCACAACCACGGAGGGGCATCCATGAGGTCGTTCAGCATCGCCCGGCTCGCGCCGGTGCTCGCCGCGCTCGTCGCGGCCGTCTCCACGCTGGCGCTCGCCGCCGGCTATCCGGAGAAGCCGGTCCAGTACCTGATCCCGTTCCCCGCCGGCGGCGAATCCGACGTCGCGGCGCGGCTGCAGCAGCAGGTGTTCTCGCAGAAGTTCAAGCAGGAGATGGTCGTCGTCAACCGCGCGGGCGGCGGCGGCGCGCTCGTCTGGCAGCAGCTCAACTCGCTGCCGGGCGACGGCTACACGATCGCGGGCATCAACCTGCCGCACATCGTGCTGCAGCCCCTCGAGGGCTCGGTCGCCTACAAGACGGACGACATGGTATCGGTGTACTGGTTCCACTACACGCCCGACGCGCTGATCGTCCCGGCCGACAGCCCGTTCAAGACGTTCCAGGACTTCGTGAAGGCCGCGAAGGCGGAGCCCGGCAAGCTGTCGATCGCCGGCTCGGCGCTCTACTCGGCCAACCACGTCGCGCACGCGCGGCTCAACCGGGACTTCGGCATCCAGACCGAGTACGTGCCGTTCAAGGGGACGGGCGACCTCGTCTCGTCGGTGCTCGGCGGCCACGTGGCCGCGACGATGTCCTACACGACGCTCGCGATCCAGCAGAAGGGCAAGATGCGGATGCTCGCGGTCGCCACCGCGAAACGCGTCCCGCAGTTCCCGGACGTGCCCACGTTCCGCGAGCTCGGGGTCGACTGGGTCGACGGCGCCTACCGCGGCGTCGCCGTCCCGAAGTCGACGCCGGAGGCGGTGCGCCGGCAGGTGTCCGACATGATGGACGCGATCAACAAGGATCCGGAGCTCCGCCGCAAGATGGCCGACGGCGGCTTCGAAGTGATCGACGTCGGCTACGACCAGGTGCCGGCGTTCCTGAAGGAGCGCACCGCCGGCTACATGAGCTCTGCGAAGCTGCTCGGGCTCGCGAAGTGACGCGCGGCAGCCGGCTCGCCCGGCGAGCGGCCGCCCTCGTCGCGGCCTGCGCATTCGCGCTCGCCGCGCCAGCCGGCGCGCTCGCCGCCGAGAAGGTCCTGCGCCTGCAGATGCTCTCCGACGTCGAGGTGCTCGACCCGGCGCGCGCGGGGAGCCTCTCCTCGCTCAACACGATCGCGCCGCTCTATCACCAGCTCCTGACCTACGACTACCTCGCACGGCCGGTGCGCATGATCCCGTACGCGGCGGAGTCGCTGCCGCAGGTCTCCGCCGACGGGCGCACCTACACGCTGAGGCTGCGACCCGGGCTCCTGTTCGCGCCCCACCCGGCGTTCCGCGGCAAGCCGCGCGAGCTCGTCGCGCAGGACTTCGTCTACAGCGTGCAGCGGATCGCGGACCCGGCGTCGATCTCGATGAGCTGGGCGAACTTCGAGGGGCTGATCGAGGGCCTCGACGACCTGGTCGCCGCGGCGCGTCGCGAAAAGCGCGGGCTGGACTACGCGGCGCCGATCGCGGGACTGAAGGCGCTCGACGCGCGCACGCTGCAGATCCGACTCACGCGCCCGGACCCCACGTTCATCTACGCGCTGGCGTACGCGGGCTGGAGCGCCGTGCCGCGCGAGGTCGTCGAAGCCGAGGGCGCCGAGTTCGCGCGCCGCCCGATCGGCAGCGGCCCCTACCTGGCCGAGCGCTTCCAGCCCGGCACGCGGCTCACGCTCGTGCGCAACCCGTCCTTCAAGCGCGTGCCGTGGGCGTCGTTCGCGCCGGGCGCGAAGCCCGACGACCCGCTCGTCAAGGCGATGCGCGGCGCCATGGTGCCCGCGGTCGACCGGATCGAGATGACGCGCATTCCCGAAGCGTCGACCGCCGTCCTGGCGCTCAAGCAGCGCGAGATCGACTTCATCGCGTTCGCGGAGCCGCCGGTCGCCTTCGACGGCACCGAGCTCAAGCCCGAGCTCAAGGCGGCGGGCATCCGCGCCGCGCGGGCGCGCGCGCAGGGCTACTACCTGCTGATGTTCAACATGCGCGACCCGGAGGTCGGCGGCTTCGAGCCGGCGAAGGTCGCGCTCCGCCGCGCGATCGCGATGTCGTTCGACGACCGCGAGTGGATGCGCACGTTCGACCAGGGGCTGGGCTACGCGCAGCAGCACCTGATCGGCCCCGACGTCGTCGGCTACGACCCGGCCTACCGCAACCCGAACGCGTTCGACCCCGCCACCGCGAACGCGCTGCTCGACCGCTTCGGCTACCGGCGCGGCGCCGACGGCATGCGCACCAACCCCGACGGCACGCCGCTCGCCGTGCACATGATCGTGAGCACGTCCTCGACCGGGCGCCGCGTCGCCGAGTTCATGAAGAAGAGCTTCGACCGCATCGGCGTGCGCGTCGAGTTCGACACGATGCCGCCCGGCGACCGGCTGAAGAAGATGAGCACCTGCAGGCACCAGCTGACGACGATGGACTTCGGCGGCGGCGCGCCCGACGGCGTCTCGGCGATGGAGAACTTCTACAGCAAGCTCATCGGCACGGTGAACCTGTCCTGCTACGCGTCGCCCGACTACGACGCGACCTACGAGAAGCTGCGGCCGATGCCGGCGGGGGCGGCTCGCGCCCCGCTGTTCCGGCACCTCACCGAGCTCCTCGACGCGCACGCGCCCGCGCGCGTGCTGCCCAGCGCCGACGACATCTACCTGGTCGCGCCGGACGTGCTGGGGTTCGCGCCGCACCCGTACCTGAACCTCCCCTACCACTTGCTGGACGTCGCGGCGCCCTCCGCGAAGTAGCGCCCCTCGCTCCGGGGCGAGCCGCGGAGGATCCGCACCCGGTCCGCGCGCAACCCCAGCAAGAGGGCGTGCGGGCACGGGGCGAGGTCGCCGCGCCCCCCGGCCCGAATTCCGGCTTTCCGCACGATCGCCGCGGACCGCACGAGGCCGATGCGCCGGCGGGTCGAACCCGGCCAGCGCTTGCCGGCGCGCCTCGCCGTGGCCTTCGGATCAGTCGATCCGCTCGTACGCGGGCAGCGTCAGGAACTCGACGAACGTGTCGTTGTTGACGAGGTCGGCGAAGATCTTCGCCGCGTCGTCGTACTTCCCCGCCGAGTACGCGGCGCCGAGGTGCTCGCGGATCTTCGCCATCTCCTCGGGGATCATCGCGGCGACCATCTCCTTCGTCACCTTGCGGCCGTCGTCGAGCTTCCCCTTCGGCGAGCGGATCCACTGCCAGACCTGCGAGCGCGAGATCTCGGCGGTGGCCGCGTCCTCCATCAGGTTGAAGATCGGCACGGCGCCCTGCCCCGCGAGCCACGCGCCGATGTACTGGATCGCGACGTTGATGTTGAGGCGCAGCCCCTTCTCGGTGATCGGCTGCTCGGGCTCGAACCTGAGCAGGTCGGCCGCGGTCGCCTTGACGTCCTCGCGCTTCTTCGTCGCGATCTGGTTGGACGAGGGCATCAGCCGGTCGAACGCCTCCTTCGCGACCGGCACGAGCCCCGGGTGCGCGACCCAGGTGCCGTCGTGGCCGTAGGTCGCCTCGCGCTCCTTGTCGGCCTTCACCTTCGCGAACGCCTCGGCGTTCGCCTTCTCGTCGTTCTTGACCGGGATCTGCGCGGCCATGCCGCCCATCGCGTGGATGTTGCGGCGGTGGCAGGTCTTGATCAGGAGCTCGGCGTAGCTCTTCATGAAGTGCGTCGTCATCGTGACGAGCGCGCGGTCGGCGAGGCAGAAGTCGCGGTTCGACCTGAGCTTCTTGATGCACGAGAAGATGTAGTCCCAGCGGCCCGCGTTGAGGCCGGCCGAGTGCTCGCGCAGCTCGTGCAGGATCTCGTCCATCTCGAACGCCGCGACGATCGTCTCGATCAGCACGGTCGCCTTGATCGTGCCGCGCGGGACGCCCAGCGTGTCCTGCGCCATCACGAAGACGTCGTTCCACAGCCGCGCCTCGAGGTGGCTCTCGAGCTTCGGCAGGTAGAAGTACGGGCCCGAGCCGCGCGCGACGAGCTCCTTCGCGTTGTGGAAGAAGTAGAGCGCGAAGTCGAAGATGCCGCCGGAGATCGGCTGGCCGTCGACCCTCACGTGCTTCTCGGGCAGGTGCCAGCCGCGCGGCCGCACGAACAGCACCGCGAGCTTCTCGCCGAGCCGGTAGACCTTGCCCTCGGGCGACGTGAACTCGATCTTCCGCCGGACCGCGTCGGCGAGGTTGAGCTGCCCCTGGATGTTGTTGTCCCAGCGCGGCGTGTTCGCGTCCTCGAAGTCGGCCATGAAGACGCTGGCGCCCGAGTTGAGCGCGTTGACGATCATCTTGCGGTCGACCGGGCCGGTGATCTCGACGCGGCGGTCCTGGATGTCGGCGGGCACCGGCGCGCAGGTCCAGCTGCCTTCGCGCACCGCGCGCGTCTCAGCGAGGAAATCGGGGAGCTTGCCGGCGTCGAACTCCGCCTGGCGCTTCGCGCGCGCCGCCAGCAGCTCGGCGCGCCGCGGCCCGAACGCGCGCTGGAGCTTCGCGGCGAACCCGACGGCCTCGGGCGTCAGGATCCGTGCGTACTCGGGGGTGATGCGTCCGGCGATCTCGATGCCGGGGCCGTAGGCGGGCGTGCTCATGGGACTCTCGCGTCGATGGATTCGGGAAGGATCGGCCGGGCGGCGCTCATGCGTCCGGCGGCGTTTGTGAAAGTCGTTTTCACAAATCGCATTCTACCTCACCCTCGATGGCCGCCGCGCCGTGTCCGGCGTCTCCGACGACCGCCCTCCCCGGTCGGGCCGGCCTCGCGGCCGGGCGGAGGCTCCCGTCCCGCGCTAGACGGTGAGCTGCGGATTCATTCGCGGCACCTTGTCGTGCAGCTTGTTCAGCGCGTTGACGTAGGCCTTCGCCGAGGCGACCAGGATGTCGGTGTCGGCGCCGTTGCCGTTGACGGTGCGGCCGTCGCGCTCGAGGCGCACCGTCACCTCGCCCTGCGCGTCGGTGCCGGTCGTGATCGCGTTCACCGAGTAGAGCAGGAGCTTCGCGCCGGAGGCCGCCATCCGCTCGATCGCCTTGAACGTCGCGTCGACCGGCCCGTCGCCGTCGACCTCGGCGTGGCGCTCGGCGCCGCCGATCGACATCGCCACGCGTGCGTGCGGGATCTCGCCGGTCTCGGAGACGACGCGCAGCGCCACGAACTTGTAGTGCTCCTTCTCCGGCGTGACCGCCTCGTCGGAGACGAGCGCCTGCAGGTCCTCGTCGAACACCTCGCCCTTCTTGTCGGCGAGTTCCTTGAACTTGGCGAACGCGACGTTGAGCGCCTCCTCGGACGCGAGCGCGATGCCGAGCTCGGCGAGCCGCGTGCGGAACGCGTTGCGGCCCGACAGCTTGCCCAGCACCAGCTTGTTCGCGTGCCAGCCGACGTCCTCGGCGCGCATGATCTCGTAGGTCTCGCGGTGCTTCAGCACGCCGTCCTGGTGGATGCCCGACTCGTGCGCGAACGCGTTCGCGCCGACGATCGCCTTGTTGGGCTGCACCGGGAAGCCGGTGATCGACGAGACGAGCTTCGAGGCGGGCACGATCTGCGTCGTGTCGACGCGCGTCGTGCACGGGAACACGTCGCGGCGCGTCTTCACCGCCATCACGATCTCCTCGAGCGACGCGTTGCCCGCGCGCTCGCCCAGCCCGTTCACCGTGCACTCGACCTGGCGCGCGCCGTTCATCACGGCGGCGAGCGAGTTGGCCACCGCGAGCCCGAGGTCGTTGTGGCAGTGGACCGACCACACGGCGCGGTCCGCGTTCGGGATGCGTTCGCGCAGGGACCGGATCAGCTCGCCGAACTGCCAGGGCGTCGTGTAGCCGACGGTGTCGGGGATGTTGACCGTCGTCGCGCCGGCGCGGATCACCGCCTCGATCAGCCGGCACAGGAAGTCGGGCTCGCTGCGGCCCGCGTCCTCGGCCGAGAACTCGACGTCGTCGGTCCACCGGCGCGCGAGGCCGATGGCCCGGACCGCCTGCTCGAGCACCTGCTCGGGCGTCATCCGGAGCTTCATCCGCATGTGGATCGGCGAGGTCGCGATGAACGTGTGCAGGCGCTTCGAGGCCGCCGGCGCGATCGCCTCGCCGCAGCGCTCGATGTCCTTCTCGCCGGTCCGCGCGAGGCCGCAGACGGTGCTGTCGCGGATCGTCCTCGCGATCTCGTGCACCGCCTGCCAGTCGCCCGGCGACGAGGCCGGGAAGCCGGCCTCGATCACGTCGACCTTGAGCCGCTCGAGCTGGCGCGCGATGCGCAGCTTCTCGTCCCGGGTCATCGCGGCGCCCGGGCTCTGCTCCCCGTCGCGCAGCGTCGTGTCGAAGATCCGCAGGTGGTCGGTCATCGCATCCTCGGGGTCGCGGGCGCCGGCCGGGCGCGGGTCAGGCGCCGACCGGCGCGCGGGAGGGCGCGATCGCCGCGGCCTTCTGCGCGACGGCGCGGTTGACGGCGCTCGTCACCGCCTTGAGCGTCGCGGTCACGATGTTCGGGTCCTCGCCGACGCCGTAGACCGCCTTGTCGCCGGCGCGCAGCTGCACGTAGGCGACCGCGGTCGCGTCCTCGCCGGCGCCGATCGCGTGCTCGTGGTAGTTCTGGACGTGCACGTCGACGCCGAGGCGCTGGCGCAGCGCGTGCACGTACGCGTCGACCGGTCCGTTGCCCTCCCCCGTCAGCTCGACCGGGCGGCCGTCGAGCTCGAGGCGCGCGGTCAGGTGCTCGACGCGGCCGCTGTCGGACGCGTGGCGCGCCCGGTGGTCGACGTAGGCGAGCGGCGCGCGTACGTCGAGGTACTCGCGCGAGAACGCCGCGTGGATCTCGGCCGCCGAGAGCTCCTTGCCGGTCGCGTCGGTGATCCGCTGCACGACCTGCGAGAACTCGATCTGCAGCAGGCGCGGGAGCGACAGGCCGTAGTCGCGCTCGAGCAGGTAGGCGATCCCGCCCTTGCCCGACTGGCTGTTGACGCGGATGACCGCCTCGTAGGTCCGCCCGACGTCGGCCGGGTCGATCGGCAGGTACGGGACGTCCCAGACCTCGTTGCCCCGCGCGACGTCGATCGCGCGCGCCGCGAGGCCCTTCTTGATCGCGTCCTGGTGGGAGCCCGAGAACGCCGTGAACACGAGCTCGCCGCCGTACGGGTGGCGCGGGTGCACCGGCAGCTGGTTGCACTCCTCGACGACGCGGATGATCCGGCCGACGTCGGAGAAGTCGATGCCCGGGTCCACGCCCTGCGTGAAGAGATTCAGCCCCAGCGTCACCAGGCAGACGTTGCCGGTGCGCTCGCCGTTGCCGAACAGGCAGCCCTCGACGCGCTCGGCGCCGGCGAGCTGCGCGAGCTCGGCGGCGGCGACCCCGCAGCCGCGGTCGTTGTGCGGGTGGACCGACAGCACGATCGCCTCGCGGCGCGCGAGGTGGCGGTGCATCCACTCGATCTGGTCCGCATAGACGTTGGGCGTCGACATCTCGACGGTCGCGGGCAGGTTGATGATCGTCTTGCGCGCGGGCGTCGGCTGCCAGACGCCGGTGACCGCGTCGCAGATCTCCTTCGCGAAGTCGAGCTCGGTGCCGGTGAAGCTCTCCGGCGAGTACTGGAACACCCAGTCGGTCCCCGGCCGCTCGGCGGCGAGGTCGCGGATGAGCTTCGCGCCCGAGACCGCGATCTCGACGATGCCCGCGCGGTCGAGGCCGAACACGACGCGCCGCTGCGTCGTCGACGTCGAGTTGTACAGGTGGACGATCGCGCGCTTCGCGCCCGCGAGCGCCTCGAACGTGCGCCGGATCAGCGGCTCGCGCGACTGCGTGAGCACCTGCACGGTCACGTCGCCGGGGATCCGGCGCTCGTCGATCAGCTTGCGGATGAAGTCGTAGTCGGTCTGCGAGGCCGCCGGGAACCCGACCTCGATCTCCTTGTAGCCCAGCTCGACCAGGAGCTCGAACATCGCGAGCTTCCGGTCCGCGTCCATCGGCTCGATCAGCGCCTGGTTGCCGTCGCGCAGGTCGACGCTGCACCAGACGGGGGCGCGCGTGATCGTCGCCGACGGCCAGCGGCGGTCGGGCAGGTCGACGGGGGCGTACGGTCGGTACTTGCGGCTCGGGTCGGTTCTCATCGCAGGCTTCCTCGGGTCTCGCGCGGTCGCGCGCGGGCCATCGATGGCATTCCGCCGTTCCGGCTTCGAACGGCGACGGGTACGGCTCGGCAGAGGGGGAGGGTTTTATCTGCGCGCGGGGCGCAGGAGCAGCAGGCCCGAGAGGCCGAGCGCGAGCGCGATCGGAAGGCGATCGGTCGCGGGGGCAAGGGCGCTGGAGAGGGACGGCACGCTGCTCATCGGAGGAACGCTACCGGATTTTCCGCACCGCCGCAAGCCCCTCGGGCCGCCGTTCAGGCGCCGCTCGCCGGGGGGCGGCGCCGGCGCAACAGCATCCAGCCCGAGACGGCGAACCCCGAGATCGCGTAGGCGACGAACCCGCCGAACAGCACGACCGCCGGCTGGTAGGACAGGAGCGCGATGAACACGACGAACAGGATCACCGCGACGAACGGCACGCTGCGCTTCAGGTTGATCGCCTTGAAGCTGTAGTACTTGAGGTTCGACACCATCACGAGGCCCGCGAACAGCGTGATCGCCCAGGCCCACCACTTCGCGTCCGCCGGCGCGACGCCGTAGTCGTCGGCGATGAACACGAAGCCCGCGACGAGCGCCGCCGCCGACGGGCTCGGCATCCCCTGGAACCAGCGCTTGTCGGCGACCTCGAGCATCGTGTTGAACCGCGCGAGCCTGAGTGCCGCGCCCGCGACGTAGACGAACGCGGCGATCCAGCCGAGCTTGCCCATGCCGCGCAGCGACCACTCGTAGATGACGAGCGCCGGCGCCGCGCCGAAGCTCACCATGTCGGCGAGGCTGTCGTACTCGGCCCCGAACGCGCTCTGCGTGCGCGTGAGCCGCGCGACGCGGCCGTCGAGGCCGTCGAGCACCATCGCCACGTAGATCGCGATCGCCGCCATGTCGAAGCGCTGGTTCATCGACTGCACGATCGCGTAGAAGCCCGCGAACAGCGCCGCGGTCGTGAACAGGTTCGGCAGCAGGTAGATCCCGCGCCGCCGGACCCGGTTCTTCGCGAGCATCCGCTGCTTGTCGAAGTCGACCATCGTGCGCCCCCGACCCTAGCGGAACTCGGCGAGGATCGATTCCGCCGCGTACACGACGTCGCCGACGGCCGCGACGGGCGCGGCCTCCGCGGGCACGTACACGTCGACGCGCGAGCCGAAGCGGATGAAGCCGTAGCGCTGGCCGCGGGCGAGCCGGTCGCCGGGCTTCACGTAGCACAGGATGCGCCGCGCGATCAGGCCCGCGACCTGGACGCAGGTGACGTCGCGCCCTTCCGGCGTCCGCAGGTGGAGCGCGTTGCGCTCGTTCTCCTCGGAGGCCTTGTCGAGGTCGGCGTTGACGAAGGCGCCCGGCCGGTACCAGGCGTTCACGACCTCGGCGTCCACGGGACTGCGGTTGCTGTGGACGTTGAACACGTTCATGAACACGCTGATCTTGAGCGCGTCGCGGTCGAGCCAGGGGTCGCGCGCCTTGCCGACGCTGACGATCCGGCCGTCGGCCGGCGAGAGCACGATGCCCGGCTTCGACGGGATCTCGCGCGGCGGGTCGCGGAAGAACTGGACGACGAACGCCAGCAGCGCGAGCCCGACGAGGCCGCCGATCGTGCCGCCCAGCCACGCGAGCACGACCGTTGCGGCGAGCGCGATCGCGACGAACGGCCAGCCCTCGCGGGCGATGATCGGATGCGGATAGGGCGACAAGGAGGGCCGTCGTCGGGGCGGGGACCCGGCGATTCTAGCAGGACGCTCCCGCGCGAATGACCGCGGCGTCCCGCGAACCGGCGGTCAGTCCGCCTTCTCGCCCTCGGAGATCTGCCGCGCGGTCTCGCGCGCCTTCTCGAGGACTGTCTGCTCGACGGCCTTCGCGCGCTCGCGCGGGTCGGTCGGCGGCGCGCCCGTCGCGGCGGCCGGCGGCTTGCCGGCGAGACCGTACGACGTGAGCGCCGATTTCGCGAGCCACGCGACGATCAGCAGCGCGACGAGGAGGACGACCAGGCCCACCCAGCCGCGCTGGCGGCGCGGCGGGGCGTGACGACGGAAAGGCGAATGTCGCGGGTCGCCGGGCACGGGGACAGTATAGCGACGCCGCGCGTCGCCGGTCTCGGGCCCGGCCCACGGGCCGGATCCCGAGCCGGAGGGCGGGCGCCGGGCCGACGCCCGACGCCTTCAAGCCCGCCGCGTCAGTTGCGCGACTGGTCGACGAGCTTGTTCTTCCGGATCCACGGCATCATCGACCGGAGCTTCTCGCCGACGACCTCGATCGAGTGCTGCGCGGTGATCCGGCGCCGCGACAGCAGCGTGGGCGCCCCGGCGCGGTTCTCGAGGATGAAGTCCTTCGCGTACTCGCCGGTCTGGATGCGCTCCAGCATCGCGCGCATCGCCTGCTTCGTCTCGGACGTGATGATCTTCGGGCCGCTCACGTACTCGCCGTACTCGGCGTTGTTGCTGATCGAGTAGTTCATGTTGCCGATGCCGCCCTCGTAGATCAGGTCGACGATCAGCTTGAGCTCGTGCAGGCACTCGAAGTACGCCATCTCCGGCGCGTAGCCCGCCTCGACGAGCGTCTCGTAGCCCGCCTTGATGAGCTCGACGGTGCCGCCGCACAGCACCGCCTGCTCGCCGAAGAGGTCGGTCTCGGTCTCCTCGCGGAAGTTCGTCTCGATCACGCCGGCGCGCGCGCCGCCGATCGCCGCCGCGTACGAGAGCGCGACGTCGCGCGCCTTCTTCGACGCGTCCTGGTGCACGGCGATCAGCATCGGGACGCCGCCCCCGGCCGCGTAGGTCGAGCGCACCGTGTGGCCCGGCGCCTTGGGCGCGATCATGATCACGTCGAGGTCGGCGCGCGGCGCGACCTGCCCGTAGTGGACGTTGAAGCCGTGCGCGAACGCGAGCGCGGCGCCCTTCTTGATGTGGGGCTCGACCTCCGCCCGGTAGACGGCCGCGATGTGCTCGTCGGGCATCAGCATCATCACGACGTCGGCGGACTTCACCGCGTCGGCGATCTCGGCGACCTTGAGGCCCGCCTTCTTCGCCTTGTCCCACGACGCGCCGCCCTTGCGCAGGCCGACCGTCACCTTGACGCCCGAGTCGTTCAGGTTCTGCGCGTGCGCGTGGCCCTGCGAGCCGTAGCCCACGATCGTGACCTTCTTGCCCTTGATGAGGGAGAGGTCGGCGTCTTTCTCGTAGTACACCTTCATGGAGAGTTCCTTCGTGAAAACCCGGTGGTCGGGAGTCGGGAGTAGGAGGCCGGAGCGCGTCCTAGATCTTCAGGATGCGCTCGCCGCGCCCGATGCCGGAGGCGCCGGTGCGGACGGTCTCGAGGATGACGCCGGGCTCGATGGCGGTGAGGAACGCGTCGAGCTTCTCGCCGGTGCCGGTCAGCTCGATCGTGTAGCTCTTGTCGGTCACGTCGAGGACGCGGCCGCGGAAGATGTCGGCCAGCCGCTTCATCTCCTCGCGGTCCTTGCCCGCGGCGCGCACCTTGACGAGCATCAGCTCCCGCTCGATGTGGTTGCCGTCGGTCAGGTCGACGACCTTCACGACCTCGACGAGCTTGTTCAGCTGCTTGGTGATCTGCTCGATGACGTCGTCGGAGCCGACCGTGACGATCGTCATCCGCGACATCGTCGGGTCCTCGGTCGGCGCGACCGTGAGCGACTCGATGTTGTAGCCGCGCGCCGAGAACAGCCCCGAGATCCGCGAGAGCGCGCCCGCCTCGTTCTCGACGAGGATGGAAAGGATGTGTCTCACGAGATCCCCCCCGGAATCGCTTCGCGATCTCCCCCCCGCGCGGGGCGCACGCCTCGGGGCGGCCCTTCGGCGCGCAACATCGCTCCGATCGTGCTCATAGCTCCTCCGCCAGGATCATCTCGGTGAGCCCCTTGCCGCCGGGCACCATCGGGAAGACGTTCTCGGTCTGGTCGGTGATGACGTCGAGGAACACCAGGCGCTCCTTCTGCGCGAACGCCTCCTTGAGCGCGCCCTCGACGTCGCCCGGCTTCTCGACCTTCAGCCCGACGTGGCCGTAGGCCTCGGCGAGCTTCACGAAGTCGGGCAGCGCGTCGACGTAGCTGTGCGAGTAGCGGTTGCCGTAGAAGAACTCCTGCCACTGCCGCACCATGCCGAGGTAGCGGTTGTTCAGGTTCACGATCTTGATCGGCAGGTTGTACTGCTTGCAGGTCGACAGCTCCTGGATGCACATCTGGATCGACGCCTCGCCGGTGACGCAGACGACGGTCGCGTCCGGGTTCACGAGCTGCACGCCCATCGCGGCCGGCAGCCCGAAGCCCATCGTCCCCAGGCCCCCCGAGTTGATCCAGCGGCGCGGCTTGTCGAACTTGTAGTACTGCGCCGCCCACATCTGGTGCTGGCCGACGTCGGAGGTGACGAACGCGTCGCCGTTGGTGACCCGGTAGAGCGCCTCGATCACCGCCTGCGGCTTGATGAGCGCGCTCGCCTTGTCGTAGCGCAGGCAGTCGCGCCGCTGCCACTCCTTGATGTCGGCCCACCACGCCTTGAGCGCCGCCGCGTCGGGCCGCGCGGGCGCGCCCTCGATCAGCTTCAGCATCTCGTCGAGCACGTCGCCGACGTAGCCCACGATCGGCACGTCGACCTTGACGCGCTTGCTGATCGACGAGGGATCGATGTCGATGTGGATGATCTTGCGATCGGCGCGGTAGAAGTGCTGCGGGTTGCCGATCACGCGGTCGTCGAACCGGGCGCCCACGGCGAGCAGCACGTCGCAGTGCTGCATCGCCATGTTGGTCTCGTAGGTCCCGTGCATGCCGGGCATCCCGGTGAACTGCGGGTCGGTGCCGGGGAACGCGCCCAGCCCCATCAGCGTGGTCGTGCACGGGAAGCCGAGGAGACGCACCAGCCGCGTGAGCTGAGGCGCCGCGTCGTTGAGGATCACGCCTCCGCCCGCGTAGATCATCGGGCGCTTCGCCTCGAGCAGGAGCTGCACCGCCTTCTTGATCTGGCCCGCGTGCCCCTTGGTGACCGGGTTGTACGAGCGCAGCGAGACCGTCTTCGGGTACGCGTAGTCGGTCTTCGCCTGCGTGACGTCCTTCGGGATGTCGACCAGCACCGGGCCGGGCCGGCCGGTCGCCGCGAGGAAGAACGCCTTCCTGATCGTCGTCGCGAGGTCCCTGACGTCCTTCACGAGGAAGTTGTGCTTGACGCAGGGCCGCGTGATGCCGACCGTGTCGCACTCCTGGAACGCGTCCTGGCCGATCGCGTGCGTCGGCACCTGGCCGGTCAGCACGACCATCGGGATCGAGTCCATGTACGCGGTCGCGATGCCGGTCACCGCGTTGGTGACGCCGGGTCCCGACGTGACGAGCGCGACGCCGACCTTCCGGCTCGACCGGGAGTAGCCGTCGGCGGCGTGCACGGCGCCCTGCTCGTGGCGCACCAGCACGTGCTTGACCTTCTCCTGCTTGAAGAGCTCGTCGTAGATGTTGAGGACCGCGCCGCCCGGATAGCCGAAGACGTACTCGACGCCTTCGTCCTGCAGGCAGCGGACGACGATTTCCGCACCCGTGAGTTGCATGATGGAGCCTCGGTGGTGATGACGATGGCGCCCGCCGCGCGATGCGCGGGCGGAATCTGCAAAACTGCAGTGCGCCGGGGGTGGGCGCGGACGTCGGGGCTCGGGTAGAAGCCGGTTCCGCCGCCTCCCTGCGGATGCCCCGGTCGCGCTCGTGGCGCGGCCGGAGGGGAGGCTAACGGCCGTTTTTGCAGCACAGCAGCGGGGCACGCCCCGCCACCCGCTAGAGTAGCGGCCCACCCTTCGCGGGTCAAGCGGATCCCGCGCTGCACAATGGCCGGGCGGGCGATTCTGCCTATAATCGGCCGCACCCGCGCCCCCACGGCGCAACGACCGTCCCCTGGCGACCACGCAGGAAATCTCGGCCTTCCTCGCCGAAGTCGAGCGGCGCGCGTTCAAGCACGCGATGTTCGCCGTCCGCGACGAGGATGCGGCGCTCGACATCGTGCAGGATGCGATGCTCAAGCTGACCGACAAATATGCGGACAAGCCGGCCGGCGAGCTTCCGCTGCTCTTCCAGCGCATCCTCCAGAACACGATCCACGACCATTTCCGGCGCCAGAAGGTCCGGTCGACGTGGACGACCGTGCTCTCGGCGCTGGGCAAAGGCGACGAAAAGGACGACGATTTCGACCCGCTGGAGACTTTGCCGGCAAAATCGGCATCCGGCGGGCCGGCGGGGCCGGCGGAGGAGGCCGAGCAAAGGCAGATCGTGGGGCTGATCGAGCAGGCGCTCGCACGGCTTCCGGCGCGTCAACGAGAGGCTTTTCTCCTGCGTTACTGGGAGGAACTGGACGTGGCGGAGACCGCGGCGGCGATGGGCTGCTCGGAGGGCAGCGTGAAGACGCACTGCTCGCGGGCCGTCCATGCACTGGCCGAGTGGCTTTCGGCCCAGGGGGTTCGACTATGACCGCCAACGAAAAGGAAATCGCCCGAAAAATAACGGGTTACCTGGACGCAGGCACCCGGGAGCTCAAGAGCGGCACCGCCTACCGGCTGCAGCAGGCGCGGGCGGCAGCGCTCGCGCGGCTGCAGGATCCGAAACGCGCGTCCGAGATGGCGCTCGCGGGCGCGGGGGGGACGCTGGGCGGCGGACGGCCGTTCTACGCCCAGGTGCGGGTCTGGATCGGCGTAGCGCTGATCGCCGCGGCCGCCTTCGGCTGGCAACAGTGGCAGGCCTACCAGGCGATCAACGAGGCCGAGGAGATCGACGCGCACCTGCTGTCGTCCGACCTTCCGATCGACGCGTACCTCGACCGGGGATTCCAGGTTTGGCTCAAGACCGCCGCGCAGCGCTGACCGCGGCGCTGGCGGCGGCGGGGCTCCTCGCGCTCCTGCCGTCGCCGGGGCTGGCCCAGATCGCCCTCAAGTCGCCGAAGTGGTCGGAGCTCTCGCCGCAGGAGCGGCAGGTGCTCGCCCCGCTGCAGCCGGACTGGGACAAGCTCGACGCGCAGCGCAAGCAGAAGTGGCGCGGGATCGCACAGCGCTATCCGCAGATGAAGCCCGACGAGCAGGCGCGGATCCAGGAGCAGATGCGGCCGTGGGCGCAGCTGACGCCCGACGAGCGCCGCACTGCGCGCGAGCAGTACAAGTCGATCTCGAAGCTGCCGCCCGACCAGCGGTCCGACGTCCGCCAGAAATGGGAGGAGTACCAGAGCCTCCCGCCCGAAAAGAAGCGCGAGCTCGCCTCGAAGGCGCCGCCCCCGGGCGGCAAGATCCCGGCGCCGGCCGCGACGCCGCCAGGCGCCAAGCCCGGCACGGCCGGGACGCGCAGTCCCTGACGCGGCCGGCCCGATGATCGCCGCCGGTCCCGGCGCGCGGCTGCCGGGCGCCGGCCTCGCCCGCCGCCTCGCCTCGCTCGTCTACGAAGGGCTGATCGTCGCCGCGATCGTGCTGGTCGCCGGGTTCGCGCTGACGCCGCTGATGTCGCCATTCGCCTCGCCGGGCCAGGCGCCCGTCGTTCCGGGGACCGCCGGGCGACTGGCGGGCTTCGCCGGGCTGGTCGCGGTGCTCGGCGCCTATTTCGTCTGGTGCTGGACGTCGGGCCGCCGGACGCTGCCGATGAAGACCTGGCGGCTCGCGATCGTCGACGCGGCCGGCGCGCCGCTCCGCGCCGGCCGCGCGTGGACGCGCTACGCGGCGGCGTGGATCGGACCGGCGATCGCGGTGGCGGCTTACGCGTCGACGCACTCGCCGCTGGCATGGCTCGCGCTCGCGATCGGCTATGCATGGGCGCTCGTCGACCCCGAGCGCGCCTTCCTGCACGACCGGCTGGCCGGCACGCGCCTCGTCGGGGGCGCGTAGCCGCCGTCGCGGCCTCACTCCGGCTGCGCGGGCGCGGGGGCGCGGGCGAGCGCGACGCCGGCCGCGATCAGGGCCATGCCGGCGATCGCGAGCGCGTCGAGCGTCTCGCCGAAGAGCACCCACGCCATCAGCGCCGTGACCGGCGGCACCAGGTAGAAGAGCCCCGCGACGTTGGCGGCGGCGCCGTGCCGCAGGAGCACGTAGAGCAGGCTGATCGCGCCCACCGAGAGGACGAGCACGGACCAGCCGAGCGCGAAGCCGAACGAGGGCGTCCAGCGGATCGACGCCGGCTCGAGCAGGAACGCGAGCGGCAGGTAGGCGGCGGCGCAGACGCCGAACTGGATCGCCGCCCCCGCGCGGAGGTCGACGCGCCCGCAATGGCGCTTCTGGTAGAGCGTTCCGACGCTGATGCCGGCGAGCGCGACCAGCGCCGGCGCGAGGCCGGTCGCGTCGCCCGCGAATCCCAGCTTGTGCCGGACGACGAGCGCCACGCCGGCGAGCCCGAGCGCGAGACCGAGCCACTGCCGCGCGACGACCTGCTCGCCGAGCCAGGAGCGGGCGATCAGCACCGTGACGATCGGCTGCAGCCCGACGAGCATCGCGGTCGTGCCTGCGGGCATGCCGCCCGCGATCGCGTGGAACACGCCGCCGAGGTAGAGCCCGTGCACCATCAGCGCGGCGGCGCCCGAGTGCAGCGCCTCGCGCCGCGACGGCCAGCGCGCGCCGGTCGCGAGCGCCACCGCGGTCATGAGCGCGGCGACGCAGACGAACCGGACGAACAGGAACGTGAACGGCGGCGCGTCGGGCAGCCCGAGCTTCGCGGCGACGAACCCCGTGCTCCAGAGGAGGACGAACAGCGCCGGGTAGAACGCCGCGCCGCGCGGGGGCGCCGGGCTCAGGATCCGGCCTTCGCTGGCTTGGCGGCCTTCGCGGGAGCCTTCGCGGACTTCCGGTTCGCCCGCCTGAAGCGCGCGACGGCCTCCAGGATCGCGGCGCGCGCGTCCTCGGCCTCGACCCAGCTGCCGACCCGCACCCACTTGCCCGGCTCGAGGTCCTTGTAGTGCTCGAAGAAGTGCGCGATCTGGCGCGTCTGGATCTCGGGCAGGTCGCGCGGCGACCTGACGCTGCGGTAGAGCGAGGACAGCCGGTCGATCGGGACCGCGAGGATCTTCTCGTCGCCGCCCGCCTCGTCGTCGAGCTTGAGCATCCCGATCGGCCGGCAGCGCACGACGACCCCGGTGAGGAGCGGCACCGGCGACAGCACGAGCACGTCGCAGGGGTCGCCGTCGTCCGAGAGCGTCTGCGGGATGTACCCGTAGTTGCACGGGTAGTGCATCGCCGTCGACATGAAGCGGTCGACGAACACCGCGCCGGTCTCCTTGTCGACCTCGTACTTGATCGGGTCCGCGTGCATCGGGATCTCGATGATCACGTTGCAGTCGTGCGGGACCTCCTTGCCTGCCGGGACGCGTTCGAGGCTCATGGATCGACGGTGGGGGACGGGGCGGGCGGCGATTATAGCCGCCGGCGCCCCACCGCCGGGGCGCGACAACGCGCGCCCGGCGCGTCATACTGGCGGCCGCCGCCCGGCACCTCGCCCCGCGAGTCCGCCGGCCGTTCCCTCCGAGGTTCCGCCATGCGCCTCCCGACCATCGCCACGACGACCGCCCTCCTCCTCGCCGGCCTCGCCGGCGCGAACGTCGCGCACGCGCAGGAATTGCGCGCCGCGCCGCTCGTCCCGCCGTTCTCCGCGGCGAAGCCCGGCAAGCCGCCCGCGCCCTGGGACACGGTGAAGATCAACGACCGCAAGACGCTCACGACCTACGAGATCGTGCAGAACAGCAGCGAGAGCGTGCTGCACGCGATCGCCGACAGCTCGGCGAGCGCGCTGGGCGTCCCGGTGAGCTTCGACGTGAAGGCGGCGCCGGTGCTCGTCTGGCGCTGGCGCGTCGCCGCGCTGATCGACGAGGCCGACAACACGGTCGCGGCGAAGGAGGACTCGCCCGCGCGCATCGTGCTCGAATTCGACGGCGACAAGTCGAAGCTCTCGTTCTCCGACCGCGCGGCGTCGAGCTTCGCGAAGCAGCTCGGCGGCCGCGATCTCCCGTACGCGACGCTCATGTACGTCTGGTCGAACACCGCGCCGGTCGGCACGGTGATTCCGAATCCGCACGCGAAGCGGATCCAGATGGTGGTCGCGTCGAGCGGGCCGGCCGGGGTCGGCAAGTGGCAGTCGCTCAAGCGCAACGTGTACGACGACTACAAGCGCGCGTTCAACGAGGAGCCGGGGCTCCTCAAGTCGGTGGGCGTGATGACCGACACCGACAACACCGGGACGAAGGTCGAGGCCTGGTACGGCGACCTCGTGTTCCAGCCCGCGGACAAGTGAGTCCCGGGAACGCGGGGCCGCTCTACGCCCTCGACGGCGCGGCGGTCGAGCTGCGCGGCACGGGCCATTACGTCGCGCCCGGCGCGAAGCTGATCGGGCGCGTCGTCCTCGAGGACCGCGCGACCGTCTGGTTCGGCGCGATCGCGCGCGCCGACAACGAGCCGATCGTGATCGGCCCGTCGTCCAACGTGCAGGATGGCGCGGTGCTGCACGCCGACCCCGGATTCCCGCTCACGATCGGCGCGCACTGCACGGTGGGGCACCAGGCGATGCTGCACGGCTGCACGATCGGCGACGGGACGCTCGTCGGCATCAAGGCGGTCGTGCTGAACGGCGCGACGATCGGCCGGGAATGCCTGATCGGCGCCAGCGCGCTGGTCCCCGAAGGCAAGACGATCCCCGACCGCTCGCTCGTCGTCGGGAGCCCCGGCCGCGTGGTCAGGACGCTCACCGACGAGGACGTCGCCCGCCTGAGGCGGGCGGCCGAGGTCTACGTGGCGAACGCGGCACGCTACCGGGCCGGGCTCGTGCCCGACCCCCGCGACCCGAACCGCTGAGACGCCGCCCGGTCCCCGCCGGCCGGCAGGGACCGCGAATCCGGAACGCGGCGCACGCGCATCCAATCGGGAACGCCAGACGCCCGACCGATCCGCCATGCGCCGCGCCGCCCTGCCCGTCCTGATCATCGCCTGCGTCATCGTCGCCGCC
This sequence comes from Burkholderiales bacterium, assembly GCA_046347845.1. Lineage (GTDB taxonomy): Bacteria > Pseudomonadota > Gammaproteobacteria > Burkholderiales > Casimicrobiaceae > VBCG01. Next base: position 5,298 of record JAXMFH010000015.1, on the reverse strand, counting down.
GTGCTCGCGTGGCTCGTGCTGCAGCGAGTGTTCCGCGCGCCCCCCCAGGCGCCGGGCGGCCCCGCCGTCGCCGAGGTCCTGGTGCCCGGCCCGTTCAGCAAGCTCGACGTGACCGGCCTCGCGAGCGTCGAGATCGTGCAGGGCGACCGGCACGAGGTTCGGGTCGAGGGGGGGGCCGGCGTGCGCGCCCGCGTCGAGGGCGACACGCTCGCGATCTCGAACCGGGGCGGCAAGATCGACCTGCCGCTCTTCGGGGGCGAGCCGCAGGCGCGTCCCCGCGTCGTCGTGACGGCGCCGGCGATCGAGGCGATCGCCGCCGACGGGGCGATCCAGCTCACCGCGCGCAGGCTCGCCATGCCGTCGCTGCGCATCGGGGCTTCGGGAGCGACGAAGATCCGGATCGACGACCTCGAGGTGGAGACGCTGCGCCTCTCGGGGGCCGGCGCCGTCCACGTCGAGATCGCCGGCCGGGCCCGGGACCAGACGATCAGCCTCTCGGGCGCCGGCGACTACCGCGGCGCGCGGCTCGCGAGCGAAACCGCGAAGGTCTCGGTCGCGGGCGCCGGCCGCGTCGTCGTGAACGCGGCGAAGTCGCTGAACGCGAGCCTGTCGGGGGCCGGCAGCGTCGAATACCTCGGGAACCCGGAAGTGAAGCAGAGCGTGAGCGGCATCGGCACCATCAAGCGGCGCGAGACGAGCGCCGCGCCGGCCGCGGCGGCCTTCCGGCTCGCGTCGGCCTGACGCGAGGCGCGGCGTCAGCCGCCCGCGTCCTGCTCGCCGCCCTCCGGGCCGTAGAACATCACCCAGGTCGCGAAGTCGTCGCCGAACGCCTCGAAGCGGTGGACGGCGCCGGCGGGCACGAACAGCACGTCGCCCTGGGCGAACGGGTGTCGGTCGCTACCGTTGACGAACCAGCCCGAGCCCGAGATCACGACGTAGACCTCGTCGCGCGTGTGCGGCTGCTGGAGGTCGCGCCCGCGCGGAGCGTAGTACTCGACGACGAGCGTCCCGTGGGCGAGGACGGGCACGTCGCGCCGGCCCTCCGCCGTGGGCACGAGCGCGGCGGCCCCGGCAGGCGTCACGCGCCAGGGTCCGCCGGTGTCGTCGTCGGAGTCGCGCCGCGCCATCAGTGCACCGGGAGCTCGGCGCCGGGCGGCACCGTGTCCGGCTTGAACAGCAGCGTGAGCCCGGTCGCGGGATCGCGATCGCCGTGGACGCCGGCAAGCCAGCGGACGTCGGCGACGCGGCATTCGCGCAGGAGATCCGCGAGCATCGTCGCGACGTCGGCGACGCGGTCGAGCGGGTGGAGCGGGCAGCGGAATCCCTCCGCTTCGCGCGGATCGAGCGGCGACGAGATCGACAGCCGCAGCTCGCCGCCGGAGGCGGCGCCGGGGACGCGGTGCGCGCTCAGGACGGCCACCGGCTCGCCGACCGCGGCCCGCAGCCGCCGGATCGCGTTGCTCACGAACAGCGCCGCGCTCGCCTCGCGCTGGGTCGACCGCCCGGCCGCCACCGCCGCGGGCAGCGACTGCGGGGCGCGCGGCAGCGCGGCGATCTCAACGCCCGGCCGCGCGAGGGCGCGCGACAGCGCCTGCGTGAACGGAATGCCCCACTTTCCCGTGCCCGTCCCGGCGGCGACGGCGGACACCGACGATGCCAGCGCGGACCCGACGAGGAATCGGAGGTGGACCTGCTCGCTGCGTGGCGCCGCCACGATCGGCCGCGGCGCGACGTCGAGCGGGGGGAGGGGCCCGCCCTCGGCCGGAAGCCGCGACGCCCGCATCAGCCCGGGCAGCGCCCCGACGTCGATCGCGTCGGCGGCGCAGAGCGCCCCGGCAAGGGCGAACTGGCGGTTGCCGCCGAGCGCGCCGTGCTCGGCGAGGATCGCCTCGAGCTCCGCGGGCCGCGGCACCACCGCGTCGATCCTGCCCTCGGCGTCGCCCTCCGCCGCTGCCACGATCACGATGGGCAGCGCGAAGAGGACCGTGCCCACGCCCGCGTCGGCCGGACGCTCGACGTCGCGGACGATCGCGCGCCAGAGGTGACGGTAGACCGCGGCGGACGGGCTCGTGGCCAGCGCGTCCGCGAGCGAGGCGCCGTCGGCGCCGTCGACGAGCGCTCGAACGCGCGCCGCCAGGTCGGCCTCGACGGCGTCCGACGCGGCCCCGGTCTCGGCACCGAGGCTCGCCTCGGCGAGCGCGTGCAGCTCGCGGGCACTGGCGCACGCGGCTTCGGGGGCGGGGTAGGTTCGCGGATCGGGCAGCATGACCGGACCGGGGATTTTCGCACGCCGGCCGCAGGCGGCCGCGCGCGTCAGGTCAGGCAGAACGGCCCGCTGCCCAGCGTCGCCGGCGCGAACACCGCCCGCCACAGCCCCAGGAGCGCGAACGCCGCGACGACGGCGCCCGCCGCCCAGCGCACCGTGCGGCTCTCGAGCCGGCGCTTCGCGCGCGCGAGCGCCCAGCCCGCGGCGAGGAGGTTGGGCAGCGTGCCCAGCCCGAACGCGAGCATGACGAGCGCGCCCTGCCAGGCGCCGCCCGAGAGGAGCGCGACCGGGAGCACACCGTAGACGAGCGCGCAGGGCGTGAGGCCCCAGAGCCCGCCGAGCGCGAAGCGCGAGCCGAGGCCGCGCCCGGCGACCGCGCGCGCGGCGGCCGGCGAGAGCGCCGAGTACGCCTTGAGGCCCAGCGCCTCCAGCGCGGCGGGCGCGGTCCGTCCGCGCGCGATCCCCCACGCGAGCAGCAGCAGCATCAGGTTCGCGGCCACGTAGAGGCCGCGCTGGAACGGCGAGAACGCCTCGGCGAACGCGGTGCCGCCGGCCGCGCCGAAGAGCGCGCCGAGCGCCGCGTAGGTCGCGATGCGGCCCGCGTGGGCCGCCGCGAGGCCGGCGTAGAGCGAGCGTCGCGGCAGGAGGGGCGTCGTCGGGCGCGCATGCGCGATCGTCACGTAGGCGCCGCACATCGCGAGGCAGTGGAGACCGCCGACGAGGCCGGCTAACCATGCTGCGATCAGGGCGGCGTGGGGCATCGGTCAGACTGCCGGTCGAAACATGTCAAGCCGTATCGCGCCCCCCGCGCCCGCGCCTTTGGTACACTGCCCCCGTTTGATCGAGATCAAGATTCGCACCGTCTCATGGCGAGCTCGTCCCCGCGTGCCATTTCCCCTCCCGCCGGCGAACCCGGCGGCCGAACCGGGCAGGTCGTGTCGCTGCGCGAGCTCAAGACGCACTGCTCGACCTGCTCGATGCGCGAGCTGTGCCTCCCGGTCGGCCTGTCCGGCGAGGACCTGAAGGCCGTCGACGCCGCGGTCGGCAACCGCACGCGGCTCAAGAAGGGCGATTCCCTCTACCGCGCGGGCGACCCGTTCCAGGCGCTCTTCGCGGTGCGCCTCGGCACGCTCAAGACCACCGTGCTCGCCGAGGACGGCCGCGAGCAGGTCGCAGGCTACCACCTCCAGGGCGACATCATCGGGCTGGACGGCTTGGGCACCGACCGGCACGGATGCGCGGCGGTGGCGCTCGAGGACAGCGAGGTCTGCACGATTCCGTTCGAGCACCTCGAGGAGCTCGCGCGCGACCTGCCCCCGCTGCAGCGGAACCTGCACCAGTTCCTCGCGCGCGAGATCTCGCGCGACCACAGCGTGATGCTGCTGCTCGGGAGCATGCGCGCCGAGGAGCGCCTCGCGACGTTCCTGCTCAACCTCTCCGAGCGCTACCGCAGCCGCGGCTACTCGTCGACCGAGTTCGTGCTGCGGATGACGCGCGAGGAGATCGGAAGCTACCTGGGCCTCAAGCTCGAGACCGTGAGCCGCCTGTTCTCGCGATTCCAGGACGAGGGCCTCCTCAAGGTCAGCGGACGCAACGTCAAGCTGACCGACATCGGCAAGCTCCGCCAGCTCGTCGGGCAGCGCCTCTAGGGAAGCTCCGCGCAACCCGCGGATGCGCGACGCGTCGGGCGGGGAGGATGGGGAGGCGCCCGCCGCAGGTCGTGGCAGGCACCACGACCAGGGCGGGCAACGCTGCAGTACCGCGCCCGAAGTTCTCGGCCGTGCGATCCGGCCGCGACGCGGTCCTCGTGCGCGCCTTCGGGGTCGGATCCCCGCGAGCGGGGCCCCTCCTCCACCCTCCGACGCGCGCCTCCCCCGACGCGTCCCGAAGGGCGGCCGAGAAACGTCGGCGATTCAATCCTGCTCATCGGGTTCATTCGAGGCCGCGCGCGCCGTGAGGCTACGCAGGTATTCCCCAGGGCGCGCCCGCGTCTCGTTCACGCCTCTCGCGGCGAGGATACCGGGGCGTCCACCGGGACGCAGCCGCCGACTTCGCGCTTCGGGCAGCCGGGCGGGCGATCGGCGGGCTCGAGCGTGCAGCGATTGACCTCCCACGGCGAGCGCTCGAGGAACACGGTGAGCGCCGAGGACGCCATGCCGAGCGCCCAGAAGCCGAAGAAGCCGAGCGTGTAGATCGCCTCGCGCGACAGGTCGAGCGGCGCGCCGAAGAAATGCAGGTCGAACGGATCGAAGACCGTGAAGAAGATCGTCTCGGCGACCGCGGCGACGAGGAACGCCGGCCAGACGACCCACATCAAGCGCCGCATCAGGTTCGCGTCGAGCCGCATCGTCCGCCTCCTCGTGTGACTTCGTGCCGCCTCGTCAGCCCGCCGCGGGCGGCGTGAGCCGGACCCCCGCGATCGGCGTGCTCGTCTCGACGCCCGGCAGGCGCCAGACGTCGGTCTCGACGATGACGCGCCAGCGCCCGGCGTGCACGGGCGTCACGCGCCCCGCGTACCGGCCGGGGGCCGAGGGCACGAGCGTCGCCGCGCGGTCCTCGCCGGCGCGCGTCGGGTGCGCGAGCCGGAAGCGCAGGGACGCCGGGCGCGCCTCGGGCGCGGACGATGCGCTGTCGAGCACGACGACGACCGACCCGTCCGCGGAGACGTCGACGGTCGCCGCCAGGCCGAGCGCGGCGCTGCGCGAAGCGCGCTCGAGCGTCTGGTTGATCCCGAGGCCGCGCTTGTAGTAGTCGTCGGCGACGAGGCCGTCGTCGGTCTCGAGCGCGATCACCGCGGTCGAGATGCCGGCGACGACGACGATCGCGGGCCCGAGCATCAGGAGCCAGGGCCAGCGTTGGCGGTACCACGGCGTGACGGCGTCGGCGTTCATCGCGAGGGCGGCGGTCGGGTTCATCGGGTCCACCTGAAGGTCAAAGGCGCGGCAGGATGAACGTCGAGTGCTCGTCGCGCTTCATCGACGGATCGTCCGCGGCCTGCACCTGGATCACGATCTTGTGCGGCCCGGGCGGCG
>JAXMFH010000014.1:0-109408 GCA_046347845.1 Burkholderiales bacterium | reverse complement strand
CGCCGACTGTCCTCGATAGATGTCGATTGATGGTGAAAGCTGCGCTTGGGGATCCCAGTCAAAATGACGGTAAACATGACGGTAAAACTCAGGCGTTACGAGGCGAGCATCAAGTCCGACAAGGACTTACCGAAGCTGTTGATGATTGAGTGGGAGTAGGGACCGTCCCGGCTCGCGGCCGCCGGCCGCGCTCGAAGCGGGACGGAGTCCTGGGGAGGCGCGGCAACGACGTCGCTGCCCGTCTCCCCGCCCCGCGCGGCCGCCGGCAGACGGCGCGCCGGGCGATGGCGGCGCACGTCGCAGAAAGGTCGTGCCGTGAGCGGGTCCCGTGATCCGGCCGGCGCCGCCACGGCGGGCGCTCGGCGGGGCGTGCCGCGCTCGGACGTGCCGATCATGTAGCGCACGCACTCGTCGACGCCCGCGATCGACGGATTCGCGCCCGAAGGCCGCGTCAGGCGCGGCACGACGGTGTCGCCTCCCAGCGGCGCGTAACGGCGGTCGATGCGTACGCGCTCGTCACCCGGACAGGACCACGCGCCGGTCCGCGGCAAGCCCTCGTCGTTTCCCGGGACCTCGGCGCCTTGCGCGCCGAAACGTCTGCCTGCACGATCAGGTCACTGCCATCGCCTTCGATCCTGGCGGCCCGAGCTCGAGCGGCTGCGCGAAAGTCTGCCGCGGCGTCCGGCCCTGCGCGTCTGCCGGCGTCTCCCGGGCCGTCGACGCCGGCCGCTTCCAGATCGCTTCGTGTGGGATGACGATCTCCCGCCGCGACGGGTCCCGCGAACGAGCGACTCCCGACGAGGAGTCTCCCGTCGCCGCATCCGGCCGACGCCGACGCTCGTGCCGACGCCCGCGGGTTCGGCGCGCCCTTTTCCGCAGAGCGGCAGATGGCCGAGAGGTTGGCCGAAGCCTCACGGAGGCGGCGGCTGCGTCGGTCGCTGCGTCGGTGCGCCGAAAACCCGATGGCCGGAGGGAACGGGCGCGTCGTCGTAGTGCGCGCCGACGACGATCAGCCAGAGGCACCCCGCGATCGCGGCCGCGAACACGGCGATGCCCAGCCAGACGACCGGCTGCGCATGCCAGGATCCGCGGGGCCGCGGCTCACCTCGAGGTGGTGTCGTCACGGTGCGAAAGGTGATGAACGTAGCCGGCCAGGACGTGGACCTCGTCGTCGGACAGGCGCGGGCGCCACGCCGGCATGCGGCCCGTGCGACCGTTGCGGATCGACGTTTCGATGGCCGCCTTCGTGCCGCCGTACAGCCAGACGGCGTCGGTCAGGTCCGGCGCGCCGAGCTGCGGGTTGCCCTTGCCCTCCGGCCCGTGACAGGCGCTGCAGGTGGACTTGAACACCTGCCCGCCAGCCGCCGCGGACGGCGAGTCGTGCGGCCGTCCCGAAAGGCTCAGTACGTACTGGGCGAGGTCCTTCACGGTCGCGTCGCCGAGCGCGCTCCACGGCGGCATCACGCCCGTGCGCCCGTCGCGGATCGACATCGTGATGTCCGGTCCGCCGCCCCCGTGGAGCCACTCCCCGTCAGCGAGGTCGGGCGCGCCGAGTAGCGGGTTGCCGGCGCCGGTCCGGCCGTGGCACGCCGCACAGTTGTCGACGAACAGGCGCTCGCCGATCCGTTGCGCCTGCCCATCGCGGGCGACCGCCTCGACGTCCATCGCGGCGAGGCGCGTCAGCACGGGATCGAGCTTCGCGTCGTTGGAGGTCGTCGCGGCGGCGAGCTCCTTTCCCGAGGACCACCCGAGCGCGCCCGCGCGGTCGCCGAAGCCCGGGTACAGGACGAAGTAGCCGAATGCGGCGACATACATCGACAGCGACATGACGATCCACCAGGCCGGCAACCGGTGCATGCCCTCGCGCAGGACGCCATGGGCCCAGACGTGGCCGGTCGTGCCGTCGGGCAGCACCGGAACCCGGGCGCGCGGCGCCCACAGGAACAGGAAGAACGTCAGCCCGAGGTTGAAGACGATCAGGCCGATGATCCACCAGGACCAGCCGCTGCTCATCGGCGCTCCCCGACCTCGCCGGCGGCCGGCGTCGAATCGCCCGGCCATCCGTCGCCGTCCTCCATCGGCAGGCGCGCGAGCCGGCCGAACGTGCGCCGGTGCCGAGGCAGCCAGGCCCAGGCCCAGACGCCGATGAACGCCGCCATCAGCAGCAGGGTGAAGACGCCGGCGACGTGACCCCAGACCGGATTCACGGCGAGATCCTCGCGACCGGCACCGCGGAGGCGGCGCCCGTCCGCGCGGCCTCCGGTCCTTCGGAGGAACCGAGACCCTGCAGGTACGCGACGAGCGCGTCGAGCTCCGTCCTGCCGTCGACCGCCGCCGCTGCGCCGCCGATGTCGGCGTCGGTATAGGGATCGCCGAGCCTACGCAGCCCGCGCATCCGCGACGCGATCTCGACGCCGTCGACCGCGGCCGTCGCGAGCCAGGGATAGCCGGGCATGTTCGACTCGGGGACGACGGCGCGCGGATCCACCAGGTGCAGGCGCTGCCAGTCGTCGGAGTACTTGCCGCCCACGCGGGCCAGGTCCGGGCCGGTGCGCTTGGAGCCCCACTGGAACGGCCGGTCGTAGACCGACTCCTCGGCCGTCGAGTAGCGCCCGTAACGCTGCGTCTCGAAGCGCAGCGCGCGGATCATCTGCGAGTGGCAGAGATAGCAGCCTTCACGCACGTAGACGTCGCGTCCTGCCAGTCGCAGCGGATCGTAGGGCCTGACGCTGGGGGGCGGTCTCACGCTGCGGGCCTCGACGAACAGCGGCAGGACCTCGGCGAGGCCGCCGAGCGACACCATCACCGCAGTCAGGATGCCGAGCGCCCACGCGTGCTTCTCGACGAACTCGAAGTGGCGGTAGGCCACGGGCGTTCCTCAACCGGCGGCCGGAAGCGGCGCCGGGGTCTGCGGCGACACCGGCTCCGGCACCGGCACCGGCACCGGCCGGATGAGCTTCCTGCGGGCGTCGGCCGCCGTGCACCAGAGGTTCCACGCCATCACCCACATGCCGAGCCAGATCAGCACGCCGCCGAACCAGCGCACCGCGTACAACGGCCTGATCGCGAGCAGGCTGTCGATGAACGCGTAGGTCAGCGAACCGTCCGGCCGGGTGGCGCGCCACATCACGCCCTCGGTCACGCCGGCGATCCACATCGCGACGACGTACAGCAGCGTGCCCCCGGTGTGCAGCCAGAAATGCAGCTCCATCGCGCGCTGCGAGTGCATCGCGGCGCGGCCGAGCGCGCGCGGTGCCATCGCGTACAGCGAGCCGATCGTGATCATGGCGACCCACCCGAGCGAGCCGGAATGCACGTGCGCGATCGTCCAGTCCGTGTAGTGCGACAGCGAGTTGACGGTCTTGATCGCCATCATCGACCCTTCGAACGTCGACGCGGCGTAGAACACCAGCGCGATCACCATGAACTTCGCGGCCGGGTCCGTCCCCAGGCGGTGCCACGCGCCGTTGAACGTGAACAGGCCGTTCGCGGCGGAACCCCAGCTGGGCATCAGCAGCACCAGCGAGAACGCCATGCCGACCGACTGCACCCAGTCGGGCAGCGCGGTGTACATCAGGTGGTGCGAGCCGGCCCACATGTAGAGCGAGATCAGCGCCCAGAAGTTGACGATCGAGAAGCGGTAGCTCCACAGCGGCTGCCGGGCCTGGCGCGGCACGAAGTAGTACATCATTCCGAGGAAGCCGGCGGTCAGGAAGAAAGCCACCGCGTTGTGGCCGTACCACCACTGCGTCATCGCGTCCGCGACGCCGGCGTAGACCGGGTACGACTTGGTGAACGACACGGGGAGCGCCAGGTTGTTGACGAGGTGCAGCAGGCCGACGGCGATGATGAACGCGCCGTAGTACCAGTTGGCGACGTAGATGTGGCGGATGCGTCGGCGCGAGAGCGTCGCGAAGAACACGGCGCCGAAAGCGACCCAGACGATCGCGATCAGGATGTCGACGAACCACTCCGGTTCGGCGTATTCCTTGCTCTGCGTGATGCCGAACGGCATCGTCGCCATCGCCAGCACGCAGACCAGCTGCCAGCCCCAGAACGTGAACTCCGCCAGTCGTCCCCACGCGAGCCGTACGTGGCCGGTGCGCTGCACGACGTAGTAGCAGGTGCCCATCAGCGCCGAGCCGCCGAAGGCGAAGATGACGCCGAACGTGTGGTCCGGCCGGATCCGGCTGAACGTCATCCACGGGATGCCGAAGTTCAGGACCGGCCACGCGAGCTCGGCCGCCGCGTACATGCCGAGCAGCATGCCGACGATGCCCCACGCCGCCGACGCCAGCAGGAACAGTCGCACGACGTGGTCGTTGTAGCACTCGGTGTCGGTCATGGAAGGGCCCGGGGGCGACGGATGGGATGGCCGCGACTCGGCCGGGCGACGGGCCGGGCCGGGACACCTGCGGTTTCGGTCACTTAACAGTCACAATATGATATAATACTGGCATTTCCGCGGACCGGCACCCCGGGGCCCCGTCGCGCGCGGCCTTCCCTCCTGCCGGCGTGGCGGGGTCTCCCCGCAGCGTGGAAGGGGATCGACTCGAGCCGGGGCGTCCGCAGAGGGCATGGCGATTCCGGGTTTCGTGCCGAAGCCGGCGCGCCCGGATCCGGGGGCGCCGCCGACGGCGTGATCGTGTCGTCACGCCATGGCGGAATCCCGGGAGGCGAGCATGAATTCGCGCAACCGATCGACGAGCCGGAACGAGGTGGCGTCCGGCGCCGACTCCCGCGCCGCGTGCCCCGGATCGTCGGCTCACGACGAGTGGCTGCTCGACGAGGCGCTGGCCGAGACGTTCCCGGCGAGCGATCCGCCATCGCCGGCCATCGCGTCGGGCCTCCCGTGGCGTCCGGCTCCTCGCCGTGGCCGACTTCGACAGGCTGGTTGACGAGGTTCGCGCCTGCCGGGCCTGTGCGGCGTTGCCGCTCGGGCCGAGGCCGGTGTTCCAGATCTCGCCCGCCGCGCGCATCCTCGTCGCGGGGCAGGCGCCGGGCATGAAGGCTCACGTCTCGGGCGTGCCGTTCGACGACGTCTCGGGCGAGCGCCTGCGCGCGTGGATGGGCGTCGGCCCGGCGGAGTTCTACGCCGAGCGGATCGCGATCCTGCCGATGGGACTCTGCTACCCGGGGCGGGCGAGGGGCGGCGGAGACGCGCCACCGAGGCCCGAGTGCGCGCGGCGGTGGCGCGCGCGGCTCATCGAACAGCTGCCCGCGATCCGACTGACGTTGTTGATCGGAACCTACGCTCAGCGGTGGGCCTCGGGGCCCGGCTCGGTGACGGAACGCGTGCGGAACTTCCGCGCCGGTCTTCCCGACCGGTTTCCGCTGCCCCATCCTTCGTGGCGCTCGACGATCTGGCTGCGGAAGCATCCGTGGTTCGAGGCCGAGGCGCTGCCGGTGCTCCGCGCCGCCGTCCGGGAGGCGCTGGCGTGAGCGGGCTCCCGATCTGTACGGTCGGCCATTCGAACCGGACGCTCGAGGCCTTCGCCGGGTTGCTGCGCGCTGCGCAGGTGCGGCTGGTGGTCGACGTCCGATCCGTTCCCCGCTCGCGTCACAATCCGCAGTTCAACTCGGACGCCATCGAGGACGGGCTCGGCGCGCACCGGATCGGCTACACGCGGATTCGCGAGCTTGGCGGGCTGCGCGCCGCATCGAAGACGGTCGCGCCCGACGTCAACGGCTTCTGGATCCATCCCGGCTTTCACCATTTCGCCGATTACGCGCTCTCCGTCGACTTCCGCACCGGGCTGGACCGGCTACTCGGGCTCGCCGACGAGCGCCGCTCGGCGATCATGTGCGCCGAAGCGGTGTGGTGGCGCTGCCACCGCCGAATCGTGGCCGACTACCTGCTCCTGCGCGGGCGCGAGGTGCTGCACCTGATGGGCGAGCACCGGATCGAGCCGGCGCGCATGACCGAGGCCGCGGTGCCGGCGGGGGACGGAATCCACTACCCGCGGCCTTGAGGCGGGTGCCGCCGTGCGAACCGGACGTCGGTCACAGGGCCTTCTCCTCACTGCGAGGGGAGGCGTCGGGCCGAAGCCCGGGAAGACGGACGGTGCGCTCGGTCCGCGATCGTCGGCGGCCGGCTCCCCGCATCGGGTCGTTGTGTTCTGAGGCCACTCCGGCGCGCGATGCGATAGCCCCATGGCGAGATCGACGCGAGCGAAAAGGACCTCCGCGGCCAGGAGGTCGGCCGGGAATCCTGCGCCGGCGGCCGGCGGCGAAACCTGCACCCTGGTGCTGCAAGGCGGCGGCGCGCTCGGGGCGTACCAGGCCGGTGTCTACGAGGAGATGCAAGCGCACGGCCTGGCGCCCGCGTGGGTCGCGGGAGTGTCGATCGGCGCGATCAACGCGGCGATCATCGCGGGCAATCCGCCCGGGCGCCGGGTCGATCGCCTGTACGAGTTCTGGAACCTGCTGACCTCGCGTTACAGCTACTTCACGCTTCCCGCGCGCTACGGGACAGTGGCGCGTGAACTGCTGAACCACTCGCGAGCGACGCTGGTGGCCGCGCTCGGCGTGCCGGGGTTCTTCGAGCCGCGCCTGCCGCCGGCGCCGTTTCAGCCGCCGGGCACGCCCGGCGCGCTGAGCTACTACGACACCGCGCCGCTCCAGGGGACGCTGGAGCGCCTGATCGACTTCGACCTGATCAATACCCGCAATCCGCGCCACAAGGTGCGGCTGTCGGTCGGCGCGGTCCACGTGACCACCGGCAACTTCCGCTACTTCGATTCGAGCCGGCCGGACGAATGCGGTCCGATCGGACCGCGCCACGTGATGGCCAGCGGCGCGCTGCCGCCCGGCTTTCCGCCGATCGAGATCGACGGCGAGTTCTACTGGGACGGCGGTCTCGTGTCGAACACGCCTCTGCAGTACGTGATCGACCAGCCGCGGGCGCACGACATGCTGGTCCTGCAGGTCGACCTGTTCAGCGCCCGCGGCCGCATGCCGCGCAACCTGGGCGAGGTCGCTGAACGGGAACAAGACATCCGCTTCGCCAGTCGAACCCGGTTGAACACCGACCGCGCGACGCGGATGCACGCGCTCGGCGCGGCTGCACGCCGGCTCGCCGCAAGGCTGCCGGGCTCGATGGCGGGCGACGCAGACCTCGCCGAGCTGATCCGCGCAGGCTCACCGGGCGGGCTCACGATCATGCACCTGATCTACCGCAGCAGGCGTTACGAGACGCACTCGAGGGACTTCGAGTTTTCGCGGCAGACGATGCTGGAGCACTGGCGCAGGGGATCGGCCGACATGCGGATCAGTCTCGCCCATCCGCAATGGCGCGCACGCGCCCGTGCCTCCGGCGGCGTCACGGTGCTGGACCTGACGCCGCAGATCGAGGTGCGGCGCAACCGGAGGACACGCTCGTGACCGCGGGGACCGTGCGCGGAAGAGCGCTTCGATGTCGCCGACGCTGCAGTCCGGCCCAGGAGGCTTCGGCCCGTTCCGAGTGCGCGAAGCACGGGCGCCGGGGTTCGGCCGTGCGGCGCGCGACGACGCGGACGTCCGGCCGGACGTTCGATCGACCGAGAGGACACAGGCCATGAAACTGAGAGACAGGATCGCGGTCGTCACGGGCTCGGCCAGCGGCATCGGCAAGACGATCGCCGCCGTGTATGCCCGCGAGGGAGCCAGAGTGGCGATCGCCGACTTGGACGGGGACGCTGCCGAGGCCACCGCGAACGCGCTGCGCGCGGGCGGCGCGCAGGCGATGAGCGTGACGATGGACGTCACCGACGAGGCGGCCGTGAACGCCGGCATCGGCAGCGTGGTGCGAGCCTGGGGCGGGGTCGACGTGCTGGTCAGCAACGCGGGCATCCAGATCGTGCATCCGCTGGAGGAGTTCGAGCTGGCCGAGTGGAAGAGGCTTCTCGCGATCCACCTCGACGGCGCGTTCCTCACCACCCGGGCGTGCCTGCCGCACATGTACGCGAGCGGCCGCGGCGGCAGCGTGATCTACATGGGGTCGGTGCACTCGAAGGAGGCGTCGCCGCTGAAGGCGCCGTACGTGACCGCCAAGCACGGATTGATCGGGCTCGCCAAGGTGGTCGCGAAGGAAGGCGCGAAGCACGGGGTGCGCGCCAATGTGATCTGTCCGGGCTTCGTCCGCACCCCGCTGGTGGACAAGCAGATCCCCGAGCAGGCGCGGGCCCTGGGCATCACCGAGCAGGAAGTGGTCCGGAACGTGATGCTGAAGGAAACGGTCGACGGCGAGTTCACCGCCGTCGAGGACGTGGCCGAGGTGGCGCTGTTCTTCGCGTCGTTCCCCGGCAGAGCGCTCACCGGGCAGTCGCTGGTCGTGAGCCACGGCTGGTTCATGCAGTAGGTCGGCGCGCAGGTTCGCTCCGCCGCCCGTGCGCCTTCGCTCCGGCGATCGGCGTGGACGGCCGCGGCGAGGCCATTCCGGCGGCGTTCGCAGCGACCCTCTCGCCCTGTCCGGACCGGCGCATTGCCGCGCGGACGACTCGCGCGTGCGGCGTCGGGCGCGCGGCCGCGCCGCCAATGCGGCGGCGCGTGCACCGTCCCCGGGCTTCCACGGTGCCGATGCCCCGGCCCACGGTCGCCCTGTTTCTGCGATCATTCGCCGACCCGCCATGGCACCCCGTCAGACCATCCGCTTCCGCACGAGCCACGACGGCACGCGCATCGCCTGGGCCGAATCGGGACGCGGGCCGCCGCTGGTCAAGGTCGCGAACTGGCTCTCGCACCTCGAGTTCGAGTGGGACAGCCCGGTCTGGCGGCACTGGCTCACCGAGCTGTCGGCCCGCTACCGGCTCATCCGCTACGACCAGCGCGGCTGCGGGCTCTCGGACTGGCACGCGAAGGACCTGTCGTTCGACGCGTGGCTGCGCGACCTCGAGAGCGTCGTCGACGCGACCGGGCTCGAGCGCTTCCCGCTCCTGTGCATCTCGCAGGGCGCGTCGGTCGGCATCGCCTACGCGGTCAGGCATCCGGAGCGCGTCTCGCATCTGGTGATCCACGGCGGCTACGCGCGCGGGCGGCTCGTGCGGGCCGCGACGGACGAGGATCGCGAGGTCGCCGCGATGATGCTGAGAATGGTCGAGCTGGGGTGGGGGAAGGCGAATCCCGCGTTCCGTCAGGTCTTCACGGCGCGTTTCATCCCCGACGCGTCGATCGAGCAGCAGCGCTGGTTCAACGAGCTGCAGCGCATCTCCGCGTCGCCCGAAGGCGCGCTCCGCCTGCTCACGGTCGCGGGCGCCATCGACGTCGTCGACCTCCTTCCCGAGGTCCGCTGCCCCACGCTCATCCTGCATTCGGCGGACGACGCCGCGGTGCCGTTCGACGAAGGGCGCCTGCTCGCGAGCCGCATTCCGGGCGCGCGCTTCGTCCCGCTCGAGAGCCCGAATCACCTGCTGCTCGAGACGGAACCGGGTTGGCGGCGCTTCCTCGAGGAGCTGGAGGCGTTCCTGCCGGGCGCGACGGCGCCCCCGACCGCTTTCGCCGGCCTCACGCCGCGCGAGCGCGATCTCCTCGAACTCATCGCGCAGGGCCGCGACAACGCGCAGATCGCGGCGACGCTCGGCGTGAGCGACAAGACGGTGCGCAACCACATCACGCACATCTTCGCGAAGCTCGAGGTGGAGACCCGCGCGCAGGCGATCGTGCTCGCGCGCAACGCCGGGTTCGGCAGGGCCTAGGACGGCGGTCCCGCCCGCTCGGGGGGCGAAGGCGCCCGTCCCGGGACACCCGCCCCGCGCGGGGCGCGCGTTCGATGCCGAGAATGTCTCCCGTCGCGGAAGCGGTTCCGCGCCAGCCATTCACGGAGAGACCCATGCAAGCCACGACCGCAGGCGACGCCGAAGCGTCGACACGCGTCGGCCGGGACGCCGACCGCGACGTGATCCGCGGCCGCCGACTCGACTTCTCGCAGAAGTTCCTGCCCGACGGGTTGTCGCTCGCGCCGCGGCTCCGCCTGCCGCACGAAGCGGAGGCGCGCCTCGTCAACCAGATCCAGGCACGTTCCTACCTGGAGCTGTTCGGGCTCGTCGAGCGATCGATCGGCGCCAGGATGGCGGAGCTGCGCCGCGGCCCCCGGGTTGCCGACCCGGCGTCGCCCGAGGCGCCGGCGCGCCGCACGAACGTGGAACCCGGTCACCGGGCGGTCTTCGGCCGTCTCGAAGCGATGCTGGTGGCAGGGATGCCGGCGGGCGGCGCGTGCGGGCCGCGGCCCGGCGACGTGGCGAGCTTCGTGCTCGGCAAGTCCGCCTGGGGGGTGCTGGGGATCGCCTGCCAGCTCGGGCTCCTCGCGCAGGCGCGCTGCCGCCGGGGCGTCGAACCCGACGCCGCGATGTCGCCGCTGTTCCGGGACGTCCTGTCCTGCCACTGGCGCGAGGCGTCGCAACACGCGATCCTCGACGAGCTCGAGTGGCGGCGCGAGCACGCGAAGCTCGCGCCGGCGCGGCGCGACGAGGGCGTCGACGACCTGATCGCGCTCGTCGCCGGCATCGACGGCCTCGTGCGTTTCCAGGCGTCGGCCGACGCGGCGTGCTTCGCGGCGGCCTGCGGCCGGAGGCTGACCGGGGAAGAGCGAGCGCGCGTCGAATCGCACCTCGTTGCCGCCTATCGCTGGCAGCACGTCGTGTCGGGCGCGCAGGAGCCGAGCTTCATCGAGGTCCTGCAGGACCTCCTGACGGCGGCACAGATGCAGCGCATCGGCCGCGCGCTCGCGCCGCTGGTGGAATCCACTCGGTGGCCGTCGTGAAGCGGGACCCTCGGGTGTGAGCGTCCCGGCAGCATCGACAGGCACCCAGGCCGCAGCACGACGTCGGCCGCGGCCGTCCGGCCCGCGTCGAGGTCGGCGAAAGCCCGCCCATCGGCGGAACGAAGGGCAGGCCGACGAGGAGCGGGGTGCGGCGCCGTCGGAGCCCCTCCCTGCCGGACGCGACGCCCGGTTCCCCGAACCGAGGAGCCGGGATCCAGCTGCGCGTTTCGCTCAGCCCTTCAGGAAGGCGTTGCTGACGGCCACGAGCACGATCAGCAGCACGATGCCGAGGCCGAGGCTCCAGCCGATCAGGCGCCTTTCGACCGGGAGGAGCGGCTCGTACCCCATCTTCCGGATCTCTTCGCCAATTCTCGGTTGATCCATTCCCGTCTCCTTCCGGTCAGCCCGCGAGCGGAGGCTTGACCCCGGCGTAGAACAGCCAGGAAATCACCAGGCCGACCCAGACGATGAAGCCGAACAGGCACACCAGGTACACCGCGGCGAGCTTGCCGATGCCTTCCTCCCACAGCTTGCGGAAGTTCGTCATCACGCCGATGGTGAAGAACGTCAGCACGAAGAAGATGCCGCGGAAGGCGTTCGCCTGGCCCATCGCCGCCTTGAGCTTGCCCATCGTTTCGGGCGTCGCGCCCAGCGCGACGATCAGTACCAGCGCGAACGTCACGACGTAGCCGATGACGAACTTGGGGAAGCGCTCCCAGATCTCGCCGGCGCGGACCTGGTCGCCCTCGCGCCGTTCGATGCGCGTCGTCCACACGTAGGCGAGAACGAACGCCCAGACGCCGATGAAGATGTCGATGAAGACCTTCACCGTCGCCGCCGTTCCGAGGATCCAGCCCTTCGCGTAATTGACGCCCTCCGCCGCGTTCCTGGCCAGGATGAGCGATTCGGTGATGGCGCCGCTGGCGACCGCCGCGCCGTCGGTCTTCACCGAGAGCGCCATCCATGCGCCGGCGACGAGCGGCTCGCGCGAGAGATAGAGCTGCGCGACGAATGGCAGGAACAGGAGCTCGACTACCGCGAAGATGACGACCAGCGACGACACCATGATCGCGACGACCGGTCGCGCGCGGATGGCCGCTCCGGTGGCGATCGCCGCCGACACGCCGCAGATCGAGATGCCGGAGGCGAGCGGCGCCGCCCACTCGCGGCTGAACTTGAACCAGCTGCGCGCGACGTAATAGACGACCGACCAGAAGATCAGGTAGGCGCAGATGATCGCCGCGAAGCCGATGAACATCAGCGAGGTCGCCAGGCTCAGCTTCTCCGCGGCGGTGACGCCGAGGAAGCCGCCCAGGATGACGATCGCGGTCTTGACGTAGAGCTCCGGCCGCACCGCCTCCTTCATCCAGTCGGCGAATCCCGGCATGAAGTTGCCGATGAAGAGCCCGGCGAGGAGCGCGACGATGAAGCCGCCCTCGGCGGTGAGCTTCAGCGACCAGCTGATGCCGAACTTCTGCATGTCGCCCGGCGTGTTCACCGCGAAGTTCGCCCAGCTGCCGATGATCCAGCAGGCGTAGGCGAGCCAGAACACGGCGATGAAGCCGAGCGCGAACCGCGCTACGTCGACTCTCAGCGCGGCGGCGCCGAGCGACATGACGACGAGCAGCGCGACGAACGTCGCGATCAGCGCGCCGGTGCCGCCCAGACCCGCGTAGGTTTTCGACGCCGTGCCGAGCGCTTTCGAGACGTCGGTCCACACGCTGGTGGTGACGACCCAGCCCAGCAGGTCCGCCCCCACCAGCACCCCCAGCGACAGCACGAAGATGGCCAGTCCGATCCACAGGGACAGCCAGTCTTCGCTGATTCCTCCCCCCTGATTCATGGCCTCCCCTTCGACGTCCGGTGGTCGAGCTGGAAACCCCTTGCGTTGTGATCGTTTGCCCTGCGGCGCACGCTTGTCAAGCTGCGGCGCGCAACGAGGCTGCCTCGAACCAAACTTCGGGCCCGGGGTAAACCCGAGTTCGTGCCGGCGGCGAGCCGTTCGTTCTCGAGGGGCAGCGCTGCTTCGCGGTTGCGCAGCGCGCCTCTGTGCGTGGCGATGACGACAGCGTTCGCCAGCGATCCGCCGGTCAGGCGCAATCGCCGGCCGCGGGGATCGCCGGGTCGATCGTCGTCCGAAGCTCGTCGAGGACCGCGGTGGAGTCGCCGGCGTCTGGTGCGACGCCGGTGTTGCGCGGCCAGGTCGCCGGCCCGGCGCGGTTGACCCGGGCGATTCGCCGGTGGCGACGGCGTCGCCGCTACGGTCCCGCAACTCGCGCGCGGACTTCGGCGACCGGGGACCGCAGGCGCACCGCGACGTCGAACCGCGCGAGCGCACGGCACGGCGATCGCGCGGATGCGCCCGTCGGAAGAAGCCGCGGGCGTGTGTTGACTCGTGCTGCCATCGGAGGGAAAGTACGGCCCTTCCCATTCGATCGCCCGATGGGGGCGCACAGAGTCCGAGGCATGTCCGCGAAGCCGATCAGCATCATCGTCGTATCGGGATCGAGGGAGCGCCTGCAGATGGCGGCGATGGTCGCGGCGGTCGGGGCGGTCGGCGGCAGCCCGGTCACGGTGTTCCTGTCGATGAACGCGCTGCGGTACTTCGTCAAGGGCGACCGGGCGCCGGCCCCCCCCGAGGGATCGTTCGGCGCGCTGCTCGACGCGAAGAACGCGCCTCCGTTCCGGACCATGTTCGAGCAGGCCGTTACGCTGGGCGGCGCGAAGATCCACCCGTGCTCGATGGCCGTGGACGTCATGGGCCTCGAGCCGGCGGCGCTCGAGTCGTGGCTCTCCGAGCCCCTCGGCCTCACGAAGTTCCTCGACGACGCTTCCGAGGCGCAGGTCTGGTCGTTCTGAACATGTCCGCGAACGCACGAGCGAGGGAGGCGCCATGGCCGGGAAGAAGGTGATCGACGCGCGCGGGAGCTTCTGCCCGGGCCCGCTGATGGAGCTGATCGCGGGGATGAAGCTGGCGCAGGTCGGCGACGAGCTCGAGGTGCTGTCCAGCGACAAAGGGTCGGCCAACGACATTCCGGAGTGGATCCGCAAGGTGGGGCACGAGCTCGTCGGCACGCGCGAGGAGGCCGGCGTCTGGCACATCTCGGTCAGGAAGGTGAAGTGACCCCGGAAGGTCGACGCGGCGTTCCGATCTCGAACAACAGGAGGACGACAGATGCGGATCCTGATCATCGGCGGCGGCATGGGCGGCACGATCCTGGCGAACAATCTCGCGCGGCGGCTCGCCTCCGAGCTGAAGTCGGGCAAGGCCAGGATCACGATGCTGTCGGCGTCCGACCGGCATTTCTACCAGCCCGGGCTGCTCTACCTGGCGTTCGGGCGCGTAGCGCCCGACGAGCTGTACCGCGACCAGGCGAGCCTGCTCGAGCCGGGCATCGAGTTCTTCGTCGATCCCGCCGAGCAGTTCCTGCTCGACCGGAATCAGGTGAAGGCGAAGAGCGGGCGCACGTTCGACTACGACATCCTGGCGATCGCCACCGGGTCGCGCCCGGTGCCCGAGCTGATCCCCGGGCTGGTGGACAACTCCGAGACCTTCTATACCGAGGAGACGGCGCTCAAGATGTTCCGCCGCCTGCGCGAGTTCGGGGGCGGCCGCGTCGTCATCGCCGTGGGCGTCCCGCACAAGTGCCCGATGGCGCCGCTCGAGATCACCTTCATGCTGCACGACTACTTCAAGGATCGCGGCATCCTCGACAAGGTGAAGCTGCACTACACGTATCCGATCGGCCGCGTGCACAGCCTGGAGAACGTCGCGAAGTGGGCCGCGCCCGAGATGACGAGGCTGGGCATCACCTACGAGACGCTGTTCAACATCAAGGAGGTCGACGGCAGCGCGAAGGTGGTGCGCAGCGAGGAGGGCTCCGAAGCGCCCTTCGACCTGCTGATCTCGATTCCCGCGCACCGCGGCATGGAGGTGATCGAGAAGAACAACCTCGGGGCGGGCGGATTCATTCCCACCCACCGGCACCAGCTCAACATGGAGGGACGCAAGAACGTCTACGTGCTGGGCGACACGACCAACCTGCCGATCAGCAAGGCCGGCTCCACCGCGCACTTCGAGGCCGAGGCGCTGGGCGAGAACATCGCCGCGATCGTGAAGCTCGGTGCGCCGGTGCGCGATTACGACGGCAAGGTGTTCTGCTTCATCGAGGCCGGCAAGGATCGCGCGACCTACGCGATGTTCGATTACCTCAACCCGCCCGACCCGAAGCCGCCGACGAAGGCCATCCACTGGTTCAAGATGGCCTACAACAAGCTGTACTGGACGTCCGCGCGCGGCCTGCTCTGATCGCCCGGGAGGACCGAGATGGACACGCAGACCGGCGAATCGCGCGTCGCGGACGTCGAGATCGAGCGCCTGGTGGCGGCGGCGCGCGACGCGCTCACCGACGAGATGGTCGCTCGCCTCGCGACCACCGCGGCCGATGCGGCCGACCTCATGGACCAGGTGAACCGGGCCGGGCTCGCGCGAGCGATCCCGGCGCTGGCGCAGATGGCGAGCAACGGGGACCTCGAGCGCCTCGGCCAGCTCGCGCGCGTCTACAGCTCGGCCCAGGACTCGCTCACCGACGAGATGGTCGGGCGCCTCTCGGCGACGATCGGCGACGGCATGGCGCTGATGGACCAGGTCAACCGCGCCGGCCTCGACCGGGCGATCCCCGCGCTGGCCGAGATGGTCCACAACGGCGACCTGCAGCGGATCGTGAAGCTGGCGCGCGTCTATGGCTCGGCCGAAGACGCGGTCACCGACGAGATGGTGGGACGGCTCTCCGAGACGGTCGGCAACGGCCTGTCGCTGCTCGACCGGTTCGCGCGCGGAGGCGCCGACCGCGTGATCGCCATCCTCGAGCGGCTGGAGAGCTCGGGCGCATTGCAAAAGCTGTCGGAGACGCTGCCCGATCTCGCCGAGCGGATGTCGCGCGTCCAGACCATGCTCGCGGCGATCGAATCCGCGGCGCACCGCACGAGCCAGCTGCCGCCTTCGCGCGGCGGCGTGGGCGGGCTGTGGACGCTGATGCGCGACCCCGAGACCCAGGACACGCTGCGCTTCCTGCTCGCCGTGGGCAAGGAGCTGCGCGGCGCGCTGTCGCCAAGCGCGCGCTGACGCGACCCCGGCGGCGCCCGCCGGAGTTGCGGTAGCGGGGCGCGCCGGAGGCTTCCTCCGTGAGGCGAGCGGTCGCCGTCGCTCGACGGCGCGACGTGACGGCCGCTCAGGGCCGCAGCACCACCTTCGCAGCGGCCGTGCGGCCGGCGTCGAGGTCCGCGAAAGCCCGCGCGCCGTCGGCGAGCGGGCGCTCCTCGATCCAGGACAGGTCGCCCAACACGCCCGCGGCGAGCGCGCGCACCGTCGCGCGCAGGTCGGCCGTCGCGTAGGTGTAGGTGCCGATCAGCGTGATTCCGGCGCGCGTCAGCTTGCGCATGTCGATCTCGCTCGCCCAGTCCTGCAGCCCGATGTGCATGACGACGCCGCCCGGCTTCACCGCCGAGAGCGCGGTCCCGCGCGTCGCCTTCGCGCCGGCCGACCGCGATCGTCTGCGGCAACGACATCCTCGCGTTCGGCGCGCTGGCGGAGGCGCGCGAGATGGGCGTCGCGGTGCCCGCCCGGCTGTCCGTGACCGGCTTCGACGACGTCGATCTCGCGTCGCACGTCGCGCCGCCGCTCACGACGATGCGCGTGCCGTCGGCCGAGATGGGTCGCCTCGCGGCCGAATACCTGCTCGCGCGCCTGGCGGGTCGCGACGTCCGGCAGGCGATCTCGCTCGACGCCGAGCCCATCCTGCGGGGATCGACGGCGCCGCCGCCGCGCGCCGCGCGTCCGGGTTCCTTCCCGCGGTCTTGCGCGCGATCGACGGTCGCGCGCGGCATCCGTCCCGGCGGCCGCGGAGTCAACCGCGGCGGACGCACGGGCAAGGCGCGACGCACCCGCGGACGCAGGGGCAACGGCGGAGGACCCGTGGCAGGGCGCGCGCGAGCCGGTTCGCGGATCATCGCCTCGTCGCCCCCGCGTGGGGCAACCGAGGACGGCAGAGGCCGAGAGAGGCGAGACCATGAGCACCCCCCGCACCGTGATCGACCGGCACCTGAAGCACTTCTTCGAGGGCGACCTCGAGGGGATCCTGTCCGACTACGCGCCCGGCGCCGTGATGTTCCTGCCGGACGGCCCGATCCGCGGAACCGAGGCGATCGGCGCGTTCTTCCGCGCGCTGCTCGACGATTTCGGGAAGCCGGGCTCGCGCTTCGACCTCCAGAAGCTCGCGGTCGACGGCGACCACGGGTACATCGTCTGGAAGGCGGAGACCGCGGACAACGTCTACGAGTACGCGACCGACACGTTCGCGGTCCGCGACGGGAAGATCGCCGTCCAGTCGTTCGCCGGCAAGATCGTGCCGAAGCGCTGACGGACGGCGCGGCGGCGGGCCGCTCAGGCCGCGATCGCCTGCCAGAACCGGCTCGCCTCGACGGCGAGCACGACGACCCAGACGAGGATGGCGATGCCGACGGCCGCCGCCGCGATGTCCTTGATGACCCGGATGCGCTCGTCGTGGCGCGACTCGACGAAGTCGCACAGCGCCTCGATCGCGCTGTTCATCATCTCGGCGACCAGCACGAAGGCGGTCACGACGAGGATCAGGAGCAGGTCGACCCACGCGCGAAGCGCGAAGGCGGCGGTGAGCACGATCGCCGAGAGAACGAGCTTGTAGGCGACCGAGAAGTCGTAGACGACCGCGTAGCGCAGGCCCGACAGCACCGTCGCGATCTTGCGCAGCGGGTGCCAGCCGGGCTCGCCGATGCCGAGGAACTTGTGCCTCATCGGCGCGCTCCCGGGAGGAGGCAGAGCCCCAGCGCCCACGCCGCGCCCGCGACGGCGCCCGCGGCGACGTCGCTCGGGTAATGGACCTGCAGGTACAGGCGCGAGAGCGCGACGACGAGCGCGGCGAGCGCCGCGGCGGCGACGACCGTCGGCGACGGGCGGGGACGGAGCGAGAGCGCGAGCGCGACGGCGAACGCCGCGGCCACCATCGCGTGCGAGCTCGGGAACGAGAGATCCGCGGGCATCGCGATCACCGGCGCGTGGAGGTCGGGGCGCGGGCGCGTGACGAGGAGCTTGCCGGCATGGGCGGCGAGCCACGCGCCGCCCACGGCGAGCGGCAGCCGCCACGTCGAGGACCGGTCGCCGCGCCTGCGCCACGCCCAGCCGAGCGCGAGCGCGGCCGGCAGCAGCACGACGATCGAGCCGAGCCAGGTGAAAGCCGCGAAGAACGCGTCCAGCCACGGCCGCCTTGCCGCGTGGAACGCCTCCAGCAGCCGCCGATCGGCGTCCAGCGCGCGGCACGCGCCGTCCGGGCACGCCGCCGCGGCGCCGGCCGCGATCGCGAGCACCGCGACCGTCCAGCAGGCGAATGTCCCCCACGGAGGCGGGGAGCGGCCGGCGTCGATCATCGCAGGGCGCAGGGCGAGGTCACGCGGGAGCGTTCCGCGGCCGATGGCGTTCGCGTCACGCGCGGTCGGCCGCAGGGGCGCCCGCGGCGGCGCGCTCGCGGGCGGCCTTCCGCAGCGACAGCACGATCGACGCGGCGATGATCGTCGCCACGACCGCGAGCGAGACGAGCACCGGGACCTCGACGACGTCGATCAGGAGCATCTTGGCGCCGACGACGACGAGCACGAGCGCGAGGCCGTACTTGAGGAGCGTGAAGCGGTCGGCGAGGTCGGCGAGCAGGAAGTACATCGCGCGGAGCCCCAGGATCGCGAACACGTTCGACGTGAGCACGACGAACGGGTCGGTCGTGATCGCGAAGATCGCCGGGATCGAGTCGACCGCGAAGATCAGGTCGGTCGCCTCGACCAGGACGAGCACGAGGAACAGCGGCGTCGCGTAGCGCACGAGCCTCCCGCCTTCCTCGCGCGAGACGAAGAACCGCTCGCCCTCGAAGCCGGCGGTGACGCGCAGGTGGCCGCGCAGCCAGCGCACGATCGGATTGGCCTCGAGGTCCGGCTTCTCGTCGGCGAACCACCACATCTTGACGCCGGTCACGAGGAGGAACGCGCCGAACAGGTAGAGGATCCAGTGGAACTTGGCGATGAGCCACGCGCCGGCGAAGATCATGACGGTGCGCATGACGATCGCGCCGATCACGCCGTAGACGAGCACGCGCTTCTGGAGCTCGGCGGGCACCGCGAAGAACGAGAAGAGCATCAGCCAGACGAACACGTTGTCGACCGCGAGCGACTTCTCGATCAGGTAGCCGGTCAGGTACTCGAGCGCGGTCTCGTTGGCCACCGCGCGCCCGGCCGTGCCGTCGAGGTGCCACCACAGCACGCCCGCGAACGCGAGCGCGACCCCGACCCAGACGACCGACCAGGTCGCCGCCTCGCGCATCGACACGCGGTGACGCTTGCCGCCGCCCACGACGAAGAGGTCGATCGCGAGCATCGCGACGACCACCGCGGCGAAGCCCGCCCACATGCCAATGCTGCCCACCGTTTCCATGTCGCCGTTCCGTCCCTGCCCGTGCCGCCGGGCGCCCCTGCGCCCGGGCAATGCCGCGAAGGATGGCACCGCTGGACACATCGTACAAGTCGAATATAATTGCATGATACATCGAAAAAAACGATCATATGGCGAGCGGCGGTCCGCTGAACTTCAAGCACCTGCGCTACTTCTGGGCGGTCGCCCGCGCGGGGAGCATCGCCCGGGCGAGCGGCGAGCTCCACGTGACGCCCCAGTCGATCAGCGGCCAGCTCGCCGAGCTCGAGGGCTACTTCGGCCTCGCGTTGTTTCGCCGGGCCGGGCGCGGGCTCGAGCTCACCGAGGACGGGCGCCGGATCCTGCGCTACGCGGACGAGATCTTCGGGCTCGAGCACGAGCTCCTCGCCGCGGCGCGAGACGGGACGGCGCGCTCCGCCGCCCCCTACCGCGTCGGCATCGCCGACTCGGTTCCGAAGTCGCTCGCCTGGCGCGTCGTCGAGCCCGCGCTGCGCCTCGAGGTCCCGGTACGGCTCGTCTGCCGCGAAGGCCGGCTGCCCGCGCTCCTCGCCGACCTCGCCGTGCATCGCCTCGACATGGTGGTCGCCGACCGCCCGATCCCGCCGGAACTCAACGTGCGGGCGTACAACCACCGTCTCGGCGCGAGCGACGTCTCGATCTTCGGCGCGCCCGGGCTCGTGCGCGGGCTCCCCGGCGGCTTCCCGGCGATGCTCGACGGCGCGCCGTTCCTGATGCCGGGCGAGGGCGTCGCGATCCGGCGGGGCCTCGAGCAGTGGTTCGACGCGCAGGGGGTCCGTCCGCGGATCGTCGGCGAGTTCGACGACGGCGCGCTGATGAAGGCGTTCGGGCAGGGCGGGGCGGGGTGCTTCGCGGCGCCGACCGCGACGGCCGACTACGTCTGCCGGCACTACGGCGTCGAGGCCGTCGGCCGCGTCGTGCCGGTGGTCGAGGAGCTCTACGCGATCACGACCGAGCGCCGCCTGCAGCACCCGGCAACCGTGGCCGTGAGCCGCGCCGCGGCGCGCGACGTGTTCGGCGCCGGCATCGCGCCGCCGCGCGGGCGTGGAAACGAAGGGGAACCGCGCGGCACGGCCCGGGCGGCGCGGTCGCGAAGAAGGTCGGTCGACGCGCCCTGAGCCCCGCGCGGCGCAGGGCCGTCGTCGACACCCGGCGGCGGCTGCCGCACAATCGGCGCCGCGTGCATGCCTGCGAATCCACGATGAAGCCCCTTCCCGACTACGTCGCCGCCTGGCGGCGCCTTGCCGTCAAGGAGCGGGTGGGCCTGGGCGCGCTGGCCGGATCGCGCGGCGACGAATTCGCCGCCGCGCTCGCCGCGGCGGCGCTCGCCGTCCCCGCCGACGCGAGCGTTTCCGAGCGCGAAGTGAACGATCGGCTCGTGGCGTGGCTCGCCGGTCCCGGCGCGATGCTCTCGACCGACCACGTCGAGCTGCGGCGCTGGCTCGTCGACCTGGGCTTCGTCGAGCGCGACGGCTACGGGCGCGCGTACCGCCGGCGTGCGCCTCCCCCGCCGGCCTATCGCGACGTTGCGGAGGCCATCGGGCGCATCGACGCGGGCGCCGTCGCCGACCAGGCGCGGCAGGAGCTCGCGCGGCTGCGCGCGGAGCGGCGCGCGCGCCACGAGGCGCGCGCGGGAGGGCGGCGGTGAGCCGGCGCAACCTCTCGTCGGGCGCGCCCTGGGAGCCCGTCGTCGGCTATTCGCGGGCCGTGGTCGTGGGCGACCGGGTCTTCGTGTCGGGGACCACGGCGACCGACGCGAAGGGCGGCATCGTCGGCGCGGGCGACGCGTACGCGCAGGCGAAGCAGGCGATCGCGAACATCGCGCGCGCGCTGGACGAGGCCGGCGCGACGCTCGCCGACGTCGTGCGCACGCGGATCTACGTCGTCGACATCGCGCAGTGGGAGGCGGTCGGGCGGGCGCACGGCGAGGCGTTCGGCGCGATCCGGCCCGCGTGCACGATGGTCGAGGTGTCGCGACTGATCGCGCCGGAGATCCTGGTCGAGATCGAGGCCGACGCGGTGACCGGGGCGCGGCGCCGATGACGGTCCCCCGGTTCGAGCGCCGGCACCAGCGCATCGCGACGACCGGCGTCTTCGCCGGGCGCATGGCGGTGTTCGTCGCGATCGCGCTCGTGCTGATGGTCGCGTGGCTGGGCGTCGGCACCGTCGTGTTCAAGGGGACGATCGAGGGGGCGAGCTGGGTCGACGCGTTCCGGTACGCATCGCTGCTGGCCTCGGGCATGGGGCCCGCGCCGGACCTCCGGCAGTCCTCGGACGCGGGCAAGATCGCCGAGGCGCTCTACTCGCTGTTCTCCGGCTTCGTGCTGCTCGCCTCGGCGGGCGTCGTCGCGGCGCCGATCGTCCACCGCGTGTTCCACCGCTTCCATGTCGACGACCGCGAGCGTTGAGGACGAGCGCTGGATGGGCGAGGCGATCGCGCTCGCGCGCGATGCCGGGTCGCGCGGCGAGGTGCCGGTCGGCGCGGTCGTCGTCAGGGACGGCGCGGTGATCGGGCGCGGCGGCAACGCGCCGATCGCGGCGTCCGATCCGACGGCGCACGCCGAGATCGCGGCGATGCGCGATGCGGGGCGGGCGCTCGGCAACTACCGCCTTCCCGGCGCGTCGCTCTACGTGACGATCGAGCCCTGCGCGATGTGCGCGGGCGCGATCCTGCACGCGCGGATCGCGCGCGTGGTGTTCGGCGCGCGCGACCCGAAGACCGGCGCGTGCGGGTCGGTCGTCGACCTGTTCGCCGAGCCGCGCCTGAACCACCACGCGACGGTCGTCGAGGGCGTGCGGGCGGACGAGTGCGGCGCGCTGCTCTCGGCGTTCTTCGCGGCGCGCAGGGGGCGCGGATGAGCCGCGGCGCCGGCGACCTCTCGTTCGCGATCTACGCGCCGTCCGGCTACGCGCAGGATCCGTCCGCGCTCGACCGCGCGGTCGCCCGGCTCGCCGCGCTGGGGGGCGAGGTGCACGTCGACGCGTCCGCGCTCGCGCGCCACACGCGCTTCGCGGGCACCGACGACGAGCGCCTCGCCGCGATCCTGCGGACCGCGGCGCTGCCCGGCGTCGGGGTCGCGCTCGCGCTCCGCGGCGGCTACGGCTGGACGCGCCTGCTGCCGCGCCTCGACTTCCGCGCGCTTGCCGCGAGCGGCAAGCGCTGGATCGGGCACTCGGACTTCACCGCGTTCCAGCTCGCGATGCTGGCCTCGGAGGGCGCGGTCACCTACGCGGGCCCGATGGCCGCCTACGACTTCGGCGCCGAGACCGCGAGCGAGTTCACGACCGGTCACGCGCTCGCGATGCTGCGCGACGGGACGGACGAGGCGACGTTCGCGACGGGCGGCGCCGACCTCGGCGCCGAGGGTACGCTGTGGGGAGGCAACCTGACGATGATCGCCTCGCTCGTCGGCACGCCGTACTTCCCGCGCGTCGACGGGGGCATCCTGTTCGTCGAGGACGTGGCCGAGCACCCGTACCGGATCGAGCGCCTGTTCCACCAGCTGCACTACGCGGGCGTCCTCGAGCGCCAGCGCGCGATCCTCGTCGGCGCGTTCACCGGCTACGAGCTCGCCGAGCACGACAACGGGTACGACCTGGAGGCCGCGATCGCGCACGTCGCGCACCTCTGCCGCGTTCCGATCGTGACCGGCTTGCCGTTCGGCCACGTGCGCGACAAGCTCACGCTGCCGGTGGGCGGGCGCGCGCGGCTCGCCGTGCGCGACGGGGTCGCCGCGCTCGCGATGGAGGACGGAAGGTGAGTCCCGGGGGATTCCGGGTGCGCCCGGCCGTGTGGGAGCGCGACGAGGAGACGCTCCGGCTGATCCGCTTCGCGGTGTTCGTCGCCGAGCAGCGCGTGCCCGAGGCGCTCGAGTGGGACGGGATCGACGCGCAGTGCGAGCACGCGATCGCCGAGGACGACTCAGGCTCGCCGATCGGCTGCGGCCGCCTGCTGCCGGACGGCCACATCGGACGGATGGCGGTGCTGCGCGAGTGGCGCGGCCGCGGCGTCGGCGGCGCGATCCTCGAGCGGCTCGTCGCGCACGCGCGCGCGCGCGGCCACCCGGTCGCGAGGCTCAACGCGCAGGAGCACGCGATCCCGTTCTACGAGGCGCACGGCTTCGCGCCGGTCGGCGAGCCGTTCGACGAGGCCGGCATCCCGCATCGCGCGATGGAGCGCGCGCTGCGGTAGGTCTTGCGAACGGGCTCCGAGCCGCGTTCCGGGGGTCAGCGAGCGAGGCGGAACCGCTCGTCGACGACGCCGGTGAGGCCTCCCGCCCCGTCGAACGACCGCTCGACGAAGCGCGCTGCGCCGTCGCGCGAAACGACGAGCACGGTCGAGCAGCGCGTGCCGTAGCCGTCGCCCACGATGAACGGCGCCGAGAGCCGGCGCTCCCAGTCGAGCGGGACGCCGGTCGAGGGCAGCTCGCCGTCGGGCGCAAGCTCGCGGTCGGCGAGCGCGTCGAACAGGGGGTCGAGCCGATCGTCGCCGCCCGCGGCCCAGTCCCCGAGCGCCGCGGAGAGCCGGCGAACCTTGGGCCAGGGCGTGTCCAGCGCCGCGTTCGACAGGGCCGACACGCCGGAGACGATCGCGCGCGGCTCGCCGCCGCGGTTCGACGTCCAGCGCGCGCCGCCGACGTCGCCCGCGAGCAGGTTGTAGCCGTTGTAGCGCGCGCCCTCGGCCTCGAGCGTCGCGACGAAGCCGTCGAGCGAGCCGGCCGCCAGTGCCCCGGTGACGAGCCCGCCGCGCGACCGGGCGTCGGCATCCTTGCGCCCGGGCTCGCGGACGTTCGTGACGAGCGCCCAGCGGCCGTCCGGGCGTACGCCGAACCAGGTGCCGCCCGCCGCGAGATCGCGGCCGGCGAGCCAGCCTTCGCTCCACCAGTGCGCGGGCCTCGCCTCGCGCGCGTGGAACTCGTCGCGGTTCGCGGCGATCGCGAGGGCGTAGCGTGGGTGCGCGTCGAGCGCGACGGCGACGAGGCACATGGTCAGGGCGAGGGCACGAAACGGAGGGCGCGCGTCACTCGAGGTCGAGCGCGCCGCAGTCGACGAAGCGCTCGACGTGGCGTCCGCCGTCGGCGTAGGCGAGTGCGCCGTGGCGCTCGAGCGCCTGCGCGAGCGCGCGCTCGAATCCGGGCGGATCGTCGACCGTCTCGTACACCTCCATCCAGGTCGACGGGTCGTCGCTGCGCCTCATCAGGCGGCCGACGACACCGCATGCGACGGCGACGTCGAGCATCATCGCAGTGACCGCGGCGCGCGCGACGCAGGCGTCGCCGGCGAGCCGGTACCAGACGTAATAGGACGGCCCGGCGGTGGTCATGGGGTTGCGTCCCCCGGGCTTGCCGCGGCGGGTATCCCCCGGAGCGGACTCCGTTCGCATTCCCCCGAAGGGGGCGCGCGTCCTTCGGGCGGCCGTGCGGCGCTCGGGGCAGCCTTTCCCGGGCTTGCCGCTGGCGCGGCTAGCGGCGGCGCTGCGGTGCTCACAGCTTCACGCGCCTGGGCTGGCTGGCCGGCAACGCGTAGGGGAGGGGCAGGCGGACGAGCGCGGGACCGTCCGGCGCGCCGAGGCGGAGATCGCCCGCCTCGACGGCGGCGACCTGCGCGACCGCGATCAGGTCGCTGCCGCCGCCGGGGACGGCCACCGCGTCGACGACGCTGCCGCAGGCCTGGTCGCCGAACACGCCGCTGAACAGCGGCGTGGCCGGTGCCGGCGGGACGGCGTCCACGTGGAACGGGTGGGCGCGCTCCTTGAGGATGCCGAGGTGCTGCGACCGCGCGACGATCTCCTGGCCCGGATAGCAGCCCTTCGTGAAGCTGACGCCGCCCAGCACCTCCCAGTTCGCGGTCTGAGGGACGTGGCGGTCCTGGATCGCGAGCGTGACCTGGGCGACGCCCGCCCGGATCGCGAGCCACCGCCACACCGCCTCGTCGGCGGGCTGCGCGTGCCTCGCGAGCCGTTGGGCGACCGCATCGGCCCGCTCGGCGGGCACCGCGACGATGACGCGCCCGTCCGCGAGTGCGATCGCCGTGCCGTCGCCCTCGACGGCGACGGCCCGCATCGGCTCGGGATCGACGCCGAGCGCCGCGCGGACCGCCTCCGCCGCGGCAGGTCCGCCGACGCCGATCGCCGCGAGCGGAGGCGCGCTGGCCGCCAGCACCACCTTCGAGCGCAGCACGAACATCGAGAGGCGCTTTCGGATCGGCTCGGCCAGGTCGGCGGCGAGCGCGAGCCGGCAGGCGGGGCCTGCGGCCGGCCGCCAGACCAGCATCGTGGCGAGCATCCGGCCCTTGGGCGAGTTGTAGGTCGCCCACTCGGCCGCCCCCGGCGCGAGGCCGGCGACGTCGTTGGAGAGCTGGCCGTGCAGGAACGCGATCGCGTCGGCGCCCGAGGCGTCCAGGAACGCGAGGCCGGGGAGCCGGGCGACCGCCGCGGCGTCGCGGGCGGCGGCGAAGGCGGCGGCCGGGGAGGGGGCGGGATCGGTCATCGGATCGGGGCGGGCGGGGGACGAAAGGGGAGGGACGGGAGCGGCAAAGCCGTGCTAGAATAGCAAGTTAGCTCGATCCGGTCGGTCGTGGGGTGCCGCGTGCGCCTTCCGTCTCCCGGGCGGGCAATCCGCGCACCCGCGGGGTTCAGGGTGCTCGCGGGGCGGGCGCTGCGCAGCGCTCTCCCCGTGGAGCCAGATTTGTCCCCGGGTGTCGCTCTTCAACCCTGAGAACGAGGAAGTCGACATGTCCGTCACGATGCGCCAGATGCTGGAGGCCGGGGTCCACTTCGGCCACCAGACCCGCTACTGGAACCCGAAGATGGCCGAGTACATCTTCGGCCACCGCAACAAGATCCACATCGTCAACCTCGAGCGCACGCTCGAGAAGTACAACGACGCGATGAAGTACGTCCGCCAGCTCGCGTCGAACAAGGGGACGATCCTGTTCGTCGGCACCAAGCGCCAGGCCCGCGAGATCATCTCCGAGGAGGCGCGGCGCTGCTCGATGCCCTACGTCGACCAGCGCTGGCTGGGCGGCATGCTGACCAACTTCAAGACGGTCAAGGGCTCGATCAAGCGCCTCAAGGACCTCGAGCAGATGGCCGAGGACGGCACGTTCGACCGGATGAGCAAGCGCGAGGCGCTCGACCACAAGCGCGAGCTCGCCAAGCTCCAGCAGAGCCTGGGCGGCATCAAGGACATGAACGCGCTGCCCGACGCGATGTTCGTCGTCGACGTGGGCTTCCACAAGATCGCGGTCACCGAGGCGAAGAAGCTCGGCATCCCGGTGGTCGCGGTGGTCGACACCAACCACTCGCCCGACGGCATCGCGCACGTGATCCCGGGCAACGACGACTCGAGCCGGGCGATCCGGCTCTACGCGCGCGGCGCGGCCGACGCGGTGCTCGAGGGCCGCAGCGCGGTCATCCAGGAGATCGTCCAGGGCGGCGACGAGTTCGTCGAGGTCGCCGAGGAGGCGAAGTAGGCACGACGGATCGACGAGGGGGCCATCGGCCCCCTTCTTTCGAGGAACGGACCCCGCCTGGCGCGGGGCGGGGCGGCGCCCCGGGGCGCCGCCGCGACAGCGAGACACGGAGCACGAGGATGGCGGACATTTCCGCGAGCATGGTGATGGAGCTGCGCAGCCGCACCGGGCTGGGCATGATGGAGTGCAAGAAGGCGCTCGCGGAAGCGGGCGGCGACATGGCGAAGGCCGAGGAGCTCCTGCGCATCCGCTCGGGCGCGAAGGCGTCGAAGGCGGCCTCGCGCGTCGCGGCCGAGGGCATCGTCGGCGCCTGGATGTCGGCCGACGCGAAGGCCGGCGCGATGGTCGAGGTGAACTGCGAGACCGACTTCGTCGCGCGGAACGAGGACTTCGCCGCGTTCGCGCGGAAGCTGGCCGAGATCGTCGCGCAGAGGAACCCGGCGGACGTCGCGGCCCTCTCGGCCCTCCCGATGGACGGGGGCACGGTCGAGTCGGTGCGCCAGGCGCTCGTCCAGAAGATCGGCGAGAACATGACGATCCGGCGCTTCCGACGCTTCGCGACCGCGGCGCGGCTCGCGAGCTACGTGCACGGCGGCGGGCGCATCGGCGTGATCGTGGAGTTCGACGGCGGGGACGACGCGCTGGGCAAGGACGTCGCGATGCACGTCGCGGCCTCCGGCGCCCCGGGCGCGGTCCGGCCGGTCGCGGTGTCGCGCAGCGAGGTGCCCGCCGACCTGATCGCCAAGGAGCGCGAGATCTACACCGCGCAGGCGGCCGAGTCGGGCAAGCCCGCCGACATCGTCGCCAAGATGGTCGAGGGCCGCGTCAACAAGTTCCTCGCCGAGGTGACGCTGCTCGGCCAGCCCTTCGTCAAGAACCCGGACGAGACGGTCGAGAAGGTGCTGAAGGCGAAGGGCGCGTCGGTGAAGGCGTTCGCGATGTACGTCGTGGGCGAAGGGATCGAGAGGCGCAAGGACGACTTCGCGGCCGAGGTGGCCGCGATGGCGAAGGCGTAGCGGCGCGAGGCGGCCGGGGGCAGGAGCGCCCCGGCCGGTCCCCGGGTCCCGTGCGGCGCGCGTGGATCCGTGCGGTGTCGTCGATGAACTCCCGCGCCGGATGCGTGTCCGTTCGGAGGTAGCGATGAACCCGCCCGTGCCCACGCCGCTCGCCGCCGTCGCGTCCGCGGCGCCCAAGCCGGCCTACAAGCGCATCCTGCTCAAGCTGTCGGGCGAGGCGCTGATGGGCGAGGATCCCTACGGCATCAACCGCGAGGTGATCGACCGCATCGTCGCGGAGATCGGCGAGGTTCACCGGCTCGGGGTCGAGATCGCGATCGTCATCGGCGGCGGCAACATCTTCCGGGGCGTCGCACCGGGGGCGGCGGGCATGGACCGGGCGACCGCCGACTACATGGGCATGCTCGCCACGCTGATGAACGCGCTCGCGCTGCAGGACGCGCTGAAGCGGGCGGGCGTCGAGTCGCGCGTCCAGTCGGCGCTGCGCATCGACCAGGTCGCCGAGCCCTACATCCGCGGCCGGGCGCTGAGGCACCTCGAGGAGCGCAAGGTCGTGATCTTCGCGGCGGGGACCGGCAACCCGTTCTTCACGACCGACACCGCGGCGGCGCTGCGCGGCCGCGAGATGGGCGTCGACATCGTGCTCAAGGCGACCAAGGTCGACGGCGTCTACACGTCGGACCCCAAGAAGGACCCGGCGGCGCGCCGCTACGCCGACCTCACGTTCGACGAGGCGATCGTCAAGAACCTGAAGGTGATGGACGCGACGGCGCTCGCGCTGTGCCGCGACCAGGACATGCTGCTCAAGGTGTTCTCGATCTTCGAGCCCGGCGCGCTCAAGCGCGTCGTGATGGGCGAGGACGAGGGCACGCTCGTGCACTGCTAGATGAGATCCCCCCGAAACTCGCTGCGCTCGCTTCCCCCCGGGGGGCCGCGCCCTTGGGGCGGCCCGGCGGGCGCGCGGATGAGATCCCCCCGAAACTCGCTGCGCTCGCTTCCCCCCGGGGGGCCGCGCCCTTGGGACGGCCCGGCGGGCGCACAGGAGGCACAACGATGATTCCGGAGATCAAGAAGGGCGCCGAGCAGAAGATGGCGAAGACGGTCGAGGCGCTCAAGGTCGACCTCGGCAAGGTGCGCACGGGGCGCGCGCACGCCGGATTGCTCGACCACGTGATGGTGGACTACTACGGCACGATGACCGCGATCCCGAAGGTCGCGAACGTGCAGCTCGCCGACGCGCGCACGATCACCGTGCAGCCGTGGGAGAAGAAGCTCGTCCCCGCGATCGAGAAGGCGATCCGCGAGTCCGACCTGGGTCTCAACCCGGCGACGTCGGGCGACGTGATCCGAGTGCCGATGCCGGCGCTCACCGAGGAGCGCCGCCGCGACCTCATCAAGGTCGTCCGCCACGAGGCGGAGAACGCGCGCGTCGCGGTCCGCAACGTGCGCCGCGACGCGATCGAGCACCTGAAGAAGCTCCTGAAGGAGCACAAGGTGTCCGAGGACGACGAGCGCCGCGCGCAGGACGAGGTGCAGAAGCTCACCGACCGCTTCGTGGCCGAGATCGACAAGATCCTCCACGCGAAGGAAGCGGACCTGATGGCCGTCTGACGGACCCGCGCGCGACCGCCGGGCGGGACCGCGTCCCGCCGCCCCCGAAACTTCCCGTGTTCGCCTCGTCCACCCGCGAAATTCCCGAGCCGCGCGACGTGCCGCGGCACGTCGCGATCATCATGGACGGCAACGGCCGCTGGGCCAAGCAGCGGCTGCTGCCGCGAGTGGCCGGGCACCGCCGCGGCGTCGAGGCCGTGCGCGCGATCGTGCGCGCGGCGGTCGAGCGCGGCATCGGCTTCCTGACGCTGTTCGCGTTCTCGAGCGAGAACTGGCGCCGTCCGGCCGACGAGGTGTCGATCCTGATGGAGCTGTTCCTGCGCTCGCTCGAGGTCGAGGTCGGGAAGCTCCACGACAACGGCATCCGGCTCAAGGTGATCGGCGACACCGCCCGGTTCGACGCGCGCATCCGCGGGCTCATCGAGGCCGGCGAGGCGCTCACCTCGGCGAACCCGCGGCTCACGCTCACGATCGCCGCGAACTACGGCGGGCGCTGGGACATCGCGCAGGCGGCGCGCGCCTACTACCGCGGCCATCCGGAGGCGCTCGCCGAGGGGGCGATGCTCGACCCCGACGCGCTCGCGCCGCACCTGGCGCTCGCCTACGCCCCCGAGCCGGACCTCTTCATCCGCACCGGCGGCGAGCAGCGCATCTCGAACTTCCTGCTCTGGCAGCTCGCGTACACGGAGCTCTGGTTCACCGACCGCCTGTGGCCGGACTTCGACGCGGCCGCGCTCGACGAGGCGATCGCGTCGTACCGCCGGCGAGAGCGGCGTTACGGGCGCACGAGCGAGCAGCTCGGCGCGCCGGCGACCACGCCATGACGCCGCTGGCGACGCGCGTCGCCACCGCCGTCGTCCTCGTGCCGTGCGTGCTCGCGGCGCTGTTCCTGTTGCCGCCCGCGGGATGGGCCGCCGCGACGCTCGCCGTCGTGCTGATCGCCGCGCAGGAGTGGGCGCGCCTCGCGTCGTTCGCGGGCTTGCGCGCGCTCGCGTTCGTCGGCGGCCTCGCCGCGATCGGCGTCCTGCTGATCGTCGCCTCCTCGCCGTCGCTCGCCGGCGGCTGGCCGCACGCGGTCCTCTACGGCGCCTGCGGCGCGGCGACGCTCTTCTGGGTCGCGGTGGCCACGCCCTGGGTGATCCGGCGCTGGCCCGTGCGCTCGCCGATCGCGCTCGCGGCCGCCGGCGGGGTCGTGCTGGCGGGCGCCTGGGTCGCGCTCGTCGAGCTCCAGGCACGCTCCCCCTGGCTCGTGCTGGCCGCCATGGCGATCGTCTGGATCGCCGACACGGCCGCGTACTTCGCGGGCCGCGCGTTCGGGCGGCGCAAGCTCGCCCCGCTCGTGAGCCCCGGCAAGACCTGGGAGGGCGTGATCGGCGGGCTCGTCGCCGTCGCGATCTACGCGGCGGCGCTCGTTCCGTTCGCGAGCGACGCGGGCTATCGCGGCACGGTCTCGCCGCCCGCCGTCGCCGCGTGGATCGCGTTCGCGCTCGCGCTCGCGTCGCTGTCGGTGGTCGGCGACCTGTTCGAATCGTGGCAGAAGCGCGTCGCGGGCGTGAAGGACAGCGGCAGCCTTCTGCCCGGCCACGGCGGCGTCCTCGACCGCATCGACGCGCTCGTCGCGGCGATGCCGCCGGCGGCGCTCGCCGCCCACTGGTTCCTCCGGGACTAGGCCCGTGCGACGCGTGAGCCTCCTGGGCGCGACCGGGTCGATCGGCGACTCGGCGCTCGACGTCGTCGCCCGCCATCCCGACCGCTACGCGGTGGCCGCGCTCGCGGCGCACCGCAACGTCGCCAAACTCGCCTCGCTCTGCCGCCGCTTCCGGCCCGCGGTCGCCGCGCTGCTCGACGCGGACGCGGCGCGCGCGCTCGACCGCGAGCTGGCCGGCGAGGGACTTCCGACGCGCGTCGTCGCGGGACCCGCCGGCCTCGTCGAGGCGGCGACGATCGCCGAGGCCGACACGGTCCTCGCCGCGATCGTCGGGGCCGCAGGGCTCGAGCCCACGCTGGCCGCGGCGCGTGCCGGGAAGCGCCTGCTGATCGCCAACAAGGAGGCGCTCGTGATCGGCGGTGCGGCGTTCATGCGCGCCGCGCGCGAAGGTGGCGCGACGCTGCTGCCGATCGACAGCGAGCACAACGCCGTGTTCCAGTGCCTGCCGCACGGCTACGCGCGCGAGCCGGCGCGCTCGGGCATCCGGCGGCTGATCCTGACCGCGTCGGGCGGGCCGTTCCGCGGCCGCGCGGTCGAGGAGCTCGCGAACGTGACGCCCGACGAGGCGTGCGCGCACCCGAACTGGCGGATGGGGCGCAAGATCTCGGTGGACTCGGCGACGATGATGAACAAGGGGCTCGAGGTGATCGAGGCGCACTGGCTGTTCGGCGCGCCGGCCTCCACGATCGACGTGCTGATCCATCCCCAGAGCATCGTCCACTCGCTGGTCGAGTACGTCGACGGCTCCGTGCTCGCGCAGCTCGGCCATCCCGACATGCGCACGCCGATCGCGCAGGCGCTCGCCTGGCCGGAGCGGATCGAGAGCGGCGTAGCGCGGCTCGACCTCGCCGCGCTCGCCTCGCTCTCGTTCGAGGCGCCGGATCCCGCGCGCTTCCCGTGCCTCGCGCTCGCCTACGACGCGCTCGACGCGGGCGGCACGGCGACCGTCGTGCTCAACGCGGCGAACGAAGTCGCGGTCGCCGCGTTCCTCGCGGGGCGCGCGAGCTACCCGGCGATCCACGCGACGTGCGCCGAGACGCTCTCGCGCGTTCCGCCGCGCGCGGCCGACACGCTCGGCGACGCGCTCGCCGCGGACGCCGAAGCGCGGCGCGCCGCGTGCGCGATCCTCGACCTCCCCGCGGATGCCGCCGGCATCCCGCTCGCCGCATGATCGACATCGCCTGGAAGGCCGGCGCGTTCCTCGTGGTGCTCGGCGTCCTCGTCGTGTTCCACGAGCTCGGCCACTACCTGGTCGCGCGCCTGTGCGGCGTCAAGGTGCTGCGCTTCTCGGTGGGCTTCGGGCGCGTGGTCTGGTCGCGGCGCAGCGGCCGCGACCGCACCGAGTGGGCGGTGTCGGCGGTGCCGCTGGGCGGCTACGTGAAGATGGCCGACGAGCGCGAGGACGCGCTCGCGCCGGAGGACGTGCCGCGCGCGTTCAACCGGCAGGGCGTCGGCAAGCGCATCGCGATCGTCGCCGCCGGGCCGGTCGCGAACCTGCTGCTCGCGATCCTGCTCTTCGCCGGCACGTTCGTGGCCGGCGTGCCCGGACAGCTGCCGATCCTCGCGCCGCCCCTGACGGGAACGCCCGCGGCGGCGGCGGGCTTCGCGGAAGGCGACCGCGTCGTCGCGGTCGACGGCGGCCCGGTCGCGAGCCTGCAGGACCTGCGCTGGCGGGTCGTGCGCTCGCAAGGGCAGCCGAGCCTCGACGTCGAGGTCGAGCGCGCCGACGGCAGCCGCGCGACGCGCCGCCTCGCCGTGTCCGGCCTCACCACCGCCGAGTGGGAGCGCAATCCGCTGGCCGCGCTGGGACTGCGGCCGGACCTGGGCGCGCCGGTGGTCGACCTCGTATCGCCGGGCAAGCCGGCGGAGGGCGCCGGGATGCGCGCGGGCGACCGGATCGTCGCGGTCGACGGCCGCCCGGCGCGCTCGCCGTCCGACGTCGCGAACGCGACCCACGCGAAGCCCGGCGCGCCGATCGTCTTCCGGGTCGCCCGCGACGGCGTCGAGTCGGACGTGACGGTCGTGCCCGAGGCCTCCGACGAGGGCGGCCGCCGCGTGGGGCTCGCCGGACTGAGGCTCAAGGTGGATCCGGAGGCCGCGCGCCGCATCGCGATCACGGTCCGGTCGGGCCCGGTCGACGCGCTGGGGCAGGGCGTGCGCAAGACCTGGGAGCTCTCGACGTTCACGCTGCGGATGCTCGGCCGGATGATCACCGGCGACGCGTCGCTCAAGAACCTGTCGGGACCGATCACGCTCGCCGACTTCGCCGGCCAGTCGGCGCAGGCGGGCGTCCTCGTTTTCGTCGGCTATCTCGCGCTCATCAGCATCAGCCTCGGCGTGCTGAACCTCCTGCCGATCCCGCTGCTGGACGGGGGGCATTTGCTGTATTATCTGGCGGAGATCGTTCTAGGCCGACCGGTATCCGACCGGGCCTTCGAGGTCGGGCAGCGCATCGGCATGGCGCTACTCGCCGTGCTGATGACCCTCGCGCTCGTCAATGACGTCTCCCGCCTGTTCTGATCGCCGGCATCCGGTGCGCCGCCTCGCCGCGCTCGTCGCGGCCATCGCGGTCGCGGTGCCGCTCTCGGTGCGCGGGGCGGAGCCGTTCGTCGTGCGCGACATCCGCGTCGAGGGCGTGCAGCGCACCGAGGCGGGCACGATCTTCAGCTACCTGCCGATCAAGGTGGGCGAGCGCGTCGACGACGAGAAGCTGTCGGCCGCGGTGAAGGCGCTCTACGCGACCGGCTTCTTCCGCGACGTGCGGCTCGAGCGCGAGGGCGACGTGCTGGTGGTTGCCGTGCAGGAGCGCCCGACCATCAGCTCGCTCACCTTCGTCGGAAACAAGGAGTTCGACACCGACACGATCAAGAAGGCGCTGAAGGACATCGGGCTCGCCGAGGCCCGCATCTTCGACCGTTCCGCGCTCGACCGCGCCGAGCAGGAGCTCAAGCGCCAGTACATCACGCGCGGCCTCTACGCCGCCAAGGTGCAGACGACGGTCACACCGCAGGAACGCAACCGCGTCGCGATCAACTTCACGATCGACGAGGGCTCGGCCTCGAAGATCGCGCGCATCAACATCATCGGCACGAAGGCGTACGGCGAAGCGGAGCTGCTCAAGCAGATGACGCTGACGACGCCGGGCTGGCTCACCTGGTACACGAAGAACGACCAGTACAGCAAGCAGAAGCTGCAGGCCGACCTCGAGGCGCTGAGGAGCTTCTACCAGAACCGCGGCTACCTCGAGTTCGAGATCGAGTCGACGCAGGTGTCGATCTCGCCGGACCGCGAGGACATCTACATCACGATCAACGTCCACGAGGGACCGCGCTACACGGTCTCGGACGTCCGCCTCGCCGGCGACCTGCAGGTCGACGAGGCCGAGCTGCAGGCGCTCGTGCAGCTCAGGGCCGGCGAAGTCTACTCGCGCGAGAAGCTCCAGAAGACGGCCAAGGACATCTCGGACCGGCTGGGCGCCGAAGGCTACGCGTTCGCGAACGTCAACGCGGTGCCCGACGTCAACCGGGACAAGGCCACCGCCGCGTTCACGATCTACGTCGACCCGGGCCGTCGCGTCTACGTGCGGCGCGTCAACATCAGCGGGAACGTCAAGACGCGCGACGAGGTGATCCGCCGCGAGGCGCGCCAGCTCGAGTCGGCGTGGTTCGACGGCGCGCGCATCGAGCGCTCGAAGGTCCGGATCCGGCGGCTCGGCTACTTCGACGACGTCAACGTCGAGACGCCGCCGGTGCCCGGCTCGTCCGACCAGATCGACGTCGAGTTCTCGATCGTCGAGCGGTCGACGGGCAACCTGCTGGCGGGCCTGGGCTACTCGAGCGCGGACGGGCTCGTGTTCAGCGGCTCGATCTCGCAGCAGAACGTGTTCGGCTCCGGCAACGCCCTCTCGCTCGCGATCAACACGAGCAAGGTGAACCGGACCTACTCGATCTCGTACACCGAGCCGTACTGGACCGTCGACGGCGTCGCGCGCACGCTCGAGATCTACCAGCGCAAGATCGACCCGACGTCGCTGTCGGTGTCGCAGTACACGTCGGACACGATCGGCGCGGCCGTCGCCTTCGGCATCCCGATCACCGAGACCGACACGATCAACGTCGGCTTCCGCTACGACCACACGACGCTCGGGCTGTTCTCGAACAGCCCGCCGGCCTACATCGATTACGTCGACGAGTTCGGGTCGACGACGAACGCGTACGTGCTGTCCGCCGGGTGGTCGCGTGACACGCGCGACGACATTCTCTATCCTAACCAGGGGCGCCTCCAGAGCCTGCTCGTCGAGCTGGGGCTGCCGTTCGGCGACCTGTCGTACTACAAGGCGCAGTACGTGAACCAGTGGTTCTGGCCGGTGTGGAACCCCTTCGTCCTGATGCTGCGGGGCGAGATCGGCTACGGCGACGGGTACAACGGCAAGCCGCTGCCGTTCTTCAAGGCGTTCTACGCGGGCGGCGTGGGCTCGGTGCGCGGCTACGAGACGAGCTCGCTCGGCCCCCGCGACATCTATGGCAACGTGCTCGGGGGCAAGCGCAAGATCGTGGGCAACGCCGAGCTGTTCTACCCGCTCCTCGCCGGCCAGCAGGCCGTGAGGGTGTCGGTGTTCGCGGACGCGGGCCAGATCTACCTGAACGGCATGCAGCCCAACTACGAGTCGTTCCGCTACTCGACCGGCGTCGGGCTCGCGTGGAACTCGCCGATGGGCCCGCTCAAGTTCAGCTACGCGTATCCGATCAACGAGAAGCCCGGCGACAAGATCCAGCGCTTCCAGTTCCAGGTCGGCTCGGTGTTCTAGGGACCGGCCGCACGATGCAGGAGACCCATCCGTGAAACCCATCCGCTTCCTCGCCGCCGCCGCGGCCCTCGCCGCGGCCTCGACCGTGGTTTTCGCGCAGACCGCGGCGCAGCCCGGCGCGGCTTTGCCCTACAAGATCGGCTTCGTCAACACCGAGAAGCTGTTCCGGGAGGCCGCGCCGGCCAAGCGCGCGCAAGCGAAGCTCGAACGCGAGTTCGCCGCGCGCGACGCCGAGGTCCAGAAGCTCACGAAGCAGGTGCGCGACCTGCAGAGCTCGCTCGACCGGGACGGCGCGACAATGTCCGAGAGCGACCGGCGGACGAAGGAGCGCGACCTCGCGAACCTGTCGCGCGACCTGCAGCGCGCGCAGCGCGAGTTCCGCGAGGACCTGAATCTCCGCCGCAACGAGGAGCTCGCGCAGCTTCAGGAGCGCGCCAACAAGGTGATCCAGCAGATCGCCGAGTCCGAGAAGTTCGACCTGATCCTTCAGGACCCGGTCGTCTACGCGAGCCAGCGCATCGACATCACCGACAAGGTGACCAAGGCGCTGGCGGACAAGTAGCGCGCGCCGCGCGCGCTCCCGTCCAAGGCGCGGCAGCCGCGATGGCGCGTCCGGGTCCGGAGACCTCGCTGACGCTCGCGGCGCTCGCCGAGCGCAGCGGCGCCGAGCTCGACGGCGACGGCGCGGTCCGGATCTCGCGCGTCGGGACGCTGGAGCACGCGG
Source organism: Burkholderiales bacterium (assembly GCA_046347845.1). GTDB lineage: Bacteria > Pseudomonadota > Gammaproteobacteria > Burkholderiales > Casimicrobiaceae > VBCG01. Next base: position 72,807 of record JAXMFH010000014.1, on the reverse strand, counting down.
ATGCCGGCGCGATCGCGTTCCTCGCCAATCCGAAGTACGCGGCGCAGCTCCGCGCCACGCGCGCGTCGGCGGTCATCCTGTCGCCGACGGACGCTTCGCGCACGGCGCTGCCGAAGCTGGTCTCGCCGCATCCCTACCTCACCTACGCACGGGTCGCACGCCTCCTCTACCCGGAGGAGGCGCCGACGCCCGGCGTCCACCCGACCGCGATCGTCGATCCTTCGGCGCAGCTGGGAGCGGGCGTGTCGATCGGTCCGCACGCGACCGTCGGCGGAGGCACGGTCCTGCGGGACGGCGTGTCGGTGGGTCCCGGCTGCGCGATCGGGCACTCGGTACGCATCGGCGCACGGTCGCGGCTGCACGCGAAGGTCGTCGTCTACGACCGCTGCCAGCTCGGCGAGGACGCCCTCGTGCTCGCCGGCGCCGTGATCGGCGGCGACGGCTTCGGCCACGCGGAGGACGGCGACCGGTGGCTGCGGGTCCCGCAGGTCGGGCGAGTCGTGATCGGCGACCGCGTCGAGATCGGCGCGAACACGACGATCGACCGCGGCGCGATCGACGACACGGTCATCGAGGACGACGTCAAGCTGGACAACCAGATCCAGGTCGGGCACAACTGCGTCATCGGGGCCGGCACGGCGATCGCCGGCTGCGTCGGGATCGCGGGATCGACGCGGATCGGGCGCCGTTGCCGGATCGGCGGTGCCGCGAACATCTCGGGGCACCTGTCGATTCCGGACGGGACGACGATCGGCGGCGCGACCACCGTCGTGTGGTCGCTCGACGAGCCGGCCTTGTACAGCAGCGTGTGGCCGGCGCAGAAGTACGCGGAATGGCGCAGGACCGCGACCTGGCTGCGACGCCTCTCCGCGCTCGCGGACCGTGTCGCCGCGCTCGAGCGGTCGTTGCGCGGTCGGGACAACGAAGGCTGAAGGCCCGGGAGGGGCATGGAAACGCTCGACATCAACGCCATCCGCGCGACGCTGCCGCACCGCTACCCGATGCTGCTCGTCGATCGCGTGCTCGAGCTCGAGCCCGGCGTGCGCATCAAGGCGATCAAGAACGTGACGATCAACGAGCCGTTCTTCCCGGGGCACTTCCCGCACTACCCTGTGATGCCGGGCGTGCTGATCGTCGAGGCGCTCGCGCAGGCTTCCGCGATCGTCGCGTACCGCTCCGATCCCGAGGCGATGGGCGGCCGCAAGCTGTTCCTGTTCGCCGGCATCGACGACGCGCGATTCAAGCGCCAGGTCGTGCCCGGCGACACGCTGGTGCTCGAGTCGACGTTCCTCAAGGGCATGCGCGACGTCGGCCGATGGGCGGTGCGCGCCACGGTCGACGGACAGCTCGCGTGCGAAGCGACGCTCCTGTCGGCGCTGCGTCCCGCGCCCGCCGCCTAGCGTCGCGTCGCGATGGCGCGCATCCACCCCTCGGCGCTCGTCGACCCGCGCGCCCGCCTGGCCGACGACGTCGAGGTCGGGGCGTTCTCGGTCGTCGGCGCCGGCGTCTCGATCGGCGCGGGCTCGGTCGTGGGGCCGCACGTGGTCATCGACGGGACGACGACGGTCGGCGAGCGCAACCGGATCTTCCCGTTCGCCTCGATCGGGCTCGCCTCGCAGGACCGCAAGTACGGAGGCGAGCCGGTGACGACGACGATCGGCGACGACAACGTCATCCGCGAGTACACGTCGATCCACGCGGGGACCGCGCAGGACCGCGGCGACACGAGGATCGGCAACGGCAACTGGTTCCTCGCGTACACGCACGTCGCGCACGACTGCGTGATCGGCAGCCACACGACCTGGTCGAACAACGCGCAGGTGGCGGGCCACGTGCACGTCGGGGACTGGGCGGTGCTGGGCGCCTACGCCGGCGTCCACCAGTTCTGCCGCGTCGGCGAGCACGCGATGCTGGCCGCCGGCGCGATCGTGCTCCAGGACGTGCCGCCGTACACGGTCGTGCAGGGCTATCCCGCGGTGCCGAAGGGCACCAACAGCGAAGGGCTGCGGCGGCGCGGCTTCACGCCCGAACAGATCCTCGCCGTTCGGCGCGCCTACAAGACGATCTACCGCGAGGGCCTCGCGCTCGAGGACGCCCGCAAGCGGCTCGAGGAAGACGCGAAGGCGGAGCCCGTCCTCGCGCCGCTGGCCGCGTTCCTCGCGGTCGCGGGACGCGGGATCGTGCGGGGAGGGGGAGGGGAAGGGAAATCGTGAATGGAGCATGGAAAAGGGAGCAAGGTTGAGCGCGATCCGGCCCGGCCACGGAGACACGGGCTGACTCGCGTCGCGCGGGGTATCCCGCGCCGACCCTTCGGTTCCATTCTCCATTGTCCATTTTCCCTCCTCCTATCCCCTCCCATCCCGTGCCCGCATCCGCGCCCCTCACCGTCGGCATCGTCGCGGGCGAGGCGTCCGGCGACGCGCTCGCCGCGACGCTGATCTCGGCGGTGCGCGAGCGCGCGCCGCACGTGCGATTCGCCGGCGTCGCCGGTCCGAAGATGGTCGCCGCCGGCTGCGAGGCGTGGGTGCCCACCGAGAAGCTCGCGGTGCGCGGCTTCGTCGAGGTGCTGCGGCACCTCCCGGAGCTGGTGGCGATCCGCCGCTCGCTCGCCGCCCGGATGCTCGCCGAGCGCGTGCCGCTCTTCGTGGGCGTCGACGCGCCGGACTTCAACCTCGGCCTCGAGCGCAGGCTCAAGGCGCGCGGCGTGCGCACGATCCACTTCGTGAGCCCGTCGGTCTGGGCGTGGCGGCGCGAGCGCCTGAAGACGATCGGCCGCGCGGTCGACCGCATGCTCGCGCTGTTCCCGTTCGAGCCGCCGCTCTACGAGGAAGCGGGCATCCCGGTGACCTACGTCGGTCACCCGATGGCCGCGCACGCGGCGTCTGACTGGAGCCGCCGGACGATGCGCGAGCGCCTGCGCCTCGGGCTCGCGACACCGGTGTTCGCGCTGCTGCCGGGCAGCCGGCTCTCGGAGCTCGAGATGCACGCGTCGCTCGTGATCGGCGCGGCGATGCGCATCGCGAAGGCGCGTTCCGACGCGCGCTTCCTCGTGCCCCTCGTCTCGCGCGCGACGCGCGGGGCGTTCGAGCACGCGCTCTGGCGCGAGGGCGCGGATCCATCGGCGTTCACGCTGCTCTACGGCCACGCGAACGACGCGCTGAAGGCCGCGGACGTCGGGCTGGTCGCGTCGGGCACCGCGACGCTGGAGGCCGCGCTCGCGCGCTGCCCGCACGTCGTGTTCTACCGCGTCGCGCCGCTCACGGCGCGCATCGTGCGCCGCAAGCTGCTGGTTCCGTGGGTCGCGCTGCCCAACGTCCTCGCCGGCCGGTTCATCGTGCCGGAGCTGATCCAGGAGGACGCGACGAGCGAGAACCTCGCGCAGGCCGCGCTCAACCTGTTCGACGACACGGTGACGCGCCACGCCCTCGAGCGGCTGTTCGCCGGCTACGCGCGCGAGCTCGCGGCCGATACCGGCGCGATCGCCGCGGACGCGGTCGCGCGCGAACTCGCGCTCGCGGCCGGGGCATGAGGGCCCTCGGGCCGTCGGGTGGCCTCGGCCCGCTCCCGCGGGAGGGAGGGCGCGACGCGGCGCCGGCGGCACGCCGGGGGGGGCCACTCCCATGACCCGTCTGGGCGCGCGCGTCCTCGTGGCGGGCGTCGACGAAGCGGGGCGGGGCCCGCTCGCCGGGCCCGTGGTCGCCGCGGCCGTGATCCTCGACCCGCGGCGGCCGATCGAGGGCCTCGCGGACTCGAAGACGCTCACTGCCGCGCGCCGCGAGGCGCTCGCACGCGAGATCCGGCGGCACGCGAGCGCGCACGCGGTCGCGCAGGCCGACGTCGCCGAGATCGACGCGCTCAACATCCTGCACGCGACGATGCTCGCGATGCGCCGCGCCGTCGAGGCGCTCGGCGTCGCGCCCGACGAGGTCCTCGTCGACGGCAACCGCTGCCCGGACGTCGCCTGCCGGGTGCGCGCGATCGTCAAGGGCGATCGCGACATCGCCGCGATCTCGGCGGCGTCGATCCTCGCGAAGACGGTCCGCGACGCGCTCCTGGTCGAGCTCGACGCGGCCTATCCGGCCTACGGGTTCGCCCAGCACAAGGGCTATCCGACGCCCGAGCACCTGGCGGCGCTCGCGCGGCACGGGCCGTGCCCGGCGCACCGGCGCAGCTTCGCGCCGGTCGCCCAGCGGACGCTCGAGTGGTGACGCGGCGCCTCGCGCGCGGACCGATGGACGCGGCCGCGGCGGGTCCGGTACGATCGTCTGCGATCGCGCGAGCCGCAGCGCCGTCCCCCTCCGGCGCTCCGGGCGCCGCGTGGCCGGGAACGACGGCGGCATGACCCGAGCACGTCCGTCCCCGACGATGGATCCGTCCCTGTCCCGGCTCTTCGACCTTTCCGGCCGCACGGCGCTCGTCACCGGCGGAAGCTCGGGCATCGGGCGCGCGATCGCCGCTGCGCTCGCGGGCGCCGGCGCGCACGCCGTCGTCGCCGCGCGGCGCCGCGATGTGCTGGACGAGACCGTACGAAGTTTCGCCGGGAGCGGCTGGAGCGCCTCCGCCGAGGGCGTCGACGTCGCGGACCGCGCCTCGATCGCCGCGCTGCTCGCGCGCCTGCGCGAGACGTCGCGGCACGTGGACATCCTCGTGAACGCCGCCGGCATCAACCTGCGCATGCCGTTCGAGGAGATCCGCGACGACGACTGGGACGCGACGATCGCGGCGAACCTGACGGGGCCGTTCCTGCTCACGCGCGCGCTCGCGCCGGCCATGGCGGCGCGAGGCTGGGGGCGCATCGTCAACGTCGCGTCGCAGCAGGCGGTGCGCGCGTTCGGGAACAGCGGCGCGTACGGCGCGTCGAAGGGCGGGCTCGTGTCGCTCACGCGCTCGACTGCCGAGCGCTGGTCGCCGAAGGGCGTCACCTGCAACGCGATCATGCCAGGCTTCGTGCTGACGCCGCTCACCGCGCAGGCGGCCGCGGACCCCGCCCGCGTCGCCGCGATGGCCGCGCGGACGATGATCGGCCGCAACGGCGTTCCCGACGACTTCCTCGGCGTAGCGCTGCTGCTCGCGAGCGACGCCGGCGCCGCGATCACGGGACAGGCGATCTTCGTCGACGGCGGGTTCTCCGCGACCTGACGGCGCGCGGCGCCGGGCCGGCGCCTATAATCCGTTCCTGGCCCCGCACCGCCGTCCCGCCCGATGAACGACCGCCTCGACCCGACGCTCGCGCTGCCCGACCTCGCGGCGATCCGCGCGGCGCACGCGCGCATCCGCCCGCACGTGCACCGCACGCCGGTGTTCACCTGCGCGGCCGTCGACGCCGAGGTCGGCGCGAAGCTCTGGTTCAAGGCCGAGAGCTTCCAGAAGATCGGCGCGTTCAAGGCGCGCGGCGCGTCGAACGCCGTGTTCTCGCTGCCCGAAGCGGTCGCGCGCCGCGGCGTCGTCACGCACTCGTCGGGCAACCACGGCGCCGCGATCGCGTACGCCGCCTCGCGGCGCGGGATCCCCGCGTGGGTCGTGATGCCCGAGAACGCCGCGAAGGTGAAGCAGGAGAACGTGCGGCGGATGGGCGCGACGATCCGTTATTCGGCGCCCGACGCGGCGTCGCGGGCGGCGGTGTGCGCGGAGGTCGAGCGCGAGACCGGCGCGACGCTCGTCCACCCGTTCGACAATGCCGACGTGATCGCGGGGCAGGGGACCGCGGCGCTCGAGCTCCTCGAGGACGTGCCCTCGCTCGACGTCGTGGTCGCGCCGGTGGGCGGGGGCGGGCTCCTTTCGGGGACGTCGATCGCCGCGAAGGGCGTGAAGCCCGGCATCCGCGTGTTCGGCGCCGAGCCCGCCAACGCCGGCGATGCGGCCGTCGCGTTCCGCTCGGGCAGGGTCGAGCCGCTGCCGGCCGGCCTCGCGACGATCGCCGACGGCCTGCGTACGCCGCTCTCGGCCCGCACGCTCGCGGCGATCCGCGCGAACGTCGACGAGGTCGCGACCTGCAGCGAGGAAGGGATCGTGCGCGCGATGCGGATGACGTTCGAGCGCATGAAGCTCGTGATCGAGCCCTCGTCGGCGGTGCCGCTCGCGTGCCTGCTCGAGGGGAGCCTCTCCGCGCCGGGCGCGCGCATCGGCGTGATCGTCTCCGGCGGCAACGTCGACCTCGACCGCCTTCCCTGGCAGTGCGCCTGACGGCCGCGCGAGGTCCGATGCGCACGCCCGAGATCCGCTGCCCCGCCTGCCGCTGGAAGCCCGGCCCGGACGCGCGCTGGATGTGCGTGCCCCGCTGCGGCACGGTCTGGAACACGTTCGCCACCGGCGGCGTGTGCCCCGGCTGCGGCGCGCGCTGGCACCGGACGCAGTGCCTCGCCTGCGGGGCCGTTTCGCCGCATCGCGACTGGTACCACGATCCGGACGGCGAGGGCGCGCGCGACACGACGCGCGAGCGCGACCTCGCGACGCACGACTGAGGCCGCGATGACGCCCCACCTCCCGACCACGCCCTACCCGCGCTTCCACCTGGCGTTCCCGGTCACGGACCTCGCCGAGGCTCGCCGCTTCTACGGCGGGTTCCTGGGCTGCGCGGAGGGCCGCAGCTCCGCGGACTGGGTCGACTTCGACTTCTTCGGCCACCAGATCGTCGCGCACAGGGTCGACGCGGCCGCGATGACCGACGCGACGAGCCTCGTCGACGGCAGGAAGGTCCCGGTGCGCCACTTCGGCGTCGTGCTCGACCTGCCGGCGTGGGAGGCGCTCGCCGCGAGGTTCCGCGCGGCGGGCGTCGCGTTCGTGATCGAGCCCTACGTGCGCTTCCGCGGCGAGCCCGGCGAGCAGGCGACGATGTTCTTCCTCGACCCGTTCGGCAACGCGCTCGAGTTCAAGGCGTTCCGCGAGATGTCGAGCCTGTTCGCGACCTGAGCCGGCCGCACCCCGCGGTCGTCGCGTGCGCCCCGGGAGGCGGTTCGCGCCGCCCGGGGGCTCGGCGCGGCTCGCGGCGCGGTGGTACATTGTGCGCGAGCGAGACGCGCGACGGCCGGGGGCGGCCGGTCGCGGCGTCCGGCGGGAGGCGGGCGATGTCGTTCGAGTGGCCACAGGCGCTCTGGCTGCTCCTGGCGGTGCCGGGGCTGGTCGCGCTGTACCTGTGGCTACAGCGGCGGCGCAAGCAGTCGGCGCTGCGCCTCGCGAGCCTCGCCGTCGTGCGCGAGGCGATGGGCGCCTCGCCCGGCTGGCGGCGCCACGTGCCGCCCGTGCTGCTGCTCGTCGCGATCACGGCGCTCATCGTCGCCGCCGCGCGCCCCGGCGCGCGGATCACGCTGCCGTCGGACCACCGGACGATCGTGCTCGCGATCGACGTGTCGCTGTCGATGCGCGCGAACGACATCGAGCCCTCGCGCATCGCCGCGGCGCAGGCGGCGGCGAAGACCTTCGTGCAGGCACAACCCTCGGACGTGCGGATCGCGCTCGTCTCGTTCGCCGGCTCCGCGGCGATCGTGCAGCCGCCCACGCGGAGCCGCGACGAGCTCCTGCAGGCGATCGACCGGCTGGAGCTGCAGCGCCACACCGCGACCGGCACCGGGATCCTGACCTCGCTCGCGACGATCTTCCCCGAGCAGGCGGAGGAGCTCACCGCGGCGAACGTGCCCGGCGGCATGGCGCGCTGGGCCGACCAGGCGCAGGGTCGTTCGCTCGACGCGAAGCCCCCGCCCCCCGACAGGAAGGCGTTCACGCCGGTGCCGCCCGGCTCGAACACGTCGGCGGCGATCATCCTGCTGACCGACGGGCGCCGGACCACCGGGCCGGATCCGATCGACGCCGCCCGCATGGCGGCCGAGCGGGGGGTCCGCGTCTACACGGTCGGCTTCGGCACGGCGGAGGGCGCGTCGGTCAACTTCGACGGCTGGTCGATCTACATGCGTTTCGACGAGGAGGCGCTCAAGGCGATCGCCGACGTCACGAAGGCGAGGTACTACCACGCGAAATCGGCGGAAGACCTCACGAAGGTCTACGAGAGCCTCAACGCGCAATACGTGTTCGAGCGCGCGCACACCGAGATCTCGGCGCTGTTCGCCGCGGCGGGCGCGCTGCTCACCGCGGTCGCCGCGGCCCTGTCGATCCTCTGGTTCCAGCGGATCGCGTAGGCGGGGCGCCGCCCTTCGGGGATCGCGCCGCGCGATCGGGCGCGTCAGGCCCGCGCGGCGGCGATCGCCTCGCGCAGCGGCGTGAAGAGCCCCGGCGCCGCGGCGATCACCTCGTGCGTGCGCAGGAACTCGACGCCGCCGGCGAAGTCGCCGACGCGTCCGCCGGCCTCCCTGACGAGCAGCGCGCCCGCGGCGATCTCGCCCGGCTTGAGGCTCATGACGAAGAATCCGTCGAGGCGGCCCGCCGCGAGGTAGGCGAGGTCGAGCGAGCACGCGCCGGCGCGCCGCAGCCCGGCGCAGCGCTTCATCACCGCGGTCATGACCGGCAGGTAGCCCTCCAGGCGCTTGCTGCCGCGGGCCGGAAAGACGGTGCCGACGAGCGCTTCCTCGAGGTGCGTGCAGGCCGAGACGCGGATCGGCGCGCCGTTCAGCTGCGCCCCCTTGCCGTGCACGGCCGTGTAGAGCTCGTCGCGCATCGGATCGAGGACGGCGGCGTGCGTGACGTCGGTGCCGTGCGCGAGCGCGATCGAGACGCCGCAGTGCGGGTAGCCGTGCGCGAAGTTGGTGGCCCCGTCGATCGGGTCGACGATCCATTTGTACGGCGAGCCCTCCTGCCCTTCGCCGCCGGCCTCGGCGCCGAGGATCGCGTGCTCGGGGAACGCCGCGCCGATCGTGGCGACGACGGCGGCCCTCGCCTCGTCGCGGGCGGCGGAGGCGATCTCGCCGTGCTCCTTCGAGAACGTCGGCAGGCGCTTCAGGTCCCGCGCCGCGTCGACGATCACCGACGCGGCCCGGCGCGCGGCGCGGACCGCCACCGCGAGCACCGGATCGCCGACCATCGGAACATCGGGCATCGCCGTCTCCCGCCCGGACGGGCAGCCGGGCGCCTGGACCGATTCTAGCGCCGCCCGCGGGCGTTCACGCGCCCGCGCGGTCGACGCGGTACCGGTCGAGGAAGCGGCGGTCGATGCGGTCCTTCCAGCGCCAGACCCAGGCGCCCGCGACCGACCAGCGCCCCCGGAAAGCGACCGCGTGGCGCCCGCCGGTCGACACGAGCGCGAGCGTGCGGCGCGGCGGGACGAACGGAGCGAGGCGGCCGCCCGTGGCCGCCGCGTGCAGGTTGCGGGCGAGTGGCGGTCCCTGGCGCACCGCGTAGACGCCGGAGCGCGGGTAGTCGCGGCCGTCCTGCGAGGCGCAGTCGCCCGCGGCGAAGACGTGCGGGTGCGAGGGCGAGCGCAGATGGTCGTCGACGCGGACGAAGCCCCGGCCGTCGCAGGCGAGGCCCGAGGCCGCGAGCCACGGGGCCGCCCGCGCGGGCGTCGCGCAGAAGACGACGTCGGCGGCGACGTGGCCGCCGCCGGCGAGCCCCACGCCGGCCTCGTCGAAGCGGTCGGCGCCGCGGCCGACGTGGATCTCGACGCCCGCCTCGCGCAGCCGCGCGAGCAGGGCGCGGCTCGGCGCGTCGGGCAGGTTCGTGCGGTCGGTGACGAGCGCGAGCCGGGGCGGGCGCGGTGCCGCGATGCGCGACAGCCGGTAGTGCATCGCGAGGAGGAGCTCGACGCCGCCCGCGCCGCCGCCCACCATTGCGATGCGGACGGTGCGGCCTGCCGCGACGTCCGCGAGCACGCGCTCCCAGCGATCGAGGAACGCGCCGATGGGCTTCACGCCCGTCGCGTGCCCGCGGGCGCCCGGGAAGTCCAGATCGGGCGTCGAGCCGACGTCGAGCGACGCGAGGTCGAAGCGGAAACGGTCGCCGGATTCCGTCGTCGCCTCGGCGCCTTCGGGATCGAGGGCCGCGACGCGATCGCGCACGAACCGCGCGCCGGCGTAGCGCGCGAGCGGCTCGAGGTCGATCTGCGTCTCGCCCTGCGCGTAGTGACCCGCGACGAGACCCGGCAGCATCGCGGAGTACGACACGTGGCGGTCGGGCGAGACGAGCACGAGGGACACCCCGGGCGCCGGCCGCTCGCCGAAGCGACGCAGCACCTCGACGTGCGCGTGCCCGCCGCCGGCGAGCAGGATCGTGCGCGACGTCACGCGGGGAGTTCGCTGCGCTGCAACGCGACGCGGGGCATCGTGTTCGACGGGAATCGGGTTGTGCGTGGTCAGACCACCGGCGCCCATTCTACGGGCGCCGCGCGCTCGCAGGTCCGTGCGCGTCGCATTGCCGCGCTTGCGCCGCCGCAGTATAGTCGGCGGGTCCCGCACGGGCGCAGAGCTTCGAGGATGCCGCCCGGCGCATCCGGCATCATCTACCCCAAGGAGGAGCACGTGGCCGTCACGCTATCGCTGACCGTCAACGGAAAGACCGTCACCGCGACGGTCGATCCGCGGACGCTACTCGTCGAGCTCGTTCGCAACCAGCTCGGGCTCACCGGCACGCACGTCGGCTGCGACACCGGTCAGTGCGGCGCGTGCACGGTCCACCTCGACGGCCGCGCGGTCAAGGCGTGCAACGTGCTCGCCGTGCAGGCGAACGGCGCGAAGGTCACGACGATCGAGGGTCTCGCCGCCGCGGACGGCACGATGCACCCGATGCAGGCCGCGTTCAAGGAGTGCCACGGGCTGCAGTGCGGCTTCTGCACGCCGGGCATGGTGATGAGCGCGATCGACCTCGTGAACCGCCACCCGAAGGCCTCCGAGCACACGATCCGCGAGGAGCTCGAGGGGAACCTCTGCCGGTGCACCGGCTACCACAACATCGTCGCGGCCGTGAAGCAGGGCGCCGCCGCGATGGGCAAGTGAGGAGACGGCCATGGGCGCGAACGAGCAAGGGCTGATCGGCCAGTCGATCAAGCGCAAGGAGGACGCACGCTTCCTCACCGGCAGCGGCCAGTACACCGACGACATCACGCTGCCGCACCAGACCTACGCGGTGTTCGTGCGCTCGCCGCACGCGCACGCGAAGATCCGCGGCGTCGACACGTCGCGCGCGAAGGCCGCCCCGGGCGTCGTCGCCGTGTTCACGGGCGCCGACCTGCAGGGCGTGGGCGGGCTGCCCTGCGGCTGGCTCATCACGAGCCTCGACGGCACGCCGATGAAGGAGCCGCCGCATCCGGTGCTCGCACAGGGCAAGGTCCGCTACGTCGGCGACCGCGTCGCGCTCGTCGTCGCCGAGTCAGTGCACCAGGCGAAGGACGCCGCCGAGCTCGTCGACGTCGACTACGAGGTGCTGCCGGCGGTCGTGAGCCCTGCGGACGCGATCAAGCCGGGCGCGCCGGTGATCCACGACATCGCGCCGGACAACCGCTGCTACACGTGGGGGCTGGGCGACAAGGCCGCCACCGAGGCGGCGTTCGCGAAGGCCGCGCACGTGACGAAGCTCGACATCGTCAACAACCGGCTGATCCCCAACGCGATCGAGCCCCGTGCCGCGAACGCGAGCTACAACCGCGCCGAGGACAGCTACACGCTCTACGTCGCGAACCAGAACCCGCACGTCGAGCGCCTCCTGATGGGCGCGTTCGTGCTGGGGCTCCCCGAGCACAAGCTGCGCGTCATCGCGCCGGACGTCGGCGGCGGCTTCGGCTCGAAGATCTTCCTCTACGGCGAGGAGACGGCGCTCGTGTGGGCGAGCAAGCGCGTGGGCCGCCCGATCAAGTGGACGGCGGACCGCAGCGAGTCGTTCCTGTCGGACGCGCACGGCCGCGACCACGTGACGCACGCCGAGCTCGCGCTCGACAAGGACGGGAAGTTCCTGGGGCTGCGCGTCCACACGGTCGCGTCGCTGGGCTCGTACCTGTCGACGTTCGGCTCGTCGGTGCCCACGATGCTGTACGCGACGCTGCTCGCCGGCCAGTACACGACGCCGGCGATCTGGTGCGAGGTGATCGGCGCGTTCACGACGACCTCGCCGGTGGACGCCTACCGCGGGGCGGGGCGCCCGGAGGCGACCTACGTGGTCGAGCGGATCGTGCACCAGGCGGCGGTCGAGACCGGGATCCCGCAGGACGAGCTGCGCCGGCGCAACTTCATCCGGACCTTCCCGCACCAGACGCCGGTCGCGCTCACCTACGACACCGGCGACTACGACGCGTCGATGAACAAGGCGCGCGAGGTGGCGGACGTCGCGGGCTACGCGGCGCGCAAGGCGGAGAGCGCGAAGCGCGGCAAGCTGCGCGGGATCGGCTACTCGTCGTACATCGAGGCCTGCGGGCTCGCGCCGTCGAACGTCGCGGGCGCGCTCGGCGCGCGCGCGGGGCTGTTCGAGGCGGGCGAGATCCGCGTCAACCCGACCGGCAGCGTGACCGTGTTCACGGGCTCGCACAGCCACGGGCAGGGGCACGAGACGACGTTCGCGCAGGTGGTCGCGGCGCGGCTGGGCGTGCCGGTCGAGAGCGTCGACGTCGTGCACGGCGACACCGGCCGCATCCCGTTCGGGATGGGCACCTACGGCTCGCGCTCGCTCGCGGTGGGCGGCTCGGCGATCGTCAAGGCGCTCGACAAGATCGTCAACAAGGGCAAGAAGATCGCCGCGCACCTGCTCGAGGCCGCCGAGGGCGACATCGAGTTCAAGGACGGCAAGTTCACGGTCGCGGGCACCGACCGGAGCAAGGCGTTCGGCGAGGTCGCGCTCGCGGCGTACGTGCCGCACAACTACCCGCTCGACAAGCTGGAGCCGGGGCTGAACGAGACCGCCTTCTACGACCCGACCAACTTCACCTACCCGGCCGGCACGCACATCTGCGAGGTCGAGATCGATCCGGACACCGGCGTGGTCACCGTCGACCGCTTCGCCGCGTGCGACGACTTCGGCAACGTGATCAACCCGATGATCGTCGAGGGCCAGGTGCACGGCGGGCTCGCGCAGGGGCTCGGGCAGGCGCTGCTCGAGCAGTGCGTGTACGACCCGCAGAGCGGGCAGCTCCTCTCGGGCAGCTACATGGACTACGCGATGCCGCGCGCCGACGACGTGCCGTCGTTCAAGGTCGCGACGACCGTGACGCCGTGCACGCACAATCCGCTCGGCGTGAAGGGCTGTGGCGAGGCGGGCGCGATCGGCTCGCCGGCCGCGATGATGAACGCCGTGATGGATGCGCTCGCGCCGGTGGGCGTCAAGCACCTCGACATGCCGGCGTCGCCGCACCGCGTGTGGCAGGCGATCCAGTCCGCGAAGAAGGCTTGAGGAGACCGTCATGTACGCATTCGAACACCACCAGGCGAAGTCGGTCGCGGACGCGGCGGCCCTGCTCGCGAAGACCGGCGGCAAGGCGCTCGCGGGCGGACAGAGCCTCGTCGCGGCGATGAAGCTCAGGCTCGCGCAGCCCGGTCACGTCGTCGACCTGTCGGGCCTCGCCGAGCTGAAGGGCATCCGCCGCGAGGGTGACCACGTGACGATCGGCGCGATGACGCGCCACGCCGAAGTGGCCTCGTCCGACGTCGTCAAGGGCGCGATCCCGGCGCTCGCCGCGCTCGCGGAAGGCATCGGCGACCGGCAGGTCCGCAACATGGGGACGCTCGGCGGCTCGCTCGCGAACAACGACCCGGCCGCCGACTGGCCGGCGGCGGTGCTGGGGCTGGGCGCGACCGTCGTCACGAACAAGCGGAAGATCGCGGCCGACGACTTCTTCAAGGGCATGTACGAGACCGCGCTCGCCGCCGACGAGATCATCGTCTCGGTGAGCTTCCCGGTGCCGAAGAAGGCCGCCTACGCGAAGTTCCCGAATCCGGCATCCCGCTTCGCGCTCGTCGGCGTGTTCGCCGCGCAGACCGGGTCCGGCGTGCGGGTGGCGGTCACCGGCGCCGCGTCCTCGGTGTTCCGCTGCAAGCCGGTCGAGGAGGCGCTCGCGAAGAGCTGGACGGCGGCCGCCGCGAAGGCGGTCAAGGTCAGCGCGACCGATCTCAATTCGGACCTGCACGGGTCGCCTGCGTATCGGGCGCACCTCGTGTCGGTGATGGCTGCGCGCGCGGTCGAGGCGGCGGGCTGAAGCGGCGTCCCGTTCCGGCGACCCCCCGGCCGCGACGCCGGCGGCCGGCCCGGGACCCCGCGCCGGTTGTGGCATTCTCGGGGGCGCCCGTCGGGCGCCGCCCCCGCTGCCTTCAGGACGTCTCCCTCCGCAATGAGCCCCGCCGCCAGCCCCCTGCCGCCGCCCGCGTCGGTCGACGCGACGCTCGACCTCCTGCGCTCGCAGAACTACGTGGCGGACCGGCGCCTCGCGACCGCCGTCTTCCTGTCGCTCAAGCTCGGACGCCCGCTGTTCCTCGAAGGGGAGGCCGGCGTCGGCAAGACCGAGATCGCGAAGGTGCTGGCGGCCGCGCAGCAGCGCCGGCTCGTGCGTCTCCAGTGCTACGAGGGCCTCGACACCGCGTCGGCGGTCTACGAGTGGAACTATCCGCGGCAGATGATCGAGATCCGGCTGGCGGAGGCGGGCGGGCACGTCGTGCGCGACGAGCTCGCGCACGACATCTTCACGACGCGGTTCCTGCTGAAGCGGCCGATCCTCGAGGCGCTCGCGCCGCCCGACGGCGTCGCGCCGGTGCTCCTGATCGACGAGCTCGACCGCGCCGACGAGCCGTTCGAGGCGTACCTGCTCGAGGTGCTCGCCGAATACCAGGTGACGATCCCCGAGCTGGGGCCCATCCGCGCCGCGCATCCGCCGATGGTCGTCATCACGTCGAACCGCACGCGCGAGATCCACGACGCGATCAAGCGCCGCTGCCTCTACCACTGGGTCGACTACCCGGATGCGGCTCGCGAGCTCGAGATCGTCCGGCGCAAGTGCCCGCAGGCGCCCGAGTCGCTCGCGCGCGAGCTCGTCGCGTTCACGCAGAGGCTGCGCACGATGGACCTGTTCAAGGCGCCGGGCGTGGCCGAGACGCTCGACTGGGCCGAGGCGCTCGTCGCGCTCGACCGCTTCGCGCTCGACCCCGCGACGGTCGCCGACACGATCGGGGTGCTGCTCAAGTACCAGGACGACGTCGGCGCGATCACGCCCGAGGTCGCGGCGAAGATCGTCGCCGAGGCGAAGCAGTCGGCCGCGGGCGCGTGACGCGGCGGCGGGCCGGCGCGGAACGCGATTTTTCGCGGCTCGGCCGCGGTGGATTTTGGCGGTCCGTTGGGCTACATTCGCCCGTCGTCCGCCCTCGCACGCTTCTTGCAGCGACCCGTCCATGAAGCCCCGTCTGGCCCTGCCGGCCGCTGCGTTCGCGATCGTCGTCGCGGCGGGGCTCGCCCACTCGCAGGGCTTCAGCTTCTCGAAGCCGGACGACGACGAGCGCGCCGAGCGCGAGGCGCGCGAGAGCCGAATCGCCGCGCAGCTGTCGACGCCGTGCCGCAGCGACCTCAGGAACCGGAAGATCATGGTCGTGATCGGCGAGCGGCAGTCGAACGGCTACGTGTTCGCCGAGCAGCAGAACTACGGCCCTCACTACGAGGCGATCAACCGCCGGCTCCGCGCGCTGGGCCTGCGGACGTACACGCCCGAGGAGATCCGCCGCCAGGTCGCGCAGGCCGAGATCGACGCGGTGATGCGCAACGACCCCGACGCGGCGCTGTCGGCCTCGAAGCGGCTCGGGGCCAGCTTCGTGCTGCGGGGGCTCATCACGGCGCAGGCCTCGGGAAACCGGGTGATCGCGGTCAACCAGGTGTCGGTCGACATGGGATTCACGCTCACCGGGAGCGACGGGCGGCCGATCTCGACCGCGAGCGCGCGGTCGGCCTCCTACGCCGGGGCGGACGTCGCGCGCATGGCGCTCACGCTCGTCGAGGAGCAGGCGGACGAGGTCGTCGCGCAGCTGTACGCCGACTACTGCAGCAAGGCGGGGCTGGGCGCGCCGGCGAAGCCGGCGCCGAAGAAGCCGTGACGCCCGGATCCGAAGCCCTACGAAGCACGAGGAGGTCGCCATGAATCCACGCATCTCCGGCATCGCGCTGCGCGCGCTGAACGGATCGGCGCTCGCGCTCGCCGCGACGCTCGCCTGCGCGCAGCCCCAGTTCGGCAATCCCTCGCCGACCGCGGGCGGCAAGACCTCGCAGCAGGCCAACGCCGCGGCCGACCAGGCGATGTACCAGCCGGTCGAGTACGCCAACAAGAACAGGAAGGGGCCGGCGCTGATCGTCATCCCCGGCGAGGTCAAGAGCAACAACGCGACGTTCACGCAGAAGTTCACGGCGAACAACATCGCCGACTACGCGGAGCTCGAGCTCTCGAACGCGAACTTCCAGGTGCTCGAGCGCTCGAACCTGGGGCCGCTGTTGCGCGAGTTCGAGCTCGCCTACAACCTCGGCGACCAGGACGCGGCGCGCAAGATGCTGCGGATGGGCAAGCTCAAGACGACCAAGTACGTCGTCAGGTTCGACATCCTGAAGACCGAGCAGATCGCCGCCGCGCAGTCCGGGTTCGACGGGCGCGCCATCGGCGACATGGCCGCGCTGGCGGGGGTGTTCAGCGGGTCGTGGCGCGGCGCGCAGGTCGGCACCGTCGCCGGGCGTGGCATCGGCTCCGTGCAGTCGAACGAGGCGACCTCGGTGTGGGTGATCGGCATGCGCTACAAGATCATCAACGCCGAGACGACCGAGCAGCTCGCGCAGGGCTACACCGAGGAGAAGATGGAGGTCGGCGCGACCTCGTCGTCGGTGCTGGGCGTCTCCGAGTCGCAGAAGGGCGGCGTGGGCCTCGACACGATGGTGCAGCGGCTCGTCCAGAAGTCGGTCTGGGAGATCGACTCCAAATACAAGTAGCGGTCGAGGCCCAGGTACGGGAAGGAGCGGGATGCCGGCGATCGAGAAGCTCGGGCGCTACGAGATCCGCCGCGAGCTCGGGCGCGGCGCGATGGGCGTCGTCTACGAGGCGTACGACCCGATGATCAAGCGGGTCGTCGCGCTCAAGACGATCCGCGCCGACCAGCTCGACGGCACGGAGGCGCCGACGATCCTCGCGCGGTTCCGCCGCGAGGCGGAGGCGGCGGGGCGCCTCAATCACCCGAACATCGTCTCGATCTTCGACTTCGGCGAGGACGGCGGAACCTCGTACATCGCGATGGAGCTCGTGTCGGGACGCGACCTCAAGTCGCGCTTCGACGCCGGCGAGCGCTTCTCGACGGCGGACGCGATCCGCTGCACCGGTCAGATCCTCGACGCGCTCGACTACTCGCACCGGCAGGGCGTGATCCACCGCGACGTCAAGGCCGCGAACGTCTTCGTCCTCGACGACGGCACCGTCAAGGTCGCGGACTTCGGGATCGCGCACCTCGACACGTCGTCGCTCACGCAGGCGGGCTCGGTGATGGGCACGCCGGGCTCGATGTCGCCCGAGCAGATCCTCGGGCTCCCGGTCGACGGCCGCACCGACGTGTTCTCGACCGGCGTGATCCTCTACCAGTTCGTCACCGGCGAGCGCCCGTTCGGCGCGGCCGCGACGACGACGACGATGCAGAAGGTGCTGAAGGAGGATCCGCTTCCTCCGTCGACGCTGAACGTGCAGCTGCCCGACGCGATGGACGCGGTCGTGCGGAAGGCGCTCGCGAAGCGGCCGGACGAGCGCTACGCGTCCGCGGCCGAGTTCGCCGTGGCGTTGCGCGCGCTGGCCACGCCCCGCCCGGTGGCGGCGGCGAAGGCCGCGCCGGCACCGGCGGCGTTCGACGGCGAGGCGACGGTGGTCGCGACGCCGGCGATGCGCCAGGCGGCCCCGGCGCCGGCGGACGACGGCGAGGCAACGCTGGTCGCGCCGAGCACGAAGTCGCCGCTGATGGCGCCGGCGCCTGCGCCGGCGCAGGAGAGCAGCGCTGCGGCCTCGCCGCGTCCGTCGGTTCCGCGCAGCGTGTCGGCGCCCCAGACCCCGGCGCGCAGGCCGGGCGTGCCCGCGATCGCGATCGTCGTGACGGTCGTGGCGCTGGCGATCGCCGCCGGTCTCTGGTGGTGGATGGAGCGCGGTGTCGGCGGGCCGAGGAAGAACCTGGCGGACGCGTCTTCCGGGGCGCCGGCGGTGGCGCAGGCACCCGCGGCGACGGCCCCCCCGCCTGCGGCACCGGCGCCCGCGGCCCCGGCGGCGGCGGCGCAGCCCGGAACGATGCTGATCGCGGCGGCGGGGTATGCCGACGCGAACGACCCGCGCTACCAGGCGGACAAGGCGAAGCTCGCCGGCGACCTCCGCGCGGACGCACGCGGGCAGCTCGTCGAGAAGGCGCTGGGACTCATGGTCGACCGCCGGTCGCTGGCGACGAACTACGACGTGATCCAGGCGCGGCTCGTCTCGAGGAGCGGCGACTTCATCCAGGCGGTCGTGCGCGAGAGCGAGCCGGCGATCGGGAAGGACGGGGTGGCGACGATGACGACCGAGGCGGTCGTGAACGTCAAGGCCGTCCAGAAGTCGCTGAACGAGATGACCAAGGGCGAGCGCGTCGAGCTGATCCGCGCGAACGGCGACCCGCGCATCTCGATCGCGATCGCCGCCCGCGACGCGGACCGCCCCGACGCGCCGGCGCAGCGATCCCCGGTCGCGGAGAACCTGCTCGCGGAGCGCGTCAAGTCGTTCGGCTTCCGCACCTGGGCGGAAGGCGGGGCCGAAGGCTCCGCCGCCGACTTCGCGATCACCGGCGAAGTGAAGGTGCGGCGGCTCTCGACGCGGCTCGAAGCCTCGGGGCTGACGGTCACCAAGTACGCGCTGTCGTCGTGGACGATCAAGGCCGTCGACCGCGCGACCGGCGAGGAGATCTATCACAACACGACGCTGCCGAAGGGCGCCGCGAGCTGGGCGAGCGAGGAGGAGGCGCTGAAGGCGATCGGCGCGAAGATCGCCGACGAGTTCACGCGCGACTTCTTCCTGCAGCACGTGGTCGCGACGGGCCGGCGCGTGGCGCTGGTGATCGAGGGGCTGCCCGAGGGCAGCGCCGCGGACCTCGTCGGGCGCGAGTTCGTCGGGCTGCCGGCGGTGCTCTCGTCGCGCCAGCGTGCCGGCGCCGCGCAGCGCTCCTGGGACCTCGAGCTCGCCGGGAGCGGCCCGGCGGCCGACCTGGTCGCGGCCGGCATCCTCGCGCCGCTCAACGCGAAGCTCGGGACCCCGTGCTTCGTGCCCGGCGCCTCCGCGGGCGACGAGGTGCGCGTGCGGTTCGACGCGCGCTGCAACGACCCCGCGGTGCTCTCGCGGCTCGAGACGAATCCGCCGGCCGGCCTCTACGGCGCCCCGGCGGTGCGCCAGAAGGCCATCATCCGCGATCCCGAGACGCTGAAGAAGCTCTCGGCGTGACGATGGCCGAGCCCGTCCCGCGGACCGTCAATCCGTTCGCGGGGTTCGCGACGCTGCCCCCGAAGGGGCACCTGCCCGAGAACGTGCTGCACTTCATCCGCGTGCTGCGCGGCGCGGGGCTGCCGGTCGGGCCGGCGAAGGTGATCGACGCGCTCGCCGCGGTCGAGGCGGTCGGCGTCGGCAACCGCACGGATTTCCGCGAGGCGCTCGCCGCCGTGCTCTGCTCGCGCCGCGAGCACCTCGACCTGTTCGAGCAGGCGTTCGACCTGTTCTGGCGCAACCCGAAGCTGCTCGAGAAGATGGTCGCGGCGATGCTGCCGCAGGTGCTGGGCCGCACCGGCGAGGAGCCGGCGCCGCCCGCGGTGCCCGGGCGTCTCGCGGAGGCGCTGGCGCCGCCGCCCGCCGACATCCCGAAGCGCGACGCCGAGGACGAGGTCACGCTCGACGCGGCGTTCACGTTCTCGGCGCGCGAGGTGCTGCAGACGCGCGACTTCGCGACGATGTCGGGCGAGGAGCTCGGTCAGGTCAAGCGGATGCTCGCGCGGCTGCGGCTGCCGCTGCCGAAGGTGCCGATGCGCCGCACGCGCCCGGACGATCGCGGCCGCCGCATCGACCTCCGGGCGACGCTGCGGCGGTCGGCTGGCGCGGCCGGCGCCGCGGCGCCGCTCGCGTTCCGTGCGCGCACGCTCCGCACGCCGCCGCTCGTCGTGCTGTGCGACATCTCGGGTTCGATGGACCGCTACTCGCGGATGATGCTGCACTTCCTGCACGCGATCACGAACGACCGGCACCGCGTGCACGTGATGCTGTTCGGGACGCGGCTCACGAACGTGACGCGCCACCTCAAGCACCGCGACGTCGACGTCGCGCTCGAGCGCGTCTCCTCGGCGGTCGCCGACTGGGCGGGGGGCACGCGGATCGGCGCGTCGATCGCGGAGTTCAACCGGCACTGGTCGCGGCGGCTCCTCGGCCAGAACGCGGTCGTCCTGCTGATCTCGGACGGCCTCGACGCCGAGTCCGGCGCCGGGCTCGACGAGGCGATGGAGCGGCTGTCGAAGTCCTGCCGGCGGCTGGTCTGGCTCAATCCGCTGCTGCGCTACGCCGATTTCGAGGCGCGGCCGGCCGGCATCCGGGCGATGCTGCCCTGGGTGGACGATTTCCTGCCCGTGCACAGCCTCGCCTCGCTCGAGGCGCTGGCCGGGACGCTGTCGCGCGGGGAAGCCCCGGGCAGCCGGCGGCGGGGAGAGAAGGGGGTCCGGCGGGCGGCCCGCTGAGCGTCCGGTCCGGGCTAGGGGCAGAGGTCGAACGTGACGTGGCCGCGGCCGGCCATCGCGACCCGCTCCAGGTCCGCCGACGAGCGTTCGGCGGCGCCGCGCAGCGTCAGCATGGACTCGCGCTCGGCCGCCTGCTGGGCCAGGGCGATCAGATCGGCGAGCGGCAGCGTGGCGGGGACGACGACGCTCGCCCCGAGACGGAGCAGCGATTGGGCGACGCGGACGTCCCGGGTGTCGCGGTTGGCGTGGGTGTCGGTATCCATGGCCTTGCGATAGAGTAGCGGGGCTAAAGTATCACAACGGCAGAGCACAATGCGTGCCCGTGGCGAGTCGCCGCGGGCCGCCCGACCCCCATGGAACTCTCGCACACCCGCCTCGTCCCCGCCCCCCCGGAGCGCGTCTGGGAGGCGCTCAACGATCCCGAGACGCTCAAGGCCTGCATCCCCGGCTGCGAGTCGTTCGTCCGGGAGCCCGACGGCGCGTGGTCCGCGACCGTCGCCACGAAGATCGGGCCGGTCTCGGCGCGCTTCGCCGGCCGCGTCGAGCTCGCCGACGTGAACCCGCCGGCCGGTTACACGCTCAAATTCACCGGGCAGGGCGGGGCGGCCGGGTTCGCGAGCGGCGAGGCGAAGGTGTCGCTCTCGCCGGCCGACGCCGGCACGTCGCTCGCGTACGTCGCGAAGGCGCAGATCGGAGGCAAGCTCGCGCAGATCGGGTCGCGGCTGGTCGACGGCGCGGCGGCGAAGATCGCCGACGACTTCTTCGCCCGGCTCGCCGAGCGGCTCGGGCCGCCGCCGGCGGAGGCGGCGGAGGCGGCGGCCGAGGCCGCGCTCGAGCCCGAGACCGCCGGAAGCGGCCGGTGGGTTCGCTATGCCGCGATCGCCGTGATCGTCGCCCTGATCCTGTGGCTCGCGACGCGCGGCGGCATCAAGTTCTGAAGGAGCGGACGATGGACAGCGTCGACCTCGAATGCCTGAAGCGCAGCGCCGAGTGGGTGGAATCCGGGCGCCGCGTGCTGCTCGTGACCGTCGTGAAGACCTGGGGCAGCTCGCCGCGGCCGCCGGGTGCGATGCTCGCGCTGCGGGACGACGGCCACGTCGTCGGCTCGGTGTCGGGCGGGTGCATCGAGGACGACCTGATCGAGCGCGTGCGCGCCGAGGGCCTGAGGGTGACCCGGTGCGAGGTCGTCACCTACGGCGTCTCGGCCGACGAGGCGCGGCGCTTCGGGCTGCCCTGCGGGGGGACGATCCAGCTCGTGCTCGAGCCGCTCACGAAGGAATCCGGCATCCTGGCGCTGTTGCGCGAGATCGAGGACGGGCACCTCGTCGCGCGGAAGCTCGACCTCGCGAGCGGTTTCGCGACG
The DNA here is from genome assembly GCA_046347845.1 of Burkholderiales bacterium. Lineage (GTDB taxonomy): Bacteria > Pseudomonadota > Gammaproteobacteria > Burkholderiales > Casimicrobiaceae > VBCG01. The sequence continues at coordinate 50,858 of JAXMFH010000014.1, read as the reverse complement.
CTGCACCCGGCGAAGCCCTCGGACGGCCTCGAGTTCGACGGCAAGGTGCTGACGACCGTGCACGGGCCGCGCTACCGGATGCTCGTGATCGGTGCGTCGCAGCTCTCGAAGTACCTGGCGCAAATGGCCGTGGGCCTCGACTACCAGGTGACGGTCTGCGACCCGCGCGAGGAGTACACGGAGACCTGGGACATTCCAGGCGTCACGCTCGTGCGCACGATGCCCGACGACACGGCGCGCGCGATGAAGCTCGACGAGCGCTGCGCGGTCGTCGCGCTGACGCACGACCCGAAGCTCGACGACCTCGCGCTCATCGAGGCGCTGCAGTCGCCTGCGTTCTACGTCGGCGCGCTGGGCTCGCGCGCGAACAACGACAAGCGCCGCCAGCGGCTCGTCGAGTTCGAGCTCTCGCCGGCCGAGGTCGCGCGGCTGCACGGGCCGATCGGGCTCTACATCGGGAGCCGGACGCCGCCGGAGATCGCGATCTCGATCCTCGCCGAGATCACGGCGGTGAAGAACGGCGTTCCCGAGGACGTCCGGATCAACGTCGCGATCGCGAAGGCGAACCAGGCGGCCTCGGCCGCCTGCTCGGTCGCGCAGAACGCCTGACGCGCCGGCGTTACGGGGCCGGCGCGGGCTTCGCCGCGGCAGGCGCGCGCGAGAGCGCGATGTCGCCGTACCACGCGCGCAGCGACTCGCCGGTGTCGTCGGTGTCGGTCATGATCGCGACGCCCGAGAGCGGCGGCGCGTCCTCGCCGAACGCGGCGCGGTAGTCGGCGGCCAGGTCCCGCTCGTAGGCGAGCCACCGGCCGGCGCGCTCGCTCCCGCTTTCGACCACGATCATCCGCACGCGGTCGGTGTACGCGTTCGGGACGATCGTGCCGACCGGCGTCCGGGCGTCCCAGAGATAGACGAGGCCGGCGTCGGGCACGTCGTCGCCGAACAGGGACGAGGCGGCGGTGCGCCGCATGCGCTCGAAGGGCGAGAGCCGCTCGGACGGCATGCGGAACGTCACGTAGACGCGCGCCGCGTAGTCGTCGCCCGACTTGCGCGTGACGTCGCCCTTCGCGACCGGCCGCCCGACCTTCCACGACCACGACAGCGTCGGCCAGGACTTCGGCTCGGCGTCGAGCTTGCGGACCAGCCCCGACGCGGACGCCTCGGCGATCGCCTCGACGACCGTCCCCCGCCCGGCGTCGTGCACGAGCGCGTAGCGCGTGTGCCGCGCGATCCGGCGGAACGTGAGCGGCGCCCAGCCCTCGGGCAGCGGCCCGCCGGGGGCCGCGCGCGAGAACGGGCCGACGTCGAGCCGATCCGGCGGCGAAGGCTGGGCGGCGGCGAGCGTCGCGGTGCACGCGAACGCGATCGCCGCGATCGCGCGCGCTCCGCATCTCGTGCCGCTCATGCCGCCCGCACGGCCGGCGCGCGCCATCGTGCGAGATCCTCGACCGTGTCGACGTCCCACAGCGCCGGGAGCTCGATCCAGCGGGCGTCCGCGCGCGCGAACGCCGCGCGCGTGTCGGCCATGACGGTCGGCGTGCTCCACGCGATCCCGGAGAACGCGTCCACGTCGCGGGCGAGGCCGACGAGCGCGTAGCCGCCGTCCTCGACCGGGCCGAGCACCGCGTCGCCGGCCTCGAGCGCGGCCGAGGCCGACGCGAGGTAGGCGGCGTCGATCGCCGGGCAGTCGGTGCCGACGAGGATCGGGACGTCGCCGCGCGCGAGCGCCTCGGCGAGCGCGTACCGCATCCGCGCGCCGAGGTCGTCGCCCTGCTGGACGTGCAGCGTCGCGCCGTGGCGCCGCGCCCATTCGACGAGCTCGGGATGCGTCGCGTCGGGCGCGCACCAGAGCTCGATCGAGGCGACGGTCCCGCGCCTGCGCGCCTCGCCGGCCACGGAGAAGGTCCGCTCGACCATCTCGCGGTACGCGGCGAGCGCGGCGTCGTCGCCGACGGCGCTCGCGAGGCGCGTCTTCACCTGTCCGCGCACCGGCGCCTTCGCGAAGACCTGGAGCACGCGGCGGCGCGCGCCCGGCGACGCATAGGCCTTCGCGAGTCGCGCGGGATCGGCGCCCAGCGCCCATGCGGCGCGCAGCCGCCACATGAGCAGGATCGTCCGCCACGCGCCGTCGCGGTCCCAGCGCCGGCCCGAGGTGCGGAGGCGCGAGGCGAGGCACGCGGGGCGGCCGGCGCGGCGCTTGAGCGTGCGAGAGAGCTCGACGTCTTCCATCAGCGGGATGGGCGGGTAACCTCCGATCTCCGTGAACAGCGCGCGCTCGACGAAGATTCCCTGGTCGCCGGTCGCGATGCCGGTGAGCCGGGAGCGCAGGTTCATCGCCGCGGCGACCATCGGCAGCATCCGCGAGCGGCCGTCGATCGCGACGTCGAAGCGTCCCCAGCGCCGGCCGGAGCGGATCGCGCGGTCGATCGCGGCGGGGGCGTCGCCGGGCAGCCGCGAGTCCGCGTGCAGGAACAGCAGCACGTCGCCCGACGCGACCGCGGCTCCCGCGTTCATCTGCGAGGCGCGCCCGCGCGGCGCCGCGATCACGCGGTCGGCACGGGGGCTGGCGAGCGCGACGGTCGCGTCGCGGCTGCCGCCGTCGGCGACGATCGCCTCGTGGCCGGCGGTGCGCAGCGGCGCGAGCGCGTCGAGCGCCGCCGCGATCCCGTCCGCCTCGTCGAGCGCCGGGACGACCACCGAGAGCCGGATCATCGCGGGGCGGGCGGCGTATCGCCGCGCGCGCGCATCCGCCGGAGCGCGACCGGCACGAGCGCGAAGAGGCCCAGCAGCGCGAAGGCGGCGAGGGTCTCGACCGAGACGAGCCCCCGGACCGATTCGATGCGGCCGAGCGTCTGGCCGAGATTCACGAACACGAACGTGCCCGGGACGATGCCGACGAGCGTCGCGAGCACGTAGGTCGACAGCGGGACCGTCGTGAACGCGGGCGCGAGGTTCACGAGGAAGAACGGAAACAGCGGCACGAGGCGCAGGAAGAGCAGGTAGTTGAACGCGCCCTCGTTGAAGCCCGCGTTGATGCGCTCGCCGAGCGCCCCGAGCTTCCGCCGGGCGGCGTCCGCGAACACGTAGCGCGCCGCGACGAACACGATCGTCGCGCCGATCGTCGCGGCGATCACCACGAGCACCGTCCCGACCCAGCGGCCGAACAGGAAGCCGACCGCGAGCGACATCGCGAGGCCGCCGGGCAGGCTGAACGCGGTGACCGCAACGTAGACGGCGAACGCGATCGCGAGCGCCGCCGCGTAGTGCTGCTGCGTGAACGCGAGCAGCGCGTCGCGGTTCGCCTTGACGGCGTCGAGCGCGAGGTAGCGGTGCCCGCCCAGCGCGAAGAACGCGACGACGACGCCCGCGAACAGCCCGGCGAGGGCGATCCTGGGCCAGGGAAGGCCCGCAGACCGGGCATCGCGCGGGGAGGGCGAGTCCGTCACGCTCACGCTCCGCGAAGTCCGAAGACCCGACGGATCCACGCCTTCGAGGCGGGCGTCAGCCCTTCCTTGAGGCGCTGGTCGGCCGCGCGCCGCACGACCGAGGCGAGCGTCGGATAGGCGTGGATCGTGGCCGAGAGGTCGCCGGCCTTCATGCCCTTCGACACCGCGAGCACGCATTCGGCGATCAGCTCGCCGGCGTGCACCCCGACGATCGCGGCGCCGAGCAGCCGGCCCTGCGGATCGGTGACGAGCTTCGCGAAGCCCTCGGTCTCGTCCTCGGCGCGCGCGCGGTCGATCTCGTCGAACGCGAACCGGTAGACCCTGTGCGCGATTCCCCGCTGCTGCGCCTCGTCCTCCGAGAGCCCGACGCGCGCGAGCTCGGGGTCGGTGTAGGTGCACCACGGGACGACCTTCGACGGCTTCGTCCAGAACAGCCGGAAGATCGCCTGACGGAGCACGATGCCCGCGTGATGCTCGGCGAGGTGCGTGAACTGGTAGCCGCCCGCCGCGTCGCCGATCGCGTAGACGCGCGGGTTCGTCGTGCGGAGGCGATCGTCGACGACGATGCGGCCGTTCTCGACCTTGACGCCCGCCGCTTCGAGTCCGAGGCCCTCGTGGTTGACCTTGCGGCCCGCCGCGACCAGCAGGTGCGTGCCCGCGACGGTGCGCTCGCGGCCGTCGTCGGCCTTCAGCGTCAGGCGAACCTCGCCGCGCCGGCCGTCGACCTTCGCGATCGACGCGCCGAGGTGGAACGTCACGCCCTCGTCGGCCATGCGGCGCTGCACGACCTCGGCGAGGTCCGCGTCCTCGCGCGCGAGGATCCGCGGCGCGACGTCGGCGAGCGTGACCTCGCTGCCGAGGCGCCGGAACGCCTGCGCCATCTCGCAGCCGATCGGGCCGCCGCCGATCACGATCAGGCGCGGTACGTCCTCGCGCAGGTCGAACAGCGTCTCGTTCGTGAGCGCGCCCGCCTCGGCGAGCCCCGGGATCGGCGGCATCGCGGGCCGCGATCCCGTCGCGACCACGAACGTCTTCGCGGCGAGCCGGCGCCCGTTCACCTCGAACGCGTCGCGCGCGACGAAGCGGCCCTCGCCGAGGATCACGTCGACGCCGAGCGAGCGGAACCGCTCGGGACTGTCGTGCGGCTCGATGCCGCGGATGACCGACGCGACGCGCTCCATGACCGCGGCGAGGTCGGGCATCGGCTCGCGCGGCGCGAGCGCCCAGCGGTCGGCGTGGCGCATCGCGTGCGCGACCGCCGCCGACCTGATCAGCGTCTTCGAGGGCACGCAGCCGGTCCACAGGCAGTCGCCGCCCAGCCGGTGCTTCTCGACCAGCGCGACCTTCGCGCCGAGCGCGGCGCCGCCGGCGGCGACGACCAGCCCGCCGGCGCCGCCGCCGATCACCACGATGTCGAACTCCGGTCGGGCCACGTCCGTCTCTCCGCTCCGCACCACGGTGCCGATCGGTCGTCGAAGACCCGGTGATCTTACCCAAAGGGCGCCGAAGGGCGCGCCAGGGTCGGTTCGGTGTCGCGGGCTCGCGTGCCGGGCGGCTGGCGCGATCCCTTGGGCACCCGTCCCGAGCCCAGGAGCCTCGGCGGCGACATCAGGGCGACGACGTCCGGCGCCTCGAGCCCCGCGAGCAGCACCTCCCGCACCGCGAGGGGGCTGAACCGGTAGTAGTCGCCGGGGAAAGCGTGGACGTCGAGCGTCGGCGTCGTGGCGAGCCGTGCCGCGGCGAGGCGGCGGACGATCCGGCCCGCGAGCGGGAGGCGGGCGAGCCGCTTCAGCGGGCGTCGCGGCCCCGACGACGCGAAGCCGGGCACGCCGATCGCGATCAACGCGCCGGGACGCGCGACGCGGCGCATCTCGGCGAGCGTCAGCCAGAAGCGCGGATCGTGCTCGAGCACCGAGTTCGAGAGCACGGTGTCGAACGAGGCGTCCGCGAAGCCGGCGAGGTCGTTCGCGTTCGCGCCGACGATCCGGAAGCCGTCGAAATCCGCTGCGCCTTCGAGATTGACGCCGACGCGGCTTTTCGCCCCCGCGAGCGCGGGCAGGCAGAGCAGCGTCGAGGCGTCCGGCGTGGCGCCGATCTCGAGCACGTCGCCGCCGGCGTCGTGCTCGCGGCAGAGGCGGTCGAACGCCTCGAAGACGAGCGGGTGCACGCTCAGGCCCGCATGTCGAAGCTCGCGGGACGCGCACCGTCGCGCACGCCTTCGACGACGTCGAGCAGCCGCGGGAACCAGGCATTCACCGAATACTCGCGCTCGACGTACCGGCGTCCGGCCGCGCCGAGCTCGCGGCGCAACGCCGGATCGCGCAGCCGCGCGAGCGACTCGCCCCATTCCGCGGCGTCGCGAGCGAGGAAGCCGCGATCCGGGCCGACGATCCGCGTGTTGACGCCGACCGGCGAGGCGACGACCGGGAGCCCCGCGGCCATGTACTGGAGGAGCTTGCAGCCGCACTTGCCGCGCTGGAACTCGTCGTCGGCGAGCGGCATGATCCCGACGTCGAAGGCCCGCGCGATACGCGTCTCGGCGTCCGGGCTCCACTCGACGTGCCGCCAGCGGAGGCGCGGAGCCGGCATCTCGCGCCTCGGCTTCGTGACGACGACGAGCTCGAAGCCGAGGTCCGCCTGGAGCTCCGCGAGCACGGAGGCGAACGGGAAGAGCGTCTCGCGGATCGAGAGATCCGATCCCAGCCAGCCGACGCGCAGCGGCCCGCCGCGCGTTCGCTCGGCCGGCGGCGGGTAGGCGTCGGTGTCGACGACGGTCGGCAGCACGCTCACGCGGTCGGTGTACCTGCGGGCCACGCCCGCGAGGAGCTCGTTGCCGGCGGTCACCCACGCGGCGCGCTCGCAGACCCAGGCGACGTGCGCCTCCTTCGCGCCGAGGTGGATCGCGTCGTCGAAGTCGAAGATCACGCGGGGATTGTGCCGGAGCAGGGCTTCCTCGTAGACGGTGCGGCCTTCGAGCAGGTCGCGGTTGACGAGCGCGACGTCGTACGCGGCCGCGTCGCGGATGTCCCGCCACCGGCGCAGCCGGCGCGCGGCGACGCCGAGGCGCCGATGGATCCACCGGACCGGCGGACTCGCGTAGGGGCTCTGCCAGGGACGCTCCGGGCGGCACGGACGGTGCGAGACGCTCCAGCCCGCCGCTTCGAAGCGCGGGATGAACTGGCGGACCCGGAAGCGCGCGGCGGGGTCGTCGCGCATGTGCGTGTAGGCGACGAGCCGCGGGCGAGGGTTCATCGCCGCGCCTCCCGGGCCGACGCGATCAGCGACGCGAGCCCGGCGTCGAAGCCGGTCTCCGCGCGCCAGCGCAGGACCCGGGCCGCCTTGCGGACGTCCGCGCGCGCTTCCGGAACCTCGTCGCCGCGCACCGCGCCCGAATAGGCGATCTCGACGCGGCCGCCGGCGAGCCGCGCGGCGGCCTGCGCGACCGAATCGACCGAACGGCTCTCGCCCGAGCCGACGTTGAAGACGTCGAAGCCGCGCGACCGCCGCCCGGCGGCGAGCGCGAACGCGCGCGCGACGTCGTCGACGTGCACGAAGTCGCGGCGCGGGGCGGGGTCGGCGAGCTCGATGCGGCCGGCCAGCGCTCCCGCGACGATGGTCGGGACGACGAACGCGGCGGGCTGGCCGGGGCCGTACGCGTTGAACACGCGCAGCGCGTCGACGGGCACGCCGAAGTCGCGCTGGTACGCGCGGCCGAGCTCCTCGCTGGCGAGGCGGCTCGCCGCGTACCGCGTGTGGGGTCGCGGGGCGTCGGCCTCGGAGGCGGGCACGCGCGGGGACGCGCCGTAGACGAACGTGCTGGCGAGCACGAGCCGCGCACCCGAGCGGCGCGCGAACTCGAGCAGGTTGCGGGTGATCGTCGGGTGCTCGACCTCCGGCTCGCGGGCCGACGGTCCGCCCGCGACGTGCACGACGGCCTCGCAGGGCGGCAACGCCGCGACGGCGCCCGGGTCCGAGAGGTCGACGCCGGTCGCCCGGCTCGCGACGACGGCGTCGAAGCCGTCGGCGCGCAGCCGTCGGGCGATCGGCGTGCCCAGGAAGCCGGTCCCGCCAGCCACGAGCACGCGGGGGCGTCCGGTCGTCACGGAAGCCCGGACCGCGCCGCCTCGGCGCACGCCCGCTCGTAATCGGCCGGGCGGCCGATGTCCAGCCAGCGACCCCGGTGCACGTGGCCGCGGACGCGCAGGCCCTCGCGAACGAGCCCCATCAGGAAATCCGGCAGGTCGGTGCGCACCCCGGGGGCGAGGAGGGCGAGCGTTGCGGGCTCGAGCACGCAGCAGCCGGCGCTCACGAGCCGCTCGACCACGGGCTTCTCGCTCCACGAGGCGACGTCGCCGCGGTCGTCGAGCCCGACGACGCCGAAGTCGATCGTCTCGGCGTGCCGCGCGAGGACCACGGTGGCGTCGCTCGCGCGCCGGCGGTGGTCGTCGACGATCGCGGGAAAGTCGAAGTCGGCCAGCACGTCGCCGTTGACGACCAGGAACGTGCCGTCGAGCAGCGTCCGGACGAGATCGAGCGGGCCCGCGGTGCCGAGCGGCCGGTCCTCGCCCGAGTAGCGTATCGACACGCCGAAGGCGCGGCCGTCGCCGAAATGGTCCTCGACGATCTCGCCGAGGTGGCCGGTCGCGAGGATCAGGTCGTCGATGCCGCCGCGGCGGAGCTGCGCGACGAGGCGCTCGAGAATCGGACGCTCGCCGACCGGCATCATCGGCTTGGGGATCGCGAGCGTGTAGGGATGGAGGCGGCGCCCCTGGCCGCCCGCGAGGACGACCGCTTTCATCGCGCCGTCACAGCCGGTACTCGCCGACGCGGTAGCGCGAAAGGCGCGGGGCGATCCAGTCGAGCGTCCGGCGCAGGCCGTCCTCGAACGGAACGCCCGGCCGCCAGCCGGTGAGCGACGCGAGCTTCGAGCTGTCGCAGCACAGCCGGTCGACCTCGCTCGCCGCCGGCCGCATGCGCGCGGGATCGTGGACGACCCGGACCTCGCGGCCGGCGAGGCGACCCAGGAGCTCGGCGAGCGCGCCGATCGACATCTCGGCGCCGCTGCCGACGTTCGCGACCTCGCCGACGAGCGCGTCGGAGCCCGCGATCGCGGCGAAGGCGCTCGCCGTGTCGCCTGCCCACGTGAAGTCGCGCGTCGGCGCGAGGTTGCCGAGCCGCACCGGGCCGCCCGCGAGGAGCTGCGTCGCGATCGCCGGGACGATCGCGCGGTCCGACTGGCGCGGGCCGTAGACGTTGAACGGCCGCGCGACCGCGACCGGCAGCCCGAACGAGCGGTGGAAGCTCAGCGCGAGCTCGTCGGCGCCGGCCTTCGACGCCGCGTAGGGCGACTGCGGGCGCACCGGATGCGTCTCGTCGATCGGGACGCGCCGCGCGGTCCCGTAGACCTCGCTGGTCGAGGTCACGACGACGCGCTCCACGCCGTGCGCGCGGGCGGCCTCGAGCACGTTGAGCGTGCCCTCCACGTTCGTGCGGACGTAGGCGAGCGGCGCGACGTACGAGTACGGGATCCCGATCAGCGCGGCGAGATGGAAGACGACGTCGCAGCCCTGCACCGCGGCGAGCGTCGTGTCGTGGTCGCGGACGTCGCCGGCGACGACCTCGAGGCCGCGGGCGTCGTCGATGCCGTCGAGCCAGCCGCGCGACCCGTCGGACCGGTAGCGGACCATCGCCCGGACGCGGCAGCCGAGCTCGAGCAGGTGCTCGACCAGGTGCGAGCCGACGAAGCCCCCGGCCCCGGTGACGAGGATGCGGCGCGCGGAGCGAAGGGGGCGGGCCATCGGGGGGTCAGGCGGCGCGCGGTCGCGAGGATGCGCGGCGAGCGATCGCGTCGGCGTACGCGCTCTCGACCGCGTCGACGTTGCGGTTCAGCGTGTGGCGCAGCGCGACCTCGCGGGCCGCGCGCCCGAGGCGGCCTGACGCGCGGGCGTCGAGGGCCCGCCCGACGAGCGCCGCGAGCCCCCGGACGTCGCCCGGGTCGTCGAGCACGAAGCCGTCGCACCCGTGCGCGAGGAGCTCGGCGGCGCCGTTGCACCGCGTGGTGACGACGGGCAGGCCGCAGGCGCAGGCCTCGAGCACCGTGAGGCTGCACGCGTCGTACCAGGTCGGCAGCACGTACGCGTCGGCGGCCGCGTACCAGGGGAGCGCGTCGGGCACGTTGCCGGCGAAGTGGACGACGCCCTCGAGGCGGAGCCGCGCCGCCTCGCGGCGCAGTCCCGCGTCGGGCTCGCTTCCGATCGCGGCCACGCGCAGGCGCGCGCCGCCGTCGCGCAGGCGCGCGGAGGCGCGGAGCAGCGACGGCAATCCCTTGAGCCGCGAATTGCGGGCGGCGAACAACACGACCGGCGTCGATGCGTCGACGCCCAGTCGCTCGCGCGCACCGGCGCGCAGCGCGGCGCATCGGTCGGGCGAGAACCGATCGGTGTCGACGCCGTTGGGCACGATCCGCAGCCGGTCGCCGGCGACGCCGTGCAGCGTGGCGAGGTCGCGCGCCACCATCGCGGAGACCGCGATCACGAGCCCGTCGGCGACGCGGTACTGGCGGCGCTCGAGCTCCCCGACCTCGCGCCGCCAGCGATGGAGCGTCGGGCTCGCGCGACGCCGGAGCCGTTCGAGGGCCGGCAGGCTCGCGAGGTCGCGCCGGTGGTTCGCGAGCTTGGCGCCCCCCTGCGGGTGGAGCACGTCGTAGCGCCATCCGACGCCGGTGTCGTGCACGACGTCGGGCGCGAGCGTGTCGAGCGCGCGCTCGACGGCGGCGGCGCGCTCCAGGCGTCCCGGGCGCCACGCGAGCTCGTGCGCCCGGTCGGGACGCAGGTCGCCGGCGAAGCGGAACGCGACGACGTGCGCCTCGTGACCGCGCCGCTCGAGGAGCGGGACGACCCGGGACGCCCATTGCTCGAGCCCGCCGCCGGCGGGATCGTAGCGATCGCAGACGAGCGCGATCTTCACGCGCCCGCTCCGAGTGGCGCGGCGACGAGCGGGGCGGGCGCGGCAGCGGAAGGCCGGACCGCCGTCTCGACGGTGCCGAAGACCTCGTCGACGCCGAGCCTCTCCATGCAGGCGTGGTGGCCGAGCGGGCATTCGCGCTTCGCGCAGGGCTGGCAGTCGACCGGGCGAGAGAGCCGCACCTCGCCGCCGTGGCGCGTGTCGCTCCACGCGGGGTCGGTGGGTCCGAAGAGCGCGACGACGGGAATCCCGAACGCCGCGCCGAAGTGCCGCGGCCCGCTGTCGGTGCTCACGAGGCAGCGCGCGCGGCGCACGACGGCCTTCGAGAGGCCGATCGAGAGCGGCGCGCCGTCGAGGCAGCGCACGCGCGGGTGCCCCGCGTCGGCGGCGACGCGCGCGGCGCGCTCGCGCTCTCCCGGGCCGCAGAGGATCACGACGGGAAGGTCGAGCTCGCGCGCGATCCGCGACGCGAGCGCCGCGCAGGAGCGCTCGGGCCAGCGCTTCGCCGAGCCGAATGCGCCGCTCGAGTTGACGACGACCGGCGATTCGTCGCGCGCGAATCCGAGCGTCGTCCACGCGCGATCGGCAGCCTCCTCGTCGTCCGGCGTCGTCGCGAGCTCGACGTGCGGCGGCTCGGGATCGCACCCGACCGCGTACGCGAGCCCGAGATAGTAGTCGACCGCCGACACCGGCGCGAGCCGGCCGCCGCGCGCCGGCGGCTCGAGGCGCGTGGTCAGCAGGAAGCCGCGCCGGTTGCGCGCGTAGCCCGCACGCTCCCGCACGCCGCCCAGGCGCGCGGCGAGGGCCGAGGCGAAGTCGTTGGTCAGGTGGACCGTCAGCTCGACCGGCATCGCGCGAAACCGCGACGCGAACGCGCGCCAGTCGAGGCGCGGCGCGGCGTCGGGATCGTCGCGCAGCCACACCGTATCGAGCCACGGTGCACCCGCCAGCACGTCGGCGATCGTCGGACGCCCGATGCCGACGAGCTCGACGCCGCGGCCCCAGCGTCGCCGAAGCGCGCGCAGCGCCGGTGTCGCCATCACGGCGTCGCCGACCCAGTTCGGCAGGAACACGGCGATACGGCGCGTCACGCGAGCGACGCCTCGCGCGGCGCGGACGTGCGCAGCGCCTCGAAGACGGCGGGGGCGACCGCTTCGACGGCGAGCGCGTCCATGTAGCGGTCGGCGCCGTCGCGACGGTACTCGTGATGATCGGGGGTCGGCAGCGCCTGGAGGACCGCGTGTCCGTCGCCCCAGGGACCGGTGTGCGCGGGCAAGGTCGGTCCGAACAGCGCGACGACGCGCGTGCCGACCGCCGCGGCCACGTGCATCGGGCCCGAATCGCAGCTCACCATCAGGCGGGCGCGGCGCGCGAGGCAGGCCAGCTCGCCGAGCGACAGGCGGCCCGCGAGCGAGACCGCGCTGCGGTCGCCGGCGAGCCGCACGACCTCGGAGGCGCGAGGCGACTCGTCCGGCCCACCGGTCACGACGACGCGCTCGCCGAGGCGGTCGGCGACGCGCGACGCGAGCTCCGCGGCCTTCGCCTTCGGCCAGCTCTTGGAGCGCCATCCGCAGAACGGGTTCAGCAGCACGTGCCCCTCGCGCGGAAGCCGCGTGGCGTCGAGGATCGCGTCGAGGCGCGCCTCGTCCGCCGGCAACGTCGCGAGCGCCGGCCCGAGATCGGCCGCGGGTACGCCGAGCCGCTCGCAGACTTCCGCGTGACTGCGCACCGCATGCACCGTGCGATCGAGCGGCAGGCTGAGGCGCCATCCGGGACGCGGGCTGCCCCGACCGGCCTTGACGGCAGCGCCGCTCAGGTAGGTCCAGGCGGCGCTGCGGCGCGTACCCTGCAGGTCGATCGCGACGTCGAACGGTCCGCGCCGCGTCCGCTCGGCCGCGAGCGCGCGATGGACGTCCCTCAGCAGGCGCGGCGTGAGCCGGGTCTGGGGCGTCGCCTCGATGATGCCGTCCACCTCGCGGCTCGCGGCGAGGAGCGGGACGAAGCGCGCTTCGATCGCGACGCGCAGGTCGGCGGCCGGGAACGCGCGCCGGAGCGCGCGCAGCGCGACGGTCGAGAGCACGACGTCGCCCAGCGAGCTCAGCTTGACGACGAGGATGCGGCGCGGCGCGGCGCCGCCGAGGATCCGGTCAGGCGCCACGGCGCGCCTGCCCGCGGCGGGCTTCGAGGTGTTCCCGCAGGATGTCGCTCAGGATCACGACCTCGCCCGCGTAGCCGGCGAGGGCGAGCTCGATGATCTCGAGCTCGACGTCGAGCCGGTGCGACGGCGCGTACTCGTTGCGCGCCAGCGGCGCGCCCGGGTAGCGGCCGGCCGGATGCGCGAACAGGTCGATGCCGGCGATGACGAGCCGCTGTGGCGCCAGCGCGGCCGCCGTCAGGATCGCGAGCGCGCCGTTGCTCGGCCGCGCCGGCCATCGGGTCTCCGCGGCGAGGGGCGTCAGGCGCTCGACCGTGAAGTACTCGATCGGGGCGAGACCGCGCGTCACGAGGTGGCGCAGCAGCATCGCGCGTTCGAGCCTCTCGCTCCACAGCCCGAAGATGCAGGGCGGCGCCTTGTGGATGGTCGCGGCGTCCCCGACGAACACGACGTCGGGCCGCGTCAGGAACCCGCGCTCGCGCCAGCGCCAGTTCACGCGGATCAGGCAGTCGTGATCGACGGAGCCCAGCCTCGGGTCCTCGGACGAGGGGCCATTGCCGAGGCAGAGCACCGTGCGCGGCCCGCCGAGGCGCTCGCGCAGCGACGCGAAGTCGTCGATGCGGCGCCTCGCCAGGAGGGGCGCGAGCGAGCCCCACAGTCGGCTCTGGCCGGCGCGGTCGCGCAGCGAGGGCACGTGCCAGGTGGGCGCCGCGGCTTCGCACGACGGGGCGGGAGGCAGCAGCGCGCGCAACGACGCGGCGTCCGCGCCGCCCGGGTCGTCGACGCGCCGGATCGGGAGGCCGGCGGCCGCGACCCGCGCGAGCGTCGCCGGCGCGAGGCTCGCACCGCTGCCGAGCAGCAGCAGCGCGCACGGTCGGAGCCGGGCGAGGAACCGGTCGAGGCTGCCGGCCGACGGGTGCGGCGCCGCGACGACGACGTCGTCCGGGTAACGCGCGCGCAACTCGTCGACGGCCGCGCGATCGGAGGCGGTCGCCACGAGCGCGACGTCCGACCGACCGTGCGTCAGCTCGTCCACCAGCCCCGCGGCGGCGGAGAAGGCGTCGGCGCTCGCGCCGTGCAGCCACATCGAACGTGCGGCATCCCGCGAGCCGAAGCCCAGCCGCTCGACGCCGTGCCGCAGGCTCGCCTTCCACGCCGGGCCGGGCCGCCGCACCGCGGGCGAGGACGGTGGCGCATGGTAGGCTCGCTCGCGAGCTCGATGCCGCATGGCCCATTCTAACGCCGGCGCATGCGCGCGGCCGGGCGGCGGCCCCGGCGGCGATCCCGCGCTTCGACCCGACGATGGACGAGACCCCCCGCCCCGCGATCGACGAGATCCGCGACGCCTGCGCGGGGCTCCCCGCGCCGGTGATCGTCTGCAACAAGTCGCACTCGGGCAGCCGTCTTCTCGCCCGTCTCCTCGTCGAGGGCGGCGTGTTCATGGGGGCGCACCGCAACGACGCCGAGGACTCTCTCGACGTCCTTCGCCTCGTCGAGCACCTCGTCCGGCGGCATTACCCGGACTACGCCGCGTTGTGGACCGACGCGGCGGCCGCGCGCGAGGTCGCGCGGCGCGCGCGCGCGTGCGTCGACGCGCACCTCGACGGCCACGACCCCGGCTCGCTGCGGCCGTGGGGCTGGAAGCTCTGCGAGAGCGCGTACGCGTTGCCCGTCCTCGCGCAGCTTTTCCCGGGCGCCCGGGTGATCCACCTGGTGCGCGACGGGCGCGACGTGGCGTTCTGCGACCATCGCGGGCCCGACGACGCCTTCTGGCGCAAGATCTACTTCGACACCGACCGGATCGCGAGGTGGCGCGGCCTCGAGCTGAGCGGCCCGGCGTATCGCCGCCGCAGCCACCTGTACAACGCGGCCCACTGGGCGAACGCGGTGCGCGTCGCCCGCGCGTACGGGTCGATGCTGGGCGAGCGGTACCTCGAGGTGCGCTACGAGGACTTGTGCACGGATTTCGCCGCCACCGCGGGTCGGGTGCTGCGCCACGCGGGGGCGCCGGACGTCGACGGCGCGATCGCGCGCGTGGCGCCGCTCGTGCGGACCGGCGCGATCGGCAAGCACCGTCACCGGCCCGTGCGGGCGGTGCGCGAGGCCCTCGCGATCGCGAAGGAGCAGCTGCTCGCCTTCGGCTACCTCGACGCCGATCCCGAGCGCGCGCGGCCCTCGCTCGTCCGCTCGCGCTTCGCCGACGACTTCGTCGACCGCTGGCGGCGCGGGCTGCTCTTCGCGTCGTGGCGCCGGTACCTTCCCGGGCGGGGCGCGCGCGGACGCTGAGCGGAGGGCGAGCGGCGGCCTCGTCAGTGGAAGTCCCGCGAGCGCGTCGGCAGCGAGCCCAATAGCGGCGTCAGGTCGACGAGCCGCCCGGCGATCAGGTGGACGACCTCACCCTCGCGCTCGACCTTGCCGTAGACCGCGAGCAAGCGTGATCCGAGGAGCTCGCGGCGCTGGCGGTCGGAGAGGTCGCGCCAGACGATCACGTTGGTGCTGCCGGTCTCGTCCTCGAGCGTGACGAACACGACGCCGCTCGCGGTGTCGGGCCGCTGGCGGCCGGTCACGATGCCGGCGGTGCGCGCGAGGCGGCCGTGCGGCGAGCGCAGGATGTCCGCGGCGGTCGAGAGGCGCCGCTTCGCGAGCTCGCTCCGCAGCAGCGCGACCGGGTGGCGGCGCAGCGTGAGGCCCAGGCGCCGGTAGTCGGCGACGACGTCCTCGCCTTCGGTCGGCTCGGCGAGCTCCGCGCGGGGCTCGTCGAAGCGGCCGCCGTCGAGCAGGGCGGGCAGCTTCTCGACGCCGGCGACGTCCCAGACCGCGTCGTGGCGGTGGCCGGCGAGCGAGGCGAGCGCGCCCGCGTCGGCGAGCGCCTCGAGGTCGCGGCGGTCGAGACGCGCGCGGCGCGCGAGGTCGGCGACGTCGGCGAACGGCCGCTCGCGGCGCGCGTCCTCGAGGCGTTTCGCGCCGGCTTCCGTGAGGCCGCTCACCATGCGCAGGCCGAGGCGCAGTGCGGGGCCGTGCAGGCCCCACTGCTCGGGGGGCGCCCCCTCGCCCCGGCCCTCTCCCCGCAGGGAGGGAGAGGGAGAGGCCGGCCGTCGCGCGAGCGCGTCCGTCTGAAAGGCGGGGTCGGACCCTCTTCTCCCCCCTGTGGTCCGCACGCCGGACGGCGGAGAGGAAGGGAGTGCGCCTCCCTTTTCCAGCGTGCAGTCCCAGTCGCTCGCGGTCACGTCCGGACTGCGCACCTCGACGCCGTGGCGGCGCGCGTCGGCGACGAGCTGCGCGGGTCCGTAGAAGCCCATCGGCAGCGAGTTCAGGAGCGCCCCGGTGAACGCGGCGGGATGGTAGCGCTTGAGCCACGCCGACACGTAGACGAGCAGCGAGAACGACGCCGAGTGCGACTCGGGGAAGCCGTACTCGCCGAAGCCCAGGATCTGCTGGTAGATCTGGCGCGCGAACGCCTCGCCGTAGCCGCGCTTGCCCATGCCCTCGATCAGCCGCTCCTCGAACTTCTCGAGGCCGCCCTTGCGGCGCCACGCGGCCATCGAGCGGCGCAGCTGGTCGGCCTCGCCCGGCGAGAATCCCGCGGCGACGATCGCGAGCTGCATCACCTGCTCCTGGAAGATCGGCACGCCGAGCGTGCGCTCGAGCACGGCGCGCACCGCCTCGCTCGGGTAGGTCACCGGCTCCCTGCCCTGCCGGCGCTTCAGGTACGGATGCACCATGCCGCCCTGGATCGGGCCGGGGCGCACGATCGCGACCTCGATCACGAGGTCGTAGAAGCTCGCGGGCTTCAGGCGCGGCAGCATCGACATCTGCGCGCGCGACTCGATCTGGAACACGCCGACCGTGTCGGCGCGCTGGATCATCGCGTAGACCTCGGGGTCCTCGGCCGGGATGTCCTGCATCCGGCGAGGCACCACCGGGGTCAGATTTGAATCTGACCCCGGTTCGTTCAGCATGTCGAGGCAGCGCCGGATCGCCGAGAGCATGCCGAGCGCGAGGCAGTCGACCTTGAGGAGCCCCATCGCGTCGAGGTCGTCCTTGTCCCACTGGATGACCGTGCGGTCGGCCATCGCCGCGTTCTCGACCGGCACCATGCGCTCGAGGAGGCCCCGCGCGATCACGAAGCCGCCGACGTGCTGCGACAGGTGGCGCGGGAAACCCATCAGCGCGCCCGCGAGTGCGACGAGGCGCCGGATCAGCGGGCTCTCCGGATCGAAGCCCGCCTCGCGGAGGCGCTCGGCGTGGATCGCGCGCCCGTCCCACCACGCGAACACGCCGGCGAGCCGGTCGACCTCGGCCAGCGAGAGCCCCAGCGCCTTGCCGACGTCGCGCACGGCGCTCTTCGGCCGGTAGGTGACGAGCGTCGCCGCGAGCGCCGCCCGGTCGCGGCCGTACTTCGCGTAGACGTACTGCATCACCTCCTCGCGCCGCTGGTGCTCGAAGTCGACGTCGATGTCGGGCGGCTCGTTGCGCTCGCGGCTGATGAAGCGCTCGAACAGCATCGACATGCGCGCGGGGTCGACCTCGGTGATGCCGAGCGCGTAGCAGACCGCCGAGTTCGCGGCCGAGCCGCGCCCCTGGCACAGGATGCCCTGCGAGCGCGCGAACGCGACGATGTCGTGGACGGTGAGGAAGTACGGCTCGTAGCGGAGCTCGGCGATCAGCGCGAGCTCGTGCTCGATCAGCTCGCGCACGTCGGAGGGAACCGAGAGGCAGCGGAAGGTCGCGTCGCCGCGGAGCATCGTCCCCTCACCCCCGCCCCTCTCCCCGCTGACGCGGGGCGAGGGGGGAACGGCGCCCGCCGACTCGCGTGCAGAGGGCCGGGGTGAGGGGCCGTACCGCCGCACGAGCCCCGCTTCGACGAGCTTGCGCAGGTGCGAGGCGGGCGTCTCGCCGGGCGGCACGACTTCCTCCGGATACTCGTAGCGGAGCTCGTCGAGCGAGAAGCGGCAGCGGCGGGCGAGCGCGAGCGTCCCGGCGAGGAGCTCGGGCGGGTAGATCGTCGCGAGGCGCGCGCGCGAGCGCAGGTGCCGCTCGGCGTTCGGGAACAGCGCATAGCCGCACTGCGCGACCGGCGTGCGCAGGCGGATCGCGGTCAGCGTGTCCTGCAGCGCGCGGCGCGCGCGGACGTGCATGTGCACGTCGCCGGCGGCGACGAGCGGCAGGCCGTGCTCGCGGCCGATCGCCTCGAGCGCCGCGAGCCGCGCCGCGTCGCCCGCGCGCGCGAAGAGCTCGACCGCGAGCCACGCGCGGCCGGGGAACGTCGCCGCGATCCAGCTCGCCTCGGCGTCGCCGGCATCCTTTCCCGGCAGCCACAGCGCGAGGCACCGCGACGCGAGCGCCTCGACGTCGGCGCGCGCGAGCCGGTAGGCACCCTTCGCGGCCTGCCGCCGCCCGCGCGTGACGAGCTGCGCGAGGTCGCCGTAGGCCTCGCGGTCGGTCGCGTAGAGCGCGATCCGCGGACCGTCGGCGAGCGCGAACTCGCTGCCGACGAGAAGGTCGATGCCCGCGTCCTTCGCGGCGAGGTGCGCGCGCACGACGCCCGCGAGCGAGCACTCGTCGGTGATCGCGAGCGCCGCGTAGCCCAGCGAGGCGGCACGCTCGACGAGCTCCTCGGGGTGCGAGGCGCCGCGCAGGAAGCTGAAGTTCGAGACGCAGTGGAGCTCGGCGTAGGGGGGGAGCAGGTCGGGCGACATACCGTACAAATATACGGCATTTTCGGCCTGGCGCGGGGCCCGGGCGAAACGTGCGCCCCGGCGGAAATCAGGGTCAGACTCCCAATTCGCCGGAAAACAGGGTCAGACCCAGGTTCGTTCGCCGACGCGCAACTCGCCGTCGATCGGGGTCTCGTCAACGGGGGCCTGACCCTCATTTCGCGGCCATCGCCGCAGGGCCCCCCTCCGAGGCTTGACCCGTCGCGCGGCGCCCCGGACACTGCGCGCTTCCCGCCCGCCGCACCCCTTCATGCCTGCTCCCGCGTTCGACCGCTTCCTCCGCTATCCCGAGCTCACCGACGTCCTGCACGGTTTCGCCCGCGACCATCCGGAGCTCTGCAGCGTCGCCTCGATCGGCAAGAGCCACGAGGGGCGCGAGCTCTGGCTCGTCACCGTCACGAACGCGAAGACCGGCCCGGCGGACGAGAAGCCCGCGTTCTGGATCGACGGCAACATCCACGCGACCGAGGTCGCGGCGTCCGCCGCGGCGCTCTATTTCCTGCACACGGTCCTCGCGCAGTACGGCCGCGACCCCGACGTCACGCGCGCGCTCGACACGCGAGCGTTCTACGTGCTGCCGCGCATGAACCCGGACGGCGCCGAATGGGCGCTCGCCGACCGCCCGCGCTGGATCCGGTCGAGCACGCGGCCCTATCCGCACGACGAGGAGGCGCCCGAGGGACTCGTCGTCGAGGACGTCGACGGCGACGGCCTGATCCTGCAGATGCGCATCCCCGACCCGAACGGGCTGTGGAAGGCGCACCCCGAGGAGCCGCGGCTCATGGTGCGCCGCGATCCCGCCGAGACCGGCGGCACCTACTACCGGATCCTGCCGGAAGGGCGCTACGACCGCTACGACGGCCACACGCTGCGCGTGAAGCGGCGCAAGCAGGGCCTCGACCTCAACCGCAACTTCCCCGCGAGCTGGCGCCAGGAATTCGAGCAGCTCGGCGCGGGCCCCTACCCGGTGTCCGAGCCCGAGGTGCGCGCGGTCGTCGACTTCGTCGTGAACCACCGCAACATCACCGGCGGCACGACGTTCCACACCTGGAGCGGCGTGCTGCTGCGCCCGTTCGAGCACCTGTCGGACGACGAGATGCACGCCGAGGACCTGTGGGTCTACCAGGCGCAGGGGCGCGAGGGCGAGAAGCGCACCGGCTACCCGGCGATCTCGGTCTACCACGAGTTCCGCTACCACCCGAAGGACGTGATCGGCGGGACGTTCGACTGGCTCTACGAGCACCTGGGCGCGTTCGTCTGGGTGGTCGAGATCTGGTCGCCGATGCGCGAGGCGGGGATCACGAACTACAAGTACATCGACTGGTTCCGCGACCATCCGCCCGCGGACGACCTGAAGCTCCTCCGCTGGAGCGACGAGAAGCTCGGCGGCGTCGCGCACCAGGGATGGCGGCCGTTCGACCACCCCGACCTCGGCCGCGTCGAGATCGGCGGCTGGAACCGCTTCCACGCGTTCTCCAATCCGCCGCCCGCGTTCCTCGAGCGCGAGCTCGCGCGCTTCCCCTCGTGGCTCGTCTGGCAGGCACTCGTCTCGCCGAAGCTCGAGCTCGTGCACGCGGGCGCCGAGCGCGCGGGCGAGGGCGCGTGGAAGGTCACGCTGGTCGTGCAGAACACCGGCTGGCTGCCGTCCTACGTCTCGAAGCGCGCGCTCGCGCGCAAGACCGTGCGCGGGCTCGTCACCGAGCTCGCGCTCCCCGAGGGCGCGACCCTGGTCACGGGCAAGGAACGCGACGAGCACGGCCAGCTCGAGGGCCGCGCCTACAAGCACACGGGCGTGTCGTTCTGGCCCGAGTACGAGGTCACCGACGACCGGATGAAGCTCGAGTGGGTCGTGCGCGCGAAGCCGGGCGCGACGGTCGGAATCGTGGCGAGGCACGAGCGCGCGGGCGTCGTCCGCGTGCAGGTCGCGCTGTCGTGAGAAGCCAAAGCAAGGGGAGGGGACGATGAATCGACGCGTGGCTTTCGTCGCAACGCTCGCGGCCGCCGCCGCGCTCGCCGCCGCGTGCGCGGGTCCTGGGCGGGCCCCGGCCGGCGCGGGGCTCGACCGCATCGACACGATCGTCGTGATCTACGCGGAGAACCACAGCTTCGACAACCTGTACGGGCTGTTCCCCGGCGCCGACGGCATCGCGCAGGCGACGCCGCTCCAGACGACACAGCTCGACCACGACGGCAAGCCGCTCGCGCACCTGCCGCCGGTGTGGGGCGCCGGCGGCAAGGCGGACGCGCGGTTTCCCGATCGCCTGCCCAACGGCCCGTTCCGGATCGACGCGCCTCCGATCGGCATGTCGACCGACAGGCTCGTGCCGAGCCCGATCCACGCGTTCTGGCAGAACCAGGAGCAGATCGCCGGCGGCGCCAACAACCGGTTCGTCGCGTCGGGCAACGTCGGCTCATGGGTGATGGGCTACTACGACGGCTCGTCGATGAAGCTCTGGCAGTGGGCGCGCGAGTACACGCTCGCCGACCACTTCTTCATGGGCGCGTTCGGCGGGTCGTTCCTGAACCACTTCTGGCTCGTGTGCGCGTGCACGCCCGAATTCCGCGACGCGCCGGCGTCGATGCGCGCGCAGCTCGACGCCGGCGGCCGGCTCAAGCGCCGTCCCGCCTCGCCCGCCTCGGTGCTCGACGGGCCGATGCAGGTGTTCGACGGCGCGGTGACGCCCGACGGCTACGCGGTCAACACGTCGCAGCCGGCCTACCAGCCCTCGGGCGTTCCGCCCGCGGCGGGCGGCTCGCCCGACCTCGCCGATCCGGCGGGCCACCCGGTGCCGCCGCAGACCGCGAAGACCGTCGGGGACACGCTCTCCGCGAAGGGCATCCCGTGGGCGTGGTACTCGGGCGGCTGGAACGCGGCGCTCGCCGACGGCCGGCAGGATCCGAAAGCGAAGCGTGCGATCATCTACAACCGCGACGCCGGCAGCCCGATCTTCCAGCCTCACCATCAGCCGTTCAACTATTTCGCCCGCTACGCGCCCGGGACGCCCGAGCGCGCGCAGCACCTGAAGGACGGCGACGAGTTCCTCGCGGCGATCGACGCGGGCACGCTGCCCCGCGTGTCGTTCTACAAGCCGGCGGGGCGCAACACGCAGCACCCGAGCTACACCGACGTCGCGAGCGGCGACGCGCACATGGCGATGGTGCTCGAGCGGCTGCGCAAGAGCCCGCAGTGGGGACGGATGGCCGTGATCCTCACCTATGACGAGAACGGCGGCTATTGGGACCACGTCGCGCCGCCCTCGGGCTCCGGCTGGGGCGACCGGTGGGGGCCGGGCACCCGCGTGCCCGCGATCGTCGTGTCGCCGTACGCGAAGCGCGGCTACGTCGACAAGACGCCCTACGACACGACGTCGGTCATCAAGTTCATCACGAAGCGCTTCGACCTCGAGCCGCTGCCGGGCGTGCGCGCGAACGCGGGCGACCTGACCGCCGCGTTCGACCTGTAGCGGCGCCGGGGCCCGCGATGGCGAAGGTGCTGGGCCTGGGCGGCGTCTTCGTCAAGTCGCCCGAGCCGCAGCGCCTGCGCGCATGGTACGCGCGCTGGCTCGGCCTCTACGCGGACGGCCCGGGCATCGAGTTCTATCCGGACACGATGCCGGAGGGCGCGTGCGCGACGCTCACGGTGCTGTCGGACGACACGCGCTACCTCGAGCCCTCGACGCGCGGGTTCATGCTCGCTCTGGTCGTCGACGACCTCGACGCGATGCTCGAGCGCGTTCGGGCCGGCGGCGCGCAGCTGATGCCCGAGACGCTCGACGACGAGACCGGCCGTTACGGCTGGTTCGTCGACCCGGACGGGAACAAGGTCGAGTTGTGGCAGCCGGGCGCCGTGTGATCGCGCCGGCGCATGGGCGTTCGCCCTCCCGCGTCACTCGCGCGCGATGAGCGCCGCGCCGTCACGCAAAGCCGCGCACCCGGCAGGCCTGGAAGTGGGGACCGCTTGACCGGGCGCGTCCGCATCCCGCGCGGCGTCGTCGTGCTGGGGCTCGTGAGCCTCTGCATGGACCTGTCGTCCGAGTTCGTGCACGCGCTCCTGCCGCTCTATCTCGCGACGGGGCTGGGCGCGTCGATGCTCGCGATCGGCCTGATCGAGGGGACGGCCGAGGCGATCGCGCTCGTCGTCAAGGTGTTCTCGGGCGTGCTGTCCGATGCGGTGCAGCGGCGCAAGCCGCTCGTCCTCGCGGGCTACGGCCTGGCCGCGCTGACCAAGCCGGTCTTCGCGCTCGCGCCCACGCTCGGCTGGGTCGTCGCCGCGCGCTTCGCCGACCGCGTCGGCAAGGGGATCCGCGGCGCGCCGCGCGACGCGCTGATCGCCGACATCACGCCGCCGGAGGTGCGCGGCGCGAGCTTCGGTCTGAGGCAGGCGCTCGACACGGTGGGTGCGGTGCTCGGGCCGATCGCGGCGGTCGCGGCGCTCGCGGCGTTCGGCGGCGACTTCCGGATGGCGTTCTGGCTCGCGGCGGTCCCCGCCTTCCTCGCGGTCGCGTTGATCGTGCTGGGCGTCGACGAGCCGGACCGGCGCCGCGCGGAGCCGAGGGCGAAGCGGCGGCTCGCGCTCGCCGATGCGCGGCGGCTGCCGTTCGCGTTCTGGCTCGTGACCGCCATCGCCGCGCTGATGGCGCTCGCGCGCTGCTCGGAGGCGTTCCTCGTGCTGCGCGCGGCCGACGTGGGGCTCCCGGTCGGCCAGGCGCCCTGGGTGATGGTCGCGATGACGCTCGTCTACACGGCGGCGGCCTACCCGGCCGGGGCCGCGCTCGATCGCGGCCGCGGCATCGCGATGCTCCACGGCGGCCTCGCGGCGCTCGTCGCGGCGCACGCGGCGCTGGCCTGGGCAACCGGCGCGATCGGGGTGTTCGCCGGGGCCGCGCTCTGGGGGCTGCACATGGGGCTCACCCAGGGGGTCTTCGCGGCGATGGTCGCGGAGCACGCACCCGGGGATCTCCGCGGCAGCGCGTTCGGCGTCTTCAACCTCGCGGGCGGCGTCGCGATGCTCGTGGCGAGCGGCATCGCCGGCGCGCTGTGGGACGCGGCCGGCGCGCGCGCGGCGTTCGCGCTGGGCGCCGCGCTCGCGCTGCTCACGGCCGTCGCGCTGGCGGCTTCGCAGCGCACCCTCGCGCGTCACCAGACGCGCGAGATCCGGTAACCGTCGCGCGACAACATGGCGAGCAGACCCTCGTCGCCCTGGAGGTGCGAGGCGCCGATCGCGACGAACACGCCGCCGCTGCGCAGCGGCATGAACAGCCGGTGGTGCAGCAGCGCCGTGCGGTCGCGGATGATGTGCCGGACCAGCCGCTCGTAGTGGACGCGCATCGACGGCTCGCGCTCGGCGGCCTTCGCCGGCAGCCGGGCGAGCCCCCGCAGGTCGCCGCGCAGCCACGCGTCGATCGCGGGCTCGGTCACGGCGAGCGGCGAGTCGCGGCGGGAGAGCGCGCGGTCAAGGAGCGCGACCTGCGTGTCGACCGGAATCGTGTCGAACGACGCCGCCTGCTCCTCGGCCGCCTCGAGCGAGTAGACGCGCATGCGGCGCACGCGCGCGGCGACGAACAGGTTCTCGTCGAGGCTGCGTGCATCCGACGCGGCCTCGGGCCGGGTGATCCGCAGCAGCGCGGCCCAGGGCTTCAGGCGCTCGATCGTTTCCTCCTTGAGCCCCTGGACCATCAGCTCGACGCGCAGCCGCGCGTAGGCGGCCGGCCCGATCAGCGGCTCGAGCCTCGCGCCGTTCTCGAGCGTCTCGAGCCCGTCGAGCTCCTCGGCGAAGACCGGCCCGGGCACGAGCTCCATCGCGAGCGAGCGGGTCTTCGCGAGCGCGTCGGCGACCGGCGGGGCGATCGCCGAGACGCGCGGGTCGGCGACGTGGATCGTGCCCAGCACGTAGCTGTCCGGGACCCCGGGGCGCGAGATGCGCCACAGGCGGCCGGCGTCGAACCCCGCGACCGCGTCGTGGGCCCCGGCGGCCGCGAGCGCCCCCGCGATCACCAGCCGGAGCGCGGCCAGCGTGCCGCGGCGGCCGGCGACCGCCGTCGTCCTCGCGCGTCCCGACGTCCGTGCCATCGTTCGCCCTCCGAGGGTTCCGGGAGTACCCTGCGCGGCGATTCTGCGCGGCGGGCGGTCCCCGACGCAAACGATCTCTCGTCATCCCATCCATAACCGCCACTCATGACCGCCCGCCGCGCCTGTCGCTCGACCTGCTGCGCGGGTTCCGCGCGGCGGCGCGCCACCTGAGCGTCACGCGCGCGGCGCGCGAGCTCCACGTCACGCAGCCGGCGATCAGCCGCGAGATCAAGGCGCTCGAGGAGCAGCTCGGGCAGCCGCTCTTCCACCGCGCCGGGCGGACGCTCACGCTCACGCAGGCGGGCGAGGAGCTCTTCCGGGCGGCCGACGGCGCGCTCGCAGCCATCGGCACGGCCGCCGGGCGCATCGCCGGCGGCGGCGGCGCGCTGTCGGTGTCGACGACCACGGCGCTGGCGTCGCTGTGGCTCGTGCCCCGGATCGCGCGGTTCGCGCGCCTCCATCCGGACGTCGACGTGCGCGTCGCGGCGAGCAACGACACGCTCGACCTCGAGCGCGAGCACCTCGACCTCGCGATCCGCTACGTGCCGCCCTGGGTCGACGCGCCCGACGACGAGCCGGTCGTGACCTACCGGCAGGTCCCGGTCTGCGCCCCGTCGCTCGCGGGCGAGGGCGCGCACGCGCTGCGCACGCCCTCGGACCTCGGGCGCCACGTGCGGCTCGACTTCGAGACGGTCCTGTACGGTCGCACCTGGTACGACTGGACGCCGTGGTTCGACGCGCCGGGCCTGCGCCGGGTCGACGCGCCGGGGACGCTGCGGTTCTCGCACTACGACCAGGTGATCCGGGCGGCGATCGACGGCGCCGGCGTCGCGATCGGCAAGTGGCTGCACCTCGCGCAGCACCTGCGCGACGGCGTGCTGGTCGCGCCGCTCGGGCGCGAACCGGTGGCGAGCCTCGGGGCTTCCACCTGGTGGTCGCCCGCCGCTCCGCCCGGCACGCGGCGGTCGCGGCGTTCGTCGGCTGGCTGAAGGAGGAGATCCGCCGCGACGAGGAGCAGGCGCCGCGAACGCTCGGCCCGGGGGCGGCGGCCCGACGCGGCGCTGCCTTCAGGGCACGGCGAACGGAGGCTCGTCCATCGCGCCGATCTGCTCGCGCAGCTCGAGGATGCGGTCCTGCCAGTAGCGCGTCGTGCCGAACCACGGGAACGCGGCCGGGAACGCCGGGTCGTCCCAGCGCTGCGCGATCCACGCCGAGTAGTGCAGGAGGCGCAGCGTGCGCAGCGCCTCGACGAGGTGGAGCTCGCGCCGGTCGAGGGCGCGGAAGCGCTCGTAGCCCTCGAGCACCTTCGCGAGCTGGTGCTCCATCGACGGCCGGTCGCCCGAGAGCAGCATCCAGAGGTCCTGCATCGCGGGGCCGCTGCGCGCGTCGTCGAAGTCGACGAAGTGGGGCCCGCGCATCGCGCCCGCGTCGATCCACAGCACGTTGCCCGGGTGCACGTCGCCGTGCAGCCGCAGTGACGCGACGTCGCCGGCGCGGTCGAACGCGCGCTCCACGCCGTCGAGCGCGAGCGCGGAGGCCGCGCTCCACGCGTCGACGAGCTCGGCGGGGATGAAGGCGCCGGCGAGCAGGTAGTCGCGCGGCGCGGTGCCGAACGACGCGACGTCGAGCGCGGGGCGCTCCTCGAAGCGCGCCGACGCGCCGACCGCGTGCAGGCGGCCGAGGAAGCGTCCGAGCCATTCGAGCACGGCGTCGCGATCGAGCTCCGGCGGCCGCCCGCCGCACTTGTCGTAGACCGCGAAGCGGAAGCCGCCATGCACGTGGAGCGTGCGCCCGCCGATCTCGCGCGGCGGCACCGAGGGAACCTCGGCGTCGGCGAGCGCGCGCACGAACGCGTGCTCCTCGGCGATCTGCCCGTCGCTCCAGCGGCCGGGCCGGTAGAACTTGACGACGACCGGCGGGCCTTCGTCGAGCATCGCCTGGTAGACGCGGTTCTCGTAGCTGCCGAGCGCGATCAGCCGCCCGTCGCCGCGCAGGCCGACGGTGTCGAGCGCGTCGAGGACGAGGTCGGGCGTGAGCGACGAATAGGGGTGCGGCGCGCGATGCTCCATCGCGCGATCTTACGCGACGGGCGCGTTCAGGCGCGGCGGCGGCGGAGCGCGGCGAGCGCGATGGCGAGCGCGGCGCCGACCGCCCCCGGCGGGCCGGCGGGCACGGGCTTCGCGGGCGCGAGCGGCGTCGCAGGGGCGAAGGCCGCGCGCAGCTCCTCGCAGGTTCCCTGGCCGGCCGCGACCCAGCTCCAGTTCGCCGTGTAGTCGCTGCCCCAGTTGTACGCCTGCAGCATCACGTCGCCGATCCCGGTCCCGAGCGCGATGTCCGCGTGCGTGTCGGTGAACACGAGCGTGGTGCCGATCCGGTACTCGAGCGTGGTCCCGGTCCAGGTGACGCAGACGTCGTTCCACGCGTCGAACGCCACCGGCTGCGCGAGGTCGTTCCACACGCCGGTGCCGTCGAAGACGCGGAACCGCGGCGTGCCGCCGAAGCCGGTCGCGGCGTCCGCGTTCGTGTAGCCGATGATCGGGTAGTACGTCGGCGCGTTGCTCCCGTCCTCGAGCGTGGCCCAGAGGTCGGAGCGGCGGCTCAGCGCGCTGTCGCCGGCGTTCGTCGTCGCCCAGCCGGCGGGCACGTAGAGGCTCGCGATCCAGCTGACCGGCGGCGCGAGCCCGACGTCGATCTTGCGGCCCTGCGTGTTGTAGAAGGCGGACGAGTAGGCGGGCGGCCGGCCGGCCGCGCCGTCCGCGCTCGCGATCGCGATCGCGAGCGCGTCGTTGCGCCCGTGAAGCGAGCCGGCATTGGCGAACGACGACGGCGCGTAACGGTCGGTGTACCACGACGCCGCGCTCGGTCCCGGGTCGGTGGTCGGATAGGCAGGCAGCGGCGCCGCGCCCGTCGCGGACGCTGCCGCCAGGCCGAGCAGGAGGACGGCGATCCGGAACGGGGACTTCGGAGCGGGCTTCGAGGAGGCGGGCGGCATCGTCGTTCGGCGCAGGGGAATGGCTGCGCGGCAAGCACGTAGCGTGCCATTCACGCGAACCAGCCGTGCAGCCACCACTCGCCGTCGTCGGTGCCGCGGCGGTGGTCGCGGAAGATCCACGCGCGGCCGCCGGCGGGCGTCTGCGCGACGTAGTAGTCGCGGCGCACGTCGCCGCCGTCCCACCATCCCGACTCGATGCGCTCGGGCCCGTCGTGCAGCACCCACGGCGCGCCCGCGAGCGAGGCGCCGATCGGCACCGGCTCGTCGAGCAGCCACAGCGGGCGCGGCGCGTCGGGAAGGGCGGGCGGGGCCGTCGCACGCGGAGGCGAGGGGGCCTCGGACTGCGCGCGCTCGGGCCGGTGCTCGGCGTGCGTCGCGTAGCTCGCGACGGCGGCCTCGCCCAGGCGCGCGCGCAGGCGGTCGACGAGCGGCACGAGCGGCGCGTCGCCTTCGTCGCCTGGCAGGAGGCCCATCGGGCGGCCGGCGAGCGGGGCGGTCTCGCGCGTCGCGAGCGCGAGGCTCTCGACCGGCGCGGGCAGCTCGACGCGCGCGAGGCGCTCGGCGAGCACCGCGGCGAGGTGGCCGATCGCACGGGTCGGCGACGCGAAGCCGAGCGCGAGCGCCGTCGCGGGACGCCCGAGGCGGGCGCGCTGCCAGGGCTCGTGCGCGAGCTCGAGCTCGGCGCGCAGCACGCCCAGGCCTCGCGCGGCGAGCCAGGCGGCGAGCTCCTGCGCGAGGCGGTGGGCCGCGAAGCCGAGCGCCGCGGCGTCGTGCGCCGGCGCGGGCAGCACGAGGCGGCCCGCGTAGGCCGGCGGCGGCGCCCACGCCGCGAGCGGATCGGGCACGCGCCCGTGCGCGCGGTCGAGCGCCGCGACGAGCTCGCCGCCGAAGCGCCGCGCGAGGCCGTCGCGGGGCAGCGCCTCCGCGGCGCCGATCGTGCGCACGCCGGCGGCGGCGAGCGTGGCGAGCGTGCGCGCGTCGAGGTCGAGCGCGGCGAGCGGGACCTCCGCGAGCGAGGCGCCGAGCGCGGCCGGCGAGAGCACCGGCTCGCGCCGCCGCGTGCGCGCGCGCACGAGCGCCGCGAGCGGCGTGGGCGCGACCGCGACGCGCGGCGCGTGGCCGCGCTCGGCGAGGCCGCGCTCGAGCGCGCCGGCGACGCGGTCGAGGCCGCCGAAGAGCTTCAGGCTCCCGCCGATCTCGGCGAGCACCGCGCGCGGCGGCGCGAGGCTCGCCGCGTGCGTGAACGACAGCGCGTAGGTCGCGATCGCCTCGAGCGCGCGCGCCTCGGCGCGCTCGTCGCGGTCGCGCAGCGCGAGGCCGGGCAGGAGCGCGAGCGCGGCGGCGACCGGCTGGCCGCGCTGCACGCCGGCCTCGCGCGCGGGCCCGTTCGCCGCGACGACGACCGGCCGCGATCCGCCGCTCGCGACGGCGAACGGCCGCGACGCCTCGCCGCCGCTCCACGCGCGCGCGTAGACCTCGAGCGGGAGGTCGGGGAAGACGAGGGCGGCGAACAGCACGAGGGCGGGAGAAGGGAGGCGGTGGATCGAGCGTCGAGCGTTTGGCGTTCCATGCTCGGCGCTTCACGCTCGACCCTCAACGCTCGCGCCAGATCGCCTCCTCCGAGAGCCCGATCTCGGCGAGCTCCGCGGCGCGCAGGTGCGCCTCGTTCGCGCACCAGAACTCGTCGAGCTGCGGCGGCGCGACGTCGGTGCCGGAGAGCATCGCGTGCGCCTGGCCGCGATGGTGGACCTGGTGCTGGAACAGGTGGCCGAGCAGGCGGTCCGCCCGCTCGGGCTCGAGGCCGGCGCGCCGCATCACGGGGACGTGCTCGCCAAGCCGCGCGTCGTCGAGCGCCGCGCACAGCGCGATCAGGCGGTCGTCGCTCGCGCGCTGCGCCGCGTGGAGCGAATGCGCGTCGGGATGCGGCACGTCGGAGGCGAAGAACGGCGACGGGTCGCGGTTCGCCTCGCGTCCCTGCTGCCAGCGCTCGAGCGCGTCGACGTAGTACCAGTCGACGGTCAGCAGGTGGTTGAGCGTCGCGGCGATCGACGGGAAGAAGCCGGTGCGCGGCGCCGCGAACGCCTCGGGCGAGAGGCGCATGCAGGCCACGAGCAGCCGGTGGTTGGCCCAGGCGTTGTTGCAGGCCGACTGGAAGAGGTGGCGGGCGAGGGGCATCAGGAGTCGGTTGGCAGTTGACAGTTGGCAGTTGACAGGGGCGGCGGCGAATCCGGGGGCGGCGCATCGACCGCCGGCGTCAGGCGTCGGACGACGAGGCGGTGCGGTGGCGGTGGGGCTGCGGCGACTGTCTCCGCCGCGCGCCGGGGACATTCGGACCCCGTGCGTTCGCCGACGAAGGTTCACCGCGCCCGATGCGCGGCCACGGGAAACGCCGACGCCCCTGCCAACTGTCAACCGCCAACTGACTCCTGTCGAGGTCGACGACCACCGGCCGCGCGAGCGCGCCGCCGCGCCGCTTCAGCACGTGCACCGCGAGGAGGCCCGGCTTCGCGCCGTCGTGCGGCGCGAGCCCCAGCCGCAGGGGCGCGGCGATCGCGCCGCCCGGATCGCCGGGACGGCGCCACAGCAGGCCGAGCGTGCGGCCGTCGCGCGCGGCGACCTGCAGTCGGCGCAGCACGCGCTCGTCGCGCGCCGGCAGCCACGCGAGCGCCGCGCCGCACTCGGGCGCGCGCAGCGCCTGCTCGCAGGCCCACAGCGCGTCGTCGGGCCGCGCGCAGCGCACGACGTGGAAGCGCGCGAGGTCGAGGCCGGCCGCCGCGAGCGCGGGCGCGTACGGCCGGTACGGAGGCGCGATCCACACGACGTCGCGCCGGGCGCGCTGCAGCGCCGCGAGCGCGGGCAGCACGAGCGCGATCTCGCCGATGCCGTCGCGGGCGACGAGCACCTCGGTCAATCCCGCGCCGGGCCAGCCGCCGCCGGGCAGCACCGCGTCGAGCGCGGCGAAGCCGGTCGGCACGCTCGCGGGTTCCGGCGCGCAGTCGCCGCCGCGCCAGATCGCCGGATGGGCGAGGCGCGCGGCGAGGCGGGCGGCGGGGGAGGGGGCGGGCATGCGGCAAAGGTCCGGCACCGAAAACCGGGGTCAGACCCCAGGCAGGCAGAACCGGGGTCCGACCCTAGCCCATCGCGGCGAGGCGGCGCGCGATC
This sequence comes from Burkholderiales bacterium, assembly GCA_046347845.1. GTDB lineage: Bacteria > Pseudomonadota > Gammaproteobacteria > Burkholderiales > Casimicrobiaceae > VBCG01. Next base: position 20,354 of record JAXMFH010000014.1, on the reverse strand, counting down.
TCCTCGGCCGACACGTCCTCGACGTGCGTCGCGATCGACCACACGTGGCCGTACGGGTCGACGAGCACGCCGCTGCGGTCGCCGTAGAACTGGTTCTCGACCGGGCGCTTCACCGTCGCACCGGCGGCCACCGCGCGCGCGAACGTCGCGTCGGCGTCGTCCGTGTAGATCATGAGGCTCACCGGCGTGCCGCCGAGCGTCTGCGGGCCGGCGTGGCCCTCCATCTCGTCGGCGAGCATCACGACCGAGTCGCCGATGCGGATCTCGGCGTGGCCGATCAGCCCGCCCATCGGGAGGCGCATCAGCTCGGTCGCGCCGAACGCGCGCGCGTAGAAGTCGATCGCCTGCGCGGCGCCGCGCACGGCGAGGTAGGGGGTTACGCTGTGATAGCCGGGCGGCTGGGCGGGGACGTTCATCGGGGTCTCCGGAAAGGGGTTGGGATCGGGGGCGGGTTTCATCGAAAAAGCGTCCGGCGAAGTCGGCCCGCAGCGACTCGTCCGGTCGAGGTCGGCCTCCTACGCCCGAGCCGCCCCGGATGCCCGTGGGTCAGGCTTCGGCCCGACGATCGTCGATGCAATCCGAGCGCCCGCCGAAGCCGGACCGGCAACGCCGGCCGTCCGTCACGGCCAATGCCTCGCGAACACCGGCGCGACGGCCGGGTGCGCCTCGACGCGCAGCAGCGTCGCATGGAACGCGGGCCGCTGCGCGGCGAGGTGCGCGCGCGCGCCGGACCACTTCGAGACGGTCGCTGCGAGGAGGTCGAGCGCGCCGGGCGCCTCGCCGCCCAGGTACGGCTCGCCCGCGAACAGGTCGGCGAACGTCGTCCAGCACGCGTGCAGCCGCGCCCGTGCGCCGGCGCGCACGCGCTCGCTTACCGCCGCGTCGTCGGCGGGCAGCGTCCAGCGCTCCGGGTAGTCGATGACGCCGATCGCCGCGTAGCAGTTCGCCGCGACGAACACGAGGCCGCGCAGCGCCCGCGCGCGGGCCGGGGTGTCGGCCGGCAGGAGGCCGCTTTCCGGGTGCGCGAGCCCGAGGTGGATCAGGATCGCGGCGCTCTCGGACACGACGGTGCCGTCGGGCAGCACGAGCGTCGGGACCTGGCCGAGCGGGTTCACGCGGAGGAGGTCGTCGTACGCGGCGTTGACGTCCCAGCTCGCGGTCTCGACGAGGCGGAACGGCACGCGCGCGAGCGCGAGCGCCGCCTCGATCGCGGCGGAGCCGGAGCCCTTGCTGCCGTAGAGGATCGTTTCCATCGCGTTCGGGGAGGAAGGAAAAGAGGGCGGGCGCGCCGCGCGCAGCGAGCCGCGCGCGGCGCGCCCGTCAAGCCTCAGCAGGATCGTTCGGGGTCAGAGCCGTAATCTTTCGACACTCCGGATGGGCCGAGCGCTCTTTCCTGCTCGTCGAAAGATTACGGCTCTGACCCCGAATGCCCGCCTTCGGCGCGCCCGGATAGACGCGCTTGCGCTCGGCCGTGTAGTGCCACCACGGCTTCGCGGGGCCGCCGTCGACGTAGCGCACGACCGCGATGAACGTGTCGAGCATGCACGGGTCGTGCAGCGAGTGCGTCGCGCGGCACAGGTCGTGGTAGAGCATGTACGGATCGCGACCGCGGATCTCGTCGGGCGTGCCGATCCCCAGGCGCCGGAAGTCGGCCGCGACGCGCGGGCCGACGTTCGGCAGGTCCTCGAGGCGGGCGGGCAGCGCGTGCGCGCGGCGGCCGGAGACGTTCTTCGCTTTCATGCCGACCCCCTCTTCTCTCCTCGCGTGCGGCGAACGTCGCCCCCGACCCCGCCCTCGCCTCAGAGCGTCCGGTTCGCCCGCACGAGGCCCACCGCGATCCCCTCGATCGCGAACGGCGTCGTCGCCGGGTCGACCTCGATCGGCGCGAACGCCGCGTTCTCGGGCAGGAGCAGGATCTCGCGCCCGCGGCGCTTGAAGCGCTTGACGGTCACCTCGTCGGCCAGGCGCGCGACGACGATCTGCCCCGACCGTGCCTCGGCGGTCTTGTGGACCGCGAGCAGGTCGCCGTCGAGGATGCCGGCGTCCTGCATGCTCGCGCCGCGCACGCGGAGCAGGAAGTCGGCGTGCGGCGAGAACAGCGCGGGGTCGATCCGGTAGCGCCCCTCGATGTGCTCGGCCGCGAGGATCGGGCTGCCCGCGGCCACGCGCCCCACGAGCGGCAGCGTGCCCTGCACCGGCACGCCCGGCAGGTCGCGCAGCCGCAGGCCCCGCGACGCGCCGGGCTTCAACTCGATCGCGCCCTTCTTCGCGAGCGCCTGCAGGTGATCCTCGGCCGAGCTCGCGGTCGAGAAGCCGAGCCCCGAGGCGATCTCCGCGCGCGTCGGCGGCATGCCGGTCGTCTCGATGTGCGCGCGGATCCAGTCGAGGATCTGCTGCTGCCGCGCGGTGAGGCGCGGCACCTCGGCCGGCGGATCGGCGGCGAGGTGCGCGAACGGGCGGCGGGCCGGCGGGCGGGGGAAGGGCATCGGGAACCGTATGGATATGCGGTTACCGTCAGTATAGACGGTAACCGGGCGGCGTCAAGCGGCACGGAACCGCCCGTGACCGCTGAACTCGCCGCCGCCGGCCGGGTCGGACGATCCGGAGGCCGGACGCGGCCTCCGCGGGCTCCGCCCGCTCTCGAGCGCGTGATGAACGTCCCGACCCGCCGCGATCGCCGCCCGCGCGCCACGCGCGCAATGCGCGCGCTCGCGCTCGCTGCGCTCGTCACCGCGCCCGCGGCCGCGCGCGCCGACCTGTGGGCGTACGTCGACGAGTCCGGCCGACCGCACTTCGCGACCGAGCCGGTCGACGCGCGCTACCGGCTCTTCTTCAAGGGCCGCTCGAGCCTCGACCCCGTGCCCGCGCCGCCGGCCGAGCCTTCGCCGGTCGACGCGGTGCGCGACCACCCGGTCTGGAAGCGCGTCGACGGCCACCCGAACGTCGCGCGCTTCGAGCCGCTCGTGTCGAGGAACGCGCGCGAGTCCGGGCTCGATCCGCTGCTCGTGAAGGCCGTGATCGCGGCGGAGTCCGCCTTCGACCCGGCCGCGGTGTCGGACAAGGGCGCGATCGGGCTCATGCAGGTGCTGCCCGACACCGGCGAGCGCTACGGCGTCGCCGGCGACGCGAAGCGCTCGGTCGCCGACAAGCTGAAGGAGCCCGCGATCAACGTGCGCGTCGGCACGCGCTACCTGAAGGACCTGCTCGCCCGGTTCGCGGGCGACGTGAAGCTCGCGCTCGCCGCGTACAACGCCGGCGAGGGGATCGTCGAGCGCTACGGCGGCGTGCCGCCGTTCCCGGAGACGCAGGCGTTCGTGCGACTCGTCGGGCTGCTGCACGCGGCGTGGCAGCCGCCTGCGCCGCCGCTGGCGCGTCCGCCGGCCGCGCCGGCGCGCGTGACGATCGCGAAGCCGGGCGCGGCGCCCTGAAGACGTCGGTGTCAGACGCCGTGCCTGACACCGGGTCGGGAAGGTGTCGCGCCGCGTCGCCGCGCGCATTCGCTATCCTTCGCGCATTGCCCCGCGGAGGTCTCCGTGAAGGAAACGCTCAAGCCCGGCCTCGAGCACGAGTTGCGCTTCGTCGTGCCGCCGTCGAAGACGGTGCCGGCGCTCTATCCCGAGTCGCCCGACTTCCAGTCGATGCCGCCGGTGTTCGCGACCGGTTTCCTGGTCGGCTTCCTCGAGTGGGCGTGCCTGCTCGCGGTCAAGCCGCACCTCGACTGGCCGCGCGAGCAGACGGTCGGCACGCACGTCGACGTGAGCCACTCGGCCGCGACGCCGCCGGGGCTCGTCGTGACCGCGCGCGCGAGGCTCGTCGGCGTCGACGGACGCAGGCTCCGCTTCGAGGTCGACGCCGACGACGGCGTGGACCTGATCGCGCGCGGCACGCACGAGCGCGCCGTCGTCCTGCGCGAGGCGTTCGACGCGAAGGTCGCGGCGAAGGCGACGAGGGCGGCGGGATAGCCCGCGGACCGGACGTCAGTCCGACGATTCGACGTCGACCCAGCGCCCCCGCGACGCGAGGCACGCCTCGATGAACGCCATCGTGTGCGCGCCTTCCTCGATCGTCGGGTAGCGGAAGCGCGGCACCGGCTCGCCCAGCGAGCGCAGCATGCGCTCCTGCGCCACCTCGGCGTAGATGTTCGCGAACGCTTCGCGCAGGCCCTCGGGATGTCCGCGCGGCGCGCGCCCGAGGGCGACGATCTCGGGCGGCAGGCTCGCGTCGCCGCGGCCCGCGACGCGCGGCCCTTCGTTCAGCGTCGCGATCCTGAGGTGCGAGGCCTCGCGGTGCGACCAGTCGAGCATGCCGTTCGCGCCGTAGACGCGCAGCCGGATGTCGTTCTCGCTCCCGGCGGCCGCCTGGATCGCGGTGAACGTGCCCGCGAGCCCGCCCTCGAAGCGCAGCAGCGCCGAGACCGTGTCGATCACCTCGCGGCCGGGCACGACCGCGAGCACGTCCGCGCACACGCGCGCCACGCGGCGGCCGGCGACGAACGACGCGAGGTGCTGCGCGTGGCAGCCGATCGCGCTCATCACGAGCGCGAGCCCGCTGCGGCGGGGATCGAGCACCCACGCGAGCCGGTTGTCGCGGGGCCCGTCCTCGAGGCGCGGGGCGAGCCCGCTCTGCACGTACTCGACCTGCACGTAGCGCAGTTCGCCGATCGCGTTGGCCTCGACGAGGTGGCGCGCGTAGCGCGTCATCGGATAGGCCGAGTAGCCGTGCGCGATCGCGAACAGCCGCCCGTGGCGCCGCGTGCGCGCGACGAGGTCGCGCGCCTGTGCGGCGTCGTGCGTGACCGGCTTGTCGCAGACGACGTCGAAGCCGGCGTCGAGCGCGGCCGCCGCGAGCGGGTAGTGCGTGTCGTTGGGCGTCGTGATCGCGACCGCGTCGACCGGGTCGGGCCGCGCGCACTCCTTCGCGACGAGCTCGTCGAGCGTGCCGTAGCAGCGCCCGCGGTCGAAGCCCAGCGACGCGCCACCCTCGCGCGATCGCGCCGGGTCGCTCGAGAACACGCCGCCGACGACGCGCCACCAGCCGTCGAGCTCGGCGGCGCTGCGGTGCATGTGCCCGATCCACGATCCGGGTCCGCCGCCCAGGATCGCGAGCCTCAACGGCCGTCCGAATCGCTCGCGCAGCCCCGCCATGTCGCTCCCGCCTCCGTTGCGCCGCACGCCTTCGCGCGCGAGCCCGCGATCCCCGTCGATCGGTGCGCGCGGCCCGGAGCGCGGTGGTGGCGTTCCCAGGATCCGCGCGGACGGGAGCGTCGACGTGCAGCGCGACGCGGAAAGCCGTTAGGATACCGCCCATGCAAGTCGGGGAGCCGGGGACCGTCGCGAAGGCGCCGCTTTCGCACACGCAGGCGCGCGTCTGGTTCCTCCAGCACGTCGACCCCACCGGGGCCGCGTACAACGTGGCCGCGATCTGGCACGTCGACGGGCCGCTCGACGTCGCCGCGCTGCGGGCCGCGCTGCACGCGGTGGCGGCGCGCCAGCCGATGCTGCGCACGCGCTTCCCGACGATCGACGGCGCGCCGTGGCAGGTGATCGACGATCGCGCGGAGGTCGATCTCGAGCTCGTCGACCTGTCCGGGGCGGGCGACGCCGCCGACGACCGGATGAGGGAGGCGGCCCGCGAACTCGCGTCGTGGCGGTTCGACCTCGCGGCGGCCCCACCGATCCGCTGGACGCTTTTCACGCTGGGCCGCGATCGGCACGCGCTCGTCCGCGTCTGGCACCACATCCTCGGCGACGCACGCTCGGGGCGGGCGATGAACGACGATCTCGCGCGCGCCTACGCGTCGGCGCGTGCGGGGACGACGCCTGCGCTGCCGCCGCTGCCCGTGGACTACCTGGGCTACTCGGAGCGGCAGCGCCGCGAGCTCGAGAGCGCGGAGGCCGCCCGGCGCCTCGAGGCGTGCCGCGCCCGCCTCGCCGGTGCGCCGACGCTCGCGCTGCCGACGGACTTCCGCCGGCCCGCGACGCCGAGCTATCGTGGCGGAGAGGTCCGCGCGACGGTGCCCCCCGCGGCGGCGGACGCGCTGCGATCGGCGGCGCGCAGCGCCGGCGTCTCGACGAGCGCCGCGTTCCTCGGCGCCTACGCGGCGCTGATGTCGCGGCTCGCCGGCGAGACGGACGTGGTGATCGGCATGCCGGTCGCCGCCCGGCCGCTGCCCGAGCTCGCGCAGGTCGTCGGCTTCTTCGCCAATACGGCCGCCTGCCGCCTCGACCTGGCCGGTGCGTCCGTGCACGACGCCCTCCGCAGCGCGTACGCGGCCACGCGCGACGCGATCGCGTCGGAGCAGGTGCCGTTCGACCGCCTCGTCGACGCGCTCGGGCTGCCGCGCGACGCCTCGCGCAATCCGCTGTTCCAGGTCGCCTTCGGGATGATCCCGCGCTCGACGGGCGATCTCGAGCTCGAGGGCTGCAGCGTGCGGCGGGAGGAGATCGGCCTCGGGCACGCGAGGTTCGACCTGACGTTGACGCTCTACGACGCGGGTCGCGGCGAGGGCGTCGAGGCGTACTGGGGCTACGCCACCGACCTGTTCGAGCGCGCGAGCGTCGAGCGGATGGCGCGCCAGTTCGAGGCGCTCGTCGCCGGGATGGCGCGCGAAGCCTCCCGGCCGATCGCGTCGCTGGCCCTCCTGGACGACGCCGCGCGCCGAGCGGTCGTCGCTTCGGCCGCGGGCGCCGTCACGCCGGCCCCGGAACCGCCGACGATCACCGCCCTGTTCGACGCGCGCGTGGCCGCTGCGCCGTCCGCACCGGCGATCGGCGCGCTCGACTACGCGTCGCTCGGCGCGGCGGCCCACCGGCTGGGCGGCGAGCTGCTCGCGCGCGGCGTCGCGCGAGGATCGTTCGTCGCCGTCGCGCGCGCCGATCCGGCCGACCTGGCGGTCGCCTGGCTCGCGGTGCTCAAGGCCGGCGCGGCGTACCTGCCGATCGACGCGGAAGCCCCCGCCGAGCGGCTCGCGCTGGTGCTGGCGTCCGCGTCCGTGACCCACGCGATCGCCGACGACGCGATCGCGCCGAGGCTCGCGCGTCCCGGGCTCGACGTCCTGTGCCCCTCGCGCGAGGCGGTGCGGATCGGCGCCCGCGCGGCCGTCGCCCCGACGGGCGCGCCGTCGCCGCGCGATCCGGCCTACGTGATCTACACGTCGGGATCGACGGGGCGGCCCAAGGGTGTCGTGGTTCCGCACGAGGCCGTCGTGCGGCTCGTGTGCAACACCGATTACGTGCGCCTGGGACCGACGGACGTCGTCGCGCATCTCGCGAATCCCGCGTTCGACGCGTCGACCTTCGAGATCTGGGGAGCGCTGCTCAACGGTGCGCGCCTCGCGCCGATCCCGAAGGCGACGGCGATCGCGCCGCGTGCGCTCGCCGACGAGATCGCGCGGCAGCGCGTCACGACGCTGTTCGTCACCACGGCGCTGTTCGAGGCGGTCGCGCGCGAGGCGCCCGACGCGTTCTCGGGCTGCCGCACCGTGCTGTTCGGCGGCGAGGCCGCGACGCCGTCGCGCGTGGCCCGCGTGCTTCGCTCGAAGCCGCCCGCGCGGCTGCTGCACGTCTACGGCCCGACCGAGACGACGACGTTCGCGACCTGGCACGAGGTGCGCGAGGTGCCGGACCGCGCGGCGACGGTGCCGATCGGCCGCGCGATCGCGAACGCCGAGGTCTTCGTGCTGCGCGCGGACGGGGAGCCTGCGGCGCCCGGCGAGCCCGGCGAGATCGTCATCGGTGGAGCAGGGCTCGCGCTCGGCTACCTCGGCGCGTCCGACCGGGACGCGGCGCGGTTCGTCGTCGCGCCCGTGGGCGACCTGCCGGCGCGGCGGCTCTACCGCACCGGCGACCGCGCGCGGTGCCGCGACGACGGCACGATCGAGTTCCTCGGCCGGGCCGACGGGCAGGTCAAGGTGCGCGGCCACCGGATCGAGCTCGCCGAAATCGAGGCGGCGATCGCGCGGGAGCCCGGCGTGCGCGACGTCGCGGCGATTCTCGCGGGCGAGGCGAGCGACACGCGGCGCATCGTCGCCTACGTCGTCCCGGCCGATCCGTCCGCGCCGCCGCCCGCAGGCCTGCGGCGCGCGCTGCGCTTGCGGCTTCCCCCGGCGATGCTGCCCTCGGAGATCGTCTGGATCCCGTCGCTGCCGCTCAGCGCGAACGGCAAGGTCGACCGCAAGGCGCTGCCCTCGGTCGGCGCGGCGCCGGTCGCGTCCACGGGCGCCCGCGTCCCGCCGCGCGATCCGCTGGAGGCCGACCTCGTGCGGCGCTACGAGGACGCGCTGGGACGGCGCGGGATCGGCATCCACGACGGCTTCTTCGACCTGGGCGGCCATTCGCTCCTCGCCGCGCGCATGGCGGACGACTACGAGAGCGAGACCGGTGTGCGCCTGCCGCTCACCGCGCTCTTCGTCGACGACACGGTCGCGCACCTCGCCCAGGCGATCCGGCTGGGCTCGCTCGCGGCGCACGCCGAGATCGCGCCGCTGCACGAGCGGGGCGCGCGCCCGCCGTTCGTCTACGTGCACGGCGACTTCATGGCGGCCGGGTTCCACACGCACTCGCTCGCACGCCTGCTCGGTCCCGAGCAGCCGATCTACGTGGTCCACCCGCACGGGCTCGCCGACCGCTCGATCCCGACCTCGATCGAGGCGATGGCGGCCGACCGGCTCCGCGTCCTGCGCGCGATGCGCCCGCACGGGCCCTACGTGGTCGGCGGGCACTGCAACGGCGCGTTCGTCGCGTTCGAGCTCGCCCGCCAGTTGATCGACGCCGGCGAGGAGGTGCCCGCGGTGATCGTCGTCGATGCTTCGGCGCCCGGCGCGACCGGCGGCGGCGCACACGACGAAGCGGCGGTGTCCGCGGTTCTCACGTCGGCGGGCTTCCCGGTGGCGCACGACCGGATGAGCGACCTCGCCCACCGGCTCTACCGGGCGATGCTCGCCTACCGCGGCGGGCGGCTCGACACGCACCTGGCGGTCGTCCGCGCCGGCGAGAGCGACACGTCGGCCCACGACGAGCATTGGCGGCGCTTCGCGCGGACCTTCGAGCTGCAGGTGATTCCCGGCGACCACAAGTCGCTCGTGACCGGCGAGAACGCCGACGCGTTCGCCGCCGTGGTGCGCGGCGTGATCGACCGCGCGATCGCCGGCCGCGCCCGGGCGCCGGCGCCCGCCCCGTGAGCCGGGGCTCGCGCGCGGCCGGGCGAGCTCAGATGCCCCGGCCCCAGTACTCGCAGAAGCGCTGGACGTTGCCGGGCAGGAACATCGCGTAGCCGCCCCAGCCCTCGTACTTCGGCAGCCTGACCGCGCGCATCGCGTCGTCGTTGAGGCACTTTCGCTCGGCGGCGAGCGCTCTCGCGGCGTTCGAGACGTCGGTCATGTAGTCCTTGAGCAGCCGGATGTCGTCCTTGGTGCCCAGCCGCCCGCCCGGCCCCGGGTGCCCGGGAACGAGACGGTCCCAGTCCATCGCGAGCACGCGGTCGATGCCGGCGAGCCAGTCGGGGAGGTAGCCGTCCGGCACGTCGCGGAACAGGACCGCCTGGATCGGGAGCCAGTCGACCGCGTAGAGGATCCGCTCGCGCGGCAGCAGCATCACGAGCATGTTGTCCGAGTGGTTGTTGCCGAGGTAGAGGAGGTCCACGCGCATGCCGCCCACGACGATCGAGCTGCCGGTGTCGTCGACGATCATGTCGGGCAGCACGACGTCGGGCGAGGCGAGCGCGGCGAGCCGCTTGTGCGCGTTGCGGTGGGCGACGAACACCGCACCGGCGTCCTTGAACGGCTTGCCGCCGGCCGAGTGGTCGTAGTGGTGGTGGCTGTAGATCACGTACTTGATCGGCGCCTGCGTGATCTTGCGGATCTCCTGCAGGTAGGCCGCCGGCGCCTTCGCGTCCGCGTAGCCGATCGGGTCGGCCACGATCACGCCGTCGGGCGACACGACGAACATCGACTGGTAGCCGCCGGCGCGGAACACGTAGACGTTGTCGGCGATCTTCGTCGTCTCGTAGGGCGCCGGGGCGGGCGCCTGCGCGGCGGCGGGCGCCGCGACGAGAACGGCCGCGAGGACGGCGGCCGGGGCGAGCGTGCAGGGAAAGCGCATGCAGGGACTCCGTGCGGTCGAGTCGGTGCGCCGATGCTGCCTCGGCGCGGTCCCCGCGGTCAACAGGACGCGGCCGCGATGCATTCCTCCGGCAGCGTCGGCCGGGGACGCGCCCTCGCGCGGCCGCGATTGACTCGCGTCAACGCCCTCCGGGGCCCGGCTGCTAGCATCGACGCGAAGGACGACCGGGAGCGGAACCGTTGAACGTGATGCGCACGATGGTGCTCGAGGCGCCGGGCCGGCCGCTCGCGTTGCGCGAGCGCCCGGTGCCCCGGCCCGCCGCCGGCGAGGTGCTGGTCCGCGTGTCGGCTTGCGGCGTCTGCCGGACGGACCTGCACCTGTGCGACGGCGAGCTGCCCGACCCGAGGCTGCCGGTCGTGCCCGGCCACGAGGTCGTCGGGCGCGTGCTCGCGACCGGCGCGGGCGTCGCGGGGCTCGTCGCGGGCCAGCGCGTCGGCATTCCGTGGCTCGCGTCGGCCTGCGGCCGTTGCCGCTACTGCCGCGAGGGGCGCGAGAATCTCTGCGAGTCCGCGCGCTACACCGGCTACACAGAGGACGGCGGCTTCGCGACGCACGCGATCGCGGACGCGCGCTACGTGCTCGCGCTCCCCGACCGCTACGACGACGTGCACGCCGCGCCGCTCTTGTGCGCCGGCCTGATCGGCCATCGCGCGTGGACGATGACGGGCGACGCGCGCGTCGTGGGGCTCTACGGGTTCGGCGCCGCCGCGCACCTGATCGCGCAGATCGCGATCGCCGAAGGTCGCGAGGTTCACGCCTACACGCGGCCCGGCGACGTCGCGGCGCAGGCGCTCGCACGCCGGCTGGGCGCCGCGTGGGCGGGCGGGAGCGACGAGCGCGGGCCCGCGCTCCTCGACGCCGCGATCCTGTTCGCGCCGGTCGGGGCGCTCGTGCCCGTCGCGCTCGCGGCGACGCGCCCCGGCGGAACGGTCGTCTGCGCGGGCATCCACATGAGCGACATCCCGTCGTTCCCCTACCGCCTGCTCTGGCGCGAGCGCTCGCTGCGCTCGGTCGCGAACCTGACGCGCGAGGACGGCGAGCGCTTCATGGCGGCCGCCGCACGCATTCCGCTGGAGGTTCACGCCGTGCCCTACGCGCTCGCGCGGGCGAACGAGGCGCTCGACGACCTGCGCGGAGGCCGCCTCGCGGGCGCCGCCGTCTTGACGATGCCATCCGATTAGCGTCAACTGGATTCCAGAGCTCTCTCCCCCCGCAAGGAGTCGACCATGGCCAGGAAGTCCCCCGCCGCCCCCGCCCCCGAGGCCCCGAAGCCGAAGCGCAAGGCCCGCGCGAAGTCCACGCGACGGCCGCCCGCGAAGAAGGCGCTGGGCACGCCGCAGTTCGTGATGCCCCCGGGCGCCTCCTACCAGGACATGTCGCGGATGGCGAACATGCTGACGCCCGAGCAGGCGATCGAGCTGTACAAGGCGAACGCGCGGATGGCGCTCGACGTGATCAACGCCGCGATCGAGAGCACCGCGAAGCTGCGCAAGCTGCAGTTCGAGGGGGAGGAGCAGGCGCGCGAGATCCACAGGAAGGCGGCGAAGCACGCCGCCGAGGCGAAGGACGCGCACTCGCTGATGGCGGTCGGGCAGGGCGCGGCGCAGGAGGCGCTCGAGAAGTCGATGCGCTACTGGAGCGAAATGTTCGACCTGATCACCGAGATCCAGAAGCGCGTGTTCACGCTGATCGAGGACCAGGCCGAGGGCGTGCCGGGCGTTAGGCAGGCGAAGGCCGCGCTCGCGTCGCTGCCCGACCTGAAGCCGATGCAGAACGTCGTCGAGGCGATGAAGGGCGTCGTCGGCGCCGGCGGGAACGCGTTCGAGCAGATGCAGAAGGTGATGGGCGACCTCGCCCGCATGGGCCGGCCGCACAGGTCGGGCGGCCGGCGCTAGCCTGCGCGGCGCGCGGCCGGGCGCTTCGGCCCCCGGCCGCGGTCCCCTCCCGATGCCGCGGCGGCGCGTCGTGATCGGCGGGCGCGAGCTCACGCTCGACGCCCGGCCCGACCGGCTCGACTTCCGCGACCTGCCCTACCGGCCGCCGGCGCGCGCGCTGCCGCCGCGCCATCCGGACGACGCGACGTTCGCGCGCGAGATCCCCCGCTACCTCGCGGCGGGCCTCGTGCGCGACCAGGGCGAGGAGGGCGCCTGCACCGGGTTCGGCCTCGCCGCCGTCGTCCAGTATTTGTTCTGGCAGCGCGGGCAGCTCTCCGCGGGCGCGCGGCTTTCCGCGCGCATGCTCTACCACCTCGCGCGCTTCTACGACGAGTGGCCCGGCGAGAAGTACGACGGCTCGTCGTGCCGCGGGGCGCTGAAGGGCTGGCACAAGCACGGCGTCTGCACCGAGACGCTGTGGCCGTACGACCCCGCGCGCTTCGTGCCGCCGTCGCCGGGCTGGGACGTCGACGCGGTGACGCGGCCGCTGGGCGTCTACTACCGGATCGATCGCCGCTCGGTGGTCGACATGCAGGCGGCGATCGCCGAGACCGGCGCGATCTACTGCTCGGGCAGCGTGCACCGCGGCTGGGACGTGAAGGAACGCAGGCGCGTGCCACGCTCGCACCGCGACCTGCCCGAGATCGCCGTCCGCGACAAGGTCGAGGGCGGGCACGCGTTCGCGCTCGTCGGCTACGACGAGCGCGGGTTCGTCGTGCAGAACTCGTGGGGTCCCGACTGGGGCGCGCACGGGCTCGCGATCCTTCCCTACGAGGAGTGGGTGGCGCACGGCGACGACGCGTGGGCGGTCGCGCTGGGCGTGCCGGTCGAGCGCGCGAGCGGCGGGCGTGCGCGCGGGAAGGCGGTGCGCTCGCCCGTGCACTTCGTCAGCTCGCGCGTGGCGCTCCCTCAGACCGGCGACGCGCCGGCCTGGCAGGGAGGCGGCGACCCGCTCGCGCGCCGCGCCGGCGCGTGGACGCTCGACGAAGGCTACGTGCACACGCTCGTCACCGGCAACGACGGCGAAATCGTGAACCACCTGGCCGATGTCGGCGGCGCGGAGGCGGCGGCGGAGGAGGTCGCGCTCGCGCGGCCGCGCCTGTGGCTCGCGTCGCGGCCGGCCGGCGCACGCCACGTCGCGATCTACGCGCACGGGGGCCTGAACGACCGCAACGACTCGATGACGCGCATCCGGGTCATGGGGCCCTGGTTCGAGAAGAACGGCGTGTACCCGGTGTTCGTGACCTGGCAGACCGGCTGGCTCGACACGCTCTCCGACGCGATCGAGGACGAGGTGCGGAGGCGCTTCGGCGAGGCGATCCCGCGCGAGGGCTTCGGCGACGCGCTCGCGGAGGCGAGCGACCGGATGATCGAGGGCGTGCTGCACGCGCTGCCGTTCCCGGCGCTGTGGGCGCAGATGAAGCAGAACGCCGCCGCATCGGAGGCCGAGGGCCGCGGGCTCGCGGTGCTCGCGACGCACCTGCGCGCGCTGGCCGCGGAGCTCGGCGGCGACCTGTCGATCCACCTGGTCGGCCACTCGGCGGGCGCCTACGTCGCCGGCCGCCTGCTCGCGCGCCTGGCCGCCGCGCCCGCGACGAAGGTCGCGACCTGCACGCTCTACGCTCCCGCGTGCTCGCTGCCGTTCGCCCTCGACCACTTCGCCGCGCCGATCGACGCGGGCGCGCTCGCGCGCGGGCGCTTCGCGGTGCACGCGCTGTCGGATGCGCGCGAGCGCGACGACAGCGTCGGGGCCTACCGGAAGTCGCTGCTCTACCTGGTGAGCCGCGCGTTCGAGCCGGCGCACAGGACCCCGCTCGCGGGGCTCGCGAGCGCCTACGACGGCGAGCGCGCGACGGACGAGTGGTGGGACGCGGGATCGCTGACCGACGTCGGACGCTGGCAGCGATGGTTCTTCGGCGACGCGGTGCCCGGCGGCTTCGCCGAGGGCGGCGCGCCCGCGCCCGGCGCGGGCCTGTCGCTCGTGAACGCCCGCACCGTGAGTGCCGGGACGCGCGCGGTCGCCGCGACGCACGGCTCGTTCGACAACAACGTGCGCGTCGTGAGCGAAACGATCGCGTCGATGCTCGGGCTGGCTCCGGGCACGCCGCTGCCCGCGCCGATCCGGGACCTCGACTACTGACCGGGCGGCCGGCCCCGCGGATCAGCGCTCGCCCAGCAGGAACGCGAGCGTGCTGCGGAGCTTCGCCGGCGCGACCGGCTTGTGCAGCAGCGGCACGCCCGCCGCCTTGATGCGCGCGAGGTCGTCCGGCGCACCGGCGCCCGAGACGATCACCGCGGGGATCGGCCGGCCGAACGCGCCGCGGATTCGCGCGATGGCGTCGCCGCCGGTCGCGCCGGAGGCGAGGCGCCAGTCGGCGACGATCGCGTCGGGCGCTCGGCCGTCGACGGCCAGCAGCGCGCCGTCGGCGTCCGCCGCCCCCACGAAATCGCAGCCCCACGAGCGCAGCACCGTCTCGGTGCCCGCGCGCACTTCCTCCTCGTCGTCGATCACGAGGACGCGCCGGCCGGCGAGCGAGCCGGCGGGCACGGCCGCGGCCGCTGGCGCGGGAATCCGCGCCGGATCGTCGCGGTCGACGACGACGCGGAACACCGAGCCGCGTCCGACGTGCGTGTCGACCTCGATGCGGTGGCCGAGCAGGTCGGCGAGCCGCGCACGATCGCGAGCCCGAGTCCCAGGCCGCGCGAGCGGTCGCGCTCGACGTTGCCGATCTGGTAGAACTCCTCGAAGATGCGCTCGCGCTCGGAGGCGGCGATGCCCGGCCCGCTGTCGTGGACCTCGATCGCGACGCGCCCGCCGCGCGCCCGCGTGCCGACCACCACGCCCCCCTCGCGGGTGTGCTTGAGCGCGTTGTCGACGAGGTTGCGCAGGATCCGCTCGAGCAGGATCGGGTCGGAGCGAACGACGCGCCGCGTCGGCACGACAGCGATCCTGAGTCCCCGCTCGAGCGCGAGCGGCGCGAACTCGCCGGCGAGCCGTCCGAACAGCGTGTCAAGGGCGACCGCCTGCGGGTGCGGCTCGATCGCGTTGGCGTCGAGCTTCGAGATGTCCAGCAGCGACGACAGGAGCCCGTCGAGCGATTCCACCGAGTGGCCGATGCGCTCGGCGAGCCGCGCCCCTTCGTCGTCGCGGACGTGCTCGGGCAGCCTCGCGGCGAAGAGCCCCAGCGCGTGCAGCGGCTGGCGCAGGTCGTGGCTCGCCGCGGCGAGGAAGCGCGACTTCGCGCGGTCGGCCTGCTCGGCCGCGTCACGCGCCTCCTGCGTGCGCTCGAGCTGCAGCGCGAGCGCCGCGCTCTTCTCGTTCACGCGCTCCTCGAGCTCGACGTTCGAGCGCTCGGCCGCGTTCAGCGCCTGGACGAAGCGGTCGACGAGGATCCAGCCGACCAGCACGAGGAACGCGAGTGCCGCGTAGGGCACGAGCCACAGGTCGCGGATCGAATAGGGGTCGCGCGCCGCGAGCCAGTCGTGGATCGCGAACGCCGCGGACACGGCGCCCGCGGCGAACAGGAGCAGGCTCTCGGTGTTGCGCATCCGGATCGCGTAGCGTGCGACCGCGTAGAGCGCGACGAGCACGAGCGCGATGCCGCCCGCCCGGATCGGGGGCGTGGCCGCGCTGCCGAAGCCGAGCGCCCAGGTCGCGTAGAGCACCGGCACGACCGCGAGGCCGTAGGCGACGACGACGCGCCGGTAGACGCGCCAGTCGACGCCGGTGAAGCGCAGGCAGAACACGCAGAGCATGCAGACGAACGCCAGGTAGAGGCCGTGCCACCAGATCCACCAGTGCGGGTCGGGGATCGGCGCCGACGGCAGCTGCGAGAGCGCCGTGTGGAAGCCCCACAGGATCGCGCTCGCGCCGAAGAGCGCGTAGGTCGCGTCGCGCCGGCGCAGCCACAGGCCGAGGATGAACAGCCCGAGCGTCACGATCGTCACCGACACGAGCGCAGGGCCGATCGTGTGCGCGAAGAGGTCCCGGAACACCAGCCTTCGCACCTCGACCGCAGGGCCCGCGAGAAGCGGCTCGAGGCCCCCCATCCAGGCCGCCGGAACGTTGATCCGTACGGCGACGCGGTTCGTGCCCGCGCGCGGAACCTCGAACGGCAGCCCGAAGGCCTGCGCGCGTTCCCAGCTCTCGGGCGGACGCCCGTCGAGATCGCCGGTCGCGCCGACCAGCACTCCGTTGACGTAGACCTGCGCGTGAACGTTGGTGCCCGGCAGGTAGATCGCGTGGACGGCGTCCGGCGCCGCGGCGAGCGTCCAGTCGAACATGTACCACGCGTAGCCCTTCGCGTCCGGGTGCGTCACCGACCAGGGGTCCGGCAGCGCGATCGGCTCGCCGATCGACGGATCGGCCGGGGGCGCGGGCGACGCGTCGAACACGATGCGGCCGTCCACGAGGCGCTGCACGCCCGGCGGAAGCTCGGCGCCGGACGCGCTGGCTACGGATGCCGAGAGGAACGCACCCAACGCCGCGGCGGCGGCGAGGCGCGAAAAATCGCGTGGCGAGGGCATCGGGGCCGCCGGGTTCCGCTCCTATAATGCGCACGTGTTCGATGCGCGCGCAACCACAGCCGGTGCGGACCGATGAGCGCCGCACGGCAGTCCGAATGGGCTCGCCCCCTCCTTCAGGAGGGGGGGCGCGAAGCCGCGAACGCGGCGAGCCTGGGGGAGGGCGTTCATTGATCGGCGAAGCTCCCGCGGCAGGCTGGAAGATCGGGCTCGCGGACGATCACCCGATCATGCGTGCGGCGCTCGCGACGGCGCTTTCCGAGCTGGGATCGCCGCGCTTCGTCGAGGCGTCCGACGCGCAGGGCGCGCTCGGCCTCGTCGACGCGCATCCCGACCTCGACCTTCTGCTCGTCGACCTGAGGATGCCGGGCGCGAACGGGCTCGAGACGATCCGCGCGCTGCGCGCGCGGGCCCCGCAGGTGCCGCTCGTGGTCGTGTCCGCCGACGAGGATCCCGTGCAGGTGTCGGCGCTCATCGGGCTCGGCGTCGCCGGCTACGTGCCCAAGAGCGATCCGCCGGCGGTCATCGTCTCGGCGGTCCGGCTCGTGCTCGCCGGCGGCACCTACGTTCCGCCGCGCCTTCTCGCTGCGGGGGCGGGCGCGGTCGACGAAGCGCCCGAGCTCACGCCGAGGCAGCTCGAAGTGTTGCGCCTCCTCGCGCAGGGGCTCCCGAACAAGGCGATCGCCAACGCGCTCGGCGTGAGCGAGGGCACGGTCAAGGTCCACCTGATCGCCGTGTTCCGCGCGCTCAACGTCCGCAACCGCACGGCCGCCGTCCTCGCGGCGAAGCGCCACCTCGGGTGAGCCCCGACGGGCGCCGGTGCCGCGGGCGCTAGCGTGTGCGGTCGTTGCCGGCCGGGGCCGGCTCGCGGGTGCCGTCCCGTGCGAGCGTGGTCGCCTTCGGCGACGCGGCACCGTCGCGCACCGGCGCCTTGGCCGCGGCCGTGCGGTCGGGCGCGCGGGCCGGCGCTGCAGGGCCTTCCGGCGTCGTGACGCGGCCGTTCTCGCAGGTCGCGAACGCGGCGATGTCCACCGCGTAGGTCTGGCAGGCCTCGTCGCCCACGACCTGGATCGCGTGGGCGGATCCGGTGAGCGCGCAAAAAAAAGCGCCGGCCAGCGTCGCACGATGCTTCCGGATCGACATCATGCTCGCGCTCCCTAGAAGGTCGGAACGGGCGGGACGTCGGGCGTCGACGCCGTTCCGCGCGCGAACACGTTGTCGGCCGAGGGCACCGAGGGGTCGCCGGCCGGCGCCTGGAGGCAACCGTCGCCCGCGCAGGGGGGCGTGTACGAGAGCGCGCGCTCGACCACCGGGACCGAGCCGGTCTCGAAATCGACGTGGACCCACACGAGCGCCGCGAGGCCCATGACGACGGCGGTGGCCACCAGCGAGCGGGCCGCTGCCGCCTGGATCGCGCCTTCCCGGTCGAGCGTTTGGCGATTCATCGTGTCTCTCCTGGTCGTCGTCGCGATGCTTGCGACGGAGCCATCGTGCGCGTCGCGCGACTCGACGGGAATTCCACGGACGGTTCGCGCACCGTCGTCCGGACGGAGGGGGCCGCGTACGACGAAAGGTGTAGACGGTCGGCGCGCCGCGGGCGCGGCCGAGTGGCAAAAGATGTATACAATATGCATCTACATCGGCCCGCCGGGCCGCGGGAGCCTTCGATGGCCGAGACGATCAAGGGTTGGCAATGCATCGGCTGCGGACGCGTCGAGGCGCCGCAGAACTGCATCGGCGTCTGCCGCGACCGCAAGGTCGAGCTGGTCTACGCCTCCGAGCTCGCGGACGCGGAGGGCCGCCTCGCGCGCGCGCGCGGCGAGATCGCCGCGCTGCGAGGGCTGCTCGCGAAGCTCGCGGGCACGAAGCCGCGCGACGGCCAGTGGGAGAAGTCCTGGCGGTCCTTCCAGGACGAGGCGAAGGCGCTGCTCGCGAGGCGCCCCGACGAAGGCGCCGTCGTCGCCGCGGCGGCGCCGCCCGCGGTCGACGAGGCGACCGCGGCGAGCCGCGTCCGCGAGGCGTAGCATGGCGGGCGCCCGCCGCACGGCGCGGCGGGCGCCCGTGCTGCGCCCTCACGCGGCGTCGGTGCCGCCGTCCACCTCGACCGGAACGTAGCGCGCGAGCCACATCGACAGGTCCGCGCGCCCCTCGGCCAGCTCGTCGAGCCAGTCCGCGTAGCCCAGCAGGTTCGCGAGTGGCGCCTCCGCCTCGAGCACGAAGGGCCCGCGGTGCTGCTCGACGCGGAGCACGCGCGCCTTGCGGCGCGCGAGGTCCCGGAGGATCAGCGGCGCGAACGCGTCCGGGCCGCTCGCGAGCACCGTCATCCACGGTTCGGCGAGGCGCGGCCGGTGCACGTAGCGCACGCGCGGTGCGCCGACGACGACGTCGCCGCCGAACCGCTCGCGGAAGGCCTCGACGACGGGGCGCAGCGCGCCTTCGCTGCGGCCGAGCACGCGCACGCCGTCCGGGTCCGCGACGATCATGGCGCCTTCGCCTGCGGGCGGGTGCCGCCGCCACGCCTCGCCGAGGAGCGCCGCCTGCACGTGCGCGTGGGCGCTCTTCACCGGCTGCTCGATCGGGCACTCGGGGTGCGCGAGCGCGACCCCGGCGGGGCTTCGCACCGCGCCGCCCGTGAAGATCCGCTGGACGAGGCTAGGCGTCATCGCGGCCTCCCTCGCGCACCACGTCGACGATCGCGAGCTCGCGGATCGAGCGATCCGGCAGCTGCGCCGGGACGCGCGCGCCGGCGCGGCGGCCGAGGAGCGCGCGCGCCGCGGGCGCGAACACCGAGACGCGCGCGCGCGAGGCGTCGGCGTGCGACGGGTGCACGAGCGTCACGGTTCGGCGCGAGCCCGCCGGGAGCTCGTCGTAGGTGACGGTCGCGCCGAGCGCGACGACGTCGCTCGCGAGCGAGCGGTCGGCGACGACGCGGGCGCCGGCGATCGTGTCGGCGAGCAGGTCCGCGGCGGCCTGCTCGGACGCGTCGCGCGCGGGCCAGTCGGTGACGAGCGCGGCGAGCGCCGCGGCGTCGCGGGAAGAGAGCAGCACATCGTGCAGGTCGAGCACGGCAACCTCCGGGAAGCGGGAAACGGGGACGCGCCGGCGCCGCCGCGCGATCGGCGCGGGCGGAGGACGGCGGGGGTCAGCGTGGAGACCCGGCAACGGCGGCGCTACGGGACCTCGGGGAGGTCCGGGAGCGGCTCGCGGTTACCGGGCGCTCCCGAGGCAGGCGAGCGTGCCGCGGTCGTGGCGGCGGACGGCGAGGCAGGGCACCGGCGCGAGCGCGCGCGCCGACACGCGAGCGAAGCTCGCGGCCTGCGTGCTGCGGAGTCGGCGGTGCGTGCGCGGAGTCACGAGCGAATTATGGCGGCGATCGCGCGCGGATTCAACCGCATCGGCGGTGCGGGATGTCGGTGCCGCCAGATGAGTGCCCGGGGCCGGAATCGAACCGGCACGGCTTGCGCCGGCGGATTTTAAGTCCGCTGTGTCTACCGTTCCACCACCCGGGCGGGGGTGATCCCCCCGGAGCGCGCGACGCGTTCGCGTCGCGCGCCTCCCCCAGGGGGCATTGCCGCGCCCTCGGGGCGGCCCGTCGCGCGCGGCGCTCGATCGAAACGTCGAGTCTCAGAGAGCCTTGACGGCGATCGACTTGCGCTCGGGTCGTAAGTGCGGCGCGGGCGTCTCGCCGCCGTAGGTCGCGCGCACGTAGTCGGCGACGATCGCGCCGAACTCCTCGGCGATCCTCTCGCCCTTGAGCGTGACGGTCTTCCGGCCGTCG
>JAXMFH010000013.1:0-110156 GCA_046347845.1 Burkholderiales bacterium | reverse complement strand
AGCGCGTCGGCCCCCTGCGCCGCCGCCATCGGCCCCGGCGCGTAGGTCAGGCCGGCGCGATCGCCGATGACGCGCTTCGCCTCGGGCATCGCGACCGGGTCGTAGGCGACGACCTTCGCGCCGCGCGCGAGGAGCGCGTCGACGATCACGCGCGAGGGCGCCTCGCGCATGTCGTCGGTGTTCGGCTTGAACGCGAGCCCCCACAGCGCGAACGCGCGCCCCGAGAGGTCGGCCCCCAGCCGCGCGACGATCTTGTCGACAAGCACGTGCTTCTGCGCCTCGTTCACCGCCTCGACCGCGCCGAGCAGCTTCAGCGGGTGGCCGAGCGAGGTCGCCGTGTGCTGCAGCGCCTTCACGTCCTTCGGGAAGCAGCTCCCGCCGTAGCCGACGCCGGGGTACAGGAAGTGCCAGCCGATGCGCGCGTCCGACCCGATGCCCTTGCGCACCGACTCGATGTCGGCGCCCAGCCGGTCGGCCAGGTTCGCGAGCTCGTTCATGAACGAGATGCGCGTCGCGAGCATCGCGTTCGCCGCGTACTTGGTGAGCTCCGCCGAGCGCACGTCCATCACGATGATGCGCTCGTGGTTGCGCTGGAACGGCGCGTAGACCGCGCGGAGCACCCGGACCGCGCGCTCGTCGTCGGCGCCGATCACCACGCGGTCGGGCTTCATGAAGTCCTCGACCGCCGCACCCTCCTTCAGGAACTCGGGGTTGGAGACGACCGCGAACGGCACCTCGACGCCGCGCCGCGCGAGCTCCTCGCGGATCGCGTCGCGCACCCGCTCCGCCGTCCCGACCGGCACCGTCGACTTGTCGACGACGATCTTCCAGTCGGTCATGCGCCGCCCGATGTTGCGCGCCGCCTCGATCACGTACTGCATGTCGGCCGACCCGTCCTCGTCGGGGGGCGTGCCGACCGCGATGAACTGCAGCGTGCCGTGGCGCACGGCCGCGTCGACGTCGGTCGTGAACCGGAGCCGGCCGGCGTCCGCGTTGCGACGGATCATCGCCTCGAGACCGGGCTCGTGGATCGGCACGCCGCCCCCGTTCAGGATCGCGATCTTGCGCGCATCCACGTCGAGGCACAGCACGTCGTTGCCGACTTCCGCGAGGCAGGTTCCGGTGACCAGGCCGACGTAGCCCGTCCCGATCATCGTGATCTTCAAGCGTTCGCTCCGTGGGCGATCGACGCGAGGATGGCGTCGAGCGCGGCCTGGGGATCGGACGCCGCGGCGATCGGCCGCCCGATGACGAGGTAGTCGGCGCCCGCCGCGATCGCCTGCGGCGGCGTCATCACGCGGACCTGGTCGTTCGCCGCGGAGCCCTCGGGCCGGATGCCGGGCGTCACGAGAGTGAACCCCGGGCCCAGCGCACGCTTGAGCGCCGCGGCCTCGCGCGCCGAGCAGACGACACCGTCGAGCCCCTGCGAGCGCGCGAGCCGCGCGAGCCTCAACACCTGTTCCTCGGGGCTCGCGTTCACGCCGACCCCGGCGAGGTCGCCGGCCGAGAGGCTCGTGAGCACCGTCACCGCGATCAGGAGCGGCCTCGGAAGGCCGGCCTCGGCGGCCGTCCGGCCCACCGCGTCGCGGGCGGCCGCCATCATCGCCGCGCCACCCGACGCATGCACGTCGAGCATCCAGACGCCGAGCCGCGTGGCGGCGGCGCACGCCTGCGCGACCGTGTTCGGGATGTCGTGGAACTTGAGGTCGAGGAACACCCGGAATCCGCGTCCCGCGAGCTCGCGCACGAGGTCCGGGCCCGCGGCCGTGAACAGCTCCTTGCCGACCTTGAGCGAGCACGTCGACGCGTCGAGACGCGCCGCGAGCGCGAGCGCGGCGGAAGCGTCGGCGACGTCGAGGGCGACGATGATGCGGGGAGCCGGCATGACCGTGCGCCTCACGGGTCGAAGGCGGGGCGTCGGGCGTCGAGCGGTCTCGCGCCCCGGCGCGCCGCTCGGGCGAAGCGAACCGGGCGGTGCCGCAGAGCGCCGCGACACCGCCGCGCCACGCCCGGCACCGGACGCCCCGGGCTCGGCGGCTTCACGCGAATCCCTCCGGCGTCTCGGTCCGCCGCGGCGAGTACGCCTCCCACCGCTGGCACCCGGGGCAGCGCCAGTAGTACTGGCGCGCGCGGAAGCCGCAGTGGTCGCAGCGGTACAGGCCGAGCCGCTTGATGTGCTGGCTCACGAGGCCGCGCACGAGCTCGAGGTCGTGCCGCCGCTCGGGCGGCGCGGCCTGGATCTGCGCCTCGAGGAGACGGTCGAGGCCGAGCAGCGTGGGGTTCCGCGCCAGCTCGTCCTTGATCAGCGCGGCGGCGGCCTCGGCGCCTTCGACCTCGAGCACCAGCGAGAACAGCGCGTTCAGGATGTCGAGCGAGGGCACCTCGCCCTGCCACTCGCGCAGGAGCCGGATCGCGCGGGGCCGGTCGCCCAGCCTGCGGCACGCGTCGGCGACGCGCTCGGCGACCAGCGCGACGAACGCGGGGCTCTGCGTCTCGATGCGCTGCCAGGCGTCCAGCGCGCCGGCCGGATCCCCCTCCTGCATCGCGACGTCGCCCGCGATCAGGTTCGCGCGCGCGCACCCGCGGTGGACGGCCAGCGCGCGCTCGATCCCCGCCCGCGCCGCGGCGAGGTCGGACTTCACGAGCGCGGCCTGCGCGATCTCGCAGTGGTACTGCGCGATCTCCTTGTTCGCGGGCGTTCGGTTGAGCTCGGCGACCCGCTCGGTCACGGCGATCGCCTTCGGCCAGTCCTTCTCCTGCTCGTAGATCGCGATCAGGTGCGAGAGCGCCTGCGTCTCGTAGGCGGTTCCCTCGAGCTTCGCGAAGAGCTGCTCGGCCCGGTCGAGCATGCCGGCGCGCAGGAAGTCCTGCGCGAGCTCGTAGCTCGCCATCGTGCGCCGGTCGGCCGGGAGGTCCGGCCGGTCGAGCAGGTTCTGGTGCATCCGGATCGCGCGCTCGATCTCGCCCTGCCGGCGGAACAGGTTGCCCAGCGCGAAGTGCAGGTCGACCGTCTGAGGGTCGACCTTGACGACCTCGATGAACGACTCGATCGCCTTGTCGGGCTGCTCGTTCAGCAGGAAGTTCAGGCCCCGGAAATACGAGAGCGGCAGCGCCCGCGACTCGGTGAGCAGGTGCTTGATGTCGATGCGCGCGGCGATCCATCCCAGCGCGAAGAACACGGCCGGGATCGGCAGCAGCCACCAGAGCTCGAACTCCATCGCGTGCGGGGCCTGGGGTCCTGACGGCGGGAACGGGCAGCGAACCGGAAGCCGCTTGCGTGCGGACCGCGGTTCCTTCGGCCTAGCCGATGCCGAACGGCGGCTGCCCGCCGGAAGTCGGTGCCGGGCTCTTCGCCGGCGCCGCGCCGTGAGGGGCGGGCACGGCCGGCTCGCGCGCCGCCTCGCGGCGCATGCGCTTCAGCTGGCGCTTGAGCCGGACGTTGCGCAGCGCCCCCGACGCCAGGCCGATCGCCACGCCCGCGACGAAGGCGACGAACACGACGAAGACGAGCGGCGCCTGCCAGGTCGCGACGCGGAAGAACCTCAGCGTCACGACCTCCGCGTTGTCGAGCGAGAGGAACAGCAGCGCGAGGAACAGCGCGGCCCCGACGAGCCAGCGCACGACGCTCATCATCGATGACGAATCCGGCGAGCCGGACGGGAGGGCACGCATACCCCCACGGCGGGAGGCGACCGCAGGTCGCTCCGGGGGGAGGTCCCCCGCGCCCGCCGGACCGATCCAAGGGCGCGCGCCCCCCTGGGGGGAGGCGACCGCAGGTCGCTCCGGGGGGGGGTCCTCGTCACGGCGCCTTCTTGAAGTCGACGCGCTCGCGCAGCTCCTTGCCGGCCTTGAAGTGGGGCACGCGCTTCTCGGGGACGTGCACCTTCTCGCCGGACTTCGGATTGCGGCCCGTGCGCGGCGGCCGGTGGTTGAGGCCGAAGCTGCCGAACCCGCGGATCTCGATGCGCTCCCCCTTCGCGAGGCTCTCGGCCATCGCGTCGAGGATCATCTTGACCGCGAGCTCGGCGTCCTTGGCGACCAGTTGCGGAAACTGAGCCGCGAGGCGGTCGATCAGCTCCGATTTGGTCATCGGCGCGATCCTTCGTCAGCCGTTGGACTTGCTGTCCGAGAGCTTCGCCTTGAGCAGCGCGCCGAGGTTCGTCGTGCCCGTGTTGGCGCCCGTGTTCTCCTGGCTCATGCGCTGCATCGCCTCGCTCTCGTCCGCCTGGTCCTTCTGCTTGATCGACAGGTTGATGCCCCGGTTCTTGCGGTCCACGTTGATGATCATCGCCGTGACCTTGTCGCCTTCGCGCAGGTGCTGGCGGATGTCCTCGACGCGGTCGCGCGACACCTCGGAGGCGCGCAGGTAGCCCTCGACCTCGCCGCCGCCCAGCGCGATGACCGCGCCCTTGGCGTCCAGGCTCCTGACGGTGCCGGAGACGATCGCGCCCTTGTCGTTCAGCGCGACGAAGTTGCTGAACGGGTCGCCCTCGAGCTGCTTGATGCCGAGCGAGATGCGCTCCCGCTCGACGTCGATCGCCAGCACGACGGCGTCCACCTCCTGGCCCTTCTTGTAGTCGCGCACGGCCTGCTCGCCCTGCGCGGTCCACGACAGGTCGGACAGGTGCACGAGGCCGTCGATGCCGCCCGGCAGGCCGACGAACACGCCGAAGTCGGTGATCGACTTGATCGTGCCGTGGACGCGGTCGCCCTTCTTGTGGTTCATCGAGAACTCGTCCCACGGGTTCGGCATGCACTGCTTCATGCCGAGCGAGATCCGGCGGCGGTCCTCGTCGATCTCGAGGATCATCACCTCGACCTCGTCGCCCAGCTGCACGACCTTGGTCGGGTGGATGTTCTTGTTGGTCCAGTCCATCTCGGAGACGTGGACGAGGCCCTCGATGCCCGACTCGATCTCGACGAACGCGCCGTAGTCGGTGATGTTCGTGACCTTGCCGAACAGGCGCGTGCCCGGCGGGTAGCGGCGCGACAGGCCGACCCACGGGTCCTCGCCCAGCTGCTTCAGGCCCAGCGAGACGCGGTTCTTCTCCTGGTCGAACTTGAGGACCTTCGCGGTGACCTCGTCGCCGACCGAGAGCACCTCGGAGGGGTGCTTGACGCGCCGCCACGCGAGGTCGGTGATGTGCAGGAGGCCGTCGATGCCGCCCAGGTCGACGAACGCGCCGTAGTCGGTGATGTTCTTGACGATGCCCTTGACGACCGCGCCTTCCGAGAGCGTCGCGAGCAGCTTCTCGCGCACCTCGCCCTGGCTCTCCTCGAGCACCGCGCGGCGCGACACGACCACGTTGTTGCGCTTGCGGTCGAGCTTGATGACCTTGAAGTCGAGGACCTTGTTCTCGAACGGCGAGGTGTCCTTGACCGGGCGGATGTCGACGAGCGAGCCCGGCAGGAACGCGCGGATCCCGTTGATCATCACGGTGAGGCCGCCCTTCACCTTGCTGGTGACGAGCCCCTGCACGACCGAGCCCTGCTCCATCGACTGCTCGAGGTCGTGCCAGGCCTTGAGGCGCTTGGCCTTGTCGCGCGACAGGCGCGTGGTGCCGTACCCGTCCTCGATCGACTCGATCGCGACGGTGACGAAGTCGCCGGGCTTGACCTCGACCTCGCCGTTGTCGTTCTTGAACTCCTCGATCGGGATGAACGACTCGGACTTGAGGCCCGCGTTCACGACGACGACGTTGTAGTCGACGCGGGTCACTTCGGCGGTGATGAGCTCGCCCTGCCGCATCTCCTGGCGTGCGAGGGATTCCTCGAACAGCGCCGCGAAGTTCTCGACGGGAGGGGTGGTTCCGGACATCTGGGTGGCAGTCGCCATGGGTTGGCCCTTTGGTTGCTACCGCCCCGCGCGAGAACCCTGTTTCTCACCCGGCGGCGGGCTGGTTGATGTTCGCGTTCCGCACGCGCCGGCTGTTAGCGCGTGCGAAACGACCCTTTGCAAAAGAAGCGCGACGGACCTCCCGCTGTTCGCGGTGTCTGCGTTCCGGCCTTCCGGCCGTCCGCCGATACCGCTCGAGCACGAAGGCGACCGCCGCGTCGATCGTCAGGTCGGTCGTATCCGGGATCGCGGCATCGGCGGCGGGTTCGCGCGGCACTGCCGCCCGTCCACCATCGCACGCGTCGCGCGCCCGGAATTCATGCAAAAGACTTTGAATATTAGCCGATATTCCTTTGTTGATCAACTGTTTAAGGTGGCGCGTCCGAACGGGAGGCCCGCACCGGGGATCGGGGCGCCCCGCGGCCGCCATCCGGGCGTCTTCCGCCAAGGGGCGGCGACGGGTCCGCCGCCCCCCGCCCGGGGCGAAGGCGGTGGTCCCGGTCGGGGCCGGATCCGTTGCGGGCGGGGGCGCGTACCGGCCGGCGCGGCGTACGCGACGGTCAGGCGCCGGGCGAGGCGATGCCGCTGATCTTGCGCAACAACGCCACGAGCGTGGCGCGCTCGACCGGATCGAGGTCGCCGAACGTGAGCTCGGTGATCTGCTCGGCGATCGGCACCGTCTGCTCGACGAGCGAGGCCCCCGCCGGCGTGAGCGCGACCTCCATCCGGCGCCCGTCGCCCGGCTCGTGCGTCGCGGTGACGAGCTGCCGCCACTTGAGCCGCTCGACGATGCCCCGCACGCTCGCCTCGTCGATCGCCGTAGCGCCGACGATCTCGTTCACCTGGCAGCGCCCCCGGTCCCGGACCGCGCAGAGGACGACGAACTGGGCGGCGGTCAGCTGCGCGTCGGGCACCGTCTCCTGGAAGATCGCGACATGGCGCTGGTAGGCACGGCGCAACAGGTGACCGACCTGGTCGGTGAAGCGGTAGCCGTTCGTGCCGTCGGTGGTCATGTGCGAGCTCCTGTGCGCGCGCCCCCGCGCCGGCCTGCGGTCATAGGCTTAGGTAGGCGCGCCGCACTTCGTCGTTGGCGGCGAGGTCGGCCATCGTCCCGGAGTACCGGATCTGGCCCTTCTCGAGCACGTAGGCGCGATCCGAGACGAGCTCGGCGAAGTGCATGTTCTGCTCGGAGAGCAGGATCGAGACACCCTGTCCCTTGAGCTCGAGGATCATGTGCGCCATCTGCTCGACGATGACCGGCGCCACGCCCTCCGAGGGCTCGTCGAGCAGCACCAGGTAGGGGTTTCCCATCAGCGTGCGGGCGACCGTGAGCATCTGCTGCTCGCCGCCGCTCATGCGCCCGCCGGGGCGATCGGGCATCCCGCCCAGGTTCGGAAACAGCCGGTAGAGCCGTTCGGGCGTCCACGTCGAGGCTTCGCTGCCGTCCGGCCAGCGGCGCGGCGGCTGGCGCCCCACCTCGAGGTTCTCGGCGACCGTGAGGTCGGTGAAGATGCGGCGGTCCTCGGGAACGAAGCCCAGCCCCGCCTGCGCGACCCGGTGCGGCTCGGCATTCGAGATGTCGCTGCCCATGAAGGCGAGCGTCCCCCGGCGCCGGTCGACCATCCCCATGATCGCCTTGAGCGTCGTCGACTTGCCCGCGCCGTTGCGACCCATCAGCGCCACGACCTCTCCGCGCTGCACCAGAAGATCGACGTCGAACAGGATCTGCGCCGCGCCGTACCAGGCGGACAACGCGTGGATGTCTAGCAGCACGTCGGCGTGGCCCTTGCCCATCGGATCCGCTCCCCCGGGACTGCCCGGCGCGTGGCGGGAGCCTTGGGACGGCCCGGCGGCGCTCATCGACGATCCTCCCCCAGGCTCGCCGCTCGCGCGGCTTCGCGCACCCCCTCCCGAGGGAGGGGGCGAGCGCCTTGGGACGGCCCGGCGGCGCTCATGCCGTCCCCTTTTCCGCCGCGGGTTTCTCGAACGTCTTGCCGCTGCCGAAATACACCTGCTGGACGTCGGGGTGGTCGCGGATCGTCGCGGGATCCCCCTCTGCGATCAACCGGCCGCGCGCGAGCACGATGATCCGGTCCGCGTGGGCGAACACGACGTCCATGCTGTGCTCGGTGAATAGCACCGCGATGTCGCGCTCGACGACCAGCGACTTGGTGAGCGCCATCAGTTCGTTGCGCTCGCGCGGCGCCATGCCTGCGGTCGGCTCGTCCATCAGCAGGAGCTTCGGGCTGTTCGCCATGGCGATCGCGAGCTCGACGCGCTTGACGTCGCCGTAGGCGAGCACGCTGCACGGCCGGTCCGCCTGCCCCGCCATGCCTACGAGGTCCAGGAGGTCGAGCGCGTCGCTGCGCCGGTAGTCCGCCGCCCGCCGCCACATCGAGTAGAGCCTGTCGTCGGCCGAGACGAGCGCCATCTGGACGTTCTCGACGACGGTCAGCGACGAGAACGTGGCCGCGATCTGGAACGTCCGCCCGACGCCCATGCGCCAGATCTCGCGCGGCTTGCGTCCCGTCATCTCCTCCCCGCCGAGGCGGATCGACCCCGTATCGGCGACGAGCTGGCCGTTGACCATGTTGAACGTGGTGGACTTGCCCGCGCCGTTGGGCCCGATCAGCGCGAGGAGCTCGCCCGCCGCCAGCGTGAAGTCGATGCCGTCGACCGCCTTGACGCCGCCGAACGACTTCGACAGCCCCGAGACCTGGAGCAGCGGCGTGCCCGCACTCATGAGCCGGCCTCCCCCGGGCTCACCGCTCGCTCCTCGCGTCGCGCCGGCCGTAGACGACCTGGCGCGCGAATCCCGCGACGCCTTGCGGGAACAGCAGGACCAGGATCAGGATGATGCCGCCCAGCATCGCGCGCCAGTACTCGGTGCTGCGGGCGACCGTGTCGTGCAGCCAGGTGAACAGCGCCGCGCCCACGACCGGGCCCGCGAGCGTCTGTACGCCGCCCAGCAGCACCATCACGAGCCCGTCGACCGACTTGCCCACGTGCAGGCTCTCGGGCGAGATGCTGCCCTTCGAGAACGCGAACAGCGCGCCCGCGAGACCCGCGAACAGGCCGGCGATCACGAACGCCACCCACTGGATGCGCTTGACGTCGATGCCGATCGCGTCGGCGCGCAGCACCGAGTCGCGAGCGGCCCGCATCGCGTACCCGAAAGGCGCATGGAGGATGCGCCGGAGCAGGAACACGCCGCCGAGCACCAGCGCGAGCGTGAGCGCGTAGTAGGCGCGCTTGTCGGTGAACCATTCGGACGGCCATACGCCGGTGAGCCCGTTGCTGCCGCCGGTGAAGGCGTCCCACTGGTAGACGATCGCCCAGGCGATCTGCGCGAACGCGAGCGTCAGCATCGCGAGATAGACGCCCGACAACCGGACGCTGAACCAGCCGACGACGAGCGCTCCCGCTGCCGCGACGAGCGGCGCCGCGACGAGCGCGACCTCCATCGGCATGCCCGTCGCCTTGAGCAGGATCGCCGCGCCGTAGGCGCCGAGGCCGAAGTACGCGGCGTGGCCGAACGAGTGCATGCCGGCCGGGCCCATGATGAAATGCAGGCTCGTCGCGAACAGCACCGCGATCAGGATGTCGACCGCGAGCACGACGACGTAGGGCGACTGCGACGTGAGCGCCGGCAGCGCGACGAGCGCAAGGACCAGCGCCGCGGAGGCCGCCTTGGCGAGGCTGTCGGGTGCGCGCAACGGCGCCTCGATCGCGCCCGCGTAGCGAGACGGCGCCTGCGGCCGGCCGAGCAGGCCCCAGGGCCGGACGACCAGCACGGCGGCCATCACGAGGAACTCGACGACGAGCGTGAGCTTCGAGAACGAGATCGCGACGCCCGCGATCTCGACCACGCCGAGCCAGATGCAGATCGCCTTCAGCTCGGCAATCAGCAGTGCCGCCACGTACGCGCCCGGGATCGATCCCATGCCGCCCACGACGACGACGACGAATGCCGCGCCGATCGTGTGGAGGTCGAGCTCGAGGTTCGCCGGCTCGCGCGGGAGCTGCAGCGCGCCGCCCAGGCCCGCGAGCATCGCGCCCAGGGCGAACACCGCGGTGAACAGCCATGCCTGGTTGACGCCCAGCGCGCCGACCATCTCCCGGTCCTGCGTCGCGGCGCGCACGAGCGTCCCGAAGCGGGTGCGCGTGAGCAGGAGCCACAGCAGGCCGAGCACGAGCGGCCCGACGACGATCAGGAACAGGTCGTACGCGGGGAACTCGCGGCCCAGGATCGCCACCGATCCCCGCAGCCCGGGGGCTCGCGGCCCGAGCAGCTCCTCCGGCCCCCACAGCCACAGCGCCGCATCCTTGATCACCAGCACGAGCGCGAACGTCGCGAGCAGCTGGAAGAGCTCCGGCGCGTGGTAGATGCGGCGCAGGAGCAGGATCTCGACCAGCGCGCCGACGACGCCGACCGCGACCGCGGCGACGAGCAGGGCCGGCCAGTAACCCGGGCCCTCCCCGATCCACGCCACGGCCGAGTAGGCGACGTAGATGCCCACCATGTAGAACGAGCCGTGCGCGAAGTTGACGATCCGCGTGACGCCGAAGATCAGCGACAGGCCCGCGGCGACGAGGAAGAGCGACGACGCGCCGGCCAGTCCGTTGAGGAGCTGCGTGACGAAGCTGGCCAGAGCGTCCATGGTGGCGCGACGGTCGGTTCCAGGGGGGTCAGTCGGCCGGCCGCAGCTTCTTCACTTCGGCGCCCGGCGGCAACACCTTCGCGCCGTCGACGTAGCGGAAGTCGACCATCGTGCCCTTGCCGCCTTCATTCTTCGTCCGGCCCACGTAGCCGCCCATCGTCGACTGGTGGTCCTCGGGACGGTAGGTGATCGTCCCGAGCGGCGTACCGACCTGGAGGCCGGAGAACGCGGCGATCATCTTCTCGGTTTCGGTCGACTTCGCCTTTTTCATGCCGGCGGCGAGCGACTTGATCGCGCTGTAGCCGACGATCGATCCCAGCCGCGGGTAGTCGTTGAACGCCTTCTGGTAGGCCGCGAGGAAGGCCTTGTGCTCGGGCGTCTGGATCCCGTACCACGGGTAGCCGGTCACGAGCCACCCGTTGGGCGCCTCGTCCTTGAGCGGGTCGAGGTACTCGGGCTCGCCGGTAAGCAGGCTCACCACCTCGCGCCCCTTGAACAGGCCGCGCGTGTTGCCCTCGCGCACGAACTTCGAGAGGTCGGCCCCGAACAGCACGTTGAAGATCGCATCCGGCTTCGCGTCGGCGAGCGCCTGGACGACGCTGCCCGCGTCGACCTTGCCGAGCGGCGGCGCCTGCTCGGCGACGAACTCGACGTCGGGCTGCGCGGCCTTGAGCAACTGCTTGAACGTGGCCGCGGCCGACTGGCCGTATTCGTAGTTCGGGTAGACGATCGCCCAGCGCTTCTTCTTGAGCGCGGCCGCATCGGGCATGAGCATCGCGACCTGCATGTAGGTCGACGGGCGCAGGCGGAACGTGTACCGGTTGCCGTTCTGCCAGACGATCTTGTCGGTGAGCGGCTCGCCCGCGAGGAAGAATACCTTCTTCTGCTTCGCGAAGTCGGTGAGCGCGAGCCCGATGTGCGACAGGAACGATCCGGTGAGCACGTCGACCTTCTCGCGCGACACGAGCTCTTCCGCGAGGCGCACCGCGTCGCCCGGATTCGCGTTGTCGTCGCGCGTGATGAGCTCGAGCTGCTTCCCGTTGACGCCGCCGCTCGCGTTGATCTCGTCGACGGCGAGCTGCATCCCCTTCTTGTACGGCTCGAGGAACGCGGGCTGCGCCTTGTAGCTGTTGATCTCGCCGATCCTGATCGTCCCCTGCGAGGACGCGGGCGCCGCGATCGCGACGAGGGCGGCGGCGGCGGCGGCGGTGCAAAGCTTGCGGAACGGCAATCGCGACATCGTCCTGACTCCCCAGTTGAGTGAGACCGACCCGGACCGGGCCCGAACGCCCGGAAAGCAGTATGCTGCCACGACGCCGCCGCCTGCGCACCCCCTTCCCGCCGGGGCAGGGCCTTGCCGCTCGCGTCGCGCGAGTGTAGCATTCACTTAATGGCTCATGTTGCTTTTACTACATCTTCGCGCCGGCCGGAGGGGCCGGCGCGGTCGCCGCGTCGGCTCCGTCCGGGCCGAGCCCCGGCATGAGCGCCTTCAACGACGAGCGCGTCCTCTCGGTCCACCACTGGACCGACCGGCTGTTCAGCTTCACGACCACCCGGGACGCCGGGATGCGCTTTTCGAACGGCCACTTCACGATGATCGGCCTGCGCGTCGACGGCCGCCCGCTGCTGCGCGCCTACAGCATCGCCAGCGCGAACTACGAGGACCACCTCGAGTTCCTGAGCATCAAGGTGGACGGCGGCCCGCTGACCTCGCGGCTGCAGCACGTCCGGCCCGGCGACACGGTGATCGTCGGGCGCAAGCCCACGGGGACGCTGGTGATCGACTACCTGCTGCCCGGCAGGCGCCTCTACCTGCTCGCGACCGGTACCGGCCTCGCGCCGTTCATGAGCATCGTGCGCGATCCGGCGACCTACGAGAAGTTCGGTCAGATCGTCCTCGTGCACGGGGTGCGGATCGCCGACGAGCTCGCCTACCACGACCTGCTCGTGGAGCGCCTGCCCGCGCACGAGTTCCTGGGCGACATGGTCGCGAGCCAGCTTCACTACTATCCGACGGTGACGCGCGAGGATTTCCGGCATCGGGGACGCATCCCCGACCTGATCGACAGCGGCCGGCTGTTCGCCGACCTGGCGGTCGAACCGCTCGATCCCGCCGCCGACCGCGTGATGATCTGCGGAAGCCCCGGGATGCTGCGCGACCTCAAGGCCCGGCTCGAGGAGCGCGGCTTCCGCGAGGGCAACACGTCGACGCCGGGCGACTTCGTGATCGAACGCGCGTTCGCCGATTCGTGAGCCACGGGGGCCGCGGTCAGACGATGCCGCGCGCCCGGAGGCCGGCCAGGTCGTCGCCGGTCGCCCCCAACCACTCGCCCAGCACCTCGCCGGTGTGCTCGCCCAGCGTCGGCGGCGCGCCGCGGTAGTCGACCGGCGACCCCGACAGCCGCAGCGGATTGCCGACCAGCGGAACCTCGCCGGCGAGCGGGTGCGCCATCGTGATTCTCAGGCCCCGCGCGACGACCTGCGGATCGACGAACACCTCGTCCAGCCGGTTGATCGGGCCGCAGGGCACGCCCGCCGCCTCGAGCGCGCCGATCCACGCGCGCGTCGTGCGCCTCACCGTCGCCTGCCGAAGCATCGGAATCAGCGTCGACCGGTGGGCGACGCGCTGCGGGTTGGTCGCGAAGCGTGCGTCGGCCGCCCAGTCCGGATGGCCGGCGACCTCGCAGAACCTCGCGAATTGCCCGTCGTTGCCGATGGCGAGGATCATGTCGCCATCCGCTGTCGGGAAGTCCTGGTAGGGGACGATGTTCGGGTGCGCGTTGCCCATGCGCTTCGGCACGACGCCCCCGGCGAGGTAGTTGGACGCCTGGTTCGCCAGGCAGGCGATCTGCACGTCGAGCAACGCGAGGTCGATGTGCTGGCCCAGGCCCGAACGCTCGCGCTCGGCGAGAGCGGCCTGCACGGCGATCGTCGCGTAGAGGCCGGTCAGGATGTCGGTCAGCGCGACGCCGACCTTCTGCGGCCCGGCGCCCTCCTCGCCGTCCGCGCGCCCGGTGATGCTCATCAGCCCGCCCATCCCCTGGATCAGGAAGTCGTAGCCGGCGCGCGGCGCGTAGGGTCCGGTCTGGCCGAAGCCGGTGATCGAGCAGTACACGAGGCGCGGGTGGTCGGGCGCGAGACTCGCGTAGTCGAGCCGGTACTGCGCGAGCCCGCCCACCTTGAAGTTCTCCAGCAGCACGTCCGCCTCGAGCGCGAGCCGGCGCACGATCGCCTGCCCCTCGGGCTTCGCCAGGTCGACGGTCACCGACCGCTTGTTGCGGTTGGCGCACAGGTAGTACGCGGACTCGCCGGTGTCGCGCCCCGCGCCGTCCTTGAGCCACGGGGGCCCCCAGGCCCGCGTGTCGTCGCCGGCGCCGGGGCGCTCGACCTTGACGACGTCCGCACCGAGGTCCGCGAGCATCTGCCCCGCCCAGGGTCCCGCCAGCACGCGCGAGAGGTCGAGCACCCGGACGCCGGTAAGCGGCGGCGGGCGGGTGGGTCCCCCCGACGCACGCTTCGCGCGCTTCCCCCCGGGGGGCAGCGCGCTCACGAGAACGCCTGGATGCCGGTGATCGCGCGGCCGAGGATGAGCGCGTGCACGTCGTGCGTGCCCTCGTAGGTGTTGACGACCTCGAGGTTGACCAGGTGGCGCGCGACGCCGAACTCGTCGCTGATGCCGTTGCCGCCGAGCATGTCGCGCGCGGTGCGCGCGATCTCGAGCGAGCGCCCGCAGGAATTCCGCTTCATGATCGACGTGACCTCGACGGCCGCCGTGCCCTCGTCCTTCATCCGGCCGAGCCGCAGGCAGCCCTGCAGTCCGAGCGCGATGTCCGTCAGCATGTCGGCGAGCTTCTTCTGGACGAGCTGATTGGCTGCGAGCGGGCGTCCGAACTGCTTGCGGTCGAGCACGTAGGTCCTCGCACGCTGGTAGCAATCCTCGGCGGCGCCCAGCGCGCCCCAGGCGATGCCGTAGCGGGCGCTGTTGAGGCACGTGAACGGCCCCTTGAGGCCCCGGACGTCGGGAAACGCGTTCTCGTCCGGGCAGAACACGCCGTCCATCACGATTTCGCCGGTGATCGACGCGCGCAGGCCCACCTTCCCGTGGATCGCCGGCGCCGAGAGCCCCTTCGCTCCCTTGTCGAGCACGAAGCCGCGGATCTGCCCCTCGTCGTCCTTCGCCCAGACGACGAACACGTCCGCGATCGGGCTGTTCGTGATCCACATCTTCGAGCCGGTGAGCGACCATCCGCCGTCGACCTTGCGGGCGCGCGTGACCATGCTGCCGGGATCGGAGCCGTGGTTGGGCTCGGTGAGCCCGAAGCAGCCGATCCATTCGCCGGTGGCGAGCTTCGGCAGGTACTTGCGACGTGTCGCCTCGTTGCCGAACTCGAAGATCGGCACCATCACGAGCGAGCTCTGGACGCTCATCATCGATCGGTAGCCCGAGTCGACGCGCTCCACCTCGCGCGCGACGAGGCCGTAGCTCACGTAGTTGAGTCCGGGACCGCCGTACTCGGGCGGAATCGTCGGCCCCAGCAGGCCCACCTCGCCCATCTCGCGGAAGATCGCCGGGTCGGTCGTCTCGTGCCGGAACGCCTCGACCACGCGCGGCGCAAGGCGCTCCTGGCAGTAGCTCGCCGCGGCGTCGCGGATCATCCGCTCCTCCTCGGTGAGCTGGGTGTCGAGCAGCAGCGGATCGTCCCGGTGGAAGCTGATCTTCGTATTCGCGGCACGCATTTGACGGATCCTCACAGGCCGCGGAGCCGGCGGCGACGGCGCTCCGTCCCGGAGCAGTGACTTCGGATGTTAGGGGGATTGTCGGGGCGCGGCAAACGACTTCTTCGCATTGATTTGTGCATAATTCGCACTTCGACCATTCCCGTTGATGCGATGCGGCGCAAGATCCCCTCGACGGCGGCACTGGCCGCGTTCGAATCGGCGGCCCGGCACCAGAGCTTCACCCGCGCGGCGGCCGAGCTCGCCATCACGCAAAGCGCCATTTGCCGCCAGATCGCGACGCTCGAGTCGTTCCTCGGCGTCAAGCTGTTCCGCCGTTCCAGACGCGGTGTGCTGCTCACCGAGGCCGGCGAGCGGTACGGGCGGGCGGTGCGGACGCGGCTCGACGAGGTCGAGCGCGACACCCTCGAGCTGATGGCACGCGGCGGGGCCGGCGGCGCCCTCGAGCTCGCCGTGGTGCCGACGTTCGCGACACGCTGGCTCCTGCCGCGGCTCGCGGGATTCCAGCGCGTCGCGCCCGGCATCACCGTGCACCTCACGTCGCGGACGCGGCCGTTCCTGTTCGACGACACCGCGTTCGACGCGGCGATCTACGCCGGCCCGGCCGGATGGCCCGGCACCGAATCCCGCTTCCTGATGCGCGAAACGCTGATCGTCGTCGGTCACCCGTCGCTCGCGGCGAAGGGAATGCTCGCGCCCGCGAGAATCGCGGGGCTGCCGCTGCTGCAACAGAGCACGCGGCCCTACATCTGGCGCCAGTGGTTCGAGTCGCTCGGCCTCGCGGTCGCGCACGACATGTCCGGCCCGCGGATGGAGTTGTTCTCGATGCTGTCCGAGGCGGCCGCCGACGGGCTCGGCGTCGCGCTGGTCCCGCCGTTCCTCGTCGAGCACGACCTGGCGCAGGGACGCCTCGCGCGGCTCGTCGACCACGAGTTCCGGTCGGACCGGTCGTACTACCTGATCTACCCGGAGCGCAAGTCCGAGAGCCCCGGGCTCGCGACGTTCCGGGACTGGCTCGACGGCGAGTCACGGCGATACCGGACCGCCGCAGGATTGGAGTGACCGTGCGCCGTTTCAGTGGGTTCGCACGGCGCGCAGCCGGGCGACCTCCGCCTCGAGGCCCGTCCACGCCGGTTTCGCGGGCGCGTAGCGTTCGCGCATGTACGCTGCGAGCTCGCCAATCTGGCGATCGCTCATCGCGTCGCGAAACGAGGGCATGAAGCCCAACTCGCGCACGGCCGGCTCGGCGATCCCGTCCAGGATCACGCGGATCAGATTGTCGGGGCGAGCGCTGTGCAGGCTGCTGTGGAGCGCGAGCGGCAGGTTGCGCCCGAGCAGCACGGGGCCGGCGCCGTCGTGGTGGCATGCGCCGCACGCGCCTTCGAAGAGCCGCTGCGCCGGACCGCGGATCGTCGCGGCGGTCGCGACGCTCGCCTCGACCGCCGCGCGGGCGGCGGCGGCCGCCGCCTCGTCCGTCACCGGCGTCCCGAGCGAGGCGAGGTAGACCGCCATCGCGCGCACGTCGGCCGCGGGCAGCGTCGCGAGTTCGCGAACGATGGGCGCCATCGGCCCCGCGACGCTCCCGTGATGGCGCGTGTGGCCGTCGCGGAGGTACCGCTCGAACTCGTCGACCGTCCACGGCACCGGCGCGTGCGTGAGCGACGCGAGCGGCGGCGCCTCCCAACCGTCGACGATCGCGCCGGCGAGGTAGGCGTCGCTTTGTCGCTCGGCTCCCATCGCGTTGCGCGGCGTGTGGCATGCGCCGCAGTGGCCGGCGCCTTCGACCAGGTACGCGCCGCGGTTCCATTCTGCGGAACGCGCCGGATCCGGCGCCATCGGCCCCGGGTCCAGGTGGAGCGCGTTCCACATCGCCATGCCGGAACGCAGGCTGAAGGGAAACGCGAGCGACGTCGCGGGAACGGCGTGCTTCACCGCCGGCTGCGACATCAGATACGCGTACAGCGCGAGCATGTCGTCGGCCGAGAGTTTCGTGAACGACGTGTAGGGAAACGCCGGGTACAGGTGGCGGCCGTCGCGCGAGATCCCCTCGCGCATCGCGCGCTCGAACGCGGGGTACGACCAGCGCCCGATGCCGGTGTCGGGGTCGGGCGTCAGGTTGGTCGTGACGATGGTTCCGAACGGCGTCTCGATCGCCCGCCCGCCGGCGTTCGGCACGCCGCCGGGTGCCGTGTGGCAGACCACGCAATCCCCTGCGGCCGCGACCTGGCGGCCGCGTTCGAGCGCCGCAGCGGTGAAGAGCGAGGGATCCGGTGGGCCGACGGGCGCGATGACCGGTCGCTGCCCGAGCATCGACCCGGCCATCCCGACCAGCCCGGCGGCGAGCGCGCCGGCGACGCCCCACCAGCGTCGTCGCCGCTTCGGCGCTTCGAGCAGCGGCCGGCGCTCGAGGGGCGGCGGCTCGATCGCGACGGAGCGTCGGATCGGAGAAACGCCCAGGCCCTCGCGCACGACCTCGGGTGTGAACGGCGGCTGACGGAAGCGCACTCCGGTAGCGTCGAAGATGGCGTTCGCGATCGCCGCGGTGCCGGGGACCGACGACGACTCGCCCGCCCCGAGCGGCGGCTCGCCGGGACGCGGCATCGACACGACCTCGATCACCGGCACCTCGCGGAACGACAGGATCGGGTAGGCGCCCCATTCGCGCGGCTCGGGCGCGCCCTTCGCGTCGACCGTGACGCGCTCCTTGAGCGCGCGACTGGTCGTCTGCACGACGTTGCCGTGGACCTGGTGCACGAGCCCGGCGGGGTTGACCACCATTCCCGCGTCGTGGCCGACGACCACGCGGCTCACGTGCACCTCGCCGGTCAGGCGATTCACCTCGACGTCGGCGACCCATGCCGACCACGCGGCACCGAAGCCGGGAAAGCGGCTGTGCACGTATCGCGCGTAGGCGAATCCCTGCCCCTTGAGCAGGTCGCCCACGCGCCCCTGCCCCTGCGGCGCCGTGTGCGGAACCCACCCGGCGCGCGCGGCGGTGGCCTTGACGAGCTCGATCGCCCGCTGGTCCTTCAGGTGGGCGAGCCGGAACTCGACCGGATCGGCGCCCGCCGCGGTCGCGAGTTCGTCGACGTAGGACTCGTGCGCGAACGAGTTCGGCAGCGCCGACACGCCGCGCAGCCACGACGCCCGGAGGATCGGCGCCATGTCGTGGGCGGCCACGCGCATCGCCGGGTACTCGTAGGGCGGGATCGCCGTGCGATCGCCCATCTCGAAGGCGACGGCGCGCGGCTCGATCGTGCGCGTGAGCAGGAGCGCGAGCGTCGGCGAGGCGTTCGACGGATACGAGGTCTCGAAATCGTAGGCCGCCGCGTTGCCGTCGGCGTCCAGGCCCCCGCGAACTCGCATCAGCTGTGCCGCGCCCTTGGGCTCCCAGGCGTGCTCCTGCTCGCGCGTGAGTTGCACGCGCACCGGGCGCCCCACCGCGCGGGACAGCAGCACCGCGTCGGCCGACACGTCGTCGGCGCAGTTGCGGCCGTAGCAGCCCGAAGCCTCGAGCCTCACCACCTCGACCGCGGCGTCCGGCCATCCGAGCAGCAGCGCGAGGTCCGCGCGCAGCACGTGCGGGTTCTGCGAGCCGGTCCACACGGTCGCGCGGTCGGCGCGGCAGTCCGCCACCGCGCACGACGGCCCGATCGACGCATGCAACTGGTAGGGCCACACGTAGGTGCGCGACAGCGGGGTCGCGCACCCGGCGATCGCCGCGTCGACGTCGCCGCGCTCCGCGAGGATCCGTCGCGTCGACGGGTTCGCCGAGATCGCGCCCTCGAGGTCGTCGAGGCCCGCGATGCCCGGCGAGGGCTTCCAGTGCACGACGAGCGCACGCATCGCCGCGTCCGCCTGCTCCTCGCGCTCGGCCACCACGCCCACGAAGTCGCCGATCGCGACGACGGCGACGATGCCCGGGAGGTGGGCGATCGACGACTCGTCGACCGACAGGAGCGAACGGCCGACGAACTCGCCCGCGTCGAGGCCGGCGTACGGAGGACGCACGACGCGACCGTGGAGCATGCCGGGCACGCGCACGTCGTGGACGTAGACGTCGCCGCCGGTGGCCTTGGCCGGGATGTCGACGCGCGGCACGGGCCGCCCGACCAGCCGGTGCTCGGAGGGCGCCTTGACGCGTGCGCCGGGGTCGAGCCGCAGCTCGACGTGACCGCCGGCGACGAGGTCGGCGTAGGTCGTCCGCCGCGACGGATCGCCGCGGACGGCGACGACGCCATCGTGGACCTCGAGATCCTCGCCCGGGACGCCCAGCCGCGCGGCCGCCCGGTCGACGAGCCAGGCCCTGGCCTGCGCCGCGGCGAGCCGGAGCGGCACCGCGTGGATCTGGATCGAGGCGCTCGCGATCGTGGGGCCCTGGTTCGGCGCGCTCGCGGTGTCGCCGAGCACCATCGCGACACCGTCGATCGCGACGTCGAGCTCGTCGGCGGCGATCTGCGCGAGCGCCGTGCGGATGCCGGTGCCCAGGTCGACGTGCCCGTTGAGTGCCGTGACGCTGCCGTCGTCCCACACGGCGAGCAGGATCTCGACGCCCTCCGCGGGATCGCCCGGCACCATCGGCGGCTGGCCGGGCGCCGGTGGTGGCGGCGGCGGCGGGTCGCGGACGACGACCAGCACGCCCTGGGCGGCGTGGAAGTCCGCCCGAGTGCGCGGCGCCTGCGAGCGCCGGGTCACGCCGACGCCTCGCTGCGCGCTGCCGCCGCGACGGCGGCGCGCTTCTCGCGAGCCTGCACGGGCGCGCCGCCGGCGCTCATCGCGTCGCCGCGCCCGCGCGCGCGACCCGTTCCGCCGCCAGCTGCACCGCGCGCAGGATCTCGACGTGCGTCCCGCAGCGGCACAGATTGTGCGACAGCGCGTCGCGCGCCTGCGCGTCCGTCGGGCGGGGATGCCGGGCGAGCAGCGCGACCGTGGCGAGGATCATCCCGTTCAGGCAGTAGCCGCACTGCGCGGCCTGCGCGTCGATGAACGCCTGCTGCACCGGGTGCGGC
This sequence comes from Burkholderiales bacterium, assembly GCA_046347845.1. Lineage (GTDB taxonomy): Bacteria > Pseudomonadota > Gammaproteobacteria > Burkholderiales > Casimicrobiaceae > VBCG01. The sequence continues at coordinate 89,913 of JAXMFH010000013.1, read as the reverse complement.
GCCTCGAGGCTGCCCAGCCCCTCGAGCGTCGTGATCTCGCGGCCCGCGACGCCTCCCGCGGGGATCACGCAGGAGCGCGCGGCGACGCCGTCGACGAGCACGGTGCACGCGCCGCACTCGCCCAGCCCGCAGCCGTACTTGGGGCCGTTGAGCCCGAGGTCGTTGCGCAGCACTGCGAGGAGCGGCGCGTCGGGCGGTGCCGCCACCTCGCGGACCTGCCCGTTGACGCGCAGGCGCAGCGGGGCGCCGCGCCCGGTCGCTGTCGCGTCCATCCCGGCCGCCGCCGACGTCAGCGCAGCCCGTCCTCGCCCTTGATCTCGGCGACGGTCAGGCCGCCGATCCTCGGATGCGGCCGGCCGCTGTCGGTCACGACGACCGCGACGACGATCTCGCCGGGCCTCGGCGCGTCCGGCACGCGCGCCTCCATCGCATCGAAATGGCTGCGCACGAATGCCGCGTCCTTGTGTCCGAGCGGCACGTCGATCGCGGTTCCGAGTCCGCCGCGCTTCTTGGCGGACGGCACCAGCGCGGCGCCCTTCTCGACCGCCTTGCGCAGCGGAGCGCCGAGCTTCGGGTGCAGGATCGCCGCGGCGTGCTCGAGCTCGCCCGCCTCGCCGACGATCGCGGCCTTGCCGTAGCTGTGCGCGGCGCCCGGCGCGATGCCGAGCGCGTCGACGCACTTCTTCCCGAGCAGCCCGCCGAGCTCCTCGCCGATCGCGACGAGCTCGTCCAGGTTCTCGACGTAGCGGCCGGCGCACGGGTTGTCGATCACGGCCATCGCGAGCGCCTTGCGCGTCGGCGGGACGACCGGTTTGCCTCCCTCGATGCGGGTTTCCTCGACCTCGACGACGAGCTTGCGGATCCTGGCGTGCATGTGTTCCTCCTGATGTCTCGGATTCGTGTCGGGTCAGCGCTGGCCGTCCCACTTCGCGATGTCGGCCGCCTTGAGCCCTCCGACGCGCGCGTGGACGCGCGGCCCGGTGCTCATCGCGAGGATGTAGACGATCTCGTCGGGACGCGGCGCACCCGGCACGCGCACCTCGATCGCGTCGAAGTGGCTGCGCACGTAGGTCGCGTTGATGTGGGTGAGCGGCACGTCGAGCGCGACGCCCGGCGGTCCGACCTTCTTCGTCGACGGGACGATCGCGAGCGCGTTGCCCGGCTGCCCGGTCTTCGCCTCGCCCCGCCCCTTCGCGTAGGCGGCGAGGTCGCCCTTCCAGCCCAGGAGCTCGCGCATCGCGTAACCGCCCGGCACGTGCCACAGCGCGCCGTGCTCGAGCTCGCCGGCGGCGCCGACGATCGCACCCTTGCCGTAGCCCTCGATGCGCTCGACCGGCACGTCCATCGCGGCGCGCAGCTGCGCCGCCATCTCGACGCCCAGCGGCGGCAGCGCGTCCATCATCGGCAGGATGTCGGGCTCGTAGCGCCCGGCGTAGGGGTTGGTGAGCACGACCGCGATCGCGCCGCGGCGCAGCGGCGTCGCGGCGACCGGTCCGAACTCGTGATGAATGTCCTCGACGTGGGTCAGGACGCGGCGCACTTCGATCATCGGGGGATCCTCGGGGTGGGCTTTGGAAGCAGGGTCGGCTTCGTCGTCGTACCGACCCGCTCAGGACGGGCGCGCGACGACCCGCGGTTCGAGGCTCGCAGGCACGTGCAGGTGCGCCGGCTCGTCGCCGAGGCTCGCACTCCTGCCCTGGCAGACGATCAGGGCCGTGGCCAGGAGCCCTGCGCGCTCGATCTCCCGCGCCCGTGCCAGGCCTGCCGCGATCGCCTCCCGCACGAGCGCGGCCTCGAGCGGGGGCACGTCGACGGTGACCGGGATGTCGCCCAGGTCGCTGTCGTCGCGGACTTCGCGCGCAGGCGCCCGGACGATGCGCGCGTCGGCGACATCGACCGCGTTGGCGACCATCGTCGCGGCCGCATCGGCCGCCGCCGCGGTCGCCGCCAGCACGGTCACGCTGTCGGCGATGCCGAGCGACAGACTGCGTCCGCGCCAGCCGCTGGTCGCGATGCCGCGCACCGGCATGTCCGCGCGCACCTCGAAGTCGGCGTCGGGCGGGAGCGCCGCGCGACCTTCGCGAGGGAGGTGGCGGGCGAGATCGGCGCACAGGCCGACGCGCACCGACGCGCCGGGCGCGAGGTGGAGCGCGATGTCGCCTCCGTTGTTGACGAAGGCGCGCGTCACCCCGTCGCGGTCGTAGGCCGCGACGAGTTCCTGCGCGACCGAGCCCGCGACCGCCGCCATCGGCGTCACGTGACGTTCGCGGTACGGGAAGCATGCGCGCCACATCCGACGCGCGACGACGCCCTGGAGCGGGCAGTCGCCGTCGCGGGCCGGCCTGCGCAGCGTCGGCAGCTCGGCGACGAGCTCCGCGAGGATCGTCTCGAACCGGCGCCAGGCCGCTTCGTGCGCGGCGTCGACGGCGAGCGGGTCGCCGTCGGCGCCGATCACGATGTCGATCGGTCCGTGCTGGAAGTGCCAGCGGCCGTCCGGCAGGCGGGCGCGGGAAGCGCTCATCGGCGGCGTTGGCTCAGCCGAGCAGCGGGACGCCGCCGAGCGGCCATGGATTGGTCGGTCCCGGCACCTCGATGCGCCGGCCCGTCGGGGCGCCGTCGTCGTGCAGCGCGCCGTGGGCGAGCACGTCCGCGATCGGCCTCACGTTGTCCATGTGGCCGCCGAGCGCCCGGTAGTCGTCCATGCGCATCGTGAACTCGATCGGCGCGACGATCGCCGGCGTGGGCACCGTCCCGAAGCTCCGGTCGGGCATACGCGCGACGTCGACCATCACCGTGATGCCGCCGCCCGGCCACACGTAGGCCGGCGCGCCGCCGCAGGTGACGTTCACCAGCGCGTCCTTGATCGAGCGCGTGAGCAGGACCGGATTCTCGGTCACGCCCGCCCGCAGGCTGCCGCCCGCGCCGCCGACGAACAGCACCGTGCACAGGGACGGCTCGCAGTTCTCGCCGATGCGCCGCACGATGCGCGCGACCGGCTCGGGGAGCGGCGCGCGCTGCGGCTTGAGCGCCTCGTCGAGCACGAACCACTCGGCGTGCTCGCCCGTCGTCGACACCATCAGCAGCCGCAGGCCGGGCCACGCGGTTTCGGCATCCCAGCCCTCGACGATCGCGAGCGGGTCGGCGATGTCGGTGCCGCCCCAGCCCGTGCCGGGGTTCGCCACCTGGAAGTAGCGGCCCGGCGTCGAGCGGCGCCCGCGGATCTTGACGCCGGACAGGCGCATGTCGAGGCAGCGGCCCGCCTGGTGCTGCGTGAGCACGCCGGTGATGTGGTCGTCGACGACGACGACCTCGTCCGCGACCCCGTAGAACTGCTTGGCGAAGATGCCGACGGTCGCGGAGCCGCAGCCCACGCGCATCCGCGCCTCGGGCACGCCGTTGACGATCGGCGGCCGCCCGGACTGCACGACGACCTGCGAACCCCCGTCGATCGCGAGTTCGACCGCCTCCTTGTTGCCGAGCGCAGCCATCATCTCGCAGGTGACGCGCCCTTCCTTCTTGCTGCCCCCGGTCAGGTGGTGCACGCCCCCCAGCGAGATCATCTGCGACCCGTACTCGGCGGTCGTCACGTGGCCGACGACCTCGCCCTTGAATCGGACGTTCGCCTGCTCGGGGCCGAGGAACCGGTCGGTGTCGATCTTCACCCGGAAGCTGCAGTAGCTGAAAATGCCTTCGGTGACCACGGTCACCAGGTCGACCCCTTCGGCCTTCGAGGAGACGATGAACGGGGCCGGCTTGTAGTCGGGATAGGTCGTGGACGAGCCCACGCCGGTCACGAAGATCTCGCCGTCCTCGCGCGCTCCCGCCGGTTCGGCACCGGCCTCGCGCGGCAGGAAAGGCACCACGTCTCCCGCGCCGGACGCAGCCGACCGGCGCAGCAGCACGACCGGGTCGACCCGGACGAGCGTGCCGCCGGCGTTCGCGTAGCGGTCGCAGGCGCCCGACTTGCCCACCGAGATCTGGCAAAGGACCGGGCAGGCGTTGCACTCGATCTTGTCGCTCGCCATGCGCTCGCTGCGCGGGCGGGAGCGTTCGAGCACCTGGGGCACAGTCGCCGGCTCGAGCGCGGGCAATCCGTCGGTCTTCGTGTGTTCGGTCATGGACGCGGACCTCGGCGGGTAACGCCGCGGCACCGGGCGATGCGGCCCGGTACGCAGCGGCAACGCTGCATTTCGTGTAGCGAATACTACACGGGTGGTGTTGTGTTTGCTACATTTTCGGGTATCCTAGCGCATCCGCCCCGTTCCCGCAACCACCGAAGGCGCGCTCAGGGCGGGGCGCGCGGAGGAGTGCATCGTGACCCACGTCGTGACCGACGCCTGCCTGCGCTGCAAATATACCGACTGCGTCGAGGTCTGCCCCGTCGACTGCTTCCACGAGGGGCCGCTGTTCCTGGTCATCGACCCCGACGAGTGCATCGACTGCGCCGTGTGCATCCCCGAGTGCCCGGTGAACGCGATCTTCGCCGAGGGCGACATGCCCGCCGAGTTCGCGCCGTTCCTCGAGCTCAACGCGCGCCTCGCGAAGGAATGGCCCGTGATCAACAAGAGCCACGATCCGCTGCCGGAGGCCGAGCAGTGGAAGGACGCGAAGAACAAGCTCGGGGGGATCGAACCGTGAGCGCCGGAGCCCCGGTGCGGCGCCGGTCCGCATCGTGACGCGCGCCCCGTCCAGGGCCGCCCCCGGGCGACGGCCTGGCGTCCGCGCGGCCGCCGCGCAGGCGACGCGCGACGCGATCCTCCGCGCGGCGACGCGGGTGTTCGCCAAGCACGGCTTCGACGGCGGCCGGGTCGATCAGATCTCGAAGGCGGCGAAGTCGTACGACCGGATGATCTACTACTACTTCGGCAACAAGGAAGGGCTCTACATCGCGGTGCTCGAGGAGCTCTACCGGCGGTTCAACGAGGCCGAGTCGCGTATCGCGCTCGACCTCGAGCAGCCTCACGAGGCGCTTGCCGAGGTCGTCCGCTTCGTGTGGAACTACTACCGGCGCAATCCCGAGTTCATCACGCTGCTCAATACCGAGAACCTCCACCGCGGCCGCCACATCGCCAAGTCGCCGCGGGCCGGCGAGTACTCGTCGCCGGCGGTCCGGCTGCTGGGCGACGTGCTCGAGCGCGGGGTCGCGAAAGGGCAGTTCCGCAGCACCGCAACGGCGCGCGACGTCTACCTGATGATCGCGGCGATGGGGTACTTCTACCTGTCGAACCGCTATACGCTGTCGGCGTTCCTGGGCGAGCGGGTCGACACGCCCGAGGCGCTCGCGCACTGGGAGGCGTTCATCGTCGACGCGGTCCGGCGGGCCGTCGCGCCGCCGGAGGTCTTCCCCTCCGGCGGATAGCGCGCCGTGTCGGCGCGGCCCGCGGCTTGCCGGAGGCCCGGCGCTGGTTTAGCATTCGCTACATGAACGGGCGCGCTGGCGCCGGCATCGACGGAGAGCAACGATGGCAGAACCCGCAGCGAACGGCACGTCAGGCAAGGTCGTCATCCGGAACGTGGGGCTGATGCTCTCGGGCGACATCGACCGGCCCATCCTCGACGCCGACACCATCGTCGTGCGCGACGGGCGCATCGCCGCGGTGGGCCGGGAGGCCGACTGCGACACCGCGGCGCCCGACGTCCTCGTCGACGCGCGCGGCACCACGCTCGCCCCCGGGCTGATCGACAGCCACGTGCACCCGGTGTTCGGCGACTGGACGCCGCGGCAGGGACAGCTGGGCTGGATCGACTCGACGATGCACGGCGGCGTCACGACGATGATCTCCGCCGGCGAGGTCCACCTGCCCGGCCGTCCGAAGGACATCGTGGGGCTCAAGGCGCTGGCGATCACCGCGCAGCGCGCGTTCGACAACTTCCGCCCCGGAGGCGTCAAGGTACTCGCCGGCGCCCCGGTCATCGAGAAGGGCATGACCGAGCAGGACTTCGCGGACCTCGCCAAGGCCGGCGTGAAGCTCCTGGGCGAGGTGGGCCTGGGGTCCGTGAAGGCCGGCGCCGAGGCGAAGACGATGGTCGCGTGGGCGCGCAAGCACGGGATCCAGAGCACGATCCACACGGGCGGCCCGTCGATCCCCGGCTCGGGGCTGATCGACAAGGACGTCGTCCTCGAGGCCGACGCCGACGTGATCGGTCACATCAACGGCGGCCACACGGCGCTGTCCGAGGCTCACGTGTGCGAGCTGTGCGAGCGCTCGTCGCGGGCCATCGAGATCGTGCACAACGGCAACGAGCGCGTGGCGATCGCCGCGGCGAAGGCCGCGATCGAGCTGCGCTGCCCGCATCGCGTGATCCTCGGCACCGACGGCCCGGCGGGCTCGGGCGTTCAGCCGCTCGGCATCCTGCGCATGATCGCGCTCCTGTCGAGCGTCGCGGGCATCCCGGCCGAGCAGGTATTCTGCTTCGCGACCGGGAACACCGCGAGGATGCGCAAGCTCGACTGCGGACTCGTCGAGGTCGGACGCGCGGCCGACTTCGTGTTCATGGACCGGGCGCAGCACACCGCGGGCCGCACGCTGCTCGAAAGCGTGGGCCTGGGCGACATCCCCGGGGTCGGCATGGTGATGATCGACGGCATCGTGCGCTGCGGTCGCAGCCGCAACACGCCGCCGGCGACCGAGATTCCGGTCGTGAGTTCGCACTGATCCCGATAACGGCAAGCCCGGGCAACGCGAAGGAAGGCGCATGTCTCTCAAGATCCTCGTCGCGGTGAAGCGCGTGGTCGATTACAACGTGAAGGTGCGCGTGAAGCCCGACGGCTCCGGCGTCGACACCGCGAACGTCAAGATGTCGATGAACCCGTTCGACGAGATCGCGGTGGAGGAGGCGGTGCGCCTGAAGGAGAAGGGGATCGCGACGGAGATCGTCGCGGTGTCGTGTGGCGCGGCGTCGTGCCAGGAGACGCTGCGCACGGCGCTGGCGATCGGCGCGGACCGTGCGATTCTGGTGCAATCCGACGCGGAGCTGCAGCCGCTCGCGGTGGCGAAGCTGCTGGCGGCGGTGGTGAAACGGGAATCGCCGCAGCTGGTGATTCTGGGCAAGCAGGCGATCGACGACGACGCGAACCAGGTGGGGCAGATGCTGGCGGCGCTGCTCGACTGGCCGCAGGCGACGTTCGCCTCGAAGGTCGAGGTGGCGGGCGGCAAGGCGACGGTGATGCGCGAGGTCGACGGCGGGCTGGAGACGGTCGAGATGGTGCTGCCGGCGGTGGTGACGACGGACCTGCGGCTGAACGAGCCGCGCTATGCGACGCTGCCCAACATCATGAAGGCGAAGAAGAAGCCGCTGGACACGCTCGACCCTGCGGGGCTGGGGGTCGACGTGGCGCCGCGGCTGGCGACGCTGAAGGTGGTCGAGCCGCCGAAGCGCAAGGGTGGCGGGCGGGTGGCCGACGTCGCCGAGCTCGTCGCGAAGCTAAGGAACGAGGCGAAGGTCCTGCCCTGACCGGGGCGATGCGCCCGCGTCGTCCTGCCAACTGCCAACTGACTCCCGACTCCCGATGATCCTCGTCCTCGCCGAACACGACCACGCCTCCTGCAAGGCTGCCACCCGTCACGCGGTCGCGGCCGCGTCGAAGCTGGGGGGCGACGTTCACGTGCTCGTTGCGGGGCACGATGCCGCAGGCGCGGCGAAGGATGCCGCGGCGATCGGGGGCGTGGCGAAGGTGATGCACGCCGACGCGGCGCACCTGGCGCAGCCGACCGCGGAGAACCTCGCCGCGCAGATTCTCGCGGTGGTCGCGAAAGGCGGTTACACGCATCTCGTCGCGCCGGCGACCGGTGCCGGCAAGAACGTGATGCCGCGCGTCGCGGCGAAGCTCGACGTGGCGCAGCTCTCCGACATCACGGGCATCGAGTCCGCCGACACGTTCGTGCGGCCGATCTACGCGGGCAACGCGTTCGCGACCGTGCAGTCGAGGGACGCGGTCAAGGTGATCACGGTGCGCACGACGGCGTTCGAGTCGGCCGGGTCGGGCGGCACCGCGGCGGTCGAGCCGGTCGCGGCGGCGGCAGCGGCAGGCGGGGCGACGGTGACCGGGCAGGAGCTCACGAAGTCGGAGCGTCCGGAGCTCACCAGCGCGCGCGTCGTCGTCTCCGGCGGCCGGGGTCTGGGCAACGGCGAGAACTACCGCAAGCTGCTCGAGCCGCTGGCCGACCGGCTGAACGCGGCGCTCGGCGCGTCGCGCGCCGCGGTCGATGCGGGCTACGTCCCAAACGACTACCAGGTCGGGCAGACCGGCAAGATCGTCGCGCCCGACCTCTACGTCGCGGTGGGCATCTCGGGCGCGATCCAGCACCTCGCGGGCATGAAGGACAGCAAAGTGATCGTGGCGATCAACAAGGATCCCGAAGCGCCGATCTTCCAGATCGCCGACTACGGCCTCGTCGGCGACCTGTTCGAGCTCGTCCCGCAGATCGTCGACGCGCTCCCCCCGCGCTGAGGGGGTTGCTCCGCATGCCGGGCGCGCGCCTCCCGATTCGCAGCCTCGTCCGGATCGCGCGCGCGGCGGCCCGTGCGCAGGGGCGCGATCGACTGCGATCGCGCGCGGGAGCGAGCGCGTGAGCCGCGCCGCGCCGTCCGACGCCGCGCCGATCCGGGAGATCCGGATCGCCGACTGGGGCACTTTCCATCGCTACTTCGACGGCCGGGACGGCTGGGCTTTCCGCGGGCAGAGCGACGCGGGCTGGCCGCTGCTGAGTTCGCTGTCGCGCCGCCTGCGCGAATCCGGCGCGGATCCGGGAACCTGGCGCGACCGCGAGGAGCGCGCGATCCGGATCTTCCGGCGCAAGGCGCACATCTACCTGCCGGACCGCTCGGTGCTGCAGGACGCGCTGCGCTGTCTCGCAATGATGCAGCACCACGGGGCGCCGACCCGCCTGCTCGACTTCACCAAGTCGCCGTTCGTCGCCGCGTTCTTCGCGCTCGAGCACGCAACGGGCGACTGCGCCGTCTACGCGCTCGACACGCCGCGCCTGTGGAGCGCGGCGCCCCGCTTCGACCCCCGCCTCACGCGGGACGCCATCGACCCCCAGGTGCCCGGCCACTTCGAGCGATGGTTCGCCCCCGGCGCCTACCCGCTCGTGTGGCTGGGCGAGCCATCCGAGATGGACCGCCGCCTGGTCGCGCAGTCGGGCCTCCTGGTGATGCCGGGCACGCTCGGGCAGCCGCTGGACGCGCTGCTCGACGCGTACGACGACGCGGAGCCGCTGATCGAGAAGGTCGTGCTCGACGTCGCGCTTCGGGCCGAGGCGATGCACCAGCTCTACCGGATGAACATCACGCAGGCCACGCTGTTCCCCGACCTCGAGGGGCTGGCCCGGTCGATCGCCTACGAGCTCGAGGAAACCTGGCCGATCGCCTCCCGCGAGACCTGAGCGCGGCGCGTCCCGCCGCGCGGATCCCGCGCCGGCCCCGGCGCCCACCACCCCTCGCGCTGGGGCCCGCGAATTCATGAAATTGGTCTGTCTCCCCATTGACAATCGGGGCGGCGCCGTCTAGCATGCGCGGGCCTCTCATGTAGTATGTACTCCATGAGTTAAGTGAGCGACCGCCGCCGCCCCTACCGCCCTTCCCGACCGCCGGAGCCCCGCATGTACGACATCTTCCAGACCGACCGCCTGATCGACCTGTGGCTCACCGAGGACATCGGCGCCTGCGACCTCACCGCGCAGGTGATGATCGAGGCGGACGAACGGGGCAAGTTCACGATGAACGCCCGCGAGCCGATCGTCATCGCGGGAATCGACATTGCCGCCCGGGTGTTCAAGCGCTACGATCCGGAGGTCGACGTGCGCGTGCTCGTGAAGGACGGCGATCGTGTCGCGAAGGGCGCGAAGCTGATGAACGTGAGCGGCCCGGCGCGCAGCCTGCTGACCGCCGAGCGCACTTCGCTCAACGTCCTGCAGCGGATGTGCGGTATCGCGACCCTGACCGCCACTTATGTCGACGCGATCCGCGGCACGCGCGCGCGGCTGATCGACACGCGCAAGACCACGCCCGGACTGCGGATGATCGAGAAGCACGCGGTCTCGTGCGGAGGCGGGCTCAATCATCGCCTGGGGCTCGACAACGGCGTGATGATCAAGGACAACCACATCGCGGTCTGCGGCGGCATCGGCAAGGCCGTCGAACGCGCGCGCCGCCTGCTGCCGGTGCTGACGAAGCTCGAGGTCGAGTGCGACCGCCTCGAGCAGGTCCGGGAGGCGCTCGACGCGGGCGTCGACGTGATCATGCTCGACAACATGACGGTGCCGGCGATGGCCGAGGCGGTCCGGTTCGTGGCCGGGCGAGTCAAGCTCGAGGCCTCTGGCGGCATCCGGCTCGAGACGATCCGGCCGATCGCCGAGACCGGCGTCGACTACATCTCGACGTCGAAGACACACCAGTCGGCGCCCGCCGTCGACATCGGGCTCGACGAGACCGCCTAGGGGCCGGGGCGCCGACATGCGACCGGGCATCTTCTTCCTCGTCGTCGGTCCCAGCGGCGTCGGGAAGGACACGCTGATCGACGGCGCGCGCGTAGCGCTCGCCGACGATCCGCGCTGGGTGTTCGCGACGCGGACGATCACGCGCGACGCCGACGCGGGCGGCGAACGTCATGCCGCGATGGACGACGCGACGTTTGCGAAGACGGAGCGTGACGGCGGCTTCCTGATTACCTGGTCGGCGCACGGCCACCGCTACGGGCTGCCCGCCTCGCTGGCCGACGAGGTGCGCGCCGGCCGCTGGGTGATCGCGAACGGCTCGCGCGCGACGATCGCCGAGCTGGCCACGCGGGTGCCTCGGCTGGTCGTCGTGTCCGTCACCGCACGCCGGGACGCGCTGTCCGGCAGGATCGCCGGCCGCGGTCGCGAGCACGGCGAGGCGATCGCCGCGCGGCTCGACCGCGCCGTGGACCTGGTCGTCCCGCCCGGCGTCGAGCGCATCGACGTCGAGAACGACGGCACGATCGAGGATGGCGTCGAGCGCTTCGTGGCCGCGATCGACGGAGCGGCGCACCGGCTGAGCGTGGTCCGCTACCCCGTCGACACCTGGCGCGAGCGTATCGCCTACCTGCCGCCGGGCAGCATCGTCGGGGCGACGGACTACCTCGGCGCCGGCCGCGTCGAGATCGAGGCGGACGGCCGGTCGATCCGCGCCGGACTCCACGTGGCGGGCACCGAGCCCGCGCTGGCCGTCGACGAGATCGGCCTGTCGCGGCAGGCGTTCGAGGATCTCGGCGTGCCCGAGGGCGCGCGGATCGAGTTGCGGCGCGCGCCCGCACCGCGGAGCCGCGATGCGCTCCGCGCGAAGGTGCGCGGCGCGAAGCTGACCGAGGACGAGTACGCCAGGCTGCTCGGCGACATCGTCGCGGGCCGCTATTCCGAAGGCGAGGTCGCCGCATTCCTGGTGTCCGCCACGCGCAGCCTCGACGACGACGAGGTGGTCGCGCTCGCGCGCGTACGGTCCTCGCTCATGACGCCGGTTCGCTGGGACGAGTCGATCGTCGTCGACAAGCACTCGATGGGAGGCGTCCCCGGCAGCCGGATCACGCTGATCGTGATCCCGATCGTCGCGGCGCACGGCCTCGCGATCCCGAAGACCTCGTCGAGGGCGATCACGTCGGCGGCCGGCACCGCCGACGCGATGGAGGCGGTGGCACGGGTCGACCTCACCGCCGACGAGGTGCGCCAAACGGTCCGTCGCGTCCGCGGATGCATCGCTTGGAACGGCCGGCTCAACCACTCGGCGCTCGACGACGTGATGAACGCGATCACGCGCCCACTCGCCATCGACTCGAACCGGTGGTCGGTCGCATCGATCCTGTCGAAGAAGTTGACGGCGGGTTCGACGCACGTGATCGTCGACCTCCCCTGGGGACCGCAGGCGAAGCTGCGCACGCGCGACGAGGCCATCGAACTCGGCCGGCTGTTCGAGCACGTCGGCCGCGCGCTCGGCCTCGTCGTGGAGGCACACGCGACCGACGGCTCCGCGCCGATCGGCCGCGGCATCGGACCCGCGCTGGAGGTCCGCGACGTGCTGCAGGTGCTCGACAACGATCCTGCGGCGCCGCGCGACCTCGCCGCGAAGGCGATCGCGTTCTCGAGCCGGATCCTCGCCTGGGATCCCTCGGTCGCGACGGCGGACGCCGGGCGCGCGCGTGCCGAAGAGCTGCTGCACTCGGGCGCCGCGCGCGCGAAGTTCGACGAGATCGTCGAGGCCCAAGGCCGCCGGTCGCCGCCCGCCCGACCCGGCTCGCTCACGCATACGGTGCACGCGAACGCTTCCGGCCGCGTCCATGAGATCGACATCGCGCAGATCAGCGAGATTGCGCGGCGCGCGGGCGCGCCGGTCGACAAGTCGGCAGGCATCGACCTTGCCGCCCGCGTCGGCGGCGAGATTCGGCGCGACGACGTGCTCTACACGATCCACGCCAGCGCGGCGGCCGACCTCGAGGCCGCCGCCGCCATCGCGGACCTCGACGCCGGCGTCCACTGAACCGACCGACCGTTGCCTGCCCGGACACATAGAGACCTCTAGGGATCCGCGAACGCCATCCGGATGCCCGCGTCCTCCCACCCCTCCCCAAGGAAGCCCTCATGAAACGCACGATCCTCGCCGCCACCCTCGCCCTCGCGACCGCGCTCCCCGCGGCGCTCGCTCATGCCCAGGCCAACGCGCCCATGAAAGTCACGCTCGCCGGCGGTTCCGTCGGAGGCGCGTGGAGCGTCGCCGGCAATGCGATCGGCGAGACGCTGCGCCGCGAGTACCCGAACACGTCGTTCACCTACGAGCCGGGGCGCGAGCAGTCGAACATCCTGCTGGTATCGCAGGGCCGGGTGCAGCTCGGCATCGCGCACGCGCAGCTCGCGGGGCGCGCTCTCACCGGTGGCGAGCCGTTCAAGCAGCCGGTCACGAACCTCCGCGCGATCGCCGTGATCGACCCGCAGGCGGCGATGCAGGCGTTCGCGCGCCAGGGCTCGGACTTCCAGAGCTTCGAGCAGGTCCGTCGCGACAAGAAGCCCATCCGGGTGGCGCTGAACCAGCGCGGCACGATGATGGCGCTGGCGGGCGAGGAGATGCTCGCGGCGAACGGCATCCCGGTGCAGGACATCGAGGCCTGGGGCGGCAAGGTGCACTACGTCGCCTACAACGAGGGTCTCGAGATGATGAAGAACAAGCAGGTTGACCTGATCATCAACCTGCTCGCGTTCCCGTCCGGCCAGGTGGCCGCCGCGACCCGTGAGATGCAGGTGCAGATGATCGGCCTGTCCCCGGAAGCCCTCGGCAAGCTCGACAAGTCGCTCGGGATGACGCCGGTCGAAGTTCCCGCGAAGACCTACGATTTCCAGCCGGCGGCGGTGCCGTCGGCCACGGCCACCGTCGTGGTCCTCGCCAGCGCCTCGATGAGCGACGAGGACGCGGGGAAGATCGTCAACGCGATGCTGAAGAACATCGACTTCCTCAAGCAGTCGCACGCGATGATGCGCCACCTCGATCCCGCCTCGCTCGCGCGGGTCGCGCCGCTCAAGCTGCACCCGGGTGCCGAGAAGGCCTACCGCGCCGCGGGCGTGCTCAAGTAACGACCGCATGCCGGGGCGTGGAGGACCCACGCACCGGCCCCGACCGGGACCTAAGGCCGGAGAACGTCCATGTTGAAGGCGTACGAATGGATCGCCCGCGGCCGACCGCGGGTGAACGGACCGGCCGGCCGGGGGGTAGCCACCGCGGTCGCGATCGGGCTCGCCGCGCTGCTGATGTCGATGGCGTTCGGCGTCTACGTGGACCGCTGGATCGCGCTGCACCTGTTCGTCGCCGGCATGCTGACGCTCGCCTTCCTGACCGTCACCGGCAACCCGCGCCGCCCGACCGGCCCGACGATCGCGTCCTGGATCCTCATCGCGGCGTCGTGGGCGGCGTGCGCCTACTTCCTCGCGATGCACAACGTGCACGCGAAGCGCATCCCGATGATCGACGAGCTGTCGTTCGCCGACATGACCGCGGCGATCGTGCTCACGGTGCTGGTGCTCGAGGCGACGCGCCGCTGCATCGGCATGACGCTCGTCGTCCTGGTACTGGGGTTCCTGGCCTACGGCATCTGGGGCGACCTCCTGCCCGGCTCCTTCTCGCACCGCGCGCTCAGCGCCCAGGAGATCGTCGACCACCTGGTGTACTCGAACAACGGCCTGATGGGGCCGGCGCTCGAGGTCGCGGCATTCCTGGTGTTCGTGTTCGTCCTGTTCGGCGCGCTGCTCGACCGCTGGGGCGGCGCGGACTTCTTCCACGATCTCGCGCAGGGCCTCGTGGGCCGGCAGATCGGCGGCCCGGCCAAGGTCGCCGTGTTCTCGTCGGGCCTCTACGGCTCGATCTCGGGCTCCCCCACCGCCGACGTGGTGACGACCGGCTCGTTCACGGTCCCGCTGATGATCCGCACCGGGGTGCCCCGCACCTACGCGGCGGCGGTCGAAGCCACCGCCTCGACCGGGGGCGCGATCCTGCCGCCGGTGATGGGCTCCGCCGCGTTCCTGATGGTCGACTTCACCGGCATCCCGTACGCGACGATCATCACCGCCGCGATCGTGCCTGCCCTCCTCTACTACCTCATCGTGTTCACCGCGGTGCACCTGAAGGCGCACCGTCTGGGCCTCGCGCCGACGCTCGTCGAGGGCGCGCCGACGCTGGCGCAGGTCCTGCGCCGCGACTGGTTCTACTTCGTGCCGATCGCCGTGCTCGTCTGGGGCGTGCTGAAGCTCGACCGCCCGGTGTTCGCGGGCGCGATCGCCTGCCTCGCGCTCATCCCGATGGGCCTCATGCGCAACCGCTCGCCCCGGGCGTTCGTCGCCTCGATCGTCTCCGGGCTCAACAACGGCATGGGGCAGCTGGTCGGCGTCGGGATCGCCTGCGCCGTGGCGGGTCTCGTCGTCGGCACGCTGTCGATGGCCGACCTGACCGGCAAGATCAGCTCGGGCATGTTCACGCTGGCCGGCGGCAGCTATGCGCTGACGCTGCTCGTGGCCACGGTGGTCATCATCCTGCTCGGCATGGGCATGCCCACGCCGGCCGTCTACGCGCTCGCCGCGGTGCTGGCGGCGCCCGCGCTGCTCGCCCTCAAGATCGAGCTCCTGCCTGCGCACCTGTTCATCGTCTACTTCGCGTCGCTGTCGGCGATCACGCCCCCGGTGGCCGTAGCCGCGTTCGCGGCAGCGTCGATCGCACGCGCAAACCCGATGGCGGTCGCGTTACTCGCGTGCCGCGTCGGCATCGTCGCCTTCGTGCTGCCGCTGGTGTTCGTCAACCAGCCCGGGGTGCTCCTGATCGGCGACGCGGCGACGGTCGTCACGACGATCGCATTCGTCCTGATGGGCGCGATGTGCCTCGTCATCGCGTTCGAGGGCTGGCTCTTCGGTCTCGTCGCGACGCCGATGCGCGCCGCGCTGTTCGTACTCGCGATTGCGCTGCTCGCGCAGACCGGCGTCGCGCGCTGGGTCGCCGCCGCCGCGTTCCTGGCGCTGGTCGCCTGGCGCTACAGCCGTCGCAGGGCAGCCTCGCCGGGATCCGCGCCGGCATGACCGGCCGGCGGATCGCACAACGGACTCTTGGGAAGGGAAACGACCATGCGTAGCTACCTTGGCATCGATCTCGCCAGCCGCTCTGTGTCGCGCGAGGAGCTCCACGGCGAGCGCATCGTCCGGGCCGGACGGCACTACATCGCACGGACGCTCCTCGACCGGCGCATCTACGAGGTGGACCCGCTGTCGCCGGCGAACCCGCTGATCTTCTCGGCCGGCCCGTTCGCCGGAACCAACTTCTCGAACGCGAACCGGCTGAGCGTCGGCTGTCGCAGCCCGCTCACCGGCGGGATCAAGGAAGCGAACGCGGGCGGCACCTTCGCGTTCGCACTCGGGCAGTGCGAGATCGCGGGCTTCACGCTCGAGGGTGCCTGCCCCGACTGGACGCTGATCCGGATCACGAAGGAGGGCGACGTCACCTTCGAGGACGCGCACGAGTACCTCGGACTCGGGAACAACGAGGTCGCGCGCAGGCTGCACGAGCGCTACGGCCGCAAGATCAGCTACGCGATCTGCGGACCGGTGGGCGAGTACCTGGGCCTCGTCGCCGGCATCGCGTTCGCCGACACCGACGGGCGGCCGTCCCGGCTCGCTGCGCGCGGCGGCGTGGGTGCGGTCATGGGGGTGAAGCGCGTCAAGATCATCGTCGTCGACCAGCACAAGATGCCGACGTTCCACGACCGCAAGAAGGTGATGGGCGCGGTGCGCGAGTACGGCGTGAAACTCGGCAAGGAGGCGGCGATCGACTCGTTCAAGCGCTTCGGCACCGCCGCCGTCGGCGACTTCACGAACTACGTCGGGGGACTGCCGGTGCGCAACTTCCGCGTCGGCCAGCTCACGCCGGACAAGGAGTCGTTCAAGCTCGGCGGCGCGCACATCCGCGAGCGCAATCTCGCGCGCGGCGGCCAGACCGCGCATCCGTGCATGCCCGGCTGCATGATCGAGTGCAGCAACGTCTACGCGGACGCGGATGGAAAGGAGATGGTCTCGCCGCTCGAGTACGAGACGCTAGGCCTCGTCGGCAGCAACTGCGGACTCGACGATCCGGACGACGTCGCGAGGGTCAACGCGGTGATCAACGACCTGGGCTGCGACACGATCGAGGTCGGCGCGCTGCTCGGCGTGCTGATGGACGCCGGCCAGGGCGCCTTCGGCGACGTCGCGTTCATGATGGAGGCCCTCGAGGACATGCGCGCCGGCAACGAGCGCGGGCGCGTGCTCGCGCAGGGCGCCGCGCACGCCGGCGAGCACTACGGCGTCGCCCGCGTGCCCGTGATCAAGCGCCAGGGCATCAGCGCCTACGACCCGCGCGTGATCGAGGTGACCGGGATCTCGATGATGCTGACGGCGCAGGGTGCCGACCACACGGTCGGCAACCTGCCGGGCTACGACTGCAACGGCAAGACCACGGAGGAGCTGGTCGCGGCGAGTCTCGGCGCGCAGGTCGGCGCCGCCGCCGCCGACTCGCTCGGGCTGTGCATCTTCGGCCGATCGGTGACCGACACCAACCCCGAGCTCATCGTCACGGCCCTCAACGACGCCCACGGCACGGCGTTCGACACCTCGTTCCTCAAGGCGCTGGGCCGCGAGGTGCTCGAGCTCGAGTGGGCGTTCAACAAGGCCGCCGGGTTCGGCGAAGCCGACGACGAGCTTCCGGCGTTCTTTTACCGCGAGGCGCTCGAGCCCACCGGCAAGACCGCCCGTCACCACGCCGACGAAGTCAACCGGTCGCTGCGCGAGCTGCTGTCGCGTTGATGCGGGTGCGCGTGCTGTACTTCGCCGACGCGCGCGAGGCCGTCGGGCGCGCGGAGGAGTGGCTCGACCTGCCGCCCGGCGTCGCGACGGTCGGCGCGCTGCGCGAACATCTCTGCGCCCGGGGCGGAGCGTGGACGGTGCTCTCCCGCCGCGGCACGCGATTCGCCGTCAACCGGGCGATCGCGCCCGGCGCCAACGCCGCGATATGCGACGGCGACGAAGTCGCGGTGTTCCCCGCGATCTCGGGCGGATAGCGCGGCGCTCCCGGCCCGCGCACGCCGCGGAGCGGGCGCCTTCAGCGCGCGCGCCGTGCGTAGCGGTCGAGCACGTACGCCGTCGCCTGCTCGATCGTGAGCGCGGTGGTGTCGAGCACGACGGCGTCGTCGGCCGGCTTCAGCGGCGCGACCGCGCGGCTCGCGTCGCGCTCGTCGCGCGCGTGGATCTCGTCCAGCAATCCCCGGAGGTCCGCGTGCACGCCGCGCTCGGCGAGTTGCCCTTGCCGGCGCGACGCGCGCGCCTCGGGCGTCGCGGTGACGAAAACCTTGGTCGCGGCGTCGGGGAACACCACCGTCCCCATGTCGCGGCCATCGGCGACGAGCCCCGGCGGACGCCGGAACGCGCGCTGGCGCGCGAGGAGCGCCGCCCGAACCGCCGGATGGACCGCGACGCGCGACGCACCATCGGACGTCGCCTCGTCTCGGATGGCCGTCGTCGCGTCCTCCCCGTCGAGCTCGACGCGCTGCGCGAGGAAGCGCACGTCGAGATCGCGCGCGAGCCCCGCGAGCGCCTCGGCGTCGTCGAACGGAACGCCCCGGCGGATCGCCTGGAGCGCGACCAGCCGGTAGAGCGCGCCGCTGTCGAGCAGGTGATAGCCGAGGGCCGCGGCGACCCGCGCGGCGATCGTCCCCTTGCCCGAGGCGGCCGGGCCGTCGATCGCAATGACCGGCACGCCGGGGTCTCCCTCGTCGGCCCCGCCCCCCTCGCCCGGCGGCCGAGGCGTCAGCAACGACCGGAACGCGTCGAAGTAACCGGGGAAGGTCTTGCGGACGCACGCGGGGTCGCGGATCGTCACGGCCGTGCCGAGCAGCGACACGAGCGAGAAGCACATCGCCATCCGGTGGTCGTCGTAGGTGTCGATCGCGGCGTGCCGGAGCGCCGCCGCGGGATGGACGGTCAGCCGGTCCGCGGCGTCCTCGACGGTCGCGCCGAGCTTCCGGAGCTCGGCGGCCATCGCGGCGATCCGGTCGGTCTCCTTGACTCGCCAGCTCGCGATCCCGGTGAGCGTCGTGGGCGATCGCGCGGCGAGCGCGGTGATCGCGAGCGTCATCGCGGCGTCGGGGATCGCCGTGCAGTCGATCACGCCGCCTTCGAGCGGCCGGCCGGCGCGCGCCTCGATCCAGTCGCGCCCGAACCGGACCTCCGCGCCCAGCCCGGCGAGGACATCGGCGAACGCGACGTCCCCCTGGATCGCGTCGCGGCCCACGCCGGTGACGCGGACCGGCCCGCCGCCCAGCACGCCCGCGGCGAGGAAATAGGACGCCGACGAGGCGTCGCCCTCGACGACGATCGTCCCGGGGCTCGCGTAACGGGCCCCCGCGGGCACGACGAACGTCGAAGGGTCCGGCGTCGCGACGTCCACGCCGAAGCGCCGCATCAGGCGCATCGTGATATCGACGTAGGGCCGCGAGATCAGCGGCGTCGTGACCGCCACGCGCGTCGGTGCCGAACCGGAGGCCCGGGTGAGCGGCAGCGACATGAGGAGCGCCGTCAGGAACTGGCTCGAGACGTCGCCGCGAATCGGCACGGTCCCGCCGGCGCGCGCGCCCTCCCCGCCGACCGCGAGCGGCGGATAGCCTTCGTTGCCCAGGTAACGGACGTCCGCTCCCACCGCGCGGAGCGCGTCGACGAGATCCCCGATCGGGCGTTCGCGCATCCGGGCGACGCCGTCGAGCTCGTAGTCGCCGCCCAGCGCCGCCAGCACCGCCGTGAGCGGGCGGAACGCCGTGCCCGCGTTGCCGAGCGCGAGCTTCGCGGCGCGCACCGGGAACCGCCCGCCGGTCCCGTGCACGACGCAGCGCCGCGCGGCGCGGTCCCGCTCGACGCGCACGCCCAGCCGATCCAGCGCCTCGAGCATCCGGTCGGTGTCGTCGGCCTCGAGTACGCCCTCCACGACCGTCGTGCCCTCGGCGAGCGCGGCGATCAGCAGGATCCGGTTGCTGATGCTCTTGGAGCCGGGCAGCGCGACCGTGCCTGCCGCGTGCGCGGCCGGCGCGAGCGTGAGATCCGGCGTAGCCATCGGCGCAGCGCTGGCCGTCAGCGGTCGACCGGCTTCGCCGCGGCCGCCCCCGCCTGCCAGCGGCGGCGCGCCTCGCTCGCCTGCGCGAAGAGACGCTCGAGGGCGTCGCCGTCCCCCGCCGCGATCGCCGCCGCCATCCGGTCGAGCATCGCGCGGTAGTCGGCGAGCGCCTCGAGGATCGCCGCGCGGTTCGCGATCGCGATGTCGCGCCACATCTCCGGCGAGCTCCCCGCGATGCGCGTGAAGTCGCGGAACCCCGACGCCGCGTGCGCGAACAGGTCGGGCGCGTCGGGGCGGGACGCGAGCTCCGCCACGAGCGCGAACGCGAGCACGTGCGGCAGGTGCGACACGGCCGCGAAGATCCGGTCGTGCCGCGCCGGGTCGAGCTCGATCACGCGCGCGCCGCAGGTCTCCCAGATCGAGCGCACCTTCGACAACGCGTCGGGCGCGGTCTCGGGCAGCGGCGCTATCACGGTCACGCGGTCGCGGAACAGCGTCGCGAACGCCGCTGCCGCGCCCGAGTGCTCGGTGCCCGCGATCGGGTGCGCCGGGACGAACCTCCCGATCCGCGGGCCGAAGGCCGCCCGCGCCGCCGCCACCACGTCCTGCTTCGTGCTCCCCGCGTCGGTGACGACGGTCGCCGGCCCCGCGTGCGCGGCGATCGCCCCGAGCACCGGCGCGACCTGCGCGACCGGCGTCGCGACCAGCACGACGTCGGCCGCGCCGAGCTCCTTCGTCCAGGGCTCGTCGAGCGTGCAGGCGCGGTCGACGATCCCGCGGGAGAGCGCCTCGTCGAGGTTCGCGCGCGTGCGGCCGACGCCGACGACCTCCCGGACCGCCCCGGCGGCCTTGAGGGCGAGCGCGCAGGAGCCGCCGATCAGCCCGACGCCGACGACGACGAGACGTCCCACTACGGGCGAGGTGCCGTAGGCCAAGGCTCGTCGCGCCGCTATCGTCCGAGAGCGCGCGCGAGCGCCGCGAGGAACCGCTCGTTCTCGGCGGGCAGCCCGACGGTCACGCGCAGGAACGACGGCAGGCCGTAGTTCGCGACCGGGCGCACGATCACGCCGTCGCGCAGGAGCGCCCCGTAGACGCGCGCGCCGTCGCCGACGTTCACGAGCAGGAAATTGCCGTGCGAGGGCACGAACGCGACACCCAGCGTCGAAAGCCCCGCCTCGATCTGCCGCATGCCCTCGCGGTTGATCCGCGCGCTCTCCTCGACGTACGCGGTGTCCTCGAGTGCCGCGATCGCGGCGGCCTGGGCCAGCGCATTCACGTTGAACGGCTGGCGGACGCGATTGAGGAGGTCGGCCACCGACGCGTCCATCACGCCGTAGCCCACGCGCAGCGCCGCGAGCCCGTAGGCCTTCGAGAACGTGCGCGAGACGATCAGGTTCGGGTATCGGCCGATCCACTCGACCGAGCGCGAGCGGTCGGTCGGCGCGAGGTACTCGTCGTAGGCCTCGTCGAGCACGACGACGACCTCGCGCGGCACCTTCGCGACGAACGCCTCGATCTCCGCGCCGCCGATCCAGGTGCCGGTCGGGTTGTTCGGGTTCGCGACGAACACGACGCGCGTGCGCGGCCCGATCGCCGCCAGCATCGCCGGCAGGTCGTGCCCGTAGTGCCTCGCCGGCACCTCGACGCCCTTCGCGCCCCGCGCGTGCGTCGCGAGCGGGTAGACGGCGAACGCGTGCTGCGCGTAGATCGCCTCGTCGCCGGGCGTCAGGAACGCCTGCGTGACGAGCTCCAGCACGTCGTTGCTGCCGTTGCCGAGCACGAGGCAGTCGGGCGCGACGCGGTGGCGCTTCGAGAGCGCCGCGCGCAGCGCGAAGCCGTTGCCGTCGGGGTAGCGCGTGACGTCGGCCGCCGCCGCCGCGATCGCCGCGAGCACCTTCGGGCTCGGGCCGCGCGGGTTCTCGTTCGACGCGAGCTTGACGATGCCCGCCGGGTCGAGCGCAAGCTCGCGGGCGAGCTCCTCGATCGGCTTGCCGGGGACGTACGGAGCGATGTCGCGCACCCAGGCGGGCGCGTGCGAGGCGGGTTCGAGCGGGGTCGTCATGGCGTCAGGGTTCGCGGGCCGCCGGATAGGAGCCCAGCAGCTTGAGGTACGGCGCGCGCTCGGCGAGCTCGGCCAGGGCGGCCGCCACCGGCGGGTCGTCGCGGTGGCCGGTGAGGTCGATGAAGAACAGGTACTCCCAGCGCCCGGTGCGCGCCGGGCGCGACTCGATGCGCGTCATCGAGACGCCGTGCTTCGCGAGCGGCCCGAGCAGCGCGTGGACGGCGCCGGGACGGTTGGGCGCCGACATGACGAGCGAGGTCTCGTCGTTGCCCGACGGCCCGACCTGCTGCCGGCCGAGCACCCAGAAGCGCGTCCGGTTGCTGGGATCGTCCTCGACGTGCGCGGCGAGCACCGGGACGCCGTAGGTCGCCGCCGCGATCTCGCCGGCGATCGCGGCCGTGCCCGGCTCGGCGGCGGCGAGGCGCGCCGCCTCCGCGTTGCTCGCGACGACGATGCGCGGCACGGCCGGGAGGTTGCGCGCGAGCCACTGCACGCACTGCGCGAACGACTGCGCGTGCGAATAGATCCGCGTCACCGAGGCGAGGTCGCGCGCGTGCGTGACGAGGTTCTGCCGGACGCGCAGCTTCACCTCGCCGACCACCGACAGGTCGGTCGTGCACATGAGGTCGAGCGTGCGGCCCACCGCGCCCTCGGTCGAGTTCTCGACCGGCACGACCGCGTAGTCGCAGCGGCCCGACTCGGCCGCGCGGAACGCCTCGTCGATCGTGCCCTCGGGGACCGCCTCGACGAACGCGCCGAAGTGGCGCGCGACCGCGGCGTGCGAGAACGTCCCCGGCGGTCCGAGGTAGGCGATCGCGAGCCGGCGCTCGAGCGCGAGGCACGCCGACATGATCTGCCGGAAGATCCCGGCGACCGACTCGTCCGGCAGCGGGCCCGGATTCGCTTCGGCGAGCCGCGCGAGCACCTGCGCCTCGCGCTCGGGCCGGTACGCTGGCGCGCCGCTGCCGTCCTTCAGCCGGCCGATCGCCTGCGCGTGGCGCGCGCGCTCGGACAGCCGGGCGAGGATCTCGCGGTCGAGCGCGTCGATCGCGTCGCGGTGGCGCTTGAGCCCGTCGTCGGGCTCCGGGACGACCGCGGGCGCGGCCGGTTTCGCGCGCCGTCCGGCGCCGGGCGGCGTGCCGCCGGTCGGACCCTTGCGGCGCGACGGCACGGCTACTCCTCGTCCTCGTCGCGCTCGACGACGCGCTCGAGGCCGGCGAGCTTCTCGCCCTCGGACAGGTTGATCAGCGTGACGCCCTGCGTCGACCGGCCCATCTCGCGGATCGACTTCACCTTGGTGCGGATCAGCACGCCGCCGGTCGAGATCAGCATCACCTCGTCGTCCTTCGACACGAGCGCGGCGGCGACCACCTTGCCGTTGCGCTCCGACTGCTGGATCGCGATCATGCCCTTGGTGCCGCGGCCGTGGCGCGTGTGCTCGACGATCGGCGTGCGCTTGCCGTAGCCGTTCTCGGTCGCGGTCAGCACCGACTGGTCCTCGTCCTCGGCGACGAGCAGCGCGATCACCTTCTGCCCCTTGTCGAGCGACATCCCGCGCACGCCGTGCGCGTTGCGGCCCATCGGGCGCACGTCGTTCTCGTCGAAGCGCACCGCCTTGCCGCCCGAGCTGAACAGCATCACGTCGTGCTTGCCGTCGGTCAGCGCGACGCCGATCAGCCGGTCGCCGTCGGCCAGGTCCACCGCGATGATGCCCGACGGCCGCGGCCGCGAGAAATCGGCGAGCGGCGTCTTCTTGACCGTGCCCATCGCGGTCGCCATGAACACGTACTGGGTCTCGGTGAACTCCTTGACCGGCAGGATCGCCGTGATCTTCTCGTTGTCGGCGAGCGGCACGAGGTTCACGATCGGCTTGCCGCGCGAGCTCCGCGAGCCCTGCGGCACGTTGTAGACCTTGAGCCAGTAGACGCGACCCCGGTTGGAGAAGCACAGGATGTAGTCGTGCGTGTTCGCGATGAACATCCGCTCGACGAAGTCGTCCTCCTTCGTCGCGGTCGCCTGCTTGCCGCGCCCGCCGCGGCGCTGCGCCCGGTACTCGTCGACCGGCTGCGCCTTCATGTAGCCGCCGTGCGACATCGTGACGACCATGTCCTGCGGCGCGATCAGGTCCTCGATCGACAGGTCCTCGCCCTGCGCGACGATCTCGGAGCGTCGCTTGTCGCCGAACTCGTCGCGGATCGCCTTGAGCTCGCCGCCGACGATCCCGGTCACGCGCTCGGGCTTCGCGAGGATGTCGATCAGGTCGGCGATCAGGTCCATCACCTCGCGGTACTCGCCGGTGATCTTGTCCTGCTCGAGACCGGTCAGGCGCTGCAGGCGCATCTCGAGGATCGCCTGCGCCTGCGCGTCCGAGAGCCGGTAGCCCTCGGGCGTCGCGCCGAAGTGCGCCGCGAGCCCCTCGGGCCGCGCCTGGTCGGCGACCGCGCGCTTCAGCATCTCGTCGACGACCGGGCTGCGCCAGGCCCGACCCATCAGCGCGACCTTCGCCTCGGGCGGGGTCGCCGACGCCTTGATCAGCGCGATCATCTCGTCGACGTTGGCGAGCGCGACGGCGAGGCCCTCGAGGATGTGCCCCCGCTCGCGCGCCTTGCGCAGGTCGAAGCGCGTGCGCCGGACGACGACCTCGCGCCGGTGCTGCAGGAAGAACTCGACGAACTGCTTGAGGTTCAGGAGCCGCGGCTGGTTGTCGACCAGCGCGACCATGTTCATCCCGAAGCTGTCCTGCAGCTGCGTCAGCTTGTACAGGTTGTTGAGGACGATCTCCGGGACCTCGCCGCGCTTCAGCTCGATCACGACGCGCATGCCGGACTTGTCCGACTCGTCGCGCAGGTCCGAGATCCCCTCGAGCTTCTTCTCGCGGACGAGCTCGCCGATGCGGCCGAGCAGGTTCGCCTTGTTCACCTGGTAGGGGATCTCGTCGACGATGATCGCCTGCCGGTTGCCCTTGTCGAGGTCCTCGACGTGCGTGCGCGCGCGGATGACGACGCGGCCGCGGCCGGTCCGGTAGCCCTCGCGCACCCCCTCGAGCCCGTAGATGATCCCGGCGGTCGGGAAGTCCGGCGCCGGGATGATCTCCATCAGCTCGTCGACCGTGATCCCGGGATTCGCGAGCACCGCGAGGCAGCCGTCGATCGTCTCGCCGAGGTGGTGCGGCGGGATGTTGGTCGCCATCCCCACCGCGATGCCCGAGCTGCCGTTCACGAGCAGGTTGGGCAGCCGGGACGGCAGGACCGAGGGCTCGAGCTCCTTGCCGTCGTAGTTCGGGACGAAGTCGACCGTCTCCTTGTCGATGTCCGCGGTGAGCTCGTTGGCGATCTTCTGCAGCCGGCACTCGGTGTAGCGCATCGCGGCCGCGTTGTCGCCGTCGACCGACCCGAAGTTGCCCTGCCCGTCGACGAGCGGGTAGCGCAGGCTGAAGTCCTGCGCCATCCGCACGAGCGTGTCGTAGATCGCCATGTCGCCGTGCGGGTGGTATTTCCCCATCACGTCGCCGACCACGCGCGCGCACTTCACGTACGGCCGGTTCCAGACGATGTTCGCCTCGGCCATCGCGTAGAGCACCCGGCGGTGCACCGGCTTCAGCCCGTCGCGGACGTCGGGCAGCGCCCGTCCCACGATCACGCTCATCGCGTAATCGAGGTAGCTGTGCCGCATCTCGGCTTCCAGGCTGACGGGGAGGGTTTCCTTGGCGAAGGTGTCCATGCGCGGTGCGTTTTCCTGAGCTTTCGGGTCCGCGGGCGAGGCGCCGGGGCCGGGGAAATCCGCCGGTCCACCGTCCCCCGGGGAGCGCCCCCGTCGTCGTGAGAACGGCCGCCGGGCGCGCCGTGCGGCGCCGGAGGCCTTTGATATTTCTGGATTTTAGCACGGCGTTGTATCGCCGCGACACCCCGGTGCCACGATGGCCCGCCGCGCCGGTCGTTCTTTGCGCCGCGGAAAGTCCGCGTGCTATAGTGGCGGCGGAATAAAGCATTTGGTGCGTCAGGGAGTTACCGACGCGCCACCGAGCCAGAGCACCGAAAACATCTCCAAAACCAAAGCCAAAGGGGTGAAACAATGACTCGTCGTCTCCTTTCCGCTGCTGCCATCGGCGCGTTCGCGTCGGCGCTGGCCGGCGTTGCCGCCGCGCAGACCGGCGGCTACGTTCCTGGCGTTGCGGAATGCAACACCACGAATTGCGGCTACGTGATGTCGTTCGCCGCCACGCCGGGCAACAACGTGGTCCGCAGCGCGGTGTACAACGGCACGGCGGGCATCTCGGGCAACCTCTGCTACCGCACCGGCTACTGGGCGCCGAGCATGGCGATCGCCGGCTGCGATCCGGACCTCGTGCCGAAGGCGGCCGCCGCTCCGACCCCGGCTCCCGCGCCCGCTCCGGCGCCTGCCGCTCGTCCGGCCCCGGCTCCGGCCCCGGCCGCTCCGGCGCCCGCGCCGGCCGCTCCGGGCGTGCAGAAGATCACGCTGGCCTCGAAGGCCCTGTTCGACTTCGACAAGGCCGTGCTGAAGCCCGAAGGCAAGGCGGCGATCGACAGCGAGATCATCTCGAAGCTGCCGCAGGTCCAGAAGCTCGAGCTCGTGCTCGTCACCGGCCATACCGACCGGATCGGGACGCAGGCCTACAACCAGAAGCTGTCCGAGCGCCGCGCCGACGCGGTCCGCGACTACCTGGTGAGCAAGGGCGTCGCGAAGGACAAGATCGAGACGCTGGGCATGGGCAAGACGCAGCCGCTCCCGGGCGTGAGCTGCAACCAGAAGGCGATGAAGGAACTGATCGCCTGCCTCGCGCCGAACCGCCGCGTCGAAGTCGAAGTCAAGGGAGAAGCGGTCAAGCGCTGAGCTTCGAGCCGTCCCCGAAGAGCCCCGCCTCGCGCGGGGCTTTTCGTTTGTGCGCGCGTCCGCGATCGCCCGCGGCCGGGGGCGCGCGCGGGCGCCCGGTAGAATTCGCCCGATGAACGCCACGAACGCGCCGCGCGAGATCGATCTCGCGATCCACGCGCGCTGGATCGTGCCGGTGGAGCCCGCCGGCGCGCTCGACCACCACGCGCTCCTCGTCGACGCGGGGCGCATCGTCGCGATCGTGCCGTCCTCCGGCGTCGCCGCGGCCTGGGCGCCGCGCGAGACGGTCGAGCTGCCGACCCACGTGCTGCTCCCCGGGCTCGTCAACGCGCACGCGCACTCGGCGATGGCGCTCCTGCGCGGCGTCGCCGACGACCTGCCGCTCAAGGCGTGGCTCGAGGACCGCATCTGGCCGCGCGAGGGCCGGCACGTCTCGCCCGAGTTCGTGCGAGACGGCACGCTCATCGCGTGCGCGGAGATGCTCGCCGGCGGCATCACCTGCTGCAACGACATGTACTTCTATCCCGACGCCTCGGCGCGCGTCTACGAGGAAGTGGGCCTGCGGGCGATGGTAGGGCTCCCGGTGCTCGATTTCCCGACCGCGTACGCGCCCGACGCGGATGGCTACCTGCGCGAGGGCCTCGCCGCGCGCGACCTGCACAAGCACTCGCGCCGGCTCGCGTTCTCGCTCACGCCGCACGCGCCCTACACGGTCGGCGACGAGAGCTTCGCGAAGATCGTCACCTACGCCCGGCAGCTCGACCTGCCGATCCAGACGCACCTGCAGGAGACGCGGCGCGAGCTCGACGACGCGCTCGCGGCGGCGGGCGAGACGCCGCTCGCGCGGCTCGACCGTCTCGGCGCCACCGGCCCCGCGTTCGTCGCCGTCCATGCGGTGCATCCGGGACCCGGCGACATCGCGCTGCTCGCGCGGCAGGGCTGCCACGTCGTCCACTGCCCGGCGTCCAACATGAAGCTCGCGAGCGGGATCGCGCCGGTGACCGCCTACCTCGGCGCCGGGATCAACGTGGCGCTGGGCACCGATGGCGCGGCGTCGAACAACCGCCTCGACATGTTCGGCGAGATGAGGCTCGCGTCGCTGCTCGCGAAGGTCAGCGGCGGCGACGCCTCGGCGCTGCCGGCGCAGGCCGTGCTGCGGATGGCGACGATCGCCGGCGCGAAGGCGATCGGGTTCGACGACCGCATCGGGTCGCTCGAGCCCGGCAAGGAAGCCGATGCGATCGCGGTCGACTTCTCCGCGGCGGCGCTCGCGCCCTGCTACGATCCGGTCTCCCACCTGGTCCACGCCGCCGGGCGCGAGCACGTGACCGACGTCTGGGTCGAGGGCGAGCGCCTCGTCGCAGGCGGGCGGTTCGCTCGCCTCGACGCGGCGGCGATCGCCGCGCGGGCGGCCCTGTGGCGCGACCGCATCGCCTGAACCGTCTCGACATGGCCCTGCCTCTCCCCGTTCCCGCGCCGGCCGCGAAGCCCAACGCCGATCCCGCCGAGCTCGCCAAGTTCGCCGCGCTCGCGCACCGCTGGTGGGACCCGGCGAGCGAGTTCGCGCCGCTGCACGCGATCAATCCGCTGCGGCTCGACTGGATCGACCGCGCCTGCGGCGGGCTCGCCGGCAAGCGCGTCCTGGACGTCGGCTGCGGCGGCGGCATCCTCGCCGAGTCGATGGCGGCGCGCGGGGCGGACGTCGTGGGCATCGACCTCGCGGAGAAGCCGCTCGGCGTCGCGAAGCTGCACCGCCTCGAGAGCGGCGTGGCCGTCGACTACAGGCTCGTCGGTGCCGAGGCGCTGGCGCGCGAGGCGCCGGCGTCGTTCGACGTCGTGACGTGCATGGAGATGCTCGAGCACGTCCCCGACCCGGGCTCCACGATCGGCGCGTGCGCGGCGCTCGCGAAGCCCGGCGGGCACGTCGTGGTCTCGACGATCAACCGCAATCCGAAGTCCTACCTGTTCGCGATCGTCGGGGCCGAGTACGTGCTGCGCCTGCTGCCGCGCGGGACGCACGACTGGTCGCGGTTCCTGAAGCCGGCCGAGGTCGCCCGCCACGCGCGCCACGCCGGCCTCGACCTCGTCGAGCTCGTCGGCATGACCTACCACCCGTTGACGCGCGCCTACCGGCTCGCGCCGGACACGTCGGTCAACTACCTGGCCGCGTTCCGCCGCCCGGCATGAGCCCCCCGGACCGGCTCGACGTCGACGCAGTGCTGTTCGACCTCGACGGAACGCTCGCGGACACCGCGGGCGATCTCGCGGGCGCGCTGAACCGCGTGCGGGCCGACCGCGGCCAGCCGCCGCTCCCCGTCGAGTCGCTCCGCGCGCACGCGAGCGCCGGAGCGCGCGGCCTGCTCGGCGCGGGGATGGGCCTCACGCCCGACGACCCCGGTTACACCGCCGCCCGCGACGCGTTCCTCGCGCACTACTCGGCGTGCCTCGCCGACACGACGCGACTGTTCGAAGGCGTCGCCACGATGCTCGAGGACCTCGAGGCACGGGGGCTCGCCTGGGGCATCGTCACGAACAAGGCCGAGCGCTACACGGGCCCGGTCGTCGTCTCGCTCGGGCTCGCGCACCGTGCCGGCACGATCGTGTGCGGCGACACGACGCCGCACGCGAAGCCGCATCCGGCGCCGCTCCTGCACGCGGCGTCCGCCTTGCGCCTTCCCCCGTCGCGCTGCGCCTACGTCGGGGACGACCGGCGCGACATCGACGCCGGCAACGCAGCCGGCATGCCCACGCTCGTCGCCTCCTGGGGCTACCTCGGCAACGGCGATCCGCCGTCGGCGTGGCCGGCGCACGGCTGGCTCGCGTCGCCCGGCGACCTCGCGGGCTGGCTGCGCTGAACGCTTGCCCATCGTCCGGAGTTCGTCCCGGCAGCGTCGACAGGCCCTACGGGCAGGCCCCCGCGTTGACGATGAACACCTCGCGGGGCTGTCCCGAGCGGGTGCCCGCGATGCGCACCGGCTGGTTCGCGACGAGCGGTCGCAGCACCGCGCCGGTCACGTCGTCCGGCTGCATCAGCGCAATGCCGTTCGCCTGGACGATCCGGTCGCCGCGCGCGAGGCCGATCATCGTCGCGAAGCCGCCCTCCTCGCGGACGACGAGCGCCCCGTTGTCCGCCGCGAGCATCGCGCGCCAGCTGTCCGGCTGGGCGATCAGCCCCTCGAGCAGTTCGGCGTGCAGCTTGAGGATCGGCCCCGCGAAGCCGGCCGGAGGCGAGCATCCGGGGGCCGCCACGGCCGGTCGGACGATCACCGCGGCGGGCGCGGCGGTCTTCTGCGCCGGAGCGCGCGGCCCGGACGGCGTCCCTGCCTTCGTCGCGCTCTCGCGCTTGAGTTCGACCGTCCGCTCCCCGGCCGCGTCGCGCACGGTCACCCCCGACGGGCCGATCGAGACGAGCGACGTGCCTGCGACGATTTCCGCACCCGCCGCGACAACGCGCGCGCCGTCGCGCGTCCGGAACACCGCGAGTCCCTTGCCGCCGGGCTCGGCGAGCACGCCCAGCAGGCGCCAGTCGCCCGGCGCGGGCGCTCCCGGGCCGGGGGGGGCGTCGGCACCGCCGCTCCACAGGCCCGAGGCGAGGATCGTCGCCGCGGGTTCGGCGGGCGCCGACGCGGCGACCGGTGCGGGCCGCGGGCTCGCCCAGCGCCAGATCCAGTGCGCGGCGACCCAGGCGAGCACCGCGAACGCGGCGAGCGTCGCGGCCGTCACGGCGACGCGCCAGGACGAGGGAAGCGGCGTGCGCGATTCGCGAGGGGAAAGCCCCCCCGGCCTCGCCGCTCGCGCGTCTTCGCCTACCCCCTCCCTGGGGAGGGGGCGAGCGCCTTCGGGCGGCCGTGCGGCGCCAGGGGCTCCCTCCCCCAGGCTAGCCGCTCGCGCGTCTTCGCCTACCCCCTCCCTGGGGAGGGGGCGAGCGCCTTCGGGCGGCCGTGCGGCGCTCATCGGCGCGCGCGGGCCGTCGCGGCGCGGTCGCTATAATCCGCGATCCCGTCCGCGCAGCGCCTCCGCGTGAATCCCCGTCTCGATCTGCTCAAGCCGTATCCGTTCGAGCGGCTGCGCGCCCTGTTCGCCGGCGTCGCGCCGCCCGCCGGCGTGACGCCCGTCAACCTGTCGATCGGCGAGCCGCGCCATCCGACGCCGAAGCTCGTGCTCGACGCGCTCGCCGCGGCCGGCGCGGGCCTCGCGAATTATCCCATGACGATCGGGCCCTCGACGCTGCGCGAGGCGATCGCCGCGTGGCTCGCCGCGAGGCACGCGATCCCGACGCCCGATCCCGCGACGCAGGTGCTGCCGGTGCTCGGGAGCCGCGAGGCGCTGTTCGCGTTCGCACAGACCGTCGTCGATGCGAGCCGTCCGGGCCCGACCGTCGTCGTGCCCAATCCGTTCTACCAGATCTACGAAGGCGCCGCGATCCTGGCGGGTGCCGGGACCTGGTGCGTCAACGCCGTGGAGGACCGCGCCTGGCGTCACGACTGGACGGGCGTCCCGCCGGAGGTCTGGGCGCGCACGCAACTGCTCTACGTCTGCTCGCCCGACAATCCGACCGGCCGCGTGTTCGGCCTGGACGAGTGGAGGACGATCTTCTCGCTCGCCGACCGCCACGGCTTCGCGATCGCCTCCGACGAGTGCTACTCGGAGGTGCACTTCGACGAGTCGGCGCCGCCGCTCGGCGCGCTGGGCGCGGCCGCGAGGCTCGGGCGCGACGGCTACCCGGGCCTCGTCGTGTTCGGCAGCCTGTCGAAGCGCTCGAACGCGCCGGGACTCCGCTCGGGCTACGTCGCCGGCGACGCGAAGCTCCTCGCGGCGTTCCTGCGCTACCGCACCTACCACGGCTCGGCGATGTCGCCGGCGGTCGCCAGCGCGAGCCTCGCGGCCTGGCGCGACGAGGAGCACGTGCGCGAGAACCGGCGACGCTACGCGGCGAAGTTCGACGCGCTGACGCCGAAGCTCGCCGCGGCGCTTCCCTGCGAGCGTCCGGACGCGGCCTTCTACCTGTGGGCGAAAACGCCCGGCGACGACGCCGAGTTCGCGCGGCGGCTCTATGCCGAGGAGCACGTGACGGTGCTGCCGGGCAGCTACATCGCCCGCGACGCGCACGGCACCAACCCCGGCCGCGGCCGCATCCGCATCGCACTCGTCGCCGACGAGTCCGAGTGCGCCGAAGGAATCGAGCGGATCGTGAGGCTCGCCCGTCGGGGCTAGTCGCCCGCCGGCCGTCCGTCCCGTCCGGCCGTCCGGGGTTTCGTCCGGCGACGGCACGTTTCGTCGGTACGCGCCACGGGGCGCCCGCGGATTCCTACAATCCCGGCCCATGAGCGACCTTGCCCTTCCCACCCCCCGGCCGACGGTCCGCGCGTGGCTCGCCCGCGGCCTGCGCGCCTCCTGGCCGACGATCGCGCTGATCGCGGCGATCAACACCGGGATCGCCGGCGTCCTCTGGATCGAGGATCCGCGCCCGTTCTGGCACCCGTTCGTCACGATCCAGATCTACGGCTTCGTGATCGCGTACTGCGTGAACGTCGTGCGGCCCTGGGAGAGCGGCCGGCCGATCCGCACGCTCGCGGCGGCCGTCGCGGTCGCCTCGATCGTCGGCGTCGTGCTCGTGATCCTGGTCAAGGGCTACTCGTGGACGTACGTCGTCGCGCAGCACCGGACCTTCGTGCTCAACCTCGTGCTCGCTTTCTTCAACGGCATGGCGGTGAGCCTGATCTTCCACGTGCGGTACGCCGCGGCCCACGCGCAGACCCAGCTCGCACGCGCCGAGGCGGAGCGGCACCTGCTCGCGAAGCAGGCGGTCGAGGCGGAGCTCAAGCTGATGCAGGCGCAGGTCGAGCCCCACTTCCTGTTCAACACGCTCGCGTCCGTACAGTTCCTGACCGAGACGGATCCGCCCGCCGCCCACCGGCTGCTCGGCCACCTGATCGCGTACCTGCGCGCCGCGCTGCCGCAGCTCCGCGCGGCGTCGACCACGCTCGGCAAGGAGCTCGAGCTCTGCGAGCCCTACCTCTCGATCCTGCGTACGCGGATCGGCGCCCGGCTCGCGTTCGCGATCGACGTCCCCGACGAGCTCAGGTCGCGTCCCTTCCCGCCGAACCTGCTGATCTCGCTGGTCGAGAACGCCGTCAAGCACGGCATCGAGCCCTCCGCGGACGGCGGCTCGATCGCGATCGGCGCGCGCCGCGACGGCGACCGCCTCGTGGTCGAGGTCCTCGACACGGGACGCGGCGCCGCCTCGGAAGGCGCGACGACCGCCGGCGGCGGCGTCGGGCTCGCCAACGTGCGCGAGCGCCTCGCCGCCTTGTACGGGTCCCGCGCCCGGTTCACACTCACGCCGGTCGAGCCGCGCGGCACCCGCGCGGCCCTCGAGATTCCGATCGACCCCGACGCCTGACCGTGCCCACCGCGCTGATCGCCGAGGACGAGCCGATGCTGAAGGCGCAGCTCAAGGCGCGCCTCGCGGAGGCGTGGCCCGAGCTCGTGATCGTCGCCGAGGCCGAGAACGGCGAGGAAGCGGTGATGCTTGCGCGCGAGGAACGGCCCGACGTCGCGTTCCTCGACATCCGGATGCCGGTGCTGACCGGCATCGACGTCGCGAAGGCGATCGCGGGCGGTCCGCACGTCGTCTTCGTGACCGCCTACGACGAGTACGCGGTGGCGGCGTTCGAGGAAGGCGCGGTCGACTACGTGCTGAAGCCCCCCTCGCCCGAGCGGATCGCCAAGGTCGTCGCGCGCCTGAAGGCGCGGCTGGGCACGCCGCCCGCCGACCTCGCGGCGCTGCTCGCGCGGCTCGCCGCGCGCGAAGCGCCGGCGGCGACGCTCAAGTGGATCCGCGCCTCGCTCGGCAGCGCGATGAAGATGGTGGCGATCGACGACGTCCTCTATTTCCAGTCCGAGGACAAGTACACGAAGGTCGTGACGGCGGACGGCGACTCGCTGATCCGCAAGACGATCAAGGAGCTCCACGACGAGCTCGACCACGAGCAGTTCTGGCAGGTCCACCGCGGCACCATCGTCAACCTGCGCGCGATCGCGAAGGTCGAGCGCGACTGGCGCGACCAGCCGATCCTCACGCTCAAGGGCCGCCCCGAGAAGCTGACGGTCTCGCGCACGTTCGCACACCTGTTCAAGGCGATGTAGCCGGCGCCCCGCAGGGGTCGCGTAGACTCCCGGCGTGCGCCTGATCGCCTACGCCGGACGCCACGCGACCGCGGTGATGGCGGCGGGCGTGCTCGCGGGCCTCGCGATCCCGCCGCTCGCGACGCTGGCGCGGCCGCTCCTCGTTCCGACGCTCCTGATCCCGCTCGCGCTGGCGCTCGTGCGCCTCGACTGGGCGGCCGCCGGCGCGTGGCGGCACCGGCCGGGCGTCGTCGCGGCGCTCCTCGCGTTCATCCTCGGCGTCTCGCCGGTCGCCGTCTGGGCGATCACCCGCGCCCTTGCCCCGCTGGGCTTCCCCGACACGCTCGCCCAGGCGCTCGTGCTGATGGCGGCCTCCTCGCCGATCGTCTCCAACGTCGCGATCGCGCTCCTGCTCGGCCTCGACGCGCCGCTCGCGGTCGTCGTCGTCCTCGCGGGCACGGCGCTCGTCCCGTTCACGCTGCCGGTCGCGGCCGAGGCGCTCGTCGGCGTGTCGCTCGAGATGCCGCTCGCCGAGTTCATGGCCCGTCTCCTCGGGCTCGTCGGCGGCGCGTTCGCCCTCGCGTGGGTGATCCGCCGCCTGGTGCCCGGGGCGCTGCTCGCCGCGCGGCGCGAGATCCTGGACGGGCTCACCGTCCTCAACCTGCTGCTGTTCGGCCTCGCGATCATGGACGGCGTGACCGCCTACGCGATCGCGCGCCCCGGCTACGTCGCACTGGCGGTCGCCGCGGCCTACGCGTTCAACCTGCTGCTGCAGGCGGCGGGCGCGCTCGCGTTCCGGAGGCTCGGCAAGACGCGCGCGCTCACCGTAGCGCTGCTCGCGGGCAACTGCAACATGGGGCTCGTCCTCGTCGCCCTCGAAGGGCGCGCGAGCTTCGACGTCACCGTCTTCTTCGCGCTGGCGCAGATCCCGATGTACACGCTGCCGGCCCTCCTCAAGCCGCTCTACGCCCGGCTCGCCGGGGCGGCGCCGCCGGCACGGTAGAATGCCCGGTTTACGGACGACGACGCCCCGACGATGAGCGACCTGCAAGCCACGATCGACCGCGCCTGGGAAGACCGCGCGAGCCTCGCGCCCGCCTCGGCGCCGGCCGCGGTCCGCGACGCGGTCGCCCACGTGATCGCCGAGCTGGACGCCGGCCGGCTGCGCGTCGCGGAGAAGCGCGACGGAGCGTGGACGACGCACCAGTGGATCAAGAAGGCGGTGCTCCTGTCGTTCCGGCTCGCCGACAACGCCGCGATGGGGCCGCCGCCCGAGCGCGCGCCGTTCCGGTTCTACGACAAGGTGCCCACCAAGTTCGCGCGCTTCGACGACGCGGCGTTCGCGCAGGCCGGCGTCCGCGTCGTGCCGCCCGCGGTCGCGCGGCGCGGCGCCTACGTCGCCAAGAACGTCGTGCTGATGCCGTCCTACGTGAACATCGGCGCCTGGGTCGACGAGGGCACGATGGTCGACACCTGGGCGACCGTCGGCTCCTGCGCGCAGATCGGCCGCAACGTGCACCTTTCCGGGGGCGTGGGCATCGGAGGCGTGCTCGAGCCGGTGCAGGCGAACCCGACGATCATCGAGGACAACTGCTTCATCGGCGCGCGCTCCGAGGTCGTCGAGGGCGTGATCGTCGAGGAGAACTCGGTGCTCGGGATGGGCGTGTTCATCGGCCAGAGCACGAAGATCTACGACCGCGCGACCGGCGAGACGTCCTACGGCCGCGTGCCCGCGGGCTCGGTCGTCGTCGCGGGGAGCCTGCCCGCCGCCGACGGCAGCCACAGCCTCTACTGCGCCGTGATCGTCAAGCGCGTCGACGCGAAGACGCGCTCGAAGACCGGCATCAACGAGCTCCTCCGGACCTGATGCGCGCGCCCTCCCCGATGCCGGTCCCGATCAAGAGCGCGGAGGACATCGCCGCGATGCGCGTGGCCGGCCGGCTCGCCTCCGAGCTGCTCGACTACCTGGCGCCGCACGTGCAGCCCGGGATCACGACGGGCGAGATCGACCGGCTCGCGCACGCCTACATGGTCGACGTGCAGCACACGGTCCCGGCGACGCTCAACTACGCGCCGCCGGGGCACACCCCCTACCCGGCGTCGCTGTGCACGTCGGTCAACCACGTCGTCTGCCACGGCATTCCCGGCGACCGCCGGCTCAAGAGCGGCGACATCGTCAACGTCGACGTCACCGTCATCAAGGACGGCTTTCACGGCGACTCGAGCCGGATGTTCTACGCCGGGACGCCGTCGATCCAGGCGAAGCGCCTCTGCGAAGTCACGTACGAAGCGATGTGGAAGGGCATCCGCGCGGTGCGACCCGGCGCGCAGCTCGGCGACATCGGCCACGTGATCCAGAAGCACGCCGAGGGGCACGGCTACTCGATCGTGCGCGAGTTCTGCGGCCACGGGATCGGCCGCAGCTTCCACGAGGAGCCGCAGGTGCTGCACTACGGCCGGCCCGGCACGGGCCTGAAGCTCCAGCCGGGCATGATCTTCACGATCGAGCCGATGGTGAACGCCGGGAGGCCGGGGATCCGGTGCCTGGCCGACGGCTGGACGATCGTGACCGCGGACCACTCGCTCTCCGCGCAGTGGGAGCACACGGTGCTGGTGACGCCCGACGGCTACGAAGTGCTGACGCAGTCCGCGGGCACGCCTCCCCCGCCGCCGGCGTAGCGCGAAGATGGAGACGGCGAGGCCCGCCCGCGCCGCTGAGCGATCCCCGTTGCCGGAGGCGTCGCTGCGCGCGGCGCTCAAGGCCGGCCGCGACGCGCTGCGCGAGGCGTTCCTCGCGCGCCCCGACACCCCGAAGCTCCTGCGCGAGCACGCGCGACTCGTCGACCGGACGGTCCGCGAAGCATGGCGCGCCTGCGCGATGCCAGCGCGGACCGCCCTCGTGGCCGTCGGCGGCTACGGGCGCGGCCAGCTCTTTCCCCACTCGGACGTCGACCTGCTGATCCTGCTGCCGCCGGGCGACGACGGCGCAGGCGCAAGCTCGACGCGGGCGATCGAGCGGTTCCTGACCACGCTGTGGGACGTCGGCCTGGAGGCGAGCCACGCGGTCCGCACCGTCGCCGAGTGCGTGACCGAAATGGCCGCGGACGCGACGATCCGCACGAGCCTGCTCGAGCACCGGATGCTGGCCGGCGACCGCGCGCTCTTCCGCGCGTTCGGCCGCGCCTTCGCCGAGTCGATGGACCCTTGCGCGTTCTACGAGGCGAAGGCGCTCGAGCAGCAGCAGCGCCACCTGAAGCACCACGACGCCGCCTACAACCTCGAGCCCAACGTCAAGGAGAGCCCCGGGGGCCTGCGCGACCTGCAGACGGTGATCTGGATCGCGCGCGCCGCGGGGCTCGGGCGGACCTGGCGCGAGCTCGCGCGAGCCGGGCTCATGACGATGTCGGAGGCCCGCTCGGTGTCGCGCCAGGAGCGCCTGATCGGCGCGCTGCGCGTCCGGCTGCACTACCTCGCGGGCCGGCGCGAGGACCGGCTCGTGTTCGATCAGCAGGCGGCGCTCGCCCGCCAGCTGGGACTCGGGGACACGGCGACCCGGCGCGCGAGCGAGCAGCTGATGCAGCGCTACTACCGCGCGGCGAAGACCGTCCGCCAGGTCAACACGATCCTGCTGCAGAACCTGCACGCGCGCCTGTTCCCGATCGAGCGCGAGCCGGTGCCGATCGCCGAGGGCTTCTGCGCGATCGACGAGCTCCTGCACGTCGCGGGCGAGGACCTCTTCGACCGGCGGCCCTCCGCGATGCTCGAGGCGTTCCTGCTGATGGAGCGGCACCCCGAGCTCAAGGGCATGAGCGCGCGCACGCTGCGGGCGCTCTGGCGCGGGCGCCGCCGGATCGACGCGTCGTTCCGGCGCGACCCCGGCAACCGCGCGCGCTTCCTCGCCCTGTTCCGCGAGCCGCGCGGCATCACGCACGAGCTGCGCCGGATGAACCTGTACGGGATCCTCGGTGCCTACCTGCCGGCGTTCGGGCGCATCGTCGGGCAGATGCAGCACGACCTGTTCCACGTCTACACGGTCGACGAGCACATCCTGATGGTGATCCGCAACCTGCGCCGGTTCACCGAGGCGCAGCACGCGCACGAGTACCCGCTCTGCTCCCGGCTCGTCGCCGACGTGCCCCGCAAGGAAGTGCTGTACCTGGCCGGCCTGTTCCACGACATCGCGAAGGGGCGCGGCGGCGACCATTCGGCGCTGGGAGCGCGCGACGCGAGGCGGTTCTGCCGCGAGCACGGGATGCCGGCGCGGGACGCCGAGGACGTCGCGTGGCTCGTCGAGCAGCACCTGGCGATGTCGGCGACCGCGCAGAAGCAGGACCTCTCGGATCCGGACGTCGTCGCCGCGTTCGCCGCGAAGGTCGGCACGGACGAGCGCCTCGTGCTGCTCTACCTGCTCACGGTGGCCGACATCCGCGGCACCAGCCCGAAGGTGTGGAACGCCTGGAAGGCGCAGCTGCTCGAGGACCTGTTCCACGCGACGCGGCGCGTGCTCGCCGGCGCGGAGGCGCAGCGGACGCTCGGGGACTCGTTGAACGCGAGGCAGGCCGAGGCCCGGCGCCTGCTGCGCCTCTACGCGGTGCCCGAGGGGGCGGAGCAGAAGCTGTGGCGCCACCTCGACACGCCCTACTTCCAGCGGCACACGGCCGAGGAGATCGCCTGGCACGCGCGCAACCTGTACTGGCGGGTCGAGCGCCGCGAGCCGGTCGTCAAGGCGCGTCTCGCGCGCACCGGCGCGGGCCTGCAGGCGCTCGTCTACACGCCCGACCAGAAGGCGCTGTTCGCGCGGATCTGCGGCTACTTCGGACGCGCCGGGCTGTCGATCCTCGACGCGAAGGTCCACACGACGCGGCACGGCTACGCGCTCGACACGTTCGCGCTGCAGGACACGACCGCGGCCCGCGGCTCGTCGCGCGAGACGATCACGCGCATCGAGCACGACCTCCTCGAGGCGCTCGCGGGCGACGCGCCGCTCGAGCCGCCGCCGTCGGGCCGCCTGTCCCGGCAGCTGCGCCACTTCCCGCTCACGCCCGAGATCCGGATCTTCCCCGACGACAAGGGGACGCACTACATCCTCGAGGTCGTCGCCGGCGACCGCCCGGGCCTGCTCGCGCGGATCGCGTCGGTGCTCGCGAACGCGAACGTCAACGTCGAGAGCGCCAAGATCAACACGCTGGGCGAGCGCGCCGAGGACGTCTTCCTGATCGACGGCAACCGGCTGCACGACGAGCAGGCGCTGCTGAAGCTCGAGACCGCGCTCTACGAGCAGCTGCGCGTCCAGGACCGGTAGACGCTGCCGGGACACGCTCGCGCCGGCCGGGCGGTCATTCCTCGCCTTCCGCGTCCGGGAACAGGATCTCGGTGTAGCCGAAGCGGCGCATGTCGGTCATCCGCATCGGGTAGAGGATCCCGTCGAGGTGGTCGCACTCGTGCTGGACGACGCGCGCGTGGAAGCCGCTCACCTCGCGCCGGATCGGGTTGCCCTGCGGGTCGCGGCCCTCGTAGCGCAGCGCGGCGTAGCGCGGCACCACGCCGCGCAGGCCGGGCACCGACAGGCAGCCCTCCCAGCCCTCCTCCTTCTCGTCGGAGAGCGGCGTGAGCACCGGGTTGACGAGCTCGGTGTAGGGCACGGGCTCGGCGTCGGGGTATCTCGGGTTGGCCTCGACGCCGAAGATCACCACGCGCAGGCCCACGCCGATCTGCGGCGCGGCGAGCCCCGCGCCGTTGTACGCGGCCATCGTGTCGCGCAGGTCCTGCAGGAGCTCGTCCAGCTCCCGGGTGCCGAACCGCTCGACCGGGACGCTCGGCTGCCACAGCCGCGGGTCGCCCATCCTGAGCACCTCGCGGATCATCGCGCTGCCTCCGCCGCCGCGCGCTCCGCCGTCGCGAGCGGCGCCAGGTGCTCGACGAGCGTGCGGACCTTCGCGATCCCCTCGTCGAGCGTCTTCGCGAGCGACGGCATCGAGATCGCCTGCGCGCTGTCGCCGCGCCCCGCCGCGTGGTTGACGACGACGCAGATCGCCGCGTACGGCAGGTCGAGCTCGCGCGCGAGCGCCGCTTCCGGCATGCCGGTCATCCCGACGAGCGTCGCGCCGTCGCGGTCCATCCGGTCGATCTCGGCCGCGGTCTCGAGCCGCGGCCCGTTCGCGGCGCCGTAGACGCCGCCGTCGACGAGCTCGACGCCCGCCGCCTTCGCCGCCTCGAGGCAGCGCGCCCGCATCCACGGCGTGTAGGGCTGCGTGAAGTCCACGTGCACGACCTTGCCCTCCTCGCCGTCGAAAAACGTCGACGCGCGTCCGCTCGTGTAGTCGATCACCTGGTGCGGCAGCACGAGCGCCCCCGGCGACACCCCGCGGATGCCGCCGACCGACGCGACCGCCAGCACCGACGTCGCGTCCCGCGCCTTCAGCGCCCACAGGTTCGCGCGGTAGTTGACCCGGTGCGGCGGGATCGTGTGGCCGTGGCCGTGCCGGGCGAGGAACAGGGCCGGCCGGCCGGCGAGGCTCCCGAACAGCAGGGGCGCCGAGGGCTCGCCGTAGGGGGTCCGGACGACTTCCCGCCGGGTCACCGAGAGCGTCGAGAGTTGCGTGAGGCCGCTGCCTCCGATGATGGCCAGCATGGAATTTGCTACGGGTTCGGTTTCCGGGGGACGGGGCGGCGCCCCGCCGTCGGGGCCGGGGCGGGCCTTGCGGTGGCCCGCCACGGGTTTTCATGACATCATCATGGCGCCCAGCCGCCGGTCCCGGTTCCGCCGGGGACGGCCGGGCGCGCCGACCATTGTAGC
Organism: Burkholderiales bacterium; assembly: GCA_046347845.1. Lineage (GTDB taxonomy): Bacteria > Pseudomonadota > Gammaproteobacteria > Burkholderiales > Casimicrobiaceae > VBCG01. The sequence continues at coordinate 49,465 of JAXMFH010000013.1, read as the reverse complement.
CGCGAGACGCCGAATGTACCTGGACCGCCTGTTCAAGCTGATGGCCGAGAAGCAGGCCTCGGACATCTTCATCTCGTGCGGCGCGCCGATCAACATCAAGGTGAACGGCGTCGTCTCGCCGGTCTCGACGCAGCCGATGGACCCGGAAACGGTCCGCCGGATCGCCTACGAGCTGATGACGAAGGACCAGGCCCGCGAGTTCGAGAACGAGCTCGAGATGAACCTGTCCCACCTCGACCGGGCCGTCGGCAACTTCCGGATCAACATCTTCCGGCAGCGCGGGACGCTCGCGCTCGTGATCCGCTACGTGCGCAGCCACGTGCCGCCGTTCGAGAAGCTGCGCCTGCCGCCGGTGCTGCTCGACATGGTGATGGCGAAGCGCGGGCTCGTGCTCGTCGCGGGGGCGACCGGCTCCGGCAAGTCGACGACGCTCGCCGCGATGATCGACTACCGGAACTCGAACAAGAGCGGCCACATCCTGACCATCGAGGATCCGATCGAGTACCTCTACGAGCACCGCAAGAGCATCGTCAACCAGCGCGAGATCGGCATCGACACGCAGAACTACCAGCTCGCGCTGCAGAACGCGCTGCGCGAGGCGCCCGACTTGATCATGATCGGCGAGATCCGCGACAAGGAGACGATGCAGTCCGCGCTGCTGCACACGCTGACCGGTCACCTGTGCCTGTCGACGATCCACGCGAACAACAGCTACCACGCGCTGTCGCGGATCATCAACCTGTTCCCGTACGACGCCCGCTCGGCCGTGCTGTCCGACCTCTCGATCGGACTTCGTGCGATCATCTCGCAGCGGCTCGTGCGCAACGTCGACAACGAGCTGCAGCCCGCCGTCGAGATCCTGATGAACACCTCGCTCATCGCCGAGCTCGTCAAGAGCGGCGAGTTCGCGCAGATCAAGGAGGCGATGGAGCAGTCGCTCTACCCGGGATCGCAGACCTTCGAGCAGTCGCTGTGCCGCCTCTACCTGGACGGCGTCATCACCTACGACGAGGCGATGAGCGCGTCGGACTCGCCGACCAACCTCGCCTGGCTCATCAACCAGAACAGCCCCACCGCGCGCGTCGAGAACCTCGAGACCTCGGTCGCCGACCGGGAGGCCCACCGCGCGACCGCCGACTTCGCGACGCTGACGATCGATCCGGCGATGCTGGAGAGGCAGCAGCACTGAGCGACAGGGGACAGGAGATCGGGGGATTGTGCCGGTTCGACAGGTCCCGTCCTCGGAGATGGCAACTCCCGTCGATCGACGCCGACGCCCGATCTCCCCTCTCCGATCTCCTGGTCCCGCCTCTGCCTCTGCTACCATCGCGCGCATGGACACGCGCGCCCGCCCCACGCTCGCGCTGACGCGCGAGCTCGTCGCGCGACGCTCGATCACGCCGGACGACGCCGGGTGCCAGGCACTCGTCGCCGCGCGCCTCGCGCCGCTGGGCTTCGCCTGCGAGACGATCGTCTCGGGCGGTGTCACCAACCTGTGGGCGCGGCGCGGGCGCACGGCTCCGCTCGTCTGCTTCGCCGGCCACACCGACGTCGTCCCGACCGGACCGCGCGAGGCGTGGACGAGCGACCCGTTCGTCCCGGTCGAGCGCGACGGCTGCCTCTACGGGCGCGGCGCCGCGGACATGAAGGGGTCGGTCGCCGCGTTCGTGACCGCGATCGAGGCGTTCGTGGCGGCGCACCCGCAGGCGCCGGGATCGATCGCCCTCCTGCTCACGTCCGACGAGGAAGGGCCCGCGACCGACGGCACCGTCAAGGTCGTCGACGCGCTGAACGCGCGCGGCGAGGCGATCGACTACTGCGTCGTCGGCGAGCCCTCGTCGGTCGCGCGGCTGGGCGACATGATCAAGAACGGCCGCCGCGGGACGCTCTCTGGCGTGCTGACGGTGCGCGGCGTGCAGGGGCACATCGCCTATCCGCACCTCGCGCGAAACCCGATCCACCTGGTGGCCCCGGCGATCGCCGAGCTGGCCGCCATCGAGTGGGACGCCGGCAACGCGTACTTCCCGGCCACGAGCTGGCAGTGCTCGAACATCCACGCGGGCACCGGAGCCACCAACGTGATCCCGGGGACCCTCGAGCTCCAGTTCAACTGGCGCTACTCGACCGAGAGCACGCGCGAGGGCCTGATCGCGCGCCTCGAGTCGGTGCTGCGCCGCCACGGCCTCGACTACGCGCTCGCGTGGCTGCCGGACGGCAAGCCGTTCCTCACGCCGCGCGGGCGGCTCGTCGACGTCGTCACCGACGTGGTGCGCGGCGCGTCCGGCATCGTGCCCGAACTCTCGTGCACCGGCGGCACGTCGGACGGCCGCTTCATCGCGACGATCTGCCGCGAGCTCGTCGAGCTCGGACCGGTCAACGCGACGATCCACCAGGTCGACGAGCGCGTCGCGATCGACGACCTCGAGGCGCTCTCCGCGATCTACCGCGGCGTCCTCGAGCAGCTCCTCCTGACGGCATGAGCGCGCGGTTTCGCAGGCGGCCCGCGGCGTCGGGGCGCGGCGCCGCACCGATCCCGGCGCGCGGGAGGCCGCGCTGATGTCGGCGCCGGTCCACGAGCTCGAGACCGTCCGCGACTGGCTGCGCTGGGCGGTGACGCGCTTCGCCGAGTCGAAGCTCGCGTTCGGCCACGGCACGACGAACGCGTGGGACGAGGCCGTCTACCTCGTGCTGCACGCGCTCTCGCTGCCGGTCGACCGGCTCGAGCCGTTCCTCGACGCGCGCCTCACGCAGCACGAGCGCGGGAAGCTGGGCGAGCTCCTCGCGCGGCGCATCGATGCCCGCGTCCCGGCCGCGTACCTGACGCGCGAGGCGTGGCTCGGCGACTTCCGCTTCTACGTCGACGAGCGCGTGATCATCCCGCGCTCGTTCATCGCCGAGCTCCTGCCCGACGGACTCGCGCCGTGGATCCCCGACCCGTCCGCCGTCCGCACGGCGCTCGACCTCTGCACCGGCTCCGGCTGCCTCGCGATCCTGCTCGCGCACGCGTATCCCGAGGCCGACGTCGACGCGGCCGACCTCTCGTCCGACGCGCTCGCGGTGGCGCAGCGCAACGTCGCCGACTACGGCCTCGCCGGGCGGATCAACCTGATCCGCTCCGACCTCTACGCCAACCTGGTCGAGAAGAGCTACGACCTCGTCATCAGCAACCCGCCCTACGTCACCGATCGGGCGATGGACGCGCTGCCGGCCGAGTACCGCCACGAGCCGGCGATGGCGCTCGCGGGAGGCGACGACGGCCTCGACGCGGTGCGCGGGATCGTCAGGGACGCGCCGCGCTTCCTCAACCCCGGCGGGCTCCTCGTCGTCGAGGTCGGTCACGGCCGCGCGGCGGTCGAGGCGGCGTGGCCGCGCATGCCCTTCGTCTGGCTCGAGACCGAGGGGCACGACGACGCGGTCTTCGCGATCACGCGCGAGGAACTGGTCGACGGGCGCTAGAGGCCGCTGCAGGGCCCGTCGCGCCGGCCGCACCGCCGGGCCTAGCTCCGGGGCTCGCCGGAGAGCCCGAAGAAGTCCCGGATCCTGCGGACCATCTCCGCGGCCGCGCTGCTCGTGTGCCGCGCGCGCTGCTCGGCGTCGAGCGCCTGCAGCGTGGCGGCGTTGGCCGCCTGGCGCTTCGCGAGCACCTCCGACATCGCCGTCACGATCTCCGGGCGGGCCTTGAGGATCGCGTCGAAGCCGCGCTTGTCGAGCTGGTAGCACATCACGTCGCCGGACGCGAGCACCGTCGCCCCGCGCGGCGCGCCGAGCAGGAGCCCCATCTCGCCGAAGTACGCGGGCGCCGCGAGCGTGGCGAACTTGTGGCGCACCGTGCCGTCGGGCGAGTCGCCCACGACGTGCACGTGCCCCTGCGCCAGGATGTAGAGCGAGTCGGCCGCCTCGCCCTGCCGGCAGATGACGTCGTCGCTGACGTAGGGCGAGGTCCGGAGCTGCCGCGAGAGCATGTCCTTCTCGGTCGACGTGAGGGTCGCGAACAGCTCGATCTCGTCGACGACGGCCCGCTTCTGCAGTTCGTCGACGCGCGCCCTCTCGCCCTTGGGGTTCCGCAGCAGCTCGACGACCTGGCGCGGATAGGGGATCGGCATGCCGGCGCGGACCAGCGCGGCGTAGGTGTGCGTCAACACGTCCGACTTCGTCGGCCACTCGCGCTTCGGGTCGATCAGCTGGTAGACGACGACGTACTCGGCGCCGCTCTCGTCGAACTTGTCGCACAGGCACATCGGCTGCGGGTCGTGCGTCATGTTCAGGATCTCGGCGCGCTGCAGCGCCTCGGTCACGACCGCGCACACGCGGGCCGGCGGATAGTCGTAGTCGACCTGGAAGGCGATCCAGCGCCGCCAGCACGCCTTCTCGTCGCCGCGCCGGCCGAGCACGATCACCTTGTCCTTCATGAGCTGCGAGTTCGGAACGACGAAGGTCTCGTTGTTGTTCGTCGCGATCGCCATCGACCGCCAGCGGATGCTGACCACCTGGCCGGTCTCGTTCCCGATCTTCACCCAGTCGCCCAGGCGCACCGTGTTCTCGAGCTGCAGCGAGATCCCGGCCCACAGGTTGCCGAGCATCTCCTGCGCCGAGAACGCGAGCGCGCCGGTGATCACCGCGGACGTCGTCACGACGCCGGCGAGGTTGACGCCGATCGCCGACAGGCGGAACAGCGCGTAGCTGATGAGGATCAGCACCAGCAGGAACTCGGACACGATCCGGGGCACCGCGAGCCGCGCGAGCAGCGTCGAGAGCACGAAGATCATGAACACGCGGATGACCGCGAACGCGACGACGAACAGGATCAGCTCGCGGACGATGACGACGATCGTGCGCGAGCCGACGAAGCCCTGGTACTCGACGTGGCCCCACAGCGCGGCGACGCCGATCGTCGCGACGATCGCCATCGCCAGGAGGCCCTTGCGGCGCTCCGGCGGGAACAGGAACGACACGAGCACGACCACGAGCGCGCCCGTGGCGAACATGATCGCGTCGTGCAGCGTCTCGTGGGTGACGATCATCGGGATCCCCGCCGACCCCGGGGGCCGGCGGCTCGCGGATTATAGGCAGGATCGAGCGCCCGTTCGCGTAGAATCCGCCGCGTCCCCCGACGGCCGGACTCCCCGATGCAGCCACGTTCCGGCGGCGAGATCCTCGTCGCGAGCCTCGTCGCCCAGGGCGCCACCCACCTCTTCGGCGTCCCCGGCGAGAGCTACCTGCCCGTCCTCGACGCGCTCGTCGACGTCCGCGACCGGCTCGCCTTCGTCGCGTGCCGGCAGGAGGGCGGCGCCGCGTACATGGCCGAGGCCGCGGGGAAGCTGACCGGGCGCCCGGGCGTGGCGATCGTCACGCGTGGGCCTGGCGCGACGAACGCGGCGATCGGCGTCCACGTCGCCCGGCAGGACTCGACGCCGATGGTGCTGCTGGTGGGCCAGGTCGGCTCGGACATGACCGACCGGGAGGCGTTCCAGGAGATCGACTACCGGCGCATGTACGGCGACGTCGCGAAATGGGCGGCGCAGGTCGACCGGGCGGACCGGATCCCCGAGTACGTCGCCCACGCCTGGCGGGTCGCGATGTCCGGACGGCCGGGGCCGGTCGCGCTCGCGCTGCCCGAGGACGTCCTGTCGGCGACGGCCGCGGTGGACGACCCTCCGCGGGCGACGCACACGCCGGCGGCCGCCGATCCGGCGCAGGTCGCCGAGGTGCTCGCGCAACTCGGATCCGCGCGGGCGCCCCTCGTGCTGGTCGGGGGCAGCCGCTGGGATCCCGACGCTTGCGCCGACCTCGCCGAGTTCGCCCGACGCTGGTCGCTGCCGGTCGCGTGCGCGTTCCGGCGGCAGGATCTCCACGACAACCGGCTGCCGGACTACGCAGGCGACCTGGGGATCGGACCGAACCCGAAGCTCGCCGCGCGCGTGCGCGACGCCGACCTGCTCCTCGTGATCGGCGAGCGGCTGGGCGAGATGACGACCTCGGGCTACTCGCTCCTCGACGCGCCGGCGCCGCGGCAGGCGCTCGTTCACGTGCATCCGGGCCCCGAGGAGATCGGGCGCGTCTACCAGCCTGCGATCGGGATCTGCGCGACGCCGGGCGCCTTCCTCGCCGCGGCGCTCGCCGCGGGCGGACCGCCGGCGGACGTCGCGTGGCGGGGGGCCGCCGCCGCCGCGCACGCCGACTACGAGGCCTGGCGCGAGCCGCGGCCGGTGCCCGGGGCCGTCGACCTCTGGCGCATCGTGCGCTGGCTCGACGAGCGGCTGCCGGACGACGCGATCCTCGCGAACGGCGCCGGCAACTACACGACCTGGCTCCACCGCGTCTTCCGTCACCGCCGTTTCGGCACCCAGCTCGCGCCCTACGCGGGCGCGATGGGCTACGGCGTGCCCGCGGCGGTCGCGGCGAAGCTCCTGCGCCCCTCGTCCATCGTCGTCTCGTGGAACGGCGACGGCTGCTTCCTGATGAACGGCCAGGAGCTCGCCACCGCCGTGCAGCAGCGCCTCCCGATCGTCTTCGTCGTGATCGACAACGGCATGTACGGCACGATCCGCATGCACCAGGAGCGCACCTACCCGGCGCGCGTCCTGGGCACCGGGCTCGCGAACCCGGACTTCGCCGCGCTCGCCCGGGCCTACGGCGCGCAAGGCCACACGGTCGGGACGACCGACGCGTTCGCGCCGGCGTTCGAGCGCGCGCTCGCCCACGACGGCCCGTCGCTCGTGCACGTGAAGCTCGATCCGCAGGCGCTCACGATGAACGCGTCGCTCGACGCGCTGCGCGAGGCCGGCCGACGCGCGCGGGCCTGACGCGCAGCGCCATGTCGCGCATCGAGCCGGCGCGCCCGGCGTTCGCGACCGACGGCACGCCGATGTCGCCGCGCTACGGCGACGTCTACCACAGCGCGGATTCCGGGCCCGGCCAGGCGCGCCACGTGTTCCTCGGCGGCAACGGGCTGCCGGGCCGCTGGGCGGGTCGCGACGCGTTCACGATCCTGGAGACCGGCTTCGGGCTGGGCGTCAACTTCCTCGCCACCTGGGACGCCTGGCGCCGCGACGCCGCGCGGCCGGCGCGGCTCCACTACGTCGCGATCGAGAAGCACCCGTTCGAGCGCGGCGACCTCGCCTCGCTGCTGCGCGCCTATCCGGAGCTCGGCGAGCTCGCGCCCGCGCTCGTCGACCGCTGGCCGCCGCCGCTCCCGGGCACGCACCGCCGCGCCTTCGACGGGGGCGGCGTCACGCTGACGATCGTGTTCGACGACGTGGCGTCGGCGCTCGCGCGCCTCGACGCGCGGGCCGACGCGATCTTCCTCGACGGCTTCGCGCCGTCGCGCAATCCGGAGATCTGGACGGCCGAATTGCTGCGGCGCGTGGCGGGGCACGCGTCGGCCGGCGCGACCTGCGCGACCTGGTCGACGGCGCGCGCCGTCCGCGACGCGCTCGCCGCGGCGGGATTCGCGACCGAAACGCGTCCGGGGTTCGGCCGCAAGCGCGAGATGCTGGCCGGTCGATACGAGCCGCGCGGGGGATCGCGTCGCGGGGCCGATCCCGGAAGCGCGCACGGAGGATGCCACGCGCTCGTCGTCGGCGCGGGTCTCGCCGGCACCGCGGCCGCGTGCTCGCTCGCGTCGCGCGGATGGCGCATCTCGCTGGTCGACGCCGGGCCGCGAGCCGCGTCGGGAGCGTCGTCGCTCCACGCGGGCTGCTTCCACCCGCTCGTCGCGCGAGACGACAGCCTCCTCGCGCGCCTGTCGCGAGCGGCCTTCCTGCACGCGCTCGATGCCTGGCGCGAGCTCGAGCGGCGGGGACACCGGATCGCGTGGGAGCCGTGCGGACTGCTGCAGCTCGTCCGCCAGGCGGAGGACGAGGCCTCGCTGCGCGCGGCGATCGAGGGACTCGGCTTCCCCTCGACGTTCGTCGAGGCCGTCGACGCCAGCGAAGGCGCGCTGCGGACCGGGTGGCCGGTCGATCGGGGAGGCGCCTGGTACCCCGAAGGCGGCTGGGCGCGGGCACCTTCGATCGTCCGGGCCCAGCTCGACGCGGCGATGTCGTTGGCCGGCTCGACGTTCGTCGCGGGACGCCGGGTCCACGCGCTGGCACGAACGGGCGACGGCTGGCGCGCCGTCGCCGGCGATGGCGCCACCCTCGCCGAGGCGCCCGTCGTCGTGCTCGCCAGCGCGGCCGACCTCGCGCGCCTCGCGCCGATCGGCACGCCGATCCGGTCGGTGCGCGGCCAGGCGACCTACGTTCCCGCGACGCGCCTCGCGGCGCCGAAGGCGGTGGTGATCGGCAACGGCTACGTGCTGCCCGACGTCGACGGGACGGTCGTCATCGGCAGCTCCTACGACATCGAGTCGACCGAGCCGGAGCCGACCCTGGAGGCGCACCGCGGCAATCTCGCCCGTCTCGCCGCGCTCGCGGGTGAGGCGGCGGTGGCGGGGCTCGAGTCCGCGGGGCTTGGCGCCGGCGTCGGCTTCCGCGCGGTCGTCGCGGACCGGATGCCCGTCGTCGGGCCGCTGCCCGATCCCGCGGCTCCCGCGCAGGACCCCGACGACGTTGCCGTCGCCGGGGGGCTGTACGCGATCGGCGCGTTCGCGTCCCGCGGCCTCATCTGGTCGGCGCTCGCGGGAGAGATCCTCGCCTCCGCCATCGTCGGAGAGCCGCTCCCGGTCGAGACCGATCTCGCGCGGGCGGTCGACCCCGGGCGCTTCCTGCGGCGGGCGGCGCGGCGCGGCGTCCGTCGCGCCCGGCCTCCCGACCCTCGCGGCTAGCCCGCGTCCCGCGCGCGCTTGAGCCGGATCGCGGCGCTCGCGAGCATCACGCCGAACGCGATGCTCCAGACCGAGATCATCCACACGACCGCGAGCGCACCGCGCGTCGGCGAGGTCAGCATGAACGCGCCGAACAGCACCGACACCACGCCCGACAGGACGAGCATCCACTCGTGCTCGATCGCCTTGCGCACGCGAATCGCGTGGACGATCTGGAACACGCCCATCACGACGGCCCACCAGGCGATGAACGTGAGCAGCGCGACCGCGGTGAGGCCGGGGCTCATCGCCGCGACGACGCCCGCTCCGACGCCCAGCACGCCGATCAGCACGAGCGGCCAGACCGGCTTCCCCTCGTCGCGTGCCTTCCAGGCGGTCGCGAGCGACGTGACGCCGTCGACGAACGCCCACGCGCCCCACAGGACGACCAGCACGACGATCGTCAGGCCCGGCCACAGCACGGCGAGCGCGCCGAAGGCGATGCTGGCGAGCCCGCGCAGCAGGATCCACCCCCATGCGTCCCCCAGTTGCTTCACCAGTGCGTCGACGGCCATGGCTGCGCCCTCCCCGTGCGCGTCGCCGCCCGCCCCCTGGCGGGCGGACGTACCGGCGAACCTTACCGCAGCCGCCCCGTTCGGCCAAACTCGCGCCATGGGCGCCGAAGCGCCGGCCGTTGCGTCGCCGGCACACGATGGACGGCCCGCTCCCCGTCTCCCGCGCCTGCCGATGACATGGGCCGGCCGGGATGTGGCAAACTCCCCAAGGGGGCACCGAAACGTCCAAGGGGGGACCGTGGGTCGCATAGCAACGTTCGTCGTCTCGATCTCGATGGCGGGGCAGGCGTGGTCCGCCGCCAACGCTTCCGCATTCCTGTACGCGCCGGTCCCGACGCTGGACGAAGCGGGCCTGGGGGCGCTGATCGCCGTGGTCGCCGGCGTCGCCGGATGGGCGCTCCGCAGGCGCGGTCGCCGCTAGACGCGCTCGAGGAGGGGGGTCGCGCCCCGTACCGCCCGCAGCGACCCAAGAAGGGGGGAATCATGATCCGTCTCGTCACGCTCGCCGCCGCGCTCGCGGCCAGCACGCCGGCCTGGTCGGCGTTCAACAACCTGTTCGTCGCGCCGGTGCCCACGCTCGACGAGGTCGGCCTCGGGGCGCTGATCGCGCTCGTTGCCGGCATCGCCGGATGGGCCGTGCGAAGGCGGAACCGCCGCTGACCCGACTGCGGCGTCGTAGGGAGGTCACGACCATGATTCGTTACGCCGCGCTCGCCCTCGCCGCCGTCAGCTCGCCGGCGTGGGCGCTCCTGAACAACGCCTTCCTGTTCCAGGCGGTCCCCACGCTCGACGAGATCGGCCTGGGGGCGCTGATCGCGCTCGTCGCCGGCGTCGCCGGATGGTCGTTGCGCAAGCGCTCGGGCCGCAAATAGGTCTGCGGGGAGAGGCTTCGACAGGGGCGCGGCGATGACGCCGGGCGGCCTGTCGATCCTCACGTCGATCTACCTCGGGCTCTTTGCCGGCGGCCTGATTTTCTTCTGGCTGTGGGAGGACGGCGCGCCGCTGCGTCCGTTCCCCGACGCGCGCGCGCGCCGCGTCCACGCGCTGCGCAACCTGGGCATCCTGCTCGCGGTCATCCTGTTCGCGGACGTCGTCGTCGGCACCTGGCTCCTTCGGACCGGCGAGCGCCTGCTGGAGCCGCCGACCGGCCTCCTGGTGCCGCTCGCACTGCCGGTCGCGGCCCAGATCGCGATCGCGTTCCTCGTCACGGACCTGTTCGAGTACGCGCTGCACCGTCTCGCGCACCGGTGGCGGCCCCTGTGGCTGATCCACGCGGTGCACCACAGCGACCCGCACGTCGACGTCACGACCGGGGCGCGCAACCACCCGTTCGAGACGGCCATCGCGATCACCGGCCGCGTCGCGATCTACCTCGCGCTGGGCCTGCCGCTGTGGATCGAGCTCGTCCGCGTCGTCGTCGTCAACACGCTGTTCCTGGCGCAGCACGCGAACGTCGAATTCCCTCGCGCGATCGAGGCGCTGCGCGTGGTCTTCGTCACGCCCGCCGTCCACCGCCAGCACCACAGCCCGGTGGCGCCCCTGATCGACCGGAACTTCGGCCAGATGTTCTCGTTCTGGGACCGGCTCTTCGGCACGTACGCCGAGCCCGCCGCCCCGGCGCCTCCCGCGTACGGCCTGCGGAAGCTCGCCGGGGAGCGCTGGCAGACGGTGGCCGGCGCGCTCCTCACGCCCTTTCACGCGCGGTCGGTGCCCGGACCGCTGTGACCGCGCCCGTGCGCGGTCGCCGGCCACGGGCTTCCCCCGGGCCGAGCGGCGGCATCGGGGCGTTGATCCTGGTCAACGAACCTGGGCGTCGTCGCGAACTCCACGAAGGCCGTGCAACAATCGGGAGGGCCGCTGCGCGCGGAGGGAATTCCGCCGCCGGCGCGCCTTCGATTCGCGAACGACCGATGACGTCGGAATCCCCCGCGCAGGCCACCCTCGAGCGCCTCCCCGCCGGCGTCGCGCCGCGGCTCGTCTGCGGGGGCGCCTGGACGGTGCACGGCATTGCCGCGCTCGAGCGGGAGCTCGCGCGGGCGAGCTGGCCGGCGACCGGCGAAATCGTGGTCGATGCGTCGGGGATCTCGATGCTCGACACCGCGGGCGCCTGGGTGCTGCACCGGACCCGGGCCGGCCTGCAGGCGAGCGGCGCCTCCGTCCGCATCGACGGTCTCAGGCCCGAGTTCGAGTCGCTCGTCGCGCTCATCGGATCGAAGGAGCTCCCCCTCGCGGCCGCGATGCCGCCGAGACCGCCGTGGCTCGAAGGCGTCGGCCGGCGGTCGTGGGCCGTGCTCGACGGCAGCGTCGGCTACCTCGCGTTCGTGGGCGAGAGCTTCGTCGCGCTCCTGGGCGTGCTGCGCGAGCCGCACCGGCTGCGCTGGCGGGCGATCCTGCACAACGTGCAGACCGCCGGCGTGGAGGCGCTGCCGATCACCGGCCTCCTGTCGTTCCTGATGGGCGTCGTGATCGCCTACCAGGGCGCCGACCAGCTGCAGCGCTTCGGCGCCAACATCTTCGTCGCGGACCTCGTCGGGATCTCGATGCTGCGCGAGCTCTCGCCGCTGCTCACCGCGATCATCATCGCCGGACGCTCGGGGTCCGCCTACACGGCGCAGATCGGGACGATGAAGGTGACCGAGGAGATCGACGCGCTGCGCACGATCGGCGTGCCGCCGCTCGAGCTGCTCGTCCTGCCGAAGATGATCGCGCTCGTCCTCGTGATGCCGCTGCTCACCGTCTACACCGACGTGACCGGCGTCCTGGGCGGCATGTTCATGGCGCAATGGAAGCTCGACGTCGGGTTCCGGGCGTTCCTCGACCGCCTCGACGACGCGATCGTGCTGTCGACCTACTGGACCGGCCTCGCGAAGGCGCCGGTGTTCGCGATGATCGTCGCGCTCGTCGGCTGCCACCGCGGCTTCATGGTGAGCGGCAGCGCCGACAGCGTGGGCACGCAGACCACGATGAGCGTCGTCCAGTCGATCTTCCTCGTGATCGTCACCGACGCGCTGTTCTCGATCGTCTTCCTGTGGCTCGACCTGTGACCACGGACCACGACAGTCCCCCCGCGGAGCGGCCCGCGGCCGACGCCACTCCGGTGATCGAGATCCGGGCACTCTCGACGCGCTTCGGCGCGGCGGTCGTGCACGAGCACGTCGACCTGACGGTGCGGCCGGGCGAGATCTTCGCGCTCGTGGGCGGGAGCGGATCGGGCAAGTCGACGATGCTGCGCGAGATCATCATGCTCGAGCGTCCGGTGGCCGGCTCGATCAAGGTGTTCGGGCAGGAGGTGATCGGACTCGCCGATGCCGAGGCGCTGCCGCTGCGCCGCCGCTATGGCGTGATGTTCGAGCGCGGCGCGCTGTTCAGCTCGCTCACGGTCGCGGGGAACGTCGCGATGGTGCTGAACGAGCACACGTCGCTTGGCGACGAGGTCGTCCGCGAGATCGCCGCCGTGAAGATCGCGCTCACCGGCCTCCCGCCCGACGCGGGCCCCAAGTTCCCGAGCGAGCTCTCCGGCGGGATGCGCAAGCGGGCCTCGCTCGCCCGCGCGCTCGCGCTCGACCCGGAGCTCCTGTTCCTCGACGAGCCGACGGCGGGGCTCGACCCGCTGTCGGCGACCGGGATCGACGAGCTGGTGCGCAGCCTGCGCGACGGGCTCGGCCTCACGATCATGATGGTGACGCACGACCTCGACCTCCTGTGGCGCGCGGCCGACCGCGTCGCCGTGCTCGGGAAGGGGCGCATCGTCGGCGTCGGCACGATGGAGGAGCTGTCGCACTCGGAGGACCCGCTGATCCGCCAGTACTTCTACGGACCGCGCGGCCGCGGCGCGCGCCAGCAGGCATGGAATCGCGCGTAAGCTTCGCCGCGGTGGGCGCGTTCGTCATCGTGCTGACGACGGCGCTCGTCGCCGGCTTCCTCTGGCTGTCGAGCGGCAAGTACTACCGGAAGACCTACGACATCTACCGGACCTACATGGTCGAGTCGGTGTCGGGGCTGAACGTCAACGCGTCGGTGCGCTACCGCGGCGTCGACGTCGGCCGCGTGCGGGCGATCGCGCTCGCGCCGGGCAACGTCGAGCAGGTGCTGGTGACGCTGGACATCGAGCGCGGCACGCCGGTCAAGGAGGACACGATCGCCACGCTGCAGACGCAGGGGCTCACCGGCATCGCGTTCGTCGAGCTCACCGGCGGCCATCGCGACTCGCGGCCGCTCGCGGCGAAGCCCGGCGAGCCCTACCCGACGATCGCGTCGGGCCCCTCGCTCTACAACCGCCTCGAGACCTCGGTCCCGGCGCTGCTCGCGAGCCTCAACCGGACGAGCGACGCGCTCAACGCGCTGATGGACGAGGAGAACCGCGCCGCGGTCAAGAAGACGATCGCCGACCTCGAGGTCCTGTCGCGCACGCTCGCGGCGCGCTCCCCGGCGATCGACACGGGCTTGAGGGACGCGTCGATCGCGATGCAGAACACCGCGCGCTTCACCGAGAAGCTGCCGGACCTCGTCGCGCGCGTCGAGCGCAGCGCGGACGCGTTCGACCGGATGACGCGCGAGCTCGGCGCCGCGGGCGCGAGCGCCAGCGGCACGATCGACACGACGCGCGCGGACCTGAAGCAGTTCACGAGCGAGACGCTCCCCGAGGCACGCGCGCTCGTCGCCGAGCTGCGCGAGCTGACCGCGACGCTGCAGCGCGCCGCTGGCGAGATCGAGCGCAACCCGGGCGCCCTGCTGCAGGGACGCCCGCCCTCCCGGCGCGGTCCCGGCGAGTGAGCCCCCGACCGCCCTGACGCGCAGGCCGCCATGCCCTCCTCCCCCATCCCGTCGTTGGCCGTGCGCTTCCTCGCCGCCCTGGCGCTCGCGGGGTTCACCGCCGGCTGCACGCCGTTCCAGCAAGCGCCGGAAGAGAGCCCGCGCCTGCACGTTCTGCAACCAGGCGCCGCGCCTCCCCGGGCCGAACGGCGCACCGACGCGACGGTCGAGGTCGGCACGCCGCGCGCGGCGCCGGGGTTCGACACGCAGCGCATCGCTTACGTCGAGCGCCCCTACTCGATCGACTACTACTCGCGTGGCGAGTGGGCCGACACCCCCGCGCGGATGATCGGCTCGCTCGTCGCCCGCGCGCTCGACGCGACCGGGGCGTTCGCGGCGGTCGTCGAGGCCCCGACGTCGGTCCAGGCCGCGCTGCGCGTCGACCTCGAGCTCGTCCGCCTCCAGCAGGACTTCACGGTCGCGCCGAGCCGCGCCGACCTCGCGATCCGCGTCCAGGTCGTCGACGTCCGGGGGCGCCGGGTGCTCGCGACCCTTCTCGTCGAGGAGACCGAGCCCGCCGCGACGCAGGACGCCTACGGCGGCGTCGCCGCGGCCAACGCGGCGTCGAAGCGCGCGATCGAGCGCATCGTGGCGCTCGTCGTCCGCGAGGCGGCGGCGTTCCGCCCGGCAGGCGCGTAGCGCGCCGCGCGAAGGCGCTCAGCGACGCGGACCCGCACCCGCGGCGCGGCGGCCGTGCAGGGTCTCCGACGGCAGCTCGCCGAACATCCGCTTGTAATCGGTCACGAAGTGACCGAGGTGCCAGAAGCCCCAGCGCGCCGCGATGTCCTGCACCGAGCCCCCGGCGCGCGCGGCCGCCTTGAGGTCGCGGCGCACGCCGTTGAGCCGCATCGCCCGGAGGAAGGCCACCGGGTTGATGCCCAGCACCTCCTGAAAGCCGTACTGCAGCGTCCGGCGACTCACGCCGAGTTGCCGGCACAGGTCGGCCACCGTGATCGGCTCGGCGATGCGGTCGCGCATGAACGCCTTCGCGGCGTCGACGACATTGCGGCGCCCCGCGCACGGTTGCGGGGCCTTCGCCGCGGGGTCGTCCTCGACGACCACGGCGATCGCCGCGCCCAGCATCGACTGCTCGAGGACGCGCTGCGTCTGCCGGTGCTGCAGGGCGACCGGGTTCACGTCGAGCGACTGCATCACCGAGGCCAGCAGCCGGCGGAACTCCGAGAGCCGCGCCGCACCCGGCTTGAACACGCCCTTGCCGCCGAGCGCCTCGGCGAGGTCCCGGTGCTCGACCTGGCGCGCGTGCGCTTCCAGCGCGCGCTCGTCGACGACGAGCCCGAGGATCTCGAATCCGCGCGGCGTGTAGAAATCGAGCTCGTCGCCGGCACCCAGCGTCACCAGCGCGTCGGCATCGACCGGCGCGCCGCGGAAGCGCGCGGTCCCCTCCATCCTCAGCGGAACCCCGATGGCGCGGGACCCGGGCCAGGGCGCGCCGGCCTCGTGCACCGCCTGGTTGGTCGCCTCGCGGAAGACCTGAACGCCGCAGAAGCAGATCTCGTGCAGGCCGCCGACGAACCGGCCCGGCGTCATCTGCTCGTAGACCTGGTCCCAGGCGCGCAGGCTCGCGGCCTGCTCCTCGATGTCCGAGCTCGTCGTGCGCGTCACCGAGAACGGCGCGTCGTCGCCGTCGCCGCGCGGCGGCGCGTCGTCGGCCGGCATCGCCCAGGCCGGCGCCATCAACGCCTCGCCGATTCCCGCATGTCCTCCTCCTCCTCCGATCGGGTCGCCGGTCTCGCGTCGCGCCGATCCCGTCGCGTCGCGTACGGTCGCGCCAACCAACCAACGATTCCTTGATTTGGCACAAGAAGCTCAAGCCGTGATTGCCGATTTGGGATAACGGCCGCGCGAGCGCGCGGCAACAATCCTCGGCACACGCGCGCACCGGCCCCGCCTTCGCGGAGCGCGCGCGCACATGACGGGCGCGTCAGGAATGTTGCGTTGCAATACTCCAGGCGCCCGTCCCGCGGCCGCGCGGCGCGTGGCCACCGTGAAGGATTCGATCCAGCAGCGAGGGGGACACCGGATGGACCGCACATACGCACCGATCGCGCGCGCCGGCGGGCTCGCGCTCGCGCTGGCCTGCCTGTTCGCGCCCGCGGCCCACGGCGCGGCGACCGAGCAGGAGGCCGCGCAACTCGGACGGACGCTGACGCCGGTCGGGGCCGAGCGCGCAGGCAACAAGGACGGCACGATCCCCGAGTGGAAGGGCGGCGTGACGACGGCGCCCGCCGGCTGGAAGGCCGGACAGAAGCGGATCGACCCGTTCGCCGCCGACAAGCCGCTCTACGCGATCGACGCGTCGAACGTCGACCGCTACAAGGACAAGCTCTCCGAGGGCCAGACGGCGCTCGTGAAGCAGCTCAAGGGCTACCGGATGGACGTCTATCCGACGCAACGGAGCTGCGGCTTCCCCGACTTCGTCTACGAGCGCACGAAGATCAACGCCCGCGAGGCGAGGCTCGCCGCGAACGGCTGGGGCCTCGAGAAGGCCATCGGCGCGGCCGTGCTGTTCCCGATCCCGAAGACCGGCGCCGAGGCGGTCTGGAACCACAAGCTGCGCTACATGGGCGAAGGCAGGATCGAGCACTACGCGACGATCTTCTCGAACAAGGGCGGCGACTTCACGCCGCTCGTGCAGGACCAGTGGACCTGGGTGCCGTTCCACTCGCCCAAGAACAAGGGCGTGGAGGACGTGGGCGGCGTCGAGATGAAGCTGCTGAACGCGGTCGTCTCCCCCGCCGCGCGCGCGGGCGAGCTGATCCTGGCGCATTGGTTCATGAACGAGCCGTCGGACGCCTGGCTGTACTTCCCCGGCCAGCGGCGCACGCGGCGCGCGCCGACGTTCGCCTACGACAACCCGGTGCCGGGCTACGAGAACCTCGAGACGGTCGACCAGTATCCGATGTACGCGGGCGCGATGGACCGCTACGACTGGAAGCTCGTCGGCAAGCAGGAGCTCCTGATCCCGTACAACAGCTTCAAGCTGATCGACAAGAGCCGCAAGTACAAGGACATCTACCTCGCCGACTTCCTGAACCGCGACCTGGTCCGCTACGAGCTGCACCGCGTCTGGAAGGTCGAGGCGACGGTCAAGCAGGGGATGAGGCACCAGATCGCGAAGCGCGTCATGTACCTCGACGAGGACAGCTGGGCGCTGATGGTCGTCGACAACTACGACGCGCAGGGCAAGCTCTGGCGCGTCCAGGAGTCGAGCGTCTACCCCGCCCCGGAGCTCCCGGCCTGCGTCGGGCAGGAGTTCGTCTCGTACGACCTGTCGGTCGGGCGCTACATCGGCGAGAACGCCACGCAGGAGCAGCACGAGACCGATTGGCTCGCCGGACGCGAGGGACGCATCGATCCGAAGAAGTTCAATCCCGACGAGCTGCGTCGGGTGGGCGAACGTTGAGGCCGCGCGGCGGCGCGTCCCGCGCCGCCGAAAGGTCCTGGAACTCGTGGAGGGAGGAGACATGAACGGACGGTCCCAACGCGCGCCCCGGTTCGCCCGGCGCGCCCTCGCGCTGGCGCTCGCGGCGGCCTGCGGCTCGGTGTCCGGCGGCGCCTCGGCGTTCGGCTTCGAGACCGAGAACGTCAAGGGGAGCTTCGACTCGACGATCTCGTTCGGCATGCAATGGCGCATGCAGGGCACGAACTGCGGCATCGTCGGCAACGACAACGGGGGCTGCGTGCCGACGACCGGGACGCTGGGCGAGCTCGTCAACGGCCCGGGCCAGGGCGCGACCTCGAACCCCGACTTCAACTACCTGCAGTCGGACAACGGCAACCTGAACTACAAGAAGGGCCAGCTCATCTCGGCCGCCCTCAAGGGCAACCACGAGCTCTCGCTCAAGTTCCTCGAGGGCTGGAGCGCGCTCGGTCGCTTCTCGTGGCTCTACGACCCCGCGGTCGACCAGACCGAGCGGACGCCGCTCGCGAGCGACGCCAAGCGCATCGCCGCGCAGGACGTCACGCTGCTCGACCTCTGGGTCGCGAAGGACTTCGACGTCGCCGGCATGCCGGGCAAGGTCAAGGTCGGCAACCAGGTGCTCTCGTGGGGCGAGGACATCTTCATCTACGGCGGCATCAACATCATCAACCCGATCGACCTCACGCGCGCGCACAAGCCCGGCGTGCAGTTGAAGGAAGTCTTCCGCCCGGTGCCGATGGCCTCGTTCAACCTCGGCGTGAACGACGCGTGGAGCGTCGAGGGGTTCTGGCAGTTCCGCAACGTCACGTTCCGGTTCGACCCGGTGGGCACGCCGTTCTCGACCGGCGACGTGATCGGCAACGGCCAGATGTCGGCGTTCATCCCGAGCTCGGTCCTCGGCGCGCCGCCCGGCACCGTCGGCGATCCCGGCACCGTCAGCAACGGTACGTTCCTGCCCCCCGGACAGCGGTTCACGCTCCAGGACCTGATCGGCCTCCAGACCGTCGTCCCGACGCAGCCGACCCAGTCCGCGCCGAACATGAACCAGTTCGGCCTCGCCGCGCGCTGGAAGCCGAAGGACATGAACGCCGAGTGGGGCTTCTACTACATCCACTACAACGACAAGATCCCGTTCGTCGCGTTCGTCAACGACCCGACGATCACCGACAACCCGTTCGGCCTCGGCTACAAGCTGCAGTACGGCAAGAACCGCGACCTGTTCGGCGTCTCGGTGAACGGGAACATCGGCGACTGGGCGGTCGGCGGCGAGGTCTCGTATCGGCCGCGCGACGGCGTGGGCATCGACCCGACGGTCCCGCTCGCCGGCCAGTACTGCGCGTTCTGCGCGCCGGGCACCTACGACGGCTACATCAACGCGCAGAAGTGGCAGGCGCACGCGACGACGATCTACCTGCTGGGCCCGAGCGGCGACCTCGGCTGGCTGCTGCGCGGCACCGGAGCGGCGGAAGGCACGCTGCTGTTCGAGGTCGCGGCCGCGTACTACCCGAACCTCGACCTCTCGGGCAAGTACCCGATCCTGCTGCCGAACTACGAGCTGCCCGACCGGTTCTCGGCCGGCACCGTGTTCGAGCTCGGGCTCGTGTATCCGCACGTGTTCGGCAGCCCGGTGAACATGACGCCGCAGATCGACATCGCCTACGACTTCGCGGGGACGAGCCCGAACACGATCCCGTTCGTCAAGGGCCGGCTCGCGGTCACGCCGTCGCTCAACTTCGAGTACCTGAACAAGTGGCGCGGGTCGCTCGCCTACACGAGCTTCGCGGGCGGCGGCGGCAACAACCTGATGAAGGACCGCGACTACCTGATGGTCAACGTCTCGTACTCGTTCTGACGCCTCACCCTCCGGAGGCCGCGGGGCGCGAGCCGTCCCGCGGCCCATCCCCCGTCCGACGGCTCGCGCCCCGATGCTCGCCCGGCTCATCTCCCGCCTCGAAGCCCTGCTGTTCGCGCACCGGGGCGCGACGCTCGCCGCGCTCGCGCTCCTGACGATCGTCATGGGCGTGTTCGCCGCCCAGTTGCGGATGACGGCGGGCTTCGACAAGCAGCTGCCGCAGGAGCACGAGTACATCCGGACCTTCTACCAGTTCCGCGACCAGGTCTTCGGCGCGAACCGGATCATCGTGGTGGTCCGCGCGAAGGACGGCGACATGTGGAACGCGCCGTTCCTGCGCAAGCTCGCCGACGTCACGCAGGCGGTGATGTTCATGCCCGGCGTCGACCGGCGCACGGTGAGCTCGCTGTGGACGCCCACGACGCGCGTGCTCGAGATCACCGAGGAAGGGTTCAAGTCCGAGGACGTGATCGGCGGCGACATCACGCCCGACGCGCTCACGCCGGCCAAGATCGAGAAGATCCGCAACAACGCGATCGTCGGCGGCTACATCGGCCAGCTCGTCGCGAACGACAACTCGGGCGCGATGGTCGTCGCGGACCTGCTCGACAGCGACCCGGTCACGAAGAAGCCGCTCGACTATCTCGACCTCGCCGCCCGTCTCGAGCACGAGGTGCGGCAGAAGCACGAGTCGGGCGAATTCGAGGTCGAGATCATCGGCTTCGCGAAGCAGATCGGCGACATCGCCGAGGGCGCGAAGAGCGTCGCGCGGTTCTTCCTCCTCGCGTTCGTGCTGACGGCGCTCTCGGTGTACGTCTACTCGCGGTCCTGGGCGCTCACCGGGCTCACGCTCCTGTGCTCGCTGGTGTCGGTCGTCTGGCAGTTCGGGACGCTCAGGCTGCTGGGCTACGGCCTCGATCCGCTCGCCGTGCTCGTGCCGTTCCTCGTGTTCGCGATCGGGGTCTCGCACGGCGTCCAGCAGATCAATTACATCGTGAAGGAGGTCTGCACCGGCGTCGACACGCCGACGGCGGCGCGGCGCAGCTTCACCGGCCTGCTCATCCCGGGAACGATGGCGCTCGTGACCGCTTTCGTCGGCTTCGCGACGCTCACGCTGATCCCGATCCCGATGATCCGGGAGCTCGGCATCACCGCCGCGATCGGCGTCGCCTACAAGATCGTCACGAACCTCGTGATGCTGCCGGTGGCGGCCTCGTACGTCGGCTTCGACGACCGCTACGTGGGCCGCGTCAACCGGCTGCGCGAGCGCCGCAGCCGCTGGATGGCGGCGCTCGGCCGGATCGCCGAGCCCCGCAACGCCGCGATCGGCACGTTCGTGTGCGCTGCGCTGTTCGCCGCCGCGTGGATCAACAGCCAGGGCCGGCACATCGGCCACCTGCAGCCGGGGGCGCCCGAGCTCCGCGCCGACTCCCGCTACAACCAGGACGCGACGCGGATCGTCGAGAAGTTCGACCTCGGGCTCGACGTCCTCTCCGTCGTCGTCGAGACGCCGAAGGACGGCTGCTACGACCACGCCACGATGGAGTACCTGAACCAGTTCGGCTGGCAGATGGCGAACGTCCCGGGCGTGGTCTCGGTGACCTCGGTCGCGTGGCTCGCCAAGCAGGCGTTCTCCGGCTTCAACGAGGGCAACCCGAAGTGGGCGGCGCTGCCGCGCGACCCGAAGTCGCTCGCCAACGCGATCAGCCTGGCGCCGGAGGGCTCGGGCCTCTACAACCCGGGCTGCACGGTGCTCCCGGTGCACCTGTACCTCGCGGACCACAAGGCATCGACGATCAAGGCGGTCACCGGCGCCGTCAAGGCCTTCCGCGACGCGAATCCCGACCCGCGGATCGCCGTCCGCCTCGCGAGCGGCAACGTGGGCGTCCAGGCCGCGACCAACGAGGTGCTCGAGACGACCGAGCTCAGGATGATGCTCTACGTCTACCTGACGATCGTCGCGCTCGTGTTCGTCACCTACCGGGACTGGCGCGCGATGCTGGCCTGCTGCCTGCCGCTCACGCTCGCCACGTTGCTCGGCTACTGGTTCATGAAGGAGCTCGAGATCGGGCTGACCGTCGCCACGCTGCCGGTGATGGTGCTGGCGGTCGGCATCGGCGTCGACTACGCGTTCTACATCTACAACCGGCTGCAGCTCTACCTCGCGCAGGGCGTCGACATCGTGACGGCGTTCAAGCAGTCGCTGCGGGAGACCGGCATCGCGACGATCTTCACCGCGCTCACGCTGTCGGTCGGCGTCGCGACCTGGTCGTTCTCGGAACTCAAGTTCCAGGCGGACATGGGCCTGCTGCTCACGTTCATGTTCATGATCAACATGATCATGGCGATCACGCTCCTGCCCGCGCTCGCGGTGATGATCGACCTCCTGATCCCGCGGCGGGGGCCGGTGCGCTCGCCGCTCCTCTCGCACTGAAGGCCGCACGGTGTTCGACCGGCTCCTCGCCCGCCTTAACGCGACTCCGCTGCCGACGCGCGACACCGTCGGCGCCCCGTTCGCGCGCCGCGACATCGCGGTCGTCGTGCTGCTCGTCGAGCTCGCGCAGAGCGACCGGTCGCTGGGCTCCGCGGAGATCGAGGCCGTCGGGCGGATCGTGCGCGGCCGCTTCCGCCTCGACGAGGCGACGGCGGGACGGCTCATCGCGGCGGCGCGGACCGAGCTCGACGCCGCCCTCGAGGACTGGGTGTTCGCGAACGCCGTCCGCGAGAGCTTCGACGAGGCGCAGCGCCTCGAGATCGTCGAGCTCCTCTGGGAGGTCGTCTACGCCGACGGCAAGCTCGCACGCCTCGAGGAGTCGCAGATGCGCCGCGTCTGCGACGAGCTCGGCATCGGGGAGGCGGAGCGGGAGGCCGCTCGGGCGCAGGCGTTCGCGCGGAGCGGCTTGACGCGCGGAACTTCGGCCGATGCGGGGGAGACGGAATGATCGCGGCCGCGTCGCGTCGGCTTGCGGCGCTGGCGCTCGTCGTCGCCTTCGGCTGGCCGGCCGGCGCGCCGGCCCAACCGCCCGCGCCGGCCGCGCCCACCGCGCCCGCGCCGGGCACCGCCTTCCGGGCGCCGCTGGCCGCCAAGGCGCCGATGCTCGACATCGTGCGCGCGGGCAAGCGTCTCGTCGCGGTCGGGGATTGGGGCACCGTCGTGCTCTCGGACGACGACGGCAGGACGTGGCGGCAGGCCGCGTCGGTCGCCACGCGCTCGATGCTGACGTCGGCCGCGTTCGTCGACGAGAAGCG
This sequence comes from Burkholderiales bacterium, assembly GCA_046347845.1. Lineage (GTDB taxonomy): Bacteria > Pseudomonadota > Gammaproteobacteria > Burkholderiales > Casimicrobiaceae > VBCG01. The sequence continues at coordinate 26,792 of JAXMFH010000013.1, read as the reverse complement.
CGGATTCGCCGTGGGTCACGGCGGCGTCGTGCTCGAGACGAAGGACGGCGGCGAGACCTGGACGCGCAATCACGACGCGGGCGCCGACGTCGTGCTGCTGACGGTCTGGTTCGCCGGTCCCGACCATGGCATCGCCGCGGGCGCCTTCGGCTTCGCGATGGCGACCCACGACGGCGGCCGGACGTGGCGGGCGTTCCCGGTCGGCGAGGGCGACGATCACGACCGCCACCTGAACGCGATCTTCTCGGTGCCCGGCGGCCCGATCTACGTCGCGGCCGAGGCCGGCACGATCTTCCGCTCCACCGACGACGGCCGGACCTGGACGACCCTCCACCCTCCCTACGACGGCTCGCTCTGGGGCGGCATGCCGCTCAGGGACGGCGGCGTCCTGGTCTGGGGGATGCGCGGCCACGTGCTGCGGTCGGTCGACCAGGGCAAGAGCTGGATCGACGTCCCGACCGGAACCGACCAGTCGTGGACCGACGGCGTCGAGCTCGCGGACGGAAAGATCGTCCTCGTGGGCCTCGGCGGCGCGGTCGCCACGAGCGCCGACGGCGGGCGGAGCTTCCGCACGACGATCCGCCCGGAACGCCAGACGCTGTCGGCGGTCGCGGTCGGCCCGCCCGGCCAGCTCGTCGTCGCCGGCAGCACCGGCATCGCCACCCATTCGATCGCCGCGCCATGACTCGCGGAGCGACGACGCGACGACGCGAACGCAACCCCCGCCGCGAAGGCGGTGATTCGAGCCCCCCTCGCCCACGGAGACGCCCGATGCGACACCCCTGGATCGTCACCCTCGCCGCCGGCATCGCGATCGCGGGACTCGCCGGCGGCGCGCAGGCGTTCGACCGCGACTCGCTCGTCTGGAACAAGTGCGGTGCCTGCCACGCGCCGGCGGCCGACGGACGGCTGCCCCGCGTCGAGGACGTGCGAACGACCCCCGAGGAGTGGACGGTGATCGTCGACCGGATGCGCAGGCTGCACGGCATGGAACTTCGCGCCGGCGAGATGGACCGGCTGCTGAAGGAGCTCGCGACGACGCAGAGCCTCGCGCCCGAGGAGCAGGCCGAGGTCGCCTACCTGTCGCTGTGGCACAACTCGCAGCGCGTCGAGGAGCCGGCGGGCAAGGACGAGGAGAAGGTGTACGCGACCTGCGTCCGCTGCCACACGGCCGGCAAGATCCACTCGTACCGGATGACCGCGGAGAACTGGGCGAAGCTCCGCGACTTCCACCTCTACATCGCGCCGACCGTCGTGTTCCAGCTGCGCGAGATGCACTGGGTGCCGGAGGCGGACGCCGCGATCGCCCACTTCGCGAAGAAGCTTCCCTACGGCAGCGCGTGGAAGGCGCCCGCGACCAACCTCGACGGACGCTGGGCCGTGTTCGGCCACGAGCCGGGCCGCGGCACCTATCGCGGCGAGGCGCGGATCGCGGCGGCCGGCGACGCCGAGTGGAGGCTCGAGGGGAGCCTCGCCTACGCCGACGGCAGCCGCGAGACGTTCGCCGGCGACGCGACGCTCTACGGCGGCTACGCGCTCCGCACGCGCACGAGCAACAACGGCTTCGCGGCGCGCGGCGCGTTCATCGCGTCGGGCGACGAGCTGCGCGGCGAGTGGCACCGGCCCGCGCCCGACTTCCGGACGTCGGGCTCGCGGTGGCTGCGGGTCGGCGACCGGCCGAAGGTCGCGCGGATCGTCCCCGCCTTCCTCGTTGCGGGAGAGACGACCACGATCACCGTCGAGGGCGTGAACCTGCCCGAGGTCCGGGCCTCCGACGTCGCCTTCGCGGGCGGCGCGGTCAAGGTGCTCGCGGCGAAGCGCGTCGACGCAAGCGCGATCGAGCTCGTCGTTGCGAGCGGCGCCGGCGCGCTCTCGACCGCGAAGGTCAGCGTCAAGGGCATCGACGCCGGAACGGTCGCGCTGGCGCCGCGCATCGACCGGATCGCGGTCGTGCCCGAGGTCGGGCGCGCGCGAATGTCGGGCGGCGTCCACACGCCCGCGGAGGGCGTGCAGTTCGAGGCGATCGCCTACGCGAAGGCCGGCGGCCGCGACGTCGCGCTGGGACCCGTGCCGGCGACTTTCCGGCTCGCCGAGCAGAAGACCCGCGACGGCGACGACGACCTGACCTGGCTGGGCACGATCCTGCCCAACGGGAGCTACGTGCCGACGGTCGACTACTCGCCCAATCCGAAGCGCACCTACCACGGCGAGAACAGCGGCCTCGTCAAGGTGCTCGCGCGCTACAAGCGCGGCGCGCGCACCTACGACGCGCAGGCCGAGCTGATCGTGACGGTCCCCGACTACATCGCGAGGATCCGGTGACCGCGCTGCAATTCGCCGACCACCGGATCGTCGACGCGTCGCCGGCCTCCGGCGGCGACGCGCTCCTCTTCGGCGCCGACCACGCGAGCCTGTTCGCCATCGACCGGGCGACGCGAGACGTCATCGAGCGCTGGCGCGGGCGCGGCGCGTTCGCGCTCGCGGATGCGCCCGCCGCCGACCGCGAGGTGCTCGATGCGCTCGCCGGCGCACGCGTGCTCGTCCCGGCGTCCTCCGAGCGCGGCGCCCGCCGTCCGTCCGTCGATCCGGCGGAGGTTCCGCTCGCGACGCTCGTCCTCGAGGCGGCGCAGGCCTGCAACCTGCGCTGCACCTACTGCTATGCCGGCGGCGGCTCGTACGGCGGCCCGGCGCGGGCGATGCGTCCCGAGCTCGCGGCACGCGCCGCCCGCCACCTCGTCGAGGCGTCGGGCGACCGGGAGCGTGTCACGCTCGTGCTGTTCGGCGGCGAGCCCCTGCTGAACCTGCCCGCCCTGAAGGCCGCCGTGCGCGAAGGCGAGGCCGCCGCCGCGGCGTGCGGCAAGACGCTCGTCGTCTCGATCACGACGAACGGCACGCGCTTCACGCCCGAGGCGCTCGACTTCCTGGCGGAGCACCGGATCGGCGTGTCCGTGAGCATCGACGGTCCGCCGGACCTGCACGACGCGAACCGCCCCTACGCGGGTCGGAACGGCGGCGGCAGCTACGCCGACGTGGTCGAGGGCGTCGCGAGGCTCGCGAGCCGCACCGGCCGCCCGCCGGCCGCGCGAGTCACGCTGGCGCCGGCTCAGTGGTCGCGGATCCCGGAAGTGTTCGACCACCTGCTGCGCCTCGGCTTCCTCGAGGTCGGCATCGCGCCCACCAGCCCGGTCGACGCCGCGCTGCTGCCCGCGCCCGACGAGGACGAGGCGCTGCTCGCGGGATTCGCCGAGCTCGCGCGCCGCTTCGCCGACGAGGCGCGCGAGGGCCGCGTGCTGCCGTTCTCGAACCTGCTCGACCTGCTCGCGAAGCTGCACGCCGGTGCCGTGCGGGCGGAACCCTGCGGCGCCGGCCTGGGCTACGTCGCGATGGACGCCGAGGGCGCGTTCTTCCTGTGCCACCGGTTCGCCGGGAACGACCGGTTCCGCATCGGCGACCTCGACGCCGGCATCGATCACGCGAAGTCCCGCGCATGCCTCGACGAGCAGGCCGCCTCGCGCCGCGACGCCTGCGCGTCGTGCTGGGCGCGCAGCCTGTGCGCCGGCGGCTGCCACTACGAGAACCACCAGCGCGAGGCGGTCCTGGGCCTGCCGCAAGGCGGGTCCTGCGACTTCATCCGGCGCTGGATCGAGATCGGCATCCGCACCTACGGCGCGCTCTGCGCCGATCCCGGCAACCCGGTGCTGGCCTTCCTCGGCCGGCGCGCCGACGGCTGAACGTCTCCGAAAGGAACGCACGATGAAGAAGAAGCTCCTCGAAGCGCTGAACGAGAAGGCGAAGGCGATCGAGCGCCTCGCGGAGGGCGAGCGGAAGACCGCGGAGGCGCTCGCCGGACGCAAGATCCCGCAGGGGTGCACGACGATCTTCGACACCGGCTGGGAGACCAATCCGCGACCCACCTACCCGGTCGGCAACTGCCAGGCCTCGGCGCGCGACTTCCACGGCTGCGCCGGCGACTGCTGGTGGCCCGCGCAGATGCCCGACGGCCTCACCAACCACCGCGAGTTCGACGTCCAGTGCCCGAACATCGCGCGCGACTGGCGCAACCTCAAGTTCGACTAGGAGAACCGCATGGCCCGGGTCCCTGCCCTGCTGACCGCGCTCGCCGCGCTCGCGTGCGCATCGGCCGCGCCTCTCGCCGCCGCGGGCGACCGCCTCTATCACCTGGGGTACGAGGTGATCCAGGTGATCGACGGCGACACCGACGCGATCGTCGCCGACATCCCGATCAAGGGCGCCACGCGCGAGGCCGACCTGACGGCCGACCGCAGGCATCTGTACGTGGCGACGAACCGCCATCTCGTGAACAAGGTCGACCTCCAGGCGAACCGCGTGGTCTCGACCGTCGACCTGAGCGGCGACGGCTGGGACCGGTTCATGTTCGGCTTCGTGCTCGCCGCGGACGGGCGAACCGCCTACGGGGCGCTGATGTCGCGCCGCGCCGACAAGGGCGAGGCGGTCGTCGGGAAGCCGGTGGTCGCGCAGTTCGAGCTCGACACCGGGAGGATCCTGCGCAGCGTCGAGGTGCCGTGGGGCGTCGCGCACCTCGTGAGCGTGCGCGGCGGCGAGCAGGTCTACGCGTTCGGCCAGGACCTCTACAAGATCGACACGACCGGACCGGCGATGAGGATCGTCGAGACCGTCCCGATGTTCGACAAGGGCATGAACCTGCTGCCGTTCTGGGACTACGCGTTCGACAACGGCGGTGTCGCGAGCATGAACTACTACACCGAGAAGTTCATGGGCCTGCTGCTCGTCGACCAGCGCACCGGCGCGATCGACGACGTCGTGCTGAAGGGCGACCCCGCGATGGCGTACTCGGTCGTGCTGGCGCCCGACCGGAAGAAGGCCTACGCGGTGATGGACGACCTCACCGTGATCGACCTCCAGAAGAAGACCTACGCGGCCTCGGTGCCGGTCGCCGAGGGCACCTGCTACGGCGTCAACGTGTCGAGCGACGGCACGAAGGTCTACGTGGGCGCGGGCGGGTCGACGGTGACCGTCTACGACGCGCGGACGCTCAAGCCGATCAAGGTGCTGCAGATGGCGTCCGACGGCATGGACCTGCGCAGGATCCGATTCTGACGCGCCGCCGGCCTTCCGCCGGCCGAGCCAGGAACCCCCCGTGGACTACGGCATCGCCCCCGCGAGCCTCGACGACCTGCCGGCGGACCCGCGCGACGCCTGCCCGGACGGCTGGCGCGAGCTGCTGCCCGAGGGCGCCGCGGTCGCGCTGTACTTCGGTTCCGAGTTCTGCGAGGACCGGCTCCCCGATCTCGCCGAGGCGGGCGCGTACTGCGAGGCCGCCCGCGAGCGGCGCCTCGAGCCCACGCTCGCGACTCCGCTCGTGTCGCCCGCCGGTCTCGCCGCGGTGGACCGCCTGCTCGACGGGCTCTCGTCACAGGGCTGGCGTCCCGCCGTCGTGTTCAACGACTGGGGCGTGCTCGAGTTGCTGCGCTCGCGGCATCCGCGACTGCCGCGCCGCGCAGGAAGGCTCGTCAACCGCTCGCTGCGCGACCCGCGCGCCTATCGCGACGCGCCCGCCGGCACCGCCACGCACGATCCGTCGCGGCACGCGCGGCTGCGCGCGCTGCTCGTGACCTCGGGCGTCGAGGCGCTCGAGACCGATGCCGACCTCGAAGGCGGGTTCCTGGGCGACGGCACGGCCGCCGGCAAGCCGCTGGGACGCGCGCTGCACTTCCCGTACACGTACGCGGCGTCGGGGCGCGGCTGCCCGCTGAAGGCCGCGCTCTATCCGGAGGGCCGGGGCTTCGCGCACGCGTTCGCCGACCCTTGCCCCGCGCCCTGCCGGGGCAGGCCGATGCCGGTGCACCGCGCGGACACCGCGCTGCCCCACTGGCGCGCCGGCAACACGCTGTTCTACGAGCCCCCGCGGGAGGCCGCGCGAGCGTGGCTGCCGCACGCGGACCGCATCGTCGTCCATGCGATGGCCACGCCGTGAAGATCCTCGCGCCGCTCAAGGGGGCCGACGAGGTCCGTCCGCTCGTGGACGCGGGAGCCGCCGAGTTCTACTGCGGCGTCACGCCGCCCGGCTGGGAGGAGGCGTTCGGCCACGCGTCGGTCCATCGCCGCAGCGCGCGCTCGGCGGGCGTCGCGGGACTCGCCGAGCTCGAGCGCATCGTCGAGCTCGCCGACGGCCGGCCGGTCTTCGCGACGCTCAATGCGCCCTCCTATCCCGCGGGCGCGGTCCCGCGCCTCGTCGACTTCGGACGCGGGCTCGTCGAGCAGGCGGGCGTCGCCGCGCTGATCGTCGCCGAGCTCGAGCTCCTCCTCGCGCTGCGCGAGGCCGGCCTCGCCTCGCGCGTGCACGTCTCGAGCCTCGCGACCTGCCGGAACCCGGGCGCGGCGGCGTTCTTCCGCGGCCTCGGCGTCTCGCGCGTGATCCTGCCGCGCCACGTGACGCTCGCCGAGATCGAGGCGACCGCGATCCCCGGGCTCGAGTGGGAGGCGTTCCTGCTGAACGACGGCTGCACGTTCGAGGAAGGCACCTGCTCGACCACGCACGCGTTCAAGCCCTACTGCATCGACGACCGCGTCGGCCGCGAGCACGGGCGCCTCGACGAGCGCTACGCGTTCTGGAAGTGGACGCTCGACAACTGCGGCTGCCAGACGAGCCGCGGCTACACGCTGGGCCCCTGCGGCCTCTGCGCGCTGCCGCGCCTGGAGCGCGCCGGCGTCGCGAGCCTCAAGGTCGTCGGACGCGAGGCGCCGCTCGCGCGCAAGCTGGGATCGGTCCGGCTCGCGGCGATCGCGCTCGACGCCGTGCGCCGCGGCGGCTCGCGCGAGACGATCCGCGACGCCGTCGTCGCCGAGCGCGGTGCGCGCGAGCTGTGCGAAGGCGCCCACCTCTGCTACTACCCGGACGTCTGGTCGGACGGCCTCGGCAGGACCGGCGGAGCCCCGGGGACGCCACGCGCGCGCCGGCGCGTCGTGCCGATCCGCGCCGAGCCGCAGGCTCCGGAGCCGGTCACCGAGGGCGCGCAATGCTGAGACTGCTGCGTCCCCACTGGCCGCTCCTGTCGCGGCGGCGCGCAGCGCTCGCCGTCGTCTTCGTCCTGGGCCTCGTCGGCGCCGCCGTGTCGCTGTCGACGCCGCTCGTCGGCATGGCGTTCGTCGACGCGGTCGCGACGCGGCACGACTACGCGCCGATCCCAGCGATCGCGGGCGCGCTCGTCGCGATCGCCGTCCTCGACCTCGGGCTGTCGACGCTCTCGGGCCGCGTGCACGCGCGGCTCTCCGCCGACGTGCTGGCCGACCTCCGCGCGGCGCTCTTTGCGCGCTGCGTCGACGGTCCGCTCGAGGCGATCGAGCCGCTGCGCCACGGCGACCTGCTCACGCGCTTCGGGGGCGACGTGCCGCGCGTCGAGGGCCTCCTCGTCGACGGGCTGCTCGGCGCGCTGCAGAACCTGCTGTTCCTCGCCGTGGCCGCCGCGATCACCGCGAGCCTCTCGCCGCCGCTGGCGTTCTGGAGCTTCGGGGGCCTCGCGCTCGCGCTCGTCGTCGCGAACGCGTTCCGCAGGCCGGTTGAGGCCGGCACGAGGCGCGTGCGCGACGCGATGACCGACCTCTCGCACTTCCTGTCCGAGCGCCTCGGGGCGCTCCGCGCGATCCGGCTCCACGGCACGGCCCGCGAGGACGCCCGCGCGCTGGACGCGGCGAACGCGCGTCTCAAGCGCGAGGTCGTGCGCTACCAGCTCGTCGACGCCGCGTCGGCGGGCGCGCCCGGCCTCGTGCTGACGCTCGCGCTCGCGTGGATCTACGTCGCCGGGGGCCGCCTGCTCGAGGAGGGGGCGATCACCCTCGGCACGTTCGTCGCGTTCGTCCTCTACCAGGGCCGGCTGTTCGCGCCGGCGCAGGGGCTCGTCGGACTCGTGCGGCACCTGCAGCAGGCGCGCGTGAGCCTCGAGCGCGTGGCCGAGGTCCTGGGCGAGCGCGACACCGCGCGCGATCGGTCCACGACCGTGCCCGCCACGGCCTCCGGCGCTCACGCCGTCGAGCTGCGCGACGTCTCGTTCGCGTATCCGGGCAAGCCCGCCGCGCTCGCCGGCGTCGACCTCGCGGTGTCGCCCGGCGAGCGCATCGCGCTCTTCGGCGCGTCGGGGGCCGGCAAGTCGACGCTGGTCCAGCTCCTGTTCGGCCTGCGGGAGCCCGCGGCCGGCGTCGTGCTCGTGGAAGGCCTTCCGCCGGAACGCGCGCGAGCGGCCTCGCGCGGAGCGGCGATCGGCTACGCCGGCGCCGAGCCGTTCCTGCTGCACGCGTCGGTCGAGGCGAACCTGCGCTACGGCCATCCCGGCGCGAGCCGCGCGGACGTCGAGCGCGCCGCCGCGCTCGCCGAGGCGAGCGCGTTCATCGAGGCGCTCCCCGAGGGTTACGCGACGATCGTCGGCGGCCGGGGGCTCGCACTCTCCGACGGTCAGCGCCAGCGCCTGGGCCTCGCCCGGCTCATCCTGCGCGCCCCGCGCATTCTCGTGCTGGACGAGGCGTTCTCGGCGCTCGACCTCGACACCGAGATCCGCATCCGCCGCAATCTCTGGCACGCGTTCCCCGACCGCACGGCCATCGTGATCTCGCACCGGCCGGTGGGGCTCCGCGAGATCGACCGGATCCTCTTCCTGCGCGACGGCCGCCTCGCGCCTGCCGCTCCGGCCGAGATCCTGTCGTTCGCGGAAGCCGACGCCGGGCGCGCGGCGGCGCCGACGGCGATCCGGTGAGCGTCCTGCGGATCGGCATCGTCGACACGGGCGTGAACCCGTGGCATTCGCACGTACGCGGCACCGTCGCCGGGTGCCGGATCTACGCCGGTTCCGACGGCACGATCGCGGAGGACGGCGACTTCAGCGATCCGGCCGGCCACGGCACCGCGGTCGCGGGCGTCATCCGTCAGGCCTTCCCCGACGCGGAGCTCTACGCGGTCCGCGTGTTCGACGCCGCGGACGCGACCTGGCCCTCGCTCGTCGCGCGCGGCATCCTGCGCGCGGCGGCCGAGGGATGCGGGTTCGTCAACCTGAGCCTGGCGGTGCCGCCCGGCCCCGGCGACGACGCGATCGCGGCGGCCTGCGAAGCGGCGATCGCCGCGGGCTGCGTGATCGTCGCCTCGGCGCGGCCCGATCGCCCCGGCTGGCTGCCGGCGTCGCTGCCGGGCGTCCACGCCGTGACCGCGGACGAATCGCTCGCCGACGGCGAGGTGCGTGCGCTGGGTGGCCGCCGCCTCGCGGCCGCGGGGCGGCCCCGCGACCTCGCGGCGCGGCCGCGCGAAGCGAACTTCTCGGGCCATTCGTTCGCCTGCGCGCGCGGCCTCGTCCACCTCGCGAGGCAGCGGCGTGCGGCGGTCAGCCGGTCTTCGTGAAGTCGGGCCGCCGCCGCTCGCCGAACGCGCCGATGCCCTCCCGCGCGGCCGCGGTGCACGCGCTCGCCCCGAACGCCCGGTAGCCGATCTCGAGCGCCGACGCGAGCGTCGACGCGGCGGCGGCTCCCCGGATCGCGTCCTCCATCAGCGCGATCGCGGTCGCGGACAGCGGCGTCCCGCCGGGGCCTACCGCCGCGACCGGCTCGAGCGGCGGGATCGCGACCGGTCCCGCAGCAATCCCGCCCGGCATCCCGGCGAGCGAGCGCACCTGCCGCACCGCCAGCGCGACGAGCTCGCGCGCATCGTCGGCCAGCGCCGTCACGATGCCGAGCTCGTGCGCACGCGCGGCGCCGAGCTTCTCCGCGCGCCGCAGCATGCCGTGGAAGACCGCCGCCGCCCGCGGCCAGCGGCGGTAAGGCACGACCATCGCGCCGATCCCGGGCAGGATGCCCAGCGTGATCTCGGGAAACTGGAGGAACGCGTCTCGCACGGCGACGATCGCGCGGCAGCGGATCGCGAGCTCGAGTCCGCCGCCGAGCGCCATGCCGTTGAGCGCCGCGACGACCGGCTTCGCCATCGCGTCGAGGTGCACGAGAAGCCGCGAGCAGTCGCGCGCGTACTGGGCCGACGCGTCGGCGTCGCCCAGCATCGACGGGAACTTGCCGATGTCGCCGCCCGCGCAGAACGCCTTCGTGCCGTACCCGGTGATCACGAAGCCGCGCACGGCGTCGTCCGTCTCGTGGCGGCGGATCACCTCGAGGATCTCGTCGGTCATCTCGTCGTGGAGCGCGTTCAGCGCCTCGGGACGCCGCAGCGTGATCACCTTGACGTCCTCGACGTCGTCCACGAGCACGTGGCGCAGGAACCGCTGGTACTCGGGCAGCGCACGCTTCGCGCCGGGCATGCCCCGGCGCTCCCGCACGAAGCGATCGAGGATGCGCGCGGTCTCGCCCGGCCCCAGCGAGCGCATCAGCTCGAGCGGCCCCTGCCTGAAGCCCAGTGCGATCCGGCAGCCGAGGTCCAGGTCCGCGGCGCCGCCGATGCCGCGGTCGAGGATGTCGACCGTCTGCGAGAAAAGCACGCCGAGCAGGCGGTCGCGGATCGCCGCGGCGACCGGCGGATCGGCGTCGACCCGCTTGCCGGGCGCCACCGTGATCCAGTCGTCCACCGAGCGGAAGATCGGCGCGGGCCGGTAGTGCTCCCCCTCCTCGTCGGCCTGCAGCGTGTTGGTCTCGACGATGATCGGGTTGCCGCGCGCGAGGTTCAGCACGAAGAACGGGCCCGCGTGCACGAACTCGGCGGCCACGCTGTCGATCTCGGCGGCCGTCGCGCGATCGAGGAGCAGCGCGGCCTCGTTGCACCAGTTGTCGAAGATCCGGTCGAGCATGAAGCAGACCGCGTCCGACGTGGCGAGCGGCAGCTTGCCGGTCGCGCAGAACACGCGGCGCAGGTGGTCGACGAGTCCCGGCCCTGCGCCCGCCCAGTCGACCACCTCGACCGCGGGATTGCGCCACGCCGGCGCGAAGAAGTGCGTCACCGTCGCCCGCTCCGGGTGGCGCATCCCGGCGAAGATGCGCGACGCGGGCAGCGAGCTCGTGTTCGACGTGACGATCGCGTCGGCGGCCACCCGCGCCTCGACGTCGGCGAAGATCCGCCGCTTGAGCGCGAGGTTCTCGGTCGCGGCCTCGATCACCCAGTCGCAGGTTCGGATCGCGTCGTAGTCGGTGGTCCCGCGGACGTCGCGCAGCACGGCCTCCGCCTCGTCGGCGCGCATCTTGCCGCGCTCGACCGCCTTGGACGCGTAGCCCTTGAAACGCCCGAGCGCAGCGTCGATCGCCGGCTGTGCGATGTCGACGAGCGTGAGCGCGAGCCCGGGCAGCGCGCTCTTCAGGTAGTAGCCGATGTCGGGCCCGATCGACCCCGCGCCGAGGATCGCGACGTGGCGCGGCAGCGGACGGGTCGGCGCGGCGAGCAGGGGATTCGCGTAACGGGGGATCAAGGCGTCCTCACGAGCGTTGGCCGGCACGGCGTGTCAGGGGCGGCCGCCGCGCGGCGGCGGGCGGGAATCGGCGTCGAGCGGGCCGACCGCGACGCGCGGCAGGCTCGGACGCACGAGGATCGGACCGAAGGTCGCGAGGTAGATCGCGAACGCGGCGACCCACGCGGCGCCGGCGACCACCACCCACGCGTCGCCGCCGCCGGCGATCGCGCCGCCGACGCGAGCGAACGCGGCGGCCTGGACGAGCAGGTGCGCCGCGACGACGGCGCGCGACAGGGCGAGCGGGCGGCCGGTGTGACGAAGCGCCACGCGCGTCATGAGCCCGATCATCGCCGAGCCGAGCGCGCCGACCGTGAACGCGTGCAACCACGCGCGCGCGGCGCCCGCGACGCCGAGGTCGCCCAGCCCCTGCAACAGGAAGGCCGCCGTCATCCACGCGTAGCCGGCGTGCATCGTCCACAGCAACGGCACGTCCAGCACCTTCCATCCCCGCCAGCGCGCGAGCCGGACCGCGTGCACGGCGGACGCGGCGAGCGCGAGCGCCGCTCGCCAGGGGGCCGGCGCGCCCGCGAGATCCGCGACGGCGAGCGCGACGATCGACACGACGGCGGCGGTCTCGAGCGGCCGGACGAAGGGCGCCTGGTCGCCCCGTCCGGTCGCGCGCAGGTGGTTGCCGGTGAACACGGGCGTGAAGACGCCGCCGGCGAGCGCGTAGAGGAGCGTCAGCGCGTAGAGCGCGGCCAGGAGCCCGGCCGCGGTCCGTCCGGACAGGAAGAGCGCCTCGCCCGCGACCAGCCCGGCGATCACGACCAGGACGAGCAGGTAGGCCCGGTTCGCGACGCGCGCGAGTTGCGCCGCGAGCACCGCCGCGAGCACGGCCCAGAGGGCGAGCGCCCCCGCCAGGGCGACTTCCGCCGGAAGCGACTCCCGCCACCAGAAGGCGAAGCGGGCCGCGACCCAGAGCAGCGCCAGCCCCATGAGCGGCGCTCCGCGGATCTCCCGCGTCCCCGCCCATCCCGGGAGGGCCGTGAGCGCGATCGCGCAGACGATCGCCGCCGCGTGGCCGTAGAGCATCTCGTGCGCGTGCCACGCCTGCGCGGCGGCGGAACCGCCCGCCGCGCCGAACACGCCCGCGCGCATCGCGACCCACGCCGCCATCAGCGCGACGCCGTACGCGACGCCCAGCGCGCAGAACGGCCGGAACGGGCTCGCCCAGAGCGGGGCGTAGGGAAGCGTCGGGCTGGCCTGCACGGGGGGCATCTCGCGTCGGGGCTCGGCGTCGTGGGCGGGCGGCGGCGGGGGGCGGTTGACAGCGATCGGCGTAATGTATACCGTACCCGCAATACCGGATACATGCAATCGCGCGACGCCCGCGCCCTGCCCCCCGACCGCCCGACCCCCGCGACGCGATGGCGCCCCAGCTCAAGCCCGTCGACCGCCCCGCCGGCCTGGGCGACCAGGTCTACCGGACGCTGCGCGAATACCTGGGCGGCCACGTGATCGTCCCGGGCCAGCGGCTGCAGGAAGCGCAGCTCGCGATCCAGCTCGGCGTCTCGCGTACGCCGGTCCGCGAGGCGCTCGCGCGCCTGGAGAGCGAGGGGCTGATCGCCGCCGACGGCCGCAGCTTCACGGTGCCGGTGCTGACCGACGCCGACGTCGACGAGATCTACGCGTTGCGCGGCCTGCTCGAGCCGGCCGCCCTCGCCCAGGTCGCCTCCTCCGAGCCCGGCGCGAAGTCCCTCGCGGCGATCGCCGCGGCGCTCAAGGACGCCGAGGCCGCCGACCGCGCCGACGACGCCGAGGCCTTCATCGAGGCCAACGCGCGGTTCCACGCCGCCTGGCACGCGCTCGTCGCCAACCGCCGCCTGCTCCGCGCGATCGCGCTGTCCGCCGGGCACGTCCGGTACCTGCGCGTGCTCACGCTCAACCACGCCGCCGCGCGGAAGGCCGCGCTCGCCGGCATGAAGAACATCGTGGCCGCGCTCAGGAAGCGCGATCCGGAGCGCGCCGCCCACGTGATGCGCGAGCACCTGCAGGTCGCGCGGGCGCACCTCCGACTCGTGCTCGACGACATCGCGCGCGTAGCGGCCGACGCGGCGGGCACCGCCGGCGCCGGGCGGTCGAGGTAGCACGCGATGGCGTTCCGCGCGGAGATCCCCTACGGCGCGTACTGGTCGACGCCGTTCGCGCGCTGGCAGGGCAGCCTCGCGCACCTGCACAGCGTCCGGTTCGCCGCGCACGTCGCGAAGACGGAGCTCGCGCGCCGGGGCATCGCCCCCGAGCGCATCGACCACGGCGTGCTCGGGCTCTCGGTGCCGCAGGCCCACGCGTTCTACGGGATGCCGTGGCTCGCCGGCCTCGCGGGCGCGGGCCAGGTCGCCGGGCCGACGATCATGCAGGCGTGCGCGACCGGCGTGCGCGTGCTGCTCGCGACCGCGCAGGAGATCGAGGCCGGCATGGCCGAGGTCGCGCTGGGCGTCACCTGCGACCGCACGTCGAACGGCCCGCACCTCTACTACCCGGACCCGAAGGGTCCCGGCGGCACCGGCTCGCACGAGGACTGGGTGCTCGGCAACTTCGACTGCGACCCGCTCGGGCCGCACGCGATGATCGAGACGGCCGAGAACGTCGCGGCCGCGCGCGGGATCACGACCGCGCAGCAGCACGAGATCGTGCTCCGGCGCGAGGAGCAGTACCGCGACGCGCTCGCCGGCGACGCGGCGTTCCTGCGGCGCTTCATGTCGCTGCCCTTCGACGTGCCGTCGGCGAACTTCCGCAAGGTCCAGGGCACGCTCGCGGGCGACGAAGGCGTCAACACGTCGACGGCCGAGGGCCTCGCGCGGCTGAAGCCGGTGAAGCCGGGCGGCACCGTCACCTACGGCGCGCAGACGCATCCGGCCGACGGGAACGCCGGCATCGTCGTCGCGACCTCCGAACGCGCGGCCGAGCTCTCGTCGCGGCCGGAGATCGCCGTGCGGCTCCTGGGCTTCGGCCAGGCGCGCGTGGCGCTCGCGCGGATGCCGGAGGCCACGATCCCGGCCGCCCGCCGCGCCCTCGAGCGCGCGGGCCTCGCGATCCGGGACGTCGACGCGATCAAGACGCACAACCCGTTCGCGCTGAACGACCTCGTGTTCGCGCGCGAGACGGGCGTGGACGCGGCCAGGATGAACAACTACGGCTCGTCGCTCGTCTGGGGACACCCGCAGGCGCCGATGGGCACGCGGTCGGTGATCGAGTTGATCGAGGAGTTGGCATTGCGCGGCGGAGGCCGCGGACTGTTCGCCGGCTGCGCGGCCGGCGACTCCGCGATGGCGCTCGTGCTCGAGGTCGGCGACAGGTAACGGCGTCGCGGGACGTCGCCGCCAGAGCGACGCTCCGACGCGAACGGTTCCGCGGCGCGGCGCGCCCGGACCGGCGGAGGATGGCATGGATCTGTCCGACTGGATCGAGCGTCAAGCCGCGTTCGCGCCCGCGAAGACGGCGCTCGTCTGCGCGGACCGGCGCCTGAGCTACGCCGACCTCGCCCGCGAGGTCCGGCAGGTGGCGTCGGCGCTCGCCGCGTCGGGCGTGATGCGCGGGGACCGCGTCGCGCACCTCGGCTACAACGGCGCCGAGCAGATCACGCTGCTCTTCGCGTGCGCGCGGCTGGGCGCGCTCTTCGTTCCGCTGTCGTGGCGACTCGCGCCGCCCGAGCACCGGACGATGCTCGCGGATTGCCGGCCGCGCGTGCTCGTGGCGGCCGACCCGTTCGTCGCGCCGACCGCGGCGGTCGCGGATTCGGACGCCGGCCTCGTGCGCGTCGCGCTCGGCGCCGCCCCGGAGGGCTGGCTGTCCTGGGAGCGCTTCGCCGAGCGCGGCGCCGCGCTCCCGCCCCCGCTCGACGACGCCGCCGCCGCGCCGGTGCTGCTCTGCTACACGTCCGGCTCGACCGGCGAGCCCAAGGGCGTCGTGCACCGCCAGGACGCGCTGTTCCACAACGCGGTCAACAGCACGCACATGCACGACCTCGCGAGCGCGGACGTCGTGCTCACGACGCTGCCGCTCTTCCACGTCGGCGGCCTCAACATCCAGACGCTGCCGGCGCTGCACGCCGGCGCGACCGTCGTGCTCCACCCCCGCTTCGAGCCCGCCCGGGTGATCGACGCGATCGAGCGCGACGGCGTCACGCTGACCGTGCTCGTCCCCGCGCAGCTCGAGCTCCTCGCGGCCGATCCGCGCTGGCGCTCCGCCGACGTCTCGGGGCTGCGCTCGATCTCGACCGGCTCGACGATCATCGGCGAGGCGTTCGTGCGCAAGGACCTCCACCGCGGCGTGCCGCTCCTGCAGGTCTACGGCGCGACCGAGACCTGCCCGATCGCCGCCTACCAGCGCCGCGAGGACGCCCCCGCCCATCCGGGGTCGATCGGGAAGCCCGCGCTGCACTGCGAGTTGCGCCTGGTCGACGAGCAGGGCCGCGACGTGGCGCCCGGCGAGAGCGGCGAGATCTGGGTGCGCGGCGCGAACGTGATGGACGGCTACTGGGACAAGCCGCGCGAGACCGCGGCGGCGCTCGCGGGCGGCTGGTACCGCACCGGCGACGTCGCGCACGCGGACGCCGACGGCTGGCTCTACGTGGACGGACGCCGACGCGACGTGATCATCTCGGGCGGCGAGAACGTCTACCCCGCGGAGATCGAGAACGTCCTCGCCGCGTGCCCGGGCGTCGCCGAGGTCGCGGTCGTCGGCCGTCCCGACGAGCGCTGGGGCGAGGCGGTCGTCGCGGTCGTCGTGCCCGCGCGCGGCGCCGCGCTCACGCGCGACGGGCTGTGCGCGTTCCTCGACGGGCGCGTCGCCCGCTACAAGCACCCCCGCGACGTCGTGATCGCCGACGCCCTGCCCCGCACAGCGCTCGGCAAGGTGAAGCGCGAGGAGCTGAAGCGCCTCGCACGGCGCGAGAGCGTCGCGGGACCCGCCTGAACCGCCCGAGCCTACGGAAGGAACCCTGATGGGCGCCAGAATCGGCATCGACGTCGGCGGCACGTTCACCGACTTCATCCTCACCCGCGACGGGGCGCCGCCGCTGCTGCACAAGGTCCTGTCGACGCCGGGCGACCCGTCGATCGCCGTCGTGCAGGGCTTGGCCGAGCTCGCCGCGATGGTCGACCCGGGCGTCAGCGCCGAGGCGTTCGCCGCGTCGATCGAGACGATCGTCCACGGCACGACGGTCGCGACCAACGCGACGCTGACGCACACCGGGGCGAAGTCGGCGCTCCTCACCACCGAGGGCGTCCGCGACGCGCTCGAGATGCGGCGCGGCATCCGCGAGGAGCAGTACAACAACGCCTACACGAACGTGAAGCCGCTCGTGCCGCGGTACCTGCGCGCGGGCGTCAAGGGGCGCCTCGACCGCGCCGGCCGCGAGATCGAGCCGCTCGACCTCGCCGGCCTCGACGCCGCGATCGCCGGGTTCCGCCGCGAGGGCGTCGAGGCGGTGTCGATCTGCTTCATGAACTCGTACGCGAACCCGGCGCACGAGCAGGCGGCCGCGGCGCGCGTGCGCGCCGCGATGCCCGGGACGTTCCTGACCGTCTCCTCGACGCTCCTGCCGTCGATCCGCTTCTACGAACGCGTCTCGACCACCGCGCTCAACTCGTACGTCGGCCCCAAGCTCAACCGCTACGTCGAGCAGTTGGTGAGCCGCCTCGCCGCGGCCGGGTTCCGCGGGACGCTCCTCATCATGCAGAGCAACGGGGGCGTGATGTCGCCCGAGGTCGCGCGCGCGAGCCCGGCGCTCACGCTGCTCTCGGGCCCGGCGGGAGGCCCCGGCGCCGGCCTCTTCCACGCGAAGGCGCTGGGCTACGACCGCGCGATCACGACCGACATGGGCGGCACGAGCTTCGAGGCGTCGGTCGCGGTCGGCGCGCCGCTGCTCGTCAACGACGGCGAGATCGCGCGGCACAAGATCGCGCTGCCGATGCTCGACATCCACACGATCGGCGCGGGCGGAGGCTCGATCGGCTGGCTCGACGCCGGCGGCATGCTGCGGATGGGCCCGCAGAGCGCGGGCGCGGATCCCGGCCCCGCCTGCTACGGGAAGGGCGGAACGCTCCCCGCCTCCACCGACGCGAACCTCGTGCTGGGCTACCTCGATCCCGACTACTTCGCCGGCGGCCGGATGCGCCTGTCCGCCGACGCCGCCCGCCAGGCGATCCGCACCCACGTCGCCGAGCCGATGGGCCTGTCGGTCGAGGACGCGGCGGCCGGCATGTTCCGCGTCGTCTGCAACAACATGGCGCAGGGCGTCCGCGAGGTGACGATCAAGCGCGGCTGGGACCCGCGCGAGTTCCCGTTCGTCGCGGCGGGCGGCGCCGGCCCGATCCACTCGTGCCAGATCTGCAACGAGCTCGAGATCCCGCTGCAGATCGTGCCGCGCGAGTCGTCGGTGCTCTGCGCGATGGGCATGCTGCTCTCGGACCTGCGGCACGACTTCGTGCGGACCTTCGTCGCGACGCTCGCGACGCTCGACTGGACGAGGCTCTCGGCACTCGTCGACGAGATGGTCGCCGAGGGCGACCGCCAGCTCGAGGCCGAGCGCATCCCGCCCGCGCGCCGCCGCTACGCGGTCAAGCTCGACTGCCGCTACGTCAAGCAGTACCACGAGGTCGGGGTCGAGGTGCCGCGCGACGCGATCCGCTCCCGGGACGCCGCGGCGATCGCCTCCGGCCTGCACCGCGAGCACAACCGCCTCTACGGCTACTCGCTCGAGCACGAGAACGCCCCGATCGAGATCATCAACGTCCGCGTCGAGGCGCAGGGCTCGGTCGACAAGCCGCGCCACCCGGAGGAGGCGTGGAGCGACGAGGACCCGTCCGCCGCGCTCAAGGGGCGGCGCGACGCGTACGTCCCCGAGGACGGCGCGTTCCGGCGCGTCCCCGTCTACGACGGCCACCGGCTGCGCTACGGCCAGCGGATCGCGGGCCCCGCGATCGTCGAGCAGGTGACGACGTCGATCGTGCTGACCGGCGGCTGGGACGCGATCGTCGACCGGCACGGCTCGTTCGTCCTGTACCGGAAGGGGCGCGAGGACCTGGTCGCGCCGGTGACGGCTTCGCGGCCGCAGGTCGCGGCGGCCTGATCGTGCCGCGGCCATTCGAGGAGGCTACGACGTGAAGATCGACCCGATCCTGCTGTCGGTGTACGCGCGGACGTTCAAGGCGATCACCGACGAGATGAGCATCTCGATGCAGCAGACGACGCGCTCGCCGATCCTGTGCGAGGCGAAGGACTTCGTCACCGGGCTCTACGACGCGGACGGGCGGATGCTCGAGCAGACCGAGAACCTGCCGATCCTCGCGTTCTCGCTCGCGCCGGTCTGCAAGCACATCCGGTCGAAGTTCGGCGACGACATCTCGCCGGGGGACGTCTTCTTCCACAACGACGTGTTCAGCCTCGGCAACCAGAACAACGACGTCGCCGTGTTCAAGCCGGTGTTCTTCGAGGGCCGGCTCGTCGCCTGGACCGCCGTCAAGGGCCACCAGGCGGACATCGGCGGGGCGGTCGCCGGCGGCTACAACCCGAACGCCGTCGAGGTGTGGCAGGAGGCGCTGCGCATCCCCGCGGTCAAGGTGATCGAGAAGGGCAGGCTCCGCCAGGACGTCTGGGACCTCATCTTCGCCAACATCCGCTTCGACATCGTGCGCCACGACATGCAGGCCGAGATCGGCGCCTGCACGATCGGCGAGCGGCGCTTCGTCGAGCTGCTCGCCAAGTACGGCCGCGACCACTTCGAGGCGCACAAGGAGGCGCTGTTCGAGGCGACGCGCCGGATGATGGAGGCCGAGATCGGCAAGATCCCCAACGGCCGCTACTCGGGCGAGGGCCAGGTCTACTACGACGGCCGCCACGAAGGCTCGAAGTTCACGATCCGCGTCGACATCGACGTCCTGGACCGGAAGATCCGGTTCGACTACTCGCGCACCGATCCGCAGACCAACGGCTTCGTCAACGGGACGTTCACGTCGAGCGCCTCGGCGACGATCCTGACGCTCCTGCAGATGATCAACCCGGACATCCCGCACAACGAGGGGATGGTCGAGCCGGTCGAGATCGTGATCCCCGAGGGCACGATCCTGAACGCTTCGTATCCGAAGGCGACGACGTTCGGCAACCACCTGTGCCCGCCGAACGCCGACGCGATCCAGCGCGCGCTCGCCCCTGCCCTCCCCGACCGCGTGACGGCCGGCTGGAACAACCTTCTCTGCTCGCTCACGACCGGCATCGACCCCGAGAAGCACGACAAGTACGTCGACATCGGCTTCATGGGGCTCAAGGGCGGCTCGGGCGCCATGCGGGGCACCGACGGCTACGACCACATCGGCATGATCGACGCCTCGGGCGGTCTGCTCGACCAGGACTACGAGATGTTCGAGCAGCAGACGCCGCACCTGCTGATCCGCCACGAGTACCTGACCGACTCGGCCGGCGCCGGCGAGTGGCGCGGCGGGCTCGGCGTCGAGACGCTGTTCAGGATCGGCTCGGACGACACGCAGCTCGTCACCTTCGGCGACGGCGACTTCGAGCCCGCGTTCGGCCTGTTCGGCGGCGGGGACGGCACGCTCAACTTCATCCGGCTCACCTACCCGGACGGCCGCACCGTCGTGCCGAAGAACAAGGACCTGATCACCGGCGTTCCGAAGGGCACCCTCTACCACCAGCAGGCCGGCGGCGGCGGCGGCTACGGCGACCCGAAGCGCCGCGAGCGCGCGAAGGTGCGCGAGGAGGTGCGCAACGGCGTCGTCTCCGAGCAGGTCGCGCGCGACGTCTACGGTCTCCCGGAGCGCTGACGCCGCGCCACTCGATCGACATGGACTTCGCGCTCACCGCCGACCAGCGCCAGATCCGCGACACGTTCGCGCGGTTCGTCGACGTCGAGGTCGTCCCGCGCGCCGGGGCGATCGACGAGGCGCACGCCTATCCGCGCGAGCTCGTCCGCCAGCTCGCGGGCCTCGGGTTCTTCGCGATGCGCTATCCCGAAGAGGCAGGCGGCCTGGGCCTCGACCTCTCGACGTTCTGCCTCGCGCTCGCCGAGATCGCGCGCGGCTCGATGTCGCTCGCCGGCTGCGCGGCGATGCAGGCGCTGATGGGCACCAAGTTCCTCCAGCTCCTCGGCAACGACGACATCCAGGCGCGGCTCTTCCGCCCGGCGCTCGCGGCCGAGAAGATCGGCGCGATCTGCATGACCGAGCCCAACGCCGGCTCCGATCTCGACGGCATCGCGACCACCGCGCGCAAGGTCGAAGGCGGCTACGTGCTCGACGGCCAGAAGACCTGGGTGACCGCCGCCCCGGTCGCGGACTTCTTCACGGTATTCGCCCGTGCGGGCGAGGCGCGCAGGCTCACGATCTTCCTGGTCGAGCGCGGCTTCGACGGCGTCGTCGTCGGCCGGGCGATCGAGAAGATGGGGGTGCGCGCGCTGCCGACCTCCGAGCTCGCGCTCTCCGGATGCTACGTCCCGGACAGCCACCGGCTCTCCCGCGCCGAGGGCGACGGCGAGGAGCACCTGCGCAAGACCCTCGCGGAGATCCGCATCATCACCGGCGCGATGGCGCTGGGCGTGGCCCGCGCGGCGCTCGACGAGGCAGTCCGCTACGCCGGCGAGCGCGCGCAATTCGGCAAGCCGATCAACCGGTACCAGGCGATCCAGACGAAGCTCGCCGAGATGGCGACCGACTACGAGGCCGCCGTCCACCTGGTCCGCTACGCGGCCTGGTGCCACGACGCCGGCGCCCCGCACCACAAGGAGGCCGCGATGGCGAAGCTCTTCGCGACCGAGGCGGCCGCGCGCATCTGCGACCAGGCCGCGCGCGTGCTCGCGTCCTACGGCTACGCGACCGAGTTCCCGGTCGAGCGCTACCTGCGCGACGTGCGCTTCACGCTGATCGGCGGCGGCACGAGCGAGATCCTGAAGCTCGTGATCGCGAAGGAGACTTCGAGGTGAGATCGTGAACGGAACGACCCGCGCGCGGCCGATCAGGGTGGTGCTGGCGAAGCCCGGCCTCGACGGCCACGACCAGGGCGCGAAGGTGGTCGTGCGCGCGCTGATGGCGGCCGGCATGGAGGTGATCTACACGGGCCTGCGGCAGACGCCGGAGGCGGTGGCGAAGCTCGCGCTCGAGGAGGACGTGGACGTGATCGCGCTGTCCAGCATGGCCGGCTCGCACCTCGCCTTCTGCCGGCGGCTGAAGCCGCTGCTCGACGAGGCCGGCCTCGACGACAAGCTCTGGATCATCGGCGGCAACCTGCCGCGCCAGGACCACGACGCGCTGCGCGAGCTGGGCTTCCGGGGCGTGTTCCCGACCGGCTCGCGGCTCGACGACATCACCCGCTACATCGAGGAGAACGTGCGATGAACGACCGCCTGCCGCCGGACCTCGCCCCGGTCGTGAACGAGTCCGGCATCGCGATCGCGCCCCTCTACACCGGGGACGACGTCGAGGCGAGCGGCGGGCTCTCGATGCTGGGGCGGCCGGGCGAGTACCCGTTCACGCGCGGCATCCACCCGCTGATGTTCCGCAAGCAGCCGTGGACGATGCGCCAGTACACGGGCTTCGGCAACGCGGCCGACACGAACGCCCGGTTCAAGTACCTGATCGCGAACGGCCAGACCGGCTTGAACGTCGCCTTCGACCTGCCCACGCAGTGCGGCCTCGACTCCGACGACCCGCTCGCCGAAGGCGAGGTCGGCCGGGTCGGCATGGCGATCGACACGCTGCGCGACTTCGAGATCGCGTTCGACGGCATCGACCTCGACCGGATCACGGTCTCGCTCACCGTCAACGGCTCCGCCGCGATCCTGATCGCGATGTACCTGGCGATGGCCGAGCGGCGCGGCTTCGACGTCGCGAAGCTCCGCGGCACCGCGCAGAACGACATCCTGAAGGAGTTCATCGGCCGCGGCACCTGGATCTTCCCGGTCGACGCGTCGGTCCGGCTCGTCGGCGACACGATCGAGTACTGCGCGAAGCACGCGCCGAAGTACAGCCCGGTGTCGGTCTGCGGCTACCACATCCGCGAGTCCGGCGCGACGCCGACCCAGGAGATGGCCTACGCGTTCGCGATCGCCTGCGCCTACGCCGACGAGGTGCTCGGCCGCGGCCTCCCGATCGACGAGTTCGCCGGGCGCCTCTCGTTCAACTTCAACATCTTCGGCAACCTGTTCGAGCAGGTCGCCAAGTTCCGCGCCGGCCGCGGCCTCTGGGCGAAGATCGTCAAGGAGCGCTACGGCGCCACGAAGCCCGGCTCGATGTGGATGCGCATGATCGCGGGCGGAGGCGGCGGCGGGCTCACCTACGAGCAGCCCGAGCTCAACATCGTCCGCGGCGCCTACTATGCGCTGATCAGCGCGCTATCGGGCGCGCAGACGATGGCGCTGTGCTGCTACGACGAGGCCTACACGATCCCGAGCGAGTACGCGCAGCGCATCTCGCTGCGCACGATGCAGCTCCTGATCGAGGAGATGGGGCTCTGCGACACCGTCGACCCGCTGGGCGGCGCCTACTACGTCGAGACGCTCACCAACCAGATGCGCGCCGAGATGGAGCGGATCATCGCCGACGTCGACGCGCGCGGCGGCATCGTCGAGCTCGTCGCCTCCGGGGCGATCCAGTCGCAGGTCTCGGCGCAGGCCTACCGGCGCCAGCTCGACCTCGAGGCCGGCCGGTTCCGCAAGGTCGGCGTCAACTGCTACCGTACCGAGGCCGACGACCCCGACGTGGAGTTCCACCCCTACGACGAGGCCGGCACGCGCTCCCAGGTCGCTACGCTCGAAGAGGTGCGCCGCGCCCGGGAGGCCGGCGCCGTCGCGCGCGCGCTCGACGACGTCCGCCGCGCCGCGGCCGCGCGCGAGAACGCGATGCCGGCGATCGTGGCGGCCGTCAAGGCGTACGCGACCGTCGGCGAGATCACCGCCGCGCTGGTGTCGGTCGTCGGCCGCTACCGCGAACCCGTCCGTTTCGAAGGCTGATGCGATGACCGTCGAACACTACTGGGCCCCCCGATCGCTCGCCGACGCGCTCGAGCACCTGCGCGGCGGCGAAGTCACGATCCTCGCGGGCGGCACCGATCTGATGCCCCAGAGCCACGCGGGCCGCGTGACGATCAAGCGCGGGCTGCTCAACGTCCGCCGCGTTCCCGAGCTCCACTCGGTGGAGGTCGTCGACGGCGCGGTCCGCGTCGGCGCGCTCTGCACGATCACCGAGCTCATGCGCGACGCGCTGATCCGCGAGCGGTTCGGCATCCTCGCCGAGGCCTGCGACCGCTTCGCGAGCGACCAGCTGCGCAATGCCGCGACGATCGGGGGCAACGTCTGCAACGCCTCCCCCGCGGGCGACACGCTGGTGCCGCTCCTCGTGCTCGACGCCGAAGCCGAGCTCGCGTCGAAGCCGAACGGCACGGTGAAGACGCGGCGCGTGCCGCTCGCCGAGTTCTTCGCCGGTCCCGGGAAGACGGCCCGGCGGCCCGACGAGCTCCTGTGCGCGCTGCGCCTGCCCCTTCCCCCCGAGGGCTTCGTCGGCCGGTTCTACAAGTTCGGCACGCGTCCCGCCCTGGACATCTCGGCGATCTCGATCGGGATCGGCGGGGTGCGGCGCGGCGGAGGATTCGCCCACGCCCGCCTCGCCTACGGAGCGGTCGCCCCGGTGCCGATGCGCGCGCGGAAGGCCGAGGCGGCCCTCGAGGGCGCCACGCTCGACGCGTCCGGCGTCGAGCGCGTCGCGTCCGTCGCCCGCGACGAGGTGCGGCCGATCGACGACGTCCGCGCCTCGGCCTGGTACCGCCGGGAGCTCGTGTACAACATGACCAGA
The DNA here is from genome assembly GCA_046347845.1 of Burkholderiales bacterium. GTDB lineage: Bacteria > Pseudomonadota > Gammaproteobacteria > Burkholderiales > Casimicrobiaceae > VBCG01. The sequence goes on along the minus strand of JAXMFH010000013.1, from coordinate 2,572 downwards.
AGGATGCTCGACGATGTCGCTCAAGCGTGAAATCGGCTTCGTGCTGAACGGCGTGGCGACGCGCGCCACCGTGCCGGTCGGGATGAGCGCGCTCGCGATGATCCGCGACGTGCTGGGGCTCACCGGCACCAAGTACGCGTGCGGCGAGGGCGAGTGCGGCGCGTGCACGATCGAGGTCGACGGGCTCTCGGTCTGCTCGTGCCTGATGTTCGCCGTCGACTGCGACGGCCGGACGCTCGCCACGATCGAGGGCGCCGCGCGCGAGCCGCTCGGCGCGAAGCTCGAGCAGGCGTTCGTCGACTGCGGCGCGGTCCAGTGCGGCTTCTGCACGCCCGGCATGGTGATGCAGGCGAAGCACCTGCTCGAGGCGCACCCGCACCCGTCGCGCGACGAGATCAAGCGCGGCATCGAGGGCAACCTCTGCCGCTGCACCGGCTACGTGAAGATCGTCGACGCGATCGAGGCGGCGTCGCGCGGCGACGCCTGAGGGGACCGCGATGAAGGTGATCGAGAAGGACACGCTGATCGGCAAGCGCATCGCGAAGCTCGACGCGCCGGAGAAGGCCAGCGGGCAGACGCGCTACGTGCACGACCTCGACCTGCCGGGCCAGCTGCACGCGAAGATCCTGCGCTCGGCCCGCGTCCACGCGCTCATCAGGCGGATCGACGTCTCGAAGGCGCGCGCGCTGCCCGGCGTGCACGCGGTGCTGACCGCCGCCGACGTGCCGTGGCAGAGGCCGCTCGGCGTCGGGAAGGACCAGCTCCCGCTCAAGGGCGACAAGGTGCGGAGCCTGCGCGACGAGATCGCCGCGGTCGCCGCCGACACCGAGGCGATCGCCGAGGCGGCGCTCCGGCTGATCGAGGTCGAGTACGAGGACCTGCCGGTGCTCACCGACCCGGCGCGGGCCCTCGAGGCCGGCGCGCCGCTGATCCACGGCGAGAAGCTGCCGCCCCCCGCTCCGCACGACTCGCTCAAGCCCGGCGAGCCCGGCGACGCGGAGGCGCACCGGCACAACGTCGCGATGACCTTCGACTACGCGCAGGGCGACGTCGCGGCCGGGGAAGCCGAGTCCGACGCGATCGTCGACGACTGGTTCCGGCTCCACTACGTGACCCACTGCTGCATGGGCGTGTCCGGCGTCATCGCCGAGTTCGACGCCTCCGGCAACCTGACGCTCCACTCGAACACCCAGGTGCCGTTCCTGCACAAGCGCGAGTTCGCCGAGATCCTCGGCATGGACCCCGGCCGCATCCGGATCATCCAGCCGCCGATCGGCGGCGGCTTCGGGTCGAAGCTCGACATCTATCCGTTCGAGCCGATCTGCGTCTTCCTCGCGAAGGCGACCGGACGGCCGGTCAAGCTCGTGTTCTCGCGCGAGGAGGAGTTCGTCGCCTCCCCCACGCGGCAGCCGGTGCTGCTCAGGCTCCGCAGCGGCGCGAAGAAGGACGGCACGCTCACGTTCCGCGTCTGCGAGACGCTGCACGACAACGGCGCCTACACGTCGTGGGGCGCGACGACGCCGTTCGTGATGATGCAGACGATCAGCTCGCTCTACCGCGTCCCGCACTGCAAGTACCACACGACCGCGGTCTACACGAACAATCCCTACGCCGGGTCGTTCCGCGGCTACGGCAACCTGCAGGCGACGTTCGCGGTCGAGCAGCAGATCGACGAGCTCGCCGAGAGGCTCGGCCTCGATCCGCTCGAGATGCGCCTGAAGAACGCGCAGGACCCGGGCGAGACGACGCCCCAGGGCATGCACTTCAAGACCTGCGGGCTCAAGGACTGCCTCAGGACGGCGGCGGAGGTCTCCGGCTTCCGCGAGAAGCATCGCGCCGCCCTCGCCGCGCAGAAGTCGCCCGGACGCTACAAGCGCGGCGTCGGCATGGCGTCGATGCTGCACGTGGGCGGCGGCGCGAAGATCTACCCGTCCGACGGGTGCGGCACGATCCTCAAGATCGACGACTTCGCGCACGTCACGCTGATGACCGGCGCCTCCGAGATCGGCCAGGGCTCGGAGACGGTCCTGGCGCAGCTCGTCTGCGAGGAGCTGGGCGTTCCGCTCGACGCGGTCACCGTCGTCAACAACGACACCGACATCACGCCCTGGGACGTCGGCGTCCACGCGAGCCGCACGACGTTCATCGGCGGCAACTCGGCGATCGGCGCGGCGCGCAAGGCGAAGGCCAAGGTGCTCGCCGCCGCGGCGAAGGCGACCGGCGTGCCGGAAGGCGAGCTCGACCTGCGCGCCGGGCACGTCGTCCGCGCGGCGACCGGCGAGGCGCTCGTGAGCCTCGCGAAGCTGCTGCGCTCGCTCCATTTCTCCGACAAGGCCGAGCTCGTGATGACGACCTACTATTACGAGCCGCCGTCGAAGCACCAGGACAAGGCGTACAAGGGCGACGTCTCGGCCGCCTACGCGTGGGCGACGCAGGTCGTCGAGGTCGAGGTCGACACCGAGACCGGCATCGTCCGCCTCGTCAAGGTGAGCGGCGCGCACGACGTGGGCCGCGTGCTGAACCGCCTCGGCATCGAGGGCCAGATCGAGGGCGGCATCGTGATGGGCCAGGG
>JAXMFH010000012.1:0-129112 GCA_046347845.1 Burkholderiales bacterium | reverse complement strand
GCCGGCGCGCCCGGAAGCGCGTCGCCGCGGGGTTCGACCGGCGCGGGTGGCTCGCCGGCGCCCGGCGCGTGCGCTCGCCGAACGCGGACGCGCGGCCCGCGGGGACCGACGTCACCCTCGTCGTGGTCCACGGCATCTCGCTGCCACCGGGCCGCTTCGGGGGCGACGCGATCCTGCGCCTGTTCACGAACCGCCTCGACCCCGCGGCGCACCCGTCCTTCCGCGGGGTCGCGGACCTGCGCGTCTCGGCCCACTTCCTGATCCGCCGCGACGGCACGCTCCTCCAGTTCGTCGCCGCCGGCGAGCGCGCCTGGCACGCGGGCGCCTCGCGGTGGCGCGGGCGCGAGCGCTGCAACGACTACTCGGTCGGCATCGAGCTCGAGGGGACCGACGAGCGGCCCTACACGGCGAAGCAGTACGCGCGGCTCGCCGGGGTCATCCGACGGCTCGCCGCCCGCTGGCCGATCGTGGAGGTCGCCGGCCACAGCGACGTCGCGCCCGGCCGCAAGACCGATCCGGGTCCCGCGTTCGACTGGCCGCGCCTCGCCCGCCTGCTCGCCCGCGGCGCGGCGGCCGGCGTCAGGGTCGCGGGGGGGGCCGGCCCCGGCGGGCCCCTCCCGGCGGCCGGGCTATAATCGCGGATTCGCCTGGCGGGGCATCGCCCCGCCCGCCGCCACGGCTCCATGCAGCTCATCGCCGACTACTTTCCGCTGATCCTGTTCTTCGTCGCGTACAAGTGGCAGGGCATCTACGCCGCCACCGCGGTCGCGATCGCCGCCTCGGTCGCGCAGATCGGCTACTTCGCCTGGCGGCGCAAGGTGTCGGCGGTCCACTGGCTCTCGTTCGCGATCATCGTCGTGTTCGGGGGCGCGACGCTGCTCCTGCAGGACGAGACGTTCATCAAGTGGAAGCCCACGGTGCTCTACGCGCTGTTCGGCGCCGTCCTCGCGACCGGCAAGCTCGCGTTCGGACGCGACCTGATCGCCGCGCTGCTGCGCGACGTGACGCTGCCCGCGCCGGTCTGGTCGACCGTCACCTGGTCGTGGGTCGCCTTCTTCGCGGCGATGGCCGTGGCCAACTGGTACGTCGCGTTCCACTTCCCGACCGACGTCTGGGTGAACTTCAAGGTCTGGGGCGGCATCGGCCTCGTGCTGCTGTTCGCGGTCGGCCAGGGCCTTTGGCTCGCCCGGCACATGCAGGATCCCGGCGAGGAGGCCGGCCGCCCGTGAGCCGGGCGCCCGCGTCTGCCGCCCGGCCCGTCCCGCCGGAGACGCGGCCGCACGGGGCGACGGCGGCGGGCCGGCCGGACACCCCGGGCACGCCGACGGCGATCGCCGACCTGATCGCCGAGCGGCTGGCGGGCCTCGAACCGGTGCACGTCGACCTCCGCGACGACAGCGCGGCCCACGCGGGCCACGCGGGCGCGGCCGGCGGCGCCGGGCACTTTTCGGTCACCGTCGTGTCAGAGCGCTTCGCCGGGGTCGCGCGCCTCGCCCGCCACCGCGCGGTGCTCGACAGGGTCGCCGACCTCATCCCCCATCCGGTGCACGCACTGGCGATCCGTGCGTACACCCCCGACGAGTTCTTCACCTCCCACGAAAGGAACGTTCGATGATCCGCACCACGACCGCGCTCGCCCTCATGGCCGCGCTCGCGCTCTCCACGGCCCAGGCGCAGGCGCCCGCCGCGCCGAAGGCGGCGCCGGCCCCGGCCGCGAAGGCCGCCGAGGGCAAGGCCCTCTACCCGCAGGCGCAGTTCGACATCGTGCTCAAGGACCGGCTGGCGCAGGGCCAGCAGGACACGCCGGAGCTCCGCAGCGCGATCCGCGAGGAGCTCAACACGCGCGAGCTGCTCGCGCGCGAGGCCCGCAGGAAGGGCATGGACAAGAACGCCGAGCTCAAGACGCAGATGGACCTCGCGTCGCAGACGGTGCTCGTGCGCGCGTACGTGGCCGACTGGATCAAGGCGAACCCGGTGCCCGAGGCGGACCTTCGCAAGGAGTACGACGCGATCCGCGCGCAGATCGGCGACAAGGAGTACAAGGTCTCGCACATCCTGGTCGACAACGAAGCCGACGCCAAGGAAGTGATCGCCGAGCTGCAGAAGGGCGCGAAGTTCGCCGACCTCGCGAAGGCCCGCTCGAAGGATCCGGGCTCGAAGGACCGCGGCGGCGACCTCGACTGGAACGCCCCGGCGAACTTCGTGAAGCCGTTCTCCGACGCGATGGTCAAGGCCGAGAAGGGCAAGTTCACGCCGCAGCCGGTGCAGACGCAGTTCGGCTGGCACGTGATCCTCGTCGAGGACGTCCGCGACGCGAAGGTGCCCTCGTTCGACGAGGTGAAGCCGCAGCTCGCGCAGCGCCTGCAGGCGCAGATGCTGGACAAGTACTTCCGCGACCTCCGCGCGAAGAACGGCGTCTGATCGGGCGGCGCAGGTCCGCGAAACTCGAAGGGCAGGCCCCGGCGCCTGCCCTTTGTCTTTCCGGGAGTCCGCGCGCCGCGTCGGGACCCGCACGGCGGCAAGCGACCGTGGTATCGTTCGCGCTGCGCGGCGCAGAGCCTCCGTCGAGCGGGGCGACACGAAGACAGCGCCGTCCGGAGGAGCAATGTCGCTGATCCGCAACCCGAAGGACTTCGGCTCGGGATGCCTGTTCGCGGGCTTCGGGCTCGCGGCGGTCGTCCTCGCCGCGTCGTACCCGGTGGGCACCGCGGCCCGCATGGGGCCGGGCTATTTTCCGCGCGGGCTGGGCCTCATCCTGATCGCGATGGGCGCCGTGCTGATCCTCAAGAGCCTGCGTACGCCCGGCGCGCCGATCTCGATCCCGACGCTCAAGCCGCTCGTCGTCGTGCTGGGCAGCGTCGTCCTGTTCGGCGTCGCGGTCATGCCGCTCGGCCTCGTGCTCGCGACGATCCTGCTCGTCGTCGTCTCGAGCGCGGCGAGCCACGAGTTCGACTGGAAGGAGGCGCTGATCGCGTCGGTGCTGCTCGCGGTGTTCGTCGTCGTGGCGTTCGGCTACGGCCTGAACCTGCAGTTGCCGATCCTGCCGCCGTTCCTCGGCCGGAGCTGACCGATGGACCTGCTCGCGAACCTCGCGATCGGCTTCGGCGTCGCGTTCACGTTCCAGAACCTGCTCTACGCGTTCTTCGGCGTGCTGCTCGGCACGCTGATCGGCGTCCTGCCCGGCATCGGGCCGGTCCCGACGATCGCGATGCTCCTGCCGATCACCTACGCGCTGCCGCCGGTGTCCGCGCTCATCATGCTGGCGGGCATCTACTACGGCGCGCAGTACGGCGGCTCGACGACGGCGATCCTCGTCAACCTGCCCGGCGAGTCCTCGTCGGTCGTCACCTGCATCGACGGCTACCAGATGGCGCGCCGCGGGAAGGCGGGCAAGGCGCTGTCGGTCGCGGCGATCGGCTCGTTCATCGCGGGATCGGTCGCGACGCTCGTCGTCGCCGCGTTCGCGCCGCCGCTGGCCGAGTTCGCGCTCAAGTTCGGGCCGGCCGAGTACTTCTCGCTGATGGTGCTGGGCCTGCTCGCCGCCGTCGTGCTCGCCAGCGGGTCGCTGCTGAAGGCGATCGCGATGATCGTGCTGGGCCTGCTGCTCGGCATCATCGGCACCGACGTCAACTCCGGGCTGCAGCGCTTCACGTTCGGCGTCCCCGAGCTCTCGGACGGCATCGGCTTCGTCGTCGTCGCGATGGGGCTCTTCGGCTTCGCCGAGATCATCGTCAACCTCGAGCAGAAGGAGCACCGCGAGGTCTTCACCGACAACGTGTCGGGGCTGTGGCTCAAGTGGCGCGAGTTCAAGGAGGCGCTGCCCGCGATCCTGCGCGGCACCGGCATCGGCTCGACGCTGGGCATCCTGCCCGGCGGGGGCGCGATGCTCTCGGCGTTCGCCGCCTACACGCTCGAGAAGAAGATCGCGAAGGACCCGTCGCGGTTCGGCAAGGGCGCGATCGAGGGCGTCGCGGGCCCCGAGAGCGCGAACAACGCGGGCGCGCAGACGTCGTTCATCCCGCTCCTCACGCTCGGCATCCCGCCGAACGCCGTGATGGCGCTGATGGTCGGCGCGATGACGATCCACAGCATCCAGCCGGGCCCGCAGGTGATGACGAGCAACCCGCAGCTGTTCTGGGGGCTGATCGCGTCGATGTGGATCGGCAACGTGATGCTCGTGATCCTGAACCTGCCGATGATCGGCATCTGGGTGAAACTCCTCAAGGTCCCCTACCGGCTCCTGTACCCCGCGATCCTGCTGTTCTGCTGCATCGGCGTCTACAGCCTGCAGAACAACGTGTTCGACGTGCTGATGACCGCGATCTTCGGGGTGCTGGGCTGGGTCTTCGTCAAGCTCGAGTGCGAGCCCGCCCCGCTCTTGCTCGGGTTCATCCTCGGGCCGCTCATGGAGGAGAACCTGCGGCGCGCGCTCCTCCTGTCCCGCGGCGATCCGACCGTGTTCTTCACGCGGCCGCTCTCGCTCGGGATGCTCGTCGCCGCCGGGCTGCTCATGCTGATCATCGTGCTGCCGGCGGTGCGCAAGACGCGCGAGGAAGCCTTCCTGGAGGAAGGCGCCTAGCGCGCGCGTCGATGCGCGGGCGCGCGGCGCGAAGGCCCGCGGCGGCCGGGCGCGCGGCACGGACGGCGGCATGAGCGGATTCGACTGGTCGCTGCCCTACCCGTCGCGCCGGCAGCCGGTCCTCGCCCGGAACGTCGTGGCGACGAGCCAGCCCCTCGCCGCGCAGGCGGGGCTCGCGATGCTCGCGCGGGGCGGCAACGCGGTCGACGCGGCCGTCGCCACCGCGATCACGCTCACCGTCGTCGAGCCGGTCAGCAACGGCATCGGCTCGGACCTCTTCGCGATCGTCTGGGACGGACGCGAGCTCGCCGGTCTCAACGCGTCGGGGCGCGCGCCGGCCGCGGCGAGCGTGTCGAGGTACGCGGGGCGCACCGAGATGCCGCAGCGCGGATGGGAACCGGTGACGATCCCCGGCGCGGTCTCCGGCTGGATCGCGCTCTCGAAGCGCTACGGACGGCTGCCGCCCGCGGAGCTCTTCGGGCCGGCGATCCGCTACGCGCGCGAGGGCTACCCGGTCTCGCCCGTGATCGCCGCGCAATGGCAGCGCGCCGCCGGCGTCCTGCCGCACGACCTGGGCTACGCCGAGCACTTCCTGCCGAACGGCCGCGCTCCGCGCGCCGGCGAGACGTTCGCGTGCCCGCCGATGGCGCGCACGCTCGAGGCGATCGCCTCGACCTCGGGCGAGGCGTTCTACCGCGGACCGCTCGCGCAGGCGATGGCCGCCGACGCGCGCCGGCACGGCGCGGTGCACACGGCGGACGACTTCGCGCGGCACGAGTGCGAGTGGGTGACGCCGCTTGCGCTCGACTACCGCGGCACGACGGTCCACGAGATCCCGCCGAACGGCCAGGGCATCGCGGCGCTCGTCGCCCTCGGCATCCTCGAGTCGCTCGGGGCGCCGTCCGGCCCGCCGGACGCCCTCGCCGCGCAGCACCGCGCGATCGAGGCGATGAAGCTCGCGTTCGCCGACACCTATCGTCACGTCGCCGACCGCGCGCACATGCGCGTCGCGCCCGAGGCGCTGCTCGACCGCGGCTACCTCGCCTCGCGCGCGAAGCTGATCGATCCGAAGCGCGCGCAGAACTTCGGCCCCGGCGAGCCGCCGCGGGGCGGGACCGTCTATCTCGCCGTCGGTGACGCGCATGGCATGATGGTGTCGCTGATCCAGTCGAACTTCATGGGCTTCGGGTCCGGCGTCGTCGTGCCCGGCACCGGCATCAGCCTGCAGAACCGCGGCGCCGGCTTCTCGCTCGACCCGGACCACCCGAACGCGCTCGAAGGCGGCAAGCGCCCGTTCCACACGATCATCCCCGGGTTCCTGACGCGCGGCGGCGCGCCGTTCGCCGCGTTCGGCGTGATGGGCGGCCCGATCCAGCCGCAGGGTCACGTGCAGGTGCTGCAGCGACTGCTCGACCACGGGATGGGCCCGCAGGCCGCGCTCGACGCACCGCGCTGGCGCTGGAACCGCGACGGCACGCTCGACCTCGAGCCGGCGATTCCCCCCGACGTCCGCGAAGGCCTCGCGGCGCTCGGGCACCGGCTCGTCGCGACCTCGGACAGCTACTTCGACTTCGGCGCCGGCCAGATCGTCGCGCGGTTCGACGGCGGCTACGTCGCCGCGTCCGACCCGCGGCGCGACGGCCAGGCCGTCGGGTTCTGACGTCCCGTCGGCGCGCCGATGACCGGTCAAATCGCCCGCGACGATCCTTACGACCTCGCGCGCTTCGTCGATGCGCAGCGCGACGTCCATGCGACGGCGCTCGCGGAGCTTCGTGCCGGCCGCAAGCGAACGCACTGGATGTGGTTCGTGTTCCCGCAGATCGAGGGGCTGGGGTCGAGCTGGATGGCGCAGCGCTACGCGATCGCGAGCGCGGCGGAGGCCGAAGCCTACCTGCGCCATCCGGTCCTCGGCTCGCGCCTCGTCGAGTGCGCCGAGGCGCTGCTCGCGATCGAAGGGCGCTCGGCCCGCGAGATTCTCGGCCCCCCCGACGACCTGAAGCTCAAGTCGAGCGCGACGCTGTTCGCCGCCGTCTCGCCGCCGGGATCCGCGTTCGAGCGGGTGCTCGACAAGTATTTCGCGGGCGAGCGGGACGAGGCGACGCTGCGGCGCATCGCGCCCGTCGGACGGCGCGGCTAGCCTCGCCGGCGCCTCATTCGTCGAGCTCGAGCCGGTAGCCGACGCCGAGCTCGGTCACGAAGTGGCGGGGATTCGCCGGGTCGGCCTCGAGCTTGTCGCGCAGCTGCTTCACGTAGATGCGCAGATAGTGGGTGTCGTTCTCGTGCGTCGGCCCCCACACTTCGCGCAGCAGCTGCCGATGCGTGACGACGCTGCCGGCGAACCGCGTCGTCGAGCTCGGGACGCGCGTCGAGATCTAGCCATGCCCTTGCACCTCACCGCACCACGCGATCCGCCCGCACGAGGAACGCGGCCGGCACCTGATGGCCGTACTCCTGCGCCGCGCGCAGGTTGACGACGAGCTCGTAACGCGTCGGCTGCTCGACCGGGATGTCGGCCGGCCTGACGCCGCCCAGCACGCGCGCGAGGATCTCCGCGGCGCGCCGGTATTGCTGCTTCAGGCTCACGCCGTACGCCATGAGACCCCAGTTCTCGTCCTCGACGAAGAGGTCCGCGTTGAACATCGCAGGGCGGCGCGTCGCCATCATCAGGCGCACGAACGCGTAGACGCCCGCGATCTCGTCGGCGTCCTCGACGACGAGAACGCCGTCCGCGTCGCTTCGCGCGAGGGCCGCCGCCGCGTCGCGATAGTCGCCTTTCGCCTCGATCGGGAACTCGCGGACCGCGATGCCGAGCCGGCCGGCCGCATCCCGGTAACCCGCACGCGCCATGCTGACGGAGGAACCGACGACGGCGACCGACCGGATGCGCGGAAACGCGTCCTTCAGGAGCTCGAGCCGCTTCGCCGTGAGGTCCCCGCCCCGCGTCACGACGCCGGTGAGCACGCCGCCGGGCCGCGAAACGGTCTTCACGAGCCCCTCGAACACCGGATCGTCGGACACGACGAACACGGTGGGAATCCCGGGCGCCGCGACCTTGGCCGCCTTGGCACCCTCGGTCGTCGTCGCGAGGATCGCGTCGACGCGCGCGACCGCGCACTCGTTCGCGAACGCGCGAAGCCGCTCCGGATGCATGTCGGCGGATCGGCGCAGCAGCGTCAGGTTCCTGCCGGCGACGTAGCCGCCGTCCTGCAGCCCCTCGACGAACTCGCGGAACAACCGCTCGCCGTCGGGGCCGCTGACGTATTCGAGGTAGCCCACGCGGGCACCGGCCCGAGCGGCCGTTGCCGAGCGCCCGGCGACGAGCGCGGCGGCACCGGCGACGACGATGCGGCGCCGCGACGGCGACGCCAATGCGTGGTCCGGCGTCACCGGGCAGTCGGCGGCGCCACCCGAGCGGGACCGCGTGCCGGACATGGGTCGCTCCGGATGCGGAGGCAGCGTGGAAGTGGCGGGGACGCTACGCCGCCCGGCGGGGACCGTCAAGCGACGGCGCGGTCGGCGCAGGATGGCCCCCCGTCCGGCGACTCCGACGGAGCACCGCGCAGCCCACGGAATCCGGCCCGAGCGCACGCGCGCAAACCGTCGTGGCACTCGCATGCGCGGTCTCGCCGGTGTCCATGAACGATAATGCGCACCGTGCCGTCCCCGCTCAAGCTCTCCGTCCTCGATCAGTCGCCCTCCGCGAAGGACAGGACCCAGGATCACGCGATCCGCGAGTCGCTCGCCCTCGCCGGGCACTGCGACGCGCTCGGCTACCACCGCTACTGGGTCTCGGAGCACCACGACAACGCGAGCATCGTCGGGACGGCGCCCGAGGTGCTGATGGCGGCCATCGCGGCGACCACGCGACGCATCCGCGTCGGCAGCGCCGGCGTCATGCTGCCCCACTACTCGACGCTCAAGGTCGCCGAGCAGTTCCGCGTGCTGGAAGCCCTCGCGCCCGGGCGCATCGACCTCGGCGTGGGCCGCGCGCCCGGCTCCGACCGCGCGACGGCGATGGCGCTCAACCCCGATCCCCACGCCGCCGAGCGCTTCCCCGACCAGGTGCAGGAGCTCGACCTGTGGCTTCGCGGCGAGCCGTTTCCTCCGGGCCACCCGTTCCGCGGGATTCGCGCGCATCCGCAGGGCCCCACGACCCCGCAGCTCTGGATCCTCGGAAGCTCCGACTACGGCGCGCGGCTCGCGGCGCATTTCGGGCTGCCGTACGCCTACGCCTACTTCTTCACCGACGGGCGCGGCACCGGGGAGGCCCTGGAGCTCTACCGCAGCGGCTTCCGGCCAGGCGCCCGCCAGTCGCAGCCGATGGCCACGATCTGCGTCTGGGCGCTCGCGGCGGACACCGACGCCGAAGCGAGACGGCTGCTGGCCACGCGCGAGCACTGGCGCGTGGGCTTCGAGAAGGGACTGCGGACCCCGCTCCTGTCGCCGGAAGACGCGGCGGCCCAGCCGACCACCGAGGCGGAGCGCTCGATCATCCGGCGCCTGCGGGAACGCGCGATCGTCGGCACCGCCGAAGCCGTCGCGGCGAAGCTCCGGGATCTCGCGACGTCGTTCGGCCTCGACGAGATCGTCGTCAACACCTGGACCCACGATCCGAAGGCGCGACATCGCTCCTACGAGCTGATCGCGCAGGCCGTCCTGGACCGCTGACGGCGAGCCCCGCGTCGTCACGCGGCCGCGGTCAGCCTTCGGGCTCCGTCACGAGCTCGCGCCTCACCCGCACGGCCGTGTTGCGCGGCACGACGACGCGGCCGCGCGCCAGCAGCTGGGTCCTGGTGAACGCGGCGCCGAACAGCAGGATCAGCGACGAGTAGTAGACCCACAGCAGGATCAGCACGACCGCGCCCGCGGCGCCGTAGGTGGACGCCGTCGCCGTGTAGGCGAGGTACGCCGCGATCGCGTACCGGCCGACGGAGAACAGCAGGGCGGTGACCAGCGCGCCCACGACCACGTCCCGCCACCGCAGCACGACGTCGGGCAGCACCTTGAAGATCGCGCCGAAGAGCAGCGCGACCGCCAGCAGCGACACCAGCGCCTCGCCGCCGCTCAAGAGCGCCGCCACCGAAGGCACGAACCGATGGGTGAAGTGCAGCACCGCGCGCAGCACGACGCCCAGCAGCAGCGACACCAGCAGCACGAAGCCGATCGCCAGCACGACGGTCAGCGACAGCAGGCGGGTCTTCACGAGCGAGAACAGGCTGTTGCGGGTCGGACGCGCGGTCACGCCCCAGATGGCGTTGAGCGACAGCTGCATCTGCGCGAACACGGTGGTGGCGCCGACGAGCAGCGCCGCGACACCGAGCAGCGTGGGCAGGATGCCGGACTCCTGGATGCGCGACCGGGCGACCGCCTGCTCCACGGCCGTGGCCGCTTCGCGCCCCATGACGTCCTGCAGCTGCGCGACGATCTGCCCCTGGGCGGCCTGCTCGCCCAGGACCAGCCCGATCACCGACACCGCGATGATGACGACCGGCGCCAGCGAGAACAGCGTGTAGAAGGCCAGCGAGCCCGCGTAGGTGAACGGGTCGCAGGCGAGCCAGCCCTTGATCGCGTCGCGCGTGATCGTCAACCACCCTGCGGCGCCTTCGTCCTCCATGTTCGTCGCCTCCTCTCCGTCAACATCCCTCGATGCGACTGCCCCGCGGCGGCGTTCGGCGGGGGAGCCGCGTTCACTGCGCCCGGCAGCAGCGGCGGACCGGACTCGGCCGCCGCGCAGACGGCGAACGTCCACGCGAAGATGCCGAGGCGACGTGGCGCAGCGCGGACATCGGCTTCTTCCGATGCACGGGCGGTCAAAGCACGACTTCGATCAGGCGCGGGCCGCGCTGCGCCATCGCCGAAGCGTAGTGGGCGGCGAACTCCTCGGCGGTGGTCACGCGCGAGGCTTCGACCCCGAAGCCGTTGGCGATGCGCACCCAGTCGATCGCCGGATGGTGCAGGTCGAGCATCGACCGCGCGCGCTCGCCCACCCTGCCCGCACCGACGCGCGCGAGCTCGACGTTGAGGATCGCATACGAGCGGTTGGCGTAGACGATCGTCGTCACGTCGAGACTCTCGCGCGCCATCGTCCACAGCGCCTGCAGCGTGTAGGCGGCGCCGCCGTCGCCGTGCGGGCAGACGACCTTGCGCTCCGGCGCCGCGATCGCCGCGCCCGCAGCCACGGGCAGTCCCTGGCCGATCGACCCGCCGGCCACCGGCAGGTGCGTGTGCGGCCGCGCGCGGGCGAGGCTCGCGAGCAGCGGCGACCCGCAGGTGATCGCCTCCTCGGCGAAGATCGCGTGCTCGGGCGTGAGCCGCGCGATCACCTGCGCCGCCCTGACCGCATCGAGCGCGCCGGAAGGAAGGTCGGGCAGCTGCAGCGGCATGCGAACGGCCGGAGTGGGCGGGGCGTCGAGCGCCTGGGCGAGATCGGCGAGCGCGCGGGCGCCGTCCTCGTGCGGGTGCGCGAGGTGGTCGATCGCGCAGCCCGCGGGCACGCACCAGCCCGGCTTGCCCGGATACGCGAAGAACGACACCGGCACTTGCGCGCCCACCAGCACCAGCCGCTCGAGCCCCTGCAGGAACGCGACGATCTGCTCCCCGAAATACGGGATGCGCTCGACCGGGACGCGGCCGGCGCCCAGCTCGGCGCGCGGCGCGAACGTGTCGCAGAGCAGGCGCGCTCCGGTCGCCGCCTGCACCCGGCCGGCGGCCTCCATGCCGCGCTCCGACAGCGCCGCCCCGCGCAGCAGCAGCGCGGACTTTCGGCCGTCCCGCAACTGCCGCGCCGCCGCCTCGATCGTCGCCGCCGGCACGACCGCCGGACCGGGATCGGGCAGCGGTCCCGCTGCGCGCTCGGCGCGGTTCCACGCGGCGTCGGCAGGCAGGATCAGCGTGGCGACGCCGCCGGGCGCGGCGCGCGCCGCCTGCACCGCGCGCGCGCCATCGGCGGCGGCGGTAAGGGCGCTCGTCACCTCGCCGATCCACGCCGACACCGGACGCGCGAAGCCGGCGATGTCGGAGGTCAGCGGCGCGTCGAGCCGCCGATGGTGCGTCGCGTGGTCGCCGACGATGTTGACGACCGGCGTGCACGCCCGGCGCGCGTTGTGCAGGTTGGCGAGGCCGTTGGCGAGGCCGGGCCCGAGGTGCAGCAGGGTGGCGGCAGGTTTGCCGGCCATGCGCCCGTAGCCGTCGGCGGCGCCGGTCGCCACGCCTTCGAACAGGCACAGCACCGGTCGGATGCCGGCCACCGCGTCGAGGGCGGCGACGAAATGCAGCTCGGAGGTGCCGGGATTGGCGAAGCACACCTCCACGCCGCAGTTGACGAGCGTTTGCGCGAGCGAGCGCGCGCCGTTCAGCTCATCGTTCATCGGCTTCGTTCCGGAAGGAAACGGCGGCGCGAGCGGCGAGCGTGCGCTCGATCGCGGCACGCAGCGCCCGCGCGAGCAGGCCGACATGGCGGGTGACGAGCGTGACGTGGTCGCCGGGCAGCACGTCCAGCTCGGTGCGTGGCGCGAAGCGCCCCCAGCCCAGGTCGCGGCGCGGATCGCGGCCGGCGGCGGTGCGCACCACCACGAGGCGCTGCGCGAACGGCCCGCCAACGTAGCGGTCCATCGCCCGCGAATGGCGCAGCTGCGCCTCGCTCGCGCGGTCGCGCGCCGTGAGCGCCCGCACGCCGCCGCGGTCGAACGTGACGTAGCGATCGCCCGGCGCGTCGGTGCTCGCGCCGCCGTGCGGTGCCGTGGCCTCGATCACCACGACGAGCGGGACGTCCTCGCCCCGGGCGGCCAGCTGCCGCGCCATCTCGAAGGCGACGAACGCGCCGTTGCAGTAGCCGCCGAGCAGATACGGCCCGCGCGGTTGCAGCGTGGCGAGCGCGCGCAGGCGATCGGCCGCCATCGCCTCGATCGTCTCCGGGATCGGCGCGTGGTCGAGGCCGTGCGGCTGCACGACCAGCACCGGCTGCTCGGGTCCCAGCGCGCGGGCGAGCGCGCGGCTGTAGAAGCCGCCGCCGCTCAAGTCGCCATGCAGGAACACGAGCGGCGGCCGCGTTCCGCCGCCGTTGAGCGCGATGACCGGCGCGGCGAGCTCCTCCGGCGGCGAACGCATCGCGCCGGCGAGTCCGGCGACCGTGTCGTCGGCGAAGAGGGCCGTGAGCGCAACGGCGATGCCGGTTTCGCGCTCGATCGCGTCGACGAGCTCGGCGGCGAGCAGCGAATGCCCGCCGATCTCGAAGAAATGGTCGTGCACGCCGATGCCGCTCCTGCCGAGCACGCGCTCCCAGATGCCGGTGATCACCTGCTCCAGCATGTCGCGCGGCGCGGTCTGCGACTGCGCGGGGCCGCCCGCCAGCGGCGCGAGCGCCGGCAGCGCGCGGCGGTCGACCTTCCCGCTCGCGTTGAGCGGCAGCGCCTTCACCCACACCATCGACGTCGGCAGCATGTAGTCGGGCAGCACGCGGCGCAGCGCGTGGCGCAGGTCGGACGGCGGCGGACCCGCCGGATCGGCGGCGACGAGCCAGGCGACGATCTGCCGCGTGTCGCTCGAATCGCCCTGCAAGGCCACGGCGGCGGCGCGCACCTGCGGCAGTCGCGCGATCGCCGCCTCGATCTCCTCGAGCTCGATGCGATGCCCGCGGAGCTTCACCTGCCGGTCGCGCCGGCCGAGGAACTCGATCGCGCCGTCGTCGTCGACGCGGACGAGATCGCCGCTGCGGTAGAGGCGGCGCGCAGGCCCCGTCCCGATCCGGCGCTCGGCGAAACGCGTGGGCTCGCCGGGGGCCGCGTTGCAGTAGCCCAGCGCGAGTCCCGGCCCGCCGATCCAGAGCTCGCCGGGCTCGCCGGGTGCGGCGAGCTCGCCATCCTCGCGCAGCACGAACGCTTCGGTGTTGGCGAGCGGGCGCCCGATCGGGATCGTCGCCGCATTCGGCGGGACTTCGCGCACCGCGTGCCAGGTGGCGAACGTCGTCGTCTCGGTCGGTCCGTAGACGTGCAGCAGCTCGCGCGGCGCGCCGGCGCGCAGCACGGCGGCGGCCCAGCGCGGCTCGACCGCCTCGCCGCCGAAGAGCACGCACCGGCACGCCCGAAAGGCCTCCGGTGCGTCGCGCGCCACCGAATTGAACAGCGCGGTGGTGAGGAACAGCGCGCTCACCCGCTCGGCGGCGAGCGCGTCGGCGAGCGCGCGCGGCGCGAGCACGGTCGCGCGCGGGATGCCGACGAGCCGCGCTCCGTTGAGCAGCGCGCCCCAGAACTCGAACGTCGAGGCGTCGAACGCCGGATTGGCGATCTGCGCAACGGTGTCCTCGGGGCCGATCTGCGCGCAGTCGGTCGCGCAGACGAGCCGCAGCACGGCGCGCTGGGGGATGACCACGCCCTTCGGCGCGCCGGTCGAGCCGGAGGTGTAGGTCACGTAGGCCGGATCGTCGGGCCCGGTGCCGGCGTCGATCGGGAGCGAGGGGTGCGCGGCGATCGCCGGCGCGTCGCGGTCGGGGCAGATCACAAAGACCCCGGGCCGTCCCAACGTCCGCTCGAAGGCGTCATCCGCGATCGCGTACGCCGCCCGCGCGTCGGCGATCATCTGGCCGATGCGCTCCGCCGGCAGCTCGGGGTCGATCGGCAGGTACGCGGCGCCGGCCTTGAGCGCGGCGAGCCACGCGAGCGCGATGTCCGCCGTCGCGCGGCGTGCGACCGCGACGACGGCGCCCGGGCCCGCGCCGCGCCGCCGCAGCTCGCGCGCGAGGCGGTTGGACGCCGCGTCGAGCTCGGCATAGGCCACCGCACCCACGGCGGGCGCCTGCCCCCGCGCGATGGCCTGCTCGGCGAAGCGCTGCGCGATCGTGCTTGCCGCGGGATACGGGAGCGCCGCGCCGATCGCCTGGCGAGTCATGCGCCGTGCGGTGTCGTCGTCCATCAGCGGCAGCGTGGCCACCGGCCGCGACGGCTCCGCCGCCATGGCCGCGACGAGACGCGCGTACTGCCGGCCCATTCGCTCGACGGTGTCGCGCCGGAACAGGTCGGTGCAGTACTCCCAGCGCATCTCGACGCGATCCGCGCGCCTGACGACGGTCAGCGTGAGGTCGAACTTGGCGCGCTCGATCCCCGAGTCGATGCTCCGGCATTGCGCACCGTCGAGCGCGAGCTCGGCGCCGGCCTCGTCCCAAACCGCGAAGGCGATCTGGAACAGCGGATTGCGCGACGGGTCCCGCGCGACGCCCAGCGCGTCGACGAGACGCTCGAGCGGCGCCTCCTGGTGCGCGAGGACTTCGGCGAGCATGTCGCGGCTCCGCGCGAGCAGCGCGTGCGTCGACGGCCTGCCCGAGAGGTCGGCACGCAGCACCACGGTGTTGGCGAAGAAGCCGACGATCGGCGCGAGCTCGGGCAGCGTACGCGCCGCGACAGGCGTCCCGATCGCGAGATCCACCCCGCCCGACAGTCGCGCGAGGAGCGCGGCGAACGCGGCGAAGTAGCTCGCGAACGCGGTGGCGCCCTGCGCGCGGCCGAGCCCTTCGAGCGCGGCGGCCGCTTCCCGCGGCAGCGTGCCGGCGACGATCGCGCCGCGGAAGCTCTGCGCCGGCGGCCGCGCGAAATCCGCCGGCAGCGGGAGCACCGGCAGGCCGGCGAGGCGCGCTTTCCAGAACGCGAGCGCGCGCTCCAGGCGCGCGCCCGCCTGGGGCGTCGCCTGCCACACCGAATAGTCGGCATAGTCGATCGCGAGCGGCGGCAGCGCCGGGTCGCGGCCGGCGCGCGCCGCCGCGTAGGCCTGCGACAACTCGCGGTGGAGGATCGCTGCCGACGCGGCGTCGCCCAGGATGTGGTGCGACACCCGCAGCAGTGCATGCCGCGCCGGCGCGAGGCGCAGCAGCGTCCAGCGCGACGGCGTGGCCGCGGCGAGATCGAGCCTGGCGAGCGTGCGCTCGCGCACCGCGGCGGCGAGCCTCTCGCGCTCGCTCCCGGGCGCCGGTGCGAGGTCGACGATCTCGAGCGCGACCTCGGCGCGCTCGTCGATCACCTGCCGCGGATGCCCGTCGATCGCGACGAAGCGCGTGCGCAGCATCGGCTGCCGCGCTGCCACCGCGGCGAGCGCTGCCCGCAACGCGCCGGGGTCGACCTCGCCTTCGATCTCCCACAGCCGCGGCTCGTTGTAGGCGACGCCGGTCGCGTCGAGGCGTTGCAGGAACCAGGCGCCCGCCTGCGTGCTCGACAACGGGACCGCCGCGTCGGGGGCGCGGCGGTGGATCGTGGTCGTCGCGCCCGCCGGCCCGGCGCGGCCGAGCTCGGCGCCGATGCGCGCGGCGAGACCTTCGATCGTCGCGGCGTCGTCGAACAGCGCCTCCGGGGGGATCTCGACGCCGAACTCGGCCTGCACGGCGGCGATGAGCTGCAGGCCGCGCAGCGAGTCGCCGCCGGCGTCGAGGAAGCGGTCGGTGGCGCGCACCGGGCCCGGCAGCAGCGCTTCCCACAGCGCGGCGAGCCTCGCCTGCACCGGATCGCCCGGATCGATGTCCGCGCTGCGCGTCGACGCCGGCGCGGGCTGCGGGAGCGCGAGCCGGTCGACCTTGCCGCTCGCGAGCCGCGGCAGCGAGTCGACGAGGACGATCTGCGCGGGCACGAGGTGCTCGGGCAGCGTGCGGCGCAACGCGGCTCGCAATTCGGCCGGCGCGGCATCGCTGCCCGCTGCGCGGACGACATAGCCGACGAGGCGCCGCGCGTCGGCCGCGCCGTGCACGACGACGCACGCGTCGCGCACCGCGGGCAGCACGACGAGCGCGCGCTCGATCTCGCCCGGCTCGACGCGGAAGCCGCGGATCTTGACCTGGTCGTCGCGGCGGCCGAGGAACACGAGGTTGCCGTCGGGAAGGTAGCGCGCGAGGTCGCCGGAGCGGTAGAGGCGGCTCGCGGGGTCGTCGCTGAACGGATCGCGGACGAACTTCTCGGCGGTGAGTTGCGGCTGGTTGAGGTAGCCGAGCGCGACGCCGGCGCCGGCGATGCAGATCTCGCCCGGAAGGCCTATCGGCACCGGCCGCCCGAGCGCGTCGAGGAGGTAGATGCGCACGTTCGGCAGCGGGCGGCCGATCGGCACGACCGCCGGCGTCGCGTCGCTCGCGAGATCGGCCTCGAAGTTCGCCGCGGTGCAGGTCGCCTCCGAGGGACCGTAGGCGTTGAACCAGCGCAGCCGCCCGGCGGCGAGCCGCTTCCACGCGGCGAAGCGGTCCGGGCGCACGGTGTCCATGCCCGAGACGACCAGCCGCAGCGCGCGCGGCCACGGCAGAGCCGCCGCGTCCATCGCGGCGACCCACTCGTGCCAGTACGCGCTCGGCAGTCCGGCGATGGTGATCCCGCGCTCGTCGGCGAAGCGCAGGAAGTCGGCGATCGCGAGGATCCCCGCGTCGGGACGCAGCACCAGCGTACCGCCTGCGGCGAGCACCGGAAAGACCTCGGCGGCGAGGACGTCGGAGCCGATCGAGACGAATTGCAGCCGCCGGTCGGCGGCGCCGATGGCGTAGCGCTCGACGAGCGCGAGCGTGTGGTTGGCGAGCGCGCGATGGCCGATCGCGATTCCTTTCGGCTCGCCCGTCGATCCGGACGTGTACACCGCGTACGCGAGACCGTCGAGGTCCGTTGCGTCGGGCAGGCTCTCCGCGGATTCCCGCGCCGTCTCGTCGCCGCGCTCGTCGAGCACCAGTGTGCGCCCGCCGTATCGCGCGAGCCGCGACGCCGTGCGCGGCGTGGCGACGAAGATCGGCGCCCGTGCATCGGCGGCGATGCGCGCGATGCGCTCCGGGGGGGTGGCCGGGTCGATCGGCAGGTACGCGCCGCCGGCTTTCAGCGTGCCGAGGATCGCGACGACGAGCTCCGGCGCGCGCTCGGTGCACACGCCCACCAGGTCGCCGGGTCCGACCTTCGCGCGGCGCAGCGCGGCGGCGAGACGGTTCGCGCGCACGTCCAGCTCGCCGTAGGTCAGGCGGCGCTCGCCCGCCTCGACGGCGATCGCCCCGGGCGTGCGCTGCGCCTGCCGCGCGATCAGCCGGTGCACGCAATCGAGCGCGTCGAACGTGCGCGCGGTGGCGTTCCACTCGACGACGAGCCGCCGGCGCTCGTCCTCCGCCAGCATCGTGCGCTGCGCGAGCGGCACGTCGCGCTCGCGGCTCATCCCTTCGAGCAGGATGCGCAGATGCTCGACCATCGCCGCCACCGCCGCCGAGTCGAACGTCGCGCGCTCGTAGACGATGCGCAGCCACACGACGGGCGCGCCGAAGGCGACCAGCGTGAGCGGATGCGTCGGCGCCACCCGGAAGGCGAACTCGCGGTTCGCCCATTGCGGGCGCTCCTCGCGCAGCCGGGCGCCGACCGGCGCGTGCTCGAAGACGACGAGCGAGCGGAAGAGCGGCGCGGCGTGCCCCGCGCCGGCCCACTTGCGGATCTCCGGCAGCGGCGCCCAGGCGTGCGGGCGCATCGAGCGCCATTGCGCGCGCACGGCCTGCAGCCATCGGGACAGGGGCAACGCGGGATCGGCGACGAGACGCATCGGCACCGAGTTGATGAACAGCCCCACCGAGCCGGCGAAGGGATCGGGGGGGCGGCCGCGCAACGCGACGGTGACGCCGAACGTCACGTCGGTCTCGCCGCTGTAGCGGCTCAGGAGCTCGCCCCACGCGCCGAGGACGAGCGAGTTGAGCGTGACGTCCTGCTCGCGCGCGAACGCGGCGAGCGCGTCGCTCGCCTCGCGCGAGAGCCGGATTTCGTGCGCCCCGTACCGCTCGCCGGACGGCGCGCCCTGCGGTCCCGGCAGGCAACCGGCGAGCGAGGTCGGCGCGGTCCACCCTTCGAAGGTCTCGCGCCAGTAATCGCGCGCGGCGCCCGCGTCGCGCTCGCCCAGCCACGCGATGAACTCGCGGTAGGGGCGCGGCGGCGCCGGCAGATCTGCGGCGCGGCCGGCGGCGAGCGCGTCATAGAGGTCGAGCGCCTCACGGAGCACGATGCCCTCGGAACGGCCGTCGAGCGCCGCGTGGTGATAGGTGAGCAGCAACCGCCAGCGACGCTCGGCGCAGCGGAAGAGGGCGAGCCGCAGCAGCGGCGGCACCTGCAGGTCGAAGTCGCGATGCCGGTCGGCGGCGACGTGCGCTTCGAAGCGGCGGTCCTGCTCGTCGGGCGCGAGCTCGCGCCAGTCCTCGACGTGCCAGGGCAGGCGGGCGTGACGGTGGACACGCTGCCGCCCCCCGCCCGGGCCCTCGAGGAGGAACGACGTGCGCAGCATCGGGTGGCGGTCGACGACGCGCTGCCAGGCCTGCTCGAGCAGCGCGGCGTCGAGCGGCTCTCGCCAGTCGCAGACCTTCTGCTGGAGGTACGTGCCGGAATCGGGCCGCGCGAGCCCTTGCACCAGCATCACCCGCTGCAGCGAAGCGAGCGGGTACGAATCCTCGAGATCCGCGGGCGGCAGCGGCGCGGGCCGGTCGGGCGTCATCCCTGGGGACGCGGGCGGTAACCGACGACCGGGCAGCGCTCGGCGAGCTCGTAGCGGCCGACCCGCGGCGGCAGCGCGTCGAACACTTCCCCCATCAGAGAAGCCATCTCCTCCTCGGACGCGAAGGCGAGGCGCGCGTCCTTGCCGGCCCAGGGGCGGATCGTCTCCAGCGTCCCCGACGGCCAGCCGGTGGCCGCGAGCAGCGCGCCGCGGTCGAGGCGTGCGTCCTCCCAGGCGGCGAAGACGTCGCCCATCCGCACGCCGGTCGCGGCGTCCTCCTGCATGGCCATCGCGAGGCGCATCTTGAACGCGTCGAACGAGCCGATCCGCTTGCCGAGGAGATCGGCGAACACCGCGGCGGGCGCTTCGCGCCGAGGCGCCTGCAGGAAGTGCCGCGTGACGAAGATCCCGCCGTCGGCGAGCCCGCGGCGGATGCCCGCGACGAGCGTGCGGCATTCGCCGGGGTAGGCGAGCAGCGGAAAGATCCCGTCGCCGATGATCACGTCGTAGCGCACCTCGCCCCAGCGCAGCTCGAGCCAATCCCCGCGCTCGGACGAGCGGTGCGCGAGATCGCCGGGCCACACGCGCTCGAGCATCGGCCGCGAGCGGTCGACGGCGTGCAGCCGCGTTCCGGCGGGCCAGCCCATCGTCGCGATCTCCGGCGTGACGCCGAGCATCAGCACCCTCGGTGCGGGCATCCCGCGCACCAGCGCCTCCATCGCCCGGATGTCCTCCGGCGCCGGGCGCAGCGGCGGGCCGTAGCGGTCCCAGTGGAACGCCGCGTCGCTCCAGTGCAGCTGCGGCTGCGAAGGCATGGCCGGGCGCGCGGTCATGCAGGACGGGCAACGAGGATTTGGACGGCGGCCGCGGCAGGCAGCGAGCGCTGCAGCGCGAAGCCGGCGCCGGCGAGGAGCGCCGCGAACTCGTCGCGCGTGCGCTCGCGCCCGCCCAGCATCACCATCATGTGCAGGTCGAGCATCGCGACGTGCGTGCCGGCGGCGCCGTCGTCCGGGACGACGTTCTCGATCGCGAGCAGCGCGCCCTGCGGCGCGATGGCTTCGCGGCAGCGGCGCAGGATCGCGCCCGCGCGCTCGTCGCTCCAGTTGTGGAGCACGTGCTGCAGCAGGTACGCGTCGCCGTCGCGCGGCAGCGGATCGAAGAACGAGCCGCCGACGACCTCGCAGCGGTGCACCACGCCGGCGGCGGCGAGGCGCGCCGCGGCGCCGGCGACGACGTGCGGCTGGTCGAGGAGGACCGCCTTCGGCTGCGGATACGCGGCGAGGATCTCGGCGAGGAGCGCGCCTTCGCCGCCGCCGACGTCGACGATTCTGCGGCAGGCCGAGAAGTCGTAGGCGGCGGGAATCGCCCCCGCGGCGCGCCGCTGGTCGTCGGCCATCGTCGCGTTGAGCCACGCGTTGTGCTCGGGGTGGCGCTGCCGGTGCTCCCACGCGCTCATGCCGAAGGCGCGCTCGAACCCGGTCGCGCCGGTCGCCACCGCGTGCGCGAGCGCCTGCCAGGCCGGGACGTACTCGCGGCTCGCGAGCAGCGCCCGCTCGCGCACGCCGGCTTCGGGATCGGCGAGCGTGCGCCCGAGCGCGGTCAACGCGACCTCCGCCGGCCGTAACGAGACGAGCCCGAGCGCGGCCATGCCGCGCAGCAGTCGCGCGAGCGCGTCGCCATCGACACCGAGGCCGCGGGCGAGATCGACGGGGCGCGCCGGCGCGCCGGCGAGCGCGTCGAGGACGCCGAGATCGAGCGCCGCGGCGACGATGCAGGTCGTGCGATAGCCGTGGATCAGGTCGAGCAGTCGCGCGCGGTCGTTCGCGGACGGGGAGGCGATGGGGACGGTCAACGGCTGGGCTCGGGGGCGTCGGCAACGCTCGCGCGTGCGGACGGGACGGGAGGGCAGCGGTCGAGTATTTCGCATCGCGGCCGCGGGGTCAATGCAGGTCACGGCCAACGTGCGGCGCGCCACGCGATCACGGCGACTGCGAGGCCCGCCCACGCGAGCGCGACCTCGTCCGGCGGCCACCGCGGCGGGGCGACCGGGCGACCGCCCGCGTCGCGGCCCGTGGCGTCCCGCAGCCGCGCGACGGTCCGCCCCTGGGCGGCCTGCTCGCCCAGGACCAGCCCGATCGCGGACACCGCGATGAATACGACCGGCGCCAGCGAGCCCGCGCAGGTGAACGGGTCGCAGGCGAGCCAGCCCCTGGTCGCGCCGCGCGTGGTGGTCCCCCACCCCGCCGCGCCCTCCTGCTCCCGGTTCGTCGCCTCCTCTCCGTCGGACGCTCGACGTGCCCCGCGGCCGATGCCCGAGGTCAGCGCAGGATGGCCCCGGTCACCGGATTCGGCCGGAACACCGTGCAGCCCTTGAGCCCCAGCTCGAACGCGCGCGAGTAGATCGCGGCGAAGTCCTCGTACGCGATGTCGGCGGCGACGTTGGTCGTCTTCGAGATCGCGTTGTCGACGTGCGGCTGCAGCGCCGCCTGCATGCGCAGCTGCGCCTCCGGGCCGATGGCGGTCGCCGTGACGAACGCGGCGGGCGGCGGTGCGTTTGCCGCCGCTCTGGCGCGCCACGCGAGCAGCGCCGGGCACGCGACCTCGACCTCCGCGAAGCTTCCGTCCTCCTGGCGCACGCGGCGGACGCCCTCGAGCGCGAAGATCGGCTCGATGCCCGACGACACGCCGCCGGCGAGCACGCTGATCGTGCCGGCGGGCGCGATCGCGGTCAGGTGGCTGTTGCGAATCCCGTGCGCCGCGATCGCGTTCCGGATCTCGCCGGGCAGGCGCGCGACGAACGGCGCGGCGAGGTACGGCTCGCGCCGGAACCGCGGGAACGCGCCGCGCTCGCGGGCGAGCTCGACCGAGGCCGCGTACGCGCGCTCGACGATCGTCCGCATCGCGGCCGCCGCCGCGGCGCGTCCCTCGTCGCCGTCGTAGCGCAGGCCCAGCATCGCGAGCGCGTCGCCCAGGCCCGTGACGCCGAGGCCGACGCGGCGCGACGCGCGGCCCTGCTCGGCCTGCGCGGGCACCGGGAACTGCGTGACGGTCCAGACGTCGTCGAGCATCCGGACCGCGACGGGCACGAGCGCGGCGATCGCGTCGAGGTCGAGGCGCGCGCGCGGCGTGAACGGCTCGCGCACGAACGCGGTCAGGTTGATCGACCCGAGGTCGCAGGCGCCGTAGGGCGGCAGCGGGATCTCGCCGCAGGGGTTGGTCGCGCTGATCGTCTCGCAGTACGCGAGGTTGTCCTCGCTGCGGATCCGGTCGATGAACAGCACGCCGGGCTCGGCCGACGCGTACGCGCCGCCCACGATCGCGTCCCACAGGTCGCGCGCGCGGATCGTCCGCTCGATGCGGAAGCGCGGGAACGCGAGCGTCCACGGCCCGTCCTGCGCCACGGCGCGCATGAACGCGTCCTGCACGAGGACCGACACGTTGAAATGCGTGAGCTTGCCCGCGACGCGCTTCGCCGCGACGAACGCGTGGACGTCCGGGTGGTCGCACGCCATCACGCCCATCATCGCGCCCCGGCGCGGACTCGCGTCGGTGACCGTCGCGCACATCTGCTCCCACAGCTGCATGAACGAGACCGGTCCGGACGAGCGGCCGCCGGTCGCGTCGGTGCGCGCCCCCTTCGGCCGCAGCGGCGAGAAGTCGGTGCCCACGCCCCCGCCCTGCTGCAGCGTGATCGCGGCCTCGTGCAGCGCGGTGAAGATGCCGTCGAGCGAGTCGTCCAGCGTGCCCATGACGAAGCAGTTCATGAGCGTCACGCGCCGGCCGGTGCCGGCGCCCGCGAGGATGCGCCCGCCCGGCAGGAACGCGTAGCCTTCGAGCGCGTCCCGGAAGCGGCGTGCCCAGCCCGAGCGGTCGTGCTCCTCGGCCTCCGCGAGCGCGCGCGCCACGCGGTCGAGCGTCGCGTCGACGGAGGGCTCGTCCTCGAACCGGTAGCGGGTGCGCCAGACGTGGCCGGCGAGCGGGTTGGCGAGCGAGGTCACCGTGCCTCCCGCCCCCGTGGGACGCTCAGCGCTTGCGCGCCTTGACGATCGACAGCGGCAGGATCTCGGGCAGCTCCATCCGTCCGCGGCCGGGCTCCGGCGCGGGCAGCGGGTCGACCGCCTGCATCGTCGCGAGCGATCGCCGCGCGAGGAGCTGGTAGTGCTCGGTGCCCTCGACCTTCCACTTGAGCTCGGTTTCGGTGAGGGACCGGACGACGCGCGCCGGGATGCCGGCGACGAGCGTGCGCGGCGGGATCACCATCTGCGCCTTGACGAACGCCATCGCGGCGACGATCGACGACTCGCCGACGACCGCGTGGTCGTTGACCACCGCGTTCATCCCGACCAGCCCGTTCCGCTGCACCGTGCAGCCGTGCAGCACCGCGCCGTGGCCGATGTGCCCGTTCTCCTCGACGACGGTCCCCAGCCCCGGGAAGCCGTGCAGGATGCAGCTGTCCTGCACGTTCGAGCCGGCGCGGATCTCGATGTGGCCGAAGTCGCCGCGCAGCGAGGCGCAGGGCCCGATGTAGCAGTCGGGGCCGACGATCACGTCGCCGATGAGCACGGCGGACGGGTGCACGTACGCGGTGGGGTCGACCACCGGCACCATCCCGTCGATTGCGTAGACCTTGAGCGTCATGGAAACCGCCTCCGGAACCCCGCCCGCGCGTCGCCCGAACGGGATTGCCGGGCTAGCTTACCCGATCGCGGCGCGGGCGTTGCGGAACATCCTGAGCCACGGCGACGCCTCGCCCCACCCGCGCGGGGCCCACGAGAGCTGCGCGGTCCGCCAGACGCGCTCGGGGTGCGGCATCAGGATCGTGAACCGGCCGTCGGCCGTCGTGAGGCCCGTGATCCCCTCGGGCGAGCCGTTCGGGTTGTGCGGGTAGGCCGCCGCCGCACGGAGCGCGCCGTCGACGTAGCGCATCGAGACCAAGCCTCGCGCCGCGGCGAGGTGCGCCTCGTCGCGGAACTCGGCGTAGCCCTCGCCGTGCGCGGTCGCGACCGGCAGCACGCTGCCCTCCATCCCGCGGAAGAACAGCGACGGCGACGGCTCGATGCGCACCTGCACGAGCCGCGCCTCGAACTGCTCGGATCGGTTGCGGACGAACCGCGGCCAGTGCGCGGCGCCCGGCACGAGGTCGGCGAGCGCGCTCATCATCTGGCAGCCGTTGCACACGCCCAGCGCGAACGCATCGCGCCGGGCGAAGAACGCGGCGAACGCGTCGGCGAGCCTCGCGTCGAACAGGATCGACTTCGCCCAGCCCTCGCCCGCGCCCAGCACGTCGCCGTACGAGAACCCGCCGCAGGCGACGAACCCCGCGTAGTCGGCGAGCGAGCGCCGGCCCGACGCGATGTCGGTCGTGTGGACGTCGTGCGCCTCGAACCCGGCGCGGTCGAAGGCCGCCGCCATCTCGACCTGCCCGTTCACGCCCTGCTCGCGAAGCACGGCGACGCGCGGCCGGACGCCCTTCGCGACGAACGGCGCGGCGACGTCGTCGTCCGGATCGAACGCGACGACCGGCTGGAGCCCCCGGTCCGACGCGTCGCCGATCCGCGCGCGCTCCTGATCGGCGGCGAGCGGCTCGTCGCGCATCCGCTGCATCGCGTGCGTGAGCGCCGACCACTCGCGGTGCAGGTCGTCGCGCGCCTCGTCGACGAGCACCGCACCGTGGCGAACGATGCGCAGCCGGTCGTGCGCCGCGACCGTCGCGATCGCGTGCGCCTCGAGCCCGGCGGTCCGTGCCTCCGACACCGTCCGCGCCGCCTCCGACGCGGCCACCTCGACGACCGCGCCGATCTCCTCGGCGAAGAGCGCGCCGAGCGCATCGCCCGAGACCTCGTCGAGGCGCACGTCGAGGCCGGCGCGCGACGCGAACGCCATCTCGGCGAGCGTCGCGAGCAGGCCGCCGTCGCCGACGTCGTGGTAGGCGAGCATCGCCCCGCGCTCGCGCAGGCCCCGCACGACGCCGGCCAGCGCGGCGAGCGCCTGCGGCGTCACGTCCGGCGCCTCGTCGCCGAGCTGGCCGTAGACCTGGGCGAGCGCGCTCGCGCCCAGCCGTCGCCGGCCCGGCATCGCCTGGATCCAGACGAGCCTGGTGCCCTCCTCGCGCGAGAGGAGCGGCGTCGAGGTGCGGCGAACGTCGGCGACCGGCGCGAACGCCGATACGATCAGCGACACCGGCGCAGTGACCGACTTCTCGACGCCGCCGTCGCGCCACGCGGTGCGCATCGACATCGAGTCCTTGCCGACCGGGATCGAGACGCCGAGCGCGATGCAGAACTCGGACACCGCGCGCACCGTGTCGACCAGCACCGCGTCCTCGCCCGGGTGCCCGGCGGGCGCCATCCAGTTCGCCGACAGCTTCACGCGGTCGAGCGCGACGTCGGCCGCGATCAGGTTGGTGATCGCCTCGGCGACCGCGATCCGTCCCGACGCCGGCCCGTCGATCAGCGCGAGCGGCGTGCGCTCGCCCATCGCCATCGCCTCGCCGGCGTGGCCGGTGAAGTCCATCAACGTCACCGCGACGTCGGCGACCGGCACCTGCCAGGGCCCCACCATCGGGTCGCGCGAGCACAGCCCGCCGACCGTGCGGTCGCCGATCGTCACGAGGAACGTCTTGTCGGCCACCGCGGGAAAGCGCAGGACGCGGCGCGCCACTTCGGCGACCGCGACCCGCGAGAGGTCGAGCGGTGCGAGCCTCCGGGCGACGCGCCGCACGTCGCGCGTCATCTTCGGCGGCTTGCCGAGGATCACGTCGAGCGGGACGTCGACCGGCCGGTTGCCGAAGCGCGGGTCCTCGACGACGAGGCGTCCGTCCGCGCGCGCACGGCCGACGACCGCGTACGGGCAGCGCTCGCGCCGGCAGATCGCGTCGAAGCGCCCGAGGTCGCCGGGCGCGATCGCGAGCACGTAGCGCTCCTGCGCCTCGTTGCACCAGATCTCGCGCGGCGACATGCCGGACTCGCCGGAAGGCACCGCCCGCAGGTCGAACGTCCCGCCCGCGCCGCCGCCGTGCACGAGCTCGGGAAGGGCGTTCGAAAGGCCGCCGGCGCCGACGTCGTGGATCGACAGGATCGGGTTCGCGTCGCAAAGCTGCCAGCAGCGGTCGATCACCTCCTGGGCGCGCCGCTCGATCTCGGCGTTGCCGCGCTGCACCGAGTCGAAGTCGAGGTCGGCGGCATTGACGCCGGTCGCCATGGACGACGCCGCGCCGCCGCCCAGCCCGATCAGGAGGCCGGGGCCGCCGAGCTGGACGATCAGCGTGCCGTCCCCGAGCGCGTGCTTCCCCGTGTGCCGCGCGTCGATGTTGCCGACGCCGCCGGCGATCATGATCGGCTTGTGGTAGCCGCGCACCTCGCCCGCGACCGCCTGCTCGAACGTGCGGAAGTAGCCACCGAGGTTCGGACGGCCGAACTCGTTGTTGAACGACGCCGCGCCGATCGGGCCCTCGAGCATGATCGCGAGCGGCGAGGCGATCCGCGCGGGCTTCTCGAGCGGCGGCTCCCAGGGCTCGGCCTGCCCGGGCACGCGCAGGTGCGAGACCGTGTAGCCGACGAGCCCCGCCTTGGGCTTCGCGCCGATGCCGGTCGCGCCCTCGTCGCGGATCTCGCCGCCCGACCCGGTCGCGGCGCCGGGGAACGGCGCGATCGCGGTCGGATGGTTGTGCGTCTCGACCTTCATCAGCGTGTGCGTGAGCGCCGGGTGCGTGCCGTAGCGGCCCTCGCCGTCGGGATGGAAGCGCTCGATCCGCGCCCCCTCCATCACCGCCGCGTTGTCCGAGTACGCGATCACCGTCCCCTGCGGGTGCGCGGCGTGCGTGTCGCGGATCATCGCGAACAGGCTCTTCCCCTGCGGCGCGCCGTCGACGATCCAGCTCGCGTTGAAGATCTTGTGGCGGCAGTGCTCCGAGTTCGCCTGCGCGAACATCATGAGCTCGACGTCGGTCGGGTCGCGGCCGAGCGCGCGGAACGACCGGTCGAGGTAGTCGATCTCGTCCTCGGCGAGCGCGAGGCCCAGCTCGGCGTTCGCCCGCACGAGCGCGTCGCGACCCTGCGCGAGCAGCGGCACCGACGCGAGCGGCCGCGGCTCGACGTGCGCGAACAGCACGTGCGCGTCGGCGGGGCCCGCGAGCACGGCTTCGGTCATCCGGTCGCAGACCAGCGCGACGAGCGCCTCGCGGTCGTGCGCGCCGGGCGGACGGCCGCTCTTCGTCGAGACGTGCCAGTCGATGCCCCGCTCGACGCGGCGGACCGCGGCGAGCCCGCAGTTGTGCGCGATGTCGGTCGCCTTCGACGACCACGGCGAGATCGTGCCGGGGCGCGGCACGACGACGAACGCGGGCGCGCCGGCCGGGGGCCGGTCGTCGGCGGGACCGTAGGTCAGGAGCCGGTCGAGGACCGTGCGCGCCTCGGGTGCGAGCGGCGCGTCGAGCTCGACGTAGTGCCGGTAGCTCGCGGCCAGCGCGACGACGTCGGTCGCGGGCCGCGCGGCGCGCAGGCTGTCGAGGAGCTTCGCGAGACGGAACGACGAGGCGGCCGATCGGCCGGGCAGCGCGAGGAGGTCGGCCATCGCGGGGGCTGG
This sequence comes from Burkholderiales bacterium, assembly GCA_046347845.1. Classification (GTDB taxonomy): domain Bacteria; phylum Pseudomonadota; class Gammaproteobacteria; order Burkholderiales; family Casimicrobiaceae; genus VBCG01. The sequence goes on along the minus strand of JAXMFH010000012.1, from coordinate 101,493 downwards.
GCGCGTAAAGCGGAATTCTACACCGGCCCCCGCGAGGCCCCCGCCTTCACTCGAGCTTGCCGACCTTCTTCACGATCTCGGCCATCTTCGCCGCGTCCGCGTCGACGTAGCGCTGGAACTCGGGGGCGTCCAGGTAGAGGATCGGGCTGCCCGCCGTGGTCATCACCTGCTTCACGCGCTCGTCGTTCGCGGCGGCCTTCGCCGCCTCGCGCAGCCGAACGACCACGGGCTCGGGCGTGCCCGCCGGGACGAACAGCCCCGACCACTGCGCGTAGTCGATCGGCACGCCGAGCTCCTTCAGCGTCGGCACGTCGGGGAGCGAGGCGAGCCTCGCGTCGCCCCAGTGCGCGAGCACGCGCACCTTGCCGGACTTCACGTGCTGGACGATCGTCGCCGGGCCGGTCGCGATCGCGTCGACCTGCCCGCCCAGGAGGCCGACGATCGCGGGTCCCGCGCCCGTGTAGGGCACGTGCGTGAACTTGACGCCCTGCTGGAGCTCGAGCATCGCCATCGGCATGTGCATCGTGCCGTAGTTGCCCGACGAGCCGAACGTGAGCTTGCCCGGCGCGGCGCGCGCGGCCGCGATGAACTCGGCGTAGGTCTTCCACGGCGACTCGGCGCGCACGGCGAGCACGGTCGGGTCGGCGGTGAAGCGCGCGACGGGCCTCAGGTCCGCGAGCTGGTACTGGGGCGTGCGGCCCATCACCTTGTCCGCCTCGGGCAGCACCGTGTACGACGAGAGCGACATCAGCACGGTGTAGCCGTCGGGCTTCGCCTTCGCGACGTGGGCCATGCCGATCGCGCCGCCCGCGCCGGCCTTGTTCTCGATGACGACCGGCTGCTTCAGCTCGCGGGACATCGCCTCGGCGACCGGACGCGCCACCGTGTCGGCGACGCCGCCCGGCGGGAACGGGACGACCATCGTGACCGGGTGGTCGGGGAACTGGGCCCCGGCGAGCCCGGCCGCCAGCGCTGCGAGCGTCGCGAGCGCCATCCTCGCGAAGTTGCGGTGCGTTCTCATCCTCGATCCTCCATGGGGTCAGGTCCGGCCACTCCTCGCCCGGCATTTCCCGGGTCCCGCGGCGCCCGCGGTTCCCGATGCCCGGACGCCCTCAGCTCTTCCCGAACACTTCGTTCAGCTGCTGCGTCACGCGCACGAACGTCGTGCGCTTCGACAGCTCGCGCAGGCGCCGCGCGCCCACGTACGTGCACGCCGACCGCACGCCGCCCAGGATCTCCTGCGCGGTCTCGGCCACCGGCCCGCGGTGCGGCACCAGCACCTCCTTGCCCTCGGCGGCGCGGTACTTGGCGACGCCGCCCGCGTACTTCTCCATCGCCATGCGGCTGCTCATCCCGTAGAAGCGCATGAACGGCCTCCCGTCGACCTCGATGACCTCGCCGCCCGACTCGTCGTGCCCGGCGAACATCCCGCCCAGCATCACGAAGTCGGCGCCCCCGCCGAACGCCTTCGCGATGTCGCCGGGCGTCGTGCAGCCGCCGTCCGCGCAGATGTGCCCCTCGAGGCCGTGCGCCGCGTCCGCGCACTCGATGATCGCCGAGAGCTGCGGGTAGCCGACGCCGGTCATCTTGCGCGTCGTGCAGACCGACCCGGGGCCGATGCCGACCTTGACGATGTCGGCGCCCGACAGGATCAGCTCCTCGGTCATCTCGCCGGTGACGACGTTGCCCGCCATGATCACGAGGTGCGGGTAGGCGGCGCGCACCTTCGCGACGAAGCGCACGAAGCTCTCGGTGTAGCCGTTGGCGACGTCGATGCAGAGGTACCGGATCGCCGAGTCGTCGCCCTTCCCCGCCTTCTCCATGACGGCGTGGAGTTTCGCCTCGTCGGCGTCCTGGATGCCCATCGAGTAGAACGCCGCGCTCTTGCGCTCGAGCGCGCGGAAGAACGCGACGGTCTCGTCGACCTCGTAGTGCTTGTGCAGCGCGACGGAGAGCCGGAACCGGTCGAGCGCGCGCGCCATCTCGAAGGTCCCGGTCGAGTCCATGTTCGACGCGACGATCGGGATGCCCGCGTACTCGGTCCCGGTGTGGCGGAAGCGGAACTCGCGCGAGATGTCGACCTGCGAGCGCGTCGTCAGCGTCGAGCGCTTGGGCCGGATCAGCACGTCCTTGAAGTCGAGCTTGACGTCGTTCTCGATGCGCATGGGTCGCGGCTCCCCGGAGGCCGGGCACAAAAAACGCCGGCGGGGGCGTCCCGGCCGACGTTGACCGATTGTACGCCGAAACCGGCGCGGCGGCAGAGCCGGTATCATGGCGAGTCAGCGCCCCCGGCCATGTCCTCGATCCGCCTCCTGCTCGACCGCAACCGCGCCTGGGCGTCCCGCGTCGAGGCGGAGCGCCCGGGCTTCTTCCGCGGGCTCGCCGGCCAGCAGGCGCCCCGCTACCTGTGGATCGGCTGCGCGGACAGCCGGGTGCCCGCCAACGAGATCGTCGACCTCGCGCCCGGCGAGCTCTTCGTCCACCGGAACGTCGCGAACGTCGTCGTCCACACCGACTTCAACTGCCTGTCGGTGCTCCAGTTCGCCGTCGACGTGCTGAAGGTCGAGCACGTGATCATCGTGGGCCACTACCGGTGCGGCGGCATCCGCGCGGCGCTCGAGGACACGGCGCACGGCCTCATCGACAACTGGCTGCGGCACGTGCAGGACGTCGCGCTGCGCCACGCGGGGGTGCTGGGCCGCCGGGGCGACTTCGACTGGCGCGTCGACCGCCTGTGCGAGCTCAACGTGATCGAGCAGGTCGTGCACGTCTCGCGCACGACGATCGTCGAGGAGGCGTGGCGCCGCGGCCAGCCGCTCTCGCTGCACGGCCTCGTCTACGGCCTCGCCGACGGCGTGCTGCGCGACCTCGGCGTCGAGGCGCGGAGCGCCGACGAGCTGCGATCGCGCTATGAGCCGGCCGTCGCGCGCTGCGCGTCCGCCGGCTGACGCCCGCCCTCTCCCACTCGACCGATTGCGACCATGACGCCGATCGCGCGCTCGCATCCCCGCCTCGCCCGCCTCCTCGCCGCCGCGATCCTCGCCTTCGCGACTCCCGCGCTCGCGCAGGACTACCCGGCGCGGCCGGTCAAGATCGTCGTGCCGTTCTCGCCGGGCGGCGCGGTCGACGGTCCGACGCGCATCGTCGCGCAGAAGCTCGGCGAGCGGCTGGGCCAGCAGGTCGTCGTCGAGAACAAGCCGGGCGCGGGCGCGACGCTGGGCGCCGGCGAGGTCGCGAAGGCGGCGCCGGACGGCTACACGCTGCTGCTCGCGTCGCAGACCAACGCGATCAGCGCCACGCTCTACCCGAAGCTTCCCTTCGACCCGATCGAGGACTTCGCGCCGATCATGCTGATCGGCGAGGAGCCCGGCGTGCTGGTCGTCCACCCGACGTTCCCGGCGAAGACCTTCGACGAGTTCCTCGCCTACGTGCGCCAGAACCCGGGCAAGGTCGACTACGCGTCGTCGGGCAACGGCAGCGGCCAGCACCTGTTCGCCGCGATGCTCGCGTCGATGGCGGGGCTGAAGATGAACCACATCCCGTACAAGGGGAGCGCGCAGGCGACGACCGACCTGCTCGCCGGCCAGGTGCCGGTGTCGATCCCCGGCACCGCGGGGATGATGGGCCACATCAAGGCCGGGAAGCTCCGCCCGCTCGCCACGACCGGCGCGAAGCGCGCCGAGGCCCTCCCCGACGTGCCGGCGATCGCCGAGACGCTGCCCGGCTACGAAGCCTACGTCTGGATGGGGCTGCTCGCGCCGAAGGGCACGCCGCAGCCGGTCGTCGACCGGCTCCACCGCGAGCTCGTCGCCGTGATGGCCCTGCCCGACGTGAAGGCGTTCTACGCCAGCCACAACCTCGAGATCGTGGCCTCGACGCCCGCCGAGTTCGGCCGGTTCTTCCGCGCCGAGAAGGAGCGCTGGGCGCGCGTGATCAAGGACACCGGGGCGAAGATCGACTGACCGCCCCCGAAGCATCGCAACGAACGGAGCGCGCATGAACGAAGCGACCTCCGCGGCCGAGGCCGCGGTCACCGGCGTCGAGCACTGGACGGACAAGGGCGAGGTCCGCCTGTTCCTCTGGCAGAAGTACGCCGGCAGCCCCGACGGCAAGCCCTGCGTGCTGTTCGTGCACGGCTCGTCGATGGCCTCGCAGCCGACGTTCGACCTCGTCGTCCCCGGCCGGCCCGACTCGTCGGTGATGGACTGGTTCGCGCGCCGCGGCTTCGAGTGCTGGTGCGTCGACATGGAAGGCTACGGGCGCTCGTCGAAGCACCGCGACATCACCTGCGACATCGCGAACGGCGCCGACGACCTCGCCGCGGCGACCGACTACATCATGCGCACGCGCGGCGTGAAATCGTTCCTCGTCTACGGCATCTCTTCGGGCGCGCTGCGCGCGGCGCTGTTCGCCGAGCGGCATCCGGACCGGGTCGCCCGCCTCGCGCTCGACGCGTACGTGTGGACCGGCGAGGGCAGCCCGACGCTCGAGCAGCGGCGCAGGAAGCTGCCCGAGTTCATGAAGTCGAAGCGGCGGCCGATCGACCGCGCGTTCGTCCACTCCATCTTCGAACGCGACCACCCGGACTGCGCCGACAGGCGCACCGTCGACGCGTTCGCCGACGCGATCCTCGCGCTCGACGACTCGATGCCCAACGGCACCTACATCGACATGTGCTCGCGGCTGCCGGTCAACGATCCCGCGCGCATCCCGGTGCCGACGATCGTGATGCGCGGGCAGTACGACGGCATCGCGGGGTTCGCCGATCTCGTCGCGTTCTTCGAGAAGCTGCCCTCGCCCGACAAGCAGTTCGTCGTGATGCCGGGCATCTCGCACGCGAGCTTCCAGCAGAAGAACTACCGGCTCGTCTACCACATCCTGCACGCGTTCTTCACGCAGCCGAAGCCGGCCTACGTCGGGCCCTAGCGCATGCCCGCCTGGCCGCTCGGTCTCGTCGAGACGGCCTGGTGCGCCGCGGCGCTGTTCGCGGGCTACGCGGTCCGCGGCGCGGCCGGCTTCGGATCGGGCGTCGTCGCGACGCCGCTGATGGCGTTCGTGCTGCCGCTCGCGACGGTCGCGCCGCTCATCACGTTCATCGGCGCGTTCGTGTCGATCCGGCAGGCGGCGCGCGACTGGCCGCTGATCGCCTGGCGGCGGCTCGCCGAGTTCGTGCCCGGGATCCTGATCGGCGTGCCGCTCGGGATCTGGGTGTTCCGCGAGGTGAGCGCGGAGGTCCTGATCCGCGCGCTCGGCCTCTACGTCGTCGGCTACGCGCTCTACAGCCTGTTCGGCAGTCGCCCCGGCGGCGAGGCGAAGCGGCTACCGCGCTGGACGGCGCTGCCGATCGGCACGCTCGGCGCCGTCGTCGCCACCGTGTTCGGCGGCATGGCCGGCCCCGTCTACGTCACCTACCTCGACGGGCTGCGGCTGTCGAAGAGCGTGTTCCGCGTCACCGTGTCGACGACGCTCCTCGTGCTGTCGATCGTGCGCTCCGCCGCCTACCTGGCCGGCGGCGTGTTCCGTCCCGAGGACTTCCCGCTCGTGCTGGGCGCCGCGGTCCCGGTCGCGGTCGGCACCCTGGCCGGCGAGTGGGTGCACGACCGGATCGACCCGGCCACGTTCCGCCGGCTGGTCGGCGGGCTGCTGGTGCTGAGCGGGCTGGCGCTGCTCCTGCGTTGAGGCGCGGCGCGCCGGACCTCGGGCGCCCGCCCTCCGCCCCGTCGACGACCACCGGGGTCGGATTCGAATCCGACCCCGGTCGTCAATGATGCAGGATCTTCGCGAGGAACTGCTGCGCGCGCTCGCTGCGCGGCTTGCCGAAGAAGTCGTCCTTCGTGGCGTCCTCGACGATCTGGCCCTGGTCCATGAAGATGACCCGGTTCGCCACCTTGCGCGCGAAGCCCATCTCGTGCGTGACGACCATCATCGTCATGCCCTCCTTCGCGAGCAGGACCATCACGTCGAGCACCTCGTTGATCATCTCCGGGTCGAGCGCGGACGTGGGCTCGTCGAACAGCATGCAGATCGGGTCCATCGACAGCGCGCGGGCGATCGCCACGCGCTGCTGCTGGCCGCCCGAGAGCTGGCCCGGGAACTTGTCCTTGTGCGCGGCGAGGCCGACGCGGTCGAGGTACTTGAGCCCGCGCGCGACGGCCTCGTCGGTCGTGCGCTTCAGCACCTTCACCTGCGCGAGCGTCAGGTTCTCCGTCACCGTCAGGTGCGGGAACAGCTCGAAGTGCTGGAACACCATGCCGACGCGGGCACGCAGCTTGGGCAGGTCGGTCGACGGGTCGTTGACCTTGATGCCGTCGACGACGATGTCGCCCTTCTGGAACGGCTCGAGCGCGTTGACGGTCTTGATCAGCGTCGACTTGCCCGACCCCGAGGGGCCGCAGACGACGATCACCTCGCCCTTCTCGACGCTGGTCGTGCAGTTCTTCAGCACCTGGAAGCTCCCGTACCACTTCGACACGTCGCGGATCTCGATCATCGGCATGACTGCGGGCTCCCGTTAGCGGACGATGGCGATCTTCTGCTGCAGCCGCTTGACCAGCAGCGACAGGCCGTAACTGACGACGAAGTACACGAGCGCGGCGAACAGGTACATCTCGACCAGGCGGCCGTCGCGCTGCGCGACCTTCGACGCGGCCCCGAGGAAATCGGTGATCGAGAGGACGTACACGAGCGAGGTGTCCTGGAACAGGATGATCGTCTGCGTGAGCAGGATCGGGATCATGTTGCGGAACGCCTGCGGCAGCACGATCTGCGCCATCGTCTGCCAGTAGTTGAGCCCGAGCGCGTAGCCGGCCCACACCTGGCCGCGCGGGATGGACTGGATCCCGGCCCGCATGATCTCCGAGTAGTACGCGGCCTCGAACATCGTGAACGTGATCACCGACGAGGCGAACGCGCCGACCTGGATCGGGCGGCTCGCGCCCGTCATCCAGGCGCCGATGAACGGCACGAGGAAGTAGAACCAGAAGATGACGAGCAGGAGCGGGATCGTCCGCATCAGGTTGACGTAGCCGGCCGCGACGAGCGACAGCGCCCTGAACTTCGACAGCCGCATCATCGCGAGGAGCGTCCCGAACACGATGCCGCCGACCGCGGCCAGCGCGGTCAGCGTCAGCGTGAACGTCATCCCCTCCCGGAAGAGGTAGCCGACGCTCCGCTGGATCACGTTGAAGTCGAAGTCGCCCACGTCAGTGCCCTCCGCCGCCGACGGCCGAAGGGCCGATGAAGCCGGGCACGGCGACCCGCTTCTCGAACCAGCGCATCACGTTGACGGCGATCAGGTTGACCACGACGTAGATCACCGTCGCGGCGGTGAACGCCTCGAACACCTGGAACGTGAACTCCTGCATCGAGCGCGCCGCCGCCGTGAGCTCGATCAGGCCGATCGTCAGCGCCACGGACGTGTTCTTGATCAGGTTCATCGTCTCGCTCGTGAGCGGCGGGAGGATGATCCGGTAGGCCATCGGCAGGAGCACGTAGCGGTAGGTCTGCGGCAGCGTGAGGCCGAGCGCCGTGCCGGCCATCCCCTGCCCGCGCGGCAGCGCCTGGACGCCCGCGCGCACCTGCTCGGCGATCCGCGCCGACGTGAAGAGCCCCAGCCCGATCACGGCGGGGACGAACGAGCCCCACGGCGGCGCCATCTGCTTCAGCGCGTCGCCCATCGCCCGGGGCAGCACCTCGGGCAGCACGAAATACCAGAGGAAGAGCTGGACGAGCAGCGGGACGTTGCGGAAGAGCTCGACCCAGGCGTTGCCGAGCCGGACCGCCCACTTCGAGGGCGTCGTGCGCATCACGCCGATCACGGAGCCGAGCGCGAGCGCGATCACCCACGCGCACGCGGCGGTCGCGAGCGTCCAGCCGAGCCCGTGGACGAGCGTCATGATCCACGTGTTGACGCTGTCCGCGGACACCTGCCAGAGGATGCCCCAGTTCCAGTTGTATCTCACCGCGCCCCTCCCGTGACGATCGCGATGCGACGGCGCGCCGGCGCGCGCCGCGGACGTCCCGCACGCGGCCGACTATAGCAACAAAACGGGGAGCCGAGGCTCCCCGTGTTTGTGCACCGCGTCGGTGCGGACCCGCACCGCGGCCCGTCGGCTACTTGTAGATGGCGGGATCGGGGTTCGACGTCGGGCTGGCCAGCACGCGCTTGAGCTGCGGGCTCATCGGCACGTTCAGCGCGATGCCCTTCGGCGGGATCGGCTTGTTGAACCACTTGTCGTACAGCGCGGCCATCTCGGGGCTCGTGTAGAGCTTCGCGGTGGCCCCGTCGACGATCTTCCGGAAGCCCTCGTCGTCGCGCGGCATCATCGCGCCGTAGGGCTCGACCGTGTAGGCCTCGCTGCCGACCATGTAGTCGCCGGGGGCCTTCGAGTTCGCGACCAGGCTGTAGAGGAGAATGTCGTCCATGAAGAACGCGACCGCGCGGCCGGTCTCGACCATCAGGAACGCCTCGGCGTGGTCCTTCGCGGTCAGGATCGACATGCCGAGGTTCTGCTTGGCGTTCTCCTCGGTGAGCCACTTGATGTTCGTGGTCCCGGCCGTCGAGACGACCGTCTTGCCCTTGAGGTCGGCGAGCGTGTTGATGTTCGACGACTTCTTCGCGACGTACCGGTTCGCGGTCACGAAGTAGGTGTTCGTGAAGCCGACCTGCTTCTGGCGCTCGGCGTTGTTCGTCGTCGAGCCGCACTCGAGGTCGATCGTGCCGTTCGCGATCAGCGGGATGCGCGTGGCCGAGGTCACCGGGTTCAGCTTGACCTGCAGGTTCGGCATCCTGAGCTCGGCCTTGATCGCGTCGACGACCTTCATGCAGATGTCGATCGCGTAGCCGACGACCTGCTGCTTGTCGTCGTAGTACGAGAACGGGATCGAGCTGTCGCGGTGGCCGATCGTGATCGTGCCCGACTCCTTGATCTTCTTGAGCGTCGGCGAGTCCTGCGCGACGGCCGGCAGGGCGACGGCCGCGGCGACGAGCGCGGCGACGAGGGGGAGCTTGCGCATTGCGTGACCTCCGGGAAAGGGTGGGTCGCGGGCGGGGTCTTGCCGACCTCGCGGACGCGAAACCGGGCGATTCTACGGGGGCGGGCCGGCTTTGTCCAAAGCCGGCGCCCGGCGGCCGCCGGACGCCGCCCGCACCCGCGCCCAGGCGCCCGCGCAGGCCCGGGCGAGCGCGTCGGTCGGATCGACCCACGGGACGCCGGCGTCGACCCCCGCCGCCGCGAGCCCCGGGGGGATCTCGGTGCAGCCGAGGACGATCGCCGCGGCCCCGGCCCGTTCCAGCGACGCGACGACCCGCGCGAAATGGCGACCGCCGGCGGCCGCCTCGCCGCGCTTGACGCCGGCGATGCCCCGCGCGACCGTCTCGAGGTCCGCGGCGTCGCGGGGCTCCGCCACGCGGTAGCCGGCGCCTTCGAGGCGCGCCGAGTAGAGGCGGATCGCGCGCGTCGCGTCGGTCGCGACGACGCCCACGGTGGCGCCGGGCGCCACGCGCGCGGCGACCTCGGCGACCGCCGCGTCCGCGATGTGCAGGAACGGCGCCTCGATGCCGCGTGCGAGCTCGGCGTGCCAGCGATGCGCCGTGTTGCACGGCATCGCGAGCAGCGTGGCGCCGGCCGCGAGCAGCCGGTCGCGCGCGTCGACGAGCGCCGGCAACGGGCTTTCGCCTCCGTGCAGAATCGCGGCGACGCGCGACGGGATCTGCGGGATCGACGCGGCGACGAACGGAACGTGGTCCGCGTCGCCTTCGGCGGGCGTCGCCGCGACGAGCTTCGCGAGGAAGTCGACGGTCGCGAGCGGCCCCATGCCGCCCAGCACGCCGACGAGGAACCGCGGTGCCGCCGTCCCGGCCATCAGGCCCGCACCGGCGGGCGCGGCTGCGTCAGGTGCTCGGGCGACAGGATGCGGTCGAGGTCCGCCTTCGTGAGCCAGCCCTTCTCGAGCACGAGCTCGTACACGCCGCGCCCGGTCGCGTGCGCCTCCTTCGCGAGCGCGCTCGACTTCTCGTAGCCGATGTACGGATTGAGGGCGGTGACGATGCCGATCGTCTGGCGCACCGTCTCCTCGAGGCGGGCGCGGTTCGCGGTGATGCCGGTCACGCACTGGCGGGCGAGCACGATGCAGCCCTGCTTCAGGTGCGGGATGCTGCGGAACAGGCTGTACGCGATGATCGGCTCGAACGCGTTCAGCTGCAGCTGCCCGGCCTCGGCGGCCATCGTGACCGTCATGTCGTTGCCGATCACCTCGAACGCGATCTGGTTGACCACCTCGGGGATCACCGGATTGATCTTGCCCGGCATGATCGAGCTCCCCGCCTGCACGGCTGGCAGCACGATCTCGCCCAGCCCCGCGCGCGGCCCCGACGACAGGAGCCGCAGGTCGTTGCAGGTCTTCGAGAGCTTGACCGCGATGCGCTTCAGCACGCCGGAGAGCTGCACGAACGCGCCGCAGTCCTGCGTCGCCTCGACGAGGTTCTCGGCGGTCTTGACCGGGACCCCGGACAACGCGACGAGGTGCTTGCAAACGAGCGGCGCGTAGCCGGGATGCGAGTTGATGCCGGTGCCGATCGCGGTCGCGCCGAGGTTGATCTCCTCGATGAGCGCCCCCGCCTCGGCGAGCCGCTGCTGGTCCTCGCCCAGCATCACCGCGAACGTCGAGAACTCCTGCCCGAGCGTCATCGGCACCGCGTCCTGCAGCTGGGTCCGGCCGACCTTGAGCAGGTCGCGGAACTCGTCCGACTTCGCGGCGAACGCGCGCTTGAGCTCCTCCATCGCCCCGATCAGCTCGACGATCGCGAAGCGGAGCGCGAGCCGGAGCGCCGTCGGGTAGACGTCGTTCGTGCTCTGCCCCATGTTCACGTGCTCGATCGGGTGCAGGAACGCGTAGTCCCCCTTCTCCCGCCCGGCGAGCTCGAGCGCGCGGTTCGCGATCACCTCGTTGGCGTTCATGTTCGTCGAGGTGCCGGCGCCGCCCTGGATCGTGTCGACGACGAACTGGTCGTGCAGCGACCCGGCCGCGATCTCGCGGCACGCGGCGATCACGAGCTTCGCCTTGGCCTCGTCGAGGAGGCCGAGCTCGTAGTTGGTCTGCGCCGCCGCGTGCTTGACGAGCGCGAGCGCGCGCACGAGCTCGGGCCACAGGCCGATCGGCCGTCCCGAGATCGGGAAGTTCTCGACGGCGCGCAGCGTGTGGACGCCCCAGTACGCGGCGGCGGGGATCTCGCGGTCGCCGAGCAGGTCGTGCTCGACGCGGACGTCGCGGGCTTCGGCTCGTGGCATGGGCCCTCTCCTGTCGGAAGTCGCGGCACTCTACACCGCGGGCGCGGTCCGCGCCATGCGCGACGCACCACGGCGCGAGCCTATAATCGCGCGAGGAAAGGACGCCCGATGGACGACACGCGACTCGCCCCCGTCCTGCGCACCGCGGAGCTCCGTGCGCTCGAGTCGCGCCATGCGGGCGCGAACCTGATGGAGCGGGCGGGCGCCGCCGCCGCGGCCGTCGCGCAGGCGATGCTCGCCGGGTCGCGCGGCGGTCCGGTCGTCGTGCTCGCCGGGCCGGGCAACAACGGCGGCGACGGCTTCGTCGTCGCGCGCGAGCTGAGGCGCGCGTTCCACGACGTCGACGTCGTGTTCGCCGGCGATCCGGAGCGGCTGCCCGCCGATGCACGGGCGGCCCACGCGTCGTACGTCGCGGCCGGCGGAACCACGATCGCGAAGCCGCGCGGCCGCGCGCCGGCGCTCGTCGTCGACGCGCTGTTCGGGATCGGTCTCGCGCGGCCCGCGTCGGGGATGTACGCGGAGCTCGTCGCGTGGGCGAACGCCCGCGGCGCGCCGATCCTCGCGCTCGACGTGCCGAGCGGCCTTGACGCCGACACCGGCGCGCTCCTCGAGCCCGCGATCCGCGCGACGGCGACCGCCAGCTTCCTCGCGCTCAAGCCGGGGCTCCTGACCGGCGACGGCCTCGACGCCGCCGGCGTCGTGTCCGTGCACACGCTCGGCCTCGACGACGGCCTCGCGGACGCTCCCGGCCGGCGCCTCGACTGGCCGCTCCTCGACGCGATGCGCCCGCCGGCGCTCGCCCGCGCGCGCCGCAACGTGCACAAGGGCACCTACGGCACGCTCGCGATCGTCGGAGGCGCCCCGGGCATGACCGGTGCGCCGATCCTCGCCGGACGCGCCGCCGTGCGGACCGGAGCGGGCAAGGTCCGCATCGGGTACGTCGCGGCGGCGCACCCGCCGGTCGACTGGAACGCGCCCGAGCTCATGCTGGGCGAGGCCGCGCACGCGATCGAGGCCGCCGATGCGATCGTCGCGGGGCCGGGCATGGGCACGTCCGACGCCGCCGCGAACGCGCTGCGACGGGCGCTCGACGCCCCGGTGCCGCTCGCGCTCGACGCCGACGCACTGAACCTCGTCGCCGCCTCGGCGTCGCTGCGCGACGCGATCGCGGCGCGCAAGCCGCCCACGCTCGCGACGCCGCACCCGGCCGAGGCCGCGCGGCTGCTCGGGACGACGACCGCCGACGTGCAGCGCGACCGCGTCGGCGCCGCGGCCGCGCTCTCGGAACGCCTGCACGCGCACGTCGTCCTCAAGGGCGCCGGCAGCGTGCTCGCGCATCCGGGCGGCCGCTACGACATCAATGCGAGCGGCAATCCGGCGCTCGCGACGGCGGGCTCGGGCGACGTCCTCGCCGGGATGCTCGGCGCGATGCTCGCTCTGGGACTCGACGCGGCGACCGCGCTGCGCTACGCCGTGTGCCTGCACGGCGCCGCCGCGGACCGGCTCGTCGCGCGCGGCGTCGGGCCGATCGGCGTGGGCGCCTCCGAGCTCGCGGACGCCGCCCGCGAGCTCCTCAACCGCAACGCCCGCTGACTCAGGGCAGCAGGAGCGTGGCCCCGGTCGTCTGGCGGCCCTGGAGCGCGCGGTGCGCGTCGGCCGCCTTCGCGAGCGGGAACGTCTGGTTGATCTCGGCGCTGAGCTTGCCCGCCTTCATGAGGTCGAACATCTCGCGCGCCATCGCGAGCAGGTCGGCACGCGCCGCCGAGTAGGTGAAGAGCGTCGGGCGCGTCGCGTAGAGCGACCCGCGCGCGGCGAGCATGCCCATGTCGAGCGCGGGCGGCGCGCCCGACGAGGCGCCGAACAGCACCCAGAGTCCCCGCGGCGAGAGGCAGTCGAGCGAGCCGGGGAACGTGTCCTTGCCGACGCCGTCGTAGACGACCGGCACGCCCTTGCCGCCGGTGAGCGCCTTGACGCGGTCGACGAAGTTCTCGCGCGTGTAGACGATCGTGTGCGTGCAGCCGCGCGAGCGCGCGAGCTCGGCCTTCTCGTCGCTGCTCACGGTGCCGATCATCGTGACGCCGAGCGCCTTCGCCCACTGGCACGCGACGAGCCCGACGCCGCCCGCGGCCGCGTGGAACAGGATCGTGTCGCCCGCCTGCAGGCGTTTCGTCTGCCGGAACAGGTACTGGACGGTGAGCCCCTTCAGCATCATCGCGGCGGCCTCGTCGTCGGAGATGCCTTCCGGAAGCGGGACGAGCCGGTCGGCGGGAATGAGCCGCTCCTCGCTGTAGGCGCCGACCGGCCCGCCGGCGTAGGCGACGCGGTCGCCCTTCTTCACGTCGGTGACGCCGGCGCCCACCGCCTCGACGACGCCCGCGCCCTCCTGGCCGATCACCGCCGGCAGCGGCAGCTTGTAGGCGCCCGAGCGGTGATAGGTGTCGATGTAGTTGAGGCCGATCGCCGTGTGGCGCACGCGCGCCTCGCCGGGGCCGGGATCGCCGACGGTCACGTCCTCCCAGACGAGCGCCTCGGGACCGCCGGGCGTGTGGATGCGGATGGCCTTGGTCATGCGGGGCTCCTCGATGCGTCGTTGCGGTGGATCAGCCTGCGAGCAGGCGGAAGGTGGCGAAGCCGGCCCAGGTGAGCGCGAGCGATCCGGCGAGATGCGCGGCCGCGAGCAGCGCGCCCAGCCCGACGTCGCCGCGCATCACGAGCTCGACGACCTCCGCCGAGTACGACGAGAACGTCGTGAGGCCGCCCAGGAAGCCGGTGACGATGAACAGGCGGGCTTCGTGCGGGAGGTCGTGGCGCGCCACGAAGTACGCGACCGCGAGCCCGACGAGGTAGCCGCCGACGAGGTTCGCGGCGAGCGTGCCGAGCGGGAACAGCGGCATGCGCGGGTTGAGCCAGGTCTGGAACCCCCAGCGTAGCCACGCACCGAGCGCGGCGCCGATGCCCACGGCGGCGAAGCCTCCGAACATCCGGCGATTATACGGAACGCAACGCGCCCGTCGTCAGCGGACGTAGCGGTCGACGAAGCCGGCGCCCAGCCCGACGGCCGCGTAGTGCGCCCGGCACATCTCGATCTTGGTCCACACGTCCTCGTAGCCCACCGTCTCGCCGCGCTCGTCGACGTAGATCATCGCGCCGCTGATGTTGAAGAACGTGATCATCTCGGGGCAGTCGTCGGGCACGGTCAGCGTGTGGATCTCGCCGGGCGGCTCGTAGACGAAGCTGCCTTCCTCGGCGATCCAGTCGTGCTCGAGGTAGCGCCAGCGGCCCTTGATCACGTAGCCGACGACGACCATCGGGTGGCGGTGGCGCGAGAGCACGCCCGCGCGGCGCACGCGCAGCAGGTTGCACCAGCCGCCCGACACCGTGTTGAGCAGCAGCGGCCGGAACCAGACGTCCGGCGCCTGCGGCACCCACACCCGCTCGTCCGCGGGAATCGCGGGCTCGGCGAGCTCGGCAACGATACCGTCCGGGTTCGCGAGCGCGTGCGCGTTCATTCCATGCCCTTCTTCCACGCGGCGACGAGCGCGTCGATCTCGGCCGAAGGGTCGTGCGCGCGCGGAAACGCGCGGTGGGCGCGCCGGTACCAGTAGCGCGCGTTGGGGAAGTCGCCCTCGATCAGGTGAACGATGCCGTGCGCCCAGCAGCCGAGCTCGGAGCCGTCGTTCTGCACGACGTCGTGCGCCTTGCGCCAGTTGCCGGACTTCAGGTGCCGGATCGCCGTGTTCAGCGCCATCGCCCCTCCCTTCGATCCGCTCAGACCACGTGGTAGCCGCCGTCGACCGGCAGGAGCGCGCCGGTCACGAACGCGGCCGCCGGCGACGCGAGGAACAGCGCGGCGCCCGCCACGTCCGCCGGCTCGGCCCAGCGCTTGAGCGGCGTGCGCGCGACGATCGCCGCGCTGCGCTGCGCGTCGTCCTGCAGCGCGCGCGTGAGCGGCGTGCGCACCCAGCCGGGCGCGATCGCGTTGACGCGGATCCCGTCGTCCGCGTACGCGATCGCGAGCGACTTCGTGAGCTGCGCGACGCCCCCCTTCGATGCCGAGTAGCCCGGCACGCGCGGCCCGCCGAAGATCGACAGGATCGACGCGATGTTGACGATCGCCCCGCCGGTCGCGGCGAGCTTAGGCCGCGCGTGCGTGCAGCAGCGCATCGTGCCGGTCAAATTGATCGCCACGGTGTCGGCGAACACTTCCGGATCGTGCTCGGCGTCGCGGCGGATCACGCCCGCGCAGTTGACCAGCACGTCGAGCCGCGGCAGGTCCCCGAGCGTCCGCCGGATCGCCGCGTCGTCGCGCACGTCGAGCGCCACCGCGTCGCGCAGCCGGAAGCCCGGTTGCGAGCGCGCCGCATCGACCTCCGCCGCGGTGGCGCCGGTCGCGGTCACGACCGCGCCCAGCGCCGCGAACGCGTCGGCGATGCCGGCGCCGATGCCGCTCGTGCCGCCGGTCACGAGCACGACGCGGCCCGCGTACAGGTCGGCGCGGAAGGCCTGGGTCACGGCGCGCCCTCCCCCGTCATGCGCACGCCGCCTGCCGGAGCAGCGATTCGACGTCGCGCGGCCGCGGCAGCGGCTCGACCGCGCCGTAGCCGGTCGTCGCGATCGCCGCCGCCGCGTTCGCGTAACGCGCGGCCGCGACCGGATCGTCGCCCGCCGCGAGGCGCGCCGCGAACGCTCCGTCGAAGCCGTCGCCCGCGCCGGTCGCGTCGACGGCGGCGACGCGGTGCGACGCGATCGCGACGCGCACGCGCCCGTCGTCGACGACGCAGCCTTCGGCGCCGCGCTTGTAGACGACGCCGCGGGCGCCCGCCTCGCGGCACGCGTCGATCACCGCGCCGGGCTCGCCGGTGCCGAACATCCCCTCGGCGTCCTCGCGCGAGGGCAGGCACCAGTCGGACTGCGCGATCGTCGCGAGCGCGATCGCGCGCGCCCGCGCGAGCGGCCACAGCTTCGGGCGCAGGTTCGGATCGTAGAAAACGCGCACGCCGGCTTCGCGAGCCGCGGCGATCGCCGCGAACACCGCGTCGCACGCCGAGGTCGAGATCGCCTGGCTGATGCCCGACACGTGGAGCGTGCGCGACGCGCGGATCACGTCGAGCGGCAGGTTCGACGGCGCGAGGCGGCTCGCGGCGGAGCCGGCGCGCAGGTACGAGAACGCGTGGCCCGACGGGCCGTGCGTGACGAAGTAGACGCCGGTGGGCGCCTCCGGATCGGTCGCGACGCCGTCGAGCGCGACGCCCTCCGCGCTCCACAGCGCGCGGAACAGGCGCCCGAACGCGTCGTCGCCGACGCGCGTCACGTAGGCGACGCGCGCCCCGAGCCGCGCCGCGGCGATCGCCATGTTCGACGTGTCGCCGCCGTAGCCCTGGCGCCAGGCGCGCGCGTCGTCGGCGCGCGCCTGGTTGAACTCGACCAGCGGCTCGCCGAGCGCGACGACGTCGTACCGGAACGCGCTCACGCCCGCCGCTTCCGGACGACGCTCACCCGCGACGCCGCGCCCGCGACGTCGGGTCCCGGACCTCCCATGCCCTGCCCCCTTCCCCCGGTGGGCGGCGCGGGGTCGGGCGAGGACCGATCCCCGAGGCGTCCCACGTCCGCCGATCTGTTCGTGTCACCGCCTCGCGCGCTTCACCGACGGGGAAGCGCGCCGACGCCGCGAGCATACGCCAATGCCGCCGCGCGCACCGCGTCCGGCGCGGCCCCCGGCTTGTACAGGTTCGAGCCGGTCCCGAACCCGTCGGCGCCGGCCTCCCAGTACGGCTGCAGGTTGTCCGGCCGCATCCCGCCGACCGCGAACACGAGCGTCCGCTTCGGCAGCACGGCGCGCCACGCCTTCAGCGCGGCCGGCGGCAGCGCTTCGGCGGGGAACATCTTGAGCGCGTCGGCCCCGGCGGCGAGCGCCGCGAACGCCTCGGTCGGCGTCGCGACCCCCGGAATGCAGACGAGGCCCAGCCGCTTCGCCTCGCGGATCACCGCGACGTCCGCGTGCGGCATCACGATCAGGCGACCGCCCGCGTCGCGCACGCGCGCGACGTCGGCGGGATCGATCACCGTCCCCGCCCCGACGAGGCAGGTCGCACCGCACCGCGCCGTCAGCGCACGGAGGCTGTCGAATGGATCGGGCGAGTTCAGCGTGACCTCGAGCACGCGGAAGCCCGCGCCCGTCAGCGCGTCGGCGACGCCCGGCACCTCGGGAGGCGAGATGCCGCGGAGCACCGCGACGAGCGGCAGCGGCGACAGGAAGTCGGCGAGGTTCATGCGGTCTCCAGGGCCACGCGCCCGGCGGCGCGGGCGATCCTGTACAGGCCCGCGGCGGCGGCGGCGGGCGGCGCGGTCGTCGCGCGGATGCCGGCGCGGGCGAGCGCGCGCGAGTAGCGCTCCGCGAGCGCGTCGCCGCCGATCACGATCGCGCGCGAGGCGTCGTCGCCGCTCGCCTCGGCCCAGCGGCGCGCGTCGCGAATCTCGCGCCCGACCAGGAGCCCGGAGAGCCACTCGCGCACCTCGTCGGAGCGGAGCTCGCCCGCGAGGGCGAGCGTGCGTGCGCCGAACGCGTCGTGCATGAGGGCGCCGGCCGCGAGGCCGCGCTCGACGCCGCGGATGAACGCGGCCTCGGCGCCCTCGCCCGGCGCGGCCGCGAGGCGGCCGAGGATCGTGTGCGCGACCAGCGCCTCGTAGAGCTCGCCGGTCATGAACGTGGTGAAGTCGAGGACGACGCCGCGCTCGACGCGCGCCCACTTCGAGTGCGTGCCGGGCAGCACCGCGAGCGTGCGCGGGACGTCGGCCGGGAGCGCACCGAGGAGCTGCGTCTCCTCGCCGCGCATCACGTCGGGGACGCCCGCGGCGTCGCGCGTCGCGAGCCCCGGGACGATCGCGAGGCCGCCCGCCACGGTCTCGACGAGCCCGCGCGCGAGGCTCTCGAGCGAGGCCGGGCACTCGACGTAGGGCGCCTCGCGCCAGCCCTGCCGGCTCCCCACCATGCCGCAGGCGAGCCTCGGCACGGCGTCCCCGTCCCAGTCACCGAGCAGGCGCGAAAGGGCGTCCGGAAAGCCGAGCCCGCCCAGCTGCTGGATGCCCAGCGGCTCGGTCCGCTCGCCGAGGACGCGCCCGTTGCGGTCCATCCGGTAGGCGCGGGCGCGGGTCGTTCCCCAGTCGATGGCGATCAGCGCGGCGGCGTTCACGAACGTGCGGAAGGGCGCGGCACGTGCCAAGGGAACGCAGGCCGCGGGAGGCGAAAGACGCGATGGTCGGCCGGCCGGCCGAATCGGTCAAGAGGTCAGGCCACTTTGCCCGATGCCGGCGACCACCGGGCGGCGGCCTCGTCGTCGGCGGCACGCGCCTCGACCCAGCGCTCGCCCGCGGGCGTGCGCTCCTTCTTCCAGAACGGCGCGCGCGTCTTCAGGTAGTCCATCACGAAGCGGCACGCGTCGAACGCCTCGCCGCGGTGCGCGCTCGTCACGGCGACCAGCACGATCGGGTCGCCGGGCGCGAGCACGCCGACGCGGTGGATGACGCGCACGCCGCGGATGTCGAAGCGCGATCGCGCCTCGTCGACGATCGCCTCGAGCGACCGCTCGGTCATGCCCGGATAGTGCTCGAGCTCGAGCGTGGCGACCGCGTCGCCCTCGTTGAGGTCTCGGACGGTGCCGACGAACGTGACGACCGCGCCGACCTCGAGGTCGCCCTTCCGCAGCGCGTCGGCCTCGGCCTGCGCGTCGAAGGGCCCGGTCTGGATGACGACCGACATCACTGCCGTCAACCGCCGGTCACCGGCGGAAAGAACGCCACCTCGTCGCCCGGCGCGACGGGCGTGTCCGCCGAGGCGAGCTCGTGGTTCACGGCGGCGCGCACCGCCCGCCCCGGCGCGAGCTCGACCGCCCAGGCCCCGCCCCGCACGCGCAACGCCTCCCGGATCGCGCCCACCGTCGTGGGGCCGTCGACCGCGTAGCGCTCGTGGGACGCGCCGAACGCCTCGCGCAGGCGCGCGAGGTAGACGAGCCTGACGATCGAAGCGTGGACGTCGGGACTGCCGCGCATGGCCGGTAACGATAGCAGAGCCCCGGCCCCCGGGAACCGGGCCCGGGATCAGAAGCGGAACTGCACGCCCAGGCGGACCTGGTCGCTGTCGGGCAGCGTGCTGTTGAAGCTGTCGAACGCGAAGCGCCCGAAGCGCGTGTACTCGAGGTTCACGCCCAGCGCCCGGCTCACGTCGTACCGGAGGCCCAGCCCGTAGTTCATGCCGTCGTGGTAGCGGCGGACGTCGCTCGACAGCGGGCTCGCCGCGGTCGCGGCGAATCCCTCGGTCTGCGCGTAGCCCACGCGTCCGTACAGGGCGAAGCTGCGCAGGAACGAATAGCTGCCCACGACGTCGAGGTTCCAGGCGCCGCGGATCCCGGTGTCCTCGCGGTTGCCGAGCAGGAGACCGATGCCGCCGGGGCTCCCGCTGCCGAACGGCTTCAGCGCGTAGCTCTCGGACTTGGCGAAGGCGGCCTCGATCGCGACGTCGTTGCGCCACCGGTAGCCGCCGAACACCTGCTGCCGGCTCGAGGGCTCCGCCGCAGCCGCCGACAGGAGCGCCGGCGTCGCGAGTTGCCCGAACGAGATGCCGGATCCCTGCTCCTTGAGCGAGATCCCGCCGTAGAACCCGTCGCGCCCCTGCCCTACGGCCGGCGCCACGGCGCCCGCCGTTAGCAGCGCCGCGAGGGCGAGAGTTGCAATGCCTTGATTTTTCATGGTTCTTGCCGACCGCGTCGCCCCTGTCCCCGGGGAACCCGTCCGCGTTGGTCCGCGCCCCGGGCCACGAGTTCACGCTACGCCGCAGGCACGGGCGTCGTCAATCCTCGGGACGGGGCTCCCGCGCCTGTGCCGCGACGAACGTTGCGATCGCGTCGTACGCGTCGAGCCCGAAGTGCGGCCGTCCGCCGGCGGACGCCCCCGGCGGGACGTCGGAGGCGATCGCGACGATGTTCGGGTCGCCGGGGTGGAGCCAGGGCTTGCCGACGTCCGACCGGTGGATCTCGAGCTTGGGCACGCCGGAGCGCTTGTAGCCCTCGATCAGCGCGAGGTCGCAGGGGGAGAGGCGGCCGAGCGTTTCCGCGAGCGTGAGCTCGGGCGCCCCGCGCAGCTCGTGGATCAGCGCCCAGCGCCGCGGCGACGTCACCAGCACCTCGGTGCAGCCGGCCTCGCGGTGGCGGTAGCTGTCCTTGCCCGGGACGTCGATGTCGAACGCGTGGTGCGCGTGCTTGACCAGCGACACCTTGAGCCCCCGTGCGACGAGCCGCGGGATGAGCTGCTCGATGAGCGTGGTCTTGCCGCTGCCCGACCAGCCGGCGAAGCCGAAGACGCGCATGCCGGGCACCGGCTCAGGCCGCCTTGCCCAGCACGGCGATCGCGATCGTCGCGAGCCCAAGGGCGAGGTTGACGCCCACGAGCCGGCGGATCGCCGCCATCGCCGGCGCCGCCGCGTCGAAGCGCGACGCGGCGACCGCCGCCTTGAGCGCACGGTAGGGGCCGACGACGATGTACGCGTAGATCAGCGCCATCACGAGGCCGACGGCGGTCATCAGGTGGACCGGCGTCCCGGTCGCGCGGAACCCGCCCAGCGCCTCCGAGAGCGCGACGCCGCTCGCGAGGATCGCGACGACCGCCGCCGCGACCCAGCCGAAGAAGCGCGCGAGCGTCGCGGCGAGCAGCGGCAGGCGGACCTCCGGGGGGAGCGCCTGGGCCGACGGCCGGAGCGCGAAGTGCGCGAAGAACATGCCGCCGATCCAGACGACGACGCCCATCAGGTGCAGCCAGCGCGCGATCTGCATCGGGGAACGAACCGGAAAAGGCCTCATTCTAACGGCTGGCCCGGCGGGGGCCGTCGCGCTAAGCTGTCCGGCCCCTCCCGAGGATCGACCGCCCCGCCATGACCGCCCCTGCCGACCGCGAAGTCACCGGCGCGATCGAGCGCGTGATCGCCGAGGTCCCGGCGCCCCGCTCGCACCCGGTCGCGCACCCGGACGACGAGGCCGCCGATCTCGCGCGGAAGGCCGCGCAGCGCGCGGCGATGGTGTCGGGTTCCCTCGCGCTGCCGCCCGGCCCGCTCGGCATGCTCACGGTGCTGCCCGACATCTACGTGATCTGGCGGATCCAGCGCCAGATGGTCGCCGACATCTTCGGGCTGTACGGGCGCACCGCCGAGCTCACGCGCACGCACATGCTGTACTGCCTGTTCCGCCACGCGGCGAGTCAGGTGCTGCGCGACGTCGCGGTCCGCGCCGGGCAGCGCGTCGTGATCCAGCAGCTGTCGAGCGGCGCGATCAAGGGAGCGCTCGCGCACGTCGGGGCGACCGTGACGCAGCGGCTCGCCGGCGCGGCCGCAGCTCGGTGGGTGCCGATCGCCGGCGCGGCCGCGGTGGCGAGCTACGCGTACTGGGACACGCTGCAGGTGGCGAAGACCGCGCGCCGGCTGCTCGCGGAATCGGAGCGGCGCGACGAGCGCGCGGCCGCCGGGGAATGACGCCGTGTGCGGGCGCTACGAGCTCCACGCGAACCCGGCCGCGATCGCGCTGGCGTTCGGCCTCGCGTCGCCGCCGTCGCTCGAGCCCCGCTACAACATCGCGCCGATGCAGCTCGTGCCGATCGTGCGCCTGAACGCACACGGCGAGCGCGAGCTCGTGCACGTCCGCTGGGGCCTCGTGCCGCGGTGGGCGAAGGACCCGTCGATCGGCTCGCGCATGATCAACGCGCGCGGCGAGACCGTGAAGGACAAGCCGGCCTTCCGCACCGCGTACCGCCGCCACCGCGTGCTCCTGCCGGCGAACGGGTTCTACGAGTGGATGGCGCGCGCCGGGGGCAAGCAGCCGATGCACGTCGCGATGAAGGACGGCGCGCCGTTCGCGTTCGCGGGGCTCGCGGAGCGGTGGCTGCCGCCCGAGGGCGAGCCGCTCGACACCTGCACGATCCTCACGACCGACGCGAACGCGCTGCTTGCGCCGGTGCACGACCGCATGCCCGTGATCGTCGCGCCGGGCGACTACGCTCGCTGGCTCGACCCGTCGCTCGCCGACCCCGCCGACCTGATCCGCCCCTACCCGGACGAGGCGATGCGCTGCGACCCCGTGTCGACGCGCGTCAACAGCGTGAAGTTCGACGATCCGACGCTGATCGAGCCGGTCGCGGCGCCGGAGCCGCCCGCCCCCGCGGCGGCCGAGGCCGCCGAAGGGGCCGGCCCCGCGCGCAAGGCGCCGAAGCAGTCGGCGCTCTTCTAGCACCGCGCCGTCACTGCGGCGAGCAGAACGTCACCGCGTTCGGCCCGGACCCTTCCGCGACGTAGCCCTTCGCGACCATCGCGTCGCGCACCGCGATGTCGGTCGTGTAGCGGTGGTTCGTGTCCGCGCGCCGGTTCCAGACGCGGTAGATCGGGATCGTTCCTCCCGGGCAGACGCCCGAGATCGGGTTGGGCACCGCGAGGTGCATCACCGCGGTCGACTCGAGGATGAACGACGGATTCTGCGACGCGACCGCCGCGCACTCGGCCGGGCTCGCCGAGTAGAAGTGCGAGTCGGCGGGCGGCGGCAGGTAGAAGCGGCAGATCGGCGAGTAGCCGGGCTGCGAGCTCGCGTGCGCCTTGAACGCGAGGCCGGTGCGCGCCCAGCCCGGGAAGAGCCCCGTGTCGAGCGCCGCGATCTCGTCGGGCGCGATCGTGATGAAGTAGTGGTCGGACACCGCTCGGTAGTACTCGATCACCGCGACCGGCACCGCGATGCCGGGCTCCGGCGTTCCGACCGCCGCGCCGCCGTCGCCGCGGACGGTGACCGACGTCCTGCCGCCGTTCGACGCGACGACGACGAACTGCGCCGAGCGCGCGCCGGTCGAC
Source organism: Burkholderiales bacterium (assembly GCA_046347845.1). Lineage (GTDB taxonomy): Bacteria > Pseudomonadota > Gammaproteobacteria > Burkholderiales > Casimicrobiaceae > VBCG01. The sequence continues at coordinate 78,333 of JAXMFH010000012.1, read as the reverse complement.
GAGGGCGTGAACCCGAGGTCGACCGTGCACGTGCCGCCGGGCGAGACCGCGAGCCCGGCCTTGCACTGTCCCGAGCGCGCGAACTCGTTCGCCTGCGCGCCCTCGAAGTCGAGCGAGGAGATCGTGACGGCGGACGTGCCGTTGTTCTTGAGCTTCACGCGCTGCGTCGCCGAGGCGGTCGCGAGCGGCACGGTGCCGAAGTCGACGGCCGACGGCGCCGGCGCGAGCGGGCTCGACGCGCCGCCGGTCGCCGATCCCGTCAGGCGGATCCGGTAGGGCGTCGACTCACCGACCGAGAACGCGATCGAGCCGCCGAAATCGCCGGCCGCCGCGGGCGCGAACGTCGCCGTCATCGAGCACGAGGCCGACGGCTGCAGCGTCGTGCCCGCGCCGCACCCGCTCGTCTGGTAGGCGCCCGGCAGCGCCAGGACGCTGGCGATCGTGATCGGCGCGTTGCCGTTGTTCGTGACCTGGATCGCCCGCTGGCTCGACGAGCCGGCCTCGACGTTGCCGAAGTCGACGATCGCCGGCATCGTGCAGAGCAGCCCCTTCGAGGCGCCGTTCGGCAGTCCGTACAGGCACCGGCAGGCGCGGACGTCGTCGTCGGTCAGCGCGTCGAGGCTGTTGTACTCGGAATACGGGGGGCCGGACATCAGCGTGCCGTCGAACTGCGAGTGCGCGACGCCGATCGCGTGACCGAACTCGTGCACGAGCAGCCGCGAGAGCTGGTCGAGGGCGGTCAGCTTCGCCGGGTCGACGATCACGTCGGCGTCGACGATCGGCGTCACGCCCCCCCCGCCGTCGCCGGGGAAGGCGACCGTGTAGCCCGAGATGCCGGCGGGCGTGGCCTTCCAGCCCAGCACGTTGACGCCGTCGGGCATCGAGCCGTCGGACCCGTCGGGGACCGTGCTCTCGGGGGCGGTGCCGGTCAGGCCCCCGTAGGCGGCCGGGACCTTGCAGACGGCCGCCCATTTCGCGACCGCCTGCTGCATCGCGGCCGCGACGACCGACGCGTCGGAGAACGTCGCCGGCGCGCCCGCCGGGTTGTAGGACCAGAACATCGTCGCCGGCCACGCGGCGATCGGGTTGAAGGAGAAGCGGAACTTCGCGTCGTCGCCGGTCGCGCCGGGCACCGGCGCCACGGCGAGGTCCGGTTGCTGCGAGGCGGGCTGCGCCGGCGCCTGCGGAGCGAGGACGGCCAGCGCGAGGCCGCAGGCGCAGCCCAGGGTTCGCGCGAGCAAGGAGGGGCCCATCGTCGTGGAGGCGTCTCGGACGGCGGAACCCGCGCCTGCGGCCCGCCGCGCCCCGGCGCGGCGACGTCCCGCGCCGGCGCCGGGTTGCCAAGCCGCGAAATTACCACGGCCGCGGCCCGCCGCCCCGGGCCGGCGCCGCGGGACCCGGCGCTCAACGCGGCGCGCAGAAGGTGACGACGTCCGGCCCGCTGCCCTCCGCGATGTAGCCCAGGGCGACCATCTGGTCGCGCACCGCGCGGCTCGAGGTGTAGCGGTGGTTGGTGTCGGGACGGTGGTTCCAGACGCGATAGACGGGGTCGGTGCCCGCGGGGCACGCGCCGGTCGCGTAGTTCGGGGTCGCGAGGTACATGACCGCGGTCGACTCGAGGACGAACGCGGGGTTCTGCCGGTGCACGACGTCGCACTCGGCCGGGCTCGCCGAGTAGAAGTGGGTGTCGCCGTAGCCCGGCGGCAGGTAGAACCGGCAGATCGGCGCGAAGCCGGGCTGGGCGGTCGCGTACGCGTTGAACGACAGGCCCGTCCTCGCCCACCCCGTGAAGACGCCGGTGTCGAGCGCGGCGATCTCGTCCGCCGCTATCGTGACGAAGTAGTGGTCGAACCCGGCGTGGTAGAACTCGACGACGGTCGCCGGCGCGGCCGCGACGCTGCCGGTGCCGGTGAGCGAGACCGTCGACGGGCTGCCGGCCGCGTTGTGCGCGATGCGGAACGTCGCGCTGCGCGATCCCGCCGCCTGCGGGCGGAACGCGAGCGCGTAGCCGCAGCCCTGCCCGGGCGCGAGCGGCGTGCCCGACGGGCAGGCGGAGACGATCGCGTAGTCGCCGGGCTGCGCGCCCGCGATCGACGCGGTCCCGAGGACGAGCGCGGCGGTGCCGACGTTCGTGATCGTCACGCCGACGGCACTCCCGGTCGTGCCCACCGCGACGGCGCCGAAGTCGATCGCGGCGGGCGCGACGCTCGCCGCCGGCGCGAGCGCGGCGGCGATCGCGTTCCCCGACAGCGTCACCGACGCGCCGCCCCCGTTGCTCGCGATGGCGAGGGTCGCGGATTTCGCTCCGGTGGTCGCGGGCGCGAACCGCGCGGTCGCGCTGCACGACTGCCCGGCGGCGAGCGAGGTGCCGGCCGCGCAGGTGCCGCTGCGCGAGAAGTCGGCCGGTGCGCTGCCGCCGAGCGCGATCGACGAGAGCGTCAGCGTGCCGCCGCCCGTGTTGGTGACCGTCACCGTCTGCGCCGCGCTCTGCGTGCCGACGAGCTGGTCGGCATAGGCGAGCGCGAGCGGCCCCGCGGAGAGCGCGGGCGGGACGGCCGCCGCTCCGGTGCCCGACAGCGTGACGACCGGCACCGCGCCGGCATCGGTGCTGACCGTCAGTGTCGCGCTGCGCGTGCCGGTCGCCGAAGGCGTGAACGCGAGCGCGATCGTGCAGCTCGCGCCGGCACCGAGCGACGTCCCCAGCGAGCAGGTGCCCGAGCGCGCGAAATCGCCGGGGTTCGCGCCGCCCATCGTGAGGCCGTTGACCGTCGCGAGGCCGCTCCCCGCGTTCGAGAGCGTGAGCGTCTTCGGGGCGCTCGTCGTGCCGACGGTCTGGCTCGCGAAGGTCGCCGTCGTCGGCGAGAGCGTGGGCGAGGGGCCGGTCGCGGCGCTGCCGGTGCCGCTGAGCGCGATGCGATACGGCTGCGCCTCGCCCGCGATCGGGATCGAGAGCGTCGACGCGTAATCGGTGACCGCCGGCGGCGAGAACGTGAGCGAGAGCACGCAGGATTGCCCGGGACCCAGCACGGTGCCGGCCGCGCAGCCGCTCGCCGCGAAGCCGGCGGCCGAGAACGAGGCCGCGTCCAGCGTGATCGCCGCGTTGCCCTCGTTCGTCAGCGTGACCGTCTGCGGCGCCGACGTCGCGCCCACGACGAGGCTCCCGAACGCGAGGGCGCGCGGCAGCGTGCAGAGGTAGCCCGCCGACTGGCCGGCCGCCGGACCGTACAGGCAGCGGCAGCCGCGCACGTCGTCGTCGGTGAGCGCGACGAGGCCGTTGTAGGTCGAGTAGTCGGGCCCCGACATGACGGTGCCGTTCATGTTCGAGTGCGCGAGGCCCAACTGGTGGCCCCACTCGTGGACGGCGACGCGGTCGAGCTGCGGGTTCGAGGTGACGAGCGTCGGCGACAGGATGATGTCGCCGTCGACGAGCCGCGGCACGCCGTTCTGCGTGCCGTACCAGAGCCACGTGAGTCCGGCGGTCGAGCCGGTGAGCGCCCCCCAGCCGACCACGTTCTGGCTGTCGGGCTGGCCGTTCGTGCGCGTGTCGGGCGCCACGGTCGTCGTCCCCTGGTAGGCGAAGCTCACGCCGCAGACGGCGGTCCACTTGCCGAGGCCGGCCTGGAGGCGTGCGACCGTCGTCGCGGTGTCGACGAACGCGGCCGGCGCGCCGGCCGGGTTGTAGCGCCAGCTGATCGTCCCCGGCCACCGGATCGGCTGGTCGAACATGTAGAGGAACTTCGGGTCCCGCGGTGCGCCGGCCGTGTCGGCATCGAGCAGCACGAAGTCGCTCGGCTCCTGCGCGCGGGCCGGCGCGACCGCGACGGTCAGCGCCGACACGAGGGCGGCGAGGGTCGCGACGATCAGGCGTCGGAGCGTGGGCATCGGGAGCGCGTCGGGGGCCGGGTCCGGCTTATGACAATAGCATAGCGCGCGGCGCGGACGGCAAGAGAGTAGCAAGAATCGATCCCCCGCCCGGGCTTCCGCGCGTTGCGGCGCGCGGTATCCTCGCGGCGCTGGCCCGCCGCCCGGTCCCGACGATGCCGATCCCGCCGCTCGATCCCGCCTACCCTCGCGACCTCGCCGGCTACGGCGAGGACCCGCCGCACGCACGCTGGCCCGGCGGCGCCCGCATCGCCGTCCAGTTCGTCCTCAACTACGAGGAGGGCGGCGAGAACGCGGTGCTGCACGGCGACGAGGCGTCGGAGACGTTCCTGTCGGAGATCGTCGGCGCCCAGGCGTTCCGGATGCGCCACATGAGCATGGAGTCGCTCTACGAGTACGGCTCGCGGGCCGGCGTCTGGCGACTCCTGCGGCTGTTCCGCGAGCGCGGCGTTCCGCTCACGATCTTCGGCGTCGGGATGGCGATGCTGCGGCATCCGGCCGTCGTCGACGCGTTCCTGCGCGACGGGCACGAGATCGCGAGCCACGGCTGGCGCTGGGTGAGCTACCAGCACGCCGACGAGGCGCTCGAGCGCGAGCACCTCGAGCGCGCGGTCGACGCGATCGTGCGGCTCACCGGCCGGGCGCCAGAGGGGTGGTACACGGGCCGAGACAGCCCGGCCACTCGGCGGCTGGTCGTCGAGCACGGCGGCTTCGTCTACGACGCCGACAGCTACGCGGACGACCTGCCGTACTGGACCGAGGTGGACTGCTCGCGCGGGCGCGTGCCGCACCTCGTCGTCCCCTACTCGCTCGACACGAACGACATGCGGTTCGCGACGCCGCAGGGCTTCAACAGCGGCGACCAGTTCTACGCGTACCTGCGCGACGCGTTCGACACGCTCTACGCGGAGGGCGACCCCGCGGGCCTCGACCGGCCGAAGATGCTGTCGGTCGGCCTCCACTGCCGGATCGCCGGGCGCCCCGCGCGGCTCGCGTCCCTCGCGCGCTTCGTCGACCACGCGCGCTCGCACGAGGGCGTCTGGTTCGCGCGCCGCGTCGACATCGCGCGGCACTGGATCGCGACGCACCCTTTCCGGCCGCCGTCGGCCTGACGGGCGACCGGGTCAGGCTCGGCTTTCTCCCGGCGCCACGCCCTCCGCGAGCCGGCCAGCGAACGTCGAGCCCGGCCCCGGCTTCTCGGCCGCGGCGCGCGGCAGCCCGCGCCGCCGGAGCAGCAGGTACGCCGCCGGGATCACGAGCATCGACAGGAGCGGAGCGGTGATCATCCCGCCGACCATCGGCGCGGCGATGCGCCGCATCACCTCGGCGCCGGTCCCGCCGCCCAGCATGATCGGCAACAGGCCCGCCATGATGACCGCCACGGTCATCGCCTTCGGGCGCACGCGCTGCACCGCGCCCTCCTCGATCGCCTCGCGCAGCGCGGCCTCGGTCGGCGCCGCTCCGCCGGCGAGCCGCGCCTCCCACGCGTGGCGCAGGTAGAGGAGCATCACGACGCCGAACTCGGCGGCGACGCCCGCGAGCGCGATGAAGCCGATCGCGGTCGCGACCGAGGTCGCGTAGCCCAGCGCCCACAGGAGCCAGTAGCCGCCCACCAGCGCGAACGGCACGGCCAGCATGATCACGAGCGCCTCGTCGACGCGGCGGAACGCGAGGTAGAGCAGCACGAAGATCACGGCGAGCGTGAGCGGCACGACGAACGCGAGGCGCGCCTTCGCGCGCTCGAGGTACTCGAACTGGCCGGACCACGAGATCGAATAGCCGGCCGGGAGCTTCACCTCCTTCGCGACCGCCGCCTGCAGGTCGCGCACGACCGAGACGAGGTCGCGGCCGCGCGCGTCGACGTACACCCATCCGGACAGCCGCGCGTTCTCGCTGCGGAGCATCGGCGGACCGTCGGCGATGCGCACCGACGCGACCGCCGCCAGCGGGATCTGCGCGCCCGACTCGGTGACGATGGGCAGCATGCGGACCTCGTCGACCGAGTCGCGCAGCTCGCGCGGGTAGCGGACGCTGATCGGGTAGCGCGCGAGCCCCTCGACGGTCTCGCCGACGTTCTCGCCGCCGACGGCCGCGGCGATCGTGTCCTGGATCTCGACGATGCTCAAGCCGTAGCGCGCGGCCGCCGCCCGGTCGATCGTCACGTCGAGGTAGCGCCCGCCTTCCAGCCGCTCGGCGAGCGCGGAGGTGACGCCGGGCACCGCCTTCGCGGCCTGCTCGACCGCGCGCGAGAGCCGGTTCACCTCGGCGAGGTCCGGTCCCGCGATCTTCACGCCGATCGGGCTCTTGATGCCGGTCGCCAGCATGTCGATCCGGTTGCGGATCGGCGGCACCCAGATGTTCGAGAGGCCCGGCACGCGGACCGTGCGGTCGAGCTCGTCGACGAGCCGGTCCATCGTCATGCCCGGGCGCCACTCCGCGCGCGGCTTGAACCGGATCGTCGTCTCGATCATCTCGAGCGGCGCCGGGTCGGTCGCGGTCTCCGCGCGTCCGACCTTGCCGAAGACGCGGTCGACCTCGGGCACCGACTTGATCATCCGGTCGGTGAGCTGCAGGAGCTCCGCGGCCTTGCCCGCCGAGAGTCCCGGCAGCGCGGTCGGCATGTAGAGCAGGTCGCCCTCGTCGAGCGGGGGCATGAACTCGCCGCCCAGCCGCGTCACCGGGTAGGCGGTCGCGGCGAGCGCGATCGCCGCGATGGCGAGCGTGGTCCACGGCCGGCGCAGCGCCCAGCGCAGCTGCGGCCGGTACGCGACGGTGAGCCAGCGCACCAGCGGATTGGCGTCCTCGCCGCGGATCCGGCCGCGGATCGCGTAGCCCATCAGCACCGGCACGAGCGTGATCGCGAGCCCCGCGGCGGCGGCCATCGCGTAGGTCTTCGTGTACGCGAGCGGCTTGAACAGGCGGCCGGCCTGCGCCTCGAGCGCGAACACCGGCACGAAGGACAGCGTGATGACGAGCAGGCTGAAGAAGAGCGCCGGCCCGACCTCCACCGACGCGTCGACGACGAGCCGCCAGCGCTCCTCGGGCGTCGGCTCGGGCGGCGGGGCGCCCGGCACGGCCCGCACGTGGCGCCACGCCTCGAGCTTCTTGTGCGCGTTCTCGATCATCACGATCGCGGCGTCGACCATCGCGCCGATCGCGATCGCGATGCCGCCCAGCGACATGATGTCGGCGTTCACGCCCTGCGCCCGCATGACGACGAAGGCGGCCAGCACGCCGAGCGGGAGCGACACCACCGCGACCAGCGCCGAGCGCAGGTGCAGCAGGAAGGCCAGGCACACGACCGCGACGACCGCGAACTCCTCGAGGAGCCGGCCGGCGAGGTTCGCGACGGCGCGCTCGATCAGCGCAGAACGGTCGTAGGTCTCGACGATCTCGACGCCGGGCGGCAGCCCCGGCTTCAGCGCCTCGATCTTCTCCCTGACCGCCGCGATCGCCTTCCACGCGTTCTTCCCGGAGCGCAGCACGACGATGCCGCCGACGACCTCTCCCTCTCCGTCGAGCTCCGCGATGCCGCGCCGCATCTCGGGACCGACCTGGATGCGCGCGACGTCGCCGAGCAGCACCGGCGTGCCCGCCTCCGTCGTCCGCAGCGGGATCTTCCGGAAGTCGTCCAGCGTGCGCAGGTAGCCCTTCACGCGCACCATGTACTCGGCCTCGGCGAGCTCGACGACCGATCCGCCGAACTCGCGGTTCGCGTCGCGGATCGCGGCGACGACGCGCATCACCGGGAGGCCGTAGGCCTTGAGGCGCGCGGGATCGAGGACGACCTGGTATTGCCGCACCATGCCGCCGACGGTGGCGACCTCCGCGACGTCGGGGACGGCCTTGAGCTCGAAGCGGAGGAACCAGTCCTGCAGCGAGCGGAGCTCCGAGAGGTCGTGCCGCCCGCTGCGGTCGACGAGCGCGTACTCGTAGATCCACCCGACGCCGGTGGCGTCGGGCCCGAGCGCGGTCTTCGCGCCGGGCGGCAGCCGGCCCTGCACCTGGTTCAGGTACTCGAGGACGCGCGAGCGCGCGAAGTAGAGGTCGGTGCCGTCCTCGAACAGCACGTAGACGAACGAGTCGCCGAAGAACGAGTAGCCGCGCACGACCTTCGCGCCGGGCACCGACAGCATCGTCGTCGTGAGCGGATAGGTGACCTGGTCCTCGACGATCTGCGGCGCCTGCCCCGGCCAGGTCGTGCGGATGATCACCTGCACGTCCGAGAGATCGGGGATCGCGTCGAGCGGCGTCTCGCGCACCGACCAGACGCCCGCCGCCGCGACGAACGCCGCGGCGAGCAGCACGAGGAAGCGGTTCGCGACCGACCAGCGGATCACGGCGGCGATCACGGCGCGCTCCCTTTCGCGGGCGCGGCCGCGGGCGCGATCCGCGTCAGCGCCATCTCGCCCGCCGGCGTGAACGTGAACGCGAAGTCGACGCGCGTGCCGGGCTTGACCGTGGAGGGCAGACCGCCCGCCGGCGCCTTGAAGCCCATCGTCATCGCGCCCATGCGGGCGGTCGGGATCGGCCCGTGCTCGATGAACACGTCGTCGCCGTCGACCTCGCGCACGACCCCCGACGCCGCGTGCGTCTCCGCCGCGGGCGCCGGTGCGCCGTGGCCCGCGTGCGGGTCGGCGGCGGGTGCGCCGCCCGCGTTCATCCGCGCGAGCACGCCGCGCAGGCTCGCCTCCGAGTCGATCAGGAACTGGCCGGAGGCGACCACGCGCGTGCCGGCGGCGATCCCGCGCCGGATCTCGGTGAGCTCGCCCGACTCGCGGCCGACCTCGACCTCGACCGGCGCATACCGGCCCTCGCCCGACGCGACGATCACGACGTCGCGCGCCCCGGTGCGGATCACTGCCTCGGACGGGACGAGCACCGACGCGGGCGACGACGCGCCCGCGAAGGCGACGGTCACGAACATGCCCGGCCGCAGCATGCCGCCCGGGTTGGCGAGCACGATCCGCGCCCGCACCGTGCGCGTCGCGGCGTTCACCTCCGGCAGCAGCGTCTGCACGGATCCGCGCAGCGCCCGGTCCGGGTAGGCGGCGGAGCGCACCTCGACCGGCGCACCGGCCGCGACCAGCGCCGCCTGCGCTTCGGGCACCTCGGCAATCACCCACACGCTCGCGAGCCCGGCGATGCGCACGAGGTTGGTCCCCGGCATCACCGCCATCCCGTCCCGCGCGCCGATCTCCCAGACGATCCCGTCGACCGGCGCGAACACGCTCACGCGCCCCGAGCTCCTGCCTTCGCGCTCGACGCGGGCGATCTCGGCGTCCGGCATGCCGAGCAGCCGCAGGCGGTTGCGCGCGGCGTCGACGAGCGAGGCCGAGCCCGGCGCGGCGCTCGCCTTCAGCGCGAGCAACTCCTCCTGCGCGGCGACCCACTCGGGCACGTAGAGGTCGGCGACCGGCTGGCCGGCGCGCACCGGATCGTAGGTCGCGCGCACGTGCAGCCGCTCGACGAAGCCCTGCACGCGCGACTGGACGCCGACGAGCGTGCGCTCGTCGACGGCGACCGCGCCGGTCGCGCTGACAGACGCGTCGAGCGTCCCGGAGCGCGCCTCGACCGTGCGCACGCCGAAGCTCTGCGCGAGCCGCGGGCTCACGCTGACGCCGCCCGCGTCCGCCGCGGGATCCGCGTAGACGGGCACGAGGTCCATGTCCATGAACGGGCTCTTGCCCGGCTTGTCGAAGCGCTGGCCGGGCACCATCGGATCGTGCCAGTACAGCACCCGCCGGCCGCTCGCGTCGGTGAGCGGCGCCCCGGCGCCGGGCCCAGCCGGCGCCGTCGCCGTCCCCGGGCTTTCCGGCGCGTGCCGCGCCCCCGCGAGATAGCCCGCCGTGGCCGCGATCGCGGCGACCGCCAGCGCGATCGCGATCATCCTGGCCGCCGTGCCCTTCTGCCGATTCGCGTTCATCGCGTCGTCTCCCCCGGCACGAGCGTCGCGAGCCACGCCCAGGCGCGCGCCGCCGATTGCTCGTAACCGATTTGCGCCAGCCTCGCGTCGAGCTCGGCGCGGCGAGCCTCCAGAACGGCGGCGAGCGTCCCGCTGCCGCCCCGGTACGCGGCCAGCGCGGCCTCGACCCGGCGCACGGCGAGCGGGACGAGCTCGTCGCGCACGCGCAGCGCCTGCACGCGCATCGCGTCCCATTCCGCGAGCGTCTGCCGCACCTCGGCCTCGCGCACGCGGGCGAGGTCCTCGCGCTGCGCGCGCGCCGCGTCGCGCTCCTTGAGCTTCGACGCGTACTCGCGGTCCTGGCGCGTCCCCGGCGACCACGGCAGGTCGACGCGCACCATCAGCGACACCATGTTGCCGAAGTCCGCCCCGCGGATGCCGTAGGTGAGCTCCGCGCTCCAGTCCGGGAGGCGCCCGGCGCGCGCGACGTCCGCCTCGACCGAGAGCACCGTCTCCTGCGCCTGCGCGAGCAGCACCTCCGGCTGCCGCTCGACGTCGACCAACCGGGCGGGCGCGTCCGGCAGCGCGAGCACGTCCGGGGGCGACGCGAGCGGGCGGTCGGCCTCGCCCGCCCCGACGTAGCGTGCGAGCGCGAGCCGCGCGCGCTCCGCGGCGAGCGCGGCCTCGGTCGCGCGGTTCTCGAGCTCGATCGCCGTCGCCTGGACGGCGAGGAGATCCGCCTGCGGCGCGCGGCCGGAGCGGTAGAGCGCGGCCGTCGTCGACTGCTGGAGGCGCGCCTCGTCGATCTGCGCGGCGATCGCCTGCGACTGCCGCGCCGCGTAGTGCCGCGCGAGCCAAGCGCTCGCGACCTCTCGCCGGACGGCGAACTCCGCGACCGTCGCCGCGACGCCGTTGCGCGCCGCCTCCTGCGCTGCGCGCTCGGCCTTGAGGCGCAGCTTCTCGCCCTGCGGGAAGTCCTGCATGACCCCGATGCGCGTCATCGTCATCGGATCGCGGTTCAGGCGCCAGCGGTCGGGGCCCTCGGTCGGCACGTTCTCGAACCCGGCGATGAGCTTTGGATCGGGCAGCGAGCCGGCCGGGCCGGCCATCTCGCGCGCGGCGTCCGCCATCGAGCGCTGCGCCGCGACCTGCGGCGACCGCGAGAGGGCCAGCCGCTCGGCCTCGGCGAGCGTGAGCGGGATGCCGGCCTGCGCCTGCGCGGCGGCCGACCCTCCCGCGAACGTGATGGCGACAAGCGCTTCGCGCCATCGCACGGGGTGCCGGTGCGGGCGGGCCGAACGGCGGCGGGACGAATCCTGACGAGCTTGCATGGAGCCTCCGGGCTGGGCGAGACGACGCCGGTGCGCACGCACCGGGCCTCGACGTCAGCGGAGGCTCAGAGCTGGAGGCGGCAGTACCGGGAGCGCGCCGGGGGCGCGGCCCCCTTCGCGTCGGGCTCGGCGGCCGGGACGCCCGCGGCCGGCGCCAGGGGTTCCGGAACGACGATCGCGCCTTCCGGCGCGGGAGCGCACGCAGGGGCCGCCGCGACCGGGGCGGTCGCGTCCTGGCAGTGGACCTCGCAGAGATTGGCGTTGCCGCCCTCGGCGGGCGTGCTGTCCGTCCGCCCGCCGTGCTCGGGGCAGACCGCGCCGACCGCCTCCGCGCCCGCGGACGCGCTCGTTCGCGTACACGCGTGCGCCGCCGCCGCCGACTGGGCGGTGACGATCGCGGCCGTCGCGATAAACGCGACGACGCGGCGCAGGGTGCGGCGGCCGATCACGGGCGCAGTATGCTCCCGGCGCCTCGCGGCCGGCCAGTGCCCGCAACCGTCCGCTTGACCCGCCTCAAGCAGACCTCCCGGCTCCGTCCCCCCGGGCGGGAATTTCCCGCCTATGCCTGCGGGCGGCCGATCTGCCATCATGCGTCACTCGGTCCCAGGGGGCGGAGAGGATGATCGCCAGGACGATCGAACGGGGATCCGGCGTTCCGCGCTCCTGCGGAACCCGGGCGGGTGCTCCCGGCACGCGGGGGGACGCCCGGTGACCTCGCGCCGGCGCTTCCTCGCGCTCGCCCTCGCGCCATCGGTCGCGCCCCTCGCCACCGCGCAGCCGGCCGGGGCGCCGCGCCGCATCGCGACGCTGTCGGCGTTCCCGCGCGGCGACGTGGACGTGCTGCTGGCCGCCCTGAAGCGCGAGCTCGAGCGGCTCGGCTGGGTCGACGGCCGCACGATCGCGTTCCTGCCCCCCCGGCTGTCCGAGGGCCGCTACGACATCCTGCCCGCGCTCGCGGCCGAGGTGGCCGGCCTCGCGCCCGACGTCGTCGTCGTCCAGAGCGCGCCGGCGACGCGCGCGATGGCCCGGGCGAGCGCCACGATCCCGATCGTGATGGTCGGCGTCGGGGACCCGGTGGCGTTCGGCCTCGTGCAGAGCTACGCGAGCCCCGGCGCCAACGTGACCGGGTCGAGCTACCTCGCCGGCGAATCGTCACGGAAGGCGTTGCAGGTGCTGAAGGAGATCGCCCCGGGGATCCGCAGCGTGGCGGTCTTCGTCAACCCCGGCAACGACGGCACGCCCGGCTACGTCCGCGACATGCGCGAGGCCGGGACGTCGCTCGCGCTCCGCGTCCAGGTGGCCGAGGTCGCGGGCGCGGCCGACTTCGACGGCGCGTTCGGCGCGATCGTCCGGGAGCGGACCGAGTCGCTGATCATCGGCCCCGAGCCGCTGCTGCGCGCGCAGCGCGCGGCCATCGCCGCATTCGCGCTGCGCGAGCGCCTTCCGTTCATGATCGTGGGCGGCTCGCGCTACCTGGATTCCGGCGCGCTGGCCGCGTACGGCCCGTCGTTCGACCAGTACCCGGCGCTCACCGCGCGCTACGTCGACCGCATCCTGCGCGGCGCGAAGCCCGCGACCCTCGCGATCGAGCAGCCGGCGAAGTTCGACCTCGCGATCAACGTCGCGGCCGCGAAGGCCATCGGGCTCGGGATTCCCGAAGCGGTGCTGGCGCGCGCCGATGAGGTGATCCGGTGACCTCGCGCGCCTCGTCCCGGCGCACCGGCCGCCCCGCGTGATGGACGCACCCGGCCCGTTCGCCGATCTCGCCCGCAGCGCCGCCGGGCCGGCGGTCCCCGTGGCGCGCCGTCCGTCCGGCAACCGGCTGTTCCGCAGGTACTTCGTGCTGATCCTCGCGCTCGTCACCGCGGCGCTGTTGATCCCCTCGTCGATCTCCCTCTATTTCTCGTACCGCGAGACGCTCGACGTCCTCCACGCGCTGCAGCGCGAGAAGGCGGTGGCAGCCGCCGGCCGGATCGAGCAGTACATCCTGCAGGTGCAGGCGCAGCTCAAGGGCGCCGCGCTGCCGCAGCTGGGCTCGGAAGGCGCGGAGCAGCGGCGCCTCGAGTTCCTGAAGCTCCTGAAGCAGGTGCCCGACGTCACCGACATCGCGTGGATCGGCGCGGACGGCTGCGAGAAGTCGCAGGTGTCGCGCCTGGCGATGGACGCGGCCGGCGACTGCCTGCGCGACCGCAGCCGCGACCCGGCGTTCCTCGAGCCGACCGCCGCCAAGCCCTGGTACGGCCGCGTCACGTTCCGCAAGGAGACCGAGCCGTACATGCAGATCGCCGTGCGCGCCGGCGGCAACGCCGGGCCGGTCACGGTCGCCGACGTCAACCTCAAGTTCATGTGGGACGTGATCTCGCGCATCAAGGTCGGCGAGAAGGGCAAGGCGTACGTCGTCGACACCGCGGGCTACCTGATCGCCGATCCCGACATCGGGCTCGTGCTCCGCAAGACCGCCCTGTCGGGCCTCGCGCACGTCAGGGCGGCGCTCGCCGGCGGCGGCGCCGAGGACCGCGTCGTCGCGACGAGCGGCGCGGGCGGCGCCGAGGTGCTGTCCGCGCACGCCGCGATCGAGCCGCTGGGCTGGACCGTCTTCGTCGAGCAGCCCACCTCCGAGGTGTTCGCGCGGCTGAACGCCTCGATCGCGCGCATCGGGTTCCTGCTGCTCGGCGGACTCGTGATCTCCGCGCTCGCCGCGCTGTTCCTGGCGCGCGGCATGGCGCGGCCGATCCGCACGCTGCAGGAAGGCGCGCAGCTGATCGGCGAAGGCAGGCTCGACCACGAGATCGACGTGAGGACCGGCGACGAGCTCGAGGCGCTGGCCGGCCAGTTCAACCGGATGACCGCGCAGCTCCGCGAGTCCTACGCGGGGCTCGAGAGGAAGGTGGAAGAGCGCACAGTGGCTCTCAAGACCGCGCTCGAGCAGCAGACCGCGATCAGCGAGATCCTGCGCGTGATCTCGGCCTCCCCCACCGACGTCCGGCCGGTCATGGACGCCGTGGCCAAGCACGCCGCGATCCTGTGCGAGGCGCCGAGCGCGCAGGTGCTGATGATCGAGGACGGCGCGCTGTCGATCCAGTCGAGCTTCGTCCGCGGCGACCTGCCTGCCATCCCTCCCGGCTTCCTGGTTCCCCTCGAGCGCGGGATGATCACCGGCCGCGCCGTCCTCGACCGCCGGACCGTGCACATCGCCGACATCGTCCCGCAGCTCGATGCCGAGTTTTCGCTCGCGCGCGAGAACACCGAGAAGTTCGGCTTCCGCGCGGTGATGGCCGTGCCGCTGATGCGCGAGCAGACCGCGTACGGCGCGCTGTTCGTCTGGCGTCCGGTTCCCGGCCACTTCTCGCCCGACGAGGTCTCGCTGCTCGAGACGTTCGCGCAGCAGGCGGCGATCGCGATCGACAACGTGCGCCTCTTCAACCAGACGAAGGAGGCGCTCGAGCAGCAGACGGCGATCAGCGAGATCCTGCGCGTCATCTCGGCGTCGCCGACCGACGTGCAGCCGGTGCTGGAGGCGGTCGCGGAGCGCGCCGCGCACCTGACCGGCGCGATGTTCACCCAGGTCGTGCTCGTCGAGGACGGCGAGCTGCGCATCAAGGCGACGCACGCGGAGGCGGACGCCGTTCACGCGGACTACGAGGACCCGGTGTCGATGCGCGGCCCGTTCGCGCTGCGCCGCACGTTCATCACCGGCCGCGCGGCGCTCGACCGGCGGACGATCCATCACGCGGACGTCCTGCCGCTGATCGCGACCGACTATCCGGATGCGGCCGAGAACCAGCGCCGCTACGGCTTCCGCTCGGTGCTCGCGGTGCCGCTGACGCGCGAGAGCGGCGTCTACGGCGTGCTCTACGCGTGGCGGCGCGAGCCCCGGCCGTTCACGCCCGACCAGATCGCGCTCTTCGAGACCTTCGCGCGCCAGGCCGCGATCGCGATCGACAACGTGCGCCTGTTCAACGAGACGAAGGAGGCGCTCGAGCAGCAGAAGGCCTCGGGCGAGGTGCTCTCGGCGATCTCGGGCTCGATCGCCGACACCGCGCCGGTCTTCGACAAGATCGTGAGGTCCTGCGAGGCGCTCTTCGCCGGCAACTTCGCGGTCATCGATCTCGTGGGCGCCGACGGGCGCGTCCACCTCGGCGCCTACCACGGCCCCCACCTCGCGGAGGTCGAGAGGCTCTATCCGCACACGGCGAGCCCGGACTCGGCGACCGGCACCGCGATCGCGCGCCGCGAGGTCGTCCACTACGCGTCGATCGACGAGCTGCCGCCGGTCGGGCGCGACGCGTTCCGCGTGTTCGGGATCCAGGCCGCGATCGGCGCGCCGATGATGTGGGAAGGCCGGGTCATCGGCGCGATCTGGGTGGCGCGCGCGAGACCGGGGCCGTTCTCGCCCAAGGAGGTCGCGCTGCTCAAGACCTTCGCCGAGCAGGCGGTGATCGCGATCCAGAACGCTCGCCTGGTCAACGACACGCGCGAGGCGCTCGACCAGCAGAAGGCGTCCGGCGAGGTGCTCTCCGCGATCTCGAGCTCGATCGCCGACGTGGGCCCGGTGTTCGAGGTGATCCTGCGCAACTGCCAGCAGCTCTTCTCCGCGCGGAACGCCGGTATCGCCCTGGTCCACGAGGACGGCATGCTCGACCTGCACGCGCACGTCGGCCCGGGTTACGAGGAGCTCAGGCGCAACTTCCCGCGCCCGCTCGGCCGCGACGTCGCGACCGGCTTGGCGATCCTCGAGCGCCGCACCTACGCGTTCGCGGACCTCGACGCCCCGGACGTGCCCGCGGTGCTGCGCGGCGGGAGCGCCGCGCTCGGCGACCGCTCGTTCCTCGTCGCGCCGATGATGCTCGGCGACCGGGCGATCGGCGCGCTGTGGGTCGGCCGCGACTTCAAGGGCGCCTTCGCGGACAAGCAGCTCGCGCTCCTGAAGACGTTCACCGAGCAGGCGGTCGTGGCGCTGCAGAACTCGCGGCTGTTCAACGAGACGCGCGAGGCGCTCGAGCAGCAGACCGCGACCGCCGACGTGCTCCAGGTGATCAGCCGGTCGGTCGCCGACGCGGCGCCGGTGTTCGAGAAGATCCTCGACAGCTGCCAGCGCCTGTTCGCGACCGGGGAGCTCGGCATCTTCCTCGCCGGCGACGACGGCATGGTGCGGGCGGCTTCGTGGCGCGGCCCCGCGTTCGCCGCCGTGGCGAGCGCGTTCCCGAAGCCGATCGGCGAGACGATCACCGGCAAGGTGATCCGCGAGCGCAGGACCTTCCACCTGCCCGACGCCGCCGCGATGCCCGACAAGCCGGCCTCGGTGCTGGACGTCCTCCAGCAGATCGGCAATTACTCGGGCGCGTGGGCGCCGATGGTGTGGGAGGAGCAGGGCGTCGGCGCGATCTGCGTGCTGCGCCAGCCCCCCGCCCCGCTCCCGGCGAAGCAGCTCGCGCTGCTCGAGACCTTCGCGAGCCAGGCGGTGATCGCGATCCAGAACGCCCGCCTGTTCCGCGAGATCCAGCAGAAGAGCCGCGAGCTCGAGGTCGCGAGCCAGCACAAGAGCGAGTTCCTCGCGAACATGTCGCACGAGCTCCGCACGCCGCTCAACGCGATCATCGGCTTCTCCGAGGTGCTGCTCGAGCGGATGTTCGGCGAGCTGAACGACAAGCAGGAGGACTACCTGAAGGACATCCACACGTCCGGCCGGCACCTGCTCTCGCTCATCAACGACATCCTCGACCTGTCGAAGGTCGAGGCCGGCCGGATGGAGCTCGAGCCGGCGCGCTTCGACGTGCCGACCGCGATCGGCAACGCGATGACGCTCGTGCGCGAGCGCGCCCAGCGGCACGGCATCGCGCTCGGCATCGACGTCGGCCCCGAGGTCGGCGAGATCGTCGCGGACGAGCGCAAGTTCAAGCAGATCCTGCTCAACCTGCTCACGAACGCGGTCAAGTTCACGCCCGACGGCGGCCGGGTGGACGTGCTCGCGCGCCACGCGGACGGCGTGCTCGACGTCGCCGTCCGCGACACCGGGATCGGCATCGCGAAGGCGGACCAGCAGGCGGTGTTCGAGGAGTTCCGGCAGGTCGGGCGCCACTACACGAACAAGCAGGAAGGCACGGGGCTCGGCCTCGCGCTGACGAAGCGCTTCGTCGAGCTCCACGGCGGCTCGATCCGCCTCGAGAGCGAGCCCGGCCGCGGCTCGACGTTCGCGTTCACGATACCGATCCAGGCCCGGGAGCCGCAGACGCAGGAGGCCCGACCGTGAAGACGATCCTGATCGTCGAGGACAACGAGAAGAACATGAAGCTCGTGCGCGACGTGCTGCAGGCGAAGGGCTACGCGACGCTCGAGGCGGTCACCGGCGAGGACGGCGTGCGGCTCGCCGCCGAGCACCGGCCGGCGCTCGTGCTGATGGACATCCAGCTGCCCGGCATCAGCGGCATCGAGGCGCTGAAGCGCCTGCGCGCCGTCCCGGCGACCGCGTCGATCCCGGTCATCGCGGTCACCGCGTCGGTGATGGCGAGCGACCGGCGGAACATCACCGACGCCGGCTTCGACGGCTACGTCGGCAAGCCGCTCAACCTGCGCGAGTTCCTCGACGCGGTCGCGGGCGCGATCGGACCGGCAGGCGCATGACGATGGCCGACCGCCCCGACGCCCCGGCCGCCTCCGCGCCCGCGCGCGTGCTCGTCGTCGACGACACGCCGCAGAACGTCAAGCTCCTGGCGGACATCCTCGGCGCGAAGGGCTTCGTCGCGATCACCGCCGCGAGCGGCGAGGAGGCGCTCGCGAAGCTCGCCGCCGAGCGCCCCGACCTCGTGCTGCTCGACGTGATGATGCCGGGGCTCTCCGGCTACGACGTGTGCCGGCGCATCCGCGCGGACCCCGCCACGGCGCTCCTGCCGGTCGTGCTCGTCACCTCGCTCGACCCGCACCAGGAGCGCGTCAAGGGCATCGAGGCAGGCGCGGACGATTTCCTGTCCAAGCCGATCCACCAGGCCGAGCTCCTGGCGCGCGTCCGCTCGCTCCTGCGCATCAAGGCGCTGCAGGACGAGGTGCGCCGGCAAGCCGACCAGCTGCGCGAGTGGAACGCGACGCTCGAGGCGCGGGTGCAGGCCGCGACCGCGGAGAATGCCCGGCTCGCGCGCCTGCGCCAGTTCTTCTCGGCGCCGGTGGCCGACGCGATCGTGTCCGCCGGCGAGGCGTCGCTGCTCTCGCCGCACCGTCGCGAGATCTGCTGCGTGTTCAACGACATGCGGGGGTTCACCGCGTTCACGGACGCGGCCGAGCCCGAGGAGGTGATCGCGCTGCTCGCCGAGTTCCACGCCGCGATGGGGCCGCTCGTCGCCCGCCACGAGGGCACGGTGCCGCACTTCACCGGGGACGGCATGCTGATCTTCTTCAACGATCCGATCGAGGTGCCGGACGCCTGCCCGCGCGCCGCCCGGATGGCGCTCGCGATGCAGGCGCGCTTCGCCCCCCTCTCCGAGCGCTGGCGCAAGCTGGGCCACGACCTAAAGCTCGGGATCGGCATCGCGCGGGGCTACGCGACGCTCGGCGCGCTGGGCTACGAGGGCCGCTTCGACTACACGGCGATCGGCGGCGTCGTCAACGTCGCCGCGCGGCTGTGCGCCGAGGCCGCCGGCGGCGAGATCCTCGTCGACCGGCGCGCGCGCGCCGGCCTCGACGACGCGTTCGCGCTCGAGCCGGTCGAGCCGCTCGCGCTCAAGGGCTACGACAAGCCGGTGCCCGCGTTCCGGCTCGTCGCCGGCCCCGGCTGAGCCGGGCGCCCCGCGGTCAGCGCAGCGACGCGTTGACGCCTTCGAGCGCGGCCGAACCCGGCACGAGCTCCGCGTCGGGGAGCCGGTTGAGCGGCGTGTCGACCGTCTGCTGCGCGTCGTGCAGGTCGGCCGCGTCCCCGGCGACGTAGAGGAGCCCGGTCACGACGATGCCGCGCGCGCGGTGCGACTCGAGGTAGGCCATCGCGCCCACCTTGTCCGCCGGGTCGTAGTCGGCCTCCAGGCGCTTGAGCCGCACGACGCCGCCGTCGTGCATCGCGATCTCGCGGGTCTCGCCCGGCGCCGGCGCGGCGACGATCGGCGCGCGCTCGGGCATGAAGTCGAGCCGGTTGACCGCCTCGTTGTGCTCGCGCACGTAGTCGTAGCTCTTCGTCGACCCGGGGTGGTTGTTGAACGCGACGCAGGGCGACACGACGTCGATCAGCGCGGCGCCCTTGTGCCGGACCGCCGCCTTGATCAGCGGCACGAGCTGCTCCTTGTCGCCCGAGAAGCCGCGCGCGACGTAGGTCGCGCCGAGCGTGATCGCCATCATCACGAGGTCGATCGGCTCGTCGTCGTTCGCGGCGCCGCGCTTGCTGCGGCTGCCCTTGTCCGCCGTCGCCGAGAACTGGCCCTTCGTGAGCCCGTAGACGCCGTTGTTCTCGACGAGGTAGGTCATGTCGACGTTGCGGCGCATCAGGTGCGCGAACTGACCCAGCCCGATCGAGGCCGAGTCGCCGTCGCCCGAGACGCCGAGGTAGATCAGGTCGCGGTTCGCGAGGTTCGCGCCGGTCAGCACCGACGGCATCCGGCCGTGCACCGTGTTGAAGCCGTGCGACTGCCCGAGGAAGTAGGTCGGCGTCTTCGACGAGCAGCCGATGCCCGACAGCTTCGCGACCCGGTGCGGCGGCACCGCCAGGTCGAAGAACGCCTGGATGATCGCCGCCGAGATCGAGTCGTGGCCGCAGCCGGCGCACAGCGTCGAGACCGGCCCCTCGTAGTCGCGGCGCGTGTAGCCCAGCGCGTTCGTCGGCAGCGACGGGTGGTGGAGGCGGGGCTTGGCGAGGTAGGTCATGAAGGCCGGGCGTCGGAGGTCGGGGTCGAAAGTCGGTGGGTGCGTCGAAGGCTCGACGGCCGTCAATCGGCCGCGATCGCCGGCCGGCCCGGCACCAGGCCGAGCGCGCGCGCCTTCTCGCCGATCTCGTTCGTGATGAAGCGGGCGGTCAGCGGGTTGCCGTCGTAGTGCAGCACGGGGACCAGCTTGTCCGGCGGAATGCCGCACTCGTTGACGAGCATCATCCGAAGCTGCGCGTCGCGGTTCTGCTCGACGACGAACACGTGGTCGTGCGCGGCGATGAACTCGGGGATCGCGTCGGCGAACGGGAAGGCGCGGATGCGCATCCGGTCGAGGTGGATGCCCTCGCCTTCGAGCACCGACAGCGACTCGGCCATCGGCGCGCCGGTCGAGCCGATCCAGACGACCGCCGCGCGCGTCGACCGCGCCGCCCGCTCGATCACGGGGCCGGGCACCAGCGCCTTCGCGGTTTCGAACTTGCGCAGCAGCCGCTGCATGTTGTCGACGTACGCGGGCCCCTCCTCCGTGTAGCGGGCGTAGCGGTCCTTCGACGTGCCGCGCGTGAAGAACGCGCCGCGCCGCGGATGCGTGCCCGGCAGCGTCCGGTACGGGATGCCGTCGCCGTCGACGTCGAGGTAGCGGCCGAAGTCGCGGCCCGCCTCGAGCTCCTCCGCGCCCATCACCTTGCCGCGGTCGAGCGCCCGCGCGTCGTCCCAGCGGAACGGCGCGGTGAGCCAGTCCTGCATGCCGATGTCGAGCTCGAGCATCACGAACACCGGCGTCTGCAGCCGGTCCGCGAGGTCGAACGCGAGCGCGCCCATCTCGAAGCACTCGGTCGGGTCCTCGGGGAACAGCAGCGGGTGCTTGGTGTCGCCGTGCGACGCGTAGGCGGCCGACAGGAGGTCGGCCTGCTGCGTCTTGGTCGGCATGCCGGTCGACGGGCTGCCGCGCTGCACGTCGAACAACACCGCCGGGATCTCGGCGAAGTAGGCGAGGCCGATGAACTCCTGCATCAGCGAGATGCCGGGACCCGAGGTCGCGGTGAACGCGCGCGCGCCGTTCCAGCCGGCGCCCACGACCATGCCGATCGACGCGAGCTCGTCCTCCGCCTGCACGATCGCGTACCGGTGCCGGCCGGTCGCCTTGTCGACGCGGAACTTCCGGCAGTAGCGCATGAACGCCTCGGCGAGCGAGGTCGACGGCGTGATCGGGTACCACGCGCAGACGGTCGCCCCGCCGTAGACGGCGCCCAGCGCCGCGGCGCTGTTGCCGTCGACGAAGATCCGGTCGCCCACGCGGTCGCGGCGCTCGACTTTCAGCCCCAGCGGCGCCGCGTGCTCGCGCGTCCAGTCGTAGCCCAGCCGGAACGCCTGCCGGTTCGCGTCGAGCAGCGGCGCCTTGCCCCGGTACTGCTCGACGAGCATCGTCTCGACGACTTCGGGGTCGATCGACAGCAGCGACGCGAGGCTCCCGAGGTAGGCGATGT
Organism: Burkholderiales bacterium; assembly: GCA_046347845.1. Taxonomy (GTDB): domain Bacteria; phylum Pseudomonadota; class Gammaproteobacteria; order Burkholderiales; family Casimicrobiaceae; genus VBCG01. The sequence goes on along the minus strand of JAXMFH010000012.1, from coordinate 56,891 downwards.
TCTTGAAGAGCTGCCGCTGGCGCGCGTCGGTGAACGCCTCGTGGCACAGCGCGGTCAGCGGCACGCCGACCAGCGTGACGTCGCCGCGCACGCGCTCCTTCGTGATCGGCTTCGTCGCGTCGTAGACGAGGTAGCCGCCGGGCTCGATCTCGGCCACGTCCGCGGTCCAGGTCTCCGGGTTCATCGCGACCATCAGGTCGACGCCGCCGCGCCGGCCGCGCCACCCGGCCTCGACGATCCGCACCTCGTACCAGGTGGGCATCCCCTGGATGTTCGACGGGAAGATGTTGCGCGCGGCGACCGGCACGCCCATCCGCAGCACGGCCTTCGCGAACAGGCCGTTCGCGGACGCCGAGCCCGAGCCGTTCACGTTCGCGAACTTGACGACGAAGTCGTTCGTGCGCTCGATCGGCCGCATCGCGCTATTCCGCGGCCTCGGCGACCGCCGCGGCTTCCTCGAGCCTGGGCAGGTGCACCTTCGGCACGTCGCCGCAGTGGGTCATCTGGAGGAACGCCTTCTTCATGTCCCAGGCGCCGGTCGGGCAGCGCTCCGCGCACAGCCCGCAGTGCAGGCACACGTCCTCGTCCTTGACCATCACGCGGGCGCTCTTGAGCGGCGCCGACACGTAGAGGTCCTGCGACAGGTTCGCCGCGGGCGCGCGGAGGCGCGTGCGCAGGTCGGCCTCGTCGCCGTTCTTCGTGAACGTGATGCAGTCCATCGGGCAGATGTCGACGCAGGCGTCGCACTCGATGCACAGGCGCCCGGCGAACACGGTCTCGACGTCGCAGTTGAGGCACCGCTGCGCCTCGGCGAACGCGAGGCGCGCGTCGAACCCCAGCTCCACCTCCTGGCGGATGTCCTTCAGCACGATCACCGTGTCCTTGAGCGGCACGCGGTTGCGCCGGTCGCTCGTGATCGCGTTGTCGTAGCTCCACTCGTGGATGCCCATCTTCTGCGAGACGAGCAGGAACGTCGGCGACGGGCGCTTCGCGACGTCCTCGCCGCGGCAGTGGCGGTCGATCGACACGGCCGCCTCGTGCCCGTGCGCGACCGCCCAGATGATGTTCTTCGGGCCGAACGCCGCGTCGCCGCCGAAGAACACGCCCGGCCGCGTCGACGCCATCGTCGCCTTGTCGACCACCGGCATCCCGTGGCGGTCGAACTCGATGCCGAGGTCGCGCTCGATCCACGGGAACGCGTTCTCCTGCCCGACCGCGACGAGCACATCGTCGCAGTCGAAGCGCACCTCGGGCTCGCCGGTGGGGACGAGCTCGCGCCGGCCCTTCGCGTCGTAGCGCGCCTCGACCTTGTCGAACGTGATGCCGGTGAGGCGCCCGTGCTCGTGCAGGAACGCCTTCGGCACCAGGTAGTTGTGGATCGGGATCCCCTCGTGCATCGCGTCCTCCTTCTCCCAGGGGGACGCCTTCATCTCCTCGAAGCCCGATCGCACGACGACGTGCACCTCCTCGCCGCCCAGCCGCCGCGCGCTGCGGCAGCAGTCCATCGCGGTGTTGCCGCCGCCCAGCACGACGACGCGCCGGCCGATCGAGGTCGTGTGGCCGAACGACACCGACGAGAGCCAGTCGATGCCGATGTGGATGCGCTTGGCGGCCTCCTTGCGCCCGGGGACGTCGAGGTCGCGGCCGCGCGGCGCGCCGCTGCCGACGAACACCGCGTCGTACCCTTCCGCGAGCAGCGCGGCCATCGAGTCGATGCGCGTGCCGGCGCGGAACTCGACGCCGAGGTCGAGCACGTAGCCGCACTCCTCGTCGATCACGCGGTCGGGCAGCCGGAACTTGGGGATCTGCGTGCGCATCATGCCGCCGGCCTTCGGGTCGGCGTCGAACACGACGCAGTGGTAGCCGTGCGGCGCGAGGTCGCGGGCGACCGTGAGCGACGCCGGCCCCGCGCCGACGAGCGCGACGCGCTTGCCGTTGCGGCGGGCCGCCGGCGCCGGCAGGCGCGAGCGGATGTCGCCCTTGTAGTCGGCGGCGGCGCGCTTCAGCCGGCAGATCGCGACCGCCTCGGGCTTCGCGTGCGCCTTTCGGTGCTCGGGCGAGCCTTCCTCGACGCGCACGCGCCGGCACGCGGGCTCGCAGGGCCGGTCGCAGGTGCGGCCGAGGATCCCGGGGAAGACGTTCGACTTCCAGTTGATCAGGTAGGCGTCGTCGTAGCGGCCTTGCGCGATCAGCCGGATGTACTCGGGAACGGGCGTGTGCGCCGGGCACGCCCATTGGCAGTCGACGACCTTGTGGAAGTAGTCCGGTTGCGCGATGTCCGTCGGCTTCAAGCTGGCTCCTCGACCTGGCCCGCGCGCCACGCTTCGCGCGCAGGGCCGTCCCGGGGCCCGGCGGGATCCGCGCCGGGCGCCTCGCGGGCGATGCGAACGCTGGCCCGCATGCTACGCCGATCGGACCCCGGCGGGAATCGACGGACGCGTTGTCGAGGCCCGCGATCGCGGCATCGCTCGATGCTGCGCCGCAACCAGGCGCACCACCGGCCGATGTCCCTGCTCGCGTCACGTATACTCGGCACCGTCGCCGAAGCGACGTTCGTGCCCCGCCGGCGGTGCCCCATCGCACTTCGCGTCCGCCGCGCAGCTTTCCGGCCGATGCGACCCGCGCTGCTCCTCGTCACCCCGTTCCTCGCGAGCGCCAACAACGGCAACTGGCGGACCGCCGCCCGCTGGGCGCGCCTGCTCGCGCCCGACTTCCGCGTGATCCTGCAGTCCTCCGACGACGCGGTGACCGGCGGCGCCAGGGACCGCGCCGTCGCGATGGTCGCCCTGCACGCGCGGCGCAGCCGCGCCGCGATCGCCGCGTGGAAGCGCGCCCGCCCGGATCGCCCGCTCGTCGTCGTCCTGACCGGCACCGACCTCTATCGGGACGTGCCGGCCGGCGACGCCGACGCGCTCGCCTCGATCTCGGAGGCCGATCGACTCGTCGTGCTCCAGCCCGACGCGTTGCGACACCTGCCCGCGGCGAGGCGCACGAAGGCTTCCGTCGTGCCGCAATCGGCGCGCCGCCTCGCGCCGTGGCCGGGGAAGGCGGCGTCGCGGCTCAATGCGATCCTCGTCGCGCACCTGCGCGACGAGAAGGATCCGCGCACCGCGCTCGCCGCGTGGCGCCTGCTGCCGCCGGAGGTTCCCGCGACGCTCACGATCGTCGGCGCAGCGCTCGATCCGTCGATCGCGGAGGACGTGCGCGCGGCCGAACGCGCCGATCCGCGCGTGCGCTGGCTGGGCGCGCGGCCCCATGCCTGGACGCGCCAGGCGATCCGGCGCGCGCACGTGCTCGTCGTGGCATCGCGCATGGAGGGCGGATCGAACGTCGTGGTCGAGGCGCTCGCTTCGGGCACCCCGGTGATCGGCACGCGCATGTCCGGCAACGTCGGCCTCCTCGGCGACGATTATCCGGGCACCTTCGAGGTGGGCGACGCGGCGGGCCTCGCCGCCGCGGTCGAGCGAGCGGCGCGTGATCGCCGCTGGCTCGCGCGGCTCGAGCGACACGGCGAGCGGCGGCTGCGGCGGATGACGCCCGAGGCGGAATCGGCCGCCCTGCACGCGGCGATCGAGGCGGCCTTCGAGGGGCGGCGCGGTAAAATCCCGGGATCGCGCGTCCGATCGCGCTCGACCGCCTGAAAATGCCCCGATGAACGCCCCCGATCCCCTGCCGCCGCGCCTCACCCAGTTCAGCCACGGCGGCGGCTGCGGCTGCAAGATCGCGCCCGGCGTGCTGCAGGCGATCATCGCGAAGTCGGGCCCGTCGCTGATCCCGAAGGAGCTCCTCGTCGGGATCGAGACCTCGGACGACGCGGCGGTCTACCGGATCAACGACCGTCAGGCGATCGTCGCGACCACCGACTTCTTCATGCCGATCGTCGACGACCCGTTCGACTTCGGCGCGATCGCCGCGACGAATGCGATCTCCGACGTCTACGCGATGGGCGCGACGCCGCTGTTCGCGCTCGCGCTGGTCGGCATGCCGGTCGACAAGCTCCCGGTCGACACGATCCGCCGCATCCTCGAGGGCGGCGAGTCCGTTTGCGCGCGAGCCGGCATTCCGATCGCGGGCGGCCACACGATCGACTCGGTCGAGCCGATCTACGGGCTCGTCGCGATCGGGCTCGTCGATCCGGCGAACCTGAAGCGCAACGGCGGCGCGAAGCCGGGCGACAGGCTCGTGCTCGGCAAGCCGCTCGGCGTTGGCGTCTACAGCGCGGCGCTCAAGAAGGGCAAGCTCGACGCGGCGGGCTACGCCGCGATGATCGCGAGCACGACGAAGCTCAACACGCCCGGCGTCGCGCTCGGCGCGATGGACGGCGTCCACGCGCTCACGGACGTCACCGGCTTCGGCCTCGCGGGCCACCTGCTCGAGATCTGCCGAGCCTCGGGCGCCGGCGCGGTCGTCGACTACGCGCGGGTGCCCTTGCATCCGGGCGTGGCGGACCTCGTGCGCGCCGGGCATTTCACCGGGGCGTCGGGCCGCAACTGGGCGGGCTACGGCGCCGACGTCGCGATCGAAGCCGCGGACGCCGACCTCGTGCGCACGCTCGTCACCGACCCGCAGACCTCGGGCGGCCTGCTGGCCGCCTGCGCGCCGCGCGACGTCGACGCGGTGCTCGCCGCGTTCGCGCGCGACGGCTTCGATCGCGCGGCGGTCATCGGGGAGATCGTGGCGGGCGCTCCGCGCGTCGTCGTGCGATGAGCGCCGCACGGCCGCCCGAAGGCGCTCGCCCCCTCCCTGGGGAGGGGGGAGGCGAAGACGCGTCAGCGGCAAGCCTGGGGGAGGATCGTTGACCAGCTTCCGGAAGACGCGGATGCTCGTGCTCGCCGTCGTCGCGGCGGGCGTCGCCGGCGCGATCGTCTGGCAGACGCGGTTCTCCCGCGAGGCGCAGATCGAGCGCGCCTACGAGTCGTGCCTGCGCCAGTTCGGCGGCAACGCACCCCGCCAGGCACCCCCCGGCCGGACCGAAACCGTCTCGGTGGGGAGCGGCCCGGCGCTGACCGACTCGCTCGGCAAGGCGATGGAGGAACTCGTCCGCGGCGTGACCGCGGGCATGTCGGGTGCGGTCTGCGGCGCGGTGCGCGAGGCCTGCAACGCGGACTTCGAAGGCGCCGTCTGCCGGAACGCACTGGCGGGCTTCCGCTGATGCCCGAGGGGCCGGAGATCCGGCGCGAGGCGGGCGCGATCGCACGCGCGCTGCGCGGCCGGCCGCTGCGGCGCGTCGACTACCGGGTGCGGGGACTCGGGCGCCGCGCGCGGCGGCTCGAAGGGGCGAGCGTGACGCGCGCGTGGTCGCAGGGCAAGGCGCTGCTGATCGCGTTCGACCGCGGCCTCGTCCACTACTCGCACAACCAGCTGTACGGACGCTGGCGCGTCGTCGACGCGGACGACGATCCCGGCGAGGCGCGCGCGATCCGCGTCGTCCTCGCGACGGACCGCCGCGCGGCGATCCTCTACAGCGCGACCGAGATCGAGCTGCTCGCGCCGGACGAGATCGGCGCGCACCCGTTCCTGTCGAGGCTCGGACCCGACGCGCTCGACCGCGCGACGACGCCCGCGCGCGTCGCCGCGAGGCTCGCCGACGCGCGCTTCGCGCGCACCTCGCTCGGCCACCTCTTGCTCGACCAGCGGTTCGTCGCGGGGCTCGGCAACTACCTGCGCAGCGACATCCTTCACGCCGCGGGCCTCCGCGCGGGAGACCGGCCCGCCGACCTCGACGCCGCCGCGATCGCCGCGCTCGCGCGGGCGATCGTCGCGCTGCCTCGGCAGAGCTACCGGACGGCGGGCGTCACCAACGACCTCGCGCGCGCGGAGCACCTCGCCGCGCGCGGCGTGCCGTTCGAGGACCGGCGCTTCCTCGTCTACGGCCGCGAGGGCGGGCCGTGCTGGACCTGCGGCACCGCGATCCGCCGCGTCGACGCGGCGGGGCGCGGCTGGTTCTTCTGTCCCCGCTGCCAGCCCGCGCGGCGGCGCGGCGCGACGCGGGCGGCTCCGGCGTGATCCGCCGCTCGCGCCTGGGCGCCGCCTGCCTCGCCATGGTCCTCGCCTCGCCGGTGCCTGCCGCGGCGCCCGACGGCCCCTCGCCGGCGGATCCGCCCGGCCTCTATCCGGCGACCGACTTCGTCGTCACCACCGGCGACGCGGCCCCGCTCGCGCCGTCCGCGAAGCTCTATTTCGCGAAGGAGTGGATCGCGGCGCCCCGCGACGGCGTGCCGGCCTCGGGCTACGCGCGCGACGTGGACGCCTTCGACGACGTCCGCGCGTGGACCTCGACGCGCGAGTCCTCGGACGTGCCGGGGGCGCGCCCCCCGCTCGTGTGGCTCGCCTCGCCCGAGCGGGTGCGCGGCGCCCGGATCGCCGGCGACGCGACGACGGTGACGATCGGCGGGCGCACGCATCCGTTCGCGCTCGCGCCGAAGCTCGAGCTCAACCGCTCGTACTTCGACGCGACCTCGGCGTCGTTCTTCGCCGGTCGCGACGTGGCGATGCGCGGCCGCCGGCTCGGCGAGGCCTTCGAGGCGCGCACGCTCTGGCCGCAGGACTTCCGCCTCGACGACGCGGTCGCCGCGGCGCCGCTCGATCCCGGCAAGCCGGCGGCGCGGGCGCTCCGCGACCTCGTGCGCGCGGACGACGGCGGCGCACGCGGCCCGTTCTCGACACGGCTCGTCTGGGAGCGCGCGCAGGGCTCCCGCCCGTGGGCCGGCAAGAGCGTGCTCGTCGTGATGCTGAACGGCGCGCAGGGCGACGACGACGAGGCCTGGGGCGGCCACTTCGCGCTCGGCACCGGTCGGCTCGGCGCGGACGGCGGCCTCGCGGACGTGCTGATCGACAACTTCTACTCGCTCGACGTCGTGAGCGAGAAGGGCATCCTCGCCGCGCCGGTGCCGCTCGACAACTACCTCGCCGACCTCAACAGCGGGCAGGCGTGGTACCGGCCCTCGGCGCTCTTCGTCGCGGTCCTCGCGAGCGACGCGGCGCCTGCGCTCGTCCAGGGCGCGATGAACCGCGTCTACGCGCAGTTCTGGCGCCACCAGCTCCCGTACCGGCACTCGATGATGAACTGCGCGGGCATCAGCGTCGACACGCTGCGGGCGCTGGGCTGGAACCTGCCGGCGAACGAGGCGGGCGCCGCCGCCCACGCGCTCGCGTGGCTCGCGGTGCCGTGGACGCTCGCGAAGGACCGCTCGGTGTCGCAGGCGCGCGTCGCCTACGAGTACCTGACGCAGGACCGAACGCGCCTGTTCCCCGCGGTCGCATTCGAGACGACGGGCGCCGAGCTCCTGCGCCTCGCGCGCGACGGCGCCGGCGCGGGGGCTAGCGAGGTCGAGCGGCTCCTCGCGCGCGACCTCGAGGCGCTCGTTTACGTACGCGTCCCGCAGCTCCCCTCGTCGCGCGCGTTCGGCTCGTGGCCGGTCGTGTCGCCCGCCGAGTACCACGGCAAGGTGCCGAAGGATCCGGAGGCGATGCAGATCGTCCCGGTGCCAGCGCGTCCGTTCCCGTCGAACCTGCGCGACCCGGACCTCCTGCCGGAGACGCGGCGGCCGTCCGACCTGCCGCTCGCGTTCTGGGCCCTGGCCGCGATCGCGGGACTCGCCGCGCTCGCCGCCTGGCTCGCGCGCGCGCTCCTGCGCTGACGCGGATCGGCGATAGAATGCCGGTCCCCGCGAAGCCGCCCATGTCCCGACCGACCGAGCTCCCGTCCGCCGGCGCCACGCGCGCGAAGCGTGCGGCCGGCCACGCCCAGGCGCTCTCGCGGGGCCTCGCCGTGCTCGAGTACCTCGCCTCGACGCCGGGCGGCGCCACGCTCACCGCGCTCGCCGCGGCGCTGGCGCTTCCCGCGCCCACGGCGCACCGGCTGCTCGCGACGCTCGAGGACGCGGGCTACGTCCAGCCCGGCGACGACGGCCGCTACCGGATCGGCGTGCGGGCCTACCGCGTCGGCAGCGCGTTCCTCGAGCACCGCAACCTCGTGGCCGAGGCGCTGCCGCGACTCGAGCGCCTGATGGAGTCCTCGGGCGAGACCGCGAACCTCGCGGTGATCGAGAGCGGCGCCGCGGTGTTCGTCGCGCAGGTGCCCTGCCGCGAGCTGATGCGCATGAACGCGCGCCTCGGCGCGCGCGCGCCGCTGCACGCTTCCGGCGTCGGCAAGGCGATGCTCGCCGCGATGCCCGCGCGCGACGTCGACGAGATTCTCGGCCGCGGCCCGCTCGCGCGCTACACCGGCCACACGCTCGTCTCCCGGCCGGCGCTGGCCGGCGCGCTCGCCGCGTCGGCGGAGCGCGGCTACGCGATCGACGACGAGGAGCACGCGGCGGGACTGCGTTGCGTCGCCGCCGCGATCACCGACGAATCGGGCCGTCCCTGGGCGGCCGTGTCGCTCGCGGGACCGACGTCGCGGCTGCCGCAGGAGCGGCTCGCGGAACTGGGCGAGCGCGTGCGCGACGCAGCGCGCGACATCACCGCCGCGCTCGGCGGCCTGCCGCGCGGAGGAAGGACGCGGTGAGCCGCCGCCTCGACCTGCTCGCGCTCGCCGTCGTGCTGGCCGGGTGCGCGGCGGCGCAGTCGCCCGATCAGGCCGCTGCGTTCCCGGCCGGAACGAGGTTCGCGTGGCTCGGCACCGACTCGGGCGGCGCGCGGCGCAACGCCCCCGCCGATCCCACGCGCTACACGATCGCGTTCGAGCCTTCGGGGCGCGCAACGCTCAGGCTCGACTGCAACCGCGGCAGCGCGCAGTGGACGCGGGACGGCGCGAAGCTCGCGCTCTCGCCCGTCGCCGCGACGAAGATGATGTGCGCGCACGGGTCGCTCGACGCCGCCTACGCGTCCGACCTCTCGCAGGTCGAGTCATGGCGCGTCGAGCGCGAGGAGCTCGTGCTGTCGGGCCGCGACGGCTCGACGATGCGCTTCCGCGCGCTGCCGGACTGACGGCGGAATCCCGCCTCCCGCCCGCTACCGGGCGGGGACGAATCCCCGCTGCGCGAGCGCGTTCACCGCCGCCTCCGCGGCCGTGGCGGCATCCTCGTTCCCGCGAGGGAACCTGACGACGACCATGCCGCTCCAGCTGCGGGCCTTGCTCGTGAGGTCGAACACGCGGACCTGCGTGACCGAGGCCGGCGCGTCGTCCAGCTCGTTGCGCGGATCGGGGCCGGAACGCGCGCCGAGCCAGCGGTAGGCGCCGCGGCCGGGCTCGACGGGGACGACGTTCGGGGGCCGCACGAACACGATCGCGTCGGCGCCCGCCTTGCGCGCCGCCTCGATCACCGGGCTCCCGTCGACGGTGACCGCGTCGGCGTCGACCGTCGCGCCGGCGGAAAGCCCGTCGCCCGTCGACGTCACGACGCCGCGCGCGGCGAGGCGCGACGCGAACGCGCCCTCCCAGGTCTTGCGCGCCGCCGCGTCCCGGTCGATCGCGACGACCGCGACGTTCGTCATCGGCGCCGACGCCGTCCTCGACACCTCGCCGATCTCGCGCACCGCGACACGCTGGTCGGTCGCGCAGGCCGACAGCACGACGCACGCGCAGGCGAGCGCCGCGAGCTTCCCTCCCTGCATCAGGTCTTCCCCTTCGGCACGAGGCCGTGCGCCGCGATCCCGGTCACGATCACGTCGGCGAGCGCGTCCGACACCTTGCGGAACGACGTCGGATCGAACGTCTCGGTCACGCCGGCCCACGCGAGCTTCTGCGACTTCGCGTCGAAGAGCGTGGTCTCGATCGTCGCGATCCGCGTCGTCACGACCTCGGGCACCGCGTAGAGCCCGCCGTACCAGCCGTACCAGCCCGGCCCCCAGCCGGGGCCCCATGGGCCGAATCCCCCGGGCACGAGCGTCGCGCGGACCTCGGTCTCGGCGCGGACGCCCTTGAAGTGCACGAGCATCAGGCCGTCCGCGCCCGCCTGGGCGACGGCGGCATCCAGTTCGGCCTCGGAGGCCTTGCCGTCGGGCAGGAACCGGTAGCCCTGCACGCCGGAGACGCCGGCCGCGTCGAGCCGCGCGGCGAGCGTGTCCTCGAAGATCCTGCGCTGCGCGACGCCGCCGCCCGCCGTCACGACGAGCACCTTGCGGAACGGCTCGGCCCGGACCGAGGGATCGGTCCACGAGTCGCGCAGCGTCGTCGTCGCACAGGCACCGAGCGCCAGCGCGGCGGCGGCGGCGAGGACCGGGGCGATTCTCACGGCCTGGCAGCCTCTCAGTGACCGGTGAAGCTCGCCGGCCGCTTCTCGAGGAACGCGGCGATCCCCTCGCGGCGGTCGTCGCTCGCGGCGAGCAGCGCGAACGCCTGCCGGTCCGCCTCGACCGCGTCGGACAGCGGAATCTCGAGCGCGCGCCGCACCGCCTCCTTGGCGAGCCGCACCGCGACCGGCGGCTTCGACGCGATGATCGACGCGATCTCGACCGCGCGCGCGAGCGCGCTCTCCGGCTCGTCGACCTCGACCGCGATGCCGGCCGCGAGGGCGGCGCGCGCGTCGATCGGCTTGCCGGTCAGCACCATCTGCATCGCCAACGCCTTCCCGCAGGTGCGCGCGAGACGCGTCGCGCCGCCCGCGCCCGGGATCATGCCGAGGTTCACCTCGGGCTGGCCGAACTGCGCGTTGGCGCCCGCGACGATCAGGTCGCAAGCGAGCGCGAGCTCGCAGCCGCCGCCGAGCGCGTAGCCGCACACCGCGGCGACGAGCGGCTTCGGGAATACCGCGATCGCGCGCCAGTGGCGCGCCCGCTCGTGCATCAGCACGTCGACCGCGCCCAGCAGCGCCATCTCGCGGATGTCCGCTCCCGCGGCGAAGTTCTGGGGGCCGCCGGTGACGACGACCGCGCGGGTGGCCGGATCGTCGGTCGCCGCGGCGAGCTCCGCCGCGATCTCGGCGAGCGTGCGGGTGCGCAGGGCGTTCCGGACCGCCGGGCGGTCGATCGTCAGCAGCAGCACGCCCTCCGCGGGCCGCGAGACCTTGATGTCCTCGCGGGCCGCCGAGTCGGCGGGTTCGTGGGCGCTCGGGGCGTTCATGCCGTCGATTGTAGCTCGCGGCCGGACCGCCTCAGCGGTGCTTGAACGCCGGCTTGCGCTTCTCGACGAACGCGCGCATCCCCTCCTTCTGGTCGTCGAGCGCGAACGTCGCGTGGAACTCGCGCCGCTCGAACAGCAGCCCTTCGGCGAGCGACGACTCGTAGGCGCGGTTGACCGCCTCCTTCACCTTCATCACGACCGGCAGCGAGTACGACGCGATCTGGTTCGCGATCGCCATCGTCTCGTCGAGCAGCTTGTCGGCCGGCACGACGCGCGAGACGAGCCCCGCCTTCTCGGCTTCCGCCGCGTCGACCATCCGGCCGGTCAGGCACCAGTCCATCGCCTTCGCCTTGCCGACCGCGCGCGGCAACCGCTGCGTGCCGCCGAACCCCGGCATCGTGCCGATCGTGATCTCGGGCTGCCCGAACTTCGCGGTGTCGGCCGCGACGATGAAGTCGCAGGCCATCGCGAGCTCGCAGCCGCCGCCGAGCGCGTAGCCGGACACCGCGGCGATCACCGGCTTGCGGGTGTGGCGCACAGCCTCCCAGTTGCGCGTGATGTAGTTGTCGCCCAGCACCTTCGCGTAGCTCCACTCGGCCATCGCACCGATGTCCGCGCCCGCGGCGAACGCCTTCGGGCTGCCGGTGATCACGATCACCGAGATGCCCGGGTCGGCGTCGTAGCCCTCCAGCGCCGCCTTGATCTCGTCGGCGATCGCGTCGTTGAGCGCGTTGAGGCGCTGCGGGCGGTTGAGCGTGATGATCGCGACGCGGTCGCGGGTCTCGGTCAGGATGTTTTCGTAGGCCATGGGGTCGAAACGGGAGAAGTGGCTCGGCGGTGCCTCGGGGCACCCGGACCGCCATGATATCGCGGCGCCGATCAGCCGATCACGCGCGACGCGCGCAGCAGGATGGACGGCGGCATCGCCAGGCCGAGCGCTCTCGCCGTCCGCGCATTCACGACCAGGTCGAAGGCGGTCGGCTGCTCGACGGCGAGGTCGCCCGGCCGCGCGCCCTTCAGGATCCGGGCGACGTAGGAGGCCGCGCGCCGGTACGCGTCCGCGTAGCTCGGCCCGTACGACATCAGCCCGCCCGCCTCGGCGAAGTCCTCGGAGAAGTACATGGCGGGGAGGCGCTTCGCCCCCGCGAACGCGACGAGCGCGTCCCGCTGCGCCGCCGCGAACGGGCTCGGCGCGACGATGAGCGCCTGCGCGCCGCTCGCCGCGATCGCGTCGAGCGCGCGATCGAGCGCTGCGCGATCCGGCGCCTCGTGGGCCTCGAGGCGCAACCCGCGCGCCGCCGCGGCGGTCCGGATCTTCCGCACGAACATCGTCGCGGCCGCATTGGCGGGGCTCCAGATCAGCGCGTAGTGCACGGCGCCCGGCACGACCTCGGCGAGCAGCTCGAGCCACTTGCCCGCCACGCCGTCGCCCAGCGCGAGCGACACGCCGGTGACGTTGCCGCCGGGCCGCGCGAGATGGGTCACCAGGCCGCCCGCGACCGGGTCGCTCGACTCCGCGAACACGATCGGGATCGTCGCGGTGGCTCGCTTCGCGGCGATCCCGCCGATCGTCGACCCCGCGACCAGCACGTCGACGCCGAGGCGGACGAGCTCGTCGGCGAGCACGGGAAGCCGCTCGGGCTTGCCGTCGGCGAAGCGCATCTCGACGTCGACGTTCGCGCCCGGCACGTAGCGGTGCTCGCGCAGCCCCTGCACGAACGCCTCGTCGCGCACGCCGCGCGCGGTGGGCGACAACTGTCCGATGCGGGGTCGCCGCCCGGGGGCCTACGGGTGCACGAGACGCGGCACCGCGAGCGCCGCGGCGCCCGCGATCAGCAGCGTCCGACGTCGGGCCGCCGTCACGCCATGTCCTCCCCGTCGCCCGCCGCGATCTCCGGCGGGCTCGCCACTGCGTCCCCGGCGCCGGTCAGGGCTTCGCCGGATCGAAGTGCTTCTTCAGTCCCTGCCAGCAGCGGTAGTACTCGTCCTGCAGCGGCGCGAGCTCGAGCGCGAAGCGCGTCGGCAGGATCGGCAGCCGCGTCTCGAACATGAACGCCATCGTGTCGCGGATCACCGTGGGCTTCGACAGGTCGACGTTGCTCTGCTGCTCGAAGGTCGCGGCGTCGGGCCCGTGGCCGGTCCAGCAGTTGTGCAGGCTCGCGCCGCCCGGGACGAAGCCCTCGGCCTTCGCGTCGTAGACGCCCTGCACGAGGCCCATGAACTCGGACGCGACGTTGCGGTGGAACCACGGCGGCCGGAACGTGTGCTGCATCGCCAGGATGCGCGGCGCGAACACCGCGAAGTCGATCGTGTCGACGCCCGGCGTGTCGCTCTGCGACTGCAGCACGAGGAAGATCGACGGGTCCGGGTGGTCGTAGCTGATCGAGCCGATCACGTTGAAGCGCTTCAGGTCGTAGCGATACGGCGCGTAGTTGCCGTGCCAGGCCACCACGTCGAGCGGCGAGTGGTCGATCGGCGCCGACCACAGGTTGCCCATGAACTTCGCGACGAGCTCGAAGTCGCCCTCGACGTCCTCGTAGCGGGCGACCGGGATCTCGAAGTCGCGCGGGTTCGCGAGGCCGTTCGAGCCGATCACCCCGAGGTCGGGCAGCCGGAACGGCGCGCCGTAGTTCTCGCAGACGTAGCCGCGCGCCGTGCCGTCCGGCAGCTCGACGGCGAACCGGATGCCGCGCGGAACCACCGCGATCTCGGTCGGCGCGACCTCCAGCGTCCCGAGCTCGGTGGCGAGTCGCAGCCTCCCCTGCTCCGGGACGATCAGCAGCTCGCCGTCGGCGTCGTAGAAGTAGCGGCCGCTCATCGGCCGGTTCGCGACGTAGAGGTGGATCGCGCAGCCCGACATCGCCGTGGCCGACCCGTTGCCCGCCATCGTGACGAGCCCGTCGACGAAGTCGGTCGGCTCGGTCGGAAGCGGGAGCGGGTCCCAGCGCATCTGGTTGGGCGGCGCGGCCGGGTCGCCGAACGCGCTCGCGATACGGCGATTGTCGATCCGGCGGAACGGGCGGTGCATCGCGCCGGGCCGGATCCGGTAGGTCCAGGTGCGGCGGTTCGCGTGTCGCGGCGCGGTGAACGCCGTGCCCGAGAGTTGCTCCGCGTAGAGGCCGTACGGGCACTTCTGCGGCGAGTTCTGGCCGACCGGCAGCGCGCCGGGCAGCGCCTCGGTCGCGCATTCGTTGCCGAAGCCGGTCATGTAGGCGAGCGGCGCGGCGGCGGCGCGCTGCGGCGCGCGCGCGGGCTTCGTGCTGGTGTCGTGGCTCATCGGGGCACTCCCGTGGAGGTCGGGGTCAGGGGGACGGCGCGACGTCCTCGCGCGCGGCGGCGATCGCCTGCTCGAGCACGTGCGCGTCGCCCACGTGGTTGGCGAGCAGCAGCACGAGCTTCGCGTTGACCATCGCGCTCTGCGCGTCGTCGAGGCCGCGGTGGGCGGCGATCAGCCGTTCGTAGAAGTCGTCCGGCCGCGCGAGGTTCGGGGCGGTGACGAGGTCGGCCATCGGCGTCTCCCGGGTCGGTCAGGCCCGCGCGGTCGCGCGCGCGAGCGCGGCCTGGACGGCGGGCAGGTCGAACGCGCGCCAGCGCGCGCACACGTGCTGGTCGGGGCGCAGCAGGTAGCAGGTGCCGGGCAGCGCGGCGTAGCGCGACGCGACGAGGCCCTCGGGATCGCCGATCGCGACCGCGCCGGGCGCGGCCGGCGCGCCGACCTGCACGACGTGCACGGGGATCGCGCCGCGCGCGAGCGTCGCGACCGCGTCGGCGGGCAGCGGCCCGAACGCGAGCAGCGTGAAGCCGTGCTCGAGGTAGCGCAGGAGCCACGGCCCCTCGCCGCCGGTCACCGGCGCGTCGGCCGCCGGCGCGCCGGGCACCATGTCGCCGGGGCCCGAGGGAAAGTCGGGGTCGCGGTCGGGCGTGTTGAGCGGCGAGTCGGCGAGCACCGCGGGCACCGACAGGCGCCCGCTGTTGACGAGCCGCCGCGCGAACGGGTGCCGCTTCGCGAGCTGCAGCACCGCGTCGCGGAACGTGCGCGACACCGCGCTCTTCGGCGTGATGAAGTCGGTCGAGCGCGTCGAATTGAGCAGGTTCTCGTCGGCCGCCCGCGTGCGCTCGACGTCGTAGCTCTCGATCAGCGCCTCGGGGGCGCGTCCCGCGAGCACGAGCGCGAGCTTCCACGCGAGGTTGTCGGCGTCCTGGAAGCCGCTGTTCGCGCCGCGCGCCCCGAACGGCGAGACGAGGTGCGCCGAGTCGCCGGCGAAGATCACGCGGCCGTGGCGGAACCGTTTCATCCGGCGGCACTGGAACGTGTAGACGCTCGCCCACTCGATCTCGAAGCGCGCGTCGGGGCCGAGCATCGCGCGGAGCCGCGGCAGGATCCGCTCGGGCTTCTTCTCCTCGTCCGGATCGGCGTCCCAGCCCAGCTGGAAGTCGACGCGCCAGACGTCGTCGGCCTGACGGTGCAGCAGCACCGATTGGCCGGGGTGGAACGGCGGGTCGAACCAGAACCAGCGCTCGGGCGGGAAGTCCGACTGCATGTGGATGTCCGCGATCAGGAAGCGGTCGCGGAACACCTGGCCCTCGCTCTCGAGACCCAGCATCCCCCGCACGGGGCTGCGCGCGCCGTCGCAGGCGACGAGCCACTCGCACGACATCGAGTACGGACCTTCGGGCGTCTCGACGGTCACGTCCACGCGGTCGCGCAGGGGGCGGACGCCGGTCACCCTGTTCTTCCAGCGGATCTCGACGCCGCGCACCGCGTTCGCGCGGGCGACCAGCGCCTCCTCGAGGTGGTACTGCTGCAGGTTGACCATCCCGGGACGGTGATGGCCCCGCTCGTGCACGAGGTCGAACTGGTAGACGAGGTCGTCGCGGTGGAACACCTTGCCGGTGTTCCAACCGACGCCCTTCGCGACGATCGGCTCGGCGCAGCCCAGCCGGTCGAGGATCTCGAGCGAGCGCTTCGCGTAGCAGATCGCGCGCGAGCCGACGCTCACCGTGTCGTCGTCGTCGAGCACGACGACCGGCACGCCGCGCGTCGCGAGGTCGATCGCGAGCGCGAGCCCGACCGGCCCCGCGCCGACGACGACCACCGGCCGGACCGCGGGCGCCGCGTCCTGGTCGGCGACGCGGACGTACGGGAAGCGGGGGTTCGTGTAGGTCTTCACGAAACGGGGGGCGGGAGCCGGAAGTCGGAGGTCGGAATTCGGAAGTCGGAAGTCGGAAGTCGGCAACGGCGCCGGTGCGGACGGACTCCGGCGATGCTACGGAGCGCCGGCGCGACGGCCGTGATCTGGATCAACCGTCGCGAACCCTCGCTGACGCGGCCAGCCGGGGCTCGCCTTCCTCGCCCCGCCCTACCCCTCCAGCGCCTGCCACATGTCCTTGTCGCGCTGCGCCGTCCAGATGCGCGGGTCCGGGTAGCGCGTCGCCTCGTCGTAGGCGCGCGACACGTCGAACGGCAGGCAGTGGTCGAAGATCACCCAGTGGCCGAACTTCGGCTTCAGCCGGTCGTAGGTCTCCCGGTAGACCGTGCGCAGGTCCTTGCCCGCGCGCGCGCCGTCGCGCACGGAGGCGAACATCTCGGTCACGAACGCGCGCGTGCCGTCGAGGCCCGCCTTCACCTCGGCCGGGTTCCTGAGCGCTGCGCCGCGCCCCGGCACGAGCTTCTCGGGCTCGAGCGCCGCGATCGCGTCGAGCGTGGCCGGCCAGTCCTTCAGGTAGGCGTCGCCCGTGTACGGCGTCGCGTCGAATTCGACCAGGTCGCCCGAGAACAGCACGCGATCGTCCGGCAGCCATACGACCGTGTCGCCTTTCGTGTGCCCGCGGCCGAGCTGCATGATCTCGACGCGGAGCTTCCCCATCATCAGCGTCAGGCGCCTCTCGAACACGATCGTCGGCCAGGTGAGGCCGGGCACCGACTCGACGGCGCGGAACAGGCGCGGGAAGCGCTCGATCTCGCTCTTCATGTCCGCCTCGCCGCGCTCGACGATGAGGTCGTAGGTGTCGCGGCTCGCGATGACGTGCTCGGGCGCGTAGCCCGACGCGCCGAGCACGCGCACCGCGTGGTAGTGCGACAGCACCACGTAGCGGATCGGCTTGTCGGTGACCGTCCGGATGCGCCGGATCACGTCCTGCGCCATCACCGGCGTCGCCTGCGTGTCGATCACCATCACGGCGTCGTCGCCGACCACGATGCCCGTGTTGGGATCGCCCTCGGCGGTGTAGGCGTAGGCGTGATCGGAGAGCTTGTCGAAGCTGACCTTCTTCTCGACGAGGTCGGCTTGCGAGGCGAACTTCTTCTGGGTCATGGCGCGGTTCCTTGCGGGGGAGCGTCGAGGCCGAGCGGCCGGGCCGCGTCGGCGAGTTGCTGCAGCGTGCGCGCGGGCATCGGGATCCCCTCGCGCTTCCTTCGTTCGGCGATGCGCCGCTCCGGCTCGCCCGGGAGCGAGATCGGATCCGCGCCGGGCGCGGGCGGCGAGGCGCGCACCCAGCGGGCGAGGCTCTCGATCTCGCCGGGCAGCGCGTCCGCCGTGCCCATCCTCGACGGATCGAAGACGAGCGTCGTCATGTTGTTGAGCATCGGGTGCGAGGTGGCGCCGTCCTGCGTCGCGCCGCCGGAGAGCGCGCCGCCCACGATCTCGCACATCGCCGACAGCGCCCAGCCCTTGTGCCCGGCGAACGGCAGGATCGCGCCCGAGGGCTCGCGCCACATCACGGCGGGGTCGGTCGTCGCGCGTCCCGTCGCGTCGAGCAGGAGCCCGTCGGCCATTTCGCGCCCCTCGTCGACCGCGACCCGCGTCTTGCCCAGCGCGACCGCCGAGGTCGCGTAGTCGAGCACGAGCGGATGGGGGCTCGCCGGGACGGCGACGCAGAACGGATTGGTCGACACCCGCGCGTCCGAGCCGCCCCAGGGCGCGACGAGCGGCCGCGAGCGGACGTTGACGAAGTGCACGGACACGAGCCCGGCCTCCGCGCACTGCTCGCCCCACTGGCCGATGCGGCCGAGGTGGTGCGTGTTCGCGAGGCCGACGACCGCGCAGCCGTGCGCGAGCGCCCGCTCGATCGCGATCGCCATCGCCGCTTCGCCGACCGACTGCCCGAAACCCAGGTCGCCGTCGAGCGCGAGGAGCGAGCCGGCGTCGCTCACGACGCGCGGGATGCGGCCGGGCACGGCGTGGCCGGCCCGGACGTTGTCGACGTATTGCGGCACGAGGCCGATGCCGTGCGAGTCGTGTCCGTAGAGGTTCGCGAGCACGAGGCCGCGCACGACCTTCGACGCCTCGCCAGCGTCGCAACCGAGCGCGCGGAACACCCGCTCGCCCCACGCGACGAGCGCGTCCGCGGCGACGTGGCGCATGCCCGGCGATCCGCCGGCCGGCGCGTCGTTTCGAGCCGCGCTCATGGACACGGCGGCCGCGCACTCGCGGATCGGCGGAGGAAGAGGATCGGGGACATCGAACCGGCCCGGTCCGCCCGGAACGGACGGCAAGGCATCGCGGCGGCGGGCCGCCGCCGAGTGAAGAGGATAGCACTCCGCCCGGCGCGGGCGGAGGCCGCCGGAGCGCGGGAGCCCGTTCGGACGGGCTCCGCGCTCCGGCCGGAGGGGCGGCCGGTGACGTCAGCCGCCGTACTTCTTCAGGAGCGCCTTCGCGTCGTCGTAGAGCGCCTTGCCGTTGGCGCCCTTCGCGCCCACCTCGGCGATCCAGTCGGCGACGACCGGCTCGCAGGCCTTCTGCCAGCGCGCGTACTCGGCCGCGGAGAGCGTGTCGAACACGCCGCCGGCGTCGCGCGCGAGCTTGATCGCCGGCGCCGTCGTGCCGTCGAACACCTTGCCGATCTGCTTCGAGAACTCGAGCCCGGTGTTCGCGTCGAGGATCTTCTTGAGGTCCGCCGGCATGCCGTCGTACTTGGCCGGGTTCATCGCCAGCACGAAGATCGAGTTCGAGGTCTTCGGCACGCCCGGCGCGGTGTCGAGGTGGTACTTCGCGACCTCCTGCAGCTTGATCGCCGGCGCGACCTCCCAGGGGACCATCGCGCCGTCGAGCACCGACTTCGCGAGCGCCTCGGTCACCTGCGGGATCGGCATCTGCACCGGGGCGGCGCCGATCGCGGTCAGGAACTTCGTGCCGATGCGCGTCGGCGCGCGCACCTTGAGGCCCTTGACCTCCTCGAGGTTCGTCACCTTCCTGTTCGTGAAGTGCAGCAGCGACCCGTCGTGCACGTGCGCGGCGAGGAGCCGCACGCCCTTGAACTCGTCGAGCGAGTTCTTCTGGATGTACTCCCACAGCGCCGGGCTGCCGGTCTCCGCGCTCATCGTCATGAACGGAAGCTCGAACACCTCGGACTTGGTGAAGCGTCCGGCCTGGTAGGTCGGGATCGTCCAGATGATGTCGGCCACGCCGTCGCGCGCCTGGTCGAAGAGCTGCGGCGGCGTGCCGCCGAGCTGCATCGCCGGGAAGAACTGGCACTTGATGCGCCCGTTCGACTCCTTGCCGAGCTTCTCGCACCAGGGCTCGAGCACCAGCGCCTGGATCGTGCCCTTCGGCGGAAGGAAGTGGTGGATGCGCAGCGTGACGTCCTGCGCGTAGGCGGCGCCGGCGGCGAGCGCCGTGGCCAGGGCGACTGCGAGCGTTGCGGGTTTCATGCGTTACTCCTCCTCGGGACGGCGGGCATTCGCGGCTCTCACCGCTTGAACGTGTGGACCAGGTACAGCGAGATGATCGGGAAGTACAGGAGAAGGGCGATGCGGAGGGCGTCGGACATCAGGAACGGCACGACGCCCTTGAACGTCTCGGTGAGCGGCACGTCCTTGGCGAGACGGTTGATGATGTAGACGTTCATGCCGACGGGCGGGTGGACCAGCCCGATCTCGACGACCATCAGCGCGAGGATGCCGAACCAGATCGACTTGTCCTCCTGCGACATGCCCCAGTAGTCGAGCCCCATCACCATCGGGTAGAAGATCGGGATCGTGAGCAGGATCATCGCGAGCGCGTCCATGACGCAGCCCAGGAAGATGTAGATCACGAGGATCATCACCATCACGAGCAGCGGCGAGAGGCCGCTCCCCTTCACCCAGGCGGCGAGCTCGCCGGGCATCTGCGACAGCGCGAGCGCGGTGTTCAGCATGTCCGCGCCGAGCAGCACGAGGAAGATCATCGCGGTCGCCTGCGCGGTGCCGGCGGCGCTGTCGACGAGCCCCTTCACGCGCATGCCGCCGACCAGCGCCAGGATCCCGCAGGCGGCGGCGCCGATCGCCGCGGCCTCGGTGGGGTTCGCCCAGCCGCCGTAGATGCCGACGATGACGACGACGAACACGAGCAGCACCGGCAGCACCTCGACGAAGCTGCGCGCCTTCTCCGCCCACGCCACCGCGGGCCCCGCCGGTCCCGCTTCCGGCCGCCACGCCACGATGATCCGCACGACGAGCATGTAGCCCAGCATCGCGATGATGCCCGGCAGCACCGCCGCCATGAACAGCTTGCCGATCGACTCCTGCGTGAGGATCGCGTAGATCACGAGCGGCACCGACGGCGGGATCATGATGCCGAGCGTGCCGCCCGCGGCGAGCGCGCCGGTCGCGAGCGAGCCCGAGTAGCCGTAGCGCCTGAGCTCGGGCAGCGCGACCTGCCCCATCGTCGCGGCGGTCGCGAGCGAGCTGCCGCAGATCGCGCCGAAACCCGCGCACGCGCCGATCGACGCCATCGCGATGCCGCCCTTGCGGTGGCCGAGGAAGGCGCTCACGAAGCGGAAGAGCGCACGCGAGAGCCCGCCGTGCGTCGCGAACTGCCCCATCAGCAGGAACAGCGGGATGACGACGAGGTCGTAGTTCGAGAGCCGCGCGTAGGCGAGGTTCTTGAGCGAGTTGAGGAGCCCCGCGGTGCTGCCGGTCAGGTAGAGATAGCCGCCGGCCCCGCACATGAACATCGCGATGCCGATCGGCACGCGCACGACCATCAGCGCCAGCATCACGGCGAAGATGACGCCGCCGACCGCGATGCCGCTCACGGGGATACCACCCCCAGGCTAGCCGCTGACGCGGCGTCGCGCCCCCCCTCCTGAAGGAGGGGGCGACCGCCTTGGGGCGGCCCGGCGGCGGTCATGATCGCATCCCGTGTAGGCGGGAGCTGCGACGGGCGAAGTGCACCGCCATGTAGAACCCCGCCGCCGCGAGCAGCGCGAAGCCGGGCACCATCAATGCCTGCGCGATCCAGACCGGGACGCCGAGGATCGCGGACGTTTCGCCGACCTCGCGCACCGCGAGCGCGCCGGCGGCCGAGCGCCACGCGATCAGCGCGCCGAACAGCCCGACGAGCGTCGATCCGGCCGCGTCGAGCAGCGCGACGGTCCTCGGCGCCAGGCGGTGCGTGAAGAAGTCGACCTTCACGTCGCCGCCGGCCAGGTGGCAGTAGGCGAAGAACGAAGCGGAGGCGAACGCCGCGCACATCTGCAGCATCTCGACGTCGCCGGGCACCGACCACGACCAGAGCTTGCGTCCGACGATCGAGACGATCTCCATCGCGACAAGGCCCACGAAGACGAGCCCGCCCGCGACGGCGAACCCGCGCGCGGTCGCGACGAGCGCGCGCCCGTACGGCCCGAACGATGCGTCCGGGCGCGGCGTCTGCGGGTCCGCGACTTCCGCCAAGCTCCTCCTCCCCCTGCGCCCTCTCGCGTCCGGGCGCGTTCTCGTCGCCGCGTGAGCTTACCCCAGCAGCGCCCGGATGCGCTCGGGCGGCGCCACGGCCTGGATCCGCGCCGGATCCTCGGGATGCCGCCGCGCGAAGATGCGCGTTTCCTTCCCCTCGACGAGCACCTCGTCGCCGCGCCGGATCACGTGCTTCATCACGAAGCTCTTGCCGCGCCACTCGGCGATCGACGTGTCGACGGCGATCCGGTCGCCGTAGGTCGCCGGCCGCTTGAAGTGCGCGGACGCGTCGACGAGCGGCGTGCCGATGATGCCCTCGGTCGCCTCGGTCTCGTGCCACGACGGCACGCCCGCGGCCGCGAAGAAGTGGCGGGCCGCCGAGTCCATCCAGCGGAAGAAGTTCGGATAGAACACGATCTTCGCCGGATCGCAGTCGCCGAACTCGACGGTGAACTCGGTCGTGTGGTGGTAGGTCATGCCGGTCCCCGCCGTGGTCTCAAGGCCGCCCGCGCGCGTCCGATGCCGCGGGCCGCTTCGCCCAGACGATCGGGCGCACGACCGGCGGTCGCGGCGGCGCGCCGTGCCGGACGAGCGCCGCGTCGAGCCCGGCACCGCCTTCGTCCGCGAGCGCGGCCTCGCGCGCCTCCCGGATCGCCCGCGCGCGATCCGCCGGCGTCGCGAAGGTCCCCCCCGCCGCCAGGTGGTCGACGATGTGCGCGAGGTTGCGCTTGCCGCGCAGGTTGGTGTCGCCGTAGCCCTTGACGAGCCGCCCGGCGAGCGCGAGCTCGTAGCCGCACGCCCAGTCGCCCGCGAGCGCCGAGACGACCGCCTCGAGCCAGCGCTCGATCGCGGCCTGCTCCTCCGCGTACCTCAGGCCCCTCGAGCGCAGCCCCCTGAGCCCCGCGAGGGCGCGCAGCGCGAGCATCCCGGTCACCGTGTCGGTGCGAACCTCGAGCGGGAACGCGATCGGCCGCCGGCCGCGGGCGACCCTGCGCCGGTCCCACGCGAGCAGCCGGTCCGCAAGGGTGCGCGGCAGCAGGCCCGCGATCTCGGGGAGGCCGGGCTTGAAGTATTCGGTGACGCGCACGACGTCGCCCGCCCCGGCAGCGACCTCGCGCCGGACGCGCTCGTGGCGGCTCGCGCGGCCCTTCAGGTCGGCCACGCGCACGATGTCGTCGAACGCCATCCACAGCGCGAGGAACCGCGCCGTCTCGCGCGTCGCCGCCGCGCCGTGACCTTCGCGAGGATCGGCCGCCTGCTCCGCGGCGCGCACCATCGCGACACGCTCGAGATAGCGTCTCGCGTAGCGGTCGTCCTGGAACGACGCGACGCGCTCGACCCCCGCCGCGACGATCCCGCGGCACGAGGCGGGGAACGCCGCGACGGCCTCGGTCCAGCGCCCGTCGGCCCGCCCCGGATTGGCGCGCGCGGAGGCCGCGGGGGCTTCGTGCGAAGCGAGCCCGGCCGACGTCAGCTCGTAGCCGCGCGCGAATCCGCGCCGGCTCGCCTCCGCGCTCGCGCCGCCCTCGCCGATCGCCGCCTCGCACGCACCGCGATCGAACGGCAGCACGCCACTCGCCGCGACCGCGCCGAACATGACCGCGCTCACGACGGTCCCTTCGGCGCTCGCCGCCTCGTCCATGTCGAACGTGGCGAGCCTGCGGCTGTTCGCGCGCGCCGCCGCGACGAGCCGGTCCGACGCGAACCGTCCGTCCCCCATCGCGAGCTTCTCGGTGGTCGTGAACGTGCGGCTCGTCGACGCGACCACCGTCGTGCGCGCGGGATCCGCGTAGCCCGCCTGGATCATCCGCGCGGCCTCCAGGAGCTCCGAGGCCACGAGCAGGTCGATCGCGCCCGGCACCGGGACGAGCGACAGCACCGGCTCGCGGCCGCCGAGCTCCGCGTACGGCACCGGGAAGATCTCGACGTAGTAGGTCGTCGCGCCGGTGCGCTGCGCGACGCCGGGGATCGACGTGCTCTGCGCCGGGTAGCCCGCGCGCGTCGCTGCCTCGACGAGCCACTCGGCGAGCACGCCGCCGCCCTGCCCGCCCAGCGCGCCGACGAGGATCGCGAGCGGCTTCGCCACCGCTGCGTCCGCGCTCACGCGTCCCCCTTGCGCAGCACGCGCGCGAACGCGCCGCGCACGGCGGCCGCCGCGCGGTCGCGCCAGCTCGGGTGGCGGATCACCTCGGCGCGGTAGAACGACGGGCACAGCGTCGCCGCGTGCGCGTTCTCGCCGCACAGCCCGCAGCCCACGCAGCCGTCCAGCACCGTCGCGACCGGATCGACCTTGAGCGGGTCGCCGCTGTCCCGGATCGACAGCGTCGGGCAGCCCGAGAGCCGGATGCAGGAGTGGTCGCCCGAGCAGACGTCCTCGTCGACGCCGTACTTGACGCGGACGTGGCGCCTCCCTTCGCGATCGAGCTTCGCGCGCCAGGGCTTCACGCGCCGCTGCCGCTCGAGCTGGCACTCGCCCTCGGCGACGATCACCTTGAGGCCCGCGAAATCGGTCGTGAACGCCTCCTCGAGCGTCGCGCGCATCTCGTCGACGCGGTAGCTGTCGACGGTGCGCAGCCACTGGACGCCCAGGCCCTTCAGCGTCTGCTCGATCACCTGGTTGTGATGGACGAGGCTCCGGGTCTTGTCCTCGGCGGCGAGCTTGTCCGCGCCGGCCGGCGTCGAGATGATCTCCTGCGTGCCGGTCGCCGACGTGTAGCCGTTCTTCAGGATCACGAGCACCGCGTCGTCGCCGTTGAACAGCGCCGACTGCACGCCGGTGATCACGCCGTTGTGCCAGAAGCCGCCGTCGCCCATCACCGCCATCACGCGCCGCCCCATCGCCGGCGACACGCCGGCGCGGCTCGCGAGGCTCATCCCGTAGCCCAGGATCGAGTGCCCCTGCGAGAACGGCTCGAACGTCGCGAACGAGTGGCAGCCGATGTCCGCCGCGACGTGAACCGGCCCGATCGCCTGCTTCGCGAGCTTCATCGCCGCGAACACCGGCCGCTCCGGGCAGCCGATGCAGAAGTTCGGTGGCCGCGGCGGCAGCGGCGCCTCGAGCGCCTTCGCGACGTCGTCGCGGCGCTTCGCGACGCCCGCGAGCCACGCGTCGCCCTCGGCGAGCGGGAGCTCGGGCGCCCGGCGGCCCAGGAAGGCCGACAGCCCGCGCGCGATCGCCTCGACCGAGTACTCGCCCGCCCGGGGCAGCGGACCCTTGCCTTCGATCTCCGTGGCGATGCCGGCGCGGCGCAGGATCGCGAGGATCTCCTGCTCGACGAACTCGGGGCTCCCCTCCTCGAGCACGAGCACCGCCCGCTTGCCCTCGCAGAACGAGACGATCTCCTCGGGCACGAGCGGGTGCACGACGTTGAGCACGAGGATCGGCAGCGTCGAGGCGCCGAACGCGTCGGCGAGCCCGAGCTGCGCGAGCGCGCGCACGAGCGAGTTGTAGAGGCCGCCGAGCACGACGAGGCCGAGGTCGTCCCGCGCGCCCGCGAACACCTCGTTCAGCCGCCGCTCGACGATGCGGCGGCGCGCCGCGGGCAGGCGCTCCTCGACCTTGACCTTCTCGTGGCGGAACACGACCGGCGGGTGCGCGAGCTTCGCGTAGTCGAACGCCGCCGGCTCGCTCATCGGGTGGCGCGCCGACAGCGGCGGCGCGACGTTGTCGCGGCAGGCGAAGCGCCCGCGCACGTGGCAGGCGCGGATGCGGAGCTGAAGGATCGCCGGCATGCTCGACGCCTCCGACAGCGCGAACGCCTCGTCGACGAACCGCACCATGTGCGGCAGCGACGGCCGCGGGTCGAGGAACAGCAGCGACGACTTGAGCGCGAACGCGAGCGTGCGCTCCTGGATGACGCTCGCGCCCTCGCCGTAGTCCTCGCCGACGACGATCAGCGCGCCGCCGGTGACGCCGGGCGAGGCGAGGTTCGACAGCGCGTCGGCGGCGACGTTGGTGCCGACGATGGATTTCCAGGTGACCGCGCCGCGCAGCGGGTAGTGGATCGACGCCCCGAGCATCGCGGCCGCCGAGGCCTCGTTGCTGCACGCCTCGACGTGCACGCCCAGCTCGCCCAGCAGGTCCTTCGCCTGGACGAGCACGTCGAGCAGGTGCGACACCGGCGCCCCCTGGTAGCCGCCGACGTAGGCGACGCCGGCCTCGAGCAGGCCCTTCGTGATCGCGAGGATGCCCTCGCCCTCGAACGTCTCCCCGCTGCCGCGCCGCAGCATGCCGACTTCGCGGCTGAACGAGACTTCCATGCGGGCGCAGGCGGGACCGTCGACGGGAAGCGCGCATTCTCGGCGCACCGATTATCGATGTCGATAGCGCTGCGCCGATATACAATATTCTGCCAATGAATATCGCCGACACCGACCTCAACCTGCTCGTCGTCTTCCAGGCGGTGCACGCCGAGGGGAGCGTCAGCCGGGCCGCCGAGCGGCTGGGCGTCTCGCAGCCGACGGTGAGCCACGCGCTGGCGAAGCTGCGGGCGCTGCACGGCGACCCGCTGTTCCTGCGGCGCGCGGGCGGCGTCGTGCCGACGCCGCGCGCCGAGCGCCTCGCCGGCGCGGTGCGGCAGGCGCTGCACCTGCTCGACGTCGCCGCCGGCGAAGGTGACCGCTACGACCCGTCGCGCTCCGACCGGACGTTCCGGATCCACCTGACCGACATCGGCGAGACGGTGTTCCTGCCCCGCCTGATGGCGGAGCTCGCGAGAGAGGCGCCGCACGTCCGCCTCGAAGCGTCCCAGCTCGACGAGCGCGATCTCATTGCCGCGCTCGAGAGCGGCCGGCTCGACCTCGCGATGGGCTCGCTGCCGGTCCTGGACGGCGAGGACGTCCGGCGCGTCGTGCTGCTGCACGAGCGCTACGTCGTCGTGATGCGCCGCGGCCATCCGCTCGGGCGCGCGAAGCCGGGACGCGCCGCGCTCGCGAAGCTCGACTACGTGCTCGTGCGCTCGCACTCGGCGACCGCGCGGACGCTGCGCGCGCTCGGCCTCGCCGACCGGATCCGGCTCTCGATCCCGCACTTCATGGTGCTGCCGCGCATCCTCGCCGAGACCGACCTCGCGGTCGTGATGCCCTGGCGTCTGTACGAGGAGTTCCGGCAGCTCGGCCGCTACACGGTCTGGCAGCCGCGCGTGGGGCTCCCCGAGTTCGACGTCGCGCTGCACTGGTCGGCGCGCCAGGCGGGGGACGCCGGCCACCGGTGGCTGCGCGAGCTCATCGTGCGGCTCTTCCGGGAGTGATCCGGCCCCGGCGCCCCGGACCGGGCCGCCGCGTGCCCCGTTACCCTTTCGGCCGCTTGTCGACGACCCGCTTCGCCTTGCCGAGCGAGCGCTCGATGCCGCCGGGCGCCACGACGCGCACGTCCGCGGTCACGCCGATCAGCGACTTGATCAGATGCGAGAGCGCCGCGCCCGCACGCTCGCCGTCGACGCTGCCCGCGGTGGGCGCGCGCTCGACCAGCACCGCCATCTCGTCGAGGTTCTTCGGTCGCGTGATCTCGATCTGGTAGTGCGCGACGAGGTCGGCGTGGCGCAGGATCAGCTCCTCGATCTGCGTCGGGAACACGTTGACGCCGCGGATGATCATCATGTCGTCCGAGCGGCCGGTGATCTTCTCGATGCGCCGCATCGACCGGGCGGTCGGGGGCAACAGGCGCGTGAGGTCGCGCGTCCGGTAGCGGATCACCGGCATCGCCTCCTTCGAAAGCGACGTGAACACGAGCTCGCCCTTCTCGCCGTCGGGCAGCACCTCGCCGGTCGCCGGGTCGACGATCTCCGGGTAGAAGTGGTCCTCCCAGACCGTGAGGCCGTCCTTCGTCTCGATGCACTCCTGCGCGACGCCGGGCCCCATCACCTCGGAGAGCCCGTAGATGTCGATCGCGTCGATCGAGAGCTTCGCCTCGATCGCCTGCCGCATCGCGGGCGTCCACGGCTCGGCGCCGAAGATGCCGATCGAGAGCGAGCAGGCCTTGGGGTCGAGCCCCTGGCGCTCCATCTCCTCGGCGATCGCCAGCATGTACGACGGCGTCACCATGATGACGTCGGGCTTGAAGTCGGCGATCAGCTGCACCTGCTTCTCGGTCTGGCCGCCCGACATCGGGATCACCGTGCAGCCCAGCTTCTCGGCGCCGTAGTGCGCTCCCAGGCCGCCGGTGAACAGCCCGTAGCCGTAGGCGACGTGCACGATGTCGCCGGCGCGGCCGCCCGCAGCACGTATCGATCGCGCCATCACGGTCGCCCAGGTATCGATGTCCTTCGCCGTGTAGCCGACGACGGTCGGCTTGCCGGTCGTGCCCGACGACGCGTGCACGCGCGCGACCTGCGTGCGCGGCACCGCGAACATCCTGAACGGGTAGTTGTCGCGCAGGTCCGCCTTCGTCGTGAACGGGAACTTCGCGAGGTCCGCGAGCGACTTCAGGTCCTCGGGCCGGACGCCCGCGCGGTCGAACGCGCGCTGGTAGTGCGGCACGTTGCGGTACGCGTGGCCCAGCGACCAGCGCAGGCGCTCGAGCTGCAGCGCCTGCAGCTCGTCGCGGCTCGCGCGCTCGATCGGCTCGAGCTCCCCGGGGCGCGGCAGTTTGGACGGCATCGTTTCCTCCGTTCCGCGCGGCGCGACCCGGCGCGCGCGCGTCCGACTCTCATGCGGCCGGCGGCTCCTCGATCACGTGACCCTTGATCCGGTAGCTCTTGCCGCGGAACAGCGCGATCTTCTCGCCGCGCTGGTTGAACACCTCGATGTCGTAGACGCCGGTGCGCCCCGACGCGCTGCGCTCGATGCCGCGCGCGGTGAGCACGTCGCCCTCGCGCGCCGGCGCGAGGAAGTCGATCGAGCATCCGGACGCCACCGTCGACAGATTGTAGCTGTTGCACGCGTACGCGAACGTGCTGTCGGCCAGCGTGAAGATGAACCCGCCGTGGCAGATCGCGTGGCCGTTCAGCATGTCGCGCCGCACCGTCATCGTGAGATCGGCGCGGCCGGGCCCGCAGGCGACGAGCCGAATGCCGAGCGCCCGCGTCGCGTGGTCGCGCCGGTACATGTCCTCGGCGACCCGCTCGGCGAGGCGCTGCGCCTCCTCGGGCGTGGCGGCCGGATGATGCTCGCCCATCGTCGCTCCTTCGTTCAGCCCGCGAGGCGCCCGCTTACCTGGGCGGCGCGCGCGAGGCGCGGGGAGACGCGGTACCGGTCCTCGCCGTAGTGCGCGGCCAGGTTCGCGAGGACGCCGGCCATGCGCGCGGCGCCGATCGCGTCGCCCCAGGCGAGCGGCCCGCGCGGGTAGTTGACGCCCTTCTGCATCGCGAGGTCGATGTCGGCCGGCGTCGCGATGCCCTGCATCGCGGCGTCGGCCGCCTCGTTGACGAGCATCGCGACGGTCCGCATCACGGCGAGCCCGGCGACGTCGTCCAGCGGCGAGACCGCGCAGCCGGCCTGATGCAGCACGCCCACGGCCGCGCCCAGCGCAGACGCGTCGCAGCGATCGGCGGCCGCGACCGCGACGCGCTTCGCCGCCGCGTAATCGAGCGCGAGATCGACGAGGACCACGTTCGGCGCGCCGGTCGCCGCGGCGCGGGCCGTCGCGGTGCGCCCGTCGGTGAGCGCGAGCCACGCCGCGCCGGCGTCGATCGCCCCGTCGGGGAAGCCCGGATGCGCCGGCCGGTGCTGGACCGCGATGCCTGCGGCGGCGATCCGGTCGACGAGCGGCTTCAGGAGCCCCGGCTCGCCGTGGACCGCGACGCGCGACGGCGCCCGCGATTCGGGCAGCGTCTGCGGCACCGGCGCCGCTGCGCCCGCTCCGTGGTCGTAGAAGCCGCGCCCCGACTTGCGTCCGAGGAAGCCGGCGGCGACGAGCTCGCGCTGGATCGGCGACGGCGCGTAGCGCGGATCGTGGAACATCGCCTCCCAGACGCTCTTCGTCACCGCGAAGTTCACGTCGTGGCCGATCAGGTCCATCAGCTCGAACGGCCCCATCCGGAACCCGCCGGCCTCGCGCATCACCGCGTCGATCGTCGCGCAGTCGGCGGCGCGCTCGGCGGCGAGCCGCAGGGCTTCCGCGTAGAACGGACGAGCGCAGCGGTTGACGATGAAGCCGGGCGTCGAGGTCGCGTGCACGGGCGTCTTGCCCCACGCCGCCGCGGTCGCGAACAGCGTCTCGGCGACGGCCGGATCCGTCGCGAGGCCGCGCACGATCTCGACGAGCGGCATCAGCGGCGCGGGATTGAAGAAGTGCAGGCCGGCCACCCGTCCCGGGTGCTTCATGCCCGCCGCGAGCGCGGTGATCGAGAGCGACGAGGTGTTCGACGCGAGGATCGCGTCGGCGGCGACGACGCGCTCGAGGTCGCCGAAGAGCTCGCGCTTGACCTCGAGGTCCTCGACGATCGCCTCGACCACGAGCTTCGCGCTGACGCAAGCCGCCGGCGTGTGCACCGGCTCGATCCGCGACGCGGCCGCGCGCGCCTCGTCGGTGGTCATCCGGCCCTTCGACGCGAGCGAATCGAACGTCGCCGCGAGCTTGCGCGCCGCCTCGTCCGCCGCGCCGGTGCGCGCGTCGAACAGGAGCACGCGGTGGCCCGACTGCGCGGCGACCTGCGCGATGCCGGCGCCCATCGCGCCGGCGCCGATCACGCCGACGACGGCTTCGCGCGGGAGCGCCGCTGCGCCGGCCATCCGTCAGCGCCCGGTGAAGCGCGGCGCGCGCTTCTCGACGAACGCGGCGACGCCCTCGCGGTAGTCGTCGCCGTAGCCGAGCTCGCGCTGCAGGTCGCGCTCGAGGTCGAGCTGCGCCTCGAGCGTGTTCGTCGCCGACGCGTGGATCGCGCGGCGGCTCGCGACCAGCCCCTTCGTCGGAGCGGCCGCCAGGTGCGCGAGCAGCTTCTCGACGGTCTCGCCGAACGCCGCGTCGTCGACCGCCTGCCAGATCATCCCCCAGGCGGCCGCCTGCTCGGCGGACACCTTGTCGCCCAGCATCGCCAGCCCGATCGCGCGCGCGGTGCCGACGAGCCGCGGCAGCCAGTAGGTGCCGCCGGAATCGGGCACGAGCCCGATCTTGCAGAACGCCTGGATGAAGCTCGCCGACTTCGTCGCGACGACGAGATCGCACGCGAGCGCGAGGTTCGCGCCCGCGCCCGCGGCCACGCCGTTCACCGCGCAGACCGTGGGGACCGGCATCGTGCGCAGCGCGAGCACGAGCGGCTTGTAGTTGCGCTCGATCGACGCGCCGAGATCGACGGCCGCTCCGCCGGGCGCGACCGCGCGGTCCGACAGGTCCTGGCCCGCGCAGAAGCCGCGTCCCGCCCCGGTCAGCAGCAGCACGCGGACCGACGCGTCCGCGCGCGCCGCCGCGAGCGCGTCGCGCACCTCGGCGTGCATCGCGTCGTTGAAGCTGTTGAGCCGGTCCGGACGGTTGAGCGTCAGCCGGGCGATGCCGGCGCGCGATTCGTAGAGGATGTGCTGGTAGGACATGGCGCTTCAAGGGCGGAGACGGGAGACGGGAGACGGGCAGGAAGCGTCCCGCCGCTCCGATCCCGACTCCCGAGCGTGCGCGATGGCCGACGTCCCCGATCTCCTGTCTCCCATCGCCCTTCTCCTCAGACGTGCATCCGGTGCTGCACGACCCGGAACCGGTTCGCGACGAACGCCGCGTCGGTCAGCGCCGCGTTCGCCGCGGGATTCGCGCCGGTGCCGTGGAAGTCGGAGAACGCCGCGGACTGGTTGACGAACACGCCCGACGTCAGGTTGATCGACAGCGCGACGCCTGCGTCCTCCGCGACCTCGATCGCGCGGTCGACGACCTTCGGGTCCTTCGAATAGAGCGCGAGCGTCAGCGCGCCATGCTTCTTGGCGGTCTCTCGCGCGATCGCGAGGCTCTGGTCGGTCGAGTCCGTCGCGATCACGAACGCGATCGGGCCGAACCACTCGGACAGGTACTTGTCGCCGTCGCGCGCGTCGAGCTTCACGATCAGCGGCGTGCGGACGTTCGCGTCCGGGAACAGCGGGTGCGGCACGACCTGCGTGTCGAGCAGGATGGGCCCGAGGCTCCGCGCGCGGTCGAGCCGGTCGAGCACGCCGCGGTTCTGGACGGCGCCCAGCACCTCGACCGCCCGCGCCGGGTCGCCGAGCAGCTTGCGCACGCCCTCGGCGATCGCGTTCGCCACCTCGTCGAACGACTTGCGGCCCTCCGGCGTCTCGATGCCGCCGCGCGGCACGTAGATGTTCTGCGGCGCCGTGCACATCTGGCCCGTGTAGAGCGAGAGCGAGAACGCGAGGTTGCGCGCGAGGCCCGGCAGGTCGGTCGTCGAGTCGACGATCACCTGGTTGACGCCCGCCTTCTCCGTGTAGACCTGCGCCTGCCGCGCGTGCTCCTCGAGCCAGTTCCCGTTCGCGGAGCTCCCGGTGAAGTCGATGATGCGGACCTCGGGGCGCAGCGCGAGCTTCTGCGCGACGTCGTCGCCCGCCGTGTGGGCGACCAGCGTCACGACGTTCGGGTCGAAGCCCGCTTCGGCGAGCACGTCGCGGACGATCTTCACGGTGATCGCGAGCGGCAGGATCGCGGCGGGGTGCGGCTTGACGACGACCGCGTTGCCGGTCGCGAGGCTCGCGAACAGTCCGGGGTAGCCGTTCCAGGTCGGGAACGTGCAGCAGCCGATCACCAGGCCGACGCCGCGCGGCACGACCCGGAAGTGCTTCTCCATCCGCAGCGGCTCGCCCTTGCCCTGCGGCTTCTCCCACAGCGCCTTTCCGGGCACCCGGCGCATCTGGTCCCACGCATAGGCGACGGCCTCGAGGCCGCGGTCCTGCGCGTGCGGGCCGCCGGCCTGGAACGCCATCAGGAACGCCTGGCCGGTCGTGTGCATCACCGCGTTCGCGATCTCGAAGCTCGCCTTGTTGATGCGGGCGAGCGCCTCGATGCAGACGCCGACCCACGCTTCCGGGCCGGCCGCGCGCCAGGGACCCTGCGCGTGCGCAATCGCCGCGAACAGCCGGTCGAGGTCGACCTTCGGGTAGGTGACGCCGAGATCCATGCCGTAGGGCGACCGCTCGCCGCCGACCGTGCCGACGGTGCCCGGCAGCGTGATCGGGAACGGCTTGCCGAGCAGCGCCTCGTAGGCGGCCTTGCCCGTCTCCGCGGCGCCCTCGCCGTAGACCTTCGGGCTCGCCGACTCGGGATACGGCGTCCAGTAGCCGCGCTCGGCGATCGCCGCGAGGGCGCGATCGAGCGTCGCGCGGTGCTTCTCGAACAACGGATGGCTCACTGCGGGCTCCTTCGGGGCGGGCTCGTGCGCGCGTGCGGACGACCCGGGAATGTAGCAGAACGGGCGGTCAGCCCATGCCCGTCTGGTCGAAGTCGACGACCACCTTGTCGGTCGCCGGGTAGCTCTGGCACGCGAGCACGAAGCCGCGCGCCACCTCGTAGTCCTCGAGCGCGAAGTTGGCGTCCATGTCGACCTCGCCCTCGACGAGCTTGCAGCGGCAGGTCGAGCAGACGCCGCCCTTGCACGAGTACGGGAGCTCGATGCCGTTCGCCAGCGCCGCGTCGAGCAGGTTCTCCCGCGTCCGGTCGAGCGTGTAGCTCTTGCGCACGCCGTCGATGACGACCGTCACCTCGGTCTGCGAAGGCGTGCCGGGGGGCACGCGCGCGGGCTGGTGCTCGTGCTTCGGGATGCTCGCGGCGAAGCGCTCGATCTTCACCTTCGACGCCGGGTAGCCGCGCGCGCCGAGCGCCGCGGTCACCGCGTCCATCATGCCCTCGGGGCCGCACACGAACACCGCGTCGACCTCGGCGAGCGGCACCCAGCGGTCGAGCAGCGCGTCGGCGCGCGCGCGGTCGATGCGGCCGTGCAGCAGCTCGATGTCCTGGGCCTCGCGCGAGAGCACGTGGACGAGGTTGAACCGATCGAGGTAGCGGTCCTTCAGCGCCGCGAGCTCCTCGCGGAACATCACGGTGCCCGAGGCCCGGTTGCCGTAGAACAGCGTGAAGTGCGAGCGCGGCTCGGCGGCGAGCGTGCTCTTGACGATCGACAGGAGCGGCGTGATCCCGCTGCCCGCCGCGAAACCGACGTAGTGGTGGCGCGCGGACGGGTCGAGCGGCGCGTTGAAGTGACCCATCGGCGGCATCACCTCGAGCGCGTCGCCGGGCTTGAGCGCTTCGTTCGCCCAGGTCGAGAACACGCCGCCCGGCGCGCGCTTGACCGCGATGCGCAGCACGCCGTCGTCGCGCCCCGAGCAGATCGAGTACGAGCGCCGGACGTCCTTGCCGCCGATGCCCGCCTTGAGCGTCAGGTGCTGGCCCGGCTCGTAGCGGAACTCCTCGCGCAGCGCGTCGGGCACCTCGAACGTGATGGCGACGGCGTCGCGGGTTTCCTTCTCGAGGCTCGAGATCCTGAGGGAGTGGAAGCGGCTCATGGGGCGAAGTCGGGAGCGTCGGGAGTCGGGAGTCGGGAGTCGGGAGTCGGGGGCCGGCGCGTTGCCCCGGCCGCGCGATCAATGCGGCTTGAAATAGTCGAACGGCTCCAGGCAATCGTCGCAGCGGTAGAGCGCCTTGCAGGCGGTCGAGCCGAACTGCGCGGTGAGCCGCGTGCGGGCGGAGCCGCACCGCGGGCACGGCACGACGACGTCGGCGCGGCGCAGCGGGCTGATCCCGCGGACGTCGACGGGCGCGGCGCCGGCGATCGCCGAGCCCGGCGGGGCGATGCCGAACTCGCGCATCCGCTGCCTGGCGTCCGCCGCGATCCAGTCGGTCGTCCACGCGGGGGCGAGCTGGATCTCGACGCGCGCGCCGCGAACGCCGATCGCCGCGAGCTCGTCGCGGATCGCGGCCAGGATCCAGTCGGTCGCGGGACAGCCCGAATACGTCGGCGTCACGTGCACGACGACGCCCTCGCCTTCGCGCGCGACCGAGCGCACGATGCCCAGGTCGACGATCGACACGACCGGGATCTCGGGATCGGGAATCGCCGCGAGCGCGCGCCAGACCTCCGCCAGCCCGGGGGAGCCGGCCGCGTCCGTCGCCGCGTTCGGGGTCGCCATCGCGCTCACCACTTGGCGTCCGGGTAGGCGCGCTGCAGGAACTGCATCTCGGTCAGCAGGTGCCCGAGGTGTTCGGTGTGCCGGCCCTGCCGGCCGCCGCGCTGCGCCCAGTCGTCGGCCGGCACCGCGAGGGTCGCCTCGGCGAGCGCCGAGGCGACCGAGGCGCGCCACGGCGCCGCGAGCGCGGCCAGGTCGGGCCCGACGCCCGCCTCGCGCGCCGCCTCGTCGATCGCGTCCGGCGCGAAGAGCTCGCCGGCGTACATCCACAGCCCGTCGATCGCGGACTGCATCCGCCGGTGCGACTCGTCGGTGCCGTCGCCCAGCCGGATCACCCAGTCGGTCGAGCGCTCGACGTGGTAGGCGACCTCCTTCGACGCCTTGGCGGCGATCGCGGCGACGCGCTCGTCGCGCGAGTCCTCGAGTGCCGCGAGCGCGAGCGCGTGCCAGTGGTCGAACAGGAACTGGCGCGCCATCGTCTCGGCGTAGTCGCCGTTCGGCTGCTCGCAGAGGAGCGCGTTGCGGAACTCGTGCGCGTCGCGCCGGAACGCGAGCGCGTCCTCGTCGCGGCCGCGGCCCTCGATCTCCCCCGCGTAGGAGAGCCACATCCGCGCCTGGCCGATCAGGTCGAGCCCGACGTTGGTGAGCGCGATGTCCTCCTCGATCACCGGGCCCTTGCCCACCCACTCGGACAGGCGCTGCGCGAGGACCAGGGCGTTGTCGCCGAGGCGGAGGAGGAATTCGAATCGGTGATCGTTCATCGTGTTCCCGGGTGCGAGAAGGCGGCGATCGGAGTTCGGCGTCGGGAGATCGGGGGTGCGGCTTGCGTCGGGGGATTGCCGCGAGCACCGGGCCACTGCCCGCTCGCGCTGCGCGCCGTCCCCATCATCCGTCTCCCATTCCCGATCTCCGCCTTCTAGATGTGCTTGACCTCGTCGGGCATCGGAAAGAACGTCGGATGCCGGTAGACCTTGCTCTGCGCCGGGTCGAACAGCGCCTCCTTGTCGCCGGGCGACGAGGCGACGACGTCGGACGAGCGCACGACCCAGATCGACACGCCCTCGTTGCGCCGCGTGTAGACGTCGCGCGCGTTCTTGATCGCCATCTCGGCGTCGGGCGCGTGCAGGCTGCCGGCGTGCTTGTGCGCGAGGCCGTGCTGGCTGCGGATGAACACTTCCCAGAGGGGCCATTCGGAGGTCATGTCGGGGATCCGGAAGGGAGCGGGAGTCGGAGATCGGGAGTCGGAGATCGGGAGTCGGAGATCAGGAATCGGAGATCGGGAGCCGGAGATCGGGAACCGGAGATCGGGAACCGGAGATCGGGAATCGGAGATCGGGAGTCGGGAGCCGGCGTCAGGCGGCCGCGCGCTGCGCGCGTGCGGCTCGCTTCTTCGCGTGGGCGACCGCGGCCTCGCGCACCCACGCGCCGTCCTCCCACGCCTTCGTGCGCGTGCGGATGCGGTCGCGGTTGCAGGGACCGTGGCCGCGCAGCACCTCCTGGAATTCCTTCCAGTCGATCGGGCCGATGTCGTAGTGGCCGCGCTCCTCGTTCCACCGAAGCTGCGGATCGGGCACCGTGAGCCCCAGGTACTCGGCCTGCGGCACGGTCTGGTCGACGAAGCGCTGGCGCAGCTCGTCGTTCGACAGGAGCTTGATCTTCCAGCGCATCGACTGCGCCGAGTGCACGCTGTCCGAATCCGGCGGCCCGAACATCATCAGCGACGGCCACCACCAGCGGTTCAGCGAATCCTGCGCCATCGCCTTCTGCTCGGGCGTGCCGCGGCACATCGCGAGCATGATGTCGTAGCCCTGCCGCTGGTGGAACGACTCCTCCTTGCAGATCCGGACCATCGCGCGCGCGTAGGGCCCGTAGCTGCAGCGGCACAGCGGAATCTGGTTCATGATCGCGGCGCCGTCGACGAGCCAGCCGATCGCGCCGATGTCGGACCAGTTGAGCGTCGGGTAGTTGAAGATCGACGAGTACTTGACGCGGCCCGCGTGCAGGTCCTCGATCAGGTCGTCGCGCGAGACGCCCAGCGTCTCGACGGCCGAGTACAGGTAGAGGCCGTGGCCGCCCTCGTCCTGGATCTTCGCCATCAGGATCGCCTTGCGCTTGAGGCTCGGCGCGCGCGTCACCCAGTTGCCCTCGGGCAGCATCCCGACGATCTCGGAATGCGCGTGCTGCTGGATCTGCCGGACGAGCGTGCGTCGGTAGGCGTCGGGCATCCAGTCCTTCGGCTCGACCTTGACGTCGGCGTCGACGCGCGCCTGGAACGCCTGCTCCTCGGGCGTCATCTCGGCCGCGTCGACGACCTTCTTGAGACCGGTGTCGACCATCTGCGCGTACATCGCCAATCCTCCTCGATCGCCGGGGCCGGGGCCGGGACCGTCCATCCGGTCCGCCCCGAAGTGTGGCGCGGGAAAACGATACGGCCATGGCTTGTTTGAAGTAAAGCACGTATCATATCGGCATGCCCTCCTCGGTTCCTGCCGAAGGCGACCCGGCGCTCGCTCGCTGGATCCGGCGCGAGCTCGCGGCCGATCCGCCCCGCGTCCCCTCGCTGATCGTGACGGTCTGGGGCGACGCGCTCGTGCCGCACGGGGGCACGGCCTGGCTCGCGACCCTCATCGCGCTCCTCGCCGGGTTCGGCGTCAACGAGCGCGCGGTGCGCACCGGCATCTTCCGGATCGCGCGCGACGGCTGGCTCGCCGCCGAGCCGGTCGGCCGGCGCAGCCGCTACCGGCTCACCTCCGACGGCGAGGACCGGTTCGCGCGCGCGTTCCACCGCGTCTACGACGCGCCGTTCGAGCCCTGGGACGGCGAGTGGGAGGCGCTCGTCGCGCACGGCGAAGGGATCGGACCCGCGGGACGCCGCCACCTGAGGGACGAATTGCTGTGGGCCGGGTACGCGGCGTTCGCGCCCGGCGTCTACCTGCGCCCCGCCCGGCGCGACGGCGCGCCCGCTCGCATCGTCGAATCGCTGGGGGTCGAGCGCTCGGTGACCGCGTTCGCCGCGCGCGACCCGGCCGACGCCGCGCTGCCGACGCTCGCGGCGCGTGCCGAGACGGTCTACGCGCTGCCGGCGCTCGCCGGCGACTACCGCCGCTTCCTCGCGCGGTTCGCCGGCGTCGCCAAGGCGTTCCGCGAGCGTCCGGACGCGGATCCCGCCCAGGCGTTCGCGGTCCGGACGCTGCTCGTCCACGCGTACCGCCGCGTGCGCCTGCGCGATCCGCAGCTCCCGCGCGAAGTGCTGCCCGCCGATTGGCCGGGCGCGGCCGCGTACACGCTCTGCCGCGACTTCTACCGGGTGGCGCAGCCGCTCGCCGAGGCGCACCTCGCGGCCGCGTTCGAGGCCGAGGGCGAGCGCCTGCCGCCCGCGCGGCCGGACTTCTACCTGCGCTTCGCCGGGGCGATCTGACGGGCCGCGTGCAGCGGCTCGTCGTCGTCCTCCTCCCAGTCCTCGCCTTCCCAGTCGTCCTCGTCCGGGTCGCCGATCGGCGTCTCGTCGTCGTCCTCGTCGTCGCCGGGGCCCGGCGGACGGTGGGCGAGCGCGCCCGGCCGGGCCACGCGGGCGAGCCACTCGGCACGAAGCGCGGTCTCTCGCGCGGGCAGTGCGGAGGCTGGGGTTTCCATCGGGGCCTCGGTGCGGAGTCGTGGGCTAAGCGTGGTCTCGCGCCCTACGTTAGCGCAGTCGCGACCGGGCCTCAACGCCCCCCGGACGCCACGGCCGCGGCGCGGGCCGGTACGATAGGCGCCGCCCAACCCCGCGCGACCCGATCGTGAAAGCGCCGACCCCCTCCTCCCCCGAGATGCAGGCCCTCCGCCCCTCCGGACCGATCGGCCGCCTGTTCGACCGGATCGCCGTCGCGACGAAGGTGCCGTTCCGCGTCGTGTTCGCCGACGGCAGCGAGTTCCGACAGGGCACCGCCGATCCCGCGTTCACGCTCGTGTTCCGCTCGCGCGCCGCGCAGTGGCGCGTGCTGCGCGACGGGCACATCGGCTTCCTCGAGGGCTACTTCGACGGCGGGATCGACATCGAGGGCGACCTCGGGCTGATGTTCCGCGTCGGCATGGACGCCGGGCTCGACACGAAGCCGCGGCGCATCGTGCAGCTGCGCAACCGGTGGCTCGAGCGCCGCGAGTCGAACCGGACGATCGCGCAGGCCAAGGCCAACGCGCGGTTCCACTACGGGCTGGGCGAGCCGTTCTACCGGCTGTGGCTCGACCTGCCGTCGATGATGTACACCTGCGCGTACTGGTCCGAGGGGACGAAGACGCTCGAGGAAGCGCAGCGCAACAAGATGGACCACGTGTGCCGCAAGGTGCGGCTCGCCGCGGGCGAGACCTTCGTCGACGTCGGCACCGGCTGGGGAGGCCTGCTGTTCCACGCGTGGGAGCGCTACGGCGCGCTCGGCACCGGCGTCAACGCGACGACCGAGCAGGTCGCCGAGCTCGCCGCCGAGATCGCGCGCCGGAACCTCGGCGACAGGATCCGGGTCGTCGAGTGCGACTTCCGCGAGATCCCCGGCCAGTACGACAAGCTCCTGTCGATCGGGACGCTCGAGCACGCGGGGCGCGACCAGCTGCCGGAGGTCATCCGCGCGCACGCCGACGCGCTCAAACCCGGCGGCCTCGGCGTCATCCACTTCATCGGCCACGTCGGCGTGCGCGAGACCGAGTACTTCATCCGCAAGCACGTGTTCCCCGGCGGCTGGATCCCGAGCCTCGCGGAGGCGATCGACTGGATGGAGCGCTGCGGCCTCGAGGTGATCGACGTCGAGAACCTGCGGCGCCACTACGCGCTCACGCTCGACTGCTGGGCCGAGCGCTTCGAAGGCCACTGGCCGGCGATCCACGCGCTCGACCCGAAGCGGTTCGACGAGCGCTTCCGCCGGATCTGGCGCACCTACCTCCGCGCCTGCGCCGAGATGTTCCGGTCGCCCCACGGGCGCACGCACCTGTTCCAGGTCACGGTGAGCAAGGGCAACGTCGCGGCGAGCTACCCGATGAGCCGCGCGTTCCTCTACCCGCGGGCGACGTGAGCTACGCGGACAAGAAGGCGCTCCTCGCCACCGCGCTCGCCGCGCAGGCCGCGGCGGGCGGGCCGGCGTTCGGGCTCGCGAAGCGGACGTCGAACCTGTTCCGCGACCGGGAGGCGAAGGCGCGCCCCCGCGTCGACCTGTCCCGCTTCGACGAGGTGATCCGCGTCGACCCGGCGGCCGGCATCGTCGAGGCCGAGGGGATGACGACGTTCGAGGCGCTCGCCGACGCGACGCTCGCGCACGGCACGATGCCCGCCGTCGTGCCGCAGCTCAAGTCGATCACGCTGGGCGGCGCCGTGGCGGGCGTGGGCATCGAGGCCACCTCGTTCCGGCACGGCCTCGTGCACGACGCGGTCGTCGCGCTCGAGGTGCTGACCGGCGACGGGCGGATCGTCCGCTGCACGGCGGACAACGAGCACGCCGACCTCTTCCACGGCTTCGCGAACTCGTACGGATCGCTGGGGTACGCGCTGTCGGTCACGGCCCGCACGCTGCCGGTGCGCCGCTGCGTCGAGGCGACGCGGATACGCCACGCGGACGCGGCGCGCGCGTTCGAGGACCTCGCCGCGCGCTGCGACGATTCCACCGTCGATTTCCTCGACGGCGTCGTGTTCTCGCCCGGCGAGATCGTGATCAGCGAAGGGCGCTTCGTCGACGCGGCCCCGTGGACCTCCGACTACACGTACGAGCGCATCTACTATCGCTCGATCCGCGAGCGCGACCGCGACTACCTGACGGCGCGCGACTGGCTGTGGCGCTGGGACACCGACTGGTTCTGGTGCTCGAGGAACGTGGGCGCGGAGTGGCCGCCGCTGCGGCGCCTCCTCGGGCGCCGACGCCTCAACTCGATCACCTATCAGAGGATCATGCGCTGGAACAGCCGCGTCGGCCTGACCCGCGCGCTCGCGCGCATCAGGGGCCGCCACGTCGAGTCGGTGATCCAGGACGTCGACGTCCCGATCGGCGACGCCGCGGCGTTCCTCGGCTTCCTGCACCGCGAGGTCGGCATCCTGCCGATCTGGCTCTGCCCGATCCGCGCGCCGCGCGGCGCTCCCCGCGCGACGCTCTACCCGCTCGAGCCGGGCGCGATCTACGTGAACTTCGGCTTCTGGGACGTCGTCGAGAGCCGCGAGGCCCGCGCGCCCGGCCACGTCAACCGGGCGATCGAGCGCGAGGTCGCGCGCCTCGGCGGCCTCAAGTCGCTCTACTCGGACTCGTATTACCCGGAGGACGAGTT
The DNA here is from genome assembly GCA_046347845.1 of Burkholderiales bacterium. GTDB lineage: Bacteria > Pseudomonadota > Gammaproteobacteria > Burkholderiales > Casimicrobiaceae > VBCG01. The sequence goes on along the minus strand of JAXMFH010000012.1, from coordinate 15,927 downwards.
CTGGCGCATCTTCGACCGCGACGCGTACGCCGCGCTCAAGTCGCGGTACGATCCCGGCAACCGGCTGCCGAACCTCTACGACAAGTGCGTGCGCCGCCGCGCGCGCGCCGCGTAGGCCCGGATCGCGATGCCCTGGACCTCCACCCGCTATCCGCCGGCGATGCGCCGCCTGCCGCCGGTGCTGCGCGAGAAGGCGATCGAGATCGCCAACGCGATGCTCGCCGACGGCGTCGACGAGGGCCGCGCGATCCGGATGGCGATCGCCGCGGCCCGGCGCTGGGGCGCGCGGCGCGTCGCGTGGAACGGGTCGGCCCCGCCCCCGTGGATCGCCTTCGAGCCGCCGCCCGCCCGGCTGCGCCGGGGCCGCCCGCGCTGGCCATGAGCGCCAGGGCTGCCCCGCCGCGCGAGGTCTCGATCCCGGTCGGGCGCGTCACGCTGCCCGGGACGCTGTCGCTCCCCGCCGCGCCGAGGGGGATCGTGCTGTTCGCGCACGGCAGCGGCAGCTCGCGCTCGAGCCCGCGCAACCGCTTCGTCGCGGACGTGCTCGTCGACGCCGGTCTCGCGACGCTGCTGTTCGACCTGCTTACACCCTCGGAGGACCGGACCTACGAGAACCGGTTCGACATCGCGCTCCTGACGACGCGCCTCTCCGGGGCGACCGCGTGGCTCGCGACCGAGCCCGCGCTCGCGGCACTGCCGATCGGCTACTTCGGCGCGAGCACCGGCGCGGCGGCGGCGCTCGACGCCGCCGCGGCCGTCGGGCCGCGCGTGCGCGCCGTGGTCTCGCGCGGCGGACGCCCCGATCTCGCGAGCGCGCTCGGGCGCGTGACGGCGCCGACGCTGCTGCTGGTCGGCGGCGAGGACTTCCAGGTGATCGAGCTCAATCGCGAGGCGAAGGCCCGGATGCGCTGCCCCTGCGAGATCACGATCGTGCCCGGGGCCACGCACCTCTTCGAGGAGCCGGGGACGCTCGAGGCCGTCGCAATCGCCGCGCGCGACTGGCTCGTGCGGCACCTCTAGGGCCCGCTGCCGCCGTTGCCGCGAAACCACGGGGGTCGGGCATCGGCCCGACGCAGTCGTCGCATCATGCCGGCCGCGAGGACCGCGCTACGCGCCGGGACCGCTCGCCGGTCTTGGCGGCGCCGCCCGCTTCGCGCCCGCCTCGCGCAGCAGCGCGACGACCTCGTCGTCGCCGACCTGCCGGAAGTCCAGGTAGAACTGGCCGACCGCCCGGAAGTCGACCGGCACGTCGAGGCAGACGACCTCGTCGGCGTGCGGCCTCACGAGCTCGAGCGCCTCGTACGAAGCGACCGGCACCGCGCACACGAGGCGCGCGGGACGCCGGGCGCGCAGCGCGTGCAGCGCGGCGCGCATCGTCGCACCGGTCGCGAGGCCGTCGTCGACGACGATCACGACGCGCCCCGCGGGATCGATCGGCGGACGGATCGGCGTGTACTGCTCGCGGCGCCGGCGCATCGTCTCGCGCTCCGCCGCGATCGCGCGGTCGAGGTAGTCGCGCGTCGCGCCGACGCGGGCCGCATCCTCGGAGACGTAGCTCCAGCCGCTCTCGTCGACCGCGCCGATCGCGAACTCGGGAAAGCCGGGCGCCGGAATCTTGCGCGTGAGCACGACGTCGAGGTCGCCGCCGAGCGCTTCGGCGACGACCTTGCCCATCGGCACCGCGCCGCGCGGAATCGCGCAGACGAGCGGCCGCTCTCCGCGCCACGCGGCGAGCGCCTCCGCGAGGCGCCGCCCGGCGTCGAGCCGGTCGCGAAAGACCATCGGCCCGCCCGCGAGATCCTCCCGGTTGCGTCAGGCCGGCGGGATCCGCAGGTTCTGCCCCGGGTAGATCTTGTCCGGGTGCGTGAGCATCGGCTTGTTGGCCTCGAAGATCTTCATGTACTTGTTCGGGTCGCCGTAGAACTGCTTGCTGATCTTCGAGAGGTTGTCGCCCGACTTGACCGTGTAGTACTGCGCGGCCGGCTCGCTCCTGTCGACGCTCATCATGTCCTTGACCGACGCCACGCCCGCGACGTTGCCGGCGCACAGCACGATCTTCTCGCGCGTCGCCTGGTCCGGCGCGACGCCGTAGACCGTCACCGTCGACGACGCGCCGTCGAACGTGACCGTGAGCCCGGTGGCGGACAGGTTCTGCGACTTGATGTACGCGACGATCGCGTCGCCCGCAGCGTCGTTCGCGGCCTTGGCCTTCGCAGCGCTCGCCGGATCGGCCTTCGCCTCGGCCATCGCCGCCTGCGCCCCTCCGCGCCCGAAGAGCTTCTCGCCCGCGTCCTTCACGAAATCGATCAGACCCATGCTTCATCTCCTTGACATGTTGCAGCGCCACACCCGATCGCCGCGTTCGTAGATTACACCCGACCGCTGCACTGCGTTGCAGCGCGCCTTGACACACCGCAACAGGATGCGAATTATCCGCGTTTCGCGTCCCGCACCCGCGACCGCGCCGCTCCCGCATGTCCGCGACCTCCTCCGCACCCGCCGCGTCCCAGGCTCCCTACCTGCACGTCGACGACGTGAGCGTCTCGTACGGCGCGACGCGCGTGCTCGACCGCGTGTCGCTGACCGTCGCGCGCGGCGAGCTGGTCGCGCTGCTCGGAAGCTCGGGCTGCGGCAAGACGACGCTCCTGCGCTCGATCGCCGGCTTCGTGATGCCGACCTCGGGGCGCATCGTCGTCGACGGGCGCGACATCGGCCGGCTGCCGCCCGAGGCGCGCGGCACGGCGATGATGTTCCAGTCGTACGCGCTGTGGCCCCACATGAACGTGGCCGCCAACATCGGCTACGGGCTCCGGATGCGGGGACGCTCGCGCGAGGAGATCGCCAAGCGCGTCGACGAGATGCTGAAGCTGCTGCAGCTCGAAGGCTACGGCGAGCGCGCGATCGCGGCGCTCTCCGGCGGCCAGAAGCAGCGCGTCGCGCTGGGCCGGGCGCTCGCCGTCGACCCGTCGGTGCTGCTGCTCGACGAGCCGATGTCGAACCTCGACTACCGCGTGCGACTCGAGCTCCGCCACGAGCTCCGGGCGCTGCAGCGGCGCGTGGGGATCACGGCGATCTACGTGACGCACGACCGCGAGGAGGCGCTGACGCTCGCCGACCGCATCGCGGTCATCGACGCCGGCCGGATCGCGCAGCTCGGCACGCCCGACGAGGTGTTCCACCGGCCGGTGAGCCCGTTCGTCGCGGGCTTCATGGGCGCCGACAACGCGATCGACGTGGTCCGCTCGGGCGACGCGTGGTCGTGGCCCGCCGCCTCGACGCACGGCGGGGCTCGCGCCCGGGCGCACTTCCGGGCCGACCGCGCGCGGCTCGCGCCGCCCGGCACCGGCGCGGCCCGCGGCACGCTCGCGATCGACGGCGAGGTGACGCAGCGCGTCTACCTCGGCACGCAATACCGCTACCGGATCCACGCCGGCGGCGACGACTTCTGGGTCGAGGACGAGGAGCGCCGCGAGGAAGGCTCGCCGGTCCGCGTGCTCGTCCCGCCCGAGGCACTGCTCGTGTTCCCCGCCGCGGCCTGAACGCCCTGCGACCGGCCGCGGCGACGCCCACCCCAAGGAGGACTGCATGCGCACGATCCGCACTACCCTCTGCGCCTCGCTCGTCGCGATCGGCGGCGCGCTCGGCTACGCGGCGCCCGCCGCGTCCCAGGTGACGCTCAACGTGGTCACCGCCGGCGACCAGAACATGGTCGACTACGTGAACAACTTCCTCGGCCCCCGTTTCGAGGCGCAGAACCCCGGCGTCAAGGTCCGCGCGGTCGGCACCGGCCCCGGCGACGCGGGATCGCAGAAGATCTACGAGAAGCTGTCGGCGCAGCAGAAGGCCGGCGCCGCCTCGTGGGACACCGACGTCGCGGTCGTCCACCAGCGCGGCGCCGCGACGATGGTGAAGGAGAACCTGCTCGCGCCCTACCGCAACGAGGTCGCGGCCGGCAAGCTCGTCTCGCGCGACAGCGCGAAGAACGCGCTCGGCCAGAACGTCGACGGCTACGTGATCCCGATGTTCCACAGCCAGATCGCGTTCGCGTACAACCCGGACGTCGTCAAGCAGCCTCCGAAGAGCTACGCCGAGCTCGCCGAGTGGGTGAAGAAGAACCCGAAGCAGTTCGGCTACAACGGCGTCAAGGGGGGCATGTCGGGCGTCGGCTTCGTGATGGGCTGGGTCGCCGCCAACAGCGGCATGGCCGAGCAGCTCGAGAAGGGACCGTACGACCCGTCGAAGAAGGCGGTGATCGACCGCTCGCTCGCGAGCCTCAAGGAGTTCAACCAGTACGTCGTGCTGACGCCGGGGAACGCCGGCACGCTCGACATGCTGAACCGCGGCGAGATCGCGATGGGGCCGGTGTGGGTCGACATGTTCTACACGTGGGTCGCCGACGGCAAGATGCCGCCCAACGTCAAGCTCGAGCTGCCGCGCCCGGGCCTGCCCGGCCAGCCGATGTACTACGTGGTGCCGGCGAAGGCCGCCAACGCCGCGCTCGCGCGCAAGTTCGTCGACTTCGCGGCGAGCCCCGAGATCCAGGCCGAGGGCATCGTCAAGCAGTTCAACTGGTACCCGGGCATCGACGCGCAGTACGTGAAGCCGAAGATGGACGAGAAGAGCTGGAACAAGCTCTTCGTCGACATCACGCCCGACACGCTCGCGAGCTACGGCCGGCCGTTCCCGCTGTCCGAGTACTTCACCGACATCCTCGAGGGGTACGAACGCGTCGTCATGAAGTGATCCGAAGGACGCGCCGGCCGCGGTCGCGGCCGGCACCCCAGCGCACCGGCGCCGAAGGATGAACGAACGAAGCTGGGCCGGCCTCGCGCTCGCGGCGCCGGCGCTCGCCATCGTCGCGGTCTTCTTCGTCGGGCCGCTCGGGATGTCGGCCGTCCTCGCTTTCCGGGGCGGGGACGGCGGCCCCACGACCGAGCACTTCGCCAAGGCGTTCGAGCTCTACTCGACCGACCTCCTGTTCTCGGCCGCGATCGTCGTCGTCTCGACGATCGGCATCGGCGTCGTCGCCGTCGCGATCGCCGGCTACCTGACGCTCGGCGAGCATCCGCGCACGCTGGCGCTGCTGCGCTGGCTCTACCGCTGGCCGCTGTTCATCCCGTTCATCGTCACCGCCCAGGTGATGCGCACCTTCCTCGCGAAGAACGGGATGCTGAACCACGTGCTGATCGGCGGCGGCCTGATCGAGCCGCTGCAGGCGCAGAGCCTGCTCGACTGGCGCGGCATCGTCGTCGCGTTCGTCTGGAAGCAGGCGCCGTTCGTCACGCTGCTGCTCGCCGGCGCGATGGCGGCGATCGACCGGCAGCACATCGAGGCCGCGCGCAACCTCGGCGCGGGGCGGCTGCGCGTGCTGTTCGAGATCGTGCTGCCGCAGGCGCGCCGCACGCTGATGGTCGGCCTCGTCCTCTCGTTCGTGGCGATGCTCTCGGTGCTGTCGGTGCCGATGATGATCAACCCGAACTCGCCGACGATGCTCACCGTCGACATCGCCTACCGGATCAACTCGCACGGGGACTACGCGGTCGCCAACGCGCTGTGCCTGATGTCGCTCGCGCTCGCGTCGCTGGGCGCGTGGTTCTACCTGCGCGAGGCCGCGCGCAAGGCGGAGCGGTCGTGAGCGGCGCATGGCCGATGCGCTGGGGCGAGACCGCCGCGCGGGTCCTCGTGATCCTGCTCCTCGCATTCGCGATCTTCGGGCCGCTCGCGAACCTCGTGCTGTGGGCGTTCGCCGAGCGCTGGTACTTCCCGTACAAGCTGCCACAGGAATTCGGGTTCACGTACTGGGCGCGCGTCTTCGCGCCGCGCGGCAGCGCGCTCGCCTCGCTGTGGACGAGCGTCGGGATCGCGTGCCTGACCGTGCTCGTCACGCTCCTGGTCGCGGTCCCCGCCGGCTACGCGCTCGCGCGGCTGAAGCTTCCGGCGCGGACGCTGATCCTGCTCGTGTTCCTGCTGCCGCAGGCGGTGCCCAACCTGCCGGTGTACGTCAACATCGCGCGCGTGTTCTACGAGCTGAGGCTCAACGGGACGGTGATCGGCGTCGTGCTGGTGCACGCGGCCCACGGGCTCGTGCTGGCCGTCTGGATCGCGTCGGCGGCGTTCGCGGCGGTCGACGCCTCGCTCGAGGAGGCCGCGCGCAACATGGGCGCCTCGGCGTGGCGCTGCTGGACGACCGTGACGCTGCCGCTCGCGCTGCCGGGCCTCATCGCGAGCGCGATCTTCGTGTTCCTCGAGTCGCTGGACGAGTTCACCGGCACCTATTTCGTCGGCGTGCCCGACGTCACGACGATGCCGCTGCTCATGTTCAACGCCAGCATGGGCGGCAACTACCAGATCGCGTCGATCACGGCGCTCCTGCTGCTCGTGCCCTCGATCGCCTTCATGCTGCTGGTCGAGCGGTTCCTGAAGGCCGACGTGCTCGCGATGATCGGGCGCTAGACGGGGTCGCGCGAACGCGACTCGTGCGTGGCCTGCGGAGGGCCTCTTCGCTACCCGCCCAGCGGAATCGTCGCCACCGCCCGCCACTCCGCGATCGGCACGTCCTTCCCGGACAGCGCCACGACGAGGCGGTCGAACCGGATCGTGCGCCCCTCGAACGCCGGCGCGAGCGGGCGCGACCGCGCGATCTTCTCGCGCACCGGCAGCGTTCCGTAGGCGAGCGACAGGTGCGGGAACGGCGAGAGGCCCTCGCGGGAGCCGGTGAGCTTCGCCGAGCGCTCGCGCAGCGCGTTGAAGCGGTCGGCGCGGTCGAACGCGACGAAGAACGTGCGGAACGGGTGCTCGGTCCACTGGAGGCCCCAGGCGCGCCAGGCGAGCGGCGCCTCGCCCTCGACGAGCTCCCGGGCGAGCATCTCCGCGTCGTCGGCCGCGAGGTCGAGGTCGCCCTGCACCGTCGCGTGCGGCGCGAACGCGGGCATCCCGAACACCGGCGCCAGCGCGCGCACGAGCGTCGAGAGCTCCCGCTCGAGCGGTTCCTCGGGCACGAGCCAGAACGAGTAGGATTCGGCGGTCAGGGGGGATCCTCCCCCAGGCTCGTCGCCGACGCGGCGCCGCCCACCTCCTCCTGGAGGAGAGGTCGAGCCAGGTCGAACCGATTCGCGGCGACCATCGCCGGATCAGGTCCCCGGCTCCATCAGGTCGCCCAGCGTGCGCTCGAGGAACTCGCGCAGGCCGGGCGCGCCGGCGAGGATCGGGTTGCCGCGCGTGAGGCCGTCGCGCGCGAAGAAGTCGTTCGTGAAGCCGCCGGCCTCGCGCACGATCACGAGCCCCGCCGCGACGTCCCACGAATTGATGTGCGGCTCGAAATACCCTTCGAACCGGCCGTCCGCGACGTGCGCCATGCCGAGCGCGCCGCTGCCGAGCCGGCTGTACTCGCACTGGCGCGCGAGCAACCGGTCGATCGCGGCGACGTGCAGGTGGCGCTCGCGCCGGTACGAGAACCCCAGCCCGATGCGCGAGTGCTCCGGCGAGGTCGCCTGCGAGACCCGGATCGGCTTCCCGTTCAGCGTCGCGCCGCGGCCGCGCGCGGCCGCGTGCGTCTCGCCCGCCATCGGGTTGTGGATCACGCCGCCGACCGCGTCGCCGTCCGCGTAGACGCCGATCGACACGCACCAGTAGGGGATCCTCCGCGCGAAATTCGCGGTGCCGTCGATCGGGTCGAGGATCCAGAGCGGCGAGCGGCCGTCCCATCCGGGCGAGAGGCCCTCCTCCTCGCCCAGCACCGCGTCGCCCGGGAACGCCTCGGCGATCTCGCGGCGCAGCGCCTGCTCGACCGCCTTGTCCGCCGCGGTGACGACGTCCTGCACGCCCTTCGCGACGGTGCCGAGGCCGGCGGGATCGCGCGCGTACGCGAGCGCGGTCTCGCCCGCGCGATGGGAAGCGTCCACGGCGAACCGCAGGCGGGCGTCGATCGGGTCGGGCATCATCGTCGGGGAGGCGGCGGTCGGCGTGTGCGAATCGCAACGCGGGATGATACAGTCCCCGGCGCCGGAATCCCCCGCCTCCGATCGGTTCGCCGCCATGCCCCGTCCCGCCGTCTCGCGCCGCCAGCCGCGGACCAAGCCCCGCTGCGCACTGTCCGCCGCCGGCCTCGTCGCGCTCGCGCTCGCGGGCTGCGCGTCGGAGCAGCTGAGCCCGGGCCTCGAGACCACGATCCTGCCTGCGGCGATCGAGTATGCGTGCGACGAGGGCCGCGTGCTGCGTGTCGAGCGCGCGGGCGGCGCCACGAGCGCGACCGCGATCGTCGGCGGCGCCCGCTACACGCTCCCGCGCTCGGACAGCGCGGCGCAGGAGAAGTACGCGCAGGGGACGACCGCGCTCTACCTCGACGGCGACGTCGCGATGCTGGAGAGCGACGGGCGCGTGCTCGCCGGCAACTGCCGTTCCACCGTCTCGCTCCCGAAGGCGCCGGCGATGAGGCCGTACAAGTTCTGAGGATCGCGGAAGTCGGAAGTCGGGAGCCGGAACGGGGCGCCGTTGTCGGCTCCCGACTCCCGACCGCCACTCCCGGGGCTCGCCTTTCAGTCGTCGAACGGCAGCCCGACGTAGTTCTCCGCGAGCGACTGCTGCGAGGCGCGCGACCCGAACAGCAGCGTGAGGTCGGCTTCCTGCATCCGCATCCCGAACGAGTCGGTGCCGGGGAAGCGGTGCAGCAGCATCGTCATCCACCACGAGAAGCGCTCGGCGAGCCAGATGCGCTTCAGGCACCGCGCCGAGTACGTGTCGAGTCCCTTCGCGTCGCCGCGGCGGAACCAGTCGACGAGCGCGCGCGAGAGATAGCGGACGTCGCTCGCCGCGAGGTTCAACCCCTTCGCGCCGGTCGGCGGCACGATGTGCGCCGCGTCGCCCGCGAGCATCAGGCGCCCGAAGCGCAACGGCTCGGCGACGAAGCTGCGCAGCGGCGCGATGCTCTTCTCGATCGACGGGCCGGTCCTGAGCTTCGCGTTCGCCCGCTCGTCGAGGCGCGAGCGGAGCTCCGCCCAGAAGCGGTCGTCGCTCCACGCGTCGAGCTTGTCCTCGAGCGAGCACTGCACGTAGTAGCGGCTGCGCGTGGTCGAGCGCATGCTGCACAGCGCGAACCCGCGCTCGTGGTTGACGTAGATGAGCTCGTCGGACACCGGCGGCTGGTCGACCAGCACGCCCAGCCAGCCGAACGGGTAGACGCGCTCGTGCGTCGTCAGCGCCGCCGCCGGGACGCTCTGCCGCGACACGCCGTGGAAGCCGTCGCAGCCGGCGATGAAGTCGCATGCGAGCTCGTGCGTGCGCCCGCCGTGCCGGTAGCGGACCGTCGGCGCGCTGCCGTCGAAGCCGTGCAGGCTCACGTCCTCCGCCTCGTAGACGGTCTTCGCGCCGGCGGCGCGCCGCGCGTCCATCAGGTCGCGCGTGACCTCGGTCTGCCCGTAGACGACGACCGACTTGCCGACGAGCGCCTTGAAGTCGATCCGGTGGCGCTCGCCGCGCGCCGCGATCTCGATGCCCTCGTGAACGAGGCCCTCGCGGTGCAGGCGGCCCGCGACGTTCGCCTCCTCGAGCGTCTCGACGGCGCCCTGCTCGAGCACGCCGGCGCGGATGCGCCCCAGCACGTACTCGCCCGCGTGCCGCTCGAGGATCACGTTGTCGACGCCCGCGCGAGCGAGGAGCTGTCCGAGGAGGAGCCCCGACGGGCCCGCTCCGATGATGGCGACCTGCGTGCGCATGCTCTCTCCCCCTCCTGGCTCCGCCCGAGTGTGGCGAGCGCCGGGGAACGTGTCAATCGAGCGCGGCGCGCCGCGCGCGCATGCAAGAATGCGCGCTTCGCCGAGCGCTCGCCGTGACGTCGATCTCGCCCACCCTCACCGAACGCATCCTCGCGGTCGCCGCGCGTGCGCCTGCCGCCCCGTTCCTCCTGCGCCCCGGACGTCCGGCGATCGCGTACGGAACGCTCGCCGACCAGATCGGCCGCGTCCGGCAGCGGCTCCCGTCGTGGGGGATCGTCCCCGGCGACATCGTCGCGGGGTTCGACCGGTCGCGCCCGCTGATGGCGATGGCCTGCGCGTCGCTGCCCTCGTCGTCGACGTTCGCGCCGCTCGGCGCGTCGCTGACGGTCGACGCGTACGCCGACCTGCTCCGCCGCCTGCGGCCGAAGGCGGTGCTCGCGCCCGCGGAGGACGGCGAGCCGCTCCGAGCGGCCGCCGCGGCGCTCGGCATCCCCGCGATGCACGCGATCCCCGACGCCTCGGGCGGGTTCTCGCTCGAGCTCGACCGGGCGCGCGCCGAGCCCGTCGAGCCGCTGGCGCGCCCCGGGCACGCGTACGTGATCGTCACCTCCGGCACGACCGGGCGCCCCAAGCTCGCCCCGCAGGGGCACTCGCAGCTCATCGGATTCGCCGACGCGATGATCGACCTCCTGCGCATGGACGCGCACGACGTCGGCTACGCGATCCAGCCGTTCAACCTCGCGGGCGGCGTGCGCTCGTCGATCGTCATTCCGGCCCTCGCGGGCGCGTCGATCGTGTGCCTCGACGAGGGCGACGTCGACGGTTTCTTCCATGCGATCGACGCCTTCGCGCCGACGCACCTCGCCGCGGCGTTCTCGATCCATCACGCGATCCTGCGGCGCGCGCCCGCGTTCCCCGCGCAGGTGGCCGCGAGCCGCTTCCGGTTCCTGCGCTCGACCGCGGGCCGCCTCGACCCGGACGAGTCCGACGCGATCGAGCGCCTCTTCCGCGCACCCGTGCTGGTGGGCTACGGCGCCACCGAGGTCTCCGGCATCGCCCACGACCCGATGCCGCCGCGCCCGCGCAAGCGCGGCTCGGTCGGGCTGCCGGTCGGCGGCGAGGTCCGCGCGGTCGACGCCGACCGACGCCCGTGCCGTCCCGGCGAGACCGGCGAGCTCGTCGTGCGCGGCAACCTCGTCTTCGACGGCTATCTCGACGATCCCGGGCTCAATGCGCGCGCGTTCGACGGCGAGTGGTTCCGCACCGGGGACGCGGGCCACGTCGACGACGACGGCTACGTGTTCATCACCGGCCGCCTCGCCGAGATGATCAACCGCGGCGGCGAGAAGATCGCGCCGGTCGGGATCGACCGGGCGATCGAGGCGGTGCCGGGCGTGCGCGAGGCCGGTGCGTTCGGCGTGCCGCACCCGACGCTCGGCGAGGAGATCGCCGCGGCCGTCGTCCTCGAGCCGGGCGCGACGATCGGCGAGTCCGGGATCGTCGCGCACCTCCGCGAATCGCTCGGACCGCGGCGCGTGCCGCGCCGCCTCTACTTCGTCGACCGGCTGCCGCGCACCGAAGCCGGCAAGCTCAGGCGCGGCGAGCTCGCGGCGTGGGTCGCCGCCGGATCGGAGCCCCGGCCGGCGGAACCGCCGCCCGACACGGAAGCGCGAAGCCCGACGGAGGCGGCGCTCGCGGGGCTCTGGTCGTCGATCCTGCGCCGCGGTCCCGTGGAACGCGACGACGACTTCTTCCTGCTGGGCGGCGACTCGATGAGCGCCGCCGAGCTCGTTCGCCAGGTCGAGCTGGTCTTCGGCGTCGCGCTGCCGCTGCACGCGATGTTCGAGGACACTCCGACGCTCTCGGGAATGGCGCGCGCGATCGAACGCTCGCGCGGCTCCGCGCCGCGGTAACCCTCCCCTGTTCGCGTCCCGGGGCGCGGCCCGGTCGGGCCTCGACGCCTGCGCGCCCGGGGTTTGCCCCGGTTTCGCGCCGCCCTTGATCCAGGTCAAAAGGTGTGGGAAAATTTCCCACCTATGACGACGGCATGGCTATACCCTCGCACGGGTGAGGGGCACGCCCGGCGCCCGGCCGGCGCCCCGGACTGGAGCCTTCGATGATTCGCATCACGAGCGCGTTGGTCGCCGTCGGCATCGCCGCGGCGCTGGTCGCGGCGCCTGCCCCCGCCGAGGATGCCCGCAGTGGCCGTCTCGCCGTCTCCGCATCGACCGTGTCGGTCTCGGCAGGCGCCGATGCCCGCGTCCAGGTTTCCGGCGGGTCCGGATCGATCAACGTCCGATCGTCCAACCCGTCGATCGCCACCGCCGCCTATGCGAACCGCGTGATCACGATCCACGGCGTCGCCGCGGGGCGCAACACGGTGCGAGTGGCCGACTCGCGGACCGCGATCTCGATCGCCGTGACGGTCACCGGCGGCACGACGACACCCCCGCCCCCGCCCCCGCCGCCCCCGGCGTCGGGCGGCGCCTGGAAGGTGTTCGCGTCCAACGACCTCGGCATGCACTGCTCGGACCAGGATTTCCAGATCCTGTCGATCCTGCCGCCGTTCAACGTCGTGCACGCGCAGGTGCTCGTGCCGGGCACGTCGACCGCCAAGCCGCGCCTCCTCACGGGCGCGGAGGCCGACGTGAGCTACGTCGCGACGTCGAGCCCGAACGATCCGGCGGCCGCGTCGTCGATCAACACGACGAGCCAGAACTCGCCGTCGGTCGTGAAGAGCAACTTCTGGAGCACGGCGACGCTGCCCGACGGCACCACCGGCCAGCTCGGCATCCTCGGCTACCGGCCGCTCTATCCGGGCGCCGACAAGATCGGCGCGTGCAATCCGGCGAACGGACCGTGCCCGAGCGTGCTGGAACTGTTCGCCCCCCTCGCGGGGGACCTCGGCCTGCCCGTGCCCGACCCCGCGGCGCTGCCCGCGCTCGCGCCCGCGCAGGCGACGATGCCCGCGGTCGTGTCGACCTCGCCGGTCGTCTCGTCGCCGTACGCGGCCAACCTGCCGCAGAAATTCGCGCGCTACGACGCCAACCTGCCGTTCTTCGCCGCGTTCCCGTTCGGCACCGTCGTCGCCGGCGCGAACTGGTTCTCGTCCGACGGCATCCCGATCCTGCCCGTCGACGACGCGGGCAACCGCAACCCCTACCCGCTGATGCGCATCCAGGCGACGGCGAAGGGCGCGGACCCGAAGGTCGCTTCGAACGTGAAGGGCCGCCTCGACATCGTGGTGCCCGTGAGCGCCGAGGCCGACTGCCGCAACTGCCACGCGGATCCCAACGACACCGGCAACGGCCGGGCGTCGACGTTCGCCTCGGTCACGAAGTACGCGAGCGGACGCAGTTGGCCGATCGCGCGCATGGCCGACGCCCCGGGCCCGGAGAAGCTCAACAACGCGTCGAAGATCAACATCCTGCGCCTGCACGACGCGAAGTTCGGCGCGAAGTACACGTCGAGCGCGACCGGCGCGGCGACGCCGTGCAACGACGGCACCGAGGCCTCCTGCCTCGACGCGCGCCGCGCCATCCAGTGCTCCCAGTGCCACTACTCGCCGGCGCTCGACCTCGCGCAGGCCGGGCCGGTCGACGAGAAGACGCAGGGGCTGAACGGCAGGCAGCAGACGCGCCACGTGTCGATGTCGCGCGCCATGCACTACAACCACGGCCAGCACACGGACCTGTTCCCGCCGATGCCCTCGCCGCTGACGCCCGACCGCACGCCCGCCAAGCAGGCGGAAGTCCTGCAGCAGACCTGCTACCAGTGCCACCCGGGCAAGCAGACGCAGTGCCTGCGCGGCGCGATGGGCGCGGCCGGCGTCACCTGCCACGACTGCCACGGCGACATGAAGCAGGTCGGCAACGACTTCACCGCCGGCTTCCCGTCGGGCGCGGGGGCCGACCTCTCGAAGCGCGTCCCGTGGGCGATGGAGCCCAAGTGCCAGTCGTGCCACCTCGGCGACGCGACGACGGTCAAGGCGATCGACCGCAGCGACATGATCGTCGCGCCGGACGGCATCCGGAACCTGCAGGCCTACACGAAGTCGAACGCGGCCGCCTCGGTGCTGCCGATGATCGCGTCGGCTTCGTCGCGCTTCGCCGAGAACCAGAAGCTCTACCGGCTCTCGAAGGGCCACGGCGGCCTCGCCTGCCAGGCCTGCCACGGCTCGACGCACGCCGAGTGGCCGAACGCGAATCCCAACGCGAACGACAACATCGCGGCCACCCAGCTGCAGGGCCACACCGGCGCGATCAGCGAGTGCACGGCGTGCCACGCCGCGGGCAGCCTCGCCGTGTCGCTCGGCGGGCCGCACGGCATGCACCCGGTCGGCGACGCGAAATTCATCGCCGGCCACGAGGACTTCGCCGAACGCAACCTCAACGCGTGCCGCGCGTGCCACGGCGCGAAGGGCGAAGGCACCGTGCTTTCGCGGATGGCCGCCACGCGGACGATGCGGCGCGGCGACGACGGCCGCTCGACGATCACGCTGACCAAGGGCACGCCGGTCCGCTGCGACGCCTGCCACGAGAACAAGCTGTAGCCGGCGCCCGGACGGGCGCGCCGCGGGGCGCGCCCGGTCGGGCCGCAGGACGCTGCGCTATTGCCGCTCGATCTTCGCGAGCTCGATCACGCGGCGCCACTTCTCGATGTCGGCGGCGACCAGCCGCCGCATCTCGTCGGGCGTACTGCCGCGCGCGGTGACGCCGAGCGCGGCGAGCTTCTCCCTCACCTCGGGAGCCGCGAGTGCGCGCTGGATCTCGGCGTTCAGCCGCTCGACGATCGCCGCCGGGGTCTTCGCCGGCGCGGCGATCGCGTTCCACGACGACGCCGCGTAGCCCGGCACGCCGGACTCGGCCACCGTCGGAATGTCGGGAAACGCGGGATTGCGGCGCTCGGACGCGATCGCCAGGATGCGCACCGCGCCGCTCTTCGCCTGCGGCACGACCGGCGCGAGCATCTCGAAGGCGACCTGCACGTCGTTCGCGCGGAGCGCGGTGATCACCGCGGGGCTGCCCTTGTACGGCACGACCGTCGCCTCGAGCCCGGTCATCGACCGGAACAGCTCGGCCGCGAGGTGCTGCGTGCTGCCGACGTTGATCGTGCCGATGTCGAGCTTGCCCGGGTTCGCCTTCGCGTAGGCGAGGAGCGAGGCCATCGAGTCGATCCTCGCGTCCGCGCTCGCGACGACCGCGACGTCGAAGAAGCCGAGCGTCGACACCGGCGCGAAGTCCGCGAGCGTGTCGTAGGGCAGCGACCGGAACAGCGACGCCGAGACCGCGTTGCCGTTCGACATCAGGAGCAGCGTGTTGCCGTCGGGCGCGGACTTGGCCACGGCCTCGGCCGCGACGATGCCGCCCGCGCTCGGACGGTTGTCGACCACGACCGGCTGGCCGAGCTGGTCCGAGAGCTTCTGCGCGACGACGCGCGCGGTCACGTCGGCCACGCCGCCCGCCGCGAACCCGACGACGAGCTTGATCGGCTTCGACGGCCAGGATTGGGCGGAAGCGGACGCCGCGAACGCGAGGGAGGCGAGGAGCGACGCGAGGAGGCAGGCGAGGGAGGGCATGACCGGGAATCGGGAGTCGGGGGTCGGGGGTCGGGGGTCGGCGCCATCATAGCGGCAGCGCCGGGCACGGCGATGGTAGGCTTCGGCACCATCGGCTTCCGGCGACCGCCCGACCCGTGAACCTGCTCCTCGTCGGCGCGCTGTCGTGGAACCCGGAGCGCCTCCGCAGCCTGCACGAGCGCGGCCATCGGCTCTGGGGCCTGTGGTCGCGCAGCATGGCCTGGGACCAGGGCCCCTACCCCTGCCTCGACGGGTGCGTGACGCCGGTCACGCTCTCCGAGGCAGCCCGCACGATCCGCGAGCAGTCGATCGACGCGATCTACAGCCTGTTCCAGGTCTACCACCCGCGACTTTGGGGACCGGCCGCGCCGGGCGTCGAGCACGACGTCTGGGCGCTCCTGCGCGCGCTGCTCGCCGAGCGCGCGCGCGGCGCGTTCGACGCGCCGATCGTGCGCCACTGGGGCTTCGACGTGCAGTGCCTCGCGCTCGACGTCGTGCGCTCGCTCGACGGGCACGTGTTCTGCAATCGCGAGAAGGCGCGCTGGTGGACGGCGCCGGCGCGCGAGGGCGGATGCGCGATCGACGCGTTCGACGGCGTGCCGGCGGCGTACCTCGACGGCGACCGACCGAAGCTCGAGT
>JAXMFH010000011.1:0-187482 GCA_046347845.1 Burkholderiales bacterium | reverse complement strand
CTCGATCGAAACGTCGAGTCTCAGAGAGTCTTGACGGCGATCGACTTGCGCTCGGGTCGTAAGTGCGGGGCGGGCGTCTCGCCGCCGTAGGTCGCGCGCACGTAGTCGGCGACGATCGCGCCGAACTCCTCGGCGATCCTCTCGCCCTTGAGCGTGACGGTCTTCCGGCCGTCGACGTAGACGGGCGCGACCGGCGTCTCGCCGGTGCCGGGCAGGCTGATGCCGACGTTCGCCATCTTCGACTCGCCCGGGCCGTTCACGACGCAGCCCATGACGGCGACCGTCATGTTCTCGACGCCCGGGTAGCGCGTGCGCCACACCGGCATCTGCGAGCGCAGCCACGCCTGGATGCTCTCGGCGAGCTCCTGGAACACGACGCTCGTCGTGCGGCCGCAGCCCGGGCACGCGGAGACGAGCGGCGCGAACGAGCGCAGGCCCATCGTCTGCAGGATCTCCTGCGCGACGACCACCTCGCGCGTGCGGTCGCCGTTGGGCTCGGGCGTGAGCGAGACGCGGATCGTGTCGCCGATCCCCTGCTGCAGCAGGACGGCGAGAGCCGCGGTCGACGCGACGATGCCCTTCGAGCCCATGCCCGCCTCGGTGAGGCCGAGGTGCAGCGGGTAGTCGCAGCGCCGCGCGAGGTCCTGGTAGACCGCGATCAGGTCCTGCACGCTCGACACCTTGCAGGCGAGCACGATGCGGTCGCCGGGGAGGCCGATCCGCTCGGCGAGCTCGGCGCTGCGGAGCGCCGACTGGATCAGCGCCTCGCGCGTCACGTGCTGCGCGTCGAGGGGCGCCGTCGAGCGCGCGTTCTCGTCCATCAGCGACGAGAGGAGCTCCTGGTCGAGGCTGCCCCAGTTGACGCCGATGCGCACCGGCTTCCCGAACTCGATCGCGCGCTCGATCATCACCGCGAACTGCGCGTCGTGCTTCGCGCCGCGGCCGACGTTGCCCGGGTTGATCCGGTACTTCGCGAGCGCCTGCGCGCAGGCCGGATGCTGCGTGAGCAGCTTGTGGCCGTTGAAGTGGAAGTCGCCGATCAGCGGAACGCGGCAGCCGATCGCGTCGAGCCGTTCGCGGATCGCCGGAACCGCCTCCGCGGCTTCCGAGGTGTTGACCGTGACGCGGACGAGCTCGGAGCCCGCGTCGGCGAGCGCCTTCACCTGCGCGACCGTCGCGGCCACGTCGGCCGTGTCGGTGTTGGTCATCGACTGGACGACGATCGGCGCGTCGCAGCCGATCGCGACGCCGCCCACGCGCACCGTGCGCGTGCGGCGGCGGACGATGCCGGGTCGGAGGGATACGCTCATGGGGAGTCGCCGATCGCGATGCGCGGGCGGCGGGCAATCACGAATGCTACCACCGGCCGGGCGGCCGGTCGGGGACGCATGGAGGGCCGGACCCTTTCGTCGCCGAGGCGAAGCCGCCGCCGGGAACGAGGGTCGGACCCTCATTGACGCAGCAGACGAGGGCCGAACCTTCGCCGCCCCGGCAACGCGGAGCGCCGGTAGCGTGGGGCTGGCCCTCGTGACCGCAGGACCCCGGGAATGAGGGTCCGACCCCCATTCCCGAGAGCCTCATTCGCGGAACGGAGGGTCTGACCCTCGCCAACGTCGCCGGCAGCGGCCGGCCGCTGCCGGGCGCAGGTCAGCGCTTGACGAAGTCGATCACGATCGCGCCCGGCTCGCGCTGCCGGTACTCGATCGAGACCGCCTCGCCGTAGCGCGAGGCGAGCTGGTCGAGGAGCGGCAGCGGATCGTGGTCGTTGACGAAGCGCATGGTCTCGCCCGGGTGGAGCGCGTCGAGCGCGCCGAAGATCGCCGCGTGGCGGAAGCGCTTGGCGATCGCGCGCGCGTCGAACGGGTAGATCGCGTCGGCGCGCAGGTGCAGGTGGGGCTGGGCGGTCATCGTGCATCTCCTTCGGGGGGTGGGGGGCGGGGGGCGGGGTCAGCCGCGGTCGAGCAGCGATCGCTTGTCCTTCACCTGCGCCCACTGCTCGGCGTCGGGCAGCGCCGCCTTCTTCGCGACGATCGGGGGCCACGCCTTCGCGAGCTCCGCGTTGAGGGGCGTGAAGTCCCGCTGGTCCTTCGGCACGTCGTCCTCCGCGTAGATCGCCTCGACCGGGCACTCGGGCACGCAGAGCGTGCAGTCGATGCACTCGTCGGGGTCGATCGCGAGGAAATTCGGGCCCTCGCGGAACGCGTCGACCGGGCAGACCTCGACGCAGTCGGTGTGCTTGCACTTGATGCAGGCTTCGGTGACGACGTAGGTCATCGCGGGAGCTCTCCTTGCGGGGCGGGGCCGGGGGCGCCGCCCGCGCGGTCCTGCCAGTAGTTCTCGAACACCATCTGTCCCGGCGCGTTGCGTCGGACCGGCGCGAAGCCGCGGGCGGCGAGGAGCCTGCGCACGTCGCGCGCCATCGCCGGGTTGCCGCAGGTCAGCACGCGCGAGCGCGCCACGTCGATCGGCGCGCCCGCGGCGTCCTCGAGCGTGCCGTCCCCGAGCATCGACGGGATGCGGGCGGAGAGGACCGTGGCGCCGCGCTCCCGGGTCACGACCGGGAGGTACAGGACGCGAGCGCCCGCGGCACCGTCTCCCGGCTCGCTCGCGAGCGCGGCGATCGGCGCGGCCGGCGCGAGCTCCGCGGCGACACGGACGCTGTGCACGACGACGATGCGCTTCCAGGCGCGGCGAAGCCCCGGCTCGCGCAGCATCGACAGGAACGGCGCGATGCCGGTGCCGGTCGCGAGCATCCAGAGATCCTCGCCCGGCGCGAGGCCGGCGACCGTGAGGAAGCCGTAGCTCGTGCGGTCGATCCACGCGGGGTCGCCCTCGGCGCAGGCGGCGAGCCGCGCCGAGAGCTCGCCGCCGGGCACGAGCGTGCAGAGGAAGTCGAGGTGCGGATCGGCCGTCGCCGAGGCGATCGACAGCGGGCGCGTCGCGACCGTGCCGTCGGGCCCGGCGAGCCCCAGGCGCGCGTAGTGGCCGGCCGTGAACCGGAACGCCGGATCGCGCGAGACGCGAAGGCCGACCAGCGCGCCGGTCCACCGGCGCACCCCGAGCACGGTCTGGCGCGTCGATTTCGACGCGGCGGGCACCTCGAGGCCCGGCCCCGGGACGGGCGTCCCGACGAGCGGCGCCAGCGCTTCGCGCGGGGCGTTCACGGTGTCGTCGGGCGAGGGGCGCCGGCGCTCAGTGATCGCCCTGGCACTGGCAGCCGCGCGGTTCCGCGACCTGGGCGAGCGCCGGCGTGAGCTTCCCGATCGCGACGCGCCAGACCTCGGGCCCCTGCTCGAGATACTCCCAGCTGAACCCGGCCTCCGACTCGGCGCGGAACTGGTAGTAGAGGGGCTTCGGGTCGTGGTCGTTGACGAGCTCGAGCGACTCGCCCGGCGCGAGCGCGTCGAACGTGCCGAAGATGAGCGGGTGGCGGTCGCGCGGCGGAATCGCCCGCACGTCGAGCGTGGTCCGGGCGGGGGCGGTCGGGGTCATGGCGTTTCCTCGGAGAGGTGTCGGATCGGGGCGGGCGGCCGCTGGCGGGCCCGCCGGATAAGATGTATCATGAATACCGGTTAAGCGTAGCAGCGTCCCGCGCCAAAAGCAATATCCTTTCTACATCTTTCAGGGCCCCGATGCGCCTCACCGCGTTCTCCGACTACACGCTGCGCGTGCTCATGTATCTCGCGCTCGAGCGCGACCGGCTCGCGACGATCCCCGAGATCGCCGCCGCCTACGGCGTCTCGCGCAACCACCTGATGAAGGTCGTGCACCAGCTCGCGCTCGCCGGCGTGATCGAGACCGTCCGCGGCAAGGGCGGCGGGATCCGGCTGGCGCGGCCGCCCGAGGCGATCCGCATCGGAGCGATCGTGCGCGCGGCCGAAGGGGAGGGGCCGATCGTCGAGTGCCTGTCGCACGACGCCAACGCCTGCCCGATCACGCCGGTCTGCCGGCTCACCCGGGTCCTGGTCGAGGGGTTCGGCGCGCTCTACGACCACCTCGACCGCTACACGCTCGCCGACCTCGTCGGCAACCGCCGGGCGCTCTCGGCGGTGCTCGTGAGCGGGCCGGCCGGCGCCGGCCGGCGCACGCCCGCCGCACGTCCCTCCGCGCGGCCCTCCGTGCGACGGTGAGGTAGTCGCGGCGGCGCCGCGCGCCGCGAACGCGGGTGTGCGCCTGACACGGGCGGGCCGGTCATCGTAGACTCGGCCCATGCCGCTCGTCGTCCTGCTCGCGCTGCCGTTCGCCGGCAGCGTCGTCGCCGCCCTCTTGCCCGCGAACGCGCGCACGACGGCCGCGACGTTCGCCGCCGCCGTCTCGCTCGCGTGCGCCGTCGGGCTCGGCACGCTGTTCCCGGAGGTCGCCGGCGGGGCGGTGCTGCGCGAGGAGTACGGCTGGCTGCCGTCCGCCGGCCTCGAATTCGTGGTCCGCGTGGACGGCTACGCGTGGATGTTCGCGATGCTCGTGGCCGGCATCGGGACGCTGGTGGCGGTCTACGCGCGCTACTACATGTCGCCGGCCGACCCGGTGCCGCGCTTCTTCTCGCTGTTCCTCGCCTTCGAGGGCACGATGCTCGGCCTCGTGCTGTCGGGCAACGTCGTGCAGCTCGCCTTCTTCTGGGAGCTCACGAGCCTGTTCTCGTTCCTGCTGATCGGCTACTGGCATCACCGGGCCGACGCCCGCCGCGGCGCGCGGATGGCGTTCGTCGTGACCGGCGCCGGCGGGCTCTGCCTGCTCGCCGGCGTGCTGGTCCTGGGCCACGTCGCCGGCGGCTACGACCTCGACGTCGTGCTCGCGGCGGGCGAGCGCATACGCGGGCACGCGCTCTATCCGCTCGTGCTCGCGCTCGTGCTCGCGGGGGCGTTCACGAAGAGCGCGCAGTTCCCGTTCCAGTTCTGGCTTCCGCACGCGATGGCGGCCCCCACGCCGGTGTCCGCGTACCTGCACTCGGCGACGATGGTGAAGGCGGGCGTGTTCCTGCTCGCGCGCCTGTGGCCGGTGCTCTCGGGCACCGAGGCGTGGTTCTGGGCGGTCACCGGCGCGGGCGCGTGCACGCTCGTCGCCGGCGCGTACCTCGCGATGTTCCAGCAGGACCTCAAGCGCCTGCTCGCCTACTCGACGATCAGCCACTTGGGGCTCATCACGCTCCTGCTCGGGCTCAACAGCCCGCTCGCGACCGTGGCGGCCGTGTTCCACGTGATGAACCACGCGACGTTCAAGGCCTCGCTGTTCATGGCGACCGGCATCGTCGACCACGAGACCGGCACGCGGGACATCCGGCGCCTGTCCGGCCTCTACCGCGTGATGCCGATCACCGGGACGCTCGCGCTCGTCGCGAGCGCCGCGATGGCGGGCGTGCCGCTCCTGAACGGATTCCTCTCGAAGGAGATGTTCTTCGCCGAGACGCTGTTCCTCGGGGCGCACCCCGGGGTCGAGGTCGCGCTGCCGGTCGTCGCGACGCTCGCCGGCGCGTGCGCCGTCGTCTACGCGCTGCGCTTCTCGGTCGACATCTTCTTCGGCCCCGCGTCGGGCGACCTGCCGCGCGAGCCGCACGAGCCGGTGCGCTGGATGCGCGTGCCCGTCGAGCTGCTCGTGCTCGCCTGCCTCGTCGTCGGCATCGCCCCGGCATGGTCGATCGGGCCGTTCCTCGCCGCCGCCGCGGCCCCGGTCGTCGGCGGCGCGCTCCCCGAGTACAGCCTGCGGCTGTGGCACGGATTCAACGCGCCGCTCGCGATGAGCCTCGTGGCGACCGCGGCCGGGATCGCGGCCTATCGGTGGCTGAAGCCGGGCCTCGATTCGGGGCGCTACGCGCGCATCCCGGCCGTCGGCGGGCTGGACGGGCGCCGCGCGTTCGTGCGCGTGCTCGCCGCCTCGACGGCGCTCGCGCGGCGCGCGGTCGAGCTCGCCGGCACGCGCCGCCTGCAGGCGCAGATGGCGCTGGTCGTCGTGACCGCGCTGGCGGTCGCGGCCGCCGCGACGCGGGGCCACGAGTTCGGCTGGGGCGACCGGCCGCGCGTGCCGGCCTCGCCGGAGTTCGTGCTGCTGTGGGCGATCGGGATCGCCTGCGCGCTCGGCGCGGCGGCGCAAGGCAAGTTCCACCGGCTCGCGGCGCTGATCATGATGGGCGGCGCGGGCCTCGTCACCTGCCTCACGTTCGTCTGGTTCTCGGCGCCCGACCTCGCGCTGACGCAGCTCGCGGTCGAGATCGTCACGACCGTGCTGTTCCTGCTCGGCCTGCGCTGGCTGCCCAAGCGCGTGCCCTGGGCGCGGTCGTCGGACGTCCGCTCGCGCCTGCGGCGCGCGCGCGACCTCGCGATCTCGGTCGCCGCTGGCGGCGGCCTCGCGGCGCTCTCGTACGCGATGCTCACGCGGCCGGCGCCGCAGAGCATCTCGCCGTACTTCCTGTCGCGCGCCCAGCCCGAGGGAGGCGGCACCAACGTCGTCAACGTGATGCTCGTGGACTTCCGCGCCTTCGACACGATGGGCGAGATCACCGTGCTGGGCGCCGTCGCGCTGACGCTCTACGCGCTCCTGCGCCGGTTCCGGCCGCCGCGCGAGAGCGCCGGCCCGCCGCGCCAGCAGCAGCCGATTCCCGACGACCTCGCGATCGACCTCGCGCACGGGCACGGACGCACCGCGCAGGACACCGCGACCGGCTACCTGACGGTGCCCGCCGTGCTCTCGCGGCTGATCCTGCCGATCGCGGTGCTCTTCGCCGTCCACCTGTTCATGCGCGGCCACAACGAGCCGGGCGGGGGCTTCGTCGCGGGGCTCGTCGTCGCGATCGCCCTGATCGCGCAGTACCTGGTCGCCGGCACGCAGTGGGTGGAGGCACGGATGAATCCGCACCCCGCGCGCTGGATCGCGGCGGGGCTCGCGATCGTCGCGGCGACGGGGCTAGGCTCGCTCGCCTGGGGCTACCCGTTCCTCACGACGCACACCGCGCACCTCGCGCTGCCGCTCGTGGGCGAGGTGCACGTGCCGAGCGCGATCCTGTTCGACCTCGGCGTCTTCTGCACGGTCGTGGGCGCGACGCTCTCGATGCTGATCGCGATCGCGCACCAGTCGCTGCGCGCGCATCGGCAGGAGGAAGCGGACGCCGGGCGGGGAGGGCGCTGATGGAGATCGTGTTCTCGCTCGCGGTGGGGGTGCTCGGCGGCTCGGGCGTCTGGCTCGTGCTCCGCCCGCGCACGTTCCAGGTGATCCTGGGCCTGTCGCTCGTCTCCTACGCCGTCAACCTGTTCATCTTCAGCATGGGCAGCCTGTCGATCGACGCGGAGCCGATCGTGCGGCCGGGCGTCCCGCAGGACCTGCTGCACTACACGGACCCGATGCCGCAGGCGCTCGTGCTGACCGCGATCGTGATCGGCTTCGCGATGACCGCGCTGTTCCTCGTCGTCCTGCTGGCCGCGCGCGGATTCACCGGCACCGACCACGTCGACGGCGCCGAGCCCGGGTCCTCGGACGCACCGGGTCCGCCGGAGGAGGGGCGGTGATCGACCTCGTCGACCGCGCGATGCCGCACCTGATCGTCGCGCCGATCGTGCTCCCGCTCGCCGCCGCGGCGGTGATGCTGGCCCTCGGCGAGCGATGGCGGGCCGCGCGCGCGCTCGTGAACGTCGCCGCGACCGGCGCGCTGCTCGCGATCGCCGTCGCGCTGGCGTCCTGGGTCGACCGCCACGGCGCGCCGGGGTCGATCGGCGTCTACCTGCCCTCGAACTGGCCGGTGCCCTACGGCATCGTGCTCGTCGTCGACCGGCTCGCCGCGATGATGCTCGTGCTGACCGGCGTGCTGGGCCTCGCGTCGGTGCTCTACGCGACCGCGCGCTGGCACCGCGCGGGCATCCACTTCCATCCGCTGTTCCAGCTGCAGCTGATGGGGCTGTCCGGCGCGTTCCTGACCGCCGACCTGTTCAACCTGTTCGTGTTCTTCGAGGTGATGCTGGCCGCGTCCTACGGCCTGCTGCTGCACGGCTCCGGGGTCGCGCGCGTGCGCGCGGGCCTGCACTACATCGCGATCAACCTGCTGGCCTCGGCGCTGTTCCTCGTCGGCGTCGCGATGCTCTACGGCGTGACCGGCACGCTCGCGATGGCCGACGTCGCGGCAAAGCTCCCGTCGGTCCCGGCGGCCGACTGGGGGCTGCTGCAGGCGGGCGTCGCGATCCTCGCGGTCGCGTTCCTCGCGAAGGCCGCGATCTGGCCGCTCGGATTCTGGCTCGTGCCGGCCTATGCCGCGGCGGGCGCGCCGGCCGCGGCGATGTTCGCGATCATGACCAAGGTCGGCGTCTACGCGGTCGTGCGCGTCTGGACGCTGCTGTTCCCGGCCGACGGGACGCCGGCCGGCTTCGGCGCCGACGTGCTCGTGGCGGGCGGCCTCGTGACGCTCGCGTTCGGGGCGCTGGGCGTGATGGCGTCGCAGCGCGTGGGCCGGCTCGCCGGGTTCGCGGTGATCGCTTCGTCGGGCACGCTGGTCGCGGCCACGGGCCTCGGCCTGCCGGCGCTCACCGGCGGCGCGCTCTACTATCTCGTGAGCTCGACGCTCGCCGTGTCCGCGCTCTTCCTGCTGGTCGAGCTGATCGAGCGCTCGCGCGCCGTCGAGGCCGGTCCCGACGGCGAGGCCGAGGACGAGGAGGACTACCCGCTGCCGTTCGCGATCGAGCGCCTCGAGCTGCCCCGGGGGGTCAACCTCGACGACGACGAGCGGGCGCTCGTGGGCAAGGTCTTCCCCGCGGCGACCGCGTTCCTCGGGCTCTCGTTCGTCGCGTGCGCGCTGCTGATCGCCGGGCTGCCGCCGCTGTCGGGCTTCGTCGCTAAAGTCGGGATGATCGCCGCCCTGCTCGGCCCGCCGTCGCCGGAGGCCGCGGCGAGCGGAACGGTGTCCGCGGGAGGATGGGCGCTCGCGGCGGGCCTGATCGCGTCGGGCCTCGCGTCGGCGATCGGCCTCCTGCGCGCGGGCGTGCGTCACTTCTGGGCGCCGCACGAGCGCGCGGTGCCGCACCTGCGCCTCGTCGAGTGCGTTCCGATCGCGCTGCTGATCGTCGCCTGCGCGGCGCTGACCGTGGCGGCCGAGCCCGCGTGGCGGTACGCGCTGGCGACGGCGGAGGCCCTGCACCGGCCGTCGGCGTACATCGAGGCGGTGATGGCCGCGCGTCCGGTGCCGCCGCCGGCGGCGCCCCGGCACGTGGTCAGGGCGGAGGAGGGACGATGAGGCGGATCCTTCCGTCGCCGCTGCTCGCGGCGTCGCTGTTCGTGCTCTGGCTCGTGCTCAATCCGCCGCTTTCCGCGGGAACGGCGATCCTGGGCGCGATCGTCGCGCTGGCGGTTCCGGCGGCCGTCGCGCCGCTGCGTCCGCGGCGCGCGACGATCCGCCGGTGGCGGACCCTCGCCCGGCTCGTGCTCGCCGTCGGGGCCGACGTGCTCCGGTCCAATCTCGACGTCGCGCGCGGGCTCCTCCGCCCGGCCTCGCGGCCCCCGACCGGTGCGTTCGTCCGCATTCCCCTCGAGCTCACCGATCCGTCGGCGCTCGCGGCGCTCGCCATCATCACGACGGTCGTTCCGGGGACCGTGTGGGCGGAGCTCGCGGTCGACCGGAGCGCCGTCCTGCTGCACGTGTTCGACGTCGACGACGAGGCGGCGTTCGTCGCCGACTTCAAGGCGCGCTACGAGCGCCCGCTCAAGGAGATCTTCGAATGAGTCCCTGGCTCGGTGCGGCGATCGACGCGACGCTCGCCTGCTACGCCGTGGCGATGGCGCTCGCCGTCGTCCGGCTGATGCGCGGCCCGGGCGCCGAGGATCGCGTCCTCGCGGTGGATTTCCTCTACGTGATCGGGATGCTCACGATCCTCGTCCTCGGCATCCGCTACGCGAGCGACATGTATTTCGAGGCGGCGCTCGTGATCGCGCTCGCGGCCTTCGTGAGCTCGGCGGCGCTCGCGAAGTTCCTCCTGCGCGGCGAGGTGATCGAATGACGATGGCGCCCGCCTGGGTCGAGGCGCTCGTCGGCGCGCTCCTGCTGGCGAGCGGCATCGCGTCGGTGCTGGCGGGGCTGGGGCTGGTGCGCCTGCGGACCCTGTTCCTTCGGATGCACCCGCCCGCGCTCGCTTCGACGTTCGGCGTGTGGGCGGTCGCCGCCGCGTCGATCGTCTGGTTCTCGGCGCTCGAGTCGCGGCCCGTGCTGCACGCGTGGGTGATCCCGATCCTCATGTCGATCACGGTGCCGGTGACCACGTCGCTGCTCGCTCGCGCGGCGTTGTTCCGCAAGCGGCAGGCGGGCGCCGACGTGCCTCCGACGCTCAGTCCGGCGCAAAGCGGCGCGGAACGCGGGGAAGTGCCCCCGGCCGGCCGCGACCCGGGCGCTACGTCGTCCTCGGGAGCGCCAGGTAGACGCGCGTGACGAACGCGTGGAGCTCCTCCATGTACTTGCGCAGGAATTCGCGCGTCGACTCGACCGTCACCTCGCCCTCGGGCGTGATGAGCCCCGGCTTGAACTGCAGGTAGGCCTCCGGCGCGTTCATCTGCGGCGAGTTGCAGAACGAGAGCACGCTCCGGAGCTGCTGCTGCGCGATCGCGGTCCCGATCGCGCCGGGCGAGGTGCCGATCACGGCCGAGGGCTTGCGCGCGAACGAGTTCTGGCCCCACGGCCGGCTCGCCCAGTCGATCGCGTTCTTGAGGCCGCCGGGAATCGAGCGGTTGTACTCGGGCGTCACGAAGAGGACGGCGTCGACGCCGGCGATCGCCTGCTTGAACGCGCGTGCGGCCGGCGGGAAATCCTGGTCGTAGTCGTAGCTGTAGAGCGGGAGGTCGCGAAACGGGATCTCGCTCATCCTGAGCTCGGGCGGCGCGAGCCGCACGAGCGCGCGGGCGAGCAGGCGGTTGATCGAGCCGGTGGCCAGGCTGCCGACCAGGTAGCCGACGGTGTAGGCGCTCATCGGTGCTCCTTTGCGGGGAAGGCGCCGCCGGTCCGCGGCGGACCGGCCGGAGAGACGATGATCGTCCCGATCGGGACCGATGTCACGCTCGATCGCGACCCTTGCGCCCTCGTTGTTTCTGCGGGCGCGCGTCACGCTCGGAGCGTCAGCGCGGCGGCGTCTCGGGCGGCTTGTCGTGCGCGTGCGCGTGGTGCCGCGCCCGCCGCAACAGGAGCCGCAGCCGGCCGAACGTCCAGTTGTCGTTCACGACGAAGTTGACGAGGCTCGCGATCACGATCGCCACGAGGTTCGCGAGCAGGTAGTGAAAGTGCGCGACGAGCAGCTTCGTGATCACGAACTGGAGCACGATGCCGATCCAGCAGGCGACACCGTACTGGAGGAACTGGACGACGACCGGCGTGTGGATGTGCTCGCGGCGGTCGTGCCAGGTCCACAGCCGGTTCCACGTGAAGTTGTTGATCGTCGCGACGAAGACCGCGAGCGGCAGCGAGTAGTTGAGCCGCGTGCTGTCGGTCTCGATCGCGCTGAACAGGTACTCGTGGCCGACGTAGAGCACGGCGAGGTTGACCACCGTCCCCGACGCGCCGACGACGGCGAACCGCGAGAAGCGGTGGCGCAGCACCCAGCCGATCAGCGGCAGGTGGTAGAGGCGCTGGAGGAGAGGCGTCACGCGCTCGCGCCCGGGGCGGACGAATGCGGCGGCCGGGCGATCGCGCGCGCCCGCGCGAGCACCTCGTCCGGCGGGATCCGCTTGAGGCACTGGTTGTCGCCGTCGCAGGGCGTGCGGCGGTGGTTGTACGCGGTGAGGCAGGGCGAGCAGGGCAGCGCCCGGTGCAGGCACTCGACGCGGCCGCCGAGCGGCGCGTAGAGCGCGGGCGTCTCCGGCCCGAACAGCGCGACCGTCGGAATGCGCGCGAGCGGCGAGAACTGCGCCGGCCCGCCGTCGTTGGTGACGAGCAGCGCGGCGTGGCGGAACAGCGCGACGAGCTCGCGCACCGAGCGCGTCCAGCCGGCGAGGTTCACGCAGAGCGGGCTCGCGCAGTGCGCGACGATGGCGTCGCCGTCGGCGCGGTCGGCCGGAAGCCCGATCGCCGCGACCGCGTAGCCGTCGGCCAGCAGCGACGACGCCAGCGCCTGGTAGTGGGCGAGCGGCCACGCGCGGACCGGCAGGACGCCTCCTCCCGGGTAGACGAGCGCGAGCGGCCGGCCGGCGATCGCGGGGAAGTCGACGGAGAGGCGCGAGGCGACCTCGTCGAGCTCGCGCTGCGCGAGGTCGAGCATCGGCGACTCGAGCGGCTGCGGCGCGGCGGCTTCGTCCTTCCCGATCGGCGAGGACGACGGTTCGATCGCGTTCGCGAGCGTCAGGAACTGCAGCGACATGTGCCGGTACGGGTTGTAGAGGACCGGCCGGTTGACGAGCGATCCGCGGTAGAGCCCCTCCTGAGTGTGCCGGTCGAAGCCCACGCGCACCGGGGCGCCCGACAGGTACGAGAAGATCGCGCTGATCCGCGCGAAGAGCTCGCAGTCGATGACGGCGTCGATGCCGATCGCGCGCAAGCGCTTGAGGGCCGACAGGCTGTCGCGTGCGAACGAGGCCAGCGAGCCGTCGTCGATCGCGACGATGTTCCCGGGCGGCACGACGCCCAGCATCTCGACGACCTCGCGGTTCTTGCCGAGCAGCAGGATGTGCAGGGCGACGCCGGGGTAGCGCTCCTTCAGGCGCGCGAACATCGGCTGCGCGAGCACGAGGCTCCCCATCTCGGAGAGCAGCACGACGAGGACGTTGCGCGGCGGAACGGCCGGCGCCCGCCGCGGGAGGAAGCGCTCGGCGAGCGACAGCAGCGCGCAGATCGGGACGCCCGCCCAGCGGTCGATCGCGCGCTGCGCGTCGATCTTCATCGGGCCGCTCCCGGCCGCGCGGCCGCGTCCTTCGGCGCACGGTAGCCGTAGACGACCCGCGCGTAGTAGCGGCCGGAGGGCGCCCCGTGCTTGACCGGCTCGAGCGTCCGCACCGGACCGAGCCGCGTAGCGCGGGCGGCGATGCGCGGATCCTCGACGTCGTCGCGGCTGCGCGAGACCAGCACGAGGTCGCGGCCGGCGAACGCGGCCGGCGGGAACCAGAACTCGTACATCAGCGCGTCTTCGTCGTAGAAGAGGTGCCGGCTCGCGGTGTCGATCGCGCCGTCGCCGCGCGGGTCGTAGTAGGCCATCTCGTCGGCCGTGTTGTGCTTGTCCATGCCGACGATCGCGGGACGCCGCCCGGTCTCGCGCTCGACCTCGTCCTCGATCGCCTGCACCTGGACCCTGAGGTCGCGCCAGCCGGTCTGCAGGTAGGCGTGGTGCCGGTGCCATCCGGCGAGGCCGTAGACCGGATAGTAGAACAACGCGAACGCGAACCCCAGCATGAGCGCGTGCAGCGCCGGCACCCACGTCGCCGCCAGGAGGCGCGAGACCCGTCCGCCGTCCCCGGCGGCCGGCGGCGTCATGCTCGCGGCGATCATCGGCAGCCCGGCGAGCCAGATCGGGCCGGTCCAGTGCAGCTTGGTCTCGGACCAGAAGCTCGGCACGGCGAACGCGGCGAGCGGCACGAGCGTGAACGCGACGACGAAGCGCCAGCGGCGGCGCTCGGTGTCGGCGGCGGCATCGCCGGGCGCGGCCGCGCGCAACGTGCGGCGCACCCGTGCGAGCGAAGTCGCGAGCCCGGCGATCGCCCAGGGCGTGACGATGACCAGGAGGTAGATCAGGAATGCCGGGAAGTCGAAGCGCCGCTCGCGCGTCGCGAGCCGGCGCGCTCCCTGGAACGTGAACGACGCCCAGTCGTGCTGCACGTTCCAGGCGATCACCGGCGAGAAGACGGCGAGCGCGAGCAGGGCGGCGCCCCACGCCCAGGGCGAGACGAGCACGCGTCGCGAGCGGGGGTCGACGAGCACGAAGGCCAGCGCGGCCGCGGGCACCAGGATCATCGAGTACTTCGACAGCATGCCGATCCCGATCGCGAGGCCCGCGCCGATCCACGCGCGCTCCCGTCCGTCGACGAGCGCCCGCTGCAGGTAGTAGAGCGCGGCCGCCCACGCGGCGGCGAGCGGCGCGTCGGGCGTCGTCAGCCATCCCGCGAGGAAGAAGAAAGGCAGCGTCGAGGCGAGGAGCGCGGTGCGCAGCGCGACCGCGGGACCGGCGGCGTCGCGCGCATAGAGCGCGGCGAACGCGGCCATCGCGCACCACGAGACGGCGGCGGGCAGCCGCACGAAGAACTCGCCTCCCGCCGCGCTCGTCGCGAGCGCGATCAGCCACGCGGTGAGCGGCGGGTGGTCGAGGTAGCCGATGTCGAGGTGCCGCGCGTAGTTCCAGTAGTAGGCCTCCTGCGGGATCAGCTCGAGCTGTCCCGCGTAGACGAGGCGCAGCACGAGGAGGTAGCCCGTGCCGAGGAGCGCCGCCGCACGCCAGCCGCGCGCCGCGTTGCGCGTGTCCGGCACGAGCGCGACCTGCGCGAGGCCGAGTCCGAGGGCGAGGGCGCCCGCGGCGGCGGCGGGAACGATGGCGACGAGCGCCGGGGATCCCCACTGCGTCACCAGGAGCGAGAGAACGCCGGCGCGCAACGCGTACGCGAGGAGCGCCGCGACGGCGGCGACGCCGACGCGGGTCCCGGTGCCCGACGCCGCGAGCGCGTCGCGCCGCCGCCACAGGATCGCGGCGGCGACCGCGACGCCGACGCCGAAGGAAAGCGCCTGTGCGCCGTCGAGCCGCATTCCGGCGGACGACGCGACCGCGAACACCGCGACGTCGGCGATGGCGACGCCGGCGGCCGCAGCGGTCGCCGCGCTCGCGCGGGCGTCGACGCTGCGAACCGGATCGCCGGTGGAGGGGGCGCTCAAGGGGCGCTCGGGGAAGGGAACCTGCGAGAAGGCGGCGCCGGGCCGACCGGGCTTGCCGCAGCGACCGCGACGGCGAAGGGACGCGCGATTATACGCGGGCCCGGATCGCGGCGACGGGCGCCGCGGAAGGCGCGCCGGCCCGCGAACTGGACAACGCGGGGGGCGCCGCCGAGAATGAGCCGGCTCGCGGGGAGGCGCGAAGCCTCGCGCCCTGGGGTCGACGGAGGCAGACTTGCATCGATTGCGCTTGCCGATCGCGCCGGCGTATCCGACGACGCGCTTCGCGGCGCGGGGCCGATGAGCTCGCGCGTGGCCGTGATCGGCGCCGGCGTCGTCGGCCTCGCCTGCGCCGCGCGGTTGCAGACGCGCGGCCACGCGGTGACGCTCCTCGACCCGCGCGATCCGGGCTCGTATTGCTCGCACGGCAACGCGGGCTGCCTCTCCCGCGCCTCCTGCGTGCCGCTGGGGCTGCCCGGCACCTGGAAGAAGGTGCCCGGCTGGCTGCTCGATCCGAACGGCCCGCTCGTGATCCGCCCGTCGTACGCGCTCGCGATCGCGCCGTGGCTGTGGCGGTT
The DNA here is from genome assembly GCA_046347845.1 of Burkholderiales bacterium. Lineage (GTDB taxonomy): Bacteria > Pseudomonadota > Gammaproteobacteria > Burkholderiales > Casimicrobiaceae > VBCG01. The sequence continues at coordinate 172,110 of JAXMFH010000011.1, read as the reverse complement.
CCGCCGGAACACGACGCTCGAGCGCGTCAACGCGATCGCGGATGCGCTGCACGCGCTGCTCGACCCCACGGTGGCGAAGTGGCGGCCGCTCGCGGCGTGGGCGGGCGTGCCGGAGCTGATTCGCCAGGAAGGCTACGGCTTCGCCTATCGCAGCGAAGCCGCGTACGCGGGTGACGCGCTGGGACGCGAGCTGCGGCGCGCGCGCGGCGTGAAGATCGACGTGCTCACCGGCGCCGCGATCCGCGCGTTCGAGCCCGCGCTGTCGCCGGAGGTCACGCACCTGGTGCTGCTGCCCGAGCAGGGGCACGTGCCCCACCCGCTGCGCCTGTCGCAGGCGCTCGCGGCGCGGCTGCGCGAAGGCGGCGCGACGTTCGTCCGGCGCGAAGCCCGGGGCTTCGAGCTCGCCCACGGCCGCGTCGCACGCATCGCCACCGACGGCGAGCCGGTCGACGCGGACGCGGTCGTGATCGCGGCGGGCGCGCACTCCGCCCCGCTGGCGCGCGCGCTGGGGGCGAGCGTCCCGCTCGAGACCGAGCGCGGCTACCACGTGACGCTCGCCTCGCCCACCGTGCAGCCGCGCATCCCGATCGGCTCGGGCGAGGGCAAGTACTTCGCGACGCCGATGGAGACCGGCCTGCGCGTCGCCGGCGCGGTCGAGCTCGCGGGCCTCGCCGCGGCGCCGAACTACGTGCGCGCGGACGTCCTGCTCGAGGGGGCGAAGCGCCTCTTCCCGGGGCTCGCGCACGGACCGGTCGAGCGCTGGATGGGGCACCGGCCCTCGCTCCCCGACTCGATGCCGGTGATCGGCCGCTCGCCGCGCGCCCGCAATGCGTACTTCGCATTCGGACACGGCCACGTCGGGCTCACCGCGGCCCCCTCGACCGCCGAGATCGTCGAGGCGCTCGTCGCCGGCGAGACGCCTTTCCTCGACCCGAAGCCGTTCGCCGCGGAGCGATTCCGGTAGCCGACCGAGCTGCGCGGCGAGGGGCCCCGCGCTCTGCGCGGGGATCGACGCGCATGCATGCGAGTGTCGGCCGCGGCCGACACTCGACGCCGCGAGTTGGGTTGCGCGTCCAAGGAGGCCGCGCGACCGAGCTGCGCGGGGATCGACGCGCATGCATGCGACTGTCGGCCGCGGCCGACGCTCGACGCCGCGAGTTGGGTTGCGCGTCCCAGGAGGCCGCGGGTCGCGCGACTCCGCGCTCCGCGGCGATCAGAGGACCGCGTCGCGCTTCATCGCCGAGACGATCAGCTCGACGAACTGGTCGACGATCTGCGGCACCGTCGCCGACGAGGTGCCGAGGGAGGTCGTCGTCGACGCGGCCCACAGCACGTCGGCGTCGCGCGCGTCGAACAGGCGGGTGTCGGCGTTGACGTCCTGCGAGGTCGTGATGCGCGGCGGGGTGACCACGGTCGGCCCCCACATCGCGTTGTGATAGCCGTGGAACCCGCGCCATCCGGGCCCCCACGACGGGCCGGGACCCCAGGCGGGACCGGGGCCCCACGCCGGGCCGCTCACCATGCCCGGCGTCACGTTCACCTGCTGGGTCACGTTGACGATGCGCGTCGCGAGCACGTGCGTCACGCCGGCGGCGTCCACCGCGCGATGCAGTCGATCCTCGGAAACCGGGCCGTCTTCGGGGAGCGTCAGGTAGGAGGGCACCGCCCGGACGCCCGTGCCGCCGAGCGCCGCGACCATCCGGTCCTCGTAGAGCCGCCGCGTGGTCGCGTCGCGCGCCACGCCCATCACCATCAGGCTGCGCACCGTGCGCTGGCCGGCGAACTGCGGGTTCACCCACTGCGCGTCGAGCCGGGTGGTCTGGGTCGCGCAGCCGGTCACGGCGGCGGCGATGCACGCCACGAGCATGAGACGGATAGCGGGTTTCATCCCAAGCCTCCTCGGACCGAACGATAGCACCTCGTCCCGCCTGCGGATCCGGACGCGACGGCGCTCCTCCCGCGACGCTGGGTGGTCGTGCGGGTCGACGTGTCGAGAACGGACAGGATTTCGTCCGGGCGGCGGCGGACCATCGCGCACACGCGCCGGCAGGGGTCCGCTTCGGTCGCGATCGTCGCCGCTCGGCAGGGCGAGGTCCGGATCATCGCCGCTCCGGTGGCGGGCGTCGTCCCGGTCCCGTCGCGGCCAAGGGGGCAGGCGCCCAGGTTCGCCCGGCCCGGCACCACCCTGGTGCGCGCCCCGCGGTTCGCGCGAACCGCGACCCCGGCCGCGGCGCCGGTTGACGGCGCTCAACGGGCGGGGAACCGGATCCGGGGAAAATGATCCATTCGCAGGGAATCCCACGAGTGACGACATGACCACGGACATCGGACGCCAGCTGGCGCGGAGCCAGGACCTCTCGACCAAGGTCGCCATCCTCTACCAGAAGCGCGCGCAGGTCGCGCAGGAGAAGCTCGCCGAGGCGCTGCGGCACGCCTACGAGGACAACGGGCTCGTCGGGATGCTCGCGAATCCCGCGTCGGCGGCGAACCTGTGGTCGGACTGGTACGCGTACGCGGTCGACGCCGCGCAGCGCTCGGTGCTGTTCTGGGACACGCTGCGCCGGCGGGGCAACGCCTTCATCGAGCACACGCGGGAAGGGCTCCCGCCGGTGCTCCACTTCGGCTACGAGGTCGTCGTCGACGGCCGCAAGCTCGCCAAGCCCGTCAACTACGCGCTCGTGCGCATCGAGCCGCCCGAAGGGGTGACGGTCGACCCGAAGCGCCGGCCCTACGTGATCATCGATCCGCGCGCGGGCCACGGGCCGGGGATCGGCGGCTTCAAGGACGACTCGCAGGTCGGCGTCGCGATCCGGGAGGGCCACCCGGTCTACTTCGTGATCTTCTTCCGCGACCCGGAGCCCGGCCAGACGCTGCTCGACGTGTGCGATGCCGAGCGGCAGTTCGTGAAGAAGGTGCGCGAGCTCCACCCGCAGAGCGAGAAGCCCGCGATCGTCGGCAACTGCCAGGGGGGATGGGCGGCCATGATGCTCGCGGCCGCCGACCCGGACGACACCGGCCCGATCGTGATCAACGGCGCGCCGATGTCCTACTGGGGTGGCGCCTGGCAGGCGGGCGAGGGCGACAACCCGATGCGGTACGCGGGCGGGATGCTGGGCGGCACGTGGCTCGCTTCGCTGTCGTCCGACCTCGGCGACGGGGTGTTCGACGGCGCGCACCTCGTGCAGAACTTCGAGAATCTCAATCCCGCGAACACGTTCTGGGACAAGTACTACCACCTCTACGCGAACGTCGACACCGAGCCGCCGCGCTTCCTCGAGTTCGAGCGCTGGTGGGGCGGCTTCTACCTGATGAACCGCGAGGAGATCGAGTGGATCACCCGCAACCTGTTCGTCGGCAACAAGCTGTGGACGGGCGGCGCGAAGGGCCCGGGCGGCAAGGCGTTCGACCTGCGCGACATCAAGGCGCCGATCGTCCTGTTCGCGTCGATGGGCGACAACATCACGCCGCCGCAGCAGGCGTTCAACTGGGTCGCGGACGTCTACGGCTCGACCGACGAGATCAAGGCGCGCGGCCAGGTGATCGTCGGCCTCCTGCACCAGGACGTCGGTCACCTCGGCATCTTCGTCTCCGGCAAGGTCGCGAAGAAGGAGCACGCGCAGATCGTCTCGGTGCTCAACTCGATCGAGTCGCTGCCGCCCGGGCTCTACGGGATGCAGATCAAGGAGGCCAAGGGCGCGGGCGGGAAGGTCGAGTACGAGGTCGAGTTCCGCGAGCACCGGCTCGAGGACCTCGTGAAGCGGATGAACCGGTTCGAGCGCGCCGACGAGAAGCCTTTCGAGGCGGTCGAGGCGATCTCCGAGTTCAACCAGCGCGCCTACGAGCTCTTCGCGCAGCCGTTCGTGCAGGCCACGTCGAACGCGTACACCGCGAAGCTCTCGCGGCAGTTCCACCCGCTGCGGTTCCAGCGCTGGCTCGTCTCGGATCTCAACCCGTGGTTCGGCTGGCTCGGGACGGCCGCCGGCGTCGTGAAGAGCCAGCGCGCCGCCGCCGCGCCCGACAACGCGCTCGTGAAGCTCGAGCGCGCGGCGTCGGAGGCGATCAGCGCGTCGCTCGAGTACTACCGCGCGATGCGCGACGCGGCGAGCGAGGCGGCGTTCTTCGAGACCTACGGCAACGTGTTCTCGCTCTACCTCGCCGACCGGCACGGGGCGGAGGCCCGCGCGCTCGAGCCGGTGACCGAGGCGCGCGAGCTGCCGTTCGTGCAGGAGGCGCTCGCGTCGATGTCCCAGGGCGGCTACCCCGAGGCGCTCGCCCGCGTCGCGAGCCTGCTGGCCCGGAAGGGCCAGCCGATGCTGCTCGCGTGGCTGCACCGGAAGCACGAGATGATCGCCGACTACGCCGACCTGGCGCCTTCGATGCCTGTGGACGAGTGGCGGCGCGTGCGCGGCGAGCAGGAGATCATCGTGCGCTACGAGCCCGAGAAGGCGCTCGCGACGCTTCCCGACCTGCTCCGCAAGCGCGAGGATCGCGAGAGGCTCGCGACGCTGTTCCGGCGGCTCCTCGCGGACGAGCGCTTCCGCAGCATCCGGCCCACGACCGAGGAACTGGCCCTGGTCGAGCGGATCGGCGCGTCGATCGGCGCGCCGGCGCTCCCGCGCGGCGCGAAGGTGGCGGCTCGCAAGTCCCCCCGTGGCGCGCCGCGCAAGCGGACGGCCCGCGCGAAGGCGTAGGCGATGGAGCGCACGCACGAGAAGTACCGGCGCCTGCTCGAGCACTGCAAGGGACTGCCGCCGACGCCGACCGCCGTCGCGCATCCCTGCGACGAGAGCTCGCTCAGGGCCGCGGTCGACGCGACGAAGCAGGGGCTGATCGCACCGATCCTCGTGGGGCCGCGCGAGCGCATCGAGGCGGTGGCGAAGGCCGGCGACATCGACATCGCCGGCCTGCCGATCGTCGACGCGCCGTACAGCGAAGCCTCGGCCGCGAAGGCCGTCGACCTCGTGCGCGAGGGCAAGGCCGAGGCGCTGATGAAGGGCAGCCTCCACACCGACGAGCTGATGGGCGCGGTCGTCAGGCGCGACACCGGCCTCAGGACCTCGCGCCGCGTGAGCCACTGCTTCGTGATGGACGTGCCGACCTACGCGGAGACGCTGATCGTCACCGACGCGGCCGTCAACATCGCGCCGACGATGGAGGACAAGGTCGACATCATCCAGAACGCGATCGACCTCGCGCACGCGATGCACTTCCCCGAGGTCCGCGTCGCGATCCTCTCGGCGATGGAGACGGTCAACCCGAAGGTCCCGTCGACCGTCGAGGCGGGCGCGCTGTGCAAGATGGCCGACCGCGGCCAGATCACCGGCGCGATCCTCGACGGGCCGCTCGCGCTCGACAACGCGATCAGCCTCGAGTCGGTCAGGATCAAGAAGATCGACTCGCCGGTCGCCGGCCGCGCGAACGTGCTGGTCGTCCCCGACCTCGAAGCCGGCAACATGCTCGCGAAGAGCCTGTCGTTCCTCGCCGGCGCCGACGCGGCCGGCATCGTGCTCGGCGCCCGCGTGCCGATCATCCTGACGAGCCGCGCCGACTCGGTGATGACGCGGCTCGCGTCCTGCGCGATCGCGGCGCTGGTGGCGCAGGCGCGGCGCGAGGCGGTGCTCGGCAGGGGCGCCCCGGGCGCGGCGCCGAAAGCGTGAGCGCGCCGGTCCGCCGGTGATCGACGACGACTCTCTCGACGTACGGACTTCCATGACCCTCGACATTCCCCGCCCCGTCCTCAAGGGCAAGAAGGCGCTCGTGATCGGCGTCGCGAACGAGCACTCGATCGCCTACGGCTGCGCGAAGGCGTTCCGCGAGCTCGGCGCCGACGTCGCGATCACCTACCTGAACGACAAGGCGCGCCCGCACGTCGAGCCGCTCGCGCGCGAGCTCGAGGCGCCGCTCTTCCTGCCGCTCGACGTGGCGGTGCCCGGCGCGCTCGAGCGCGTGTTCGACGAGATCGCGAAGGCCTGGGGCCGGCTCGACATCCTCGTCCACTCGATCGCGTTCGCGCCGAAGGAGGACCTGCAGGGCGGGCTCCTCAACTGCTCGGCCGAGGGGTTCGGCAAGGCGATCGACGTCTCGTGCCACTCGTTCGTCCGGATGGCGAAGCTCGCCGCTCCGCTGATGACCGAGGGCGGCACGATGTTCGCGATGAGCTACCACGGCGCGAACAAGGTCGTCCCGACCTACAGCGTGATGGGGCCGGTCAAGGCAGCGCTCGAGGCGTGCTGCCGCTACCTCGCCTACGAGCTGGGCGGCAAGGGCATCCGCGTGCACGCGATCTCCCCGGGGCCGCTCAAGACGCGGGCAGCGTCGGGCCTCAAGGACTTCGACCTCCTGCTCGTCGAGGCCGCGCAGCGCGCCCCGATCGGCGAGCTCGTCGACATCATGGACGTCGGGTTCACGTGCGCCTACCTGGCGACGCCCTACGCGAGGCGCATTTCCGGCGGCACCGTCTACGTCGACGGCGGCGTCAACATCATGGCCTAGCTCGCCGGGGTGACGTCACTCACGGCGGCCATCGGGAGAAACCAAGCATGGAACGACTCTGGCTGGCGAACATCGAGCCGGGCACGACCGACGACGAGCTGAAGGAGTTCGTCAAGAAGTACGCGCCCGACCTCGAGTGCTCGGAGATCCAGCGCATGGACGGCGACGGCTCGCGTCCCGCGGCGCTGATGTCGTTCACGAACAAGAAATTCGACTCGCTGGGCAAGCTCAAGATCCGGCTCGACGGCCTGTACTGGAAGGGCCGCAAGCTCGCCTGCTCGACGACCGTGACCTGACGGCAAGCCGGTCCCCGGCGCGCGACGGCGCTCACAGGTCGAGGGTGACGTGCACGACGCCGCCCTCGCGCTTCTGCCGCATCGGCAGGCCCGAGCGCGCGAACACGGCGAGCATCGCCCGGTTCTCCGGCAGCACCTCGGCCACGAAGCGCGCGATGCCGCGTTCGCGCGCGATCGTCGCCAGGTGCGCGAGCACGCGCGACGCGAGACGGTTGCCCTGGTAGTCCTCCTCGACCAGGAACGCGACCTCGGCCGAGCGCGAGCCGTCGGCTTCCGCGTGCGCCGCGTAGCTCCCGCCCGCGATGACGACCTCCTCGTCGCCCGTTCCGATCGTGACGACCAGCATCGCGTGCTTCACGAAGTCCATCGCGTCGAGGCGGGCGAGGTCGGCGGGCCCCAGCTCGTCCTTGTAGGTGAAGAAACGCGTGTACACGCTCTCGCGGTCGAGCTGCCGGAACGCCTTCGCGATCCGGTCGCGGTCGTCGGGCCGCACGGCGCGGATCGTGACCGGCGTGCCGTCCTTCAGGGTGTCGCGAACCGCGTACCGGGCGGCGTCGATCATCGTCCGTCTCTCAGGCGTCGCAGGCCGGGATTCACGCGCCGGCGGCGGGCGGCGGGGCCGCGCGCCTCCGCCACGCGACGTAGGGAATCAGCGTCGCCGCCGACACCAGCAGGTAGGCGAGGATCGTCGCGGTGATCTCGGGCGGCGCGCGGTTGAGCGCCGCGACCAGCAGCGCGAGCCCCGGGTTGCGCGCGGCGCTGGTGATCGCGACCGCGGTCCGCGTCGCCGGCTCGGGCCCGCCGAGCAGGTGACCGACGCCGACGGCGAGCGCGGTCACGATCACGATCGCGACCGCGACGCGCGGACCGGCGCGAGCGACGACCTGCGCGATGTCGACGACCGCGAGCACCACCAATGCGATCAGCATGGCGCTGGCCACGCGGGAGAGCGCGGGCTCGATCCGGGCGGCGAAGGCCGGCGCCAGGCTGCGGATCAGCATGCCCAGCCCGAGGGGCAGGAGCTGCGCGGTGAACACCTGCCGGGCGAGGTCGAGCGGGTCGATGCTGGCGTGACCGGCGTAGACGTGGTTGAGGAGCGCGATCGAGAGCGGCATCGAGACGACCGCGAGGATCGCCACGAGGATCTGCAGCGCGGGCGCGAACGACCGATGCCCGCCCGCGCCCAGCGACCGCCGGAGCGCGACCGGTGCGCCCGGCGAGATCGCCATCAGCACGATGCCGATGTCGGCGGCGCGCGGCAGGTCGAGCGCGCGCGCGACGGCGATCGCCACCGCGGGCACGGCCACGAGCACCGAGAAGAGGCCCCTCGCGATCAGGCCGGGATGCTCCCACACCCAGCGGAACTCGCCGAACGGGATGCGCAGCCCGACGACGAACATCACCGAGAAGACGGTCGCCGCGGCGGCGATCGTCATCAGCGCTTCGGGAACGATGCCCCCGGGCACCATCGAGGTTCAGCGGCGGTCGACCGGTCGCGCCGGCAGCGACCCGCCCAGTCCCTGCCGGTCGGGCATGCGCGCGAGCGCGAGGTCGTCGGGAATCGGGTAGTGCGCCTCGAGCGCCAGGTCGAGCCGGCGCCGCTCGTCGTCGAGCGCCGCCCGCCGGTGCGGCGGCAGCGACGTCGCGGCGTCATCGAGCATCGCGCGGAGCCGCCGCGCGATCTGGACGCTCGACGCGCCGCACGCGCGGATCTCGGTGAACGCGATGTGCACGTAATCCTCCCAGTCCGGCGTGCGGAGGAGGACGCGCGGGCGCCCGGACGCGTCGGGGATCGCCTCGCCGCGAAGATAGCGGCGCCCGACCGCCTTCAGGAGCCGGTGCACCTGGTCGATCGCGAGGACCGCCGTCGTCGGGTCGTTGATCGCCGGCGACAGCGCCTTGAGCGCGATGTCGACGAGGATCCGGAAGGCGAACATCGGGTCCTGCTCGAGCGTGCGCTCGGGGCCGAGCGCGACGGTCGCGCCGAGCCGGTCGTCGCCGAGGGACGCGGCGCCGCCGTGGAGCGCGAACAGGGGCTCGCCGGTCGCGACGAAGTCGCCGACCTGCGGGACGAGCTCGACGATGCCGTCCGCCCGCTCGGCTTCGGCGACGAGCGTCGGGACGTCCACCGCGAGCACGATGCCCGCGTGGCCCGCGTGCCGGACGATCCTGCCCGGCGCTCGCTGCGGCTCGCCCGTGGCCCTGACCTCGTCCTCGGTGTCGCCGGCCCGCATCGGATAGACCGACTCGATCATCGCGAGGCCGTCGTCGCCGATCCGGCCGACGATCGTCACCGGCCGCAGGAGCCGCGCCGCATAGTCGATCAGGAACAGGAACATCGCGATGCAGCCGATCCCGAGCATCGCGACGACGAGCGCGACGAGCTGGTGAACCCGGTCGCCGGTGCGGTCGAGGGCCATCACCGAGAAGATCAGCGCGAACACGAACAGCCCGACGCTGTAGCGCACGACGTTGTCGCGCAGGAGCATCGTCGCGATGATCCGCGGGGTCAGCTGCCCGCCGGCCACCTGGATCGCGACGAGCAGCGAGCCGAACGTGAACACCATGAACGAGAGCGTCAGCGTGATGACGGTGCCGTAGAGCGCCTTCGCCCCTTCGACGTGCAGCCCGAGCATCTCCCACCGGATCGCGTCGTCGAGCGCGCGCAGGATCGGCGTGATCGCCAACACGATCGCGATCGAGACGAGCGGAATCGTCCAGAGCGCGGAGCGGAGGTAGCTCGTCAGCCCGAACAGCGTGCTCCAGCGAACCCCGCCCTCCGGGCGCATGCCGGTCTCCGGCGCGGGGGCGGAGCGGGTCGGTGGATCGACGTCGTGCTGCTGCGTCATACTCGCGCTGGCGTGGACGAGGGGGCGGCGGCGAACCGCGGCCGCCGCCGAGTGTGACAACGATCGCGGTCGGCAACAAGCAGGGGGAGCATCATGGTCGAAGTCGCGGAGGCGGGCGTCGGAGCGAACCGGCTGCTGGATCCGGTGCAGCGGATCTCCGAGATCCTGTTCGGGCTCATCATGGCGGTGACGATCGTGGGCTCGCTGTCGATCGCGACGGCCGGCCGCGACGACGTCCGCACCATCCTCGTCGCGGCGCTCGGCTGCAACCTCGCGTGGGGTCTCGTCGACGCCGTCATGCACCTGCTCAACACGCTGACCGAGCGCTCGCGCGTCCGCACGCTGGCGGCGAAGGTCATGACCGCGGACCCGGCGACCGGGCGCCGGCTGATCGAGGCCGACCTGCCCGAGCCTCTGGCCGCTGTCGCGGGCCGCGACGAGATCGAGGGCATGCGGCGCCGGCTGCTCGCGCTCCCCCCTCCGTCCGGCGGAGCGCTCCGCGCCGACGACTTCCTCGCCGCGGCGGGGATCTTCCTGCTCGTCGTCGCGGCCACGTTCCCGGTCGTCGTGCCGTTCCTGCTGACGAACGACCTGGCGCTGGCGATGCGGCTCTCGCGCTGGGTGACACTGGCGATGCTGTTCCTCGCGGGCTTCGCGCTCGCCCGGTACGCGGGCCACCGGCGTCCGATCGTGACCGGCCTCGCGACGATGTCCCTCGGCGCCGTGCTGATCGTGACCGTGATGGCATTGGGCGGGTGACCTCCCAAGTCGACACGATGCACGGCGGCTGCCGGTTTGCCGGCGGCCGCGAAGCCGGGTAGCGTGCGGGCGACCGATGTCAGGGAGGCCTGCCGATGAGGAACGTCGAGATCGTCTATCGCTATGGTGGAAGCGCCGGCGACGGGCGTCCGCGCCCCGGCGACCCGGGCGAGGCGCGGCGGCGGCTCGACGAGGGCAGCCGCGCGTTCGCCGCGTTGCTCGAGAGCGTCGGGGGCGAGGGTCCGCCGGTGCGTCGCGTCGTCGACGTCGATCCGCGCGACCTCGGGCTCGGTTCCGGGGAGGCCGCGCCGGAACAGCGCCCCTACGCCGCGATCCTCGGCTGCGCGGACGCGCGCGTGCCGGTCGAGCTCGTCTTCAACGAGGGTCCGAACGATCTCTTCGTCGTCCGCGTCGCGGGCAACGCGCTCGGCGGCGACGCGCTGGGGAGCCTCAGGTACGCGGTCGACCACCTGGGGGAGAGCCTGAAGCTCGTCGTGGTCCTCGGGCACAGCGGCTGCGGCGCGGTCTCGGCCGCGGTCGACATCTTCCTCGAACCGGCGCGATACCTGTCGATCGCGTCGCAGCACGTGACTCGCGGGCTCCTCGACCGGCTGCTCGTGGTCGTCCATTCGTCGGCGAGGCGGATGGCCGCGGTCTGGGGCACGGACGTCGTGCGGCGTCCGGGCTACCGCGAGGCGCTGATCGAGGCCTCGGTCGCGTCGAACGCGGCGCTCGCCGCGCACACGCTGCAACAGGAGCTCGCGCGCGGGGCGCACCCGATGCGGGCGGTCTACGGCGTCTACGTGATCGGCACGCACGAGGTCTGGGCGCCGCGCGCCGGAAGCGCCAACCTCGCCGGCCTCGCCGACCCGCCCGCGGATCTCGATGCCTTCGTCGACTTCGGCGACGCGGTGATGCGCTCGGCGCGCGTCGCCGCGCTGCTCGATAGCGCTCCGGGCTAGTCGCACGCCGGGGCCTGTCGCGATTCGGAGCCGAGGCGGGCTTGCGGCATCGCCCGATCGTCGGACGCGTGGCGAGGAGCGTCTTTGCATTTCTCGACGGCTCCGCGCCACCGCGACCGGGCATTGCGGGCGATCAACGAATCGCGCGCTCTCGATTGCCGCATTGCCTCGCAGGAAGGTAGGTTAGCGGCTCCACGGACTTCTGCGCGGACCGCCGCGCCGGCCGACAGGGGCCTGCATCAATGAGGGGCGCGACGGTGTTCGCACGGCTTTGCCTCGCCTGCGCGGCCGCGATGGGCGCGGCGACGTCCCCGGGCGCCGGCCTTCCCGAGCGATTCGTCGATCCCGGGGACGGCAAGCTCGACCTCTCCGAGTGGCTGCTCGACCACAAGGGCGCCCTGCCGGTTCCGATCGTCATCACCGAGCCCGCGGTGGGCTACGGCGGGGGCGTGGCGCTCGCGTACTTCCGCGAGACGCTGCGCGACACGGCGCAGCGCTCGAAGGAGGCGGGGCGGCCGACGCCTCCCGACGTCTTCGGGATCGGCGCGATCGCCACCGAGAACGGCACGAAGGGCGCGGCCGTCGGCGGGCAGTGGACATTCGACCGGGGTCGGTATCTCTACCGGGGCGGCGTGGCCGACGTTTCGATCAACCTCGATTTCTACGGGATCGGCGGCCAGCTGCCGCTGCCTGTCGACAAGGTCGGCTACCGCCTCTCGGGCTTCGGCTCCTTCCAGCAGGGCATGGTGAGGCTGGGCGGGAGCGACACCTACGCCGGCCTGCGCTGGATCTACCTCGACCTGTCGGCGAGGCTCGACGTGGACGCCGGCGACATCGGGCTCTCGCCGCGCCAGACGGCGAAGCGGAGCTCGGGGGCGGGCGTCGCGATCGAGCACGACTCGCGCGACAACATCTTCACGCCCAACCGGGGCTGGAAGGGCGCGCTCGAGGCCACCTTCTACGGCCCCGCGATCGGCGGCAGCAACACCTTCCAGGCCTACCGCGCGCACGTGTTCGACTACCACGAGCTGTCGCGCGACTGGATCCTGGGCCTGCGCGCTGACGGGCGGCTCGCGCGCGGGGACGTGCCGTTCTACATGCTGCCGTTCATCGATATGCGCGGGATTCCGGCGGCCCGCTACCAGGACGTCAATGTCGCGGTCCTCGAGACCGAGGTGCGCTACAACCTCGATGAGCGCTGGGCGGTCGTCGGATTCGTCGGGACCGGCCGTGCGTGGGGCGACCGGGTATCGTTCGACGGCGCCGACAAGCCGGTCAGCGGAGGCGCGGGCTTCCGCTACCTGATCGCGCGGAGGCTCGGCATCTACGCGGGCATCGACTTCGCGAAGAGCACGGTCGACCGCGCCTTCTACATCCAGGTCGGCAACGGGTGGCGGTGACCTCGGCGAAACGAGCGCCCGGCGCCGCCGATTGCGCGATAATCGGCGTCCCGGCGGCCGCCCCCTCGGCGGGCGCCGTACCGCCACGCCTCGCCCCGGTCCCGCCCGCCCGCCGCCATGCTGACGCACGAGGCTCCCCGCGCCGCACCGGAACGACGCGCCGCGATCCGCGAAGGCGCGTGGCCCGTCTTCGCGATCCTGTTCGCGCTGATGGTGGTCGACTTCGTCGACCGCTTCGTCGTCGTCTCGATGCTGCCGCACCTCAAGACCGAGTGGGCCCTCGGCGACGGCCAGCTCGGCGCGCTGGTCTCGATCGTCTCGGTCACGGTCGCGATCGGCACGGTGCCGCTGTCGCTCGTCGCCGATCGCTGGGGCCTCGTGAAGAGCGTCTTCGCGATGGCGGTCGTGTGGAGCGGCGCCACGATCGCGTGCGCGTTCGCCGGAAGCTACGGCCAGCTGCTCGCCGCGCGCGCGTTCGTCGGGCTGGGCGAAGCCGCCTACGGGCCGGCCGGAGCGGCGCTCCTGGCCAACCGTTTTCCCGGGCAGTTCCGCACCGGCGTGCTGGGCGCCTTCTTCGCGGCGAGCCTGATCGGATCGGTGCTCGGCGTCGCGCTCGGCGGCGTGATCGCCGAGCGCTGGGGCTGGCAGGCGGGATTCGGCGCGGTCGGGATCCCGGGCCTGCTGCTCGCGGTCGTATTCCTGCTCGTCGTTCGCGACGATGCGTCGGCGGGGCGGGCTCGGCCTTCCGGGACGTGGATCGGCGCGCGCGCAGCGAGCCGAGCGCTGTTCCGGCCGCGGACGCTCGTCCTTGCGTGCATCGGCGGCGCCCTGCAGCTCGCGCTGGTCTCGTCGGTGTTCACGTGGCTGCCGAGCTTCCTCCACCGCTACTACGGCCTCGCGCCCGATGTGGCCGGGGTGCGAACCGGCTTCATCGTGCTGGTCGGTGGCGTGGGCGCGATCGCCTGGAGCCTCGTGGCCGACCTGCTCGCGCCCGCCCATCCGCGTGCGCGCCTGCACGTGAGCGCGCTGGCGGCCGTGGCGAGCGCCGTGCTGTTCGGCGCGGCGTTCGCGCTGGTCGGGCCGGGATCCGCGCAGATCGCGCTGATCGTCGCCGGCGCCTTCGCGATGACGGGCACGATCGGCCCCGTGGCGGCCGTCGTCCTCGACGTCGCGCCGCCGGCGCTCCGCGCCACCGCGGCGTCGGTGCTCGCGCTCGTGCAGAACCTGGCCGGGCTCGCGGCGGGACCGCTCGTCGCCGGCATGCTCTCGGATCGCCTCGGGCTTCCGTTCGCGCTGTCGCTCATGCCCGCGTGCTGCGTGCTGGCGGCGGCTGTCTTCGTCGTCGCGGCGCGTCACTACGTGGCGGATCGCGGAGAGGCGGAACGGCAAGCGGTGGCCGCGGAATCGGCCCTCCCCGATCCGGAAGCCCGCGTCGGCGGGACGGCCGCTGGCGTATGATCGACCTCGACCCCTCAAGCCGTTGAGGCAATGCTCCCGGGGCCATCGACCCGGGACGCGTCTCGCAAGGGACGCGATGACGCGATGGACACCACGGGAACCCGAAGCGATGGCGAAAGGCGACAAGGCAGGCGGAAGGAAGTCCGCGAAGAAGGCGAAGCCCCCTGAGGCGGCGAATGCGGTGCGCGCGGCGGGCAAGTCCGCCGGCAAGCGGGCGTCCGCGAAGCCGGGAAAGGCCGAGAAGCTCTCGAACAAGGACTACGAGAAGGCGCTGCGCGAGCTGCACGTCGAGCTCGTGAAGCTGCAGGAGTGGGTGAAGCACGCCGGGCTCAAGGTCTGCATCCTGTTCGAGGGCCGCGACGGCGCCGGCAAGGGCGGCACGATCAAGGCGATCACCGAGCGCGTGAGCCCGCGCGTGTTCCGCGTCGTCGCGCTGCCCGCGCCGACCGAGCGCGAGAAGTCGCAGATGTACATCCAGCGCTACATCCCGCACCTGCCGGCGGGCGGCGAGGTCGTGATCTTCGACCGGAGCTGGTACAACCGGGCGGGCGTCGAGCGCGTGATGGGGTTCGCGTCGGACGAGCAGGTCAAGCGGTTCCTCGCGATGGCGCCGCTCGTCGAGAAGGCGATCGTCGAATCGGGCATCCTCCTGCTCAAGTACTGGCTCGAGGTGAGCCCCGAGGAGCAGACGCGCCGGCTCGAGCAGCGCATCGACGACGGGCGCAAGATCTGGAAGCTCTCGCCGATGGACCTCAAGTCGTACAGCCGCTGGTACGACTATTCGCAGGCCCGCGACGACATGTTCCAGGCGACCGACACGTCGTGGGCGCCGTGGTTCGTCGCGCCGTCGAACGACAAGAAGCGCGTGCGGCTCAACGTCATCAAGCACATTCTCGGCCGCATTCCGTACAAGGACGTGCCGCGCGAGAAGATCAAGCTGCCCAAGCGCCAGAAGCCGGGCAAGTACCGCGAGACGAACTACCCGTTCAAGGTCATCCCGGACGCGTACTGACGCCGGCACGCGGGTCCGCCGCCGGCCCGCCCTCGCGGGCGGCGGCCACCGCGTCCTCGATCGAGACCCGGCGGCTGACCTCGCCGACGGCGGGGCCCACCGCCTTGCGGACCAGCTCGCGCACCTGCGCGTGCGCGTCGACGAGCCGCAGCGCGACGCCGCGCGCGGCGAGCTCGCGCTGCGTCTCGGCGATCAGCCGCGCGCCCGCGATGTCGACGTAGGGCGAGGTCGACAGGTCCCAGACGACGAGCCGGAGGCCCTCGCCCGACGCGGCGAAGTGGCGGCGCAGCTCGTCGCGGACGTGATTCACGTTGAAATAGAAGACCCCCGACTCGACGCGCACGATCGCGACGCCGGAAATCGATTCGTTCTCGGGATGCCGCTCGGCGTCCGAATAGCGCGTCGTTCCCGGAACGCGGCCGAGCCGGGCGACGTGCGGATTCGCCGTGCGCCCGACGAGCAGCAGCATCGAGACGAGCGCCGCGAGCAGCACGCCCTTCAGGATCCCGAGCAGCAGGACGCCGGCGAACGCGACCATCGCCACGTTGAACTCCATGCGCGAGAGGTCGCGGATCCGGCGGAGCTCGGCGAGGTCGACGAGCCCCTTGACCGCGACCAGCACGATCGCGGCCAGCACCACGTCGGGCAGGTTGCGCAACAGGCCGGTCAGGAACAGGAGGCACAGCGCGATCGTGGCCGACGCGAACACGAGCGCGAGCGGCGTGCGGGCGCCCGCGTTGTCGTTGACCGTCGACTGCGACAGGCCGCCGGCCACCGGGTAGCCCTGCCCGAGCGCCGTCGCGAGGTTCGCGGCGCCCAGCGCGAGGAGCTCCTGACGCGCGTCGATCTCGGTGCCGTGCTTCGCGGCGATCGTGCGCGCGGCCGAGATGCCCTCGATGTAGGCGAGCAGGAAGCACGCGAAGGCGAGCGGGATCACGCCGTCCGCGTCGCGCCACGAGAGCGACGGCCACGCGAGCGAGGGCAGCCCGGCGGGGAGCACGCCGACCGTCTTGAAGCCCTGCGACGCGAGCGGGGTGACGGTCAGGGCGACGATCGACGCGATCACCACGACGAGCGCGACCGGACGCGACGGGAGCAGCCTCTCGCCCGCGACGAGCAGCGCGATCGCCGCGAGCCCGAAGCCGAGCACCCAGGGGTTCGTGTCGGGAAGCTGCAAGGCGAGCGTCCAGGCGCGCTCGAAGAAGTGGTCTCCGCCGCCCTTCACGCCGAAGAGCTTCGGCAGCTGCGTCATCGCGATCGTGAGCGCGGCGCCGGCCTTGAAGCCGGTGAGGATCGTCTCGCTGATGAAGTTCACGAGGGACGACAGCCGCAGCGCCCACGCGGTGAGCGCGATCGCGGCGAACACCGCGGCGGCGAGGGCGGCGATCGCCGCCCAGCGCGCCGGGTCGCCGCCCGCCATGCCGGCGACCGTCGTGCCGACGAGGAGCGAGATCGCCGAGGTCGGCCCGATCGCGAGCTGGCGCGACGTGCCGAACAGCGCGTAGGCGAGTCCCGCGACGAGGTAGCAGTAGACGCCTTGCTCCGGCGGCAGGCCGGCGAGCGAAGCGTAGGCGAGCGACACCGGGATCGCGTAGGCGGCGAGCGTGACCCCCGCGACCGCGTCGTTCCGCAGCCACGCCGCGCGGTAATCGGGCAGCCACTGCGCCGGCGGGAACAGCGCGCGCCAGCCCGGCCGCGCCCGGGCGCGGTCGTCCTGAGGGGGCGGCGGGTCGGTCATCGGCGCGGCGTGCTCGCTCAACGAGGAGAGCGTGCCACGACGGAGGGTGGTCGTCGACGGCTCGCCCGCGCCCGACCCGTCACGGCGGGGGGGGCGACTCGGTCGCCAGCAGCACGTCCGAATCCTCGACCGACGCCGCGAACGTGTCGATCCGCAGGCCCGGGACGCCCGCGACGCAGCCGGTGTCGACGTCGTAGTGCCATCCGCATTCGGGACAGCGAAGGTCGGTGCCGGCGAGCGTGCCCGAGGCGAGCGAGGCGCCGCAGCGCGCGCAGGTATCGTCCATCGCGTGGACGTGACCGTCGACGTTGAAGAGCGCGACCGGATGGCCCTCGAGCTGCACGGCCGTGCCCCTGCCGGGGAGGATCTGGTCGAGACGCGCCACCTTGACGAACACCGTGCCCACCGCCTGTGGCCCTCCTCGATGGCGACGACCCGCGCGAACGCGAACGCCGGGCACGCCCGCGCTCGGACGCGAGCCCCGGACGTTCGGGAGACGATCCGCCGGTCGGGCGGCCGGCGTCCTTCCACTTCTCGCCAGCCCCGGGACGGCCGGCGAGCCGGTCCGAAATCGACATTTCTTGACGCATCGGCGGGAACTTGGTAGACCACGCCCCGGCCAAAGGACGGCCCGCCGCAGCATCCCCCCCTTGAGAGCCCCGAACTCCCCCGGTACTCCGCGTCATCCGCGACTCTCGCCGGCGAACGAGACCGCGAGCCAGCGCGTCGGTGCGTTCGCCGCGCTTCCGGCGCTCATCCGCCAGCTCGGGGCGGATCCCGCCCCGCTGATCGCAGGCGCGGGGCTCGCGCCCGATGCGCTGGACGCGCCCGAAGACCGCGCCTCCTACGCGGCGCTGGGCCGCCTGATGCGCGACGCGGCGGTGCGGACCGCCTGCCCGCACTTCGGCCTGCTCGCCGGACGGATCTGGCACCTCGCCGATCTGGGCCTCCTGGGCGAGCTGGTGCGCCACTCTCCGACCGTGGGCGAGGCGCTGCAGACGCTGACCGTCCACCAGCACCTGAACAGCGAGGGCGGCCTCGCGTTCCTGATCCCGCGCGGCGGCGTCGTCGACCTCGGCTATGCGATCTACCATCCGGGCGCCGCCGGTGCCGAGCAGTTCTACGATGCGGTGATGGCGGCGGCGGTGAGTTTCATGCGCGACCTCTGCGGCCCCGGCTGGGCGCCGTCCGAGGTGTTCCTCCCCCGCGAGAGGCCCGCCGAGACCGCCCCGTACCGGAGCCTGTTCAAGGTCGCGCCGCGCTTCGACGCCGAGGTCTGCGCGGTGCGCTTCCCGGAGCGCTGGCTGTCGCAGCCGGTCGCGGGCGCCGACCCGGCGCGCCTGCGGGCGGCGCGGGCGAGCGCGGAGGCCCTCGGCCACGGGCAGCTGATCGAGCAGGTGCGCCGCGCCCTCCGGCTCCTGCTGCTGCAGGGCGGGGCGTCGGGCAACGACGCGGCACGGATGCTGTCGATGCACCGCCGGACGCTCAACCGGCGACTGCAGGCGGAGGGCACCACCTTCCAGCAGTTGCTCGACGAGATCCGCTTCGAGGTGGCGCGGCAGCTGCTCGCCGGCTCGAGGATCGCGCTCGACGACGTCGCCGCGACGCTCGGCTACTCGGGGGTCTGCCCGTTCATGCGCGCGTTCCGGCGCTGGTCGGGAACGACGCCCGGCCGGTGGCGGCGAGAAGCCGCGAACGGGGCGCAGCCCTGAGCGGCCTGTCGAGAAAAGTCAGGATCGGCGCCCGGCGATCCTTCAGGCTGCGCGGGATCGATCAATCCTGCGAGAATTCCGGTTTCGCGCCATCGCGCCCCGGAGGTCCGGTGGAACCGGATTCGATGCCGCTCGACCCCATGACGACCGAACGACCGGTGACCACGCCGTGCGCGGGCAAGCCGCGCCTCGCCGCCTGCCTGGGCGCCGCGGCGGCGGCTTTCGGCGCGGGCGCGGCGCACGCCTCGTTCCTTTCCGGGGAGGCGCTCGACACCGCGGCCGACGTGCTCGCGTGGGTGGTGATCGTGCTGGTGCCGCTGGTCGGCATCGCCGTCTTCTGGATCGTGCACGTGCTGCCCGAGAAGATCGCGCACAAGCGCCACCACCCGCAGACCGCGGCGATCCAGACGCTGTGCCTGCTGTCGCTCGTCTTCGGCGGGCTGCTGTGGCCGTTCGCGTGGCTGTGGGCGTACACGAAGCCGGTCGCCTACAAGGTCGCCTACGGCACCGAGAAGGGCGAGCACTATTTCGAGGAGCTGGGCGAGAAGGCGCGCGCCGGCGAGATCCTCGACCACGAGCTCGACCGTCTCAGGCACGAGCTCGACGCGATGCGCGAGCGGGGCGGGCTGCCGCCGCACCTCGCGAAGCTGCGCGAGGACCTCGACGCCGTGACCCCGGGCGAGACGAAGGAAGGCGGGAACGGCTGATGGAAGTCCTGCTCCTCGGCATCTACTCGGCGATCGTCTGGCTGCTCGTCAGGTTCCGGATCCTGCCGTGGAACATCGGCACGCAGGTGACGGTCGTCATCATCCCGATCGTCGCGCTGACCGCGCTGATCCTGTTCCTGAACGTTGTGGCGCCCTCGAGCGCCGACGTGCGCGTCATCAAGTACGTGGTCAACGTCGTGCCGCAGGTGCGCGGCCGCGTGATCGACGTGCCGGTCGAGCCGAACCGCCCGGTGAAGAAGGGCGACGTGCTGTTCCGGCTGGACCCCGAGCCCTACGAGCTCCAGGTGCGCGCGCTGGAAGCGCAGCTCGCGGGCCAGCAGGCCGGCGCGCGCGAGCTCGACGAGCAGCTCGTCGGGGCGCAGGGGAGGGTCGCCGAGGCGCGCGCCGCGATCGTGCAGGCCGACGCGCGGATCCGCGAGACCGAGCCGAAGGTCGAGCTCGCGCGGAAGCGCGTCGCGCAGTACCGCGAGCTCGTCGCCACCGGCGCCGGCGACAGGTTCTCGCTCGAGCGCGCGGAGACCGACCTCAAGGAGGCCGAGGCGCAGCTCGAGAGCGCGCGCAGCGCCGCCGCGCAGGCGCAGGCCGCCGAGACGCAGGCGTCGGCCGGCGAGCGGCAGGTGCGCCAGAAGATCAGCGGGAAGGTCGGCAACGAGTGGGCGCCCGTCGCGCAGGTCCGCGCGCAGCTCGAGCAGGCGCGCTGGGAGCTCGCGCAGACGACCGTCTACGCGCCCGCCGACGGCTACGCGATCAACGTGCAGCTGCGGCCGGGCTCGTTCACCGCCGCGTTCCCGATCACGCCGGCGCTGACGTTCGTCGAGAACACCGCGCAGGTGGTCGCGCTGTACGCGCAGAACGAGCTCACGATGGTCGAGCCGGGCAACGAGGCCGAGTTCGCGCTCAACGCGCACCCGGGCCGCATCATCAAGGCGAAGGTCGACTCGATCGTCTGGGCGCAGGGCCAGGGCCAGGTGCCGATCAGCACGCAGCTGCCGAACACCGGCTACGGGCCGATGCCGCCCAACCGGTTCCCGGTCAAGCTCACGGTCGAGGAGCGGGACCGCGACCTGTTCCTGCCGGCCGGCGCGGTCGGCGACGGCGCGATCTACACGAATCACGGCGAGATGGTGCACATCATCCGCAAGGTGATCCTGCGGGTCGGCGCCAAGCTCGACTACCTGATCCTGAAGCTGCACTGACGCATGGAGCGACGCTACGCCCTGCCGGTCCTGTTCGCGATGGCGACGCTGGCCGGTTGCGCGCTCGAGTCGCCGCCGAAGCCGGACGAGATCCGCGCGCAGGCCCTGCCGCACGTCGCGATCCCGCCCGCTTACACGGCGAAAGGGGGAGCGGTGGGGGCGGTGGGCGACGGCTGGCTCGCGACGTTCGCGGACCCGCAGCTCGACGCGCTGGTGCGCGAGGCGCTCGCCTACAACGTCGACCTCGCGGTGGCGGCCGCCCGCGTCGAGCAGGCGGCGGCCTACGCGAAGCTTTCGGGGAGTGCGATCTATCCCGCGGTCAACCTGCTCGCGCACGGCGGCGGCAAGGGCGGCGGCGACGGCTCGGGCGTCGCCGGCGCCTGGCTGACCGCGAGCTGGGAGCTCGACCTGTGGGGCCGCGTGCGCTCCGAGCGCGAGGCCGGCAAGGCCCAGTACGAATCCGCGGTCGCCGACGCCGAGTACGCGCGGCAGTCGATCGCCGCGCTCGTCGCGAAGAGCTGGATGCTCGCGATCGAGGCGCGGCTGCAGCGCGGGATCGCCGCCGATGTCGTGCGCGCCAACGAGCAGACGCTGGGCCTCGCCCGCGACCGGCTGCGCGTCGGCGTGGGCGACGAGGCCGACGTCGCGATCGCGCAGGCCAGCCTCGAGAACGCGAAAGACGCCGAGCGAGCGCTCGCGTTCGCGTACGAGCAGGCGCTCCGCGCGCTCGAGACCCTGGTCGGGCGCTATCCCGCGGCAGCCGTGGAGGTGGCGGCCGCGCTGCCGGCGATGCCCGCACCGGTGCCGGTCGGGCTGCCCTCCGAGCTGCTCGAGCGCCGGCCGGACGTGATCGCCGCCGAGCGGCGGGTCGCCGTCGCGTTCAATCGCGTGGGCGAGGCGAAGGCCGCGCGGCTGCCGAAGATCGCACTGACGGCGGGCATCTCGAGCATCTCGAGCGACCTGTTCGTGCTGCAGAACCACAGCAACCCGGTCTGGTCGCTGGGCGGCAATCTCGTCGCGCCGATCTTCAACGGCTACGCGCTGCAGGCGCAGGTCGAGATCCGCACCGCCGAGCAGAAGCTCGCGGTCGCCGACTACGGGCGCATCGGCGCGCGCGCGTTCGGCGAAGTCGAGGGCGCCCTCGCCGCGCAGTTCGCCGCCGACGAGCGCGAGGCGATCCTCGCCAGATCGGTCGCGAGCAACGCCCGCGCGCTCGAGCTCGCGCAGGTCCGCTACAAGGTGGGCTCGGGCGACCTGCGCGCGGTGCTGCAGCAGAGCGTTGCGCTCTACGGCGCGCGCGTCGCGCTGCTGCGCCAGCAGAGCGAGCGTCGGGTCCAGCGCGTCAACCTCTATCTCGCGCTGGGTGGCGGCTTCGAGCCGCGCGACGTGCCCGCGCCCTCGGCCGGCACAGGCGCGCGCGCCGACGTCGCGACGGCGGGGAGCCCCTCTCGGCCGTGAGACAATGCGGGACCGGTGCGACACCGTTCCCGAACGCACCCGAAAGCGATCCATGAAACGACTCCTCGAGCGCATCGCCGTCGCCGCCTTCTGCGGCGGGTTGCTTGTCACCGGCGCCTCCGCGCAGCAGTTCGTCTATCCGGCCAAGGGGCAATCGCCCGACCAGCAGAAGAAGGACGAGGCCGAGTGCACCCAGTGGGCGGTCAAGCAGACCGGCTTCGATCCGGCGCGACCACCTGCGCAGACCGCGGCGCCGCCTCCGCCGACGACGGCGACCGGCGTGACCCCCGGTGCCGGCGTGCGAGGTGCGGCGCGCGGTGCGGTCGTGGGCGAGATCGTCGGCGGCGACGCGGGAGCGGGGGCGGCGGCAGGGGCCGTCGCCGCTCGCGGACAGAGCCGCAGGCAGAACGCCGCACAGCAGCAGCAGGCGGCGCAGCAGCAGCAGCAGGCGCAGTCGTCGCAGCAGGCGAGCTTCGCGAGGGCGCGGGGTGCCTGCCTCGAGGGCCGCGGCTACACGGTCAAATGACGCACGGGCGCCGCTTGAGGAGAGACGGATGACCACACGGCAATCGCATTCGAGCGGGATGCGCCTCGCGGCCTGCGCGACGCTCGTCGCGTTCGCGGTCGCGGGCTACGCGACCGCCCAGACGACCCCGGCGCCGGCGGCCTCGCCGCCCGCGGGGGCGGCGCAGGCCCAGCCGGGCGCGAAGGCGTTCTCGCAGGAGCAGCTCGACCAGCTGCTCGCGCCGATCGCGCTCTATCCGGACGGCCTGCTCGCGCAGGTGCTGATGGCCGCGACCTACCCGATCGAGATCGTCACGGCGGAGCGCTGGGTCAAGGCCAACCCCGGCCTCAAGGACAAGGCGCTCGAGGACGCGCTGCAGCAGCAGCCCTGGGACGCGAGCGTCAAGTCGCTCGCCGCGTTCCCGACGGTGCTGACGATGATGAGCGAGAAGCTCGACTGGACGCAGCAGCTCGGCGACGCGTTCCTCGCGCAGGAGCAGGACGTCGCCGCGACGATCCAGAACCTCCGCACGAAGGCGTCGAAGGAGGGCAACCTCAAGGACACCAAGGAGCAGAAGATCGTCACCGAGCAGGTCGAGTCGAAGACGATCATCAAGATCGAGCCGGCGAACCCGCAGGTCGTCTACGTTCCGACGTACAACCCGACGGTCGTCTACGGCACGTGGTGGTATCCGGCCTACCCGCCGTATTACTACTATCCGCCGGGCTACGTCGCCGCTGGCGTGGCGTGGGGCTTCGTCGCGGGGGCGGCCGCCGGCGCGATCTGGGGCAACTGGAACTGGGGCGGCGGCAACGTCGACATCGACGTCAACCGCTACAACAACTTCAACAAGACGAACATCTCGAACAAGAACTGGAACCACGACGCGTCGCACCGCGGCGCCGTGCCCTACAAGGACAAGGGCGTCGCTCAGAAGTACAACCGCGGGACCTCCCCTACCGCGGGGACGCGCGATGCGTACCGGGGCCGCGATGGCGGGGCGCAGGCGGGCCGCGGGCCGAGCGCGGGCACGATGGACCGGGGCGCAGGCGGCATCGATCGTGGCGCCGGCGGGGCCTCCGCGTCCGCGCGGGACGCGAACCGCGCGGGCGGCGTTTCGGCGTCGCCGCGCGACAGTTACGGCGGTGGCGGGGCGAGCCGCGACATGAGCGGCACGCGCAACTCGTCGGCGTTCAACACGGGCTCGGCCTCGCAGACGCGCGCGGCGAGCAGCCGCGGCAACGCGAGCATGGGCGCGTCGCGGCCGAGCGGCGGCGCGTCGCGCGGCGGCGGCGGCGGACGGGGCGGCGGGGGGCGGCGATGAGCACGGCGCGCACGATGGACCGGAAAGCGGATCGGACGGGGAGCGGCATCATGAACGGCGTCTTCGACACGGGTCGCGGCGCGCTCGCGCGGCTGGCCTTCGGCATCGCGTCGCTGGCGTTCGCGGCGACCCTGGCCACGACGGCGAACGCCGCGGGCACGCAACAGACGTTCGCGACGCTCGACGAGGCCGCGAGCGCGCTGGTGGCCGCGGTCAAGGCCGGCGGCAAGAACGCGGCGGTGGCGATCCTCGGTCCCGGGTCGGACGCGTGGATCGGGTCGGGCGATCCGGTCGCGGATCGCGCGGCGCGCGACGGATTCGTCGCCGCGTTCGAGCAGAAGCACGCGTTCGTGGCCGACGGCGATGCGCACGCGAAGCTCACGATCGGCAACGACGACTGGCCGTTCGCGTTTCCGCTGGTCAAGGACGGCGGGCGCTGGCGCTTCGACACCGCGGCGGGCAAGGAGGAGATGCTCGCCCGGCGCATCGGCCGCAACGAGCTCGACGTGATCAACGTGCTGCTCGCGATCGTCGACGCGCAGCGAGACTACGCGTCGGCCGACCGCGACGGCAACGGCGTGCGCGAGTACGCGAGGAAGTTCGCGAGCGGCCCGGGCAAGCACGACGGCCTCTACTGGCCCGCCAAGGCCGGCGAGCCGGACAGCCCGCTCGGTCCCCTCGTCGTCCGGGCGGCGGGCGAGGGCTACACGAAGCAGAAGGGTCCGACGCCCTACCACGGCTACCACTTCCGGATGCTCAAGGCCCAGGGCCCGCACGCGGCGGGCGGCGCGCTCGACTACGTCGTCCGCGGCCGGATGATCGGCGGCTTCGCGGCGATCGCGTACCCGGCCAAGTATGGAAGCTCCGGCATCATGACGTTCATCGTCAACCACGACGGCGCCGTCTTCCAGCGCGATCTCGGCCCGCAGACCGCGTCGAAGGCCGCCGCGATCACGCGATTCGATCCGGGCCCGGGCTGGGCGCCGGTGCCGGACAAGTGACCCACCTTTTCACCACGGGAGTACAACGCAACATGAAGATGCAGAAGCTGGTTCTGGCGGCCGCGGTGGCCGCTGCGATGGCGGCGGCGGTTCCGGCGACGGCCCAACAGGGCGCGACGGTCGTCGGCAAGGGTCCGGGCGTCGTCGGCGTCGCGCAGACGGTGAACGTCACGGCGACGATCACCGCGATCGACGCGGCCTCGCGCGCGATCACGCTGAAGGGCCCGCAGGGCAAGGAGACGACCGTCGTCGCCGGGCCGGAGGTCAAGAACTTCGCCCAGCTCAAGGTCGGCGACAACGTCGACATCGGCTTCGTCGAGTCGCTCGTGCTCGAGCTCAAGAAGGGCGGCGGCAAGCCGGTCGCCTGGACGGTCAAGGAGGGCGCGGTCGGCGCCAAGCCGGGAGAGAAGCCCGCGGGCGCCGCCGGGCGGCAGGTCACGGTGGTCGGCGACGTCGTCGCGGTCGACACCGCGGCGAAGACCGTGACGGTCAAGGGACCGCAGCGCACGGTCGACCTCAAGGTCAACGATCCGGAGCAGCTCAAGCTGATCGCGAAGGGCGACCAGATCGAGGCGACGTTCACCGAGGCGATGGCGATCTCGGTGTCGCCGGCGAAGAAGAAGTAAGGGTCGGCGAGCCGGTCCCGCGGCGCGCGGCGCCCGCTCGAGGAGCGGGAACGCGCGCCGCTTTCGTTTCCGGCGTCGGCGAACGGGCCCCTCTTTCCGCCGACCGCGGGCTCAGGGCGGGGCCGCGAACGCCCGCGCGATGAGCGGCGCGAGCGGCAGCGCGTTCGTCTCGTGCTGCACGCTGTCGGTGCTCCAGACCTGGCGGACGCCCGCGCGCCGGAGGTCCGCGAGCGCGTCGCCGACGAACAGGCCGTGCACGACGAGCACGTCGACGCTCGCCGCGCCGCGCGCGAGGCACATCCGTGCCGCCACCGCGAGCGTCGTTCCGGTGCTCGCCATGTCGTCGACGAGCACGACCGCGCGATGCGCGAGGGCGACCGGCGGAAGCGCGATCGCGACGTCGCGGTCGCCGCGCCGCGACTTGCGGCACACCGCGGTCTCGAACGCGCGCCCGCCGGCGGCGGCGAGCCACTGCGCCGACTCTTCGTCCGGACCGACGAGCAGCGCGCCGGGCACGTGCTCGCGCAGGAAATCGCCGAAGAGGGAGGCCGCGGACAGCGCGACCGCGGCCTTCGCGGGCACGGCCTCGGCCAGCGTGGCGACGCGGTGCAGGTGCGGGTCGACGGCGACGACCGCGTCGAACTGCTCGGCCAGGAGCCGCCCGACAATGCGCTGGCTCACCGCCTCGCCCGGCGCGAACGCGGTGTCCTGCCGCATGTAGCAGAGGTAGGGCGCGACGAGCGTCACCGAGCGCGCGCCGTGCGCACGCGCGGTCTCGGCGGCGAGGATCCCCTCGACGAGCTTGTCGTTCGGGTGGTCGAGGCTGCGGCAGATCGCGACCCGCGCGGGGAGCGGCAGCGGCACCGTGACGCGGCTCTCGCCGTCGGGGAACCGATGGACCGCGACGCGAGCGCAGCGGACGCCCAGCGCGGCGGCGAGGCGTTCGGCGGGCGCGGCGTAGTCGTCGAACCCCAGCACGAGCTCCGGGGCCGGGAGCACGGCGTCGACGCTCACGCCTGCACGAACACCGGAGACACGTCGGCCGCGCGCCCGATCGTGTAGCCGGACGCCTGCCCGCAGAGCTCGTGCGCGAACCGGAAGTCGGCCGCGAACTCGGCGTGCACGCGGTAGAGCGGCTCGCCCTTCTGCACGCGGTCGCCGAGCTTGCGGAACAGGTCGACGCCCGCGCCGCGGGCCATCGGCGCCCCCGCGTAGCGCGCGATGCGCGCCATCTGCAGGTTGTCGATGCCCGTGACGGTGCCCGCGCGCGGGCTCGTCACGTCGAAGGAGAGGCGTCCGGGCATGAACGCGTGCCTGGGCGCACCCTGCGCGGCGATGATCGCGTGCATCTTCGCGAGCGCGCGGCCCGAATCGAGGATGTCGCGCGCGATCGTGAAGCCCTGGCCTCCGCGCACGTCCGGGTCGAACTCGAGGATGCGGCCGGCGAGTCGCAGCGCCTTCTGCCGGAGGTCGGCGGGCGCCGCCGGATCGCCCTGCAGCACGCGCATCGCGTCGCGCGCCTCGAGCACCGGCCCGATGCCGTTGCCCACCGGCTGCCGGCCGTCGGTGATGATGACCTCGAGGTGGATGCCGAGCTGGTCGCCGACGTACTCGAACAGCTTGCGCAGCCGCTGCGCGTCGCGCATGTGGCGCACTTTCGCCGTGGGTCCGACCGGGATGTCGATCAGGAGGTGCGTCGAGCCGGCCGCGACCTTCTTCGAGAGGATCGACGCGATGAGCTGGCCCTGCGAATCGACGCCGAGCGGCCGCTCGACCGCGATCAGCAGGTCGTCGGCCGGCGAGAGGCGGGCGGTGCCGCCCCAGGCGATGCAGCCGCGGTGCCGGCGGACGATCCGGCGCAGGTCGGCGATCCTGAGCTCGACGTTCGCCAGCACCTCCATCGTGTCCGCGGTGCCCGCGGGCGAGGTGATCGCGCGGCTCGAAGTCTTCGGGATCAGCATCCCGTGCGCCGCGACGATCGGCACGACGAGCAGCGAGGTCCGGTTGCCGGGGATGCCGCCGATGCAATGCTTGTCGGCGACGAGCGGCTCGTGCCAGTCGAGCCGCTCGCCCGAGTCGACCATCGCTCGCGTGAGGTGCAGGATCTCGTCGCGGTCGAGCTCGTTCTGGCCGGTCGCGACGATGAACGCGGCGATCTCGGTCTTCGAGTAGTGGTGCTCGGTGATGTCCGCGACGATCCGGCGGAACGCGTCCTGCGAGAGGCGCTCGCCGGCGATCTTGCGCCGGACCGCGTCGAACGACTCCGGTCGCATCGCGTGGCCGACCGCGACGCGCGAGCCTTCGGCCGCCGCGAGCTGCGCGAACGCCTGCTCCGAGAGCCCGAGCTCGTCGCGCGCCACGATCTCGTCGTCGTCGACGACGTTGAGGACCGCGAGGATGTGCCGGCCGCCGTCGGCGACCTCGACCTTCGACAGCGCCCGGAAGCCCTCGGTCCGGTAGACCGAGCAGTCGCGGTGCAGGTAGGCGACGTTCTCGCGGTGGGTGTCGATGGCGACGCGGCGCAGCTTCAGCACGCGCGCGCCGCGGGATCGGCGGGAGGGGGCCATGGCGGGTCGGGACGTCGTCGGTCGAGGCTCGGCCGCCCCTCGCTCGGGGGCGCCGGACGCATCGTGCCACAGCCGGCCGCGGCCGGCGGCGCGCCGCTTACGCGCCGCGCTCGAGCGGCCCGTGCGCGTCGTGCGGCCGCCGCGTCACGTAGACGGTCCCGGTGAACGACGAGACGACCGCGCCGTCGCCGCGCGTCACGTCGACGCGGTAGACGGCGAGCTTCGCGTTGCGCGAGACCTCGAGCGCGCGCGCGGTCAGCACGTCGCCCTCGCTCGCGGCGACCTGGAAGGTCGTGTGCGTGTCGACGCCGACCGCGACGACGCCGTGCGAGTTCGACGCGATGCCGAACGCGCTGTCGGCGAGGCAGAAGATCGCGCCGCCGTGGCACTTGCCGTTGAAGTTGAGGTGCGGCTTGCCCACCCGCATGCGCAGCGTCGCGAAGCCGGGGCCCGCCTCGACGAACTCGATCGCGTTGTGGCGCTGGTAGGGGTCGCGCTCCGCGAACGCGCGCAGCTTCGCGGTGAGCGAGTCGCCGTGGTGCTCCGGCGCGGCGGCCGGCTTCCGCCGGCGGCCGACGCCCGCCTCCTCGGCGTGCGCGGCGAGCGCGTCGACGAGGGCCGGAATGCCCTCGCCCGTGGTCGCGGTCGTCCGCACGACGCGGACGCGCCAGCCGGGGCGGCGCGCGCGCAGGTGCAGCATCTCCGAGAGGTCGCGCTCGGCCTGCGCCGCGGCGGGCAGGTCGCCCTTGCTGACGACCAGCACGTCGGCGATCTCGAGGATCCCCGCCTTGATTGCCTGCACGCCGTCGCCCAGCCCCGGCGGGCAGACGACCACGCTCGTGTCCGCGAGGCCGGCGATGTCGACCTCGGACTGGCCGGCGCCGACCGTCTCGACGACGATCACGTCGAAGCCCGCGGCGTCGAGCAGGTCGACGATGCGCCGCGTCGCCTTCGCGAGGCCGCCGGTCGTCCCGCGCGAGGCGAGCGAACGGATGAAGACCGCGTCGGTCGCGCCGGCGTCGGTCATCCGGATCCGGTCGCCGAGGACCGCGCCGCCGGTGATCGGGCTCGACGGGTCGACCGCGACGACCGCGATCCGCTTGCCGCGCCCGGCGTGCTCGCGGACCAGCGCGTTGATCAGCGTCGACTTGCCGGCGCCGGGGGCGCCGGTGACGCCGACGACGTGCGCGCGGCCGCCGTGCGGCGCGAGCGCCGCGGAGAGCGCGTCGGCCGACGGCAGGCCGTTCTCGATCTCGGTGATCGCGCGCGCGATCGCGGCGCGGCCGCCCGCGAGGATCGCCGCGACGCGCTCGTCGGGGCCCGGCGGCGCGTGGGCGCCGCGCTCGGATCGCAGGTGCTTCACCGGAGCCCCGGTCAGACGACGACGAGCGGGTGGCCGAAGCCGAGCTCCCGCCGCAGCGTCGCGCAGATCTCGCCGTGCGTGCAGCCGGCCTCGGCCGCGGCGACGACCTCGCCGAAGACGTTGCCGCCGTCGCCCTGGGCGCTCCGCGCGAGCGAGGAGAGCGCCTTCGCCACGGATTCGGCGGAGCGGGCCGCCTTCCAGCGCGCGAACTGGTCGAGGTGGGCCCGCATCGTCGCGGGATCCGGCTTCGCCAGCGCGGGCCGCGCGCCGGGCTCCTCGTCCACGCGGTAGGCGTTCACGCCCACGACGGTCTGCTCGCCGCTGTCGATGCGCGCCTGGTGGCGCATCGCGGACTCGCCGATGCGCCGCTGGACGAAGCCCGACTCGACCGCGCGGTACATGCCGCCCGCGGCCTCGACCTCGGCCATGATCGCGAGCACGCGCTCCTCCATCTCGTTGGTCAGCGACTCGACGTAGTAGGAGCCGCCGAGCGGGTCGATCACGTCGGTCAGGTGCGCCTCCTCGCGCAGGATGTTCTGCGTCGCGACCGCGATCCGCGCGCCGAACTGCGTCGGGCACGACAGCACCTCGTCGTAGGCGTCGGTGTGCAGCGACTGGAGGCCGCCGAAGATGCCGGCGATCGCCTGCGCGGTGACGCGGGCGATGTTGTTGAGCGGCTGCTGGCGCGTGAGGTCGACGCCCGAGGTCTGCCCGTGGAACTTGAAGCGCCACGAGCGCGGGTCGCGCGCGCCGTAGCGCTCGCGCGCGAGGCGCGCCCAGATGCGCCGCCCGGCGCGGAACTTCGCGATCTCCTCGAAGAACGAGATCGAGATGTCGAAGAAGAACGTGAACCGCGGCAGGAACGCGTCGGGCGACATGCCCGCCGCGACGCAGTCGTCCGCGTACTGGACCGCGGAGGACAGCGTGAACGCGAGCGCCTCGGCCGGCGTCGCGCCGGCCTGCTGCATGTGCTGGCCGACGACCGACAGCGGATTCCAGCGCGGCAGGTGCTCGTTGCACCAAGCGATGTGGTCGACGAGGACGCGCCGCGCGCCCGGAAGCGCGAGCCGGAAGAACATGTGGTTGGCGACGAAGTGCGACAGGCAGTCGCTCTGGTTCGACGTCCCGGAGATCGAGCGCCGGTCGACGCCCTGGCGCCGCGCCGCCGCGAGCATGAACGCGAGCAGCGTGAACGGCGACGGGTCGTTCATCGCGCACGAGGTCGTCGCGAGGTCGACGCCGTCGAGGCAGGTCGCCATGTGGTCGGCGCTGTTGACGACGACGCCGCAGGTACCGAGGAGCTCCGGGTCGACCTCGTCCATGTCGTAGCCGCGGAACACCGAGTTGCACGGGATCAGCGACACTGCGGTCGCGCCCTGGTCCAGGATGTCGCGCAGCCGTTCGTTGTAGGCGGCCGGCGTCCCGAGCCCGATCAGCTGACGCTGCGTCCAGGTGCGGCCGCGGTGCATCGTCGCGTAGATGCCGCGCGTGTAGGGCGGCTGGCCGGGGAAGCCCACGTCCGCGTCGAAGCGGGCCGGATCGACGTCGAGCGGCGTGTAGAGCGGCCGGATCGGGATGCCCGATCGGTTGTGCACGGGCGCGTCGACGCCGATCTGGGCCGCGTACTCGGCGGCCCAGCGGACCTGCGCCTCCTCGGTGGAGGCGGGAACGGGATCGGGAAGCGGCTTGTTCATCGGTCGTCTCGATCAGGCGGGAAAGCGGGCAGCGCGCACGCGGGCAGCGGCCTCGGCGACGAAGGTCGAGATCTCGTCGAGCGGCGTCCCCGGGTGGAACACCCGGGCCACGCCCGCGTCGAGCAGCGCCTGCTCGTCCTCGTCGGGCACGATGCCTCCGACGATGACGACGACGTCGGCGAGGCCCGCCTCGCGCAGCGCGGCCATGAGCTTGGGCACGATCAGGTGGTCGGTCGCGAGCGACGAGACGCCGATCACGTCGACGTCCTCCTCGAGCGCGAGCTTCACGACCGCGGGGATCTCCTGCCAGGGCGGCGTGTAGATGACCTCCATGCCGGCGTCGCGCAGGTGCGCGGCGACGATCCGGCTGCCGCGGTCGTGGCCGTCGAGGCCGATCTTGGTGACGAGGACTTTGGGGCGGAGGGGCATGGGCAATCGGGAGTCGGAAGTCGGGGGTCGGGAGTCGGGAGCCGGGGTCAGGGTTCGAGCGGGTCGCGCAGCAGGCGCACGAAACGGCGCGCGAGGACCTGCGGGGATTCCCCGCCCGAGCGGTACCAGGTCTGCGACCAGTTGAGCGCGCCGAGCAGCATGAGCCTCAGGGCGCGCCGGTCGGTGCGCGGCGGCAGCGGGAGGTCGAGGATCGCGCGCGCGAACGCCTGCTCGTACTCGTCGCGCAGCGCGACGAGCTGCGAGGCGACGTCGGGCGCGTCGTCGGGGCGCACGCGGATCACGACCTGGCCGTAGTCGCTGTCCTCGAGCAGCCCCACGAGGTGCGCGGCGCAGACGTTCTCGAGGCGCTGCCAGGGGTCGCCCGGCTGCGCGAGCGCCGGCGCGAGCGCCGCCATGATGCGGCGCACGCCCTCGGCGTAGACGGCGACCAGCAGCTCCTCCTTCGACGCGAAGTGGTAGTAGAGCGAGCCGGGGAGCATGCCGACTGCACCCGCGATGTCGCGCATCGACGTCGCGCCATACCCTTTCACCGCGAACAGCCTCGCCGCCGCGTCGAGGATCAGCGGCAGGCGATTGTCCGCACGGACGGCGGGGACAACGCTGGACGCGCGGCGGGGGGAGGCGGGCATCGGGGGGCTTCCCAAAACAAACAGTTGTTTGGTAGGATGCCGTACGCGGTGCCCGGTGTCAACGGCGGTGCGCGGCGCGAAACCGAAGTCCGGCGGTCGACCGGACCGGCCCGCGCGGCCCCGGGGCGCTCCGGATGGCGCGGCGCCCCCCGAGGGAGCGGGCACGCGGAGGAGGAGGAACCATGGAAGCTGCAACGCACGGCGCGGACCACTTCGTCGAGCTGCGCCGGCACGCCGGCGACGAGCATCCGCTGCCCGAGGCGCTCGTCGAAGGGCTCCGGGCGCTGCTGGGCGATCGGCTGGTGACGACGCGGCAGGTCCGCGAGCACCACGGCACCGACATCTCGTCGTACCCGGTCACGCCGCCCGACGCGGTGGCCTACGCGCGCGGCACCGACGAGGTCGTCGCGATCGTCCGGCTCTGCGCGCGCCACGGCACGCCGATGATCCCGTTCGGGATCGGCACCTCCGTCGAAGGGCACGTGCTCGCGACGCGGGGCGGCGTCTGCATCGACCTCTCGCAGATGAACCGGATTCTCGAGGTCAACGCGAGCGACCTCGACGTGCGCGTCGAGCCCGGCGTCACGCGCAAGCAGCTCAATGCCCACCTGCGCGACTCCGGCCTCTTCTTTCCGATCGACCCGGGCGCGGACGCGACGCTGGGCGGGATGGCGTCGACGCGCGCCTCGGGGACCAATGCGGTCCGCTACGGCACGATGCGCGAGAACGTGCTCGGCGCGACCGTCGTGCTCGCCGACGGGCGCGTGATCCGCACGGGCGGGCGCGCGCGCAAGTCGGCGGCGGGCTACGACCTCACCCGGCTGTTCGTCGGCGCCGAGGGGACGCTCGGCATCCTCACCGAGCTCACGCTGCGCCTCTACGCGATTCCCGAAGGCATGTCGGCCGCGGTCTGCGCGTTCCCGACGGTGACCGCGGCCGTCGACTCGGTCATCGAGGCGATCCAGTGCGGGATCCCGATCGCGCGCGTCGAGCTCCTCGACGCGCTCACGGTCGGCGCGATCAACCGCTACAGCAAGCTCGACCTGCGCGAAGCGCCGACGCTCTGGTACGAGTTCCACGGCACGACGCGCGGTGTCGAGGAGCAGGCGACGCAGATGCAGGAGATCGCTCGCGCGCACGGCGGGCTCGACTTCGAGTGGGCGACGCGGCCCGAGGAGCGGACGCGGCTGTGGCAGGCGCGCCACGACGCGTACTTCGCGTGCCTGCAGCTGCGCAAGGGCAGCCGGATGATCGCGACCGACGTCTGCGTGCCGATCTCGCGGCTCGCCGAGTGCATCGCGGCGACGGAGGAGGACATCGCGCGCGCGTCGATGCCGATCCCGCTGTTCGGCCACGTGGGCGACGGCAACTTCCACCTGATGATCCTCGTCGACCCGGACAGCCAGGCCGACTGCGAGGAGGCGTGGGAGCTCAACACGCGGCTCGTGCGGCGCGCGCTCGCGATGGGCGGCACCTGCACCGGCGAGCACGGCGTCGGGCTCGGCAAGCGCGAATTCCTCGTCGAGGAGTTCGGCGAAGAGGCGGTGGGCGTGATGCGCGAGCTCAAGGCGACGCTCGACCCGCGCAACCTGCTCAACCCGGGGAAGGTGATCTGAGCTCGGGCGCCGTGCATCGAGTCCCCCTCAGCCCGACCCTCTCCCCGTTCCGGAGAGAGGGGGTTCTTCGGCGAACGCCGGCGCGGACGCGCGCCGTGCGCGTCGCGCCCTGCAGCCTCGCTCTCCCAGCGAGCGGGGAGAGGGTCGGGGTGAGGGGGCCCGACAGCCTCCCGCTCCCCGCTCACGGGGAGTGGGTAGGGGTGAGAGAGCTCGACAGCCTCCCTCTCCCCGCTCGCGGGGAGAGGGTAGGGGTGAGGGGTCGTGTCCGCGTCGACACGCCTTTCGATTCAGGCCACCGGTAAACGGAGCCCAGCCATGCAACAGCAGCTCGCCGACGTCAGCCTCGACGACAAGTACACGCTGGAGAGCGGCCGCGTCTACCTGACCGGCATCCAGGCCCTGACGCGCCTGCTGATCATGCAGCGCGTGCGCGACGCGGCGGCGGGACTGAACACCGCGGGCTTCGTGTCGGGCTTCCAGGGCTCGCCGCTCAACAACATGGACAAGACGCTGTGGGAGGCGCAGGAGCTCCTCGAGCGCCACCACGTCCACTTCCAGCCCGGCCAGAACGAGGAGCTGGCCGCGATGGGGGTGTGGGGATCGCAGCAGGTGGCGCTCGACCGGCGCTCGCGCTACCAGGGCGTGTTCGGCATGTGGTACGGGAAGTGGGCCGGGCTGGCGCGCTGCGGCGACGTGCTGCTGCACGCCAACTCGGCGGGCACCTCGCCCCACGGCGGCGTGCTCATGGTCTGCGGCGACGACCACATGGCGCGCTCGTCGACGATCGCGACGCAGAGCGAGACGATGCTCTACGCGCCGATGATCCCGGTGCTCGCGCCCTCCGGCGTCCAGGAGTACCTCGACCTCGGCATCCACGGCTACGCGATGTCGCGCTACTCGGGATCGTGGATGGCGTTCAAGGCGCTCGACGACACGGTCGAGTGCTCGGCGTCCGTGAGCGTCGACCCCGCGCGCATCGACGTGCGCCTCCCCGAGGACTTCACGATCCCGCCCGGGGGCCTGGGACTGCGCCTGCCCGACCAGCCGCTCACGATGGAGCGGCGCATCCACGAGCAGCGGCTGCCCGCGGTGCTCGCCTACGCGCGCGCGAACCGCCTGAACCCGGTCGTCTACGACAGCCCGCGCGCGCGATTCGGCATCGTGACGGCGGGCAAGTCGTACCTCGACGTGCGCCAGGCGCTCGAGCACCTCGGCATCGACGAGCAGGCCGCCGCGCGCATCGGCATCCGCGTCCTCAAGCTCGGCCTCACCTGGCCGCTCGAGCCGCAGGCGCTGCACGCGTTCGCGCTCGGGCTCGAGGAGATCCTCGTCGTCGAGGAGAAGCGGCCGGTGATCGAGGACCAGATCCGCGCGCTGCTCTACCACTGGCCCGACACGCGCCGGCCGCGCGTGGTCGGCAAGCGCGCCGAGGACGCGGGCCCGAACGAGTGGCTGCTGCCGCCGACCGGCGAGCTCAACGCCGAGCAGATCGCGCTCGTGACCGCGTCGCGGCTCGGGCGCTTCTATGCCGACGTGCGGCTCGACGAGCGCGTCGCGTGGCTCCGGGCGAAGGAGGAGGCGGCCTCGAAGCCCTCGCTCTCGCCGCAGCTGCGCGGCTACCTCTCCGACGCGGGCCGCGTCCCGTACTTCTGCTCGGGCTGCCCGCACAACAGCTCGACGCGCGTGCCCGAGGGCAGCGAGGCGATCGCGGGGGTGGGCTGCCACTTCATGGCGACCTACATCTTCCCCGGCACGAGGATCTTCTCGCCGATGGGGACGGAAGGCGCCGCGTGGGTGGGACACGCGCCGTTCACCGACACGCCGCACATCTTCGCCAACATGGGCGACGGCACCTACTACCACTCGGGGCTGCTGGCGATCCGGGCCGCGGTGGCGGCGAACGCCGGCATCACGTTCAAGATCCTCTACAACGACGCGACCGCCGCGACCGGCGGGCAGCCGCTGCCCGGGCCGCTCAACGTGCCCGGGATCACGCGCCAGCTCGAGGCCGAAGGGGTCTCGCGCATCGTCGTCGTGACCGACCAGCCGGAGAAGTACGGGAAGGACGCGCCGTTCGCGAAGGGCGTGACGGTCCGCCACCGCGACCACCTCGACGCGGTCCAGCGCGAGCTCCGCGAGGCCGGCGGCGTGTCGGCGCTCGTCTACGACCAGACCTGCGCGGCCGAGAAGCGCCGCCGCCGCAAGCGCGGCCGCTTCCCCGATCCCGCGCGCCGCTCGTTCATCAACACGCGCGTGTGCGAGGGCTGCGGCGACTGCGGCACCAAGTCGAACTGCGTGTCGGTGACGCCGGTCGAGACCGAGTTCGGGCGCAAGCGCGCGATCGACCAGTCGTCGTGCAACAAGGACTTCTCGTGCCAGAACGGCTTCTGCCCGAGCTTCGTCTCGGTCGAGGGCGGGCGGCCGCGGCGCGGCAAGGCGCAGGAAGCGGCCGACGACCTCTTCGCGCAGCTGCCCGAGCCCGCGCTGCCGTCGCTCGAGCGCCCGTACTCGATCGTCGTCGCGGGCGTGGGCGGCACCGGCATCATCACGGTCGGCGCGCTGCTCGGAATGGCCGCGCACCTCGAGGGCAAGGGCGTCTCGGTGCTCGACATGACCGGCGTGGCGCAGAAGGGCGGCGCCGTCACGACGTACGTGCGCATCGGCGCGCGGCCCGAGGACCTCCACACGATCCGGATCGCCGCCGGCGAGGCGAACGCGGTGATCGGCAGCGACCTGCTCGTGACCGCCGAGAACGCGATCCTGACCAGGATGCAGCGCGGCGTCACGCGGGCCGTCATCAACACGAACCGGATGGCGACGGTCGCGTTCATCAAGCACCCGGACCTGCGCACGCCGTGGGACGCGATGGAGGAGGGGCTGCGCGAGGCGATCGGCGCGGAAGCGGCGACGTTCCTCGACGCGACGCGCCTCGCGACCGCGCTCCTCGGCGACGCGCTGTCGACGAACGTGTTCCTGCTGGGCTACGCCTGGCAGCTCGGCCTCGTGCCGGTGTCGCGCCGGGCGCTCTTCCGCGCGATCGAGCTCAACGGCGCCGCGGTCGAGGCCAACCGGCGCGCGTTCGAATGGGGGCGGCTCGCCTGCCACGACCCGGCGAGCGTCGAGCGCCTCGCGAAGCCGGCCGAGACCGAGGTCGGGAGCGACCGCGCGATCGCGCCGGACCTCGACGCGGCGATCGCGAGGCGCGTCGACTACCTGACCGCCTACCAGGACGCGGCGCTCGCGCGGCGCTTCCGGACGCTCGTCGACCGGGTGCGCGAGGCCGAGGCGCGGGTGGCGGTCGGCAGCACGAAGCTCGCCGAGGCGGTCGCGCGCAACTACTTCAAGCTGCTCGCGATCAAGGACGAGTACGAGGTCGCGCGCCTGTACACGGACGGCGAGTTCGAGCGCCAGGTCGCCTCCGTGTTCGAGGGGGACTACAAGCTGCGCTACCACTTCGCGCCGCCGCTGTGGGTGAAGCCGGACCCCGTCACCGGAGCACCGGTCAAGCGTTCCTACGGCCCGTGGATGCGTCCGGCGCTCAGGACGCTGGCGGCCCTCAAGGGGCTGCGCGGCACCTGGCTCGACCCGTTCGGCCACACCGAGGAGCGGCGGCTCGAGCGCCGGCTGATCGTCGACTACGAGCGCACGCTCGACGAGCTCCTGCGCGGGCTGTCGGCGGGCAACGTCGCGCTCGCCGCCGAGGTCGCGGCGCTGCCGGCGACGATCCGGGGCTACGGGCACGTCAAGCGCAGGAGCATCGACGCCGCGAGGACGCGCGAGGCCGAGCTCATGAACGTGTTCCGCCAGCCGGCCTCGCCCGCGATGCCGCTCGCGGCGTGACCGCCCGGCGCTGTCAAGCCGATGCGCCGTCCGTCGGGACCGGTTCGCGACAATCACGGTCGGAC
This sequence comes from Burkholderiales bacterium, assembly GCA_046347845.1. GTDB lineage: Bacteria > Pseudomonadota > Gammaproteobacteria > Burkholderiales > Casimicrobiaceae > VBCG01. Next base: position 134,370 of record JAXMFH010000011.1, on the reverse strand, counting down.
CCTCGTTGCCTCCCGTCAATCGTCGCCTCGAAACGAGGGTCAGACCGTCGATGTGCCGAATGAGGGTCTGACCCTCGATTCCCCCGATTCCCCGAAATGAGGGTCTGACCCTCGATCCCCCGCTCATGCAACTGCAAGGCATCCGCGTCGTCGACCTCTCGCGCATCGTCTCGGGCCCCTTCTGCTCGATGTTCCTCGCCGACATGGGCGCCGAGGTGATCAAGATCGAGGGCGTCGACGACGGCGACCCGGTGCGCCAGCAGGGCATCCTGCGCAACGGGTTCAGCCTCTACTTCGCGTCGTTCAACCGCAACAAGCGCTCGCTCACGCTCGACCTGCGCAGCGCCGAAGGCAAGGACGTGCTGCGCAAGCTGATCGCGACGGCCGACGTCGTGCTCGACAACTTCCGGCCCGGCGTGATGGAGAAGATCGGCCTCTCGCGCGACGAGTTGAAGCGGATCCGGCCCGACGTGATCAGCGCCCACATCACCGGCTTCGGCCTCGACGGCCCGTACCGCGACCGGCCGTCGTTCGACTTCATCGCGCAGGCGATGAGCGGCTTCATGAGCGTGAACGGCGCCGAGGGCGAGGCGCCCGCGCGCGCCGCGCCGCCGCTCTCGGACCTGATCGCCGGCGCGTACGCGGCGATGGGCGTCTGCGCGGCGCTCGTACGGAGAGAGCGGACCGGGAAGGGCGAGGAGGTCGCGGTCGCGCTCACCGACAGCATGATCGCGAACCTCGCGTTCCTCGCGACCCACACCTTCGCGACCGGCGAGCAGCCGCGGCGCACCGGCAACGACCACGCGCTCGTCGCGCCCTACGGACTGTTCGAGGCGTCCGACGGCCAGGTCGCGATCGCGCCGTCCAACGACCAGGTGTATTTCAAGCTGCTCGACGCGCTCGGCCTCGAGCACCTGCGCACGCACCCCGCGTTCCTGACCAACCGCGACCGCTTCGAGCGGCGCCCCGAGATCAACGCGCTCGTGAACGCCGAGATCCGCAAGCGGCCGATCGCGCACTGGCTCGAGGTGCTGAACGCCGCGGGCGTGCCCTGCGGCCGCGTGATGAGCCTGCCCGAGGTGTTCGCCGATCCGCAGGTGCGCCACCAGCAGATGCGCATCACGATCGACCACCCGAACCACGGGCCTCTCGACGTGCTCGGATTCCCGATCAAGTTCACCGACGATCCCTGCCGCGTCCACCGCGTCCCGCCGGACCTCGGGGCCGACACCGACGCGATCCTGGCCGAGCTGGGCTACGGCGCGGCGGAGATCGCCGCGCTGCACGCGAAGCGGGCGGCGTGACGCCGACGACGGCGATGGCCGGAAGCGGGCCTGCAACGGAGATGCCGCGATGAACTACGCCGAACCCTTCCACCCCCGCCCGCGCGTCGCGGTCACCGAGGTCGGCACGCGCGACGGCTTCCAGTCGGAAGCCGCGTTCATCCCGACCGAGGACAAGGCCGGCGTGATCGACGCGATGATCGCCGCGGGGCTCACGCACATCGAGGCGACCTCGTTCGTGAGCCCGCGGGCGGTGCCCCAGCTCGCCGACGCGCAAGAGGTGCTCGCCCGCGTCCGGCGCCGGTCGGAGGCCCACCTGTCGGCGCTCGTCCCCAATCCCCGCGGCGCCGAGCGCGCGCTCGCGGCGGGTGTCGACGAGATGGTGTGCTTCGTCTCGGCGAGCGAGACGCACAACCGCGCGAACCTCAACGCGCCGATCGCCGCGTCGCTCGCGAACGTCGCGGAAGTGGCGTCGATCGCGAAGGGCCGCACGCCGCTCAGGGGCGCGATCGCGTGCGCGTTCGGCTGCCCGTTCGAAGGCGAGGTGCCGGTCGACGCCGCGCTGCGCGTCGTCGACGCGTACGCCGCGCTGGGCATCGACCGTCTCACGCTCGGCGACACGACCGGCATGGCAACGCCGCCCACCGTGTCCCGGCTCGTGCAGGCGATCGCGAGGCGCTTCCCGCAGATGCGCGTCGCGCTACACTTTCACAACACGCGCGGCATCGGCCTCGCCAACGTCGTGGTCGGCCTCGACCTCGGCGTCCGCGAGTTCGAGTCGTCGATCGGCGGGCTGGGCGGCTGTCCGTTCGCTCCCGGCGCGACCGGCAACATCTGCACCGAGGACCTGGTCTACCTGCTCGAGGAGTCGGGCTTCGAGACCGGCATCGACCTCGAGGCGCTGATCGCGGTCGCGCAGCGCGTCGAGGCGATCGTCGGGCGGACGCTGCCGGGGCAGGTGATGAAGGCGGGCCCGCGCCTGCGCAAGTACTCGATCGAGGGCGCGAAGCGCGCCGTCGGCTGAACGTCGTTTCCACCGAAGGAGGACCGTCCATGATTCGCCTGTTCCTCGCGCTGCTCTCGCTCGTCGCGGTGGCGCTGCCCGCGCAAGCGCAGACCTACCCGACGAAGCCGATCCGGCTGATCGTGCCGTTCCCGCCCGGCGGCGGCACCGACTTCGTCGCGCGCACCGTCGGCACCGAGCTCGCCAAGCAGACCGGCTGGACCGTCGTCGTCGAGAACAAGGCGGGCGCGGCGGGCACGATCGGGCTCGTCGAGACCTCGCGCGCGCCGAACGAAGGCTACGACATGGTGATCGGCCAGGCCGACAACATGATCATCGCGCCGGCCACGATGAAGAATCCGGGGCTCGATCCGTCGAAGGACCTGACCGCGGTGATCCAGCTCGCGGTCTCGCCGAACCTCATCATGACGCGGGCCGACTCGCCGTTCCGGACGCTCGGCGACGCCATTGCCGCGGCGAAGGCCAATCCGACGGCCGTCACCTACGGCACCGCCGGACACGGCACGTTCGCGCAGCTCGCGATCGAGCTCCTGATGCAGACGGCCGGGTTCAAGTGGGTCGAGGTGCCCTACAAGGGCGCGTCGCCCGCGATCACCGACCTGCTCGGCGGGCACGTCTCGCTGGCCGCGCTGTCGGTGGCCTCCGGCATGCCGCACATCAAGGCCGGCAAGGTGCGCGGCCTCGTCGTGACGTCGACCAAGCGCAGCCCGGCGCTGCCCGACGTGCCGACGGTCGCCGAGGCGGGCTTCCCCGGCTTCGAGGCCGTGGGCTGGCTCGGCATCCTGGTGCCGAACGGCACGCCGCCCGCGGTGATCGCGCGGCTCCACGCCGAGTTCGGCAAGGTGATGCAGAATCCCGACGTGCAGAAGGCGCTGATCGCGCAGGGCGTCGAAGCGTACACGGGCGGGACCTCCGAGGCGTTCGGCGCGATGATCAAGAGCGAGACCGCCAAGTGGCACAAGATCGTCCGCGACGCGGGGATCAAGCCCGAGTGACCGCGGCGCTGCCGGGGGCCGCCGGGCGGGCGTCGGGTTGACGCTCGTCAACGGCCCCTGCCGGGAGGGGACTAGGCTTGAGAGGAAGGACGGGCTGCGGGAGCCCGTCCGACGAACGTGAGGGTTTAAGCCGTGAAGCGCAAACTCCCCGAAGCCGCGCCCGACGAGGACGCCGGCCGCATCATCGAACGCCCGGACGGCTGGTACTGGCAGCCGAAAGGCGAGGGCAAGGACGTCGGGCCGTTCCCGACGCGCGCCGACGCGGTCGCCGACATGCGGGCCAGCGAGGACACCGGCTACGAGCCGGGGGAGTCGGTCGAGGAGGCCGAGGCCGAGATCGGCATCGCCGACTGGATCGACGAGGAAACCGGCGCGCCGGCCGAGGGATCGGTCCCGCGCATCGAGGACCACTGAAGCGCGGCTGCGGCACCGCCCGCGCCGCGGGCGAATGCTTGCGGCGGCCGCGCGTCGGCGCCGTCCGGATCGTCGTCGAGCAGGCGCTCGCGTCCGCGCGGGCGTACCCCTTTCCCCGGGACCGAATCCATGCAGACTCCGCTCCAGATCACCGTCCGCGGCATGCCGCCGTCCGAGGCGCTCGACACGCACATCCGGGAGAAGGCCGCCAAGCTCGACACGTTCCACCCGAGGATCGTGAGCTGCCGGGTCAGCGTCGAGCAGCTCGGCAGGCACCAGCACCAGGGCCGCGAGTTCCGCGTGCGGGTCGACGCGCGCGTGCCCGGCCACAAGGAGCTCGTCGCGAACCGCGACCACCACGAGGACGTCTACGTGGCGCTGCGCGACGCGTTCGACGCGATGGCGCGCCAGCTCGAGGAGGCGGCGCGCGAGCAGCGCGGCGAGGTCAAGCAGCACGACGTCCCGGGGCACGGCCGCGTCGCGCGCCTGTTCGCCGACGAGGGCTACGGTTTCATCGAGACGAGCGACGGGCGCGAGCTCTACTTCAGCCGCGACAACGTCGCGTACCCGACGTTCGACGACCTCGCGCCCGGCACCGAGGTGCAGTTCATCGAGGCCTGGGCCGCCGAGGGCGCGCAGGCGAAGCGCGTGAGCGCCGGCAAGCACCGCGCCTGAGCGCCGCCCGCTGCCGCCTCCCGACTCCCGCCTCCCGACCCCATCCCCCGGCCCGGCGCCCCCGCGCCGGGCGTGAAGAAACATTTACGATTCGCTGACGGTACTCTTAAGAGCGGCGGATCGCGGTCCTCCCTAGAGTGGCGTCACACGGCCGGAACGTCCCGGTCGGCACGACCACCACGGAGGACCACGATGGAAACGACCACGACCGAACCGCTGCCGGCGCCCGCCGGCCGCCGCGACCTCTACGCGGGCATCCACAAGGCGCTGCGCCTGTTCATGAGCCGCACGATGTGCGAGGTCGGCAGCGCCGATCCCGCCGACCGCGCCGCCGTCGCGGACTCGCTCGAGCAGGTCGAGCGGCTGATGGCGCTGTGCGAGGTGCACCTGACCCACGAGGACGAGTTCATCCACCCGGCGCTCGAGCGCGCCCGGGCCGGGGCCACCGCGCGCGTCGCCGCCGACCACGTGCACCACGCCGAGGCGATCGCCGACGTGCGCGAGCTCGCGCGCCACGTGGCCGAGAGCCCCGAGGCGAACCTCGGCGCGGCGCTCGGGCGCCTGTACCGGACGCTGGCGCTGTTCGTCGCCGACAACCTGCACCACATGCACGTCGAGGAGACCGCGCACAACGCGCTCCTGTGGTCGGCCTACACGGACGCCGAGCTCGACGCGATCGAGGGCGCGCTGCTGGCCGCGATCCCGCCCGCGGTCAAGATGGGCGCGATGCAGTGGTTCCTGCCGGCGCTCAATGCGCCCGAGCGCGCGGGCATGCTGGGCGGGATGCGCGAGGGGATGCCGCCCGAGGCGTTCCGCGCCGTGCTGGACATCGCGCAGCGGACGCTCGCGCCGCGCGATCACGCGCGGCTCGTGCGCGACCTCGGCCCGGGCGTCGCTCCCGTCGCCGCCGCGGCCTGACGCGCCGTCAGCGCGGCACGTTGACGAGCTCGACGGGCCGCGTCGCGCACAGCCGGAAGCGACCCCGGCCGGTCTTCTCGATCCGGAGGCAGGTCGTGCGGTCGACGAGGCGGCGCGTGAGCAGCACGAGCCGCGCTTCCAGGTTGTCGCCGATCTCCGGCAGCCGGATGTCGGGCGCGAGCCGCAGCTCGCGGTTCGTGAACTCGGTGCGCCCGTGCTGCGCGTGGTCGCGCAGGAGCTTCCAGAGCACCGCGCCCGCGACGCCCTTGATCAGGTAGTCGTCGTCGAGGAACACGCTGTCGTCGGCCTCGTAGTGCCTCACGCGCAGCGGCGCCGCGGAGGGCTCCGCGCGCAGCGCCGGGGCGGGCGGCGCGGCCGCCTCGTCGGGGGCGTCCGCGCTCGCCGGGAAGCCGCGCGCGATCGCGGCCACCTGCGTTCCGAGCGCCAGCAGCGCGTCCTCGTCGTCCCAGCCGAAGCGCATGTCCTGCGGGCTCTCGACGAACAGCACGCCGAGGAGCTGCCCGCCGCAGGCGAGCGGGACCGCGAGCTGGCTGCCCGGCTCCGCGAGGCCCGGGAGCGGGATCTCGCGCTCGAGCGCCTGCCCGGCGAGCTCGTCGCGCATCCGGCGGCTGTACGCGTACTCGAGCGTCGCGTGGTTGATGCGGATCGGCGTGTTCATGCGCGCCGCGACGCCGACGACGCCTTCGCCGAGCGGGATCTCCGCGCCGGCGCCCGAGCGGCCGTAGCCGCGGCTCGCCACCGTGTAGAGCCGCTGCCCGGCGGCGTCGAGCACCAGGAGCATCGCGTGCCGGACGCCGAACTCCTGCGCCACCGCGTCGAGCGTGCTCTCGACGAGGCTCTCGAAGTCGTTCGAGGCCGCGATCCGCTGCGCGCAGCGCCGCAACGCGGAGAGCCGGTTGAGCCCGCCGCGCGGCAGGGTCCGGCGCGGCGCCGCGACCTCCTCGACGCTGTCGACCGCGTAGAGGTCGGTGCCCTTCAGGTGGAAGACGCCGCTCATGCCGGTGTGCGAGGCGATGCCCGCGAGCTTCGCCTTCATGCGCTCGAACAGCGCGCCTTCGGTGTCGGTGCGGAGGTACCGCGCCGCGATCCGGTAGAGCGCGCCGTGCCCCGGGTGCACGACCAGCATCTCGACCTGCGGATTCGCGAGCACGTTGCGCCGCGTCTTGTTGAAGAACTGGAACGACAGCGCCAGGTGCCGCGCGTCGACGTACTCGACCTGCGAGACGTAGGTGACGTTCGGCACGCCGTCCGCGTCGCAGGTCGCGACGACGCCGGGAATCGCGCCCTCGAGGCAGGGGCGGATCGCGTCGAGGTCGAGGGCGTCCGCGGCCATCGTCGCGTCAGCGCGCCGGCGCGGCCAGCGGCTTGCCGGCGGAAGGGCCGGGCGTCTGCTCGTAGGCTTCGGCGATCGTGAAGTGCACGGCGACGAGCTCCGGGTCGTGCGCGAGCAGCGTCTGCGCGACCTCGTGGGCGAAGCCGAGCCGGCCGATCGCGGCGGCGAAGCCGTCGAGGTGGCGCCGTGCGAGGGCCGCGTCGTCGGGGCCGCAGGTCGCCACGACCGCGTCGTGGCCCTTGAGCTGCAGCGTGCGGTTGCTGGAGGGCTCGCTGAACACGACCGCGATCCGCCGGTTCGCGGCCACGTCGTCGAGGAGTTGCCGGCTGCCCGCGCGGGGAAGGACGAGCGTCAGGCGGCGCCGGTCCTCGGACAGCCGGCAGCCGGCCGGGCGCATCAGGTGCGGGCGCAGCTCCGCGTCGCGGCTCGACGCGACGATCGAGACCGGTCCGGTGATCAGCGCGGCCTGCTCGGGGCCGATCGGCGAGGGGGCGGCAGCGGCCATCGGCGCGTAGTGTAACCGCGCGGCGCTGCGGAGGGCGCTACCGCGAGGCGGCGGCGCCCGCCTTCGCCATCACCGCCCGCCGCACGAGCGCGATGTGCTCGCGCAGCGTGTAGGACTCGCTCGCGAAGCTCACCGGGATCCGCAGGTGCTCGACCGCCCGCTCGATGCGGTCGAGCTCCGAGCGCCACCGCTCGATCGGCAGCTCGCCGGTGCGCGCCTCGACGTCGCGCTCGAGCAGAGCGAGCTCGCCGTACCAGCGGACGATGCGCGAGCGCACGCGCCAGCGCAGCACCTGCGGCAGGAAGTTGAACACGGGCACCAGGATCACGAGCAGCGGCAGCACGACGACGATCAGCCGCTCGGCGAACGTGGCGAACCAGAAGGGCAGGTAGCGGTGCAGCAGGTTCGGGCCGAACCGCAGGTGCCGGTCGGCCTCCGCGTCCACCGGCAAGTCGACCGGCGCGGTCGACGGGAACTCGCGCGCAGCCTCGAAATAGCCCTGTCCCGAGTGCAGCTCGACCGCCGCGTCGAGCATCAGGTTCGCGAGCGCCGTGGGCAGCTCGTCGCGCGCGACCAGCATCGTCCGCGTCGCGATCAGCCGGACCGTCTCCGGCGGGATGCGCCGGTAGCTCATGTCGATCGTGCCCGCCGGCAGCGACAACGGCGTGATGTACGGGAAGCGGCGCGCGTACGCGTCGGCGTCGGCGAAGCTCATGAGCTTGAGCCGCTCGTCGTGCAGCGCCTGCCAGATGATCGGCGAGCGGGGCGCCCCCACGATGATATCCGCGTCGATCTCGCCGGCCTGCAGCGCGCGCAGCGCCGCGTAGCCGCCGATGGGCAGGAGCTTCGTGTTGGACTCGGTCACGTTGCTCGCCGTGAGCAGCGGCTCGACGATCACGCGGCCGCCGTTGCCCGGCGTGCCGACCGCCACGCGCTTGTAGCGGAGCTCGTCGAGCCGCGTCAGCGTTTCCTCGCCGCGATAGAACACCCAGACCGGCTCGTAGCGGAGCGCCGCGAGCATCTCGACCTTCTCGCGGTCCGCCGGCGCGACGACGCCGCCCTCCATGAACGCGACGTCGACGCCGGCGCGCGGGTCGACGATCAGCCTCGCGTTCTCGCCCGCGCCGCCGGTCATGCGCTCGACGACCTGGACGCCGTGACGCGCGAGGATCGCCGCGTAGCGCTGCGCGTCCTGGTGGTAGCTCGCGTCCTTCACGCCCGACGCGAGCACGATCCTCCGCGGAATCGTGCTCTGCAGGTGCCAGACCGCGCCGACGGCGGCCGCCACCAGCAGCGCCATCAGCAGCGCGAGGCGCAGGCGGACGCGGCGGGCGTAGCGTTGGAAGTCGTCCGACGCCACGGCGGGCGGGGGGCCGGCGACGGTGGGAGGCAAGGGATCGTGCCGGGTGGGAAGGGGCGTGGGACGCGGGCGGCTGTGGTCCCCGCCGCGGCGCGGACGGAGATTACATCATCGGCGGACCCGTGTGGCCGCGGCGTTCGGGGCACGGGGTGGGAAGCGGATGGAGGCGGGGGTCGGAATCGAACCGGCGTAGACGGCTTTGCAGGCCGCTGCATGACCACTCTGCCACCCCGCCAAGGGTGGGCCCGCCGCGCTGCGTGCCGCGCCGGGGTCAAACGAAAAGGGAGAGCTGGCTACGACGCGACCGGCTCTCCCTCATGGAATCTGGAGCGGGAAACGAGTCTCGAACTCGCGACCTCAACCTTGGCAAGGTTGCGCTCTACCAACTGAGCTATTCCCGCGTCGAACAGCCTTGAATTATAGCCGATTTCGGGCGGCCGTCAAAACCCCGGGCCCGGCGCCCCGTCAGAGGGGGGCCGCGAACGCGACGACGAGCGCCGCGACCACCGCGGCCGTGAGCGCTCGCCGCATCTTCAGGTACCACGGCGGCAGCCCCGAGCGCGAGGCGAGCAGGTGGTCGAGCGCCAGGTGGACGACGAACGTCGCGGCGAGGATCGCGATCGCGGGGCGGAACGGGAACAGCGACGCGGTCCACGCGGCGAGGGCGGGCGTGACCGACCAGCCCATCCACGTCCAGCGGTCGCGCTCGTCGAACCCGGGCGTCTTCATCGCGAAGCCCCAGTGCAGCGCGCCGACGAACGCGAGGATCACCATGCCGTAGGCGACCATCGCGTTGCGCGCCCACTCGCGGAACGCGGGCGGCGCGAACCAGATCGCGAGCGCGAACGCGTAGAACGGGATCGCGCCGGTGCCGCCGAGCCAGCGGGCCTGCGGCGGGACGCGCTCGATGCTCGTCGCCGCCGATCGGGCGGGCGCGCCGTCCGGATCGCTCGCCGGTCGGCGCGGGGGTTCCTGGGGGGCCATGGCGTCGTCGCGATCGCGGGGGAAGGCTCGCGGACGATGGTGCGGCAAGCGCAGCGGATCCGCAACGCTCCGCGCATGGACAGCCGGCGCGCGCACGCCGCCTGCGAGGCGGGAACCCGCGCGCGGGCGTCAGGCCTGCGAGGGTGCCAAGCGCTTCAGGTAGCGCTCGGCGGCCATCGGTTCGGTCACGTAGAGGCCGTCGGGCCGGCGCGAGACGAGCCCCCGTTCCTCGAGGCGGCGCAGGTGCGCAACCGTCACGCTGGACGCCCAAGGAATCACGCCGCGCACGTCGGCGCCGTAGATCAGGTCGTCGAGCGCGGCGAACGCCGACGGCGCGGCGAGCAGCGCCGCGAGCAGGCGGCGGTCGCGATCGAGCACCGCGTCCGTCGTCGCGCGGACGAGGTCGGCCACGGTGTCGAGCCCGCGATTGACCGCGTTGTGGCCGGGGCACGCGAGCTGCACCGGCAGCTCGCCCAGCCGTGCGAGCGAGTCGAGATAGCCGCCGACGCCGCCCGCGTTCGGCGGATACCAGGGGAGCGAGGTACCGCGCGCGACGAGCATGTCGCCGGTGAACGCGACGCCCGCGTCGAGGTCGACCCACGCGACGTGCGCGACGTCGTGGCCGGGCAGGTGGTAGGCGCGCAGGCGGTAGCGACCGGCCTGGAACTCGTCGCCGTCCTCGACCAGCCGGAAGTCGACGTCGCCGGCCTCCGCGAACAGCTGCGGCATCGTGTCGGCGCGCATGTGCGCGGCGACGTCGAAGTCGCGCGCCGCGTCGAGCTCGCGCTGCACCTCGGGCGGCAGGATGTGGTGGACCTGCCAGTGCGGATCGGCGGCCTGCGCCCAGCCGCGCACGGGCAGTCGCACGGTGGCGCCGGTGCGGCGCGCGAGCGGCACGGTGCCGCCCGCGTGGTCGGTGTGCGTGTGCGTGAGCAGGATCGTGTGGACGTCGCCCAGCGACTGTCCCCACGCCGACAGCGCGCCCGTCGCGGCGTCGCACAGCGCGCCCAGATCCGGCTCGACGCCGAGCCCCGTGTCGACCATGACGGCGCCGTCGCCGTCGCGGACCAGGTAGACGTTGCAGGAGGACGGCCAGCCGCGTCGCGTCGTGCGCAGCTGCACGAGGTCGGGCTCGACCGTGACGGTTTCGATCATCGGATGCCGGCGCGGGAGGGAAAGCGGTACCGCCCGCGGGAGCGCCGGCGCCGGGCCGGCGTCCCCGCGGCGCGGGGTCACATCACCTTGGAGCAGTCCCGCGGCGTGATGCCCTTTTCCTTCGCGTACTTCGCGGCGGACTCCTCGATGATCGGACGCGTGAGCGCCTTGTCGCCCGGGATCCAGTCGGTCACCGGGACGAGCGCGGTGCCGTTCCACTGGAACACCTTCGCGGCGCCGCCGCCCTCGTGGTCCATGCAGCTCGACTTGATCGGCTGCACGAGGCCCCAGACGCCGAGCTCCTTCAGGCGCTTCTCGTCGAGGTTCAGGTTCTCGAGGCCCCACTGGATCTGCTCGCCGGTGAGCGGCTTGTTGCCGAACTTCTTCTGGGCCACGCGCACCGCCTCGGTGTTGATGACCCCGTAGGTGATGCCCATGTTGTAGTAGGTGAGGCCCATCCGGCTCATGTCCTGCAGGTTGCCCTTGTTGCCGCCGCCGTAGACGTACTTCCTGATGTCGTCGAACACCGGGTAGTTGCCGCCGGTCGGCATCGGATGGACGACGTAGAAGCCCTTCGCCGACTCGCCCGCGGGGATCAGGTCGTCCTCGGTGCCGGCGAACGGCACGCCGACGATCCGGTTGATCGGGAAGCCGGTCTTCTCGGCGGTCTTGAGCGCGACCGCGGGCGCGACGCCCCACTCGCGCAGGATCACCCAGTCGGGCTTGATGCGCCGGATCTCGAGCCACGCCGACTGCTGCTCGCTGCCGGGCATCGCGACCGCGATGTGGATGATCTCGAAGCCGTACTTCTTCGCCTGCGCGTCGAGCAGCGGGATCGTCTCCTTGCCGCCCGCCGAGTCCATGTGCAGGTTGACGATCTTCTTGCCCTTGAGCTTGTCCATCCCGCCTTCCTGCATGCCGATGAACTTGATCTTGACCGTGTTCGTCGACAGGTAGTTGGTGCCCAGCGGGAAGACGTAGGGGAAGACGCGGCCGTCGGTCGTGTCGGTGCGCCCCGAGCCGATCGTCACGATCGGGATCTTGTCGGTCGCGGTGCGGTCGAGGAGCGCGTAGACGACGCCGGTGTTGATCGGATTGAACGTCGACGCGCCGGTCGGGCCGTTGCCCTTGAGGCGCTGGTAGCACTCGACGCCGCGGTCGACCTTGTAGGCGGTCTCGCACTCCTCCCAGGTCAGCTTGACGCCGTTGATGCCGCCGTCGCGCTTGTTGAGCATGTCCATGTAGTCGATCCAGCCCGCGGCGACGTTCACGCCGAGCGGCGTGAGCGGGCCGGTGCGCCAGCCGATCATCGGGAAGTACTGCTCGTTGGGCGCCGCCTGGGCCGGCAGCGCCAGCGCCGCGACGAGCCCGAGGGCCGCTCCCGCCACCGAGCGCCTGACCATCGTTCGCACATTCATCGTTCACTCCTCCTGAAGGACGCCATGCGCGGTAATTCCGGTCCCGCGCTCCCTGGCCGGTGTCTCCGGCCCATGCCACGCCCGGTCTCCGGGCCGTTCGCCGCGTGAGGCGCGCCTCAGCGGGGGAACGGCCAGAGCCGGAGCTTTTCCTTGCCGGTCTGCCACAGCCGCACCATCCCGTGCGGCTCGACGATCAACAGCCAGATGATCAGCACGCCGTAGATCACGTGCTCGACGTTGGCGACGACGCCCGCGTCGATCGCGTGGCCGGCGACCGCGGATCCCGCGATGTTCATCGCGATGGGCAGCAGCATCACGAACGCCGCGCCGAGGAAGCTCCCCATGATGCTGCCGAGCCCGCCGATGATCGCCATGAACAGGATCTGCAGCGAGCGGTCGAGGTCGAACGCCTGCGGCTCGACGGTCCCGACGTACGCGTAGGCCCACAGCGCGCCCGCCATCCCGCAGTAGAACGCGCTGACGCCGAACGCCATCAGCTTGGTGCGGAACACGCTGATGCCGATCACGCCGGCGGCGACGTCCATGTCGCGGACCGCCATGCAGTTGCGTCCGAACGCGCCGCGCATCAAGTTCTTGGCGAGCAGCGCCATCAGCACGACGATCGACAGCACGAGCACGTAGCGCCGCACCGGCGTGTCGAACGCGACGCCCAGGATCACGATCTTCTGCGCGGTGATGACGCCCGACGGGTTGTAGTCGGTGAGCCAGCCGAACTTGGTCAGCGCCCACTCGATGAAGAACTGCGAGCCCAGCGTCGCGACGATCAGGTAGAAGTCCTTGATCCGCTGGCAGGACAGGCCGAACAGGATGCCGATCGCGGAGGCGCACAGCGACGCGAGCACGAAGGCGGCCAGGATCGGCATGCCGTCGATCCGGAGCATGAAGTTGTAGGCCGCGAACGCGCCCACGCCCATGAAGCCCGCCGAGCCCAGCGAGATCTGGCCCGCGTAGCCGGTGAGGATGTTGAGCCCGAGCGTCGCGAGCGCGAGGATCAGGAGCGGGATCAGCAGCCCGTTGAACCAGTACTCGGTGCCGGCGACCGGCACGACGACGAACGCGACCGCCATGAGCGCCGCGAACGCCATCCGGTCCTGCAGGATCGGAAAGATGCGCTGGTCCGTCGCATACGCGGTCTTGTACTGGCCGGCCTCGCGGTAGAGCATCGCCTAGACCCGCTCGATGCGCCGCTCGCCGAAGAGCCCGTGCGGGCGCACCAGCAGGAACAGCATCGCGAACACGTAGGGGAACCAGTTTTCCAGGCCGCTGCCGATGTAGCTCCCGAGGTAGACCTCGGCGAGCTTCTCGGCGGCGCCGATCACGAGCCCGCCCACGATGGCGCCCGCGATCGACGTGAAGCCGCCGAGGATCAGCACCGGCAGCGCCTTCAGCGCGACGACGACGAGGCCGAACTGGACGCCGAGCCGCGAGCCCCAGAGGAGGCCGGCGACGAGCGCGACGGCGCCCGAGATCGTCCAGACGATGCGCCACATCTTCGGCAGCGGGATGCCGATCGACATCGAGGCCTGGTGGTCGTCGGCCACGGCGCGCAGCGCGCGGCCGGTCGCGGCGTAGTTGAAGAACAGGCCGAGGACGAGCACGAGCGTCCCGGCCACGCCCGCCGCGAACAGGTCGAACTGGCTCACGCGGACGCCGGCGACCTCGAACGGAATGTCCTTGATCCCGAGGTCGAGGCCGAACGCCTTCGATCCCCAGAGGAGCTGGCCGACGCCCTCGATGATGATCGCGAGGCCGATCGTCGCCATGAACAGCGACATCGGCGGCTGGTTGGCGAGCGGGCGCAGGACGAGGCGCTCGACGAGCAGCGCGAGCAGCGCCATCACCGCGAGCGTCGCGACGATCGCCAGCCAGAACGGGAGGCCGCGCTCGACGAGGTTGACGAACGTGAGCGCCGCGAACAGCACCATCGCGCCCTGCGCGAAGTTGAACACGCCGGACGCCTTGTAGATCAGGACGAAACCGAGCGCGATCAGCGAATACATGACGCCCGCCAGCAGGCCGCCGATCAGCACCTCGATGAAGAACTCCACGGATTCCTCGTCAGTGGGGCGGCCCGCCGGACGATCGTCCGCGGCGGCGCACCCGGGTCCGCGTCCCGCGTCGGCCGTTGTCTCCCGGCCGTCGGCGGTCGGCTCGCGCGGGCACCATAGCACTCCGCCGGGGATTGTTCAAGCGCTTGCTCGAATCGGTTCGGGGCCGGAGCGGCGCACGAATCACGGCGGTCCGCGGGGCGGGCGTCAGGCGATCACGAACAGCGGCTGGCCGTACTCGACCGGCTGGCCTTCCTCGACGAGCGCCGCCGTGACGGTCCCGGCGCGGTCCGCGTGGACCTCGCTCGCGAGCTTCATCGCCTCGATGACGCAGAGCGTGCGGCCCGCCTCGACGACGTCGCCGATCGCGACGCAGGGCGGGCCGCCGGGAACCTTGGCGCGGTGCAGCGTGCCGACACCCGGGCTCTTGACCACGTGCGGCGCAGGCGCCGGTGGCTTCGCGGGAGCCGCGGCGATGCCGGCCTGCCCGGTTGCCGCGGGAGGAGCGGCGGGCGAAGGGCGTGCGCCGGCGTCACGGGCGTTCGTCACGCGGATCCGGCTCGATCCGTCGCGGAACTCGAGCTCGGCGATGCACGAGCCCCTTACCATCTCGACGAGCTGGCGGAGCTTGCGCAGGTCGACGGCCCCCCGGGGCGCCGGCCCCGAAGGCGCCGCGGGCACGTTTCCGCGGCCGGCGTTCGACGCGACGGCCGAGGCGCAGGACTTGCGCGCCGATCGGTTCGCCGCCGCGGGCGGTTCGCCCGGGTCGATTGGCGACGAGTCGGATCGCATCGGGGAGGAGGGGAGCACCGCGCGCGGGGGCCGCTTCGCCGGGCCGGCCGTCACAACGTGCGCGCGATGATCTCCTTCATGATCTCGTTGGTGCCGCCGTAGATCCGCTGCACGCGCGCGTCCGCGTACATGCGCGCGATCGGGTACTCGCGCATGTAGCCGTAGCCGCCGAAGAGCTGGACGCACTCGTCGAGGACGCGGCACTGCATGTCGGTCAGCCACCACTTGGCCATCGAGGCGGTCGCGGTGTCGAGCGTACCCGCGAGCTCGCGCACGATGCAGGAGTCGATGAAGACGCGCCCGACGTGCGCGAGGGTCTTCGCCTCGGCGAGCCGGAAGCGGGTGTTCTGCATCTCGAGGAGCGCCTTGCCGAACGCCTGGCGCTCGCGCGCGTAGTCCGTCGTCAGGCGCACCGCGCGCTCCATCGCGGCGACCGCGACGAGGCCGACGATCGTCCGCTCGTAGGGGAGCTGGTCCATGAGCTGGGCGAAGCCGCGGCCCTCGACGCCGCCGAGCAGGTTGCCGGCGGGCACGCGGCAGCCGTCGAAGAAGAGCTCGGAGGTGTCCTGGCCGTGCTGGCCGAGCTTGTCGAGCGTCGCGCCGCGCCGGAACCCGGCGAGGCCCTCGGTTTCGACCATGACGAGCGAAAGGCCCTTCGAGCCGGCCTCGGGGTCGGTCTTCGCGACGACGCACACGAGCCCCGCGACCTGGCCGTTCGAGATGAAGGTCTTCGAGCCGTCGAGGACGATCTCGCCGCCGTCGCGGACCGCGCGCGTCCGGATCCCCTGCAGGTCCGAGCCGGCGGAGGGCTCCGACATCGCGATCGCGCCGACGAGCTCGCCGCGCGCCATCGGCGGCAGCCACCGGCGCTTCTGCTCCTCGGTGCCGTGCGCGAGCACGTAGTGGGCGCAGATCTCGTGGACGTGCTTGCCGAGGCTCGTGACGCCCGCGTACTCGAGCTCCTCGAACACGACGCAGTCGTGCGCGAACGTGCCGCCCCCGCCGCCGTAGCGCTCGGGCACGCCGGCGAGCAGCATCCCCATGCCGCCGACGTCGCGCCAGGAGAGCGAATCGACGCGCCGCGCCTGCTGCCACTTCGCCTCGCGCGGGGCCAGCACGTTGCCCGAGAAGCGGCGCACCGAGTCGCGAAGCGCGTCGAGCTCGTCGTCGAGCCAGGGGGAGCGGTAGGCGGCGTTCACGTCGGGGGCCTCGTCGCGCGTCGGGTCCGTGCGGCAGTGCCGAGGGGCCGCATGGGGGAGGGTCTCGGCTGCTCGCTCAGCGCGCCTCGTAGAGCGTGACGACGCACGCGCCGCCGAGGCCGAGGTTGTGCTGCAGCGCGAGGCGCGCCCCCTCGACCTGGCGCTGCTCGGCGGTGCCGCGCAGCTGTCGGGTGAGCTCGTAGCACTGCGCGAGGCCGGTGGCTCCCAGCGGGTGGCCCTTCGAGAGCAGGCCGCCGGACGGGTTCGTGACGACCTTGCCTCCGTAGGTGTTGTCGCCGTCGTCGACGAACCGCTCGGCGCCGCCCTCGGGGCACAGCCCCAGCGCCTCGTAGGTGATGAGCTCGTTGTGCGCGAAGCAGTCGTGCAGCTCGACCGCGTCGAGGTCGTCCGGGCCGACCCCCGACGCCTCGTACACCCGGCGGGCCGCTTCCTTCGCCATGTCGTAGCCGACGAGCCGCATCATGTCGTGCGACTCGAACGTGCCCGGCGTGTCGGTCGTCATCGCCTGCGCGCGGATGCGGACGCGCGCGTCGAGGCCGTGCTGCGCCGCGTACCGCTCGGACACGACGATCGCCGCGGCCGCGCCGCAGGTGGGCGGGCAGGCCATCAGGCGGGTCATCACGCCGGGGATCATCACCGGCGCGGCCAGCACGTCCTCGGTCGTGAGCTCCTTGCGGAGCAGCGCGAGCGGGTTCCGCGCGGCGTGGCGGCTCGCCTTCGCGCGGATCTTCGCGAAGGTCTCGAGGCGCGTCCCGTACTTCCTCATGTGCGAGATGCCGGCGCCGCCGAAGTAGCGAAGCGCGAGCGCGACCTCGGGCATGCCGACCAGCGCGTCGGTCTCGGCCTCGAAGCGGTCGAACGGCGTCGGGCGGTCGGGGAACTTGACGCCGATCGCGCCCGGCTCCATCTGCTCGAAGCCCAGCGCGAGCACGCAGTCGGCCGCGCCGCTCTCGACCGCCTGCCGCGCGAGGAAGAGCGCGGTCGAGCCGGTGGCGCAGTTGTTGTTGACGTTGACGATCGGGACGCCGGACATCCCGACGTCGTAGAGCGCGCGCTGCCCGGCCGTCGAGTCGCCGTAGACGTAGCCGGCGTAGACCTGCGCGACGTCCTCGTAACCGAGACTCGCATCCGCGAGGGCCGCGCGCGTCGCGGCGGCGGCCATGGCCGGGTAGGGCTCGCTCGCGCCCGGCTTCGTGAACGGGATCATGCCGACGCCGGCGACGACCGCGGGACTCATCATCGGATACCTCGAAAGGCTCTGGGGGCCGCGGCTCGATCGGGCCACGGCCTGACGGGGGACTCTAGCACCGGCGCCGCATTGCAATCAAGCGCTTGCTCGAATCGGCGGATGGCCCGGGCGCCGGCGTCCGCGGCGCCTCCGACAGGCATCAACTCTTCGGCTTCGCGGACGTCAGGTAGAAATCGAGGAAGCGGTCGGAGAGATCCTCGATCGACAGGCTGCCCTTGGGCGAATACCACTGCAGCGACCAGTTGAGCGAACCCAGCATCGCGAGGCGCAGCAGGCGCAGGTCGCCGCGCACGAGGCCGGCGGCGGCCGCCTCCTTCAACGCCTCGTCCCACATCCCGTCGACCTGGTCCCGCAGCTTCACGATGCGGCGGCGCGACTTCGGCGACAGGTTGCGCCACTCGGAGAGCACGACCGCCGTCTCGTCGGTCGTGCCGTGGAGCGCCTTCAGGTGCCCGATGAAGAGCTCGCGCAGCTTGCCGCGCGGCGTCGAGGCGTCGGTGAGGGCGCGCTGCCCGGCGCCGACGAAGGCCTGCATCGCCGACTCCATCACGTCGACGAGGATGTCTTCCTTCGTCTTGAAGTAGTAGAAGATGCTGCCGGACTGGATGCCGACGGCCTTGGCGATGTCGCGGACGGTCGCGCGCGCGTAGCCGACGTCGCGGAAGAGGCGGGCCGCGGAGGCGAGGAGCTCCTGGCGTCGCACCGAGTCTTCGGCCTTCATGCGGCGGAGTATACGACGGGAGGCGGCGCTGCCCGCCGCCGCCCGGCGCCTGCGCCGGCCGGGAGCGGCGGCGCGCCCTCGGGCGGCGAGGTTCCGGGAAATTCGAGCGAGCGCTTGATTAATCACGGACCCGGCTGATAGACTGCGCCGGTCGCCGCGGGACGATCCGGTGGGCGAGTGCTTCGTTGCCGTCCGTACCGCCGCGACCGACCGACACGCCGGGATACTTCCTTGCCGCAGACCGACGCCCCCGCAACGACCTGGTTCGACGCGCTCCTCGCGGGACGCAAGGCGCAGCTCGGCGAGGCGCTGAGCCTCGTCGAGGCCGGCGGCGAGCCCGCGCGGGCGCTGCTCGCGCGGCTGCACGCCCGCGGCGGCCACGCGCGAATCGTCGGCGTCACCGGCCCCCCGGGATCGGGCAAGTCGACGCTGGTCAACGAGCTCGCGCTGCACTTCGCGTCTCGGGGCGAGCGCGTGGGCATCGTGGCCGTCGATCCGACGAGCCCGTTCACCGGGGGCGCGGTCCTCGGCGACAGGGTGCGCATGAACCGCGCCGGCCGCCACGAGAACGTCTTCATCCGCAGCGCGGCGACGCGCGGGTGCCTGGGCGGCGTCGCGCGCGCGACCTACGACTTCGTCCGCGTGTTCGACGGGGTCGGCTACGACACGGTGATCGTCGAGACGGTGGGCATCGGGCAGTCCGAGATCGACATCTGCCGGGTCGCGCACACGGCGGTCGTCGTCGAGGCGCCGGGCCTCGGCGACGCGGTGCAGGCGATGAAGGCGGGCGTGCTGGAGATCGCGTCGATCTTCTGCATCAACAAGGCCGACCTCCCCGGCACCGAGGCGAAGCTCCTGCAGCTGCGGGAGCTCGCCGACCGCGCGGCCGAGCGCACGCCCGGCTGGACGATCCCGGTGGTCAGGACGATCGCGCAGGAGGCGCAGGGCATCCCCGAACTGGCGCAGGCGATCGAGGCGCACCGCGACTACCTCAGGTCGACCGACCGCCTGGCGCGGCTTGAGCACGAGCGCGCGCTCGCCGAGATCCGCGCGGGCCTCGAGGCCGAGATGGTCGACGCGCCGCTCAGGCGCGCGGCGCAGGCCGGGCGGCTCGACGAGCTGGCCGACGCGGTCGCCACGCGCAAGGTGAGCGCGGCCGAGGCGGCGCGCATCGTCGAGCGGACCTACTACGCGCCGGATTCGCCCGGAGGATTGCCGCGATGAGCGACGCCCCGAACGCAGCGCCCGATCGCATCGAGCGCGTCGCCGTGGTCGGCGGCGCGGGCTCGATGGGCCACGGGATCGTGATCGCGTGCCTGCTGGGCTCGCCCGACGCCGAGGTGCGGCTCGTCGCCCGCCGGCGGGAGTCGCTCGACCACGGCCTCGAGCTCGTGCGCTCGGGACCGTTCGGGCTCGACGGCGCCGTGCGCAAGGGGCGGATCGACGCGGCGACGCGGGATCGCGCGCTCGCGCGGCTGAAGCCCACGCTCGACGTCGCCGAGGGTGTCCGCGACGCGCAGATCGTGTTCGAGAGCGTCCCGGAGATCGTCGAGCAGAAGATCGACGTGCTGCGCGGGATCGAGGCCGCGGCGCCGCGCGACGCCGTGATCGCGAGCGGCACCTCCTCGATCATGATCGGCGAGCTCGGCCGCGCGCTCGCCCACGTCGACCGGCTCGTCGGCACCCACTGGTTCTACCCGTCGAACGTGATGCCGCTCGTCGAGGTCGCGCGCGCGGACCGCTCGGCCCCCTGGGCGACCGAGCGCATCGTGAGCTACCTCGCCGCCATCGGCAAGAAGCCGGTCGTGGTCCGCGACTCGCCGGGATTCTTCATGACGCGGTTCGTCAACCTCTTCGCCGCCGAGGCGATGCGGGCCGTGCAGGAAGGCATCTGCGGCATCCGCGACGTCGACGAGATGTGCAAGACGGGGCTCGGCTGGCCGATGGGCGTGTTCGAGCTGCTCGACAAGACGGCGTCGTTCGACGCCTGGTACCACGCGCAGGAGTACCTGCACGAGACGCTCGGCGAGCGCTACGCGATCCCGCCGGTCGCTCGCAAGGTGTTCACCTCCGGCTACCGCGGGGCGCCGAACCTCAAGCCCGGCAGCCGCGGCGGGTGGTACGACTACTACGGGATCGAATCCAAGTGAGGAGCCGATGAAGCGAGAAGTGGTGGTCGTGGCGGGATGCCGGACCGCGCAGGGCACGTTCGGGGGAACGCTGCGCGACGTGCCCGCCCACACGCTCGTGCAGACGCCGCTGCTCGAGGTGGTGAAGCGCGCGGGCGTGCCGGCGTCCGAGGTCGACAACGTGATCATCGGGCAGGTCTACCAGACGTCGCAGGCGCTCAACATCGGCCGCTACTGCGCGCTCGAGGCGGGCCTGCCGTTCGAGGTCACCGGGACCGCGGTCAACGCCGCCTGCGGATCGTCGCTGGAGGCGTTCAACATCGGCGTGCGCGAGATCGCGCAGGGCGACGCGGAAGTCGTGATCGCGGCCGGGACCGAGAGCATGAGCGGCGTGCCGTTCCTGCTGCACGGCCACCGCTGGGGGACGCGGCGCGGCAACAGCGAGGTCGTCGACCAGTTCGAGGAGTCGACCTGGTCGGCGTCCACCTACCGCTACGGCCGCTTCAACATGGGCATGGCGGCCGACCACGTCGCGAAGGTCTACGGGATCTCGCGCCGCGAGCAGGACGAGTACGCGCTGCGCTCGCACCGGCTCGCGGTCGCGGCGATCGACGCCGGCCACTTCCGCGAGGAGATCGTGCCGGTCACGGTCAAGGGACGGAAGGGCGACGTCGTGTTTTCCGTCGACGAGCACCCGCGCCGCGACTGCAGCCTCGAGTCGCTCTCGAAGCTCGCGCCGACGTTCGGCGACGACGGTACGGTCACGGCGGGCAGCGCGTCCGGCGTGAGCGACGGCGCGGCGGCGGTCATGCTGATGGCGCGCGAGAAGGCGGACGCGCTCGGCGTGAAGCCGATCGCGCGCGTGCTCTCGACCGCGCGCGTCGGCGTCGACCCCCGGCTGATCTGCATGAGCCCGGGCCCGGCCGCGCGCGTCGCGCTCGAACGGGCGGGGCTCGAGGCGGCCGACATCGGGTGGTGGGAGATCAACGAGGCGTTCTCGTCGGTCGTGCTCTCGTCGTGCCGCGAGATCGGGATCCCGCTCGACCGGGTCAACCCGCTCGGCGGCGGCATCGCGCTGGGCCACCCGGTCGGCTGCAGCGGCGCGCGCACGATGGTCACGATGGTCCACGCGATGCGGCGCACCGGCGCGCGCTACGGCATGGCGACGATCGGCGCCGGCGGCGGCATGGGCGTCGCCGCGGTCGTCGAGCTGTGCGCATGACGGGCCGGAACGAAATGGCGTTCCAAGGAGAAGAACGATGCAGGTGACCGACAAGCAGGCGAAGGCCGAGGCGCCCGCCGCGAACGCCGCGTATTCGCCGGAGTTCCTCGCGGCGTCGCGCGCGCTCGAGCGCGAGTGGCGCGCGAAGTTCGACCAGATCGCGAAGAAGTTCGGCGTCGACCCCGCGGCCTACGCGGCGCGCACCGACTCCGGCCTGCCGCTCAAGCCCGCGTATTTCCCGCACGACGTCACCGACGCGCCGGACCTGCTGGCGGCGCCCGGCGCGTTCCCGTTCACGCGCGGGCTCTACGCGGCGCAGTACCAGTTCATGCCCTGGGCCAACCAGCCGGTGATCGGCTACGGCCTGCCCGAGGAGACGCGCCGGCGCATGGACTACCTGCAGGCGCAGGGCATGACCGGCTACTTCGGCAACACGTTCTACAACCTGGTCTACGACCTCGTCTCGCACGAGGGGCTGGATCCCGACCACCCGGCCGCCGAAGGCCGCGTCGGGCAGTGCGGGATGGCGGTGTACTCGCGCGAGGACAACGCGCGCCTGTTCGACGGCCTGCCGCTCGACAAGATGAACGTCGTCCACATCTCCTACTACGAGAACCTGCCGGTGCTCGCGCACTATCTCGCGTACGCGCGCCGGCGCGGCGTGCCGTGGGAGAAGCTCGGCGGCAACTCGATGAGCTGGTACTACCAGAGCGCGTACGTCGGGATGACCTGCTTCCCGCCCAAGGCGGGCATGGACCTCGCGGCCGAGCTGATCGCGTTCTGCACGAAGCGGATGCCGCGCTGGAACACGCTCAACCTGTTCGGCTACGGGATGGAAGAGGCGGGCGCCACGGCGGTCCAGGAAGTGGCGTTCACCGCGGCGGCGGGCATCGACTACGCGCGGGCGTGCGTCGCGAAGGGGCTCGACCCGGACGTCTTCCTCGGGCGCTTCGGGTTCCAGATCTCGCAGGCGAACGACTTCTTCGAGGAGGTCTGCAAGATCCGCGCGCTGCGGCGCATCTGGGCGCGCAAGTGCCACGAGCTCGGCGCGCGCGACCCGCGCAGCATGCACGTCCGGATCCACACGCACACGTCGGGCGCCGTGCTCACGGCGCAGCAGCCGCTCAACAACCTGATCCGCACGACGCTCCACGCGTTCGGCGCGGCGCTCGCGGGCGTGCAGGCGATGGAGGTGAGCACGTTCGACGAGGCGCTCGCGATCCCGACCGAGCACTCGGCGACGATGGCGCTGCGCATCCAGCAGATCCTCCAGGAGGAGAGCGGGCTCACGCGGGTCGCCGATCCGCTCGGCGGCTCCTACTACGTCGAGGCGCTCACCCGCCAGATCGAGGAGGCCGCGCTCGCGATCTACGACGAGGTCGAGAAGCGGGGCGGCTACCACAAGTGCCACGACTACGTGCGCGCGCAGATCGAGGCGAGCGCGCTGCGCTGGCGCGACCAGGTCGACGCGAAGGAGCGCGTCCTCGTGGGCGTCAACAAGTACGTGTCCGACGAGATGCAGGACGTCGAGGTGTTCAAGGTGAACCCCGAGTCGGAGCGCACCGCGGTCGAGCGCGTGCGGGAGCTTCGCGCCCGCCGCGACCACGCGAAGTGGGAAGCGGCGATGGCCGAGGTGCACCGGGCGACCGAGCGCTTCAAGGCCGGCGAGGTCGGCGGGCTCGTCCCGGCGATGGTCGAGGCCTCGGACGCCGACGCGACGACCGGCGAGCTCATGGGCGTGCTCAAGCAGCACCTCGGCTGGGCGCCCCCGCACTGAAGCGAAGCACGGACATCGGACAACGCGGCGCGCGCGCCGCCGAGACAGGCATCGGAGAACCAACGATGGACCAGCGAAAGATTCGCGTGCTGCTAGGCAAGGGAACGATGGACGCCCACGACCGCGGCGTCCGCTACCTCGCGACCAAGCTGCGCGAGGCGGGGATGGAGGTCGTCTTCATGAACTTCCTCGAGGCGAAGGACGTCCTCGACGCCGCGATCCAGGAGGACGTCGACGTCGTGGGCATCTCGAGCTCGGTCGAGGGCCACCTGCCGGTCGCGCGCGAGCTCACCGGCAAGCTCAGGGAGAACGGCAAGGACAACGTGCTCGTCATGTTCGGCGGCGTGATCCCCGAGCGCGACTTCGAGGGCATGCGGCAGATGGGCGTCAAGGGGATCTTCGGGCCCGGCTCGTCCGCGGACTCGGTGATCGAGTTCATCCGGTCGAACGTCCGGCCGCACCGCGTGCCGGTCGTATGACGGAGGGCGCGATGGCCGTCGCGCCGCAGGGACGGGCGGGCGCGGCCGACGGGCCGCCGATCGTCGTCGCGGCCTCCGCCGGCGTGCTCGAGATCGAGATGCGCCGGCCGGCGAAGAAGAACGCGCTGACGGTCGCGATGTACGAGGGCCTGACGGCCGCGCTGGACGAGGCGGACCGCCGGGCCGACGTGCGCGCCGTGCTGCTGCGCGGCCAGCCGGACGTGTTCACGAGCGGCAACGACCTGCAGGACTTCCTCGAGCAGCCGGCGAACGACGATTCGCACCCGGCGTTCCGCTTCGTGCGCAGGATCGCGGCGGTCGCGAAGCCGATCGTCGCCGCGGTGAACGGGCCCTGCGTGGGCGTCGGCGCGACGATGCTGCTGCACTGCGACCTCGTCTACGCCGGACAGGGCGCCGTGTTCGCGCTGCCGTTCGTGAACCTCGGGCTTTGCCCGGAGGCCGGCTCGAGCCTCCTGTTGCCGCTGATGGTGGGGCACGCGCGCGCGGCCGAGCTGCTGCTGCTCGGCGAGCCGTTCGACGCCGCGACGGCGGCCGCCTGCGGCATCGTCGGGCGGGTGCTGCCGGACGGCGAGGTCGCCGCGCACGCGCTCGCGCAGGCGCGCAAGCTCGCCGCGAAGCCGCCGTCCGCGGTCCGCCTGTCGAAGTCGCTGATGCGCCGCACCTGGCGCGCGCAGGTCGACGACGCGATACGCGTCGAGTCCGCGGCGTTCATGGAACGGCTCGGTTCCGGCGAGGCGAAGGAGGCCTTCGCGGCGTTCCTCGAGAAGCGCAAGCCGGACTTCTCGCGCTTCGACTGATCCGCCAGGCGTGACGCACGACGCTACGACGCCCGACCGTCCGGTGCGCCCGGCGCCGCAGCGCGCGGCACGCGCCCACGCCGAGGCTCGTGTTGCCGGGACGAGCGGGCTCGACACCCTGCCGCGGCTTCTGCTGCAGCAGGCGAAGGTGCGCGGCGACGCGCCGGCGGTGCGCGAGAAGGACCTCGGCATCTGGCAGGTCTGGACCTGGCGCGAGGTGGCCGACGCGGTGCGCGCGATCGCGTGCGGCCTCGCCGCGCAGGGCTTCGGCCGCGGCATGCACCTCGCGATCGTCGGCGACAACCGGCCCAGGCTCTACTTCGCGATGGCGGCGGCGCAGTGCCTGGGCGGCATCCCGGTGCCGATGTACCAGGACGCGCCCGCCAACGAGTTCGTGTACGTGCTGAACGACGCGGCGATCGCCTACGCGGTCGTCGAGGACCAGGAGCAGGTCGACAAGCTGATCGAGGCCGCGCCGCAGGTCGCCACGCTGAAGCACATCTACTACGACGACCCGCGCGGCCTGCGCCACTACGACGGCATCGTCTCGCTCGACGACCTCGAGCGCGCGGGACGCGCGTTCGACGAGGCGCATCCGGGCTTCCTCGAGCGCGAGATCGCCGCGGGGGCCACGGACGACGTCGCGATCATCCTCTACACGTCGGGGACGACCGGACGGCCGAAGGGCGTCTGCCAGACCCACCGCGCGTTCCTGGCGGCGTCGCGGGGCGCGTGCGGCTTCGACGGGCTCAATCCGGACGACCGCGTGCTCGCCTACCTGCCGATGGCCTGGGTCGGCGACCACCTGTTCTCGTACGTCAACTGGCTCGTCGCCGGGCTCACGATCAACTGCCCGGAGTCGGCGGCGACGGTGATGAACGACCTGCGCGAGATCGGGCCGACCTACTACTTCGCGCCGCCGCGCGTGTTCGAGAACGTGCTGACGCAGGTGATGATCCGGATGGAGGACGCGGGCCGGCTCAAGAAGGCGATGTTCGACTGGTCGATGGACGTGGCGCGGCGCTGCGGCTCGCAGATCCTCGACGGGTCGCCCGTGCCGCTGCCCGACCGGATCCGGTACTGGCTCGGGAACCTGCTGGTCTACGCGCCGCTGCGCAACGTCCTGGGACTCAGCTGCATCCGCGTCGCGTACACCGCCGGCGCGGCGATCGGCCCCGACCTGTTCCGGTTCTACCGGTCGATCGGCGTCAACCTGAAGCAGTTCTACGGCTCGACCGAGACCTGCGCCTACACGTGCCTGCAGCACGACCGCGAGGTGAAGCTCGACACGGTCGGTCGGGCCGCGCCGGGCGTGGAGATCCGGATCGCCGAGAGCTCCGAGGTCCTCGTGCGCGGCGAGATGCTGCTCGCCGAGTACTACAGGCGCCCCGACGCGACGGCGGAGGCGATCGACGCGGAAGGCTACTTCCACACCGGCGACGCCGGGTTCTTCGACGAGCAGGGCCACCTCAAGCTGATCGACCGGGCGAAGGACGTCGGCCGGCTCGCGGGCGGCGCGCTGTTCGCGCCGAACTACATCGAGAACAAGCTCAAGTTCTTCCCGCACATCAAGGAGGCGGTCGCCTTCGGCCACGGGCGCGACAGGGTGTGCGCGTTCGTCAACATCGACCTGGGCGCGGTAGGCAACTGGGCCGAGCGGCGCGGGCTCGCGTACTCGGGCTACACCGACCTCGCGCAGAAGCCCGAGGTGCGCGCGCTGGTTCGCGAGTGCGTCGAGAAGGTCAATGCCGAGCTCGCGCGCGAGGCCGCCGTGTCGGCGTCGCAGGTGCACCGCTTCCTCGTGCTGCACAAGGAGCTCGACCCCGACGACGACGAGCTCACCCGCACGCGCAAGGTCCGGCGCGGCTTCGTCGCGGACAAGTACAAGGTGCTGATCGACGCGCTCTACGAGGGGCGCGAGGTCCAGCACGTGGAGACGCAGGTCAAGTTCGAGGACGGCCGCACCGGCATGGTGGCGGCGGACCTCCGGATCGAGTCGGCGAAGACGTTCCCGGCCGCGACGGGCAAGGCGGCGTAGCGCATGAGCCGCGCGATCGGCGACGTGATCCTGAGGCTCGAGCACATCTCGCTGGCGTTCGGCGGGGTGAAGGCGCTGACCGACATCAGCTTCGACGTGCGCGAGCACGAGGTGCGGGCGATCATCGGGCCGAACGGGGCGGGCAAGAGCTCGATGCTGAACGTGATCAACGGCGTCTACCGGCCGCAGCAGGGGACGATCACGTTCCGGGGCGAGGTGCGGCGCGACATGAACACGCACGAGGCGGCGATGCACGGGATCGCGCGCACGTTCCAGAACATCGCGCTGTTCAAGGGCATGACGGTGCTGGACAACATCATGACCGGGCGCAACCTGCGGATGCGGGCGAGCTTCGTCGAGCAGGCGATCTGGCTGGGGCGGGCGCGGCGGGAGGAGCTCGAGAACCGGCGCAAGGTGGAGGAGATCATCGACTTCCTGGAGATCCAGCACATCCGGAAGACGCCGGTGGGGCGGCTGCCGTACGGCCTGCAGAAGCGGGTGGAGCTGGCGCGAGCGCTGGCGGCGGAGCCGACGATGCTGCTGCTCGACGAGCCGATGGCGGGGATGAACGTCGAGGAGAAGCAGGACATGTGCCGTTTCGTGCTGGACGTGAACGAGCAGTACGGGACGACGATCGTGCTGATCGAGCACGACATGGGCGTGGTGATGGACATCTCGGACCGGGTCGTGGTGCTCGACTACGGGAAGAAGATCGGGGACGGGCCGCCCGACGAGATCCGGGCCAACCGGGCGGTCATCGACGCCTACCTCGGCGTCGCGCATTGAAGGAAGGCCGTTGACGCCACGCTCGTCTCCGGCGCGCGCGACGCCCGGACCGGACCGGCCGGCCGGCGCCGCGCCGGCGCTCCTCGCGATCAACAACGTGGAGGTCGTCTACGACCACGTGATCCTCGTGCTGAAGGGCGTGTCGCTGACGGTGCCCGAAGGCGGCGTCGTCGCGCTCCTCGGCGCGAACGGCGCCGGCAAGAGCACGACGCTCAAGGCGATCTCCGGGCTGCTCGCGGCGGAGCGCGGCGAGGTGACGAAGGGCACGATCGAGTGCCGCGGCGCGCGCCTCGACCGCCTCGAGACGAGCCGCGTCGTCGCGCTCGGCGTCTGCCAGGTGATGGAGGGGCGGCACTGCTTTCCGCACCTCACGGTCGAGGACAACCTGCTGGCGGGCGCCTACATGCGGGGGCTGCGGCGGGGCGATCGCGCGGCCGAGCTCGAGCGGGTCTACGGGTACTTCCCGCGCCTGAAGGAGCGGCGCGCCGTGCAATCGGGGTACACGTCGGGGGGCGAGCAGCAGATGACCGCGATCGGGCGCGCGCTGATGGCGAAGCCGACGATGATCCTGCTGGACGAGCCGTCGATGGGCCTCGCGCCGCAGATCGTCGAGGAGATCTTCGAGATCGTGCGCGACCTGAACGTGCGGGAGCGCGTGTCGTTCCTCCTCGCCGAGCAGAACACGATGACCGCGCTGCGCCACGCCGACTACGGCTACATCCTCGAGAACGGGCGGCTCGTGATGCACGGGGCGGCGGGGGAGCTGGCCCGCAACGAGGACGTCAAGGAGTTCTACCTTGGCATTTCGGCCGCGGGGCGGAGGTCCTTCCGCGAGATCAAGCACTACCGCCGGCGCAAGCGCTGGCTCGCCTGAGGCGCGCGCAGGACGGCGGCGCGGCCCGGCGGGCGCGGCCGCCCGGGGGCGTCGTGCCCTACCGGATCACCGCCGCGATCGCGTCGGCGACCGCGTCGACGTTCTTCGTGTTGAGCGCCGCGACGCAGATGCGGCCGGTGTCGATCGCGTAGACCGCGTGCTCGGCGCGCAGGCGCTCGACCTGCGCCTTCGTGAGCCCCGAGTACGAGAACATCCCGCGCTGCTTCAGCATGTACGAGAAGTCGACGCCGGGCACGCGCGCGTGCAGCCGGTCGACGAGCACCTTGCGCATCGCCTTGATGCGGTCGCGCATGCCGCCGAGCTCCTGCTCCCACAGGGCGCGGAGCTCCGGGGACGCGAGCACGGTCGCGACGATCTTGCCGCCGTGCGTGGGCGGGTTCGAATAGTTGGCGCGGACGATGCGCTTCAGCTGCGACAGCGCGCGGCCCGCCTCGTCGCGGCTCGCGGTGACGACGGTCAGCGCGCCGACGCGCTCGCCGTAGAGCGAGAACGACTTCGAGAACGAGCTCGCGACCAGCATCGGGCCGGGCGTCGCGCCGAAGCGGCGGACGACCTCGCCGTCCGCGTCGATGCCGTCGCCGAACCCCTGGTAGGCGAGGTCGAGGAACGGGATCAGGCCGCGCTCGCGCACGACCTTCAGGATCCGGTCCCACTGCTCGCGCGTCGGGTCGACCCCGGTCGGGTTGTGGCAGCAGGCGTGGAGCACGACGATGTGCCCCTCGGGCGCCTTCGAGAGCGCGCCGATCATGCCGTCGAAGTCGAGGCCGCGCGTGGGCGCGTGATAGTACGGATAGGCGTTGACGGTGAAGCCGGCCGCCTCGAACAGCGCGCGATGGTTCTCCCACGACGGGTCGCTGATCCAGACCTGCGCGCCGGGCGTGAAGCGGCGCAGGAAGTCGGCGCCCACGCGCAGGCCGCCGGTGCCGCCGAGGGCCTGCACGGTGCACGCGCGGCCCGAGGAGACGATCTCGCCGTCCGCGCCGAACAGCAGGCCCTGCACCGCCCTGTCGTAGGCCGCGAGGCCGTCGATCGGCAGGTAGGTCCACGGGGCGGGTTGCGCCATCATCTGCGCCTCGGCGCGCTTGACGCACTCGAGCAGCGGCACCTTCCCGTTCTCGTCCGTGTAGACGCCGACGCCGAGGTTGACCTTGCGCGGGTTCGCGTCGGCGCTGTACGCCTCGGTGATGCCGAGGATCGGGTCGCGCGGCGCCATGTCGACGGCGCCGAGGAAGGAGGGGGCGTGGGGAGCGTTCATCGGGGGCCTCGCTGCGGGGCTGATATTCTACCGCGCCGGATGGTGCGGCCTGCCGCCGCGCTCCGGTGCCGGGGGCGCCGCGCGTCCCGCCGGCCGTCCTCCGTCCATGGCCCGCGCCGAACGCCGCTCCCTCGACACGCCGAAGATCCCGCCCGCGACGGCGCTTCGGATCGTCGCGCGCGTGGGCCGCTTCGTGCGGCCGTACGGCTGGCGGGTCGCGGTCGCGGCGACCGCGCTGGTCGTCGCGGCCGGTTCGGTGCTCGTGCTGGGGCAGGGCGTGCGCGTCGTGATCGACGGCGGGTTCCTCGCGAACGACGCGGCGGCGCTCGACCGCACGCTCGCCTGGTCGCTCGTCGTGATCGTCGTGATGGCGGTCGCGACCTACACGCGGTTCTACTTCGTCTCGTGGCTGGGAGAGCGGGTCACGGCCGACCTGCGCCGGGCGGTGTTCGACCACCTGCTGTCGATGCCGCCGGGGTGGTTCGAGATGGCGCGCACCGGCGAGGTGATCGCGCGGATCACGAGCGACGCGACGATGCTCGACACGGTGATCGGGACCTCGGCGTCGCTCGCGACGCGCAACCTGCTGCTGCTGGTGGGCGGGCTCGTGATGCTCGCGCTGACGAGCCTCAAGCTGACGCTGCTCGTCCTCGTCGGCGTCCCGCTGACGGTCGCGCCGATCGTGCTCTTCGGGCGGCGGGTCCGGAAGCTCGCGCGCGCGAGCCAGGACCGCATCGGCGAGGTCGGCGCCTACGTCGACGAGGCGCTGCACGAGATCCGCACGATGCAGGCCTACGTGCACGAGCCGGTCGACCGGCGCGCCTTCGGCGATCGCGTCGAGGCCGCGTTCGCGGCGGCGCAGGCGCGGTTCGGCCAGCGCGCGGGGCTCGTCGCCACGGTGATCCTGCTCGTGTTCGGCGCGATCGGCGTGATCCTGTGGGTCGGCGGGCACGACGTGCTCGCCGGCAGGATGACGGCCGGGCAGCTGTCGGCGTTCGTCTTCTACGCGATCCTGGTGGCAAGCGCCGTCGCGGCGATCAGCGAGGTGATCGGCGACCTGCAGCGCGCGGCCGGCGCGACCGAGCGCCTGTTCGAGCTGATCGAGGCGAAGCCGGAGATCGCCGCACCGGCGCACCCGGTGGCGATGCCGTCCCCGCCGCGAGGCGAGGTCGCGATCGACGCGGTGACGTTCCACTACCCGTCGCGGCCCGACACGGCGGCGCTCGACGCGTTCTCGCTGGCGGTGCGCCCGGGCGAACGGGTCGCCCTCGTCGGGCCGTCGGGCGCGGGCAAGACGACGGTGTTCCAGCTGCTGCTGCGCTTCTACGATCCGCAGGCCGGCGCCGTGCGCATCGACGGCGTCGACGTGCGCGATGCCGATCCGGCCGACGTGCGGCGGCGGATCGCCGTCGTGCCCCAGGACCCGGTGATCTTCGCGGCGAGCGTGCTCGACAACGTGCGCTACGGCCGGCCCGGCGCGAGCGAGTCGGAGGTGCGCGCGGCGTGCGAGGCCGCGTACGCGACCGAGTTCGTCGAGCGGCTGCCGCAGGGCTACGCGAGCTTCCTCGGCGAGCGCGGCGTGCGGCTGTCGGGCGGTCAGCGCCAGCGGCTCGCGATCGCGCGCGCCGTGCTGGCCGACCGGCCGATCCTGCTGCTCGACGAGGCGACGAGCGCGCTCGACGCCGAGAGCGAGCGCATGGTGCAGCTCGCGCTCGAGCGGCTGATGGCGAACCGGACGACGATCATCATCGCGCACCGGCTCGCCACCGTGCGGCACGCCGACCGCATCGTCGTGATGGACCGCGGCCGGGCCGTGGCCTCCGGCACGCACGACGCGCTGGTGCGCGACAACCCGCTGTACGCGCGACTGGCCGAGCTGCAGTTCGCCTCCGCCTGACCTCAGCAACCCCGAACCGGGGTCAGATTTGAATCTGACCCCGGTTTGAACTATGCGCGGTTGCTGCCCATGCCTTGCCTAAGCAGTCCGAGAACCGCCTCGCCAAGGGGTCGGTCAAACAGGGCGCGGTAGGCGGCGCGGGCGGCGTCGGGGGTGCGCCCCAAAGCGGTGACCGAGGGATGGGGCTGCAGGAATCCTGGCGCCGTCGCCCCGATGTTCGCGAGGTGGCTGGACCATCGATACTCGTCGGGTCGCGCGACGATGCCCGCCCGCACCGGGTTGAGCTCGATGTACCGGTGGCAGGAGACGACATAGTCATCGGTGTCGACGATCGAGGACCGGAATCGGCCCTCCCAGAGTGTCCCGGTTCGCTGGTGACGGCGGTTCACGTACGCGGCGAAGCGCATGCCGATCCTCTGCATGAGCGACGACGGAGCGTTCGGCGTCTCCGGGGTGACCAGGAGGTGGACGTGATTGCCCATCAGCACGTAGGCATGCACGGCGCACCGGGTGGTCCCGGCAAGCTCGGCGAGCATCCCGAGGTAGACCACCCGGTCTGCGTCCTCGGCGAAGCAGGTCGATCGATTGTTGCCTCTTTGCACCAGGTGCAGGGTCTGGCCGGGGGCGAAGCAGCGGGGCGGACGTGCCATGCGGTCGAGCGGGGCGGGCGACGGTGGCGGATCGGATCGATGATCGTTCGGACCCCGGCGGCCGCCCATCGGCCGGACGACCGAACCGGGGTCGGATTTGAATCTGACCCCGGTGTTCGAAGGGGTGGCGCTCGAACGATCGTTCGTCTTACAATGCTCGATTGCACGCCCCCAGGTCGCATCCCATGGTCGTCACGTACCCGGACAGCCCCTACGAGCTCCACCAGCCGTTCCCGCCCGCCGGCGATCAGCCGGAGGCGATCGCGAAGCTGGTCGAGGGCCTGGGCGACGGTCTCGCGTTCCAGACGCTGCTCGGCGTCACGGGCTCGGGCAAGACGTACACGATGGCGAACGTCGTCGCGCGCACCGGACGTCCCGCGCTCGTGCTCGCGCCGAACAAGACGCTCGCCGCGCAGCTCTACTCGGAGTTCCGCGAGTTCTTCCCGAACAACGCGGTCGAGTACTTCGTCAGCTACTACGACTACTACCAGCCCGAGGCGTACGTCCCCTCGCGCGACCTCTACATCGAGAAGGACAGCTCGATCAACGAGCACATCGAGCAGATGCGGCTCTCGGCGACGAAGGCGATCCTCGAGCGCCGCGACTGCGTGGTCGTCGCGACGGTGTCGGCGATCTACGGGATCGGCGACCCGTCCGAGTACCACAGCATGATCCTGCACCTGCACGTGGGCGACAGGCTGGCCCAGCGCGACGCGATCAAGCGGCTGACCGAGCTCCAGTACTCGCGCAACGACGCCGACTTCCGGCGCGGCACGTTCCGCGTGCGCGGCGACGTCCTCGACATCTTCCCGGCCGAGCACGCGGAGAACGCGGTGCGCGTCTCGCTGTTCGACGACGAGGTCGAGTCGCTGCAGCTGTTCGACCCGCTGACCGGCCACGTCAGGCAGAAGATCACGCGCTTCACCGTGTTCCCGTCGTCGCACTACGTGACCGGCCGCCAGAAGGTGCTCGACGCGGTCGAGAAGATCAAGGCGGAGCTCGCGCAGCAGAAGGCGTTCTTCGTCTCGCAGATGAAGCTCATCGAGGCGCAGCGCATCGAGCAGCGCACGCGCTTCGACCTCGAGATGATGGTCGAGATCGGCTTCTGCAAGGGCATCGAGAACTACTCGCGCCACCTGTCGGGCCGGCGCGCGGGCGAGCCGCCGCCGACGCTGATCGACTACCTGCCGCGCGACTCGCTGATGTTCGTCGACGAGAGCCACGTGACGATTCCGCAGGTCGGCGGGATGTTCCGCGGCGACCGCGCGCGCAAGGAGAACCTCGTCAACTACGGGTTCAGGCTGCCCTCGGCGCTCGACAACCGCCCGCTCACGTTCGAGGAGTTCGAGCGCCTGCTGCCGCAGACGATCTTCGTGTCGGCGACGCCGGCCGACTACGAGCAGAAGCACGCGGGGCAGGTCGTCGAGCAGCTCGTCCGGCCGACCGGCCTCGTCGACCCGGTGCTCGAGGTGCGCCCGGCGCGCACGCAGGTCGACGACCTGCTGGCCGAGATCCGCGTCCGGGTCGGCCGCCAGGAGCGCGTGCTGGTCACGACGCTCACCAAGCGCATGGCCGAGGACCTCACCGACTACCTGGGCGAGAACGGCGTCAAGGTGCGCTACCTGCACTCGGACATCGACACGGTCGAGCGCGTCGAGATCATCCGCGACCTGCGTCTGGGCGAGTTCGACGTGCTGGTCGGCATCAACCTGCTGCGCGAGGGTCTCGACATCCCCGAGGTGTCGCTCGTCGGCGTGCTCGACGCCGACAAGGAAGGGTTCCTGCGCGCG
The DNA here is from genome assembly GCA_046347845.1 of Burkholderiales bacterium. Classification (GTDB taxonomy): domain Bacteria; phylum Pseudomonadota; class Gammaproteobacteria; order Burkholderiales; family Casimicrobiaceae; genus VBCG01. The sequence continues at coordinate 100,498 of JAXMFH010000011.1, read as the reverse complement.
GAGCGCAGCCTCATCCAGACGATCGGCCGCGCCGCCCGCCACATCAACGGCACCGCGATCCTCTACGCCGACACGATGACCGACTCGATGAAGAAGGCGATCGACGAGACCGAGCGGCGGCGCGCGAAGCAGATCGCGTACAACGCCGCGTCGGGCATCACGCCGAAGGGCGTGCAGAAGCGCATCAAGGACATCATCGACGGCGTCTACGACGTCGAGGAGGGCCGGCGCGAGCTCGCCGCGGCGCAGGCGCAGGCGAAGTACGAGGCGATGCCGGGCAAGGACCTCGAGAAGGAGCTCAAGCTCCTCGAGAAGCAGATGCTCGACGCCGCGAAGAACCTCGAGTTCGAGAAGGCCGCGCAGCTGCGCGACCGCCTCTACAAGCTCAAGGAGAAGCTGTTCGGCGTCGCGCTGCCGACCGAGACCTGACGCGCGCGGGGCCGCGGCGGTCCACGAGCGCGTCCGCGATCGGGGACGTCCCGCCCGGCCGCTAATTGAGGCCGATTCGCAGCTTCTTCACGACGCCGGTCCAGCGCTGGCGGTCGCTCTCGATGGTCGCGGCGAACGAAGCGGCCGAGCCGCCGACGACCTCGAGTGCCTGGCGGTCGGCCCAGACGACGGCTTCCGGCTCGCGCAGGATGCGCTCGACCTCGCCGTTGAGGCGCGCGACGATCTCGGGGGGCGTGCCCGCCGGCGCGAGGAGCCCGATCCACGCCGACAGGTCGACGTCGCCGAACCCCGCCTCGGCGGCCGTCGGGACGCCGGGCAACAAGGGGGTCCGCTTTGCGGCGAACAACGCGAGCGCGCGCACCTTGCCGGCCTGCACTGCGCCCAGCGCGGTGGTGACCGAGACGATCATGGCCTGCGCTTCGCCGCTGGCGACCGCCGCGATGCCCGCTGCGGGGCCGTTGTACGGGATGTGGGTGATGTCCATCCCCGCGGAGGCGCGAAAGAGCTCCATGTCGACGTGGTTCGAGGATCCGGCGCCGCCGGTCGCGTAGTTGAGCGCGCCGGGCCGGGCTTTCACGTAGGCGACGAACTCGGCGAGCGTCCGCGGCGGCAGCGCCGCCGGGACGAAGATCGCCTTGATCGACCGGTGCAGGTTGATCACGGGCGCGAAGTCGCGCAGCGCGTCGTAGGGAGGCGGCTCCGCCGTCGCCGGCACGAGCACGTGCGTCGTGAAGCTGGCGATCAGCAGCGTGTAGCCGTCCGGCGCCGCGCGCATCGCGACCTCGGAGCCGATCACGCCGGTCGCCCCCGGGCGATTCTCGACGGTCACCGGGACGCCGAGCGCTTGCGCAAGCCCCTGGGCGACGAAGCGCCCGATGCGGTCGGGCGGCCCGCCGGGGGCCTGCGGGACGACGATGCGGATGGGGCGGGACGGCCACTCCGCGGCGGGTCCCTGCGCGAGCGCGTGCGGCGCATGGGCGGCGGCGGTGATCGCGATCGCGATCGCGATCTTCGCCAGGGGGCCCGATAGCGAGGGGCGTTCCACGACGCTACTTCTGGCGGAGCGCCGCGGCGCGAGCGGCGGGATCGACGTCGAGGTACTTCCAGCCGAAGCCGAAAGGCGAGGGCCAGTAGCCCTTGACCCACGGGTGCACGAACACGTTGGTGACGCTGTAGACCTGCAGCGTCATCGGCGCGTAGGCCTGCACGAGATCCGACATGCGCCTCACGAGCGCGTTTCGCTCCGGACCGGGCGGCGTCCGCAGGAACGCCTCGTACGCGGCGTCGTACTCGGGCAGCCGGAAGCGCGCGCGGTTGGTGTCGGGCGACGACTTGCCCCACAGCGTCGACAGGATCTCGTAGCCGGAGGGGTCGAGCGCCCGGTAGCCCAGGTTGAACATCGGCAGCTGCCCCGCGAGGCTCTGCTTGAGCAGGTCGGCGAACGGCGCCGTGTTCACGCGAAGCCGGATGCCGATCGCATCCATGCTCTTCAGCCACAGCATGTCGGCCTCGCGCGACCAGGAGTCCGGCATCGAGCTGTGGACGAGAACGAAGGGCCGGCCCTCCGGCGTCTCGCGGTAGCCATCGCCGTCGCGGTCCCGGTACCCGAAGCGGTCGAGGAGCGCGCGCGCGGCCGCGGGATCGTAGATCGACTTCGCGGGCAGCGAGGTGTCGTGGCCCTCGACGTGCGGCGGCAGCAGCTGGTTCGCGGGCACCGCCTGGCCGCGGTACATGACGCGGATGAACTCCGGCGTGTTGAAGCCCATGCCGATCGCGCGCCGCAGCGCGATGCGCGCGGGCGCGTAGCCCCCGAGCTGCGCGTCGTCCATGTTGAAGTAGGCGAAGATCACGTACGGCGCGGGGGTGCGCACGTGGCGGATGCCCCGCGCCGCGAGCTCCGGCCGCAGCTTGTCGTCGACGAGCACGCGGCCGAGCACCTGGCCGCCAAGGCCCACGTAGTCGAGCTCGCCCTTCTCGAACGCGAGCAGCTCGGGCAGGAGTTCCTCGATGATCGAGATCTCGATGCGCCCGACGGCCGGCAGCGCGACGCCCTTCATCGACGCGACGAGCTCGCGATGCCTCGGGTCGGCCGACGCGGGGAATGCGAACGGGCTGTAGTGGGGGTTCGCCTCGAGCACGACGCGCGAGCCCTTGCGCCACTCCTTCAGCACGTAGGGGCCGCTCCCGACCGGCTTCGTCATCACGTCGGCGCCTGCCGCCTCGACCGCCTCGCGCGCCACCGCCATCGACGGGAGCGACGCGAGCCGCTCGAGCAGCGTGTGGTCGATCGCGGTGGTGCGGATGCGCAGCGTGTGCGCGTCGAGCGCGACCAGCCCCGCGATCGGGCGGTCGTAGTCGAACTTCGCGCCGGGCGCCTTCGCGGCGTCGACGACCTCGCGCGCGCCGACGATCAGGTCGGTCAGCGCCGCCTCGCCGCCGCCGCGCAGGCCGGGATCGAGCCAGCGCTTGATCGCGTAGACGTAGTCGCCGGCGACGACCTCGCGCGGCTTGCCCCCGAACACCGGGTCGTCGGAGAAGCGCAGGCCGCGCCGCAGCCGGATCGTCCACGTCTTCCCGCCGTCGGCGACCTCGGGCATGGCCGCGGCCGCGTCGGGAACGACCTTGGCGGGCGAAGCGAGGTAGTCGTACTGGTAGAGCGCCTGGAAGATCGCGCTCGCCACGCGCGTCGACGACAAGTCCGTGCCCTGCTGCGGGTCGAGGCTCGTGATGTCGAACGTCGAGAGCCGCAGCACCTTGGCCGGGTCGGCGGCCTGCGCCTGCGCTGCGGCGAGGAGCGAGCACGCCGCGAACGCGGCGGCGGCGAGGACGTGCTGCGTTGTGGCGGCGACGAGCGTACGGGCGCGCATCGTGGGCAGGCGCGGAGGAAGACGCCCGTCATGGTAGCCGGATTCGTCCAGGCGCGTAGGCCCGGGCCGCACGCTAGAATCGCGCGCATGCCGGACGACCTTCCGCGCCAATCCGTCCTCTTCGTCTGCCTGGGCAACATCTGCCGCTCGCCGACGGCCGAGGCCGTCTTCCGCGCCGCCGCGCAGCGCGTAGGCGTCGCCTCCCGCTTCGCGATCGACTCGGCGGGCACGATCGGCTGGCACGCGGGCAATCCGCCCGACTGGCGCGCGATCGCGCACGCCGCGAAGCGCGGCTACGACCTCGCCCCGCTCCGCGCGAGGCAGGTGACGCACGCGGACTTCCGGCGCTTCGACTGGATCCTCGCGATGGACGGCGAGGTGCTCCGCGACCTCCAGGCGATCCGCCCGGCGCCGTTCCGCGGCTACCTCGGACGGTTCCTCGACTTCGCGCCGCACGCGGGCACGGCCGACGTCCCGGACCCGTACGACGCGGGGCCGGAGGCGTTCGAACGGGTGCTCGATCTCGTCGAGACGGGCAGCCGGTCGCTCCTCGCGCACCTCGCGCAGGCCGCCGGCGGCGCGGCGCCGCACGCGGCCCGGCTGCCTCAGTAGAGGCCGGCCTCGATCCCGGCCGCGAGCGTCGCGCCGAGCTCGCGCGCCTGCGCGAGCGCCGAAGGCGGCACCACGTGCCGCTGCGCGACGAGGCCGCTGCGGTAGACGAATCCCGGATGGACCTTGCGCAGGCGCAGGCCTGTCGCGATGCGCTCGAGGCCGATCATCGCGCCGGTTCCGTCGTTGCTCGCGCACACGATCGCGCTCCACGGCCGCCCCTCGATCCGGCCTTCGCACGGATAGTAGATGCGCTCGAGGAAGTCCTTGACCATTCCCGCGATGCCTCCGAAATTCTCGGGCGTGCCGATCAGGTAGCCGCGGGCGGCGAGCACGTGCCCGACGCCGGCGTCGGCTGCGCGCAGCGACACGACCTCGATCCCGGCGGCCTCCCGCGCGCCTTCCTCCGCCGCGCGCGCGAGCTGCGCGGTGCCGCCGAACTGCGAGTGGTGGACGATGAGGAGCATCGACGGCGCCATCGTACGCGAGCGCGCGGCCCGGAAAAAAAGAGGCGGGCCCTCGGGCCCGCCTCGTTCGGCTCGCGCGGCGTCGCGTCAGGGAGCGGTCGGCGGCGAGTCCTTGCGCGTCTCGACGATCTGGAGCGGCTCGTCGCGGACTTCGGCGCGCGGCGGGCGCACGCGGCGGGGCCGCGGCGTCTCGGACTCCTCGGCGGCCGGGGCCGGTGCGGCGCGCGTGCGGTCCGTCTCGACGAGCTCGAGGCCCGAGTCCGCCGGCAGCGCGTAGGGCACCGCTGGCGGCGCGCTGACGATCGGCGGCACCGGGATCGGCGGGATCTCGGGCACCGGGGGCCGCACCGCGGGCGCGCGCGTCTCGACGCGCTCGGGGGCCGGCGGCGGAACCTCGGCGACCGGCTCCGCCTGCACCTGCTCGGCGCGCACCGGCTCGACGTTCTCGACGTGATGCGCGGGCGGCGCTTCGGCCGACGTCAGCGCGTCGTAGGCGACCTCCTCGGAGGCGACTTGGGGAGCTTCGGTGCCCGTGGCGGCCACACCACGCTCGCCGCGATCGCCGCCTCCGCGTCCGCGACGACGGCGGCGGCGGCCGCCTTCGCGGCGCTCGCCTTCGCCGGCTTCCGCCGGGATCGGTCCGCCTTCCTCGAGTGCGGCGACCGGTGCCGGCGGTTGCGGCTTCTCGGCCGGCGCGCCTTCGCGGCGCTCGCCGCGCTCGCCGCGCTCGCCGCGCTCGCGGCGTTCGGGGCGCTGCGTCTCGTCGCGCCGCGGCTCCTGCCGGCGCGGCTCTTCGCGCGGAGCGCCTTCTTCGCGGCGCGCGTCGTCGCGGCGTCCCTCCTGCCGGCGGTCTTCGCGGCCGCGCTCGCCGCGCTGGCCCTGCTGTTGCGGCTGGGCCGGACGCTGCCCCTGCTGGCCTTGCGCCGGGCGCCCCTGGCCTTCGCGGCGCTCGCCGCTCCGGCGCTGGTCGTCCCGGCGCTCGCGACCTTCACCGCGACGCTCGTCGCGCCGCTGCTGGCCGCCGCCCTCGCGACGCTCCTGACCCTGGCCGCGACCGCGGCCGTCGCCGCGTCCCTCGCGCTCGCGGCGCGGACGCTCCTGACCCGATTCGCGCGCGGGCGCCGCGGCGGGCGCTGGCGCCGCGGCGGCGGGCGCGGGCTTGCTGCGGAACCAGCCCATCATCCGGTCGAACCACGAGCCGGCGGACGGCGGAGCGGCACGCGTGGCGGCCGCGGGTTGTGGCGGCGGCGCGGCGGCCGGTGCGGGCTCCGGCGGGACGGGCGCGGGCTGCGCGGGCGTGATGCCCTTGACGACCGCTTCCTGCCTCGTCTCCCGGGCCTCCTCCTTCTTCGCCTTCGCGAGGTCCGGCTCCTCCGGGCGCTCGACGAGGTCGAACGACGGCGGCAGCGGCTCGGCCTGGTTGAGATCGTCGTGACGCAGGCGGTCGACCTTGTAGTTCGGCGTCTCGAGGTGGCGGTTCGGCACGAGCAGCACGTTCACCTTGAAGCGCGTCTCGATCGAGAGCACGTCGGTCCGCTTCTCGTTCAGCAGGAACGTCGCGACGTCGACCGGCACCTGCGCGACGACCTGCGCGGTGTTGTCCTTCATCGCCTCCTCCTGCAGGATCCGCAGGATGTGCAGCGCGGTCGACTCGGTGCCGCGGATGTGGCCGATGCCGTGGCAGCGCGGGCACGCGATGTACGCGGACTCGGCGAGCGCGGGGCGCAGGCGCTGGCGCGAGAGCTCCATCAGGCCGAAGCGCGAGATCTTGCCGAGCTGGATGCGCGCGCGGTCGTAGCGCAGCGCGTCGCGCAGCCGGTTCTCGACCTCGCGCTGGTTCTTCGCCGACTCCATGTCGATGAAGTCGACGACGATGAGCCCGCCGAGGTCGCGCAGCCGCAGCTGGCGCGCGAGCTCGTCGGCGGCCTCGAGGTTCGTGTTGAACGCGGTCGTCTCGATGTCGCCGCCCTTGGTCGCGCGCGCCGAGTTGACGTCGATCGCGACGAGCGCCTCGGTGTGGTCGATCACGATCGCGCCGCCGGAGGGCAGCGGCACCTGCCGCGCGTACGCGGTCTCGATCTGGTGCTCGATCTGGAAGCGCGAGAACAGCGGCACGTCGTCCTTGTAGAGCTTCACGCGGTGCACGTTGTCGGGCATCACGTGGCTCATGAACTGCTGCGCCTGCTCGAAGATCGGCTCGGTGTCGATCAGGATCTCGCCGATGTCCGGGTGGTAGTAGTCGCGGATCGCGCGGATGACGAGGCTCGACTCCTGGTAGATCAGGTAGGCGCCCGGCTGGAGCTTCGCGGCCTCCTCGACGGCCCGCCACAGCTGCAGCAGGTAGTTGAGGTCCCACTGCAGCTCCTCGGCGGTGCGGCCGATGCCCGCGGTGCGCGCGATGACGCTCATGCCTCCCGGCACCTCGAGCTGCGAGATCGCGTCGCGCAGCTCGTTGCGGTCCTCGCCTTCGACGCGGCGCGACACGCCGCCGCCCCGCGGGTTGTTCGGCATCAGCACCAGGTAGCGGCCGGCGAGCGAGATGTAGGTGGTGAGGGCCGCGCCCTTGTTGCCGCGCTCGTCCTTGTCGACCTGGACGATCAGCTCCATCCCCTCGCGGATCTGGTCCTGGATGCGCCCCCGGCCGCCTTCGCCTTCCTCGTCGTCGCCGCCGCGCCGCCCGCCCTTCAGGTACTGGCGGGCGATCTCCTTGAACGGCAGGAAGCCGTGGCGGTCGGTGCCGTAGTCGACGAAGCAGGCCTCGAGCGACGGCTCGACGCGCGTGACCACGGCCTTGTAGATGTTGGACTTCCGCTGCTCCTTCGCGGCGGACTCGATGTCGAGGTCGATCAGCTTCTGGCCGTCGACGATGGCCACCCGGAGCTCCTCGGCCTGGGTGGCGTTGAACAGCATGCGCTTCATGCGGATTCCTTCGTGCGCGGTCGGAAGCGACCGGCCCGGAAGGCGGCGGGAACGAGCGGACGGGACGCGCGGCTCGCGAGCCGAGCGATCCCGGTCAGGACGGTGCGGCGGCGGAGCGGATGGCGGACCGCCCGGGCGCAAGGCCGGGGCGTGATCGAACGGGGGCGGCGTCGGGGGTCATCGCTGCGCTGCTCGCCCGCGAGACGCACGGTAGGTGCGATCGCGGCGGGCCGTTCGGGGGTCGGGTCTCGCCAGGAGTCCGGTTGGACGAAGGATCTCGGGGAGGCTCGCGGGAACCGGGGCATGCGCCACACCGGCGACGCGAACCGCTGATCGCGTGATCTTGATCGTTTGCCGCACAGCCCGGGCTCGTCCCCGGCACGGCGGCCGGGCGGCGCGGGACTGCGCTAATGCCTTAATATCGCTCTTTTTTCGGATTCGATCCGGCCGGCGAGCGACTTCCCGGCTTGGCCGCCCCGGATTCGGTGGCGGCGCCGCGCGGCACCGGTCGGCGGACCCGGTTCGCCGGACCCGGCCCGAAGGCGGATCCAAGGCGGGGGGCGCTGGCAGGTACCTTGGCGCGGCTGACCCCACAATTATAGGCGAATGAACGGGTTACGCAACAACGTCGTGAGCGAGGTCGCGATCGACGAGGCGGCCGCCGGCCAGCGCCTCGACAACTTCCTCGCCCGGACGCTCAAGGGGGTGCCGAAAAGCCACCTCTACCGGATCGTCCGGTCGGGCGAGGTGCGCGTGAACGGACGGCGGGCGGGCCCGGACGCGCGTCTGGCGGAAGGCGACCGCGTCCGGATCCCGCCGATCCGGACCGCACGGCCGTCCGCCCCGGCGGCGGCTTCCGCCGGTGCGGCGAAGGCGGGCGAGCGCCTTGCCGTGCTGTACGAGGACGACGACCTGGTGGCGATCGACAAGCCCGCCGGCGTCGCGGTCCACGGCGGGAGCGGGATCGCGCACGGGGTCATCGAGCGCCTGCGTGCCGCACGCCCCGGGGCGCGGTTCCTCGAGCTCGTCCACCGGCTCGACCGCGAGACCTCGGGCGTGCTGCTCGTCGCGAAGAAGCGCGCGGCGCTCGCGGCGCTCCACGCCGCGTGGCGCGCGGGCGCGGTCGACAAGCGCTACGTCGTCCTCGTGCGCGGGCGCTGGCGCGATGCGAAGCGCGTCGTCCGGCTTCCGGTGCACCGCTACACGACGCGCGAGGGCGAGCGCCGCGTGCGCGTCGAGGACGAGGGACAGCATGCGCAGACGACGTTCCGCCGGCTTAAGGTCTGGCCGCGGCACGAGCCGCCGCTCGCGCTGCTCGAGGCCGAGCTCCACACGGGCCGCACGCACCAGATCCGCGTGCACCTGACCCACGTGGGCTTCCCGCTCGCCGGCGACGACAAGTACGGCGACTTCGCCTGGAACCGCGAGCTCGCGAAGGCGGGGCTCAAGCGCATGTTCCTGCACGCCGCGAGCCTCTCGCTCGCCCACCCGCGCACCGGCGCGGCGCTCGCGCTCGCCTCGCCGCTGCCGCCGGACCTCGCGGCGTTCGTCGCGTCGCTGGGCGTAGGCGCGACCGAGGGCTCCCGTGGCTGACCTCGCGCCGCGCCGCTTCCGGCTGATCGTGTTCGACTGGGACGGCACGCTCGCCGACTCGACCGCGCCGATCGCCGCCGCGATCCGTGCGGCGTGCGCCGCGGTCGGGCGCCCGATGCCGAGCGAGCGCGACGCGCGCTACGTGATCGGGCTGGGGCTCGCCGACGCGCTCGCGCACGTCGCGCCGGGGCTCACGGCCGACGAGACCCGCGAGCTCGCGGCCCACTACCGGCGCCACTACCTGGACCGCGAGCCGACGATCCCGCTGTTCGAAGGCGTCTCGCAGCTGCTGGCGGATCTCGACGACGGGGGCTTCCTGCTCGGCGTCGCGACCGGCAAGACGCGCGCCGGGCTCGACCGGGCGATCGCGAAGAACGGGCTCGCCGGCCGCTTCCACGCGACGCGCTGCGCCGACGAGGGCTTCCCGAAGCCGCATCCGGACATGCTGCTCGCGCTGATGGACCGGCTCGGCGCGGAGCCGCGCGACACGCTGATGATCGGCGACACGACGCACGACCTCGACCTCGCGCGGAACGCCGGCGCGCACGCGCTCGCGGTCTCGTACGGCGCGCACGCGCCCGAGGGGCTCGCCGCGCGCGAGCCGCTCGCGACCGTGCACTCGGTTTCGGAGCTGCGGGCGTGGCTGCTGACGAACGGGTGAGCCGGGCGGATGCCGGCGCGATGAACGACGGCGACCCTTCGGCGGCGCCCGCGCGCGTCGTCGTTGCCGAGTCGTCGGCGCTGGTCGACGGCGGGCGCGGCGCGCGCTTCGAGGTCGGCGGGCGGCCGTGCTTCGCGCTGCGCGTCGCCGGGCACGCGCTCGCCTGGCGCAACGAATGCCCGCACACCGGCGGCGAGCTCGACTGGAGCGAGGGCGATTTCCTCGACGCGGACGGACGGTACGTCGTGTGCGCGACGCACGGCGCGCTGTTCGAGCCGTCGACCGGCCGCTGCGTGGCGGGCCCGTGCAAAGGCGCCTCGCTCGAGGCGGTCGCCGTGCGCGAGGAGGGCGGCCTGGTCGTCGCGGAGTAGACTCGCGGGTTCGCGGCGCGCGGTGCGCCGGGCGAGAGGCGGCATGGCGGACGAAGGCTGGGAACGACGGGCGCTGGAGGCGCTGGCGAGCGACATCGTGGTCGAGCGGCGGCGCGCGCGGCGCTGGTCGATCTTCTTCCGGTTGCTCGCGCTGGCGGTCGTGGTCGTCGGCGGGCTCCTGTTCCTCGGCGTCATCGGTGCGCAGAGCCACATCTGCCTCGACAAGTGCACGGCGGTCGTCGACGTCGACGGCGAGATCGACCGCGAGGGACGCGCGAGCGCGGACATCGTCGTCGAGGGGCTCAGGGCCGCGTTCGAGCACCCGGGCACCAAGGGCGTGCTGCTGCGGATCAACAGCCCGGGCGGGAGCCCCGTGCAGGCGGGGCAGATCTACGCGGAGGTCCGGCGCCTGCGCGCCAAGTACCCGTCGATTCCGCTGCACGCCGTCGTCGAGGAGATGGCCGCGTCGGGCGCCTACTACGTCGCGGCCGCCGCGGACCGCATCTACGTGAATCCCGCGAGCCTCGTCGGCTCGATCGGCGTGATCATCGACGGCTTCGGCTTCGCCGGCTCGCTCGACAAGCTCGGCGTCGAGCGGCGCGTGCTGACGGCGGGCGAGAACAAGGCGTTCCTCGACCCGTTCTCGCCGCTGCCCGAGAAGCAGCGCGAGTACGCGCAGGCGATGATCGCCGACATCCACGCGCAATTCATCGCGGCCGTCCGCGAGGGACGCGGCGCGCGCCTCAAGGAGACGCCCGAGATGTTCTCCGGGCTCGTCTGGAACGGCCAGCGCGCGGTCGAGCTCGGGCTCGCCGACGCGACGGGCAGCGTCGACGGCGTCGCGCGCGACGTGATCGGCGCCGAGGAAGTCGTCGACTTCACGCCGCGCGAGGACCTCCCGAGCCGGCTCGCGCGCCGCTTCGGCGCCGAGGCCGGACGCGTCGCGGTGCGCACGCTGCGCTCGACCGGGTTCGCCGGGCCGATCCTGCGCTGACGCGCGAGGCGCGCCGGCGCCCGCGCGTCAGTCCAGCCAGCCGCGCGCGATCGCCTTCGCGATCGCCTCGTGGCGATTCAGCGCCGCGAGCTTCACGAGCGCCTTGCCGACGTGGAAATCGACGGTGCGCGACGCGATCCCGAGCTTCGCCGCGATGTCGCGGCTCGTGAGGCCCCGCGCCGACATCGCGAGGCACTCGTGCTCGCGCCCGGACAGCGTGTCGCGGGCGCCGGCGGCCACCGGCGCGCGGGGCGGAGGATCGACGTGGCGGCTCGCGTGCACGGCGTGCGCCGCCCACAGGAGCTCGCCCAGGCGCGCGTGGATCGCGGCACGGCGCGCGGGCGCCACCGGCGCGACCGACGAGTCGAACGCGACGATCGCGCGCCCGCGCGCGGTGCCGATCGGGATCGCGACGCCGCTGCGGATGCCTTCGCGCGCCGCCTCGTCGAGGAAGCGCCGCAGGCGTCCGCGGGCGACGATCACGCCTCCGTCCCAGAGGCACGGCAGCGACTGGCCGGCAGTCGCGACGAGGCGCGGATCGGCGCTCGCGTAGCCGGCCTCGCGCCAGGCGCGCTGCCAGCGCTCGCTCCAGGTCGACCAGACGGTCGCCGGCGCGAGGGCGATCGGCGCCGCCGGGGAAGGAAAATAGGTCACGCCGTCGAAGCCCAGCCAGCGCGCCCAGTCGAGGATCACGCTCGCCGGATCGGACGCGGCCGCCATCGTGTCGGCGCCGGGCACGAGGATCGCGACCGGCGGGCCCGGGCGGATCGGGAGCGGACGCTGGGCCGAGGCCATGGTCGCGGGTGGGGCGGTCGGGGACTGGGGGAAATCCTAGTACCGGCAAGGCTGTCGTGTACAACCGGGCGACGAACGGCGTCGCTGCGGCGCAACCTCGGGGCAAGGGCGCGTCGCGACGGCGCGGCGGTCCCTGTCCGCCATGACGCGGGCATGGCGCGGAGGCGGGCGTCGGGCTGGAGCCCGCCCCGCCGGGCAAGCGATGGGTCGGGCTCCGGCCCGACGTTGGTTTCCGCGATCGGGCTATCGCTTCGCCGGCGGCGGCAACCCGGTCAGCCTCGTGCCGGGACCCACGCCGTGGTCCGCGAACCATCCCTTGCGCATCTCGAGCGCGTAGAGCGCCTCGCCGCGCGACGGGTGCGTCGCGTCGCTGCGCGGCGCCATCTCGTCGACGTTGAGGATGCGTCCCTCGGCGTCGATGAACGCGATCGAGAGCGGGATGTAGGTGTTGCGCATCCAGAACGCGAGCGGCTGCGGCTCGGGGAACACGAACAGCATGCCGTGGTCCGCCGGCAGGCTGAACCGGTACATGAGGCCGAGCGAGCGCTGGTCCGGCGTCGACGCGACCTCGGCCGCGATCGCGTGGGGGCCGACCTTGAGGTTCGTGACCGGCAGCGACTGCGGCTTGCCGTCGGGGCCTTGCGCGGAGGCGGGCATCGGGGCGGAGAGCAGGGCGATCGCGGCGACGGCGAGGATGGTAAGGGCTTTCGTCATGTCGGGGACGGGGCGCGGTTGCGGTGGAGGTAGGCGAGCCACAGCGCGAAGCTCGCCGCCGTGAACGCGGCCATGCCCGAGGCGAGGCCGACGAGCGAGCGGTCGAGGAGCGGCGCGACGGTCCCCGCGATGATGCCCGAGAGCATGAACTGGATGAAGCCCTGCAGCGACGAGGCGAGCCCGCGCATCGTCGGGAACAGGTCGAGCAGCATCACCGTGATGCTCGGCATCACGATCGAGGAGCCGATCATGAAGACGAACAACGGCGCGACGTGGATCGCGACGTGCGCGGGGGCCAACGCGGCGAGCGCCGGGTTCGCGATGCACGCGGCGCCCATGAACAGGTAGCCCAGGCGCACGGTGCGGCGCGGCGCGAGGCGCCCGGCGACGCGGCCCGACACGGTCGCGCCGATCATCACGCCGGCGATCAGCGGGATGAAGAGCCAGCCGAAGCCGAGGGTCGAGACGCCGAGCAGGTCGACGAGGAACGACTGCGCGCCCGCGACGTAGACGAAGAACGCGCAGAAGTTGAGCGCGGGCACGAACGCGAGCAGCAGGAACTCCGGCCGACCCAGCACCGAGCGGTAGTTGCGCGCCATCGTGCGCGGATGGAGCGGCGTGCGCGCCGAAGGCGGATGCGTCTCCGGGAGCGAGCGCGCCGTCCACGCGAGGAGCGCGAGCGTGAAGGCGAGCAGCGCCCAGAACACGCTCCGCCAGCCGAGCGTGTTGAGCAGGATGCCGCCGATCACCGGCGCCACCGCCGGAGCGATCGAGAACACGAGCGTGATCTGCGACATGACCTTCTGCGCCTCGGCCCCGTGGTAGCGGTCGCGGATGATCGCCCGGCCGACGACGAGCCCGGACCCCGCCGACAGGCCCTGCAGCGCGCGCACGAGCCACAGCGAGGAGATGTTGCCGGCGATCGCGCAGCCGAGCGTCGCCACCGCGTACACGGCGAGCCCCGCGAGCACGACGGGGCGGCGGCCCAGGGCGTCGGACAGCGCGCCGTGCCACAGCATCATGAACGCGTACGCGAACAGGTAGGCGGACAGCGTCGCCTGCACCGCGACCTGCGGCACGCCGAACTCCGCGCCGATCGCGCCGAACGCGGGCAGGTACAGGTCGATCGAGAACGGCCCGAGCATCACGAGCGTCGCGAGCAGGCCCGCGAGCGCCCACGAGCGGCGGCCGGCGCGCGCGGGCGCCGGGTGGTCGGCTTCGCCGCTCAAGCCTCGGGGCCTCCGCCCTCGAGCGCCGCGTCGACCGCGGCGCGGTCGTACTTCGGCGCGAACAGCGCGACGAACGCGTAGACGTAGCCGCGCAGGAACACGTTGCGGCGGAGCGCGAGCCGCGTCGTCGACGGCGCGAACAGGTGCCCCGCGTCGAGCTTCACGAAATCGCGGTCGCGCGCCGGGTCGTAGGCCATCTGCGCGACGATGCCGACGCCCATGCCGAGCTCGACGTAGGTCTTGATGACGTCTGCGTCGAGCGCGGTGAGCACGACGTTCGGCTCGAGTCCGCGCGCGGCGAACGCGGCGTTGATCTGCGAGCGTCCGGTGAACGCGAAGTCGTAGGTGACGATCGGGTGCTTCGCCAGCGCCTCGAGCGTGAGCCTGCCCTTCGTCTTCGCGAGCGGATGGCCGACCGGCACGAGCACGCAGCGGTTCCACGTGTAGCAGGGCAGCGTGACCAGCTCCGGGTAGTCGGCGAGCGCCTCGGTCGCGATGCCGAGGTCGGCCTCGCCCTGCGCCGTGAGCTCGGCGACCTGGCGCGGGTTGCCCTGGTGCAGCACGACGCGCACCCTCGGGTAGCGCTCGGCGAACGCCTGCAGCACCTTCGGAAGCACGTAGCGCGCCTGCGTGTGCGTCGTCGCGATCGTGAGCGTCCCGGTGTCCTCGCGCCGGTACTCGTCGGCGACGCGCTTCAGGTTGCCGATCTCCGCGAGCGCCTTGCGCGCCGTGTCGAGCACGACGCTGCCGGCGGGCGTGAGCGACGCGAACCGCTTCCCCTGCCGCACGAAGATCTTGAGCCCGAGCTCGTCCTCGAGCTGCCGGATCTGCTTGCTGATTCCCGGCTGCGACGTGTAGAGCGCCGCGGCCGCGTCGGACACGTTGAGGCCGTGGTCGACGATGGCGCAGAGGTAGCGAAGCTGCTGGAGGTTCATGAACCGTGGGCGTCCGGAGCCGGAAGGCGGAGATCGGAGCGGGGAGATCGCGGAACGCCCCCGGGGCCGCGGCTGGCTATATAGCGAAATTGTTGGATGATATCATGGACATATAACCGTACCGCGCGAGCCGCAAACCGCGGCGCATCGGATCCCCGATCTCCGCAGCCCTCCTTCCGATCTCCGCCTTTCCTCCCGTGTCGCAACGTCTGTCGGTCCACCCCACCCACCCGCAGCTGCGCCTCGTCCGGCAGGCGGTCGCGCTGCTCCGCGCGGGCGGCGTGATCGTCTATCCGACGGACTCGTGCTATGCGCTGGGCTGCGGGCTCGACGCGTTCGACGCGGCCGCGCGCATCCGGGCGATCCGCGGGATCGACGAGCGCCACCACCTGACGCTCGTCTGCGCCGACCTCGCGCAGGCGGGGCGCTACGCGCGGCTCGACAACTGGCAGTTCCGCGTCCTGCGGCAGGGCGTGCCGGGCAGCTACACGTTCCTGCTCCCCGCGACGCGCGAGGTGCCCCGGCGCCTCAAGCACCCGCGACGCAGCACGATCGGCGTGCGCGTGCCCGCGCATCCGGTGGCCTCGGCGCTGGTGGCGGAGTTGGGCGAGCCGATCCTCTCCTCGTCGCTGATCCTGCCCGGCGAGACCGCACCGCTCAACGACCCCGATGCGATCGTCGCGTCGGTCGGCAAGCGGGTCGACGCGTTCCTCGATTCGGGTCCCTGCGCGGGCGAGGCGTCCACGGTCGTCGACCTCGAGACGCCGCCCGGCGCGGTCGTCCGCAGGGGCCTGGGGGATCCGGCCGCGCTGGGGCTGGCCTGAGCGGGAGCCGGCGGGGCGGGCCGGGCCGGCCGATCTCGGGTAGAATGGCGGCCCAATGGAGCTCCTGTCGCTCGAGCGGATCGCGCTGGCCGCGATTCCGATCATTCTGGCGATCACGGTGCACGAGGCGGCCCACGGCTACGTGGCGCGGATGTTCGGCGACGGCACGGCTTGGATGCTGGGCCGCGTCACCCTGAACCCGCTGAAGCACATCGACCCGGTCGGGACCGTGCTCGTGCCGCTGGCGACGCTGTGGCTCGGCGGGTTCCTGTTCGGGTGGGCGAAGCCGGTGCCGGTCAACTTCGGCAACCTGCGCCACCCGAAGCGCGACATGCTGTGGGTCGCGGCCGCGGGGCCGGGCTCGAACTTCGTGATGGCGGTGGGCTGGGCGCTCCTGCTCGGGCTCGCCTCGGCCGGCGGCGCGCTGCAGAGCGCGGGCCTCCAGTACATGAGTCTCGTCGGAGTCGTGATCAACGTGTCGCTGATGGTGCTCAACCTGCTGCCGATCCTGCCGCTCGACGGCGGGCGCATCGCGCTGAGCCTGTTGCCGCGCCGGCTCGCGATTCCCTACTCGAACACCGAGCGTTTCGGCTTCATGCTCGTCATCCTGCTCCTCGTGACCGGCGCGCTGGGTGTCGTGCTCGGCCCGCTGTACCGCCTCGCGCTCGCGGCGGTCGGCGCCGTCACCGGCGTCGACCTGCGGTCCGGCCTCTGACCCCACCCCATGTTCAACGATCGCGTGCTCTCAGGCATGCGTCCCACCGGGCGCATGCACATCGGCCACTACCACGGCGCGCTGCGCAACTGGATCCGGCTCCAGGAGGAGCACGAGTGCCTGTTCTTCGCGGCCGACTGGCACGCGCTGACGACGCACTTCGACGAGGCCGAGGCGATCTCGGACACCGTGTGGGAGATGTTCGTCGACTGGCTCGCCGCGGGCCTCGACCCGACGCGGGCGACGCTGTTCATCCAGTCGCGCGTGCCCGAGCACGCCGAGCTCACGCTGCTCCTGGGGATGATCACGCCGGTGGGCTGGCTCGAGCGCGTGCCGACCTACAAGGACCAGCAGCAGCGCCTCGCCGACCGCGACCTGTCGAACTACGGCTTCCTGGGCTACCCGGTGATGCAGAGCGCCGACATCCTGATCTACCGCGCCAACATGGTGCCGGTCGGCGAGGACCAGGTGTCGCACATCGAGCTCACGCGCGAGCTCGCGCGCCGCTTCAACCACATCTACGGCCAGGAGCCGGGCTTCGAGGAGAAGGCGAAGGCGGCGGTCAGGAAGCTCGGCGCGAAGAAGGCGAAGCGCTACGACGAGCTCCGCTCGGCGTTCCAGGAGAAGGGCGACGAGGCGGCGCTCGCCGCGGCGCGCGAGCTGCTCGAGGAGACGCAGAACCTGTCGCTCGGCGACCGCGAGCGGCTGTTCGGCTGGCTGGAGGGGGCGCGGCGCGTGATCCTGCCCGAGCCGCAGCCGCTGCTGACCGCGACGCCGCGCGTGCCCGGCCTGGACGGACAGAAGATGTCGAAGTCGACCGGCAACGCGATCTTCCTGCGCGAGGATCCCGCCGAGGTCACGCGCAAGGTGCGCACGATGCAGACCGACCCGGCGCGCGTGCGGCGCACCGACCCCGGCAACCCCGAGGCCTGCCCGGTGTGGCCGCTGCACCAGATCTACTCGGACCCGGCGACGCGCGACTGGGTGTGGAAGGGCTGCACGACCGCGGGCATCGGCTGCCTCGAGTGCAAGCAGCCGGTGATCGACGCGATCGTCCGCGAGCAGGCGCCGATCCACGAGCGCGCGCAGAAGTACCTCGACGACCCGCAGCTCGTGCGCAACATCGTCGCCGACGGCTGCGAGCGCGCCCGCGAGCTCGCCGAGGAGACGATGGCGGACGTGCGCGAGGCGATGGGCCTCCGGTACGGCTGATGTCCACCGAAGCCTCGCTCGACCTCGAGCATCCGTCGCCCGCGCCGAAGCCGGTCGCGCGCGTCTACGGCGAGCCGATCGCCGAGCTGCCGGTCGACCTCTACATCCCCCCCGAGGCGCTCGAGGTGTTCCTCGAGACCTTCGAGGGTCCGCTCGACCTGCTGCTCTACCTGATCCGCAAGCAGAACGTGAACGTGCTCGACATCCCGATGGCCGAGCTCACGCGCCAGTACCTGGGCTACGTCGAGATGATGCGCCGCACGCAGCTCGAGCTCGCGGCCGAGTACCTGCTGATGGCGGCGGTGCTGATCGAGATCAAGTCGCGCCTGCTGCTGCCGCGCCCGCCCGCGCTGCCCGGCGAGGAGCCCGAGGACCCGCGCGCCGAGCTCGTGCGCCGGCTGCTCGAGTACGAGCGCATGAAGGCGGCGGCGCACGCGATCGACGCGCTGCCGCTCGCGGAGCGCGACTTCTCGCTCGTGCGCGTCTGGTTCGACCGCGTCTCGTCCACGCGGCTCGCGCAGGTCGAGCCCGCCGACCTGCGCGCGGCCTGGGCCGCGCTCGTCCAGCGCGCGAAGGTCAACCGCCACCACCTGGTGACGCGCGAGCAGCTGTCGGTGCGCGCCGAGATGAGCCGGCTGCTCAAGGCGCTCGTCCCCGGCCGCTACGCGGAGTTCACGACGCTGTTCGCCGAGCACGCGGACGTGCCGCACCTGGTCGTCACCTTCCTCGCGATCCTCGAGCTCGTGCGCGAGCAGCTGGTCGACGTGACGCAGGCCGAGCCGTACGCGCCGATCCACGTCCACGCCAAAGGCGAGGCGGCGTTCGCGCTGGCCGCCGACACGGAATGACCACGCCAGAGACCCCCGATCCGGACATGCACGCGGCCGACGCCGGGCCCGCGGAAGATCCTACGCGCGCGGCCGTGGCCGGAGGCGCCGCCGCTGCCGGGGCGCCGGACGGCGAGGCCGCGCCGGCAGGCGACCTCGCCGAGATCAAGCGCGTGCTCGAGGCCGCGCTGCTCGTCGCCGGCGAGGCGATGCCGGCCGCGCAGCTCGCGCGCCTGTTCGACCCGCCGCTCGACGGCGAGACCGTGCGCAAGCTGCTCGAGGAGCTCCGGGCCGACTGGTCCGGGCGCAAGGTCGAGCTCGCGCAGGTCGCGTCGGGCTGGCGCTTCCAGGCCTCGCCGTCGCTCCAGCCCTTCCTCGACCGGCTCTCGCCCGAGAAGCCGCCGAAGTACTCGCGCGCCGTCATGGAGACGCTCGCGATCATCGCGTACCAGCAACCCGTCACCCGCGGCGACATCGAGGCGATCCGCGGGGTCGCCGTGTCCACGAACGTCGTCAAGACGCTCGAGGACCGGCAGTGGGTGGAGGTCGTCGGCCATCGCGAGACGCCGGGACGCCCGGCCCTCTACGCGACGACCAAGACGTTCCTCGACGACCTCGGCCTCCGCTCCCTCGCGGAGCTCCCGCCCCTGGCCGAGCTCGACGCCTCGAATCTCCTGGAGACTCCCGATGCCCCAGCCAAAGCCGCCGAGGCGGCCCTCGCACTCGCGACCCCGATCCTCGGGGCCGATGCGGCAGAGCACCCTGCACCCGCACCAGTCGAGCCTGGCGATGCAGGGGTTCGAGGCGAGCCTGCCGCCTCCGAGACACAAACGCTCCACTGACGAGGTCTTCACCGAGCCGCAGCGCCTGCACAAGGTGCTGGCGAGCTGCGGCTTCGGCTCGCGCCGCGCGATGGAGGAGCTGATCCTCGCGGGGCGGATCACCGTCAACCGGATGCCCGCCGAGATCGGCCAGAAGGTCGGTCCCGGCGACGAGGTGCGCATCAACGGCGAGCCGGTCAAGGTGCGCTTCGCCGAGCCGAAGGCGCGCGTGCTCGTCTACCACAAGCCCACGGGCGAGCTCGTCACGCGCGACGACCCCGAGGAGCGGCCGACGGTGTTCGGGATGCTGCCGCCGATCAAGGACGGGCGCTGGATCGCGGTGGGGCGCCTCGACTACAACACCGAGGGGCTGCTGCTGTTCACGAACTCGGGCGAGCTCGCGAACCGGCTGATGCACCCGCGCTACGAGGTCGAGCGCGAGTACGCGGTGCGCGTGCTCGGGCGCCTCTCCGACGAGCAGGTCGAGACGCTGAAGCGCGGCGTCGAGCTCGAGGACGGCCCGGCGAAGTGCGAGAAGGTCGAGGACGGCGGCGGCGACGAGGACGCGTCGAACCACTGGTACCGGATCGTCGTCAAGGAAGGGCGCAACCGCGAGGTGCGCAGGATCTTCGACGCGATCGGTCTCACGGTGTCGCGGCTCATCCGCGTGCGCTACGGCCGCGTGGCGATGCCGCCGCAGCTGAAGCGCGGCGAGGTGGCCGAGCTCGAGCCGCAGGAAGTGAACGCGCTCCTCAAGTCGGCGGGCCTCAAGGCGCAGGGCGGCGGCGCGCCGCCGGCGGGCGGCAAGCCCCCGCACGCGCGGCCCGAAGGTCAGCGGCGCGGGCCGCACGGCGGTCACGCCGGCGGCGGCGCGGGGGAAGGGCAGGGCCAGGGCCGCAAGCGGCGTCGCGGGCGCAAGCGTCCGGGAGGAGGCGAGGCGCATCCGCCGGCCGCGACGCACGGCACGCCGCGCGGGCACGCCGCGCAGGGCGCGCGCCCGCCGACGCGCGAGGTCAACGGCAACGTGGCGCCGGGCGCGGGCGGTGGGCAGAAGAAGCGAAGGCGGCGCGGGCGCGGCGGCGCGAAGGCGGCCGGACAGCCGCAGCAGAAGTGGGTCGGCCTTCCTCGCGACGAGGAAGAAGCCGTCTGACCGGCGCCGCGACGCGGACGATGCCCGCCTGGCGAGCGCCGCCGGGCGTTCGCCCGACCGGCGCTCAGTCCAGGAACAGGTCGGGCATCAGGTCGGCGCGGCCGGGCTCGACCGCGTAGCGCGCGAGGTCGGTGACGCCGGCTTCCGCGAGCGCCTCCTCGTCGAGGAAGAAGCGGCCGGTGCAGCGCCTCGGGTCCCGCGCGAGTATCGCGTGCGCTGCGTCGGCGACGATCTCGGGCTTGCGCATCCGTCCCGCGTGACCGGACGCCCCGGGCAGTGCCGCGATCGCGGCCGTCATGATCACCGTGCGCGGCCACAGCGCGTTGACGCCGATGCCGTCCGCGCGGAACTCCTCGGCGTGCCCGAGCACGCACAGGCTCATCCCCAGCTTCGCGATCGTGTAGGCGAGGTGGTCGCGGTACCAGCGGGGCTCGAGCGTCGGCGGCGGCGCGAGCGTCAGCACGTGCGCGCCGCGGCCCGCGCGCGCGGACGCCTTCAGGTGCGGCAGGCAGGCCTGCGTGGCGGCGTAGGTGCCGCGCACGTTGACGTCCATCATCAGGTCGAACCGCTTCATCGGCGTCGCCTCGGTGCCGGTGAGGCTGATCGCGCTCGCGTTGTTCACGAGGACGTCGATGCCGCCGAACCGCGCGACCGTCGCGGCGACCGCGCGCCGCAGCGCCTCGTCGTCGCGCAGGTCGCACGCGAGCGGCAGCGCGCGCCCGCCGGCGGCCTCGATCTCGCGCGCCGCGGTGTGGATCGTCCCCGGGAGCTTCGGGTGCGGCGCCTCGGTCTTCGCGGCGATCGCGACGTTCGCGCCGTCGCGCGCGGCGCGCACCGCGATCGCGAGCCCGATGCCGCGGGACCCGCCCGTCACGAACAGCGTCTTGCCCGCGAGGCCGGCCACGGCGGGCGCTAGCGTGCGAAGCGCGCGGGGCGCTTCGCGAGGAACGACGCGACGCCCTCGACGAAGTCGTCGGCGGCGGCCATCCGGCCGAAGCTCACGGCCTCGGCCTGCAGGTGCTCGGAGAGCGTGTGCCGCTGCGCCTCGCGCACGAGGCGCTTCGTCGCCGCGAGCACCTCGCGCGGGCCCTCGGCGAGCGAGCGCGCGGCCGCGTCGACGGCGGCGTCGAGCTCGGCGAGCGGCACCACGCGGTTGACGAGCCCCATCGCGAGCGCGTCGGCCGCGCCGAAACGCTCGCCGAGGAGCAGGATGCCGAGCGCGCGCCGCTGCCCGACGATGCGCGGCAGCGACCAGGTTCCCCCGCCGTCGGGCGTGATGCCGATCTGGCGGTAGCCGGCCGCGAAGTACGCGTCGTCCGACGCGATCGCGAGGTCGCACGCGTTCATCAGCGAGAGCCCGAAACCGGCGACCGCGCCCCGCACCCGTGCGACGACGGGCTGCGGCATGCGGGCCAGGGTCTCGACCGCGACGTGGATGCGTTCGACGAGGCGCTGGAACACGCGCTGGCGCTCGTCCGCGGGGCGCGACGACTCGCGCGCGAACGTGCGGATGTCGCCGCCGGCCATGAAATGCTTGCCGGCGCCGCGCACGACGAGCACGCGGATCGAGGCATCGGCGGCGACCTCCGCCGTCGCCGGGATCAGCGCGTCGACCATCGCCTCGTCGAGCACGTTGAGCGCGTCGGGACGGTTGAGCGTCAGCGTCGCGACGGGACCCGAGCGCGCGAGGAGGACCGGTTCGTTCATCGGGAGGGACGGGACGCGCGGGAGGCCGGGCCAGTCTAGCACGCGGGCGTCGCTGCCGCCCCGCGCGGAAGCGCGCGGACGCGCTCGAGCGCGAGCGCGACGGTCGCGTAGTGGATGTCGACGACGTCGTCGACGTCGTCGGCGTAACCGCCCGCCATGGCGATCGCCACCGGAATCCCGAGCGCGGCGAGGCGGTCGAGCACCGCCCGGTCGCGGTCGGCGAGGCCCGCCTTGCTGAGCGCGAGCCGGCCGAGGCGGTCGCCGCGGAACGGGTCCGCGCCCGCGAGGTAGATCGCGAGGTCGGGC
Source organism: Burkholderiales bacterium (assembly GCA_046347845.1). Classification (GTDB taxonomy): domain Bacteria; phylum Pseudomonadota; class Gammaproteobacteria; order Burkholderiales; family Casimicrobiaceae; genus VBCG01. The sequence goes on along the minus strand of JAXMFH010000011.1, from coordinate 78,332 downwards.
CGCGCACGGTCGATCGCGCGCGGGAGCACGGTCGAGAGCGTCGCGAGGTAGGCGTCGTCGCCGGTGCCGTCGTCGAGCTCGACGTCGATCGCGCTCGTCGTCTTCCGGAACGGGAAGTTCTGGCGCCCGTGGATCGAGAGCGTCGTCACGTCCGGATCGCCGGCGAAGATCGCCGCCGTGCCGTCGCCCTGGTGGACGTCGAGGTCGACGACGAGCACGCGCGCCGCCCGCCCCTCGGCCCGCATCGCGCGCGCCGCGACCGCGGCGTCGTTGAAGACGCAGAAGCCCTCACCGTGCGCGCGGTGCGCGTGGTGCGTGCCGCCGGCGAGGTTGATCCCGAGGCCGCCGTCGAGCGCGGTGCGGCACGCGGCGAGCGTCGCGCCGGCCGAGCGCCGCGACCGCTCGACCATCGCCGCCGACCACGGGAACCCGATGCGCCGCTGCGCGCGCTCGTCGAGCGCGCCGCGCGAGACCGCGTCGACGTAGCCGGCGTCGTGGACGCGCCCGAGCTCGAGGTCGGTCGCCGCCTCCGGGATCCGGACGAGGGGGCCCGCGAGCCGCTCCACCCGCTCGGCGAGCCGTGCGTACTTGGCCATCGGGAAGCGGTGCCCGGGCGGGAGCGGGAGGACGAAGGTGGAGGAGTTGTAGATCAAGGGGATCCGGGCGGGGCGACGGAAAGGGGCGAATGGCGAATGCAGAATGAAGAACGGAGAATGGAGAACGGCAGCGGGAGCGGGAGCGGCGAACGGGGGGAACGAGGTGCGCGCGTCCGCGTCCGGCGAACGACGCTCAGCCTCCCTGGTCCGGCCGCTTGTACGGGCTCGCCGCCTCCAGCTCGTCGACGGTGCGCAGGACCTCGCCGCGCTCCCGGGCGCAGTAATCGGCGATCGCGGCGGCGAAGCCCCGGTCGCCGATCGCGTGCGCCGAGCCGGTCGCGACCGGCTCGAGCCCGCGCGCGAGCTTGTGCACGCCCTGGGCGCCCCCCTCGAAGCGCGCGATGCCGTGGGCGAGGCAGTGCTCGATCGCCTGGTAGTAGCACGCCTCGAAGTGCAGGCCGGGCTCGTAGTCGACCGCGCCCCAGTAGCGGCCCCACATCGTCGTGCCGTCGGTCACGTCGAGGGCGGCGCACAGCGGCTTCCCGTCCCGGTAGCCGATCACCATCAGCACGTCGTCCCCGAGCGCCTCGCCGATCCGCTCGAAGCCCTCGAGCGTCAGGTAGGGCGTCGAGTGGTGGGCGCGGTAGGTGGCCTCGTAGCAGCGGAAGAAGAACGCCCACTCCGCGTGCGTGAGCTCGCGTCCCCGCCGGCGCTCGAACGCGACGCCGCGCGCGGCGAGCTTGCGGCGGTCCTGGCGGATCTTCTTGCGCTTGTCGTGCGAGAGCGCCGCGAGGAAGTCGTCGAAGTCGCGCCACCCGGCGTTCGCCCAGTGGAACTGGACGCCGCGCCGCGCGATCAGGCCGGCCGCGACGAGCTCGCTCAGTTCCGTCTCGGGCGGGAACAGCACGTGCAGCGACGAGTGGCTCCCGTCCGCGACCCGCGCGAGCGCGGCGTCGAGCAGCGCGCGCCGTGTCGACGGCTCGCGCGCCACGAGGCGCGGACCGGTGACCGGCGTGAACGGCACGGCGGCGACGAGCTTCGGGTAGTAGCGCATGCCGTGGCGGCGGTACGCGTCGGCCCAGCTCCAGTCGAACACGTACTCGCCGTACGAGTGCGCCTTCGCGTAGAGGGGCATCGCGCCGGCGAGCCTCCCGTTCTCCCACGCGGTCACGTAGCGGGGCGTCCAGCCGGTCGCCCGGCTGGCGCAGCCGGTGTCGTGCAGCGCCTCGAGGAACGCGTGTCGGAGGAAAGGGTGCCCGCCGACGAGCGCGTCCCATTCGGCTGCGGGGATCGCGGCGAGCGGCACGTCGTCGCGGATCACCGGCGAGGCGGGCACCGGCAGCGGCGGGGCAGGGCGGGGAACGGGAGCGCGCATGCTGTCTGGCGGATTGTCGCCGCCGCCGCCCCGACGCTCAACCCTCGACGCGAGAACATCACGTTCGACGCTCGACCCCCGACCCCCGCGTCCCGCCCCCGACTCCCGCCCCCCGACTCCCGACTCCCGACTCCCGACTCCCGATCTCCTCCGCGGAACCGCCATGGGGGTCTGCTACCATCGATCCATGCACATCGCGCTGGCGCAGCTCGACCAGGTCGTCGGCGACCTCGCCGGCAACGCGCGCCGCATCCTCGAGGCCGCCGAGGCCGGCCGGCGCGGCGGCGCCTCGCTGGTCGTCACGCCCGAGCTCTCGCTGTGCGGCTACCCGCCCGAGGACCTGCTGCTGCGGCCGGCGTTCCTCGATGCGTGCGCCGCGGAGCTCGCGGCGCTCGCACAGGGCGTGCGCGGCACGACGCTCGTCGTGGGCTTTCCGGAGCGGCGCGAGGGCCGGCGCCACAACGCGCTCGCGGTGATCCGCGACGGGCGCGTCGAGTGCGTCTACCGCAAGCAGCGGCTGCCCAACTACACGGTGTTCGACGAGCAGCGCTACTTCGCGCCGGGCGACGCGCCCTGCGTCGTCGCCGTGGACGGCGTGCGCTTCGGCCTGATCGTCTGCGAGGACGTCTGGTTCCCGGAACCGGCGGCGCAGGCGAAGGCCGCCGGCGCCGAGGTCCTCGTGGTCCCGAACGGCTCGCCGTACCACACGCGGCAGCACGCGGCGCGGCTCGCGGTGGTCTCGGCGCGCGCGAAGGAGAACGGCGTCCCGGTGGTCTACGTGAACCGCGTCGGCGGGCAGGACGAGCTCCTGTTCGACGGCGCGTCGTTCGTCGCCGCGGCCGACGGGTCGGTCGCGCAGCAGGCGCCCGCGTGGCACGAGACCGTCGCGCTCGCGGCCTTCGACGGCGCCGCGCCGCGCCCGGTGCGCGGGAGCCTCGACCCGCGCCTCGAGCCGCACGTCTGGCACGGGCTCGTGATGGGCGTGCGCGACTACGTCGGCAAGAACGGGTTCCCCGGCGTGCTGGTCGGCCTCTCCGGCGGCGTCGACTCGGCGCTCACGCTCGCGATCGCGGTCGACGCGCTCGGCGCCGGCAAGGTCCGCGCGGTGATGATGCCCTCGCGCTACACGGCGGCGATGAGCGTCGACGACGCGCGCGAGATGGCGGGGATCCTCGGCGTGCGCCACGACGAGATCCCGATCGAAGGACCGTTCGCGGCGATGCTCGCGACGCTCGAGGACGAGTTCCGGGGGCTGCCCGCGGACGCGACCGAGGAGAACATCCAGGCGCGCATCCGCGGCATGCTGCTGATGGCGCTGTCGAACAAGACCGGCGCGATCGTGCTCACGACCGGCAACAAGAGCGAGATGGCGGTCGGCTACGCGACGCTCTACGGCGACATGGCGGGCGGCTTCGCGGTGCTGAAGGACATCAGCAAGACGCTCGTCTACCGGCTCGCCCGCTACCGCAACGAGCTCGGGCGCGTGATCCCCGAGCGCATCATCACGCGCGCGCCCTCGGCCGAGCTCCGAGCGAACCAGACCGACCAGGACACGCTGCCGCCCTACGACGTGCTCGACGCGATCCTCGAGGCGTACGTCGAGGAGAACGCGAGCCCCGCCGAGATCGTCGCGCGCGGGCTGCCCGCCGACGCGGTCGCGAAGGTCGTGCGGATGATCAAGCTGGCCGAGTACAAGCGGCGGCAGTCGGCGGTCGGCATCCGCATCACGCCGCGAGGCTTCGGCAAGGACTGGCGCTACCCGATCACGTCGGCGTGGCGCGACTGGGACCTCGTGCCGGGAGCCGCTCGGTAGCGCGCCGGCGCCGGGGTCGTGTAAGCTAACCGGCAGGTCGGGCGCGACGCGCCGTGCTTGCGGGGAAGCCATGAAGAAGATCGAAGCGGTCGTCAAGCCGTTCAAGCTCGACGAGGTGCGCGAGGCGCTCTCGGAGATCGGCGTGACCGGGCTCACGGTCACCGAGGTCAAGGGCTTCGGGCGCCAGAAGGGCCACACCGAGCTCTACCGCGGCGCCGAGTACGTCGTCGATTTCCTGCCCAAGGTCAAGGTCGAGGTGGTGCTGCAGGACGAGCTCGTCGAGCGCGCGATCGACGCGATCGTGAAGGCCGCGCGCACCGGCAAGATCGGCGACGGCAAGATCTTCGTCACGGCCGTCGAGCAGGTGATCCGTATCCGCACCGGCGAGTCGGGCGAGGCCGCGATCTGACGCGGGCACGGGGGCGCATCCGGCGCAAGGATCGTCGCGCGCCCCGGGACGACCGGGGCCGTCACTCTGGGAGGAGCCATGTCGTTCGCCAGTGAGTTCCGGGAATTCGCCGTCAAGGGCAACGTGATCGACCTCGCGGTCGGCGTCATCATCGGCGGCGCGTTCGGCAAGATCGTCGATTCGCTCGTCAAGGATCTCGTGATGCCGGTCGTCGGCCGGATCTTCGGCGGCCTCGACTTCTCGAACTGGTACATCGCGCTCGGCAGCCCGCCCGCCGGCTACAGCGGCCCGCAGACCTACGAGGCGCTGACCAAGGCCGGCGTGCCGCTGTTCGCGTACGGCAACTTCATCACGGTCGCGATCAACTTCCTGATCCTCGCGTTCATCATCTTCGTCATGGTGAAGCAGATCAACCGCCTGAAGCGCGAAGCGCCGCCCGCGCCGCCCGCGGCGCCGCCCGAGGACGTCGTGCTCCTGCGCGAGATCCGCGACGCGCTGAGGAAGCCTTAGCCGGACGCGCGCGCCCGCCGGGAGGGAGGCGCGCGACGATCCGATGGCCCGGCCCTCCGTCCTCGCCGCCGTCGCGCTGCTCGCCCTCGCGCCTGGTCTCCCCGGGCCCGGCTTCGCCGCCGTCGTCGCGCCGCCGCCCAACCCGGCTCCGCTGCCGCTCGTCGCGATCGCGTCGGGTCTCGAGAAGCCGTCCGACATCGTCCACGCGGGCGACGGCAGCGGGCGGCTCTTCGTCGCGGAGAAGCCCGGGCGCATCCGCATCGTCCGCGACGGCGCCCTCGTCGCGAAACCGTTCCTCGACCTCGAGCCGCTGGTGCTCTCGGGCGACGAGCGCGGGCTCCTCGGGATCGCGTTCCACCCGGCGTTCCCGGCGGTGCCCTACGTCTACGTCGACTACACGCGCCGCCCGGACGGCGCGACGGTGATCGCCCGGTACCGGGTGCCGCCGGCGACGCCCGACGAGGCGGATCCCGCGAGCGCGTCGGTCCTGCTCGTGGTCCTGCAGCCGTACGCCAACCACAACGGCGGCGCTCTCCGGTTCGGTCCCGACGGGCTGCTCTACATCGGCATGGGGGACGGCGGCGGCGCGAACGACCCGCAGAACCGGGCCCAGGATCCGCAGAGCCTGCTCGGCAAGCTCCTGCGGATCGACGTCGACGGCGCGTCGCCCTACGCGATCCCGCCCGGCAATCCCCATGCGGACGGCGTCGGCGGACGGCCGGAGATCTGGGCGCTGGGCCTGCGCAACCCCTGGCGGATCGCGTTCGACGGGCCGACGCTCTACATCGGCGACGTGGGCCAGGACGAGCGCGAGGAGCTCGACGTGGTGACCGTGGGGACCGGGCCCGGGCCGAACTTCGGCTGGCGTGTCGCGGAGGGGTCGCGCTGCACGGGCCTGTCCGGAGGACCGGCTTGCGGTTCGCCCGCGCTCACGCCACCGATCGTCGAGTACACGCACGACACCGGGTGCTCGATCACCGGCGGCGAGGTCTACCGGGGGGGCGCGCTCGCGGCGACGCTGGGCGGGCGCTACGTCTTCGGCGATTTCTGCTCGGGCGTCGTCTACGCGCTGCGCGAGGCGGCCCCGTCCGGGGACGCGGGCGTGGACGAGCTCGCGCGGGCGGGGTTCCGGATCAGCACGTTCGGGCGCGACGAGGCGGGCGACGTCTACGTGGCCGACTACGGCGGCGGCCGCGTGCTGCGCCTGGGCGCCGTGTCGTCGTCGATCTCCGTGCCGGTGGTCGAGTACCATCACGCGGCGCTCGACCACTACTTCGTCACCGCGGATCCGTCGGAGATCGAAGGACTCGACGGCGGCGTCTTCGCGGGCTGGCGGCGCACCGGATCGGGCTTTCGCGCCTGGTCCGCGGCGGCCCCGGCCCGGACGCCGATCTGTCGCTTCTACCTGCCGCCCGGCGAGGGCGACTCGCACTTCTACTCGGCGGACCCCGCCGAGTGCGAGCGCGTGCGAGCCGCGCACCCGGGGTTCGTGCTCGAGTCGAGCGCGGCGATGCACCTCGCCGCGCCCGATCCGGCGACGGGGGCCTGCGCCGACCCGTCCACCGTGCCGGTCTACCGGATCTGGAACCGCCGGCCCGACACCAACCACCGGTACACGACAAGTCCCGCGCTGCGCGACGCGATGGTGGCCGCCGGCGGGGTCGCGGAGGGCTACGGCCCCGACGCGGTCGCGATGTGCGCCCCCCGCTGACGCGGATTCGTCCGGCGCGCGTTGCCGCGCTGCTTGATCGCGGTCAAGACCTCGCATTGACCGGGTGCCGGTGCCTTGCCAGAATCCGCCGGAACGTCGCCCGGAGGGCGCTCGCGGATCGCGCGAGCGGTCCGGCATGCGAGAATGGCGGCGGTGGCGGGGGACCGCGGCGGAAGAACGCACCCCCCGACCTTTCCCATCCCGAGGCTTCAGGAGGAGTTCGATGCTTCAACGCAAGCTCGTGACGGCGCTCGCCGCCGCCCTTTCGATCGGCGCGACGGGCGCGGCGCTCGCCGACATCAACGTCGGCGTCACCCTGTCGGCGACCGGTCCGGCGGCATCGCTCGGGATCCCCGAGAAGAACACGTTCGACCTGTTGCCGACGACGATCGCCGGCGAGAAGGTCAACTGGATCGTGCTCGACGACGCGTCCGACACGACGAAGGCGGTCCAGAACGCCAAGAAGCTGATCGGCGAGAACAGGGTCGACGTGGTCGTCGGCTCGACGATCACGCCGGCGTCGCTCGCGATGGTCGACGCCGCCGCGGAGAGCGAGACGCCGATGATCTCGATGGCGGCCTCCGCGCGCATCGTCGATCCCGCGAACCCAAAGACGCGCTGGATCTTCAAGACGCCGCAGTCCGACGCGCTGATGGCCGACGCGATCGCGGTCAGCATGAAGGCCGCGGGCATCAAGACGATGGGCTACATCGGCTTTGCCGACGCCTACGGCGACGGCTGGCTCGCCGAGATCAAGCGCTCGGCGCAGACCGCGGGGATCCAGGTGATCGCCGAGGAGAAATACAACCGCGCCGACACGTCGGTGACCGGCCAGGTGCTGAAGCTGATCGCGGCGAAGCCCGACGCGGTCCTGATCGGCGCCGCGGGCACGCCGGGCGCGACGCCGCAGAAGGAGCTCGTCGCGCGCGGCTACAAGGGCAAGATCTACCAGACGCACGGCGTCGCGAACCCCGACTTCCTGCGCGTCGTCGGCGCGGACGGCAACGGCACGCTGCTGCCGGCCGGGCCGATGCTGGTCTTCGAGCAGCTGCCGGACAGCAACCCGGTGAAGAAGGTCGCCGCCGAGTACGTGACGCAGTACGAGAAGAAGTTCGGCACGCGCTCGACGTTCGGCGGCCACGCCTACGACGCCTACCTGCTGCTCAACGGCGCGGTTCCCAACGCGCTCAAGAAGGGGAAGCCGGGCTCCAAGGAATTCCGCGCCGCGCTGCGCGACGAGCTCGAGAAGGCGAACGTCGTCGGGACGCACGGCGTGTTCGTGATGACCCCGCACGATCACAACGGCCTCGACAACCGGGCCCGCGTGATGGTGAGGATCGACAACGGCAAGTGGGTCCTCGTCAAGTAGCCTGCTGACCTCCGGCACGGGCCGGCCGCGGGACGACCGCGCCGGCCCGTCGCACATCCGGGGCCGCCGCTCGCCGATGGACGCTTCGATCGCAGCGCTGCTCGCGCAGGACGGCATCACGAACGGCGCCGTCTACGCGCTGCTCGCGCTGGCGCTCGTGCTGGTGTTCGCAGTGACGCGCGTCATCTGGGTGCCGTCCGGCGAGTTCGTCGCGTACGGGACGCTCACGCTGGCGGGCCTGCAGCTCGGCAAGGGGACGGGCATCGCCGGGATGCTGGCCGCGATGGCGGTCGTCGCCGGCGCGATGGAGGTCGCGGCCGCGGTCCGGCGGCGCGAGGCGCGGCACCTCGCGCGGAGTCTCCTGCTCTGGGCCGGCGCACCGCTCGCGGTCGCGGCGCTGATCCACTACGTGGCGCCGCTGCAGCCGCCGTTCCTCGTGCAGATCCTGCTCACGCTCACGGCCGTGACGGCGCTGGGCCCGCTGTTCTACCGGATCGCCTACCAGCCGATCGCGGAAGCGAGCGTGCTCGTGCTGCTGATCGTGTCGGTCGCACTCCACTTCGCGCTGCTCGGCCTGGGCCTCTGGTTCTTCGGCGCGGAGGGCTCGCGCACGCCGCCGTTCACGTCGGCGTCGTTCGAGTGGGGATCGATCACGGTGAGCGGGCAGAGCCTCCTCGTCGTGCTGACGAGCCTCGCGCTGATCGTCGCGCTCGCGCTGTTCTTCAACCGTACGCTCTACGGGCGGGCGCTCCGCGCGACCGCGGTCAACCGCGTCGGGGCGCGGCTCGCCGGCATCTCGCCGACGTTCGCCGGCACGCTCACGTTCACGCTCGGCGCCCTGGTCTGCGCGTTCTGCGGCGTCCTGATCGGCCCGATCACGACCGTCTACTACGACTCGGGCTTCCTGATCTCGCTCAAGGGCTTCGTCGGCGCGATCATCGGCGGGCTCTCGAGCTACCCGATCGCGGCAGCGGGGGCGGTGCTCGTCGGCCTCCTCGAGTCGTTCTCCTCGTTCTGGGCGAGCGCGTTCAAGGAGGTGATCGTCTTCACGCTGATCATCCCGGTCCTCCTGTGGCGCAGCCTCACGACGCACCACCACGAGGAGGAGGAATGAGCGGCGCGCCCGCGCGCACGGGAACGGGGCCGTTCGCGTGAAGCTCACCTGGTCGCGCGCCGCGCTCGCCGTCTTCGTCGCCGTGCTGGTCGCGGTGCCGCTCGCCGCGCCGCAGTTCTGGGTGACGCTCGGCAACTACATCGGGCTGTACAGCATCGTCGCGCTCGGCCTCGTGCTGCTCACCGGCGTGGCCGGCCAGACCTCGTTCGGGCAGGCCGCGTTCGTCGGGCTGGGCGCCTACACGACGGCGTGGCTCACGACGCAGTTCGCGACCTCGCCCTGGTTCACGCTCTTCATCGGGCTCGCGATCACGGCGGTCGTCGCGCTGGGCCTGGGCTTCATCACGCTGCGCATGAAGGGGCACTACCTCCCGCTCGCGACGATCGCCTGGGGGATCAGCTTCCAGTTCCTGTTCGGCAACCTCGAGTTCCTGGGCGGCCACACCGGCCTCACCGGGATCCCGGCGCTGTCGCTGGGCGGGATCGAGCTCAAGAGCGAGCGCGCGTTCTACTTCCTGGTCTGGGCGATCGCGCTCACGGCGCTGTGGGCGACGAACAACCTGCTCGACTCGCGGCCGGGCCGCGCGATCCGGTCGCTGCGCAGCGGCTTCGACATGGCCGAGGCGTTCGGCGTCGACGGCGCGCGCCTCAAGATCGTCGTGTTCGTCTACGCGGCGCTGCTCGCGTGCGTCTCGGGCTGGCTCTACGCGCACCTGCAGCGCTTCGTGAACCCGACGCCGTTCTCGGTGCTCGCGGGGATCGAGTACCTGTTCATGGCGGTCGTGGGAGGGGCGGGCAGCGTCTGGGGCGCGGTCGTCGGCGCGACGCTGATCACGGTGCTGAAGCAGGTGCTGCAGGACGTCCTGCCGCAGCTCCTCGGCCGCTCGGGCAACTTCGAGATGATCGTGTTCGGCGTGCTCCTGATCGTGCTGCTGCAGCGCGCGCGCGACGGCGTGTGGCCGTGGATCGAGCGCCTCCTGCCGCGCACGCCGCCGCCGCCGGTGCGCGAGGCCGATCCGCTCCCCGTGCGCCACCATCCCGCGCGCGAAGGCCCGCTGCTCGAGGTGAAGGCCGCCCGCAAGCAGTTCGGCGGCCTGGTCGCGGTCAACGACCTGTCGTTCGACATCCGGCACGGCGAGATCCTGGGGCTCATCGGCCCGAACGGGGCGGGCAAGAGCACGACGTTCGCGCTGATCTCGGGCGCGCTCCCGCTCACGTCCGGCGACGTCGTGTTCCGCGGCGCGTCGATCGGCAGCCGCCCGCCCTACGAGATCGCCCGGCGCGGGATCGGGCGCACCTTCCAGCACGTGAAGCTCATCCCGACGATGAGCGTCATCGACAACGTGGCGCTCGGCGCCTACCTGCGCGGGCGCACCGGCGTCGTCAAGGCCGCGCTGCGGCTCGACCGGCGCGAGGAGGCGCGCGCGCGCGCGGAGGCGGCGCGCCAGATCGAGCGCTGCGGGCTCGGCGCGCACACGTTCGACGCCGCCGGCAGCCTCGCGCTCGGCCAGCAGCGCGTCGTCGAGATCGCCCGCGCGCTCGCCTGCGACCCGACGCTCCTGCTGCTCGACGAGCCCGCGGCCGGCCTGCGCTTCCTCGAGAAGCAGGAGCTTGCGAAGCTGTTGCGCTCGCTCAAGGCGGAGGGCATGACGATCCTGCTGGTCGAGCACGACATGGACTTCGTGATGGGCCTCACGGACCGGCTGGTCGTGATGGAGTTCGGGCAGAAGCTCGCCGAGGGCCTCCCGGCCGAGATCCAGCGCAATCCCGCGGTGCGCGAAGCGTACCTCGGCGGCGTCTGAGGAGGCCGCGATGGGCGCGCTGCTCGAAGTCCGCAACGTCTCGGTCCGCTACGGCAAGGTCGAGGCCGTCCACGACGTCTCGCTCGACGCGGGCGAAGGCCGGATCGTCTCGGTCATCGGCCCCAACGGGGCGGGCAAGACGACGCTGCTCGGCGCGATCATGGGCCTCCTGCCCGCCGGCGGCGACATCCGCTACCTGGGCGAGCCGCTCGCGGGCGTCGGCGTCGAGGAGCGCGTCGCGCGCGGGCTCGTGCTCGTGCCCGAGAAGCGCGAGCTGTTCGCGTCGATGACCGTCGCCGACAACCTCGCGCTGGGGGCGTTCGCCCGCCGACGCGAGGGCGAGGCGGCGACGCGGCGCGCGCTCGACGAGGTCTACCAGCGCTTCCCGCGCCTGATGGAGCGGCGCGCGCAGCTCGCGGGCACGCTCTCCGGCGGCGAGCGGCAGATGCTGGCGCTCGGCCGCGCGCTGATGGGACGCCCGAAGCTCCTGATGCTCGACGAGCCGTCGCTGGGGCTCGCCCCGCTGATCGTGCGCGAGATCTTCAACATCATCGTCGGCCTTCGCCAGTCGGGCGTGTCGATCCTGCTGATCGAGCAGAACGCGCGCGCGGCGCTGCAGGTCTCCGACGAGGGCTACGTGCTCGAGACCGGCGACCTCGTCCTCTCCGGTCCGAGCGCGGAGCTCGCGGCGAACCCGCGCGTCGCGGCCACCTACCTCGGGCAAGGTGCAGGCGGCTGACGGCGCCCGCCCTCGTTGCGCCCGGGATCGCGGGGTCGGGAGGCGGTGGCGTATCCTTGCCCGACCCGCGGCGGAATGCCGGGACTTTCGGTCCCCCGCGCCCGCCGGCTCCCCGTTCCCGACCGCCGATCTCCCCGCGTCCCGTTCCGCGCCCTCATGACCGACCTCTCCGTCCCCCCCGTCTCCGAGGCGCTCGTCGCCGAGGCCTCGGCGCTGCTGCTCGCGCCGGCCGGCTTGACCCCCGCGCGCCTGTCGCAGGTGATCGCGTCGATCCACGAGCGCGACGTCGATTTCGCCGACCTCTATTTCCAGCACGCCCGCTTCGAGAGCTGGAGCCTCGAGGAGGGAATCGTGAAGGCCGGCAGCTTCTCGATCGACCGCGGCGTGGGCGTGCGCGCGGTGGCCGGCGACAAGTCCGCCTACGCGTACTCGGACGACATCTCGCCCGCGGCGCTCGACGAGGCCGCCGCGGCGGTGCGCGCGATCGGGCGCCAGGGGCAGTCGGCGTCCGCCCCGGTCGCGCGGCGCGGCGGCGCTCGCTCGCTCTACCGCGCGGGCGACCCGGTCGGCAGCCTCGACGAGGCGGCGAAGGTCGCGCTGCTCGAGCGCCTCGAGCGGATGGCGCGTGCGCGCGATCCGCGCGTCGCCCAGGTCATGGCGTCGCTCGCCGCCGAGCAGGAGACCGTGCTGATCGCGCGGAGCGACGGCGAGATCGTCGCCGACGTGCGGCCGCTCGTCCGCGTGTCGATCACCGTGATCGTCGAGGAGAACGGGCGGCGCGAGCAGGGACACGCCGGCGGAGGCGGCCGGTTCGACTACGCGTACTTCGACGACGACCGGCTTGCCGAGTACGCGCGGCACGCCGTGGACGGGGCGCTGCTGAACCTCGCCGCCCGCGAGGCGCCGGCCGGCCCGATGACCGTCGTGCTGGGCCCGGGGTGGCCCGGCATCCTGCTGCACGAGGCGATCGGCCACGGGCTCGAGGGCGACTTCAACCGCAAGGGCACGAGCGCCTTCTCGGGCCGCGTCGGCGAGCGCGTCGCGGCGAAGGGCATCACGGTGATCGACGACGGCACGATCGCGGAGCGCCGCGGCTCGCTCAACGTCGACGACGAGGGCAACGCGACGCGCCGCACGGTGCTGATCGAGGACGGCGTGCTGACCGGCTACATGCAGGACCGCCTCAACGCCGCGCTGATGGGCGTGGCGCCGACGGGCAACGGGCGGCGCGAGTCGTTCGCCCACCTGCCGATGCCTCGGATGACCAACACGATCATGCTGGCGGGGACTCGCGACCCGGCCGAGATCCTCGCGTCGGTCGACGACGGGCTCTACGCGGCGAACTTCGGCGGCGGGCAGGTCGACATCACGAGCGGCAAGTTCGTGTTCTCGGCCTCCGAGGCCTGGAAGGTCGAGAAGGGGAAGCTCGCGTACCCGGTCAAGGGCGCGACGCTGATCGGCAACGGCCCCGACGCGCTCACCCGCGTCACGATGGTCGGCAACGACATGCGGATGGACACCGGCGTGGGCACCTGCGGCAAGGACGGCCAGAGCGTTCCAGTCGGCGTGGGGCAGCCGACGCTTCGCATCGAGAAGATGACGGTCGGCGGCACGCGCTGACGTCGTCGGCGCCCGTGCGGCGCCGCGCCAACCCGGCCGCGATCGATGATCGGCGAGGCGCTGGAGCTGCGGCGGGCGTTGCGGGCGCCACGCCGGCCCCCGGAGGTCCTCGCGCGCGAGCGCGACGCGAAGCTCCGCGCGCTCGTCGCGCACGCGTACGCTCGCGTGCCGTACTGGCGGCGGCGCTTCGACGAGGCCGGCGTCGGGCCTGACGACGTACGGGCGGCCGCCGATCTCGCGCGCCTGCCGATCACGACGCGCCGGGACCTGAAGGGGGCGGGCGCGGCCGCGATCGCGGACGACGCGCCGGCGCCCCGCGATCGGGTGACGATACGCACGAGCGGGACGTCGGGCGAGCCTTTCGAGCTCGTCGCGACGCGCCGCGAGATCGCAGCGCGCCGGACCACCGACTTCCGGGCGCTGCTCGGCGTGGGCGTCGGCTGGCGCGACGTGATCGCGATCGTCGGGCCCGAGCACGAGCGTCGCCCGAACCTGCACGATCGCCTGGGCGTGTTCCGTACCGGGCTCGTCCCCGGCGCGCTGCCGGTCGCCGAGCAGATCCGGCGCCTCGCCCGGCTGCGCCCGACGGTGCTGTGGATCTACCCGACGGTGCTCCGCGCGATCCTGCACGAGGCCGGCGACCGCTTCGCCGAGATCTGCCGTCCGAGGATGATCGTCACGTCCTCCGAAATGCTCGATCCGGTGCTGCGGGCGCGCGCATGGGGGCTCTTTCCCGTGCCGGTCTTCGACTTCTACGGTTCGAACGAGGTCGGCCGCATCGCGCAGGAGTGCCCGGCGCACGACGGGCTGCACGTGAACGTCGACCGGCTGATCGTCGAGCTGGTCGACGGCGACGGCCGCCCGGCCGAAGGCGAGGGCGAGGTCATCGTCACGAGCCTCGACGCGCGCGCGATGCCGTTCCTCCGCTACCGGCTGGGCGACCGCTCCGCGCTGCTCGCCGGGCCGTGCGCGTGCGGATCGTCGTTTCCGCGCATCGCCGCGCCGTACGGCCGCTCGTGGGACGTCGTCAGGCTGCCGAGCGGACGAGTGCTCTCGCCCGTCGCGTTCCAGGTCGTGCTGCGGAACGTGGGCGGGATCGACCAGTACCGGATCGTGCAGCAGGCGCCGGACCGGTTCGACGTGACGATCGTGCCCGGGCCGTCGTTCGCGGCGGACGAGATCCCGGTCCTGAAGGAGCGGCTCGCGGCGGCGCTCGGCGAGCCGGTCGCGATCGACCTGCGGCTCTCCGGGTTCCTGACGCCCGAGGGCCGCAAGTTCAAGGTGTTCGAGTCGCGGCTGCCGTCCGCCGGGTGAGGCTCGCGCTCGGGCGGCCTTCCCGGACGCTGGCCGCGGTGCCGGGCAGGCGGTGCCGACCGCCCTCGAAGTTCACGGCCCCGCGACGTCCATGCCGTTCCGGTCAGTTCGGGCGGCCGCGCGGCGTGCCCCGGACGCGCTTCGATTCCGCGAGCCACTCCCGCACACGATCGCAGACCGCGGTCGACGACAGCAGGTCGAGGTGCCCGGTCGACGTCGCGATCCACCGGTGCGAAGCGGGGAACGCGAGCGCCAGCCGCGGGTCGGCGTGGAGGCCGAGCGCGCTCGCGACCGGAACGAGGCCGTCTCCGCGCATGCCGCGACCGTCGCCGCGCACGCGATCGGCGAGCGTCGCGGCGACCGCGTAGGCGTTCACGTCGACGGGCAGCGGCAGCGGGTGGCGCACGACCGGCCGGCGCGAGAACCGGTCCCGGCCGCGCCAGTCGTCGTCGAGCACGCTGCCGTGGCGCAGGTCGGTGATGCCGGCGCTGCGGACGCGGCCCAGTCGCGCGAACGGCGCGGCGTAGGGAAGCGCCTCGAGGAGCAGGTGGAGGCCCTGGCCGCCCCGCTCGAGCGGCGATCCGTGGTGCGGCACCCCGAGGAAGACGAGGCTCCCGAGGAGGCCGCGCCAGCGATGCCCCGCGAGGGTGCCGTGATGCGCCGCGCTCCGTGCGACGAGGCCGCCCATGCTGTGGCCGACGACGATCAGCCGCGTCGGCGGGACGGGCCAGGCTTCCACCAGCGCCTCGAGCAGCGCCGCGAACTCCCGTCCGTTGTCCGACACGTGCCGGCCGCTGTTGTAGTGCAGGTAGACGGCCGAGGCGCCGAGATCGCGTGCGAGCGCAGCCGCGTGGTCGTGGCCCGCGCGCGCCCACTGGCGATCGTTCATGCAGAGTCCGTGCACCGCCACGAGGATCGTGGACGCGGGACGAGGGATGCGCGCTGCCAGCGCATCGCGCTCGAGATCGAGCCCCGCGCCGTCGCGGCGCAGGCGCATGCCGATGGCGAGCGGGTTGGCGGAGTCCGCGAGGTAGTCGCCGAGCACGCCGTTGAGCGCGGCCACCAGCGCTTCGCGCGCAGGCGTGTCGGGCACGTCGCCGACCAGCGGCACTAGCCGTCCGAGCACCGCGTCGAGGCCGCCGCCCACCGCGCCCGCGACGCCGCGGACCGTCCGGTACACGTGGCCGGTGACCTCGTGGACCGCGCGGCCGACGGGCCCGGAGAGCCGGACCGGCGTGCGCGCGATCCTCGTGTGCAACGCCTCGACGAGGTCGACGACGCCGAGCGTCGCATCGACGGCCACGCGGCCGATGCCCCGGAGGTCGCGCAGGTGATTGCGGCGAGGCGGCGTCATGCGGGCGGGCGCGAACGGGGCCGGGACCGCGTGCGCGGCGTCCCGGGGGCGCCGGAGCGCGCCGTCCTCAGTGCAGCGGTCCCGCGGGCGCGGGCGCGGCGACGGCGGGCGCGGGCGACGAGTGGTGGCAGACCATCCGCCAGCCGGTCGGCGTGCGCATGAACACGTTGGTCGCGACCGCCATTCCGCGCGAGCTGCCGTCGGCGAGAAAGACGTGCTCGATCGCGCTCTGCACCGCGAGGCCGACCGTGTCGATCGCGATCGGCTGCTCGATCCGGAACCGGAGGCGCACGTCGCCGGAGAAGAGCTGCTCCCACGCGTTGCGGATCGCCTCGAAGCCGACCAGCCGCGGCCCGCCGGGGTGGATGCAGACGATCTCCTCGTCGTCCGCCCAGGTCGCCATCATCGCGTCCAAGTCGCGCGCCTCGAACGCCTGGTAGAACGCGAGCGCGGCGTCCTGCGGCGTCGTGTAGATCGGGGGCGTGCGGACCTTGGCCATGGTGGGGAGACGAGAGAAAGGAAGACGGAAAATGGCTGATCGGGGGACGGTGCCGCGCGACGCGGCTCTTCGATTCCCTATCTTCTATTTTCCATCTCCATGTCACGGGTTCCCGGGCGTCGCCGATCGCGCCAGATTGTAGACCAGGTCCGGCTTGAGCTCGCGCATGCAGCGGAAGTGGCCGAGCGGGCACTCCCGCTTGAAGCAGGGGCTGCACTCGATCTCGATGCGCGCGATGCGCGCCTGCGGCGACAACGGCGGCGTGTAGACGGGCGACGACGACCCGAAGAGGGCGACGACCGGCACGCCGACCGCGGCGGCCGCGTGCATCAGGCCCGAGTCGTTGCTGACGACGACCGACGCGGCCGACAGCAGGTCGATCGCGGTGCCTAGGTCGGTCCGGCCGGCGAGGTCGCGGATGCGCGGTGCGCTTTCACCCGCCGCCGCGATCACCGCGTCGACGGCGAGCTTGTCGTTCGGAGACCCCACGATCCAGACGCGGAAGCCCCCCTCGAGCAGGCGCCGCGCGAGGTCGGCGAAGTGCGTCGGGGGCCAGCGCTTCGCAGGCCCGTACTCTGCGCCGGGGCACAGGATCGCGACCGGTCCTTCGCCCTTCAGGCGCAGCGCCCGGATCGCGGCGTCGCGGTTGGCCGTATCGGGCACGAGCACCGGCGCGGGCGGCATCGGCACGTTGGTGCCCGGCGGGCCGGCGAGGGCGCAGAAGCGGTCGACGAGGCGCGGGAGCGCCTTCCGGTCGAGCCGGCGCAGGTCGTTCAGCAGCCCGTAGCGCGCCTCGCCCCGAAACCCGGTCCGTCGGGGGATGTCCGCGAGCCAGGGGATCAGCGCCGACTTCCAGCTCAGCGGCAGCACGAACGCGCGCGCGTAGCGCTCGCGCTTCAGTTCCGCCGCGATCCGCCGGCGCGTCGCGAGCTCGAAGCGGCCATGCGGGATCGGGTTCTCGACGATGCGGCGGATGCCGCGCATCCGCTGGTAGACCGGCGCGCACCAGGGGGGCGCCAGCACGTCGACCGACGGCTCCTCGTAGGACTCGCGCAGGAGCGAGACGAGCGGCTCGGCGAGGATCGCGTCGCCGACCCAGGAAGGCGCGACGATCAGCGTGCGGTCCATCGGGCGGGGGCGCGGGACCGCGGGTCGGGGGCGGCTAGTGGGCGCCGCCGGGACGTACGCCGCCCTTGAGCCGGTAGCGCGTGCCGCAGTACGGACAGCTCGCCTCGCCGGTCACGTCGAGGTCCAGGTACACGCGCGGGTGCGAGCTCCAGAGCGGCATCGCCTTGTTCGGGCAGAACGCCGGCAGGTCCTTCGGATCGACCTCGACCGCCGACGCGGCATCCGTTGCAGGGGTCGCGCTCATCGTCATACCTTCGAGAGCCAGTGCTTCTTCGCCGCGTTGCGGCCGTTCACCGTCTCGAAGAACAGCGACTGCAGCTTCGCGGTGACCGGCCCGCGCGATCCGGCGCCGATCGGCCGCTGGTCGTACTCGCGGATCGGCGTCACCTCGGCGGCCGTGCCGGTGAAGAACGCCTCGTCGGCGACGTACACCTCGTCGCGCGTGATGCGCCGCTCGTGCACGGGGATGCCGAGCTCGCGGGCGAACTCGATGATCGTGGCGCGCGTGATGCCCTCGAGCGCGCCGCCGGCGAGGTCGGGCGTGTGCAGCTCGCCACCCCGCACGATGAAGACGTTCTCGCCCGACCCCTGGCACAGGTAGCCTTCGCTGTCGAGCAGCATCGCCTCCTCGTAGCCGTCGTGCGTGACCTCCTGGTTCGCGAGGATCGAGACCGGGTAGTTGCCGACCGCCTTCGCCTTGCACATCGTGACGTTCGGGTGGTGGTGCGTGAACGAGGAGGTCTTCACGCGGATGCCCTTCTCGATGCCGTCGGCGCCGAGGTAGGCGCCCCAGGGCCACGCCGCGATCGCGACCAGCACCGGGTTGGTCTTCGCGGCGACGCCCATCGCGTGGCTGCCGTAGAACGCGATCGGCCGGATGTAGCAGGAGTCGAGGCCGTTGCGGCGCACGACCGCCTTCTGCGCCTCGTCGATCTCGTCCTTCTCGAACGGGATCTTCATGCCGAAGATCCGCGCCGAGCGGAAGAGCCGCTCGGTGTGGTCGCGCAGCCGGAAGATCGCCGGGCCGTCGACCGTCCTGTAGCAGCGGACACCCTCGAAGACGCCCAGGCCGTAGTGCAGCGTGTGCGTCAGCACGTGCGTCGTGGCCTCGCGCCACGGCACCAGCTGTCCGTCGTACCAGATCCAGCCGTCGCGGTCGGCCATCGACATGGAACGTCTCCTCGGGCGAAAAGGCTATGCGTGCGAAAAGGGGATTTTACCGCAGCCGCCACGCCGTCCCGGCGCCCCCGGGGCGGGGCCTTGCGCGGAGCGCCGCGGCGCGGGCAGAATAGGTCAATCTCCCTGACCTATTCTGCCGCGCCCGCCCGGCGGCGTCAACGAGGCCCCCGATGCCCGACCGCGACCGTCGCGCCGCGCTCGACGCGGCGATCGAGCTCACGTACTTCGGCTATCGCGGATTCGTCGCGATGCCCGACCGGCTGCTCGGCGAGCGGGGGCTCGGCCGCGCGCACCACCGGATCCTGTTCTTCGTCGCGCGCCTCGATCGCCCGACGGTGGGCGAGATCCAGCGCACGCTCGCGGTCACGAAGCAGGCACTCGCGGGACCGCTCCGGGACTTGAAGCGGCAGGGACTGGTCGCCTGGACGAGCGACGAGCGCGACGCGCGAGTGCGCCGGCTCTCGCTCACGCGTCCCGGACGCGCGCTGGAGGCGCGGCTGTCGGCGCTGCAGCGGCGCCACTACGCCGCGATCTTCGCGGCGGGCACGCCCGGCGACGAGGCGGGTTGGCGGGCTGTGATGCGCAGGCTCGCGGCCGGGGAGCTCGCCGCGTCGGGGCGCGATCCGCCGTGACGCGCAGCCGCGCACCGGTGCGCTAGGACGCCCGCCGCGTCTCGCGCACGAACGCGACGAAGCCCGCCATGAAGCGGGCGAGGGACTCGCGCAACGCGGGGTCGGCGAGCGAGCCGTCGGGCGCGAACGCGTGGTTCGCGCGGGACAGAAGGAGCCGCCCGCCGGACCAGTACCGGCAGCCGAGCGCGCGCAGCACCGGCAGCCACGCCGCCTGCGCGAGGATCGAGCCGAACCCGCCCGACGAGGCGCCCATCAGCGCGACCGGCTTGTCGCCGAACACGCGCGCGAGGTCCGGCGTCGGGCTCGAGAGCCAGTCGATCGCGTTCTTGAACACGCCCGGGATCGAGTTGTTGTACTCGGGCGTCACGAGCAGGAGCCCGTCGGCTTCGGCGACCGCGTCCTTGAGGGCCGCCACGGCGGGAGGGATGCCCTCGCGCTCGACGTCCGCGTCGTAGAGCGGGATGCCGCGGATCGTGCCGATCGCGAGCGTGGCGCCGGAGGGCATCGCGCGGGCGGCCGCGGCCAGCAGCTTCGCGTTGCTCGAGCCCGCACGCAGGCTCCCGGACAGTCCCGTGATCGTGATCATCGGCCTTCGCCTCCGTGGAGGGGCCATCGCGCGCCGAAGACGGCGGTCCACAGCGCGCGCACGTCCGCGCGGCGCGCCTCGTGGGCCGCGGGATCCACGCGGGCGTGCGCGGCGCCGGTGAGCCGGACCGCGTGCTGCGCCCGGCGGAATTCGCGGTAGGCGTCGGCGACGCGCGTCGCGAGGTCGGCGGGGACGAGCCCGAGCTCGCCGGCGATGCGCAGCAGCGCGATGTTGCCGAGGTTGCCGCAGAGCCGGGGATGGTCGTGCGCGTGCGCGAGCACCAGGTACTGCACGGTGAACTCGATGTCGACCATGCCGCCCTCGTCGTGCTTGAGGTCGAAGAGCGCGGTCGGGTTCGGGTGCCCGTCGTGCATGCGGCATCGCATCGCGACGACCTCGGCCGCGAGCTTCGCGCGATCGCGCGGCAAACGGAGGATCGCCTCGCGCTCGGCCTCGAAGGCCGCGCCGATCGCCGCGTCGCCCGCGCACCAGCGGGCGCGCGTGAGCGCCTGGTGCTCCCAGGTCCACGCCTGCTCGCGCTGGTAGCGCTTGAAGCCGGCGAGCGACGACGCGATCAGCCCCTTCGCGCCGTCGGGGCGCAGCCTCAGGTCGGTGTCGTAGAGCTGGCCGGCCGGCGTGTTGCTC
Source organism: Burkholderiales bacterium (assembly GCA_046347845.1). Lineage (GTDB taxonomy): Bacteria > Pseudomonadota > Gammaproteobacteria > Burkholderiales > Casimicrobiaceae > VBCG01. The sequence goes on along the minus strand of JAXMFH010000011.1, from coordinate 57,938 downwards.
GTGAGCCACGTGTTCAGGCGTTGCGCGAGCCGCGAGTAGCGGGCGAACGTCCCGTCGGCGTCCGGGTCGTCGGGCGCGACGTCGTAGACGAACACGATGTCGAGGTCCGACGCGTAGCCCAGCTCCTTGCCGCCGAGCTTGCCGTAGCCGATGACCGCGAAGCGCGGCGGCGGCGCGCCGGGGCCGGCGAGGTGCGCCCAGCACGCGGCGAGCGTCGCCTCGAGGATCACGTCGGCGAGCGCCGAGAGGTGGTCGGCGAGCCGCTCGACGGTGAGCCGGCCGGCGAGGTCCTGCGCGAGCAGCCGGAACGACTGCGCGTGCTGGAAGTGCCGCAGCGCGTCCATCTCGCGCTCCTGGTCGCCCGCGTTCTCCGCGAGCATGCGCTTCAACTCGGCGCGCCAGGCGGCCGGATCGGGCTCTTCCATCAGCACGCGCGCGTCGAGCAGCTCGTCGAGCAGGATCGGGTGGCGCGTCAGGTAATCCGCCGCCCAGGCGGAAGCGCCCATCAGGGCCGCCAGGCGCGGCATCAGCGGCGGGTGCTCGATCACGAGCGCGAGGTAGGCGCTGCGCCTCGCGACCGCCTCGAGCAGTCCGAAGAGGCGCATGAACGTCGCCTGCGCGCCTTCCGCGCCCGGGCTCGCCGCGGCGGCGGCGAGCATCCGCGGCACGAGCGTGTCGAAGCGCTCCTTCGATTGCGCGGGCAGCGCTGCATAGCGCGATCCCGAGCGCGTGCGGGCGAGCGTGCCCAAGAGCGACGCCGGATCCGCGAAGCCCGCGCCCGAGAGCGCCTCGAGGTGCTCGGCGGTGGCGTCGGGCGCATCCCACACGGCGCGCCACGCGGCTTCGGCGCTCTCGCCGGCCGGCGCGTCGGTGCCGAACACCGACGCGAACTGCCGGCCGGCCTCGCGGCGGTGTGCGTCCAGCGCCGCACGGAACGCGGTCTCGCCCTCGAATCGCATGGCGCGGGCGAGCGCGCGAAGCTCGGCGGGGTCGTCGGGCAGCGCCTGCGTCTGCTGGTCGTCGCGGTACTGCAGCCGGTGCTCGGTGTCGCGCAGGAACACGTAGGCGGCGTCGAGCGCCGCGGCGGCCGCCTCGGGCAGGTGGCCGCGTTCGGCCAGCGCGGCGAGCGCCGAGCGCGTGTTGCGGATGCGCAGTCCCGGCTCGCGTCCGCCGCGCACGATCTGCAGCGCCTGGACCACGAACTCGATCTCGCGGATGCCGCCGGGCCCGAGCTTCACGTTCTCGCGGGCGTCGCGCCGGGCCGCCTGCTCGCGGATCTGGCGGTGCACGTCGCGCAGTCCCGCGTAGGCATCGTAGTCGAGGTACTTGCGGTAGACGAAGGGGGCGACGATCCCGTCGAGCTCGGCGGGCGGCACGCCGGTCAGCGCCCGGGCCTTGAGCCACGCGTAGCGCTCCCACGCGCGGCCCTGCGTGACCAGGTAGTTCTCGAGCGCGGCGTAGGACACCGACAGCGGCCCGCTGTCGCCGTAGGGGCGCAGTCGCATGTCGACGCGGAAGACGAACCCCTCCGCGGTCGCTTCGTCGAGGAGCGCGATGACGCGCCGGCCCAGGCGGTCGAAGAACTCGCGGTTCGCGATCGCGCGGCGGCCGTCGGTCTCGCCTTCCTCGGGGTAGACGAACACGAGGTCGACGTCGGACGAGACGTTGAGCTCCGCGCCGCCGAGCTTCCCCATGCCGACGACGACGAGGGGCTGGGGAGCGCCGGACTCCGTCCCGACCGGCTCGCCGTGGATCGCGACGAGCTCGCGGCGCGCCGCACTCGCCGCGGCGTCGATCGCGACCTCGGCGAGGGTCGTGACCGCGCCGCAGACCTCGTCGAGGCCCGCGTGGCCGGTGAGGTCGCGCGCGAGCGTGTGGACCATCACGCGGGTGCGCAGCGCGCGGAGCGCGACCTCGAGCGCGGCGACGGCGTCCGGACCCGCAGCCGCCGCCGCGAGCGCGGCGCGCGCGGCCGGCCAGTCGAATGGCGCATCGAGCGTGGCTTCGAGCTCCCGGCGCAGCGCGGGGTGCGGCTCCACGACCCGGCGGGCATAGTGGCTGTACGCCAGCGCGTCGTCGAGGTCCATCGGGGGCGGGAAGGGCGGGGAACCGGGGCGGTCGCCCGGGGTCGATCCGTTACACTGTGCTTCCGGGCCCGCCCATTATGCCTGCCGCGAACGATTCCGCCGCAGCGACGCCTCGGCCGCGCTCGCTCGCCGCGCGGCTCGCGGGGCACGCCTGGCTCGTCGTCGCGGCGCTCGTCGCGCTCGCCTGCGTCGTGCTGCTGTTCACGCGCTTCGTCGCGCTCCCGCGCGTCGAGGCCTGGCGGCCGGAGATCGCCGACCGCCTGACGCAGGCGCTCGGCGTGCCGGTGACGATCGAGGGCCTGACGACCGGCTGGGACGGCTGGAATCCGAAGATCGTCGTGACCGGCGTCACGGTGCGCGACCGGGCCGGGCCCGCGGGCCGTCCGCTGCTCGAGCTGCCGCGCGTCGACGCGACGGTCTCGTGGCTGTCGCTGCCGCTCCTCGACCTGTCGCTCAAGGAGCTGGCGATCGACGGGGCGAACCTCGCGATCCGCCGCGATCCGGCCGGGCGCATCCACGTGGCGGGCCTCGAGATCGACCCCGAGGCCGTGGGCGACGACACGCGCCTCGTCGACTGGATGCTGCGCCAGCGGCAGATCGTCGTGCGCGATGCGCTGATCCTGTGGACCGACGAGCGGAGGAACGCCCCGCAGCTCGTGCTCGACCGCGTCCAGTTCCGGCTCGAGCACCCGCTCGGAACGCGCCGCCACCGGATCGGGCTCACCGGCGTCCCTCCCGCCGAGGTCGCCTCGCCGATCGACCTGCGCGGCGAGTTCACCGACCTCGCCTCGCACGACTTCGCGAAGATGCAGGCGCGCGCCTACCTCCGGCTCGACTACGCGGACGTCGCGGCATGGTCCGAGTGGATCCCGCTGCCGGTCGAGGTCACCGACGGGCGCGGCGCGGTCCGGATGTGGGCCGAGTTCGCGGGCGGCACGGTGCGGGAGATGACCGCGGACGTCGAGCTCGTCGACGTCGACACGCGGCTCTCCCCGACGCTCCCGCGCCTCGAGCTCGCGAGCGTGCGCGGCCGCGCCACGTGGCGGAGCGACGCGGGGACGCGCCGGTTCGCCACCGACGACCTCGAGCTCGTCGCGCGCAACGGCGCGGCGATCGCACCGATCGACTTCGTCTACGAGGCGGTCGTCGGCGACGACGGGAGCTTCCGCAGCGGACGCGCCACCGCGAACGTGGTCGAGCTCGCGCCGCTCGCGGCGCTGGCGGCGAGCCTCCCGATGCCCGCGAAGTGGCGCGAGGATCTCGCCCGCCACGCGCCGCGCGGCACGCTGCGCGACGTCCGCTACCGGTGGGAAGGGCCGCCGGACGCGCCGACGTCGTACGCGGCCGAAGGCGAGGCGATCGACATCGGCCTGGCGGCGGGCGGTGCGGTGCCCGGCGTCACCGGGCTTTCGGCGAAGGTCCAGGCGGACGAGCGCGGCGGGAGCGCCAAGGTCGGCAGCCGGACGGCGACGGTCTCGCTGCCGAGCGTCTTTCCGGCGCCGATCGCGCTCGAGTCGCTCGCCGGCACCGTGCGCTGGCGCCACGGCGCGGAGGGCGGCGAGGTCGAGCTGGACGGCGTCTCGTTCGCGAACGCCGACGCCGCCGGCAGCGCGAGCGGCACCTGGCGCTCGACGAAGGCGGGCCCGGGCAGCGTCGACCTGAAGGCGCAGCTCACGCGCGCCGACGTGCGCGCGCTGCCGCGGTACCTGCCCGCCGGGCTCGACAAGGCGGTGCGCGACTGGCTGCGCGAGGCGCTCCTCGCGGGGACGACGAAGGACGCGAAGCTGGTTCTGAAGGGCGATCTCGCGCAGTTCCCGTTCGCGGATCCGAAGCAGGGGGCGTTCCAGGTCGCGATCAAGGCGAAAGGCGCCGCGCTCGCCTACGCGCCGGGCTGGCCCGCGATCACCGACATCGACGGCGAAGTGCGCCTCGACGGCGCGAAGCTCGCGATCGACGCGACGACCGGGCGCGTGTACGGCGCGCAGATCGGGCGCACGAAGGTCACGATCGACGATCTGCTCGCCCCGGTCACGCACCTCAAGGTCGACGGCGAGGCGAGCGGGCCGACCGCCGAATTCCTGCACTTCGTCGAGACGAGCCCGGTCGCGGGCTGGACCGGTCACGCGCTCGACGGCGCGCAGGCGACCGGCAACGGCGCGCTCAAGCTGCGCTTCGACCTGCCGCTCTCGAAGCCGGAAGAGGTGACGGTCGCCGGCGAGTACGCGTTCGCGTCCAACCAGCTCCGCCTGCCGGGGGTGCCGGTGCTCTCGCAGGTGGACGGGCGCCTGGCGTTCAACGAGCAGGGGATGGTCGCGCGCGACCTCGCGGCCGAGGTCTACGGCGGGCCCGCGAAGCTCTCGATCGCGACGGCGGAGGGCGGGCTCAAGGTGACCGCCCAGGGTACCGCGAACCTGCTCGCGCTGCGCAACGACTTGCCCGAGGCGCTCGCGGACCGCGTTTCCGGAACGACCGACTGGACGCTCGCGATGGACTCACGCCCCGCCGGCACGCAGTGGACGGTCGAGTCGGGCCTTCGCGGAGCGGTGATCGACCTGCCGGCGCCGGCCGGAAAGGCGGCGGCCGACGCGATGCCGCTGCGCGTCGAGCGCCGGCCCGACGCGCGCGGCGCGAGCGAGGCGATCACGATCGACGTCGCGCGGGTGGGGCGCGTGCTCGTGCATCGCGACCTCTCGGGCCCCGCGCCGGTCGCCGACCGCGTGCTCGTCCTGGTGGGACGCGCCGCGACCCAGCCCGCCGAGAACGACCGGCCCGGCGTCTGGATCCGCGGCGACGTCGCGTCGGTCGACGTCGACGACTGGGTGGCGGTCAAGTCGCGGGCGCAGGCGCGCTCGGTGTCGTCCGCGCCCGGGCTGTCGATCCGCGGCGTGGACCTAGAAACCGGAGTGCTCGAGGCGTTCGGCCGCAAGCTGCACGAGGTCAGCGTGTCGGCGCGCTCGACCGGCGACGACTGGCGCATGCAGATCACCGCGCGCGAGGCGGCCGGGTCCGCCGACTGGCGCGCGGCGACGCCCGCGATGCCGAACGGGCGGATCGTCGCGCGCCTCGCGCGGCTCTCGGTTCCGGAATCCGGGGAGCTCGCGCCGGCGCAGGCGCCGGAGCCGCGACGGGAAGGCGAGGCGAACCCGTGGCCCGAGCTCGACGTGCAGAGCGCGTCGCTGGTCTCGAAGGGGCGCGACCTCGGGCGGCTCGAGATGCTCGCGAAGCCGCAGGCGGCCGACTGGCGGATCGACAGGCTCGTGCTCTCGAGCGACGCGGGGCGCGTGCAGGCCGAAGGGTGGTGGCGGGCGGCGGGACGCGCGCAGCTCACGCGGCTCGACGTCGGCCTCGAGACGCCGGAGGCCGGCGCGATGCTCAAGCGGTTCGGATTTGCGGACCTCGTCCGCGGCGCGCCGACGACGATCAAGGGCCAGCTCGAGTGGCCCGGCGCGCCGTCGGACTACGATCCGACGATGCTGTCGGGGACGCTCCGCATCGAGGTCGGCCCCGGCCAGTTCACGCAGATCGACCCGGGGGTCGGCAAGCTCCTCGGCGTGCTCTCGCTGCAGTCGCTGCCCCGGCGCATCGCGCTCGACTTCCGCGACGTGTTCACCGAGGGCTTCGCCTTCGACCGCATCGAGGGCAACGTGAAGGTCGTGCACGGCGTGATGGCGACGGACGACCTGCGGCTCGCCGGCCCCGCGGCGCGCGTCGACATCACCGGCGAGGCGAACCTCGCGCAGGAGACGCAGAAGCTCGCCGTCCGCGTGCTGCCCTCGCTGTCGTCGACGCTGTCGACCGGGGCCGGCGCCGCGGCGATGCTGCTGCTCGCGGCGAATCCGCTGGTCGCCGCCGCGGTGGGGGCGGGAACGCTGCTCGCGCAGAAGGCGATGAAGGACCCGATCGAGCAGATCTTCGCGTACGACTACCGCGTGACCGGGTCGTGGAGCGATCCGGTCGTCGAGCGCGTCGGCGCGCGTCCGGTCGGCGAGGCGGCGGTGGCGGCGAGCGCGGCACCGCAGGCGGCGTCGACTGCGGGTTCCGCTCCCGCTCCCGCTCCCGCGGCAGCGGCGCCTACGCAGCCTCCGCCATCCGCTCGACCCGCGCCGTCGTCCGCGCCCGCCCCCGCGACCGCGCCGCCGCCCGCGCCTGCGCCCGGTGCGTCCAAATGAGCGTGGGGGCTTCGTGAGCGGACGGCCGTTCGGCGTCGCCGCCGTCCAGATGGTGTCCGGCGGCGACGTTTCCGCGAACCTGGCGCAGGCCGGGGCGCTCGCCGCGGAGGCCGCGCGCGCCGGCGCCTCGCTGGTGCTGCTGCCCGAGTACTTCGGCATCCTGGGCGCGCGTGCGACCGACAAGGTGCGTCTCGCCGAGCGCGACGGCGACGGTCCGCAGCAGGCCTTCCTCGCGCGCACCGCGCGCGAGCTGGGCATCGTGCTGATCGGGGGCAGCGTGCCGGTCGCGACGGCGGATCCGTCACGCGTCCGCAGCGCCTGCCTCGCGTACGGCCCCGCCGGCGAGCGGCTCGCGCGCTACGACAAGATCCACCTGTTCCGCTTCGCGCAGGGCGACGAGGCGTACGACGAGACGCGGACGATCGAGCGCGGCGGCGAGGTCGTCGCGTTCGACGCGCCGATGGGGCGGGTCGGGCTCTCGATCTGCTACGACCTGCGCTTTCCCGAGCTCTACCGGGCGCTGGGCGACTGCGCGCTGGTCTGCGTCCCTTCGGCGTTCACGTGGACGACCGGCAACGCGCACTGGCACCTGCTGCTCCGCGCGCGGGCGGTCGAGAACCAGACCTATGTGCTCGCCGCCGCGCAGGGCGGCGTCCACGGGAACGGGCGCCGGACCTACGGTCATTCGATGCTGGTCGATCCCTGGGGCGAGATCGTCGCGGAGCGCGCCGAGGGCGGGCCCGGTGTCGTCGTCGGCCGTTGCGATCCGGCGCGGACCGCGGAAGTGCGCGCGAAGCTGCCGGCGCACGCGCACCGGGTGATCGGGCAGGACCGCTGAGCGTCGAGCGACGGCCGCCGCCGCGCCGTACGCCCGCTCCCGACTCCCGACTCCCGACCTTCGGCGCCCGACGGCCGGAACGCTCAGCGCGCCCCCTTCAGCCCTTCCTTCGCCATCAGCTCGACCAGCCTCGTCCGCTCGGCCTTGAGGCCGCGCAGGAACTCGGTCGCGTCGCCGTAGTGCCGCAGCGCGTACTGCTGCGCGACCACGCCGCCGCCGTCGCGCTTGCCGTAGCGGAACAGGTTGAACTCGGTGAACGCGCGGTCGGGCGGCCAGGTGACGAAATCGACGATCACCTCGCCGGTCGACGGGCTCCTGATGATCGCGGAGGGCGCGTCCGGGTTCTGCTGCTTGAGCGCGCGCAGCAGGCCGGTGGCGAGGGCCATCGGATCCGTGTGCGTCGGATACTCGCGGATCGAGGCGAGCCGCGTCCAATGCGCGATCGGCTCGCCCTGGGGCACGAACTCGCGCCACGCCTCGACCGGCGTCCTTCCCTGCGCCGCCTGCGCGAGGCGCCTGCCGTCGAACGTGACCGCCTTCGTGCCGGGGAACGCGTCGAGCGCGTGGGCGGCCACGGCGGCGAGCGCGAGGGAAGCGGCGAGCGCGAGGCGGATGGTCGGCGGGGGCGTCATCGGCGCGGCGTGGTCGGGAGCCCGGTGACGCGTCGGGCGCGGTTCAGCGTCCCTGCAGCAGCACGAGCACCGCGCCGCCGCCGCCGGCGTGCTGCGGCGCCTCGCAATACGCGAGCACGTCGTCCCAGCGGGCGAGCCAGCGGCGCACCTTGCCCTTGAGCACCGGCTCGCGGTTGGGCGAGGTGAGCCCCTTGCCGTGGATCACGCGCACGCAGCGCATGCCGGAGGAGCGCGCGTCGGCGAGGAAGTCGGCGAGCGCGTCGCGCGCCTCTTCCGAGTCGTGGCCGTGCAGGTCGATCTCCGCCTGCACCTTCCAGTGGCCGCGCCGAAGCTTCGAGAGCACGTCGGTGCCGAGCCCGGCGCGCAGGTAGGTCTGCTCGCCTTCGGGCTCCTGGCCGACGTCCCAGGTCTGCGGCGCCGGCTCGTCGCCGTACTTCGAGGCTTCGAGCGCGTCGCGCTCGTCGGCGATCCGCTGGCGCGGCACCGGGGCGGGGGCAGGGGCCGCGACGCGGGCCTTGTTCACCGCCTTGATCGGCGCGACGTCGGCGAACGCCGCCTTGAGGTCGACGTCGCCCTCCGCGTGCTTCGACGCGGCGATCGCGCGGCGAAGCGAAGGGGGCTCCGCGCGTGACGGGGCGGCGGGCTCGACCGGCTTCGTCGCGCGCTCGACAGGCGCGCGCGGCTGCGACGCCTGCTTCGCGTCGATCAGCGCCTTGAGGTCGGAGAGCTTGGCCATGCGCGGACGGCGCGCGGTCAGTGGTGCTCGAGATAGGCTTCCGCGTCGAGCGCCGCCATGCAGCCGGTGCCGGCGGACGTCACCGCCTGCCGGTAGACGTGGTCGGCGACGTCGCCGGCCGCGAACACGCCCGGGACGCTCGTGGCGGTGGCGTCGCCCTCGGTGCCGCTCTTCACCCTGATGTAGCCGCCCGCCATCTCGAGCTGCCCCTCGAAGATCTGCGTGTTGGGCGTGTGCCCGATCGCGACGAACAGCCCGGGCGCCTCGATCACCTGCGTCGCGCCGCTGTCCCGGTGCTTCACGCGCACGCCGGTGACGCCGGAATCGTCGCCCAGCACCTCGTCGACCACGTGGTTCCAGACGATCCGGACGTTGCCGCCGGGCTTCGCCTTCGCCATCAGCTTGTCGACGAGGATCGCCTCGGCGCGGAACCGGTCGCGGCGGTGGACGACGGTGACCGACTTCGCGATGTTCGACAGGTAGAGCGCCTCCTCGACGGCGGTGTTGCCGCCGCCGACGACCACCACGTCCTGGCCCTTGTAGAAGAAGCCGTCGCAGGTCGCGCACGCGGACACGCCCTTGCCCATGTAGCGCTCCTCGGAGGGGAGGCCCAGGTAGCGCGCGGAGGCGCCGGTCGCGACGATCAGCGCGTCGCAGGTGTAGCTGCCGTTGTCGCCCTTGAGCGAGAACGGGCGCTTGCCGAGGTCGACCTCGTGGATGTGGTCGAAGACGATCTCGGTGTCGAAGCGCTCGGCGTGGCGCTGGAAGCGCGCCATCAGCTCGGGCCCCTGCACGCCGTCGACGTCGGCCGGCCAGTTGTCGACCTCGGTCGTCGTCATCAGTTGGCCGCCCTGCGCGAGGCCGGTGATCAGCACCGGCTTCAGGTTCGCACGCGCGGCGTATACTGCCGCCGAGTACCCGGCGGGGCCGGAGCCGAGGATCAGGAGTCGGACGTGCCTGGTGCTCATCTTCCTTGCTCGCTTTCTCGACGAGGCGCGATTCTACCGGTAGATCGGGGTGGCCCCTCCGCGCACAACCCCGGCGGCCAATCCCGCGCCTCCCCGCACGCCGCCCCGAAGGGTGTATAATGTGCCGCATGAAGTACGGGCGGCAACATGATGTTTTTCAATAAGAATGCATCGGCCTCCGGACGGGGCGTCGCCGCGCGCCGCGCGCCGGAGCCGCTCTCGCCGCGCTTCGCGCGCCTCGTGCGCGAGTCGATCTGGTTCGCGATCGTCGCGCTGCTCGCGTACGTCGCGCTGATCCTCGGGAGCTACTCGCCGGGCGACCCGGCGTGGTCGACCTCGGGCGGCGGCGCGCCGATCGCGAACCGCGGCGGCGCCGTCGGGGCCTGGCTCGCCGACCTGCTGCTCTACCTGTTCGGAGTGTCCGCCTGGTGGTTCGTCGTCGCCGGCGTCGCGATCACCGTCGCCTCGTTCCGGCGCATCGCGCATCCCGAGCTCGAAACCGATCACCCGCGGTCGCTGGGCGCGCTCGGCTTCGCGCTGGTGCTCGTGTCGAGCTCGGCGATCGAGGCGCTGCGGTTCTGGAAGCTCGCGGCGACGCTGCCGCTCGGACCCGGCGGCGCGATCGGCGACGCGCTGGGGACCGCGCTCGCGCGCGCGCTCGGCGACAACGGCGCGACGCTCGCGCTCGTCGCCGCGTTCCTGGGCGGTTTCTCGCTGTTCTCGGGCATGTCGTGGCTCAAGCTCATGGAGCGGATCGGCGCCGCGCTCGAGGGGCTCGTCGCGTGGGTGCGCCGCAAGCGCGAGGAGCGGATCGACCGGCGCATCGGCGAGCAGGCGACGCTCGAGCGCGAAGCCGTCGTCGAGCGCACGCGCGGGACCGAGGTCGTGCGCGAGCCGATCGTCGTCGTGCCGCCGCCCCCGCCGCCGGCGAAGTCCGAGCGCGTCGTGAAGGAGAAGCAGCGGCCGCTGTTCACCGACATGCCCGACTCGCCGCTGCCCGCGCTCTCGCTGCTCGAGGACGCGCCGCCGGCGGCCGAGAGCGTGTCGGCCGAGACGATCGAGTTCACCTCGCGGCTGATCGAGCGGAAGCTCGCCGACTTCGGCGTGGCGGTCAAGGTGCTCGCGGCCTACCCGGGCCCGGTGATCACCCGCTACGAGATCGAGCCGGCGGTCGGCGTCAAGGGCAGCCAGATCGTCAACCTGGTCAAGGACCTCGCGCGCGCGCTGTCGGTGGTCTCGATCCGCGTGGTCGAGACGATCCCGGGCAAGAGCTGCATGGCGCTCGAGCTGCCGAACGCGAAGCGGCAGATGGTGCGCCTGGTCGAGATCCTGGCTTCGTCCGTCTACCACGACGCGCCCGGCCGGCTCGCGCTCGCGCTCGGCAAGGACATCGCGGGCAAGCCGGTCGTCGTCGACCTCGCGCGCATGCCGCACCTGATGGTCGCGGGCACGACCGGCTCCGGCAAGTCGGTCGCCGTCAACGCGATGATCCTGTCGCTGCTCTACAAGGCCGAGCCGCGCGAGGTGCGGCTGATCCTCGTCGACCCGAAGATGCTCGAGCTCTCGGTCTACGAGGGGATCCCGCACCTGCTCGCGCCGGTCGTCACCGACATGAAGCTCGCGCCCAACGCGCTCGCCTGGTGCGTGGGCGAGATGGAGCGGCGCTACCGGGTCATGAGCCAGCTCGGCGTGCGCAACCTCGCCGGCTACAACCAGAAGGTCGCCGACGCGAAGAAGGCCGGCAAGCCGATCGCGAACCCGGTGTCGCTCACGCCCGAGTCGCCCGAGCCGCTCGACGAGATGCCGCTCATCGTCGTCGTCGTCGACGAGCTCGCCGACCTGATGATGGTGAGCGGCAAGAAGATCGAGGAGCTGATCGCGCGGATCGCGCAGAAGGCGCGCGCCGCCGGCATCCACCTGATCCTCGCGACGCAGCGTCCCTCGGTCGACGTGATCACCGGCCTCATCAAGGCGAACATCCCGTCGCGCATCGCGTTCCAGGTCGCGAGCAAGGTCGACTCGCGCACGATCCTCGACCAGATGGGCGCGGAGGCGCTGCTGGGACAGGGCGACATGCTCTACCTGCCGCCGGGCACCGGGTACCCGCTGCGCGTGCACGGCGCGTTCGTGTCCGACGGCGAGGTGCACCGCGTCGTCGAGCACCTGCGGTCGCTCGGCGAGCCGCAGTACGTCGAGGGCGTGCTCGAGGGCGGGACCGCGGACGGCGACGAGGGGATCTCGCTCGAGGGCGGCGACGCCGAGTCGGACCCGATGTACGACCAGGCGGTCGCGGTCGTGCTGAAGACGCGGCGACCGTCGATCTCGCTCGTCCAGCGGCACCTGCGGATCGGCTACAACCGCGCCGCGCGCCTGATCGAGCAGATGGAGCGCGCGGGGCTCGTGTCGCCGATGCAGGCGAACGGGAACCGCGAGGTGCTCGCGCCGGCGCCGAAGGAATGACGGGGCGGACGATCCTCGCGGCCGTGGCGCTCGGCGCAGCGAGCATCCCGGCGATGGCAGGCCCCGTCGAGGTCTACCGCGAGGGCGACCGCCACTGCCCGCGCAACGTCGCGCCGGGCTCGCCGCGGATCGACCAGAAGGAGGCCGAGCGGATCGCGCTGAAGCTCGTCCCGGACGATTTCTGCGGGCCGAGCGCCTCGATCGCCGGTTGCGACGTCGTGACCGAGAACTTCTACGACTCGTGGCGGGTCTACGTGCACCAGTACCACCGGCGGCCGAACGCGAAGGACTGGGCCGCGCTGACGCACACCTACGTGATCCTCGATCCGATCGGCAACTGCCTCGCCAACATCCCGGGCACCGAGCCCGGCGCGCCGCGATGAGCGCCGCGAAGGCGCTGCTCGTCCTCGCGGTCGCGCTCGCGCCGGCCGCCGTCGAGGCGGGCGGCATCGACGAGCTCCACGCGTTCCTCGACGGCGCGAAGAACGGCCGCGCGACCTTCACGCAGACCGTCGTCGCGCGGAGCGGCCGCGCGCCGCAGCTGTCGTCCGGCACGTTCGCGTTCGCGCGTCCCGGCAAGTTCCGCTGGAGCTACGAGAAGCCCTACGAGCAGCTCGTGGTCGGCGACGGCGCGCGCGTCTGGGTCTACGACCGGGACCTGAACCAGGTGATCGTGCGCGAGCTCGACGCCGCGCTCGGCGCGACGCCCGCGGCGCTGCTCGCCGGCGACAACGCGCTCGAGAAGAACTTCTCGCTGGTCGACGCCGGCGCCGCGGACGGCCTCGCGTGGGTCGAGGCGACGCCGAAGTCGGCCGACTCGACCTTCACCAAGGTCCGCATCGGCTTCCGGGGGGAGCTGCCGCGCGCGATGGAGCTCGTCGACGCGTTCGGGCAGACGACGCGCCTCGCGTTCGACACGTTCGAGCGCAACGTCGCGATCCCCGCCGATCAGTTCCGGTTCGCGCCGCCGCCCGGGGCGGACGTCGTGCAGGCGCCCCGCGCCGGCCGGTAGCCCGCCGTTTCCCCGATCAGGGCAGCGCGATCCCGCGCTCGGCGAGCACCTTGCGCGCGCGGTCCGGGTAGTCGGTGATGAGGCCGTCGACGCCCAGGTCGATCGAGCGCGTCATCTCGGCGGGATCGTTCACCGTCCACGCGAGCACCCCGAGGCCGAGCGCGTGCGCCTCGCGGACGAGGTCCGGCGTGAGGCTCGCCAGGTTCGCGGACCAGATCGCGCAGCCGGCCGCCTTGACGAGGCGGGGCAGCGAGCTCCCGTGCTCGGCCGGCACGAGCCCGGCCTGCCACGGCGAGCGGCCCGAGGCGTCGGGCTTCACGGTGTCGAAGTTCGGGAACTGGGCGGTGAGGCAGGCCGTCTCGAGCTCCGGCGCGACGCGCTTCGCGACCACGAGCGTGCGCCAGTCGAACGACTGCAGCGTCGTGCGGTCGACGACGCCCGCCTTGCGGATCTCGGCGACCGCGAGGTCGACGAAGGTCTCCGGGTCGACGACGGTGTCGCCGGAGGTCGGCGTGATCTTCGTCTCGAGGTTGAACCGCACCTTCGGGTCGCGCGCCTTCGCGAACGCGAACAGCTCGGCGAGCGTCGGGACGCGCTCGCCGTCGCGCGCGAGCTGCAGCGGCCACTGCCTGCCGTACGAGGTCGACGGGTTCACGCGCCCGACGTCGTAGGTCCTGAGCTCGGCGAGCGTGAGCGCGCGGATCGCCGGGCCGCGCGCGGTCAGCCAGAATCCGTTCGGCCCGCGCACCAGCGCCGGATTGAGGTCGGGATCGTGCGAGATCACGACGACGCCGTCCTTCGTCACCGCGAGGTCGGTCTCGAGCGTCGTGACGCCGATCTCGAGCGCCTTGCCGAACGCGGCGAGCGTGTTCTCCGGCAGGTACCCGCGCGCGCCGCGGTGGCCCTGCAGGTCGAAGGCCGCGGCAGGCAGGGCGAAGGCGACCGCAAGGGCGAGGACGGCGTGGCGGCGGGCGGGCATCGGTCGCTCCGTGGTTCAGCGGCCGTCGAGGAATGCGGCGACGCCGAGGTTCGCGCGCAGGACGGCGAGCACGGCCTCGTCGGGAAGCTCGGGCTTGTCGCGCACCGCGTCGACCATGCACAGGAACCCGAGCGGGGCGTCCGGCGCGGCGCGGAACTGGTGCCAGGTCTTCGGCGGCACCGTGACGAGGTCGTGCTCGTGGACCGCGTGGACCGCGTCGCCGACCAGGCAACGGCCGTGACCGCGCAGGATCAGCACCGCGTGCACGTGCGAGTGGCGCTCCAGCGTCGAGTGCCCGCCGGGTGCGACCTCGAAGTAGCGCAGCTCGCCGGCGAGGTCGTCGCGGCGGAAGAGCGTCTGGCGGGTGACGTCGCGGAACGGCGAGGCCGGGTCGGACTTGTAGGCGAGCAGGTCGACCGCCTCCCACCGGTAGGCGGAACGCTCGTCGGTCGCGGGATTGCCGCTGCCGCGCGGCGGGACGAAGCGGCGGATCGTCGGGTCGGTCATGGACGAGTCTCCCTGGCGCACGGCGCCTTGCGGGCCGCGTGTGCTGCCGCGACGAACGCGCGGCAGCGCGCCTCGAGGGCGTCGCCCGCGACGAGCAGGCTGCCGCCGACGAGCAGCATCGTGTCGTCGCCGAAGGTCTCGCGCAGCTCGGGGACGCGCTCGACGCTCATGCCGCCGGCCGGCACCGGCAGCGCCGGCGCGAGGCCGCCCCAGGGCTCGCGCGCCGCGCTCGCGATCGCCGCGCAGGTCGCCGGCGAGTAACCGAAGCGTCCACCGGCATTCGGGAAGATCGTGGCGTCGGCGCCGAACAGCCGGAACAGGCGGCCGAGCAACAGTGGCGGCCCAATGCGGCCGGCGCCGGCGAGCGCCGGGTGCGCGAGGATCGGCACGCCCGCCTCGCGTGCGACTGCCGAGAGCGTCGCCACGCCGCTCACCATCGGCGCGATCAGGAAGGCGCGCGCGCCGGCGTCCCGCGCCGCCCGCATCTGCGCGCGCATCGCGTCGAGGCTTCCCGTGAGGCTCGGCGCGTAGATCGTCCGGCTGCCCGTCTCCCGGCCGGCCGCGTCGACCGCCCGCTGGACCGCCGCGACGCGCGCGGCGAACGGCGCGCTCGCCTGGTCGGCGAGCCCGTGGTCGTCCTTGATCACGTCGACGCCGGCGCGCGCGAGCGTGCCGGCGAGCGCGGCCAGCGCAGCCGGATCGAGGCCGATCGGCTTGAGCGCGGAGCAGGTGAGCGGCCGGCCCTTCGCGCCGACCGCATCGCGCCACCCCGCGATGCCGAACCGCGGGCCGCCGAACGAGGCGGCGAGCGCGGCGGACAGGTCGACGTCGACGAGCTCGACGTCGTCGTGGAGCGAGCTGTTGCCGAACAGCATGTTCAGGAGCTGCCCGGGCTCGCCGCCGGTCGTCTCGAACGCGATCTCGAGCCGGACCTCGTGGCGCCCGCCGCCCAGGGCCGCGATCGAGGCGACGCGCGCGACGACCTCGTGGCGCACGCGGGCGTCGCGGACCGCGGCGAGCGGGACCTCGACGCTCTGCTCGAGCGCGAGCGCCTCCGCGCGCGCGGCGACCGACGACGGATCGGCGCGCAGGACGTAGGTCGCGGTGAGGCGCGGCTCGCTCATGGGTTGGGAGGGCGGTTCGCGATTGTAGCGGCCGGAAGGCGGCGCTTCGCTATCATGACCGCTTCCGCCGCGCCGTTCCCGTGACCGACCTCTTCGCCCCGCCGCCGCCCTCGGCCACGCCGCTCGCCGAGCGCCTGCGCCCGCGCACGATCGCCGAGGTGGTCGGGCAGCGCCACCTGCTCGGGCCGGGCAAGCCGCTCGCGGTCGCCTTCCACGCGGGCAAGCTGCACTCGATGATCCTGTGGGGGCCGCCCGGCGTCGGCAAGACGACGCTCGCCCGGCTGATGGCCGACGCGTTCAACGCCGAGTTCGTCGCGATCTCGGCGGTGCTCGCGGGGGTCAAGGAGATCCGCGACGCGGTGGCTCGCGCGGAGCTCACGCGCGCGCAGTCGGGGCGCCCGACGATCCTGTTCGTCGACGAGGTCCACCGGTTCAACAAGGCGCAGCAGGACGCGTTCCTGCCGTGGGTCGAGCAGGGGCTCATCACCTTCATCGGCGCGACGACCGAGAACCCTTCGTTCGAGGTGAACTCGGCGCTGCTCTCCCGGGCGGCCGTCTACGTGTTGGAGCCGCTCTCGGAAGACGATCTCGCCGAGCTCTCAGCGCGCGCGGTGGCCGCGGTGATGCCCTCGACGCCGATCGACGAGGCCGCGCGCGACGCGCTGATCGCCTACGCGGACGGCGACGGCCGGCGCCTCATCAACCTCGTCGAGCAGCTCGCGACCGCCGCGGCCGACGCGGGCCGCCGCTCCGTCGACCTCGCGTTCGTCGAGCAGACGATCGCGCGGAGCCTCCGCCGCTTCGACAAGGGCGGCGAGGCGTTCTACGACCAGATCTCTGCGCTCCACAAGTCGGTGCGCGGGTCCGACCCCGACGCCGCGCTCTACTGGCTCGCGCGCATGCTCGACGGCGGCGCCGACCCGCTCTACTGCGCGCGCCGGATGATCCGGATGGCGACCGAGGACGTCGGCCTCGCGGATCCGCGCGCGCTGCAGATCGCGCTCGCGGCCGCCGAGACCTACGAGCGGCTCGGCTCGCCCGAGGGCGAGCTCGCGCTGGCCGAGTGCGTCGTGTACCTCGCGGTCGCACCGAAGTCGAACGCCGCCTACGTCGCATGGGGTGCGGTGCGCGCGCACGTTGCGAAGGACGGCTCGCGGCCGGTGCCGCTGCGCCTGCGCAACGCGCCGACGAAGCTCATGAAGTCGCTCGACTACGGCAAGGGCTACCGGTACGCGCACGACGAGGAAGGCGGCTACGCGGCTGGCGAGCGCTACCTGCCCGACGGCATGCCGCCGGTGACGTTCTACGAGCCCACCGACCGCGGCCTCGAGGAGCGGATCCGGCAGCGCCTCGCCGAGTTCCGAGCCCGCGACGCGAAGGTCCGGCCGCGCGATTCCGGCGAGGAGCGCTGACCGGGCGTTCCCGGTGCCGGACGCGGGGGGCGCATGCCTCCGGCGCGCGGAGGTACACCTAACCCTCTGATAGAATGGCCGAATGCTCGACATCAACCTGTTCCGCACCGACCTCGCCGCGGTCGCCGCGGGCCTCGCCAAGCGCGGCGTCACGCTCGACACCGCCGCGTTCGAGGCGCTCGAGCGCGAGCGCAAGGACATCCAGACCCGGACGCAGGAGCTGCAGAGCCGGCGCAACACGCTGTCCAAGGAGATCGGCATCGCGAAGGGGAAGGGCCAGGACGCCGCTCCGCTGCTCGCCGAGGTCGCGGGACTGGGCGACGCGCTGAAGACGCTCGAGGCCGAGCTCGACCGCGTGCAGGGCGCCCTGCGCGACTTCCTGCTGGGCCTCCCGAACCTCACGCACGCGTCGACGCCGGTCGGCCGGTCGTCGGACGACAACGTGGAAGTGCGTCGCTGGGGCGCGCCACGCGCGTTCGATTTTCCCGTCAGGGACCACACGGACGTCGGCGAGGGGCTCGGGCTCCTCGACTTCGTGACCGCCGCGAAGCTCTCCGGCGCGCGCTTCTCGTTCCTGCGCGGCGACCTCGCGCGGCTCCACCGCGCGCTCGCGCAATTCATGCTCGACGTGCAGACGCGCGAGCACGGCTACGTCGAGTGCTACACGCCCTACATCGTCAACGCCGAGACGCTCCTCGGCACCACGCAGCTGCCGAAGTTCGAGGCCGACATGTTCTCGGTCCGCAAGGGCGGGCAGGAAGGCGAATCCGAGCCGCTCTACCTGATCTCGACCTCCGAGATCACGCTCACGAACTCGGTGCGCGGCGAGATCCTCGACGCGAAGTCGCTGCCGATCCGGCTGACCGCGCACACGCCGTGCTTCCGCTCCGAGGCGGGGAGCTACGGCAAGGACACGCGCGGCATGATCCGCCAGCACCAGTTCGACAAGGTCGAGATGGTGCAGATCGCGCATCCGGAGCGCTCGTACGAGGCGCTCGAGGAGATGACGCGCCACGCCGAGGCGATCCTGCAGCGCCTCGGGCTTCCGTACCGCGTGATGGCGCTGTGCACCGGCGACATCGGCTTCGCGTCGGCGAAGACCTACGACCTCGAGGTGTGGCTGCCCGGCCAGAACGCCTACCGCGAGATCAGCTCGTGCTCGAATTGCGAGGCGTTCCAGGCGCGCCGGCTGCAGGCGCGCTTCCGCAACGCGCAGGGGAAGCCCGAGCTCGTGCACACGCTGAACGGCTCCGGCCTCGCGGTCGGCCGCACGCTCGTCGCGGTGATGGAGAACTACCAGCGCGCCGACGGCGGCATCGACGTCCCGACCGCGCTGAGGCCTTACATGGGAGGTATCGAGGTGCTGGAAAAGCGGAGATAGGAGACGGGAGATCGGATGGGCGCTCCGATCGAAGCTCTCGTCCGATCTCCTATCTCCGATCTCCGCCTTGGCCTTACCTCAGGTTCCCTGTGTGACCTAACGAATACCGCCCCGGCTGAGGCCACACGGTGAGCCCGTGGGGCTCCGCGCCGACCTTGATCTGGCGCACGGCGCCGGTGTCGGTGTCGAACACGTAGACCGCGTCGTCGTAGCGCCCCGACAGCCACAGCTGCCTGCCGTCGGCGCTCACGTTGCCCATGTCCGGGCTGCCGCCGCCGGGCACCGGCCACTCGGCGACGATCCTGCGCGTCGCGAAGTCGAGGACCGAGACGCTGCCCTTGCCCTTGGGCGTTCCGTGGATCTTGTTCGATCCGCGGTTCGCGATGTAGAGCTTCCTGCCGTCGCGGCTCGGATAGAGCCCGTGCGCGCCGGTCGACGTCCGCAGGTAGTCGACCTGCGTGAAGCTGTCGCCGTCGACGACATAGATCCCGTCGGACATCATGTCGGCCACGTACCAGGTCTTCCCGTCGGGCGACACGCGGATGTCCTGCGGCATTCCCTTCCAGGTCGTGCAGATCGTCTCGTCTCGGCCGTCGGGCCCCTTGACGACCTTGGTCGGCTTGCCCGGCAGGATCAGCTGCAGGTAGCCCAGCACCTTGCGGTCGACGAGGTCGATCTTCGCGACGCCGCCGGTGAACTCGCAGGTGAAGATCGCGTAGCGGCCGTCGATCGAGAAATCGGCGTGGTTGATGCCGCCGCAGCGCGGCACCGCGAGCGAGCCCTGCAGCGCGAACGTGTGCGGATCGCGGAAGTCGAGGCGCTTGTGCGCCTCGGCGACGACGATCGCCGAGCGGCCGTCCGGCGTGAAATACATGTTGTACGGATCGTCAACCAGGATCGACTTGCCCGCCTTGCCGGTCTTCGGATCGATCGGCGTCAGGCTGCCGTTCGTCGTGCGCTCCGCGTTGTTCGCGACCCACAGCGTCTTCAGGTCCCACGAAGGCACGACGTGCTGCGGGCTCTGGCCCACCTTGAACTTGTCGACGACCTTGAGGGTGGCCGGGTCGATCACCCAGACGTCGTTGCCGCGCACGTGCGGCACGTAGACGCGCGGCAGGTCGCTCGCGACCGCGGGGCTCATCTTGCCGGCGGCGATCTCGCTGTAGAGGTTGGACGGGTCGGGCACCGGCGGCATGCCCGGGACCGTGACGATCGGCGACGGCGCCTGCGCCCAGGCGAGCGCGGCGAGGCCCGCGCCGAGAACGGCGGCGAGCGTGCGTCGAGCGTGCTGCATCGGGGAATTCCTGTCGGGGGGAGGGTGAACGGGGGACCGCGTCAGCGGCGCCGCTCGGCGCGGCGAATCGCCTCAACGGTCTCGCGCACGATCGCGTTGACGCCGAGCTCGCCCAGCTCCGCCTTCGCGCGGCGCGGGTCGCCGTAGGTGCCGTCCGCGGCGCGCGGCGGGTCGCCCAGCCGGTCGGTGCGCACGATGCGGGGGTCGACGGCGAGCGCGAGCGACGTGTCGGCGAGCCCGGCGTGGATGCCGATCTCCTCGGCCCGGTAGCCGCGCGCCTCGAGCTCGCGCTTGTACGCGTCCTCCTGCGCCCGGTAGTACGCGAGCACGGCGTGAACGCGGACGGGCGTTCCCGCCCATTCGCGGTTGAGCCTGCGCTCGACCGCCGAGAGGGAGGCCTGGTAGCCGCCGTGGTCGCCGATCAGCACGATGTCGCGGAAGCCGCTCTGCCGCAGGCTGCGCGCCGCGTACTCGAGCGTCTTCTCGAAGATCTCTGCCGGCACGCTGATCGTCCCCGGGAAGCGCATGTGCGACGTCGGCGGGCTGACGTTGCCCTCGGGGACGTAGGCGATCACCGGCGCGACCAGCGCGTGGCCCAGCTCGGACGCGACGCGTCCCGCGAGCGCGCGCACGCGGACGTTGTGCTTGCCGAGCGTCAGGTGCGGTCCGCTCTGCTCGGTGCCGCCGGCGGGCACGATCACCGTGGTGGTGCCGGCCTTGACCGCGTCGCGGAGCTCGGTCCAGGTCAGCTCGTCGAGGAAGACCGTGTCCGCGGCGCGCGCGGGGCCGGCGGCGAGCGCGAGCAGCGCGGCGAGCGAGGCGGTGGCGATGGCGGTGCCCGGACGCATCGGGCGAATGATACGGGAACGGCCTTCCCCGTTCCCCGGGCGGCCTCACGGTCCCGCGTAGGCGCCCCAGAGGCGCAGGCGCGGCTGGTGCGCGTCCTGCGTGCGCAGCAGGATGTCGTAGTAGGCGCGCACGCGGTCGACGAACGCGACCGGCATGCCGCCGCGCGCGTAGCCGAGCTTCGCCTTCTCGTAGTACTCGGGGAGCGCGAGCAGCGGGAGCGCCCGGCGCACGTCCCGCCAGCGATCGGGGTCGAGCCCGTCGCGCTGCGCCTGCACGCGCGCGTCCTCGAGGTGGCCGAGCCCGATGTTGAACGCGGCGAGCGTGAACCAGGTCCGGTCGGGCTCGACGATCCGCTTCGGCAGCTTCTCCCCGAGGTCGCGCAGGTACCGGGCCGCGGCGATCACGCTCTGCCGCGGGTCGGTCCGGTCCGCGACGCCCAGGTGGCGCGCGGTGTCCTCGGTGAGCTGCATGAAGCCGCGCACGCCGGTCTCGCTGGTCGCGCCCGGATCCCATTGCGACTCCTGGTAGGCGACCGCCGCGAGCAGGCGCCAGTCGATGCCGGTCGCCTGCTGCGCGGCGACGAACATGGGCTTCCAGGCGGGGAGCGCGGTGCGCACGCGCTCCATGAACACTTCGGCGTCGAGGCGCCCGACCTCGCCGCTCGGCGCGAAATAGCGCTCGACGAGCCGGGCGAGCGTACCGTCGCGGCGCATGCGCGCGAGGAACGCGTCGAGCTCGTGCGCGAGGCCGGGGTGCCGGCCCCCGACCGCCCAGGCGAGCTCGCGCTTCGCGCCGAGCGCGAACGCGACGTCGACGTCGAGGTGGATGTTGCGTCCGAGCGCGGCGTCGATCGAGGTGACGACCGCGTAGTCGACCTTGCCCTCGTCGACGGCCGCGAGCAGCGCATCGGCCGACGACGCCTTCACCGGCACCCAGCCGATCTCGGGATGGTCGCGCCGGACCAGCGCGAGCACGCTCTCGATGCCCGAGGACTCGACGTAGGCGACCTGGGCGCCGGCCAGGTCCCGGAATCCGCGCGGCCGGTAGCCGTCGCGGGCGTAAACGACGACGGCTTCGGCGGATTCGTAGCCGGACGTCCACAGGAGCGGCGGGCGGACGCGGACCTTCTGCGGGGCCGGCTTCGCGTCGAGCGGACGGTAGAGCCCGCCGATGCCGACGTGCGCCTCGCCCGCGACGACCCGGTCGATCAGCGCGCCCGCGTCGGGCACCGTCACGACGGTCAGCGGCAGTCCGCGCTCGCGGGCGAACCGCTCGATCAGGTCGTGGTCGAGGCCCTGGATCGTGCCGTCGGGGCCGGGGAACCAGCTCCCGGGGCCCGGCCGGACCGCGACGACGAGCGTCTGCGCCTCGTTCGGCGCGGGCAGCTCGGAGACGCCGCAGGCGCCGACGAGCGCGGCGAACGCGAGCGCCGCCGCCCGCGCCGCGAGGCGCGCCTTCCTGTGCTCCACGACCTTCTGCAGGCGATGTCGCAACGGTCGGAGGGGAGGCGGACGGTGTCGGTCGATGAAGGCGGGCGTCAAAAGGGCTGCGGCGGCCGCGGCCTGGCCGGGTATAATGCGCTCGTTCGTCCGCCCAGGACGGTTTTGGTTCCAGTTCCGCGGCGGGTCGCCCCGCATTGCATGGTCGTGAACCTGGTCAGGTCCGGAAGGAAGCAGCCATAGCGATTCTCTGCAAGTGCCGGGGGAACGGCTCGCCACCCATTCCGGTCGGGCGTCCGCTGTAGGACGCTCGACGACGAGGCGCGATCGCCCGGCGGTCGCGCCTGCCGGCAGCGCTTCCCCACGCCCGACGCCGAACGCCGAACGCCCGCCCGGCCCTCCATGAGCTACCAGGTCCTCGCGCGCAAGTGGCGTCCCCGGACGTTCGCCGAGCTCACCGGCCAGGCGCACGTCGTCACGGCGCTCTCGAACGCGCTCTCGCGCGGGCAGCTGCACCACGCCTATCTCCTCACCGGGACGCGCGGCGTGGGCAAGACCACGATCGCGCGGATCCTCGCGAAGAGCCTCAACTGCCTGACGAACGGCGTCACGGCGACGCCGTGCGGCACGTGCGCCGCGTGCGCCGACATCGACGCCGGGCGGTTCGTCGACCTGCTCGAGATCGACGCCGCGTCGAACACCGGCATCGACAACATGCGCGAGATCCTCGACAACGCGCGCTACGCGCCGACGGTGGGCCGCTACAAGGTCTACCTGATCGACGAAGTGCACATGCTGTCGAAGTCGGCGTTCAACTCGATGCTGAAGACGCTCGAGGAGCCGCCCGAGCACGTCAAGTTCGTGCTCGCGACGACCGACCCGCAGAAGGTGCCGGTCACCGTCCTCTCGCGCTGCCTGCAGTTCGCGCTGAAGCCGCTCTCGCCCGAGGAGATCGGGGCGCGGCTTTCGTACATCCTGCGCGAGGAGGGCGTCGCGCACGACGAGGACGCGGTCGCGCTGATCGCGCGCGCCGCGTCCGGCAGCCTGCGCGACGGGCTGTCGCTCCTCGACCAGGCGATCGCGTTCGGAGCGGGCGAGGTGCGCTCGGACCCGGTGCGCGCGATGCTGGGCGTCGTCGACCGCGAGTTCGTCTACCGGATCGCCGATGCGCTGGCGGCCGGCGACGGCGCGGCGCTGCTCGAGCAGGCCGACGCGATCGGCGCTCGCGGGCTGTCCGCCGCCGATGCGCTCGCCGAGCTCGCCGGGCTCGTGCACCGGATCGCCGTCGCGCAGGCGGTGCCGAAGGCCGCCGCGGGATTCGACGACGCGAAGCGCGTCGAGGACTACGCGAGGCGCTTCGCGCCCGAGACGGTGCAGCTGCTCTGGCAGATCGCGGCGCAGGGCCGCGCGGACCTCGCGATCGCGCCCGACGACGCGATGGGGCTGTCGATGACGCTGCTGCGGATGCTCGCGTTCGAGCCGTCGGCCGGCGAGGTGCCGGGCCGCGCGCCGCCGCGCGAGTCGCCCGTTTCGGCGCCTCGCGCGGAGCGTTCGGGCGCTGCCGCCTCTCCCGCGCCGGCGTCCCCGCCGAAGGCGGCGGCTTCGCCGGCGCCGCAGTCGCCGCGCGCCGCGCTCCCGGCCGAGACCGGTGACTGGCCCGCGTTCGTCGCGAGCCTCGGCCTCACCGGCATGGCGCGCGAGCTCGCGGCCCAGACCGAGATGCGCAAGCTCGAGGGCGCGGTGCTGACGCTGGCGCTCCCCGCGGCGCACCAGCACCTGACCGGCAAGACCTACGCCGACCGGCTGAAGGCGGTGCTCGAGCAGGCGACCGGGCGCAAGCTCCTGCTCGCGTTCGAGGTCGGCGAGGCGACCGAAGGCTCGCTCGCGTCGCGCACGGCGCGCGAGCGCGAGGAGGCTCGCGCGCGCAACGAGGCGGCGTTCCGCGACGAGCCGTTCGTCCGCGACGTGGTCTCGCGCTTCGACGCCACCGTGCGCTCCGACACGATCAAGCCGCGCTGACCGCGCCCCACCGCTCCGGGAATCCCGACGATGATGCAGAAGAACCAGCTCGCAGGCCTCATGAAGCAGGCGCAGGCCATGCAGGAGAACCTGAAGCGCGCGCAGGAGGAGCTCGCGCGCACCGAGGTCGAGGGGCAGGCCGGCGCCGGGCTCGTCAAGGTGACGATGACCTGCCGCCACGACGTCAAGCGCGTCGCGATCGACCCGTCGCTGCTCTCGGAGGACAAGGACATGGTCGAAGACCTCGTCGCCGCGGCGGTGAACGACGCGGTGCGCCGCGTCGAGGCGACGACCCAGGAGAAGATGGCGGGCCTCGCGGGCGGCATGGGGATGCCGCCCGGGTTCAAGCTCCCGTTCTGACGGCGGCGCCGGCCATGGGCGCGCGAGCGACCGACGCGCGCGGCTCCGCGGGGGCCGAGCCGCTGGGCAGCCTCGACGCGCTGGTCAAGGCGCTGCGCGCGCTGCCGGGCGTGGGGCCGCGGGCCGCGCAGCGGATGGCGCTGCACCTGCTGCAGCGCGACCGCGAAGGCGCGCTCGCGCTCGCCGGGGCGCTCGAGCGCGCGGTCGGGGCCGTGCACCACTGCGAGCGCTGCAACACGTTCACCGAGGACACCGTGTGCGCGCTGTGCCGCTCGGGCAAGCGCGACGCGGCGCTCCTGTGCGTCGTCGAGACGCCGGCCGACCTGATGATGGTCGAGCAGACGCAGGCCTATTCGGGCCTCTACTACGTGCTGATGGGACGCCTGTCGCCGCTCGACGGGATCGGGCCGCGCGAGATCCACCTCGACCGGCTGCTCCGGCGCGCGCTGGACGGCGTCGTCCGCGAGGTGATCCTCGCGACCAACTTCACGCACGAGGGGGAGGCGACCGCGCACTACGTGGGCGAGCTGCTCGCCTCGCGGGGGCTCAAGGTGAGCCGGCTCGCGCGAGGGGTGCCGGTCGGCGGCGAGCTCGAATACGTCGACAGCGGCACGCTCGCCCAGGCGCTGCGCGAGCGGCGGCCGATCGCCGGCGGCTGAACGGATGATGCGGCGCACAATGACAGGACGGCATCGATCCGCTGTATAGTCGCCGCGTTTGACGATCACCGATCGATCGGAACCCGAGGCGGCGACGACCGCCGAACGCCCCGTCATTCGCGTCGCGACCGGCGACGCACTTGGAGGAGACATGACCCAGAAGACCCGCGCGGCTGCCAAGCCGCAATCGCCCGCCGCCCGCCGTCGATTCCTCAAGGCCGCGACCGCGACCGCGGCGACCGCCGGCACGCTCGGCTTCCCGATGATCGCGAAGGGCCAGACCGGCCCGATCTCGATGCGCTGGCAGTCGACCTGGCCGGCGAAGGACATCTTCCACGAGTACGCGGTCGACTACGCGAAGAAGGTCAACGACATGACCGGCGGCGACCTCAAGATCGAGGTGCTGCCCGCCGGGGCGGTGGTCCCGGCGTTCGGCCTGCTCGACGCGGTGTCGAAAGGCACGCTCGACGGCGGCCACGGCGTGCTGGTCTACCACTACGGCAAGCAGAACGCGCTCGCGCTGTGGGGCTCGGGCCCCGCGTACGCCATGGACGCGAACATGCTGCTCTCCTGGCACCGCTACGGCGGCGGCAAGGAGCTCCTGACCAAGCTGTACAACTCGATCGGCGCGAACGTCGTGTCGTTCCCGTACGGCCCGATGGCGACGCAGCCGCTCGGCTGGTTCAAGAAGCCGATCACCAAGGCCGACGACCTGAAGGGGCTCAAGTACCGGACCGTCGGACTGTCGGTCGACGTGTTCACCGCCCTGGGCGCGGCGGTCAACGCGCTGCCCGGCGGCGAGATCGTGCCGGCGATGGACCGCGGCCTGCTCGACGCCGCCGAGTTCAACAACATGACCTCGGACCGCATCCTCGGCTTCCCGGACGTGTCGAAGGTGTGCATGCTGCAGAGCTACCACCAGAACGCCGAGCAGTTCGAGATCATGTTCAACAAGACCAAGTACGACGCGCTGCCCGAGAAGATGCGGGCGATCATCGCCAACGCGGTGGACGCCGCGTCGGCGGACCTCGCGTGGAAGGCGATCGACCGCTACTCGAAGGACTACATCGAGATGCAGCAGAAGCAGGGCGTCAAGTTCTACAAGACGCCGGACCCGGTGCTGCAGCGCCAGCTCGACGTCTACGAGGGGATCGCGAAGAAGAAGGCGGCGGAGAACCCGCTCTTCAAGGAGATCCTGGACTCGCAGCGGGCGTTCGCCGAGCGCGCGGTCAAGTGGGACATGGACAACAACGTGGGCCGCCGGATGGCCTACAACTTCTACTTCGGCCAGAAGGCCGGAGGGGGCAAGAAGGCCTGAGGCGGGACGTCACCCCGGACACCATCCGGCCGGTCCGGATGGTGTCTTTTTTTTTTGGCGGGGCGCCGTCGCGGCGGCGCCGCGCGGAGCGCGACGATGCAACGGATCCTCCTGACGATCGACAAGATCAGCACGTTCGTCGGCCAGGCGTTCGCCTGGCTGATCGTCGCGCTCACCGCGCTGATCTCGTGGGAGGTGTACTCCCGGTACGTGCTGTCCAACCCCCACGCCTGGGCGTTCGACGCGATGATCATGCTGTACGGCACGCTGTTCATGATGGCGGGGGCGTACACGCTGTCGAAGAACGGCCACGTGCGCGGCGACGTGCTCTACGGCTTCTTCCCGCCGCGGCTGCAGGCCGGGCTCGACCTCGCGCTCTACGTGCTGTTCTTCCTCCCCGGCGTCGTCGCGCTGATCTGGGCGGGCTACCGCTACGCGGGCGAGTCCTGGGCGATCAACGAGCACTCGAACATCACGGCCGAGGGGCCGCCGATCTACCCATTCAAGACGATCATCCCGGTCGCCGGCGCGTTCCTGCTGCTGCAGGGCGTCGTCGAGATCGTCCGCTGCATCCTCTGCCTCGCGCAGGGCGACTGGCCGTCGCGCGAGGAGGACGTCGAGGAGGTCGACGTCGACAAGCTGAAGCAGATGGTGCACGTGAAGGACGAGGACATCGCGAAACTCGACGAGTACGTGGTCGGCGAAGGCGAGGCGGCGCGGTGAGCGCGCGGGCGCGCCCGGCGCGCGCGGGAGGGCGGCGATGAGGAAGGAAGTCTGGTTCGGGCTGACGATCATGGCGATGGTCGTGGTCGGCGTCTTCTGGCTGATGCCGGCGCCGTCGCAGATGACCAACGGCCACGTGGGCCTCCTGATGCTCGCGCTGATCGTCGTCGCGATCATGCTGGGCTTCCCGACCGCGTTCACGCTGATGGGGATGGGCGTGATCTTCGCGTGGCTCGCCTACCGCAGCGTCGACCACGAGACCGCGGCCCAGCAGACGCTCGACCTGATGGTGCAGCGCGCGTACTCGGTGATGTCGAACGACGTGCTGATCTCGATCCCGCTGTTCGTGTTCATGGGCTACCTGGTCGAGCGCTCGAACCTGATCGAGAAGCTGTTCAAGAGCCTGCACCTCGCGCTCGCGCGGATCCCCGGCTCGCTCGCGGTCGCGACGCTCGTCACCTGCGCGGTGTTCGCGACCGCGACCGGCATCGTGGGCGCGGTGGTCACGCTGATGGGGCTGCTCGCGCTGCCGGCGATGCTGCGCGCGGGCTACAACGTCAAGATCTCGGCGGGCGTCATCACCGCGGGCGGCTGCCTCGGCATCCTGATCCCGCCCTCGGTGATGCTGATCGTCTACGGCGCGACCGCGGGCGTGTCGGTCGTCCAGCTCTACGCCGGCGCCTTCTTCCCGGGCCTCATGCTGGCGGGCCTCTACATCGGCTACGTGATTCTCGTCGCCAAGCTCAAGCCGGCGTGGATGCCGCCGTTGCCCGAGAGCGAGCGCCACATCGAGCTTCCGCCGGTCGCGCGCGCGGCCTCGCAGGCGATCAGCCGCCGCGCGATCCCGGGCCTCTTCGGCGCGCTCGGCCGGCGCGGCGACCCGGCGCTCGCGGCGCCCGCGGTGCGCCGCGAGCTCGGCCTCGCGCTCCTGCCCGCCATCGCGTTCGCCGTGCTGATGGGCCTGACCTGGCATTCGCTCACGCGCCCGGACGTCGTCACCGACACGTCGGGCCTCGAGCAGATGGGGATGGGCGCGGAGCCGCTGGGGACCGACAGCGGCTCGCAGGAGGCCGGGGCGGACGAGGGGGGCCTGCAGGAGCCCCCGTCCGACAGCGGCGACCTGAAGGAGCCTCCGGCGGAAGGCGGCGTGCAGGAGCCGCCGGGCGCCGGCAAGGCCACGCCGGTTCCGTCCGGATCGGCGCCCGCGGGCGGATCCGCGCAGTCCCCGCCCGCGAAGCCGCCGGCCGCCGCGTCCGCGCAGGACTGGGAGCGCATTCCGGCGCCCACCGCGTTCTGGATCGTGCTGGGCGCGGGCGCCGCGCTGCTCGCGGGGTTCTACGCGTTCTTCACGTTCGCGCAGCTCGAGGTGTTCAAGCTGCTGCTGGGCTCGTTCTTCCCGCTCGCGATCCTGATACTCGCGGTGCTGGGATCGATCGTCTTCGGGCTGGCGACGCCGACCGAGGCGGCGGCGATCGGCTCGCTGGGCGGCTTTACGCTTGCCGCCGTCTACGCGCTGCTCGGGCGGCCGGCGGGCGAGCGCGCCCGGATCCTGAAGCTCTGGATCCCGCTGTGGATCCTCGTCGGCATCTCGATCGTCTGGTTCCTGCTGCTCAAGTTCGAGGTGCACGACACGCCGGTGCCCCGGGCGATCGGGTGGGTGTCGATCGCCGCCGCGGCGATCTGGAGCCTGATGGCGGTCTACCAGGTCGACCTCTCGCAGACGGTCAGGGAGTCGGTGTTCCTGACCGCGAAGACCTCCGCGATGGTGTGCTGGCTGTTCGTGGGCTCGTCGATCTTCTCCGCGGCCTTCGCGCTGCTCGGCGGCCAGGAGATCATCAACAGCTGGGTCCTGTCGATGGACCTCACGCCGATCCAGTTCATGGTGCTGGCGCAGGTCATCATCTTCCTGCTCGGCTGGCCCCTGGAGTGGACGGAGATCATCGTCATCTTCATGCCGATCTTCATTCCGCTCCTGGTCCACTTCCAGATCGACCCGCTGTTCTTCGGCCTGCTCGTCGCGCTCAACCTGCAGACCGCGTTCCTGTCGCCGCCGGTCGCGATGGCGGCGTTCTACCTGAAGGGCGTCTCGCCGCCCCACGTGTCGCTCAACGCGATCTTCGCGGGGATGATGCCGTTCATGGCGATCCAGGTGATCGCGCTCCTGCTCCTCTACACGTTCCCCGGCATCGGGCTCTGGCTGCCGCAGGTCCTCTACAAGTAGCGGGCGCGAGCCGGTTGCGCGCGCCCGCCCGGCGGGCGTAACCTGTCCCGACGGGGCGGCGGTCCCGGCGCGTGGCCGTCCGCCCGGCGACGGAGAAGGAGGACGCCATGCTCGTCAGCGAGATCCTGCGGATCAAGGGCAACGCGCTGTTCACGGCCGCCCCCGGCGACTCGGTCCGGCACGCGGTCGGCGTGATGGCGCACCACGACATCGGCTCGCTGGTCGTGATGGACCACGGCCGCCTGGCCGGCATGCTGACCTTCCGCGAGGTGCTCGACGCGCTCGCGAAGCACGGCGGCACGCTCGGCGACCTGAAGATCGGCGACATCGTCCAGCGCGACCCGCTCACGGCGCCGCCGGGGCTCGACGTGATGGATCTGCGGCGCACGATGCTCGAGCGGCACGCGCGCTACGTGCCGGTGATGGACGGCACGACGCTCCAGGGCGTCGTTTCGTTCCACGACGTCGCGAAGGCCGTCTACGAGGAGCAGAGCTTCGAGAACCGGATGCTCAAGAGCTACATCAAGGACTGGCCGGAGGAGAGCCCGGCGTGAAAGGCGTCGGGCTGAAGCCCGACCCACAAGCCCGTTCGCGAGGTCGGTGATTCTGCCTGTGGGTCCGGCTTCAGCCGGCCAGGGCGCCTGGATGGTGATCTGCTGGGCCAAAGCGCGACCTACGTCGACGCGCACGGTGCCCAGGAGGCTCCCTGGCCGCTAAGCCTGCAGCAGGAAGATCGCGGGGCGCCGCTGGTAGCTCGCCGGGTCGACGCGGCGCCAGTCCGCGGCCGCGCGCATGACGACCGACTCGGTCGGCAGCGTGAGGTCGGCGGCCACCGCGAGCCGCGTTCGCGGCGAGAGCACGCTCGCGAGCGTCGCGAGCATCGAGGCGTTCCGATAGGGCGTCTCGATGAAGATCTGCGTGCACGAGCGCGCCCGCGACTCGGCCTCGAGCTCGCGGAGGCGCGCCGCGCGCTCGACCTCGGGCACCGGCAGGTAGCCGTGGAACGCGAACGCCTGGCCGGAGAGGCCCGAGGCCATCAGCGCGAGCAGGACCGCGGAAGGCCCCACGAGCGGCACGACCGCGATGCCGACGGCGTGGGCGGCGGCGACGAGCGCTGCGCCGGGATCGGCGACCGCCGGGCAACCCGCGTCCGAGACGAACCCGAGCGACCGGCCCGCCTTCGCGGGCGCCAGGAGGGAGGCGAGGTCGGCGTGCGAGGGCTTCTCCGGGAGCGCGCGGATCGCGAGCTCCGCGATCGGCCGGGGGTGGCCGATCGACTTCAGGAAGGCCCGCGCGGCCTTCGGCGTCTCGACGACCCACTCGTCGATCGCGCGCGCCGCCGCGATCGTGCGCGCGGGCAGCACGCTCTCGGGCGGCACGGCCCCGAGCAGGTTGGGCACGAGGTAGAGCATCAGCGCGCGCTCATCGGGCGGCGGTGAGCACGTCGACGCCGGCGCTCCGCAGCAGGCGGCAGGTCGCGATCAGCGGCAGCCCGACGAGCGCGCTCGGGTCGTCGCTCTCGATCTTCTCGAACAGCGCGATGCCGAGCCCCTCGGACCGCACCGAGCCCGCGCAGTCGAACGGCGCCTCGCGCTCGAGGTAGGCGTCGATCTCGGCGGCGGAGAGCGTCCGCAGCGTGCTGCGCACGTCGACGCGCTCGACCGCGCAGCGCCCGGTCGCCGCGTCGAGGAGCGCGACGCCGGTGTGGAAGACGACCGTGCGTCCCGAGAGCGTCGCGAGCTGCGCCCGCGCGCGCTCGAGCGTGCCGGGCTTGCCGACGTGCGCGCCATCGCAGTCGGCGATCTGGTCGGAGCCCAGGACGAGCGCGCCCGGATGGCGGCCGGCCACCGCCCGCGCCTTCGCTTCGGCGAGCCGGACGCAGGCGGCCGCGGGCGACTCGCCGGCACGGGCCGACTCGTCGATGCCGGGGCCGTCGACGGCGTAGGGCAGGCCGAGCCGGTCGAGCAGCGCGGCCCGGTAGCGGGAGGTCGAGGCGAGCACGAGCGGGCGCAAGACGGGTTCCTCGTTGTTTTTTCGACGGTTTTTGACACTGGCGCGCGAATCCCGTATTATCCGACGTTTGCGCTTTCCTTGCCTTCCGGCGGCCGCGATCCTGCGATCCGCCGGGGTCGTGGAACGGCCCGATGTCCGGCCCCGGTCACGTTGCCCGATTCGACGCGTTCAAGCTCTCCGCGCGCGGCGGGTCGATCTCCGGGTCGCTCGACGCCAGGAGCCTGCCCAATGTCGCCGACAGCCTCGCGCCCGGGGACGACCCGGTGCGGGTGGACTGGACGATCGAGGGGCTTGCGAGCGCGGAAGGTCGGCCGGCGCTCGCGATCGCGATCGAGGCCGAGGTGCCGCTGGTCTGCCAGCGTTGCCTCGGGCGGATGGCGTGGAAAGTGTCGCAGAGCACCGAGGTGCTGCTCGCGCACGACGAAGGCGAGCTCGCGAGCCTCGACGAGGGTAGCGAGGGAGAGGTGATCCTCGCGGACCGGCCGCTCGACGCGGCGACGCTCGTCGAGGACGAGCTGGTGCTGACGCTCCCGTTCGCGCCGCGCCACGAAGGCGGGTGCGCGGCGGCGCGGCAGTAGCGGCGGAACGAAAAGGGACGTGCGCGGGGCGAGGTTTCGCGGCGCGGCGAAGGAAGCAGGCGCCCGGGACCTCGAGCGTGCCCGGGACGATGACGAAGGAGAATCCGACATGGCTGTCCAGCAGAACAAGAAGTCGCCGTCGAAGCGCGGCATGCACCGCGCGCACGACTTCATCACGGCGCCGGCGCTCGCCGTCGAGCCCGTGAGCGGCGAGACGCATCGCCGCCACCACATCAGCCCGAGCGGCTATTACCGCGGCAAGAAGGTCGTCAAGACCAAGGCCGACGAGTAACGTCGGCCGCGTGCGCCCGACAAGCCCGTCGCGATCCCGTGGCGGGAAGGCGCGCGTCTAGCGGATGACTGTTCCGGTCATCGTCGCCGTCGACGCGATGGGCGGGGACCACGGCCCGGCCGTGACCGTCCCGGCGTCGCTCGCGTTCCTCGAGGAGACGCCCGACGCGGCGGTCGTCCTCGTCGGACGCCCCGACGCCATCGAGCCGATCCTCAGGAAGTCGCGCTCGCCCGCGCGCGACCGCGTCCGCATCCACGCCGCCACCGAGGTGATCGGCATGGACGAGCCGCCGGCGGAGGCGCTGCGCCGGAAGAAGGACTCGTCGATGCGCGTCGCGATCAACCTGGTCCGCGACGGCGCGGCGCACGGCTGCGTGTCCGCCGGGAACACCGGTGCGCTGATGGGCATCGCACGCTTCGTGCTGAAGACGCTTCCGGGCATCGACCGGCCCGCGATCGCCTCGCAGATGCCGACCAAGAAGGGCGTGGTCACGATGCTCGACCTCGGCGCGAACGTGAACTGCACGCCCGAGCAGCTCGTGCAGTTCGCCGTGATGGGGAGCGCGCTCGTGTCGGCGGTCGACCACATCGAGCGCCCGACCGTGGGCCTCCTCAACATCGGCGAGGAGGAGATCAAGGGCAACGACGTCGTCAAGGAGGCCGCCGAGCGCCTCAGGCTCTCCGGCCTCAACTTCCACGGCAACGTCGAGGGCACCGACATCTTCCGCGGGACCACCGACGTCGTCGTCTGCGACGGCTTCGTCGGCAACGTCGCCCTCAAGACGACCGAGGGCCTCGTGCAGATGCTCTACGAGTTCCTGAAGGCCGAGTTCACGCGGGGCCTGCTGTCCAAGGCGGCGGCGGCGATCGCCTACCCGGTGCTCGCGCGCTTCAAGCGCCGGATCGACCCGCGCCGGTACAACGGCGCGACGCTCGTGGGCCTGAAAGGGGTCGTCCTGAAGAGCCACGGCGGGGCGGACGCGACCGCGTTCCGGCACGCGCTCAGGAAGGCCCACGCCGAGATCGCCGAAGGCGTGCTCGACCGCATCGCGCAGCGCATCGCCGCGATGCCCGCGGGAACGCTCGGCGAGCCGCGCCACGCTTCGCACGATGCCGCTTCCGCATAGCCGCATCGCGGGCACCGGCCGCTACCTGCCGGCCGAGACGCTGACCAACGACGACCTGGTCCGCCGCGGCGTCGAGACCAGCGACGAGTGGGTGCGCACCCGCACCGGGATCGCGCAGCGCCACGTCGCCGCCGACGGCGAGTCGACCTCCGACCTCGCGCTCGCGGCGTCGCGCGAGGCCCTCGCGGCCGCGGGCCTCGCGGCGGCCGACGTCGACCTGATCGTCGTCGCGACGACGACGCCCGACATGGTGTTCCCGTCGACCGCCTGCATCCTGCAGGACAAGCTCGGCGTGCGCGGCGGGCCCGCGTTCGACGTGCAGGCGGTGTGCTCGGGCTTCGTCTACGCGCTCGCGATCGCCGACGGGATGCTGAAGACCGGCGCCGCGCGCAACGCGCTCGTCGTGGGCGCCGAGATCTACTCGCGGATCCTCGACTGGCGCGACCGCAAGACCTGCGTGCTGTTCGGCGACGGTGCGGGCGCGGTCGTGCTCGTGCCCTCCGACCGGCCGGGCGTGCTCGCCACGCGGCTGCACGCGGACGGGAGCCATCGCGGGATGCTCTGCGTGCCGGGCCAGGTGCGCAACGGCGCGGTCTGGGGCGACCCGTTCTTGCACATGGACGGCCAGGCGGTGTTCAAGTTCGCGGTCCGCGTGCTGACCGAGGCGGCCGACGAGGCGCTCGCGGCGGCTTCGATGACGCGGTCGTCGGTCGACTGGCTGATCCCGCACCAGGCGAACCTGCGCATCATGGACGCGACCGCGAAGCGGCTCGACGTGCCGCAGGAGCGCGTCGTCGTGACCGTCGACCGGCACGCGAACACGTCGGCCGCGTCGATCCCGCTCGCGCTCGACGAGGCGGTGCGCGACGGCCGCATCCGCGCCGGCCACCACGTCATGATGCTGGGCGTCGGCGGCGGATTCACCTGGGGCTCGGCGCTGGTGCGCTGGGGCTGAAGAGACACGGACGGGCAGGCGACGATGACCAGGATCGCGGTGGTGTTTCCGGGGCAGGGCTCGCAGTCGATCGGCATGATGGCCGGGTGGGACGATCACCCGGCCGTGCGCGCGACCTTCGACGAGGCGAGCGAGGCGCTCGGCGACGACCTGTGGGCGCTCGTGACCGACGGACCGGCGGAGGCGCTCAACCTGACGACGAACACCCAGCCGGTGATGCTGACGGCGGGGGTGGCCGCCTGGCGCGCGTGGCGGGCGGCGGGCGGCGCGACGCCGGACGTCGTCGCCGGCCACAGCCTGGGCGAGTACTCGGCGCTCGTCGCGGCGGGCGCGCTCGCGTTCCGCGACGCGGTGCCGCTCGTGCGCTTCCGCGCCCAGGCGATGCAGGAGGCGGTGCCGCAGGGGGTGGGCGCGATGGCCGCGATCCTCGGCGGCGACGACGCCGCGATCGTCGAGGCGTGCCGCGAGGCCGCGCAGGGCGAGGTCGTCGAGCCGGTCAACTTCAACTCGCCCGGGCAGCTCGTGATCGCGGGCCACCGGGCGGCCGTCGAGCGCGCGATCGAGGCCGCGAAGGCGCGCGGCGCGAAGCGCGGGATGCTGCTGCCGGTCTCCGCGCCGTTCCACAGCTCGCTGCTCAAGCCCGCCGCCGACCGCCTCGCCGCGCGGCTCGCGCAGGTCGAGTTCCGCGCGCCGTCGATCCCGGTCATCCACAACGTCGACGTCGGCGAGCACCGGTCGCCGGACGCGATCCGCTCGGCGCTCGCGCGCCAGGCGGCGAGCCCGGTGCGCTGGACCGAGACGGTGCGCGCGATCGCGGCGCGGGGCGTGACCGACGTGGTCGAAGCCGGCCCAGGCCGCGTGCTCGCCGGCCTCGCGCGGAAGATCGACGGGTCGCTCAAGGTGCACGCGCTGACCGACGGGCACGCGCTGGGCGAGGCGAAGGCCGCGCTCGCCGGCTGAACGGAGAGGGGCGATGACGACGCGCAGGGAACTCGAGGGACAGGTCGCGCTGGTCACCGGTGCGACGCGGGGCATCGGGCGGGCGATCGCGCTGGCGCTCGCGCGCGACGGCGCGACGGTCGTCGGAACCGCGACCACCGACGCCGGCGCCGAGGCGATCGGCGAGGCGCTGAAGGCGGGCGGCTACGCGGGCGCGGGGCTCAGGCTCGACGTGACCGACGCGGCCTCGACCGAGGCGGCGCTCGCGGAGATCGAGGCGAAGTTCGGCCCGGTCGCGATCCTCGTCAACAACGCCGGCATCACGAAGGACAACCTGCTCGTGCGCATGAAGGACGACGAGTGGGACGCGATCATGGCGACGAACCTCAAGCCCGCCTGGCGGCTGGCCAAGGCGTGCCTGCGCGGGATGATGAAGGCGCGCCGGGGACGGATCATCCAGATCGGCTCCGTCGTCGGCTCGACCGGGAACCCGGGCCAGTCGAACTACGCGGCCGCCAAGGCCGGGCTCGTCGGCTTCACGAAGTCGCTCGCGCAGGAGGTCGGCAGCCGCAACATCACGGTCAACTGCGTCGCGCCGGGCTTCGTCGACACCGACATGACGCGCTCGCTGCCCGACGCGCAGCGCGAGGCGCTGCTCGCCCGGGTGCCGCTCGGGCGGCTCGGGTCGCCGGAGGACATCGCGGAGGCGGTGGCTTTTCTCGCCAGCTCGCGGGCCGGCTACATCACCGGGGCGACGCTGCACGTGAACGGCGGAATGTACATGGCGTGATCGGCGCGGTTCCCGGCGGGTTCGGCGAAGTTTCGTCGGCCTGGCCGGACCCGGCGGCCGGTCGCCGCCGGGGGCGGGCGAGGCCCGCGGCCGTTCTGGTAAGATCGCGCGGTTTGGAACAATTCGTCCCCTAGAGGGAGGAGACGCATGGACAACGTGGAGCAGCGCGTCAAGAAGATCGTCGCCGAGCAACTCGGCGTCAACGAGGCCGACATCAAGAACGAATCCTCGTTCGTCGACGACCTGGGCGCGGATTCGCTGGACACGGTCGAGCTCGTGATGGCGCTCGAGGAGGAGTTCGAGACCGAGATCCCCGACGAGGAAGCCGAGAAGATCACGACCGTCCAGCAGGCGATCAACTACGTCGCCGCGCACCTGAAGAAGTAGTGCCGGCGCCGCCCGCGGCGCGCGTCGCCGCGCCGGCCCGGCGCCTGCGGCCGCGTGCGTCGCCCGGCGCACGCGGGTCCGCTCCGTCCTTTCCCACTCGCCACCGAGCACGCGCATGAGCCGCCGCCGCGTCGTCGTCACCGGCCTCGGAATCGTCTCGCCCGTCGGCATCGGCCTCGACGAGGCCTGGGCGTCGATCCTCGCCGGGCGCTCCGGCATCGCCGCGATCACCCGGTTCGACGCGTCCGGCTTCCCGGTGCGCATCGCCGGCGAGGTGAAGGGCTTCGACGTCGCGAAGTACCTGTCGGCGAAGGAGGCGCGCCGCTACGACACGTTCATCCACTACGGGCTCGTCGCCGCGATGGAGTCGATCCGCGACGCCGGCCTCGAGGGCTGGACCGGCGACAAGGAGCGGGCGGGCGTGTGCATCGGCTCGGGCATCGGCGGGCTGCCGATGATCGAGGAGACGCACCTCGCCTACTCGGCCTCGGGCCTGCGCAAGGTGAGCCCGTTCTTCGTGCCCGGCACGATCATCAACATGATCTCGGGCCTCCTGTCGATCCACTACGGCTACAAGGGCCCGAACCTCGCGACCGTCACCGCGTGCTCGACGGCGAACCACAGCATCGGCGAGGCGGCCCGGCTCATCGAGTACGGCGACGCCGACCTGATGGTCGCCGGCGGCGCCGAGTCCACCGTGAGCCCGCTGGGCATGGGCGGGTTCGTCGCCGCGCGCGCGCTGTCGCACCGCAACGACGACCCGGCGACGGCGAGCCGGCCCTGGGACCGCGATCGCGACGGCTTCGTGCTCGGCGAGGGCGCGGGCGTCGTCGTCCTCGAGGAGCTCGAGCACGCGAAGGCGCGCGGCGCCCGCATCTACTGCGAGCTCGCCGGCTACGGGATGTCGGCCGACGCGCACCACATCACGGCGCCGCCGGAAGACGGCGACGGGGCGCGGCGCAGCATGCTGAACGCGCTGAAGAACGCGCGCATGGCGCCCGCCGAGATCGACTACATCAACGCGCACGGCACCTCGACGCCGGTCGGCGACGTCGCCGAGTGCATCGCGGTGAAGCGCGCGTTCGGCGACCACGCGGCGCGGCTCGCCGTGAGCTCGACCAAGTCGATGACCGGCCACCTGCTCGGCGCGGCGGGCGGCGTCGAGGCCGTGTTCACGGTGCTCGCGATGCGCGACCAGGTCGCGCCGCCGACCGCCAACCTGTTCAACGTCGACCCCGCCTGCGACCTCGACTTCGTGCCCAACGCCGCCCGGAAGATGACGATCCGCGGCGCGCTGTCGAACTCGTTCGGGTTCGGCGGCACCAACGCCACGCTCGTGTTCCGCGCGGTCTAGCCCGCGCGGCGCGGCGGAGCCCGGTTCCCCCATGGCCCTGATCGTCCAGAAGTTCGGCGGCACCTCGGTCGGCTCGACCGACCGGATCAGGAACGTCGCCCGCCGGATCCAGCACTACCGCAAGCTCGGCCACCAGCTGGTCGTCGTCGTCTCCGCGATGAGCGGGGAGACCAACCGCCTGCTCGGCCTCGCGAAGGAGCTCTCCGCCGCGCCCGACCCGCGCGAGCTCGACGTCGTCGCCGCGACCGGCGAGCAGGTGACGATCGGGCTCCTCGCGATCGCGCTCATCGAGATGGGCATCCCGGCGAGGAGCTACACCGGCGGCCAGGTGCGCGTGCTGACCGACAGCGCGTACACGAAGGCGCGCATCCTCGAGATCGACGACGCTCCGATGCGGCGGGACCTCGACGCGGGCAACGTGGTCATCGTGGCCGGCTTCCAGGGGGTCGATGCCCGGGGCAACATCACGACGCTCGGCCGCGGCGGCTCGGACACCTCGGCGGTGGCGCTCGCGGCCGCGCTCAAGGCCGACGAGTGCCAGATCTACACCGACGTCGACGGCGTCTACACGACCGACCCGCGCATCGTGCCGGAGGCGCGGCGCCTCGACACGATCACGTTCGAGGAGATGCTCGAGCTCGCGAGCCAGGGATCGAAGGTGCTGCAGATCCGCTCGGTCGAGTTCGCCGGCAAGTACCTGGTGAAGCTGCGCGTGCTCTCGTCGTTCGAGGAGCCCGAGGCCTCGGGCCCGGGCACGCTCATCACCTACGAGGAAGACGAATCCATGGAACAGGCGATCATCTCCGGCATCGCGTTCAACCGCGACGAGGCCCGGATCCTGGTGATGGGCGTCGAGGACCGCCCCGGCATCGCGTACGCGATCCTCGGCCCGATCGCGGCGGCGAACATCGACGTCGACATGATCGTTCAGAACATCGGCGCGTCCGGCCAGACCGACATCTCGTTCACCGTCCACCGCAACGAGTACCGGAAGGCGATGGAGACGCTCGAGCGCGAGCGCGGCAAGTCGTTCGTGTGCCGCGAGATCAAGGGCGACGACCGGATCGCCAAGGTGTCGGTCGTCGGCATCGGCATGCGCTCGCACACCGGCCTCGCCGCAAAGATGTTCAAGGCGCTGGCCGACGAGGGCATCAACATCCAGATGATCTCGACCTCCGAGATCAAGATCGCGGTCGTCATCGACGAGAAGTACCTGGAGCTCGCCGTGCGCGTGCTGCACAAGGCGTTCGAGCTCGAGAAGGCGCCGGCGTAAGCGCCGGATTCGTCGAGGGTTTTCGCCCGCGTCGCTGGACGGGACCGGCGCCGGGCCGGTAAAATGCGCGATTTGGCGCGCGACGAGCGGTCGCGTGGCCCCCGGAGACGTGGCCGAGTGGTCGAAGGCACTCCCCTGCTAAGGGAGCATACGGGCCAAAACCTGTATCGAGGGTTCGAATCCCTCCGTCTCCGCCAGTCACCGGGCCGCGCGCCTTCGCTGGCGTTCCGCCGCCGACGCGCGGGCGGCGCGCGGTTCGGTCCGCACCGCGCGCACGGAGGCGTCCTCGCCGGCGAGGCGCACCGACGGCCGGCCGCGCGGGCGGAAGCCACGCGTCGATCGCACGAGAAAGGAACGTCGAGATGACCCACGACCAGCCTTCCGACTCGAAGCTCATCATGCTCGCGCTGGCCGAGCTGCTCGAGCGCACGACGCAGCTGCAGCACGCGAAGATCCTCGAGTCGATGATGAACGAGACCTCCGCCGACGCGCTCGCGCCGACCAGCATGCTCGCGCACGACCTTCGCAAGCGGGCGCGCGAGCTCCCCTGACCGGGCACGGCTAGCGGCTTGCGCCGCGTGCACGCGCGAACGTGCCGGCGGACCGCCAATTTCGCACACGCAGGGCCGCCGCCCGCGGCGTTTTCGCGGGCCTGGCCGCGTGCCTGATCGCGGCCGTGGCCGGCCCGGCGCCGGCGCAGACGCCGCGCGATCGCGTCGCGGTCGCGCTTCCGGGCGGCGAGACCTGGCCGTCCCGCCCGATCCGGATCGTGGTGCCGCAGGCCGCCGGCGGCACCGCCGACCTCGTCGCGCGCATGCTCGCCGACCGCCTCGAACCGGTGCTCGGCGTGCCGGTCGTCGTCGACGATCGACCGGGCGCCGGCGGCCTCATCGGCACCGACATCGTCAAGCGCGCGGCGCCCGACGGCTACACGTGGCTCCTCGCGTCCACGGCAACGCACGCGATGGCGCCGCAGGTGATCGCGGGCGCGACGATCGATCCGCTGCGCGACTTCACGCCGGTCGCGAACGTCGCGTGGCAGACGAAGGTCGTCCTCGCCAGCGCCGCGCTCCAGGTGGCGAGCCTAGGCGAGCTCGTCGCGTACGCGCGCAAGCGGCCGGGCGAGCTCAACTACGCCTCGACCGGGGTCGGCTCGTCGAGCCATCTCGACACCGAGCTGCTCGCCGCCACGACCGGCATCGCGCTCCATCACGTGCCCTACCGCGGTTCCGGCCAGACGGTGAGCGCGATCAGCGTCGACGAAGTGCAGGTGCTGGTCGCGAGCGTCACGGCCGCGCTGCCGGCGATCGAGGCCGGCCGCGCGCGGCCGCTCGCGGTCTTGAGCACGCAACGCTCGCCGCTGCTGCCGTCCGTGCCGACGATCGCGGAGGCCGGCGTCGCGGGGCTCGACGTCCGCACGTGGCTCGGCCTGGTGGCGCCCGCCGGCACGCCCTGGGCGGTCGTCGACGAGATGGCGCGCAGGATCGACACCTTGCTCGACGCGCCGTCCGCTCGCGCATGGTTCGACGCGCAGGGCCTCGAGATCGCCTCCGGCACGCCGAACGCGTTCGAGGCTCTGATCCGGGCCGACGTGGCGAAGTGGGGCGAGCTCGCGCGACGGCTGGGCATCGGGCGGTGGTGATGCGTCCCCCAAGCCCTTGACGGTCCCGGAGCGCGGTCGCCCGATCGTCTCCGCGTGATACCGTTGCGGCGCGGGGACGCGCAGGCGCGCCGTCCCCGCCGCCGCGATGCCTGCCGTCGACGACCATCCGTCCATAGAAAGCGCACCGTACGGGTCGGAAGACCTGTCGGTGCTCGCCGAGCGCGCCTACTCGCGCACGAGCGGCGCCGACGCGATCCGCGGCAACGCGGTCGACCTCCTGATCGACGCGCGCGAGAACTACCCCGCCTGGCTCGACGCGATCCGCAGGGCGCAGCGATCGATCCTGTTCGAGATGTACATCGTCGACGACGACGAGATCGGCCGCACGTTCGCGGACGCGCTGGCGGAGCGCGCCCGCGCCGGCGTGGCGGTCAAGGTGCTCGTCGACTGGCTGGGCGGCTGGCGCGGCCGCAGCGCCTGGGACGTCCTCGAGAACACCGGCGCCGAGGTGCGGCTCTTCAACGCGCCCGGGCTCGCGAGCCCGCTCGCGTGGCTGTCGCGCGACCACCGGAAGACGATCACGGTCGACGATCGCATCGGTTTCGTGAGCGGGCTGTGCGTGAGCGAGCAGTGGCTGGGCAAGCCGGCGAAGCGCCTCGAGCCATGGCGCGACACCGGGATCTCGGTGCAGGGCCCCGCGGTGGCCGCGCTCCAGCGCGCGTTCGCGCTCGTCTGGGACGTCGCGGGCGAGGAGCTCGCGCCCGAATACCTGACCGACCCGCTGGCGATCCCGCCGGCGGGAGACGTCACGCTGCGCGTGGTCGCGGGCACGCCGAACTCGGTGGGCACCTACCGGCTCGACCTCACGATCGCGTCGGTCGCCCACCAATACCTGTGGCTCACCGACGCGTACTTCGTGGGCACCGCCGCGTACGTGCAGGCGCTCGCCGCCGCGGCGCGCGACGGCGTCGACGTGCGGCTGCTCGTGCCCGGCGCCTCCGACATCCCGATGATCTCGCCGGTCTCGCGCGCCGCGTACAAGCCGCTGCTCGACGCGGGCGTGCGCGTGTTCGAGTGGAACGGGACGATGCTGCACGCGAAGAGCGCGGTCGCCGACGGCGTGTGGGCGCGCGTGGGCTCGACCAACCTCAACCTCGCGAGCTGGATGGGCAATTACGAGCTCGACGTCGCGATCGAGGACCGCGCGTTCGCCAAGCGCATGGCCGACCAGTACCTCGAGGATCTCGACCGCTCGACCGAGATCGTGCTGACGCGCCGCCACCGGGTGCGCAAGTCCGAGGATGCCGAGGCGGTGGACGTCCGGCGCGCGCCCTCGGGAAGCGCAGGGCGGGCCGCCGCAGGCGCGGTGAGCGTCGGAAGCGCGCTGTCCGCCGCGCTGACCAACCGGCGTCCGCTCGGCGCGGCCGAGGCGGGCCTGCTGGTCAAGATGGGCGTCCTGGCGATCGCGCTGGGGGTCGTCGCGGCGCTCTGGCCCTCGTTCGTGGCCTGGCCACTCGCCTTCGTCGCGTCCTGGATGGGACTCGCCTGGTTCGTCAAGGCGGCGAGCCTCAAGCGCAAGGCCCGCGACCAGGCGGCCGCCCAGCCCGAGCCGCACGCTGGCGGGGGGGCGAACTGATCGGGTATAATCGCGAGCTTCGCGCCCGTAGCTCAGTTGGATAGAGTACCTGGCTACGAACCAGGGGGTCGTGGGTTCAAATCCTGCCGGGCGCGCCAAACAATCGAGGGGTCAGGTCTTGAGACCTGGCCCCTTTTTCATGGCCGGCTTACGCTTGCGCGCGGGTTGCGCTGGGCGCGATCGAGTCGGCGGAGCTTCACCCGCCTTCGCCTGGAATTCGGGAGAACGTCGACGATGGCTGACACGAAGGAGTCCGAGGTCGATACGGGGCGGCGGGAAGTCCTCAAGACGATGGGCGCGGGCGCCATCGCGGCGGCCGTCGCGGCACCGGCGCTGACCGCGTCGGCGGCGGCCGGGACGGCGCCGACGCCCGCCGGGCACGCCGGCGCGGCCGGCGGGCCGTACAACATCCTCTTCATCCTGACCGACCAGGAGCGCCATTTCCGTCCCGGCGAGCTGCCGCGGGACTACCGGCTTCCGGCGCACGAGCGCCTGGCGAAGCGGGGGATCGTGTTCGAGAACCACCAGATCAACTCCTGCGTCTGCACGCCGTCGCGCTCGGTGCTCTACACCGGCCGGCACATCCAGCAGACGAAGATGTTCGACAACACCAATTTCCCGTGGATCGCCAGCCTGTCGACCGATCTCCCCACGGTGGGCGACATGCTGCGCGAGGCGGGCTACTACACCGCCTACAAGGGCAAGTGGCACCTCACCAAGGAGTTCGAGACGGTCAACGAGCTGGGCACGCCGACGAAGATCTTCACCCGGGAGATGGAGGCCTACGGATTCTCGGACTACTTCGGCATCGGGGACATCATCGCCCACGACCGGGGCGGCTACCTGCACGACGGCATCATCTCGGCGATGGGCGTGAACTGGCTGCGCGGCCGGGGCATGGAGCTCGAGGCGCAGGGCAAGCCGTGGTTCCTCGCGGTGAACCTCGTCAACCCGCACGACATCATGTTCATCGACACGGACCGTCCCGGGCAGCCGGTCCAGGCGAAGAACATCCTCGGGCACATCCGGCCCGAGCCCGCGACGCCCCTGTACGCGCAGCAGTGGCCGTTCGAGCTGCCCGCGACCTACGGCCAGGCGCTCGACGCGCCCGGCCGGCCTGCCGCGCACGCGGATTACCTGCGCTCGCACGACGCGCTCGTGGGCAACATCCCGAACGAGGAGTGGCGCTGGCGGCGGCGGCACGACTACTACCTCAACTGCCTGCGCGACGTGGACCGCAACATCACGCCGCTGCTCGACGAGCTGGACGCGCTCGGCCTCTCGTCGAAGACCATCGTCGTGCTGACCGCCGATCACGGCGACCTCGACGGCGCGCACCGCCTGCACTCGAAGGGCGCGACCGTCTATCGCGAGCAGAACAACGTGCCGCTGATCGTCGTCCACCCGGCGTACGCCGGCGGGAAGCGCTGCAGGGCGGTGACGTCGCACATCGATCTCGCGCCGACGCTGGTCGGCCTGACCGGCGCGAGCGCCGAGAAGAAGGCCGCGATCACCAGGGGACTCGCCGGCCGGGACTTCTCGCCGGTGCTCGGCGCGCCCGAGAAGGCGTCGCCCACGGCGGTGCGCGACGGCTCGCTCTACTGCTACAACATGTTCGCCTACCTCGACGGCGACTTCATGGCCAGGGTCGTCGCCACGATGCAGCAGCCGGACGGCAAGGCGAAGGTCAAGGAGGCCGCCCAGTCCGGCGCGTTGCGGCCCGATCTCTCCAAGCGCGGCGCGATCCGCAGCGTCTTCGACGGCCGTTATCAGTTCGCGCGCTACTTCTCGCCCAGGCAGCACAACCAGCCCCGGTCGCTCGAGGCGCTCTTCGAGCTCAACGACGTCGAGCTCTACGATCGCGAGAAGGATCCGCTGGAGCGCAACAACCTCGCGCTCGAGCGCGAGAAGCACCGCGATCTCCTCGAGGCGATGAACGCGAAGCTCAACGCGCTGATCGAGCGGGAGGTCGGCGAGGACGTCGGGCAGATGCTGCCGGGCGGCGTCGACGGCGGCTGGGTCGTGACCGACGCCGTGAACGACGTGTGAGGCCCCGGGGCCGGCCCGGCCCGGCCGGGACGATGCGCCCAACGACGCCGCGTCGGCGCGGCTAGGCGCGCGTCAGCTCGCCGTACAGCTCCGGGCGCCGGTCGCGCCACCAGGGCATGCGCTTGCGCGGCATCGAGGCTTGGTCGAGGTCGATCGTCCGGACGACGAGCGCCTCCTCGGTCGTCCCCGCCGAAGCGACGATCCTGCCTTCGGGATCGACGATCATGCTCCGGCCCAGATGGCGGCGCACGCCCTCGCTCCCGACC
Organism: Burkholderiales bacterium; assembly: GCA_046347845.1. Lineage (GTDB taxonomy): Bacteria > Pseudomonadota > Gammaproteobacteria > Burkholderiales > Casimicrobiaceae > VBCG01. The sequence goes on along the minus strand of JAXMFH010000011.1, from coordinate 13,490 downwards.
TTGTTCGCCGCGACGACGAACACGCCGTTCTCGTAGGCGCGCGCACGCAGGGGAATTTCCCACGCCTCGGCGCGGTGCTCGGGGTCGCCGTAGACCGAGTAGCAGATGGGCATGAAGAGAATCTCCGCGCCCTTCAGCGCGAGCACGCGCGAGGCCTCGGGAAACTGCCGGTCGTAGCAGATCTGCACGCCGATCCGGCAGCCGGCGACGTCGAACACGGGAAGGTCGCCGCCCGGCGTGAAGTAGAGGCGCTCGTAGCTGCCGGTCGCCCCGGGCCGCTCGGCGGGAAAGTAGGCGGGGATGTGGACCTTGCGGTAGGTGCCGACCGCGCGTCCGTCCGCGTCGACGACCATCGCGGCGTTGTAGCGGCCCGCCGTGGCGCGCTCGCCGAAAGGGAGCACGAGGGCCACGCGCCGGCGTCGCGCCGCGTCCCGGATCGTGCGCATCACCTCGCCGTCGGGATCGACGAAGAAGTGGTCGAAGTCCTCGCGCAGGCGGTTCGGGAAGAACGGCGAGAGGAACAGCTCGCAGAACGTCAGTATGTCGACGCCGCGCTCGGCGGCCTCGTCGATCATGCGCAGCGCCGTCGGCACCATCGAGGCCATGTCCTCGGAGAGGACCGGGCCGGTCTGCGCTGCCGCGACGGTGAGGGTTCTAGGCATTCGATCGACTCCCGGTGATGGCGTCCTTGAGCCGCCTCGCGGTGCCGGGCGCGTCGGTCATGCCGGTGTGGCCGTGGCCGAACGCGTACCAGAGGCCGCGATGGCCCCGCGCCGGCCCGATCCATGGAAGCGTGTCCGGCATGCAGGGACGATGGCCCATCCACGTCCGCGTGGCGGCGCCGGCGAGCGTGGAGAACGTCTCGCGGGCGTGGCGCTCGAGGACCGCGATCCGGCGCGGATTGGGGGGCGGCGCCACGCCGGCGATCTCGACCGTGCCCGCGATGCGGAATCCTTCCTCCATCGGCGTCGTGAAGGCCTTGCGGTCCGCCAGCACGACGACGCGCGTCGTGGGAGAGGGCACGCCCGTGAAGGTCACGTGGTAGCCGCGCTGCGATTCGAGGGGGGGACGGATGCCCAGGGGGGCGAGCAGCGCGGACGAGCCGACGCCGGCGGCGATCACGAGGTGGTCGGCTCGCCAAGCGGCCGACGTGCCTCTGCAGGTCCAGCCCGCGCCGTCCGCCTCGACCCGGGCGACGCGATCCGTCGCCGTGCGGCCGCCGCGCGCGCGGAAGGCGTCGACGATGCGCTCGACGTAACGGTGCGGGTTCACCACCATCGCGTGGTCCGGCAGGTACAGGCCGATCCGGTAGCGTGGGCCGACCGCGGGCTCGAGGTCGAGGATGCCCTGCCGGTCCAGCATCGCGATGCTCACGCCGAAGCGCTTTCGCAGCGACCACGAGCCGGCGTCCTTCGCCAGGGCGTGCTCGTCCGGGTAGAGGTGCAGGTGGCCCCGTCGCTGGACGAGCTCGGGGGCGCCGATCTCGCGCGCGAGTCGCTCGTGCGCCTCGATCGCGCCCCGGTGCAGGTCGTGGAGCTGCGCGGCGATGCGCTCGACGCGGGCCGGCCGGGCCGCCGCGACGAAGCGCAGCAGCCAGGGCAGGGCGCGCGGCAGGTAGCTCGGGCGTACGTGCAGCGGTCCCTCGGGATCGCGCAGCATGTCGAGGACGCTGCGCAGCACCCCCGGCATCGCGAGCGGCGCGACCGAGCCGGGACTGATCGCGCCGGCGTTGCCGTAGCTGCATCCCATGCCCGGCGCGTCGGCGTCGATCAGCGTCGTGGCAATCCCGGCTTTCTGCAGCTCGTAGGCGGTCGTCGCCCCGACGATGCCCGCGCCGACGACGATCGCCGAGCGTCCTGCCCGGGGACCGGCGTCCGCGGAGCCGCCCGGGCTCATTCGGGCTTGAGGCCGATCTTGGCGGCGAGGTCGCGCCAGCGGTCGGATTCGGTGCGGATGAAGCGGGCGTACTCCTGCGGCGTGTCGCCGACCGGCTCGATGCCGCGGCTTTCGAACTCCTTGCGCATGGCATCCGAGCGAAGGATCGCGACGAGCTCGCGGTTGAGCTTCTCGATGAGCGGCGCGGGCGTGGCTGCAGGCGCGAGGAGCCCGAACCACGTGCCGCCGGTGAAGCCGGGCAGTCCGCTCTCGGACAGGGTCGGCACGTCGGGCACGAGCGCCGAACGCTGCGCCGTCGCGACCGCGATCGCCTTGAGCTTGCCGGCACGCACGTGCGGCAGCACGGCGGTGATCGTGTCGAACGTGTACTGGACCTGGCCGCCGATGAGATCGGCGACCGACGGCCCGCTGCCCTTGTAGGGAATGTGCGCGACCTGGACGCCGGCCGCGACCTTGAAGGCCTCGCCCACGAGGTGGTTGGTCGTGTTGTTGCCGAACGACGAGTAGTTGACCTTGCCCGGATTGGCCTTGATCCAGTCGATGAGCTCGCGCAGGTTGTTCGGCGGGAGGGCGGCGTTGGTCACGAGGAGGAACGGGACGCGTCCCACCAGCGTCACCGGCGCGAAGTCCTTCAGCGTGTCGAAAGGCACGTTCTTCATCGTGACCTGCGCGATGCTGGTCTCCGCCGCGGACCCGAACAGCAGCGTGTAGCCGTCGGGGTCCGACTTCGCGACGAAGCTCGCGCCGATGGTGCCTCCGGCGCCGGGCTTGTTCTCGACGACGACCGGCTGGCCGAGCGCGCGGGAGAGGGGCTCGGAGATCAGGCGCGCCGCCACGTCGGTGCTGCCGCCCGGCGGGTAGGCCACGATGACGCGGATCGGGCGCGTCGGAAAGGTCGCCTGGGCCAGCGCCTGCAGCGGCGCGAGGCAGGCGAGCGCGAGGCACCACGTGGTCAAGAGCCTGTTCGTCATCGTTTCGGTCTCCTCGGGACGGCGTTGCGCGAGGCCTCCCGCGCGCGCGGGAGCGCCGGGGGACGGGGACTATCCGCGAGCCATCGTAGGGGCTAGGATTCAGGGGTGCAATACGCGATATCGCCTGGCGATACGCTCGGCGACGTTTTTCCCGCCCGTCCGGGCGCGGCCGGACCCGACCCTCGGAGGAACCCCCGATGCCCACAGCGCACCCCCGCATCGTCGTCGACGGACTCGTGTATTTCTGCGACGGGGACCCCGCGCCGCTCCGGGCGGGGGGCGTGACCGCCGCGAACGTGACCGTCACCGACATGCTGGACGGTCTGGAGCCCACGTTAGACGGCATCGCCGAGTGGCTCGAGCGGATCGCGGCGCCCGATTCGCCGTGGCTCCTCGTGCGCACGGCGTCCGACATCGGCCTCGCGAAGGCGAGCGGCAGGACCGGGCTCATCATGGGCTGGCAGAACACGCTGCCGATCGGCCGGAACCTGAAGCGCGTCCGCGCCTTCCACGCGCTGGGCGTGCGCGTCGTCCAGCTCACCTACAACGAGGCCAATTTCGTGGGCGACGGCTGCTCCGAGCCGCGCAACGGAGGGCTGAGCCTGTTCGGCCGCGAGCTCGTCGGCGAGCTCAACAAGGTGGGGGTGGCCATCGACCTGTCGCACTGCTCGGAGGCGACCGCGACCGAGGCGGCGCGGCTCTCGAAGCGGCCGGTGCTGCTGACCCACGCCAACGCGAAGTCCGTGAACCTGCGGCCGCGTAACAAGACCGACGAGACGCTGAAGGCGGTGGCGTCGACCGGCGGCGTGATCGGGGCGAGCATCCACGGCCTGATGAACTGGGACAACGATCCCGCGCACCCGCCGACGCTCGCCAACTTCGTCGCGCACGTGCGCTACATCGCGAACCTGGCGGGCATCGAGCACGTCGGCGTCGGCACCGACTTCGCGGCGGTCAGCGACGACGAGAAGGTGCGCCACATCCTCGACATGACGGCGAACCAGTACTCGTCCGCGACCGGCACCTACGTCGCCGCGTTCGGCAACACGCTCGCCGGACGGTTCCCCGGGGAGACGCCGTCGCCGCATCACTGGCAGCGCATCGTCGAGGCGCTCGAGCGGGGCGGCTTCAAGGCGTCGGACGTCGACCGGATCGTCGGCGGCAACCTGATCCGGGCCTTCGGCGAGATCTGGGGCTGAACGGGAGCACCCGCCGGTGGTCCGGGCTCCCCGCAAGTCGAACGCCGCGGACGCGCGGGAGGGCGACCGGCTGTTCGTCGGGTCGGTCGCGCGGTGCTTTCGCGTGCTGGAGGTGCTCGCCTCGGCCGACCGGCCGCTGCCCCTGAGCGAGATCGTCCGGCGCGTCGCCTTCGACAAGAGCGCGGTGCAGCGCACGACGCACACGCTGCGCGTGCTGGGCTACCTGCGCCAGCACGAGGAGACGAGAGCCTATTCGCTCTCGTCGAAGATGCTGGGGTTCACGAGCGCGGTGCTCGCGCAGGACCGCGTGCGCGAGGTGGCGATCCCGCTGCTGGAGGCGCTCAACCGCGACTGCGGCGAGACGGTCAACCTGACGCGGCTCGAGGACACCGAGGTCGTGTTCGTCGCGCGGTTCCCGAGCATCCACGCGGTGAGCGTCGACCTGCGCATCGGCTCGCGCCTGCCGGCATGGTGCACGTCTCCCGGCCGCGCGATGCTGTCGCGCCTGCCGGAGGACGAGGCGCTCGACATCCTGCGCCGGTCGGTGCGGAAGGCGCGGACGCCGCATACCGTGACCGACCTGGCGGCGCTCGCCCGCATCCTCGGGGAAACGCGCAAGCGCGGTTACGCGGTGAACGACCAGGAGACCTTCGTCGGCGACGTCTCGATCGCGGCCGCGCTGGTGGACCCGTCGGGGCGTGTGGCCGGTGCGATCAACATCGCCGTCCCGTCGCCGCGCTGGACGATCACGGAGCTCCAGCGAAAGCTCGCGCCGTCGCTCGTCCGCACCGCGGCGGAGATCTCGCGAAGTCTCGGGACGCTGTAGCCCGGTCCGGGACCCTGAGGGCCTCGATCGGGGCCTCCGATCCTAGAGGTGCGATCGCACCCAGGCGACCAGGCGCGACTCGTCCATCGCGCCGGACGTGCGCGCGACTTCCTTGCCGCCCTTGAAGACGGCCAGCGTCGGGATGCCGCGAATGCCGAGCGTGCCGGCGAGCGCCTGCTCGTCGTCGGTGTTCACCTTGGCGAGTCGGGCGTGGGGCTCCAGCGCGCGCGCCGCACGCTCGAAGACCGGCGCCATCGCCCGGCAAGGAGCGCACCAGGGCGCCCAGAAATCCACGATCAGGGGCAGGTCGGAGTGGGCGACGTGCCGCTCGAACGCGGCGCCGTCGAGCTCCACCGGGTGTCCGTCGAAGAGGGCCGACTTGCACGACCCGCAGCGCGGGCCGTCGGCGAGGCGCGCGACCAGCACCCGGTTCGCCGTCGCACAGCGCGGGCAAAGCACGTTCACGGTCGCGGACGATGCATCGGCGCTCATGCCGGGTCTCCGGTGGATTCGGTCGGCCGCTCGGTGGCCGTCATCCGATCGCCCATCTTCGCGGTGACCGCGGGGAGCGGTCGGTGATCGCGGTCACACGATTCGGTCAAGACGAACCCTGCGCCTGCGCGTCCGAGGCGCGCGGCGCCGGCTATCCCGGGCGCCGTCGCCTACCGCCGCCGCGCGACCATCCCGATCAGCGCCGACCGGCCGCGGTGCCCGCTGCCTTCGGCCAGCTCGGCCTCGTACTCGCGCAGCTCGATCAGGTCGAAATCGGCGAAGGCGTCCCGCAGCAGCGCCTCGGTGTAGAGGTGCGACACGTGCGGCGGGCCCCCGGTCCGGTAGTCGAGCTGCTTCGGCGTGTAGCCCTGCAGCACCAGCGTGCCGCCCGGCTTGAGGGTGCGCTTGACGTTTGCGAAGAGGCGTCCGCGCAGGGCCGGGTCGGCGAACTGGACGAAGATCGCGGCCACGCCGTCGTAGGTGTCGCGGGGCCAGGGATAGGTGTCGCAGTCGCTCACCGCGAATTGGACGGCGACGCCCGCCGAGGCCGCGAGCCTGCGCGCCTTGGCGACGCCCACCTCCGAGATGTCGAAGGCGTCGACCAGCAGGCCCTGCCGGGCGAGCCACACGCTGTTTCGCCCTTCGCCGTCGGCCACCGACAGGACGCGCTGGCCGGGCGTCCAGACGGCGGCATGCTCGCGCAGCCACGCGTTCGGCTCGGTGCCGAACAGGAAGCCCTCGGCCCCGAAACGCCTGTTCCAGTTTCCTGCCGGATCGTCGAAGGAGGGGGACGCAGGCGTGGTCACGGATCCGCTTCCGGAAGTCGGGCCGGCGGCGCGATCAGGACGCTTGCCGGCGCCCGCCCGTTCCAAGTCCGGCGAGCGCCGCCGCTCGGCCGGGCCGCCAGCATACCCGATGCAGGACCGGCCTCTCCGGTGCGCGGACCGGCGGGCGCCGATTCACCGACGCCCTTCGCCGTGCGACCACTCCGGCAGCGTCCAGCCCGTGATCAGCGCGACCGCGCGCAGGAGCGACGCGGCCAGCGCCGCGCCCAGCATCCCGATCCACGCCGGGGCGCCGAGCGCGTCCGCGCCGACGAGGACCCAGCCGCCGAGGAACGAGCACACCGCGTAGGGACGACGGTCGCGAAAGGCGCTCGGAATCTCGTTGCACACGATGTCGCGCAGGACGCCGCCGAAGACCGCGGTGACCACGCCCATGAGCACGGCGACGATGGCGGGCATCGCGGCGTCGAGCGCGATCTGCGTGCCGCTGGCGGTGAAGAGCCCCAGCCCGAGCGCGTCGGCCCACTGGAGGGCGCGCTCGGTCGGCGCGAAGTGCCGCGCGCGCAGGAAGACCATGGCGCCGATGCAAAGCGCGAGCAGCACCCAGATCCATCCGGCGTGCTCGACCCAGAAGAACGGGCGGCGGTCGAGCAGCACGTCGCGCAGCGTGCCCCCGCCGAACGCGGCGAGCCCGGTCACCACGCAGACGCCGACCGCGTCGAGGTCGGCGCGCGCGGCCGCGAACAGTCCCGACAGCGCGAAGGCCAGGATCGCGGCCACCTCGATCGCGGTCAGCGCGTGGGACAGCGACATGACGGGGGATGCATCCAAGGCGGATCGGCCGGGGCGACGACGCGGGCCACGATTATAGGGGCCGGGTTCGCCGCGGCGGGACCCGAGCGGCCGCCGGTCCTGCGGCGTTCGTGCGCCGCAGCGTCGATCGGCTCGGCGATGGTCGTGGGACGGCCGGATTCTGGCGTTGCGGCGCCACGGCGGCGGGCTGCCACCCGTCGCCGCCTCGCCTCCGGGACGAGCCTCCTGCTAGACTCGCGCTTCGATGTCCTCCCTGGCCACGGACGCGATCGCGTGTCCGGATTGCGACCTCAAGCAATCGATCCCGCGGCTCCCGCCCGGCGGTAGCGCCCGCTGCGCGCGCTGCCGCGTCACGATCGCGCGGAGGCCCGTCGACGCGATCGGCCGCCCGCTGGCGCTGACCGTCGCGGCCGCCGTCGTCTTCCTGATCGCGAACACCGCGCCGCTGATGGGGCTCTCGGCGGTCGGGCGCGAGGCGTCGACGACGATCCTGGGCGGCGCCCTGGAGATGTGGAACCGGGGGAGCGAGATCACCGCCGTGTTCGTCGCGTTCTGCGCCGTGATCGCCCCCGGGGCGTTCATCGCGTTCATGCTGGCGGTGCTCGTCGCGTCGCGACGGACGCCCGTGCCTCGCTGGGTCGGCCAGCTGATGCGCCTGGCCGCGCTCGTGCAGCCCTGGTCGATGAGCGAGGTGATGCTGCTCGGGATCCTCGTCGCGCTCATCAAGATCGCGCACCTCGCGACCGTGATCCCGGGGATCGGCCTCTATGCGGTCGGGGTGCTGGTCGTGCTGCTCGCGATCGTCTCGATGATCTTCGAGCCGCGCGCGATCTGGAACCGCGTGGTCTGGGCGGACGGCACCGTGCCTTCCCGTGCCCGACCGGCCATCGGGCACCACGAGCGTCCGGGCGCGGCGCGCGCCCGCCTGCCGTCGCTCGTCGCGTGCACGACCTGCGGGCTGCTGGCGCGGCCGGCGCCGCCGGGCGAGACCGGCCGCTGTCCGCGCTGCGGCGCGGTGCTCGCGGAGCGCCGCCACTTCTCGATCCAGACCACCTGGGCGCTGGTGGTGGCCGCGGCGATCCTGTTCGTGCCGGCGATGGCGTTCCCGGTGCTCGTGACGACCACCTTCGGATCGTCCGAGCCGTCGACCATCCTGAGCGGCGTCGCCTTCCTCTACGAAGAGGGATCGTGGGTGCTCGCACTGATCGTCCTCGTCGCGAGCGTGATCGTCCCGATCGGCAAGCTCGTCGCGCTCGGCTACCTGATGGTCACGGTGCAGAGAGGCTCGGCGAAGAGCAACCACGACCGGACGCGGCTGTACCGGCTCGTCGAGATCATCGGCCGCTGGTCGATGCTCGACGTCTTCGTCGTCGCGTTCATCACCGCTCTGGTGCAGCTCGACCCGCTGATGTCGGTGTCGCCGGGCATCGGCGTCATGTACTTCATGGCGGTCGTCGTGCTCACGATGATCGCCGCCCATTCGTTCGACCCGCGCCTCATCTGGAACCCCGGCGCGACCGCCCGGAGCGCGCATGCCTGAGCCCAACGACGACGCCGAACTGCCGCAGGCGACGGTCGTCCCGCCGAAGCGCAGCCGCATCTCGATCGTCTGGATCATCCCGGTCCTCGCGGCGCTGGTGGGCATCGGCATCGCGGTGCAGCGCATCCGCAGCGAGGGTCCGACGATCACGATCGTCTTCAAGGCCGCCGAAGGCATCGAGGCCGGCAAGACGTTCATCCGCTACAAGGACGTGATCATCGGGCAGGTGAAGTCGGTCCAGTTCACCGAGGACTACGCCCAGGTCGAAGTCACCGCCAAGATCACCAAGCGGGCGGCGGGGCTCATGGTCGACGACGCGCAGTTCTGGGTCGTCCGTCCGACGATCACGCTGTCCGGCATCACGGGGCTCAACACGCTGCTGTCGGGCAACTACATCGGCTTCGAGGCCGGCACCTCGGACGTCGAGCGGACCGAGTTCATCGGCCTGGACAAGGCGCCGTTCGTCGCGGGACAGCTCGGGCGCGAGTTCGTGCTCACGGCCGAGGACCTGGGCTCGCTCGCGGCCGGCTCGCCGCTCTACTACCGCCACCTGCCGGTGGGGCAGGTGATCGACTTCGACCTCACGCCCGACGGCAAGTCGGTCCGCATCCACGTGTTCGTCAACGCGCCCTACGACAAGTTCGTGAGCCTCGGCACGCGGTTCTGGCGCACGAGCGGCATCACGGTGAGCGCGGGCGCCAACGGCTTCGACATCAAGACCGAGTCGCTCGCCGCGCTGCTCGTGGGCGGCCTCGCCTTCGACGCGCCGCCCTTTGTGCACGATACGACGGTCGCTCCGCCGGACTCGATTTTCGCGCTCCACGAGGACCGCGACGCGGCGATGAAGGCGCGTGACGCGATGACGCGCCTCTACGTGCTCCGGTTCAACGAGTCGCTGCGCGGCCTCTCGGTCGGCGCGCCGGTGACGTACCTGGGCGTCCAGATCGGCGAGGTCGCCGACATCGGCTTCGACTTCGAGCCGGAGAAGGCGAACATCGCTCCCCGCGTCGCCATCACGTTCTATCCGGAGCGCCTGCTCGTGTTCGCCGATCCGGGCCAGCAGAAGCGGGTCGAGGAGCACTTGAAGAGCGACGAGCGGCGCCGCAACGCGTTCCTGCAGCGCATGATCGACGAGCGGGGGCTGCGCGCGCAGCTCCGGACCGGGAGCCTCCTGACCGGCCAGCTCTACGTCGCGTTCGACTACTTCCCGAAGGCGCCGAAGGCGACCATCGTGACGAGGAAGGGCGTGTCCGAGCTTCCGGTCGTCGCGAGCGGGCTCGTCGACCTCGAGGCCAAGCTCTCGAGCATCCTCGACAAGATCGACCGGACCCCGATCGAGGAGATCGGGGCCGCGCTCCGGAAGGACCTCGAGTCGCTCGACGCGACGCTCGCCGGCGCGCAGAAGCTCGTCACGCGCGTCGACACGGAGCTCGTGCCGTCGATCAAGACCGACCTCGACGCGCTGCGGAACACGCTGGGCGCGATGGAGCGCACGCTGAAGAACGCGGACGCGATGCTGCTCGGTCCCGATGCGCCGGCGCAACAGGAGCTGCGCGACGCGCTCGTCGAGTTCACGCGCGCTGCGCGCAGCATGCGGGTGTTCCTCGACTATCTCGAGCGCCACCCCGAGGCGCCGATCCGCGGCAAGGCCGAGTCCACGACCGGGGGCAAGTGATGCATCGACCACCGACACTCGCGACCCTGATCCTCGCGACCGCATTCCTCGCGGGGTGCGGCACGTCGCCGCCGTCGCGCTTCTACACGCTCGACGCTACCGCAACCGCGGCGGCCGCCGTGTCCGCGCCTTCGGGCCTGGTCATCGCCGTGGGACCGGTGACCGTCCCGGCGATCGTGGACCGGCCGGAGTTCGTCGTGAGCGCCGGTCCGAACGAGGTGAAGATCGACGACTTCAACCGCTGGGCGTCGCCGCTCCAGGACGGACTGTCGCGGGCGGTCGCCGAGAACCTCGTCGCGCTGCTCGGCACGCCGCGCGTCGTGCGGTATCCGCAGCCGCTCGCGATCGAGGCGGACTACCGCGTGGTGATCGAAGTCCGCACGTTCGACTCGGCGCCGGGCCAGTCGGCAGCGCTCGACGCGGTCTGGACGATCCGGCGCTCGAAGGACGGCAGGACGCAGACCGGGCGCACCTCGGTGCGCGACCCGGTTCCGGACAAGGGCTACGACGCGCTCGCCGCCGCCCACAGCCGGGCGGTGGCGCGGATGAGCCAGGACATCGCGAACGCGATCGCCGCGATGCAGCGGAGCGCGGGCTAGCGTGAGCGCCTCGCTCCCGCTGCCGACGCGTCGCAGATCGACGAGGGGCGCGCGATGGTGTCCGACCCGACCGACCCGGGCTGGATCCCGATGCTGACCGTCGAGCTCCTCGCGCTCGCGCTCTCGGCCGCGATGGTCGGCGCGTATTACCTCTACCTGCGCGCCCGGGTCCGGCGGGACCCGAACTACTCGATCCACGCGGTCAACGAGACCGCGCGGCGCATGTGGGTCGAGCACGTGATGGCGAACCCGTCGCGGGACGTGATGGCGGTGCAGACGCTGCGCAACTTCATCATGTTCGGCGTCCTGATGGTGTCGACCGCGACGCTCCTGATCATCGGCACGCTCACGCTCTCGGGCCAGGCCGACAGCATCGCGCGCATCTGGCACGCGAGCCACCTCGGGCCGCCGTCCCCCGAGCTCTGGAGCATCAAGGTGATGTGCCTGCTCGCGGACTTCCTGGTCGCGTTCTTCGCGTTCCTGATGTCGATCCGGCTCGCGAACCACGTGCTGTTCATGATGAACGTGCCCCGCGAGACACGCGAAGGGATCGAGGCGCTCTCGCCGGAGGCCGTCGCCCGGCGGCTCAACCGCGCGGGGACGATGGTGGCGGTCGGCATCCGCTCGCTGCTCGTCGCGGTGCCGCTCGTCTTCTGGCTGTTCGGCCCGGCGTTCCTGGTGATCGCGACGATCGGCCTGCTGGTCGTGCTGTTCCGGCTCGACCGCAGCCAGGTGATCATCTAGGCGGCCCGTCGCGGGCCGGCCGCTTCGCGGCGAGCCCGCGTGTCAGTGCGGCGCCTGCTCGTCGCAGTGCCTTTCCTGGACGAGCTGCATCAGGTGTTGCAGCCGGGCGATCGACTGCATCTCCTGGCCCTGCGCGACGAGCTGGCCCGCCTGGGCGTTGAATTTGTCGTGGAGCGGCTTGTCCTCGACCATCGAGCGCTGCCAGACCTCCTGTTGCTGCGCGGCCTGTGCCTGGCCGACTGCCCGCGACGCGAGGCCGGTCGGATCGGCGTGCGAGGCGGTCGCCGCGATCAGGAGCGCGATCGCGCCCGCCGTCGCCTCGGCGGTGCGCTGCTTGCCGCGCTCGATCACCTCGCCGGCGGTCTCTGCCGTCGCAGAAGCCATCGGCATGAGCTTCTGCGCGTAGGGAGCGAGCTCGGCGGCGATCTGCTCGCAGGTCATCGACGCATCGTCGGGGGTCGGGGCTGGCGTCTCGGGCGCCGCGCGGACCGGCAAGGTGGTTGCCGCTGACAGGGCGAAGGCCGCGATCGCCGCGACCGTTCGAAGGTTCGTCGCCATGGTTGGCTTCCGGGGGCCGGTGAGAGCGAGGCCCGCCCGTGCGTGCAGCATCCGCCCGGATCCACCAGTGGGTCAAGCGAGGGGCTTGTGCATTGCACAATGACAACGGCTCACCGGTGCGAGGCACCGCGCAGCCGCCGTGCCGTTTGAGCGCGGTCAATCCGTGTCGAGAACGGTATGGACTCCGCCGGAGGACCCCGCGCAGCATGACGTCGGGCGCCGGCTTCGACGTGTCGGCGACACCGAGGCAGGCGAGGGCGGCCGCGCAGCGGTGGGGCGCGGCCGGCGAGACGACGCGACCCCGACGAGGCACGACGATGCGCGTACGCGAAGGCTGGGAAACGAGACTCTCCCACAGGCAGACAGCGATCGCGCGAGCGATCTCCCGAAGAATTCCGGACGAAGCCGGCGTAAGGGGACGAGCCCGGACGGCCACGGCAGTGGCGGCGGCTGCGCTCCTCGTCTTCGCACTGTCGCCGTCGCCTGTGCGCGCGGACGAGCTCTCCGACCTGAAGGAGACGGTCAAGCAGCTCGAGGCTCGAATCAAGGCGCTCGAGGCGGAACGCGCGGCGCCTAAGGCACCCGCGGCGCCCGCCGCTGCGCCGGCGGCGGCTCCCGCCCCGGTAGCCGCCGTGCCGCCCGCGGCGCCGTCATCCGTGGCGACCTACGTGCCGCCCGCGACGCTGAAGGACGACGAGACCGCGGCCCAGCGCGTGGACAATGCGGTGATCGACCCCGCGCTGAAGGGATTCTTCCGGATCCCGGGCACCGAGACGCTGATGAAGATCGGCGGCTACGCGAAGGTCGACTTCATCTACGACACGAAGCCGATCGGGACGTTCGACTACTTCGTGACCTCCGCGATCCCGACGTCCGGTCCCGACACGCAGCGCGGCTCGCAGTTCACCGTGCAGGCGAAGCAGACGCGCCTCAACCTCGACCTGCGCCGCACGACCGACTGGGGGCCGGCGCGCCTGTACGTCGAGGCCGACTGGTTCGGCGACGCGAGCTACGCCTTCTCGTCGGGCGGCTACAAGTTCCGGCTGCGGCACGCGTTCGGCCAGGTGCAGAACTTCGCGGCGGGCTACAGCTTCAGCGGGTTCATGGACAACGACGCGCTGCCCGACACGCTCGACTTCGAAGGGCCGGGCAGCGCACCGTACCTGACCCTCGCGAGCGCGCGCTACACGTGGAAGGTCGGCGCGAACACCAGCATCGGCCTGGGCGCCGAGGCGCCGAGCGCCGAGGTCACCGCGCCGGTCGGCGGCGGGCGCTCGACGTTCCCGGACATCACGCTGCGCGGCCGGTACGAGGCCGACAAGGGGCACCTGCAGCTCTCGGGCGTCTGGCGCCGGCTGGGCTGGCGCAGCGGCGAAGGTCCGAGCGACACGA
>JAXMFH010000010.1:0-203483 GCA_046347845.1 Burkholderiales bacterium | reverse complement strand
GCCACGCGCCTTCGTCGATCAGGGTGTTCGTCGAGCTGCCGCGCGGCCGGGGCATGCGGCGTCCGGTGTGCGTCGCGGTGGCGGTGCGCATCGACACGCCGTCGCGCGCCGCGGACGCGATCGCGCTGCTCGAATCGGCCGGAGCCGCGTCCGTCGAGGAGCGGGTCGGCGACGGGTCGGCGAACGACTGGCACGACGACCGCCCCGCCGCCAACGGCGACGCGTGGCGATCGGTCGCCGCGTTGCTGCAACCCGCGCCGGGGCGGCGGCAGGCGGCCCGCTGACGGACCGCGCGCGTCCTCGCGCGGCGGCTACGCGCCGACCAGCTCGACCGCGCGACGCGCGAACGCCGGTCCGAGCTTGCCCGCCTCCGACGCATCGTCCGACGCGGCGTTGCCCGCCGCCGCGCGGGCGGCGATGCCCTCGAAGATCACCGCGAACCGGAACAGCGCGAACGCGACGTGGAACGGCGCGATGCCGTCGCCGCGCCCGGCGGCGCGCAGGTAGTGCGCGACGTAGTCGTCGAGCGGCGGGATGCCCAGCGCCGCGAGGTCGAGGCCCCGGAGCCCGCCGTATTCGTCGGGACGCGTGTGCCACGCCATCGCGTTGAAGCCCAGGTCGGCGAGCGGGTGGCCGAGCGTCGAGAGCTCCCAGTCGAGGATCGCGATCACCTTCGGCTCGGCCGGGTCGAACATCAGGTTGCCGATCCGGAAGTCGCCGTGGCAGACGGCGGTCTCGTCGCCCTCGGGGATGTGCGACGGCAGCCACGCGATCATCCGGTCGAGCGCCGGGTTCTCGCGCGTGCGCGAGGCCTCCCACTGCCTCGACCAGCGCGCGACCTGCCGCGCGAAGTAATTGCCGGGCTTGCCGTAGTCGGCGAGCCCCGCGGCGGCCGGATCGACGCGGTGCAGCCTGGCGAGCGTCTCGGCCATCGACCGGTACATGGCCCCTCGCTCGGCCGGCGAGAGCCCCGGCAGCGCGTGCGCCGCGAACACGCGGCCCTCGAGCTTCTCCATCAGGTAGAACGGGGTGCCGACCACGTCGCGCTCGGCGTGGTACAGCACGGTGCGCGGCACCGGCACGCCGGCGGGTCCGAGCGCGCGCATCACGCGGTACTCGCGGTCGACCGCGTGCGCGGACGGCAGCAGCTCGCCCGGCGGCTGCTTGCGCAGCACGAGCGAGCGCGTGTCGTAGTCGACGAAGAACGTCGGGTTCGACTGCCCGCCGCCGACACGCTCGAGCCGCATCGGCCCGGCGAGCCCCGGCAGTGCGCCGCGCAGGAACGCGTCGAGACGCGCGCCATCGAAGCCCGAGGCGCGGGCGCGGTCCGCCGTGCCGGCGGCGAGCGGGCTCACGCCGGCGAGGACCGCCTCGGAAGATCGAGGTGGTTCCAGTCGAAGAACGCCGCGGGATCCTCCCCGAGATGCCGGGCGACGACCGTCTTGTGGACCTCGGACGCGCCGTCGACGAGGCGGGCCTGGCGCGCGTAGCGGTAGATCCACTCGAGCGGCGTGTCCTTCGAGTAGCCGCGGCCGCCGTTCAGCTGGAGCGCGGTGTCGACGGCGCGGTGCAGCGCGTCGGCGACGTGCACCTTCGCCATCGAGAGCTCGTTGCGCGCCATCGCGCCCGCGTCGAGCTTCGAGGCCGCGTGCATCACGAGCAGCCGCCCGATCCGCACCTGCATCGCGGCCTCGCCGATCATCAGCTGCACCGACTCGCGGTCGGCGAGCCGCCGGCCGCCGCTCATCCGCCGCCCGACGTACTCCTGCGCGATCTCGAGGCTCCGCCGCGCGAGGCCGAGCCAGCGCATGCAGTGCGTGAGGCGCGCGGGCCCGAGGCGGATCTGCGCGACCTTGAGCCCGTCGCCGACGCCGAGCAGCCGGTGCTCGTCGGGGATCTCGAGGCCCTCGAACACGAGCTCCCCGTGCCCGCCGTGCTCCTCGGGTCCCATGATCGGAATGCGCCGCAGGAGCCGCCACCCCGGCTGGTCGCGGTGGAACATGAACGCGGTGTGGCCCTTGCGCGCGTCGTCCGACGTGCGCGCGATCAGCAGGAAGTGCGAGGCCGCCGCGGCGCCGGTGATGAACCACTTGTGCCCGTGCACGACCCACCGGTCGCCGCGCCGCTCGGCCGTGGTCCGGATCATCGACGGGTCCGAGCCGCCGCCCGGGTGCGGCTCGGTCATCACGAACGACGAGCGCACCCTGCCGTCGACGATCGGCTGCAGCCAGCGCGCCTTCTGCGCGTCGGTGCCGACGCGCTCGAGCACCATCATGTTGCCGTCGTCCGGGGCGGCGCTGTTGAAGGTGGCGGGACCGAAGATCGAGCGGTTCATCTCCTCGTAGCACGCCGCCATCCCGACGAACGGGAGGCCGCCTCCGCCGCGCGCCTTCGGCATCTGCAGCGCCCACAGGCCCTGCGCGCGCGCCTGCCCGCGCACCGCCTCGAGCACGTCCTCGCGGACGTTCTCGTGCTCGTCGTAGTTCGCGCGGTCGGCCTCGATCGGGATGAGCCGCTCGTCGACGAAGCGCCGGACGCGCCGCCGCACGTCGTCGATCGCAGGGTCCAGCGTGAAGTCCATCGGAGGCTCCTTCAGAGCGAGCTGACCGCGTGCCCGCCGTCGACCGCGATCACCGCGCCGGTCATGTAGGTCGAGGCGTCGGACGCGAGCAGGATGAGCGGCGCCTCCAGGTCCTCGACGCGGCCGAGGCGGCGCTGCGGGATGCGCTTGACGAGCGCACGCCCGCCTTCGGTGGCGAAGAAGTCCCGGTTGATCGGCGTCTCGACGTAGCCGGGCGCGAGCGCGTTGACGCGGATGCCGTAGCGCGCGAGCTCGAGCGCCATCGCGCGCGTGAGCTGCACGAGCGCCGCCTTCGAGACCGTGTAGGGCGCGACCTGCGCGGCGACGCGATCGGCCAGCACCGACGCGATGTTGACGATCGTGCCGGGCCGCTCGGCCTCCTTCAGGCGGCGCGCGACCGCCTGTGCGACGCGCCAGGCGCCGTCGAGGTTGACGTCGAGCACGCCGGCCCAGTCGCGCTCGGTGAGGTCGAGGAACGGCCGCGTGACCGCGACGCCCGCGTTGTTGACGAGCACGTCGACGACGCCGAAGGCCGCCGCGGCCTCGTCGACCGCCGCCTCGACGCTCGCGCGGTCGGTCACGTCCATCGCGATCGCGGCGACGCGAAGGCCCTCGTCCGCCATCGCCCGGGCGATCGCCTTTCCTTCCTGGAGCCGGCGGCCCGCGAGCGCCACCGACGCGCCGGCGCGCGCGAGCATCCGCGCGAAGTCGCGTCCCAGCCCGCCGAACGCGCCGGTGACGAGCGCGACCTTGCCGTCGAGTCTCAGTTCCATGCGTCTGCCCTTCCGGCCGATTCTACCGAATGGGCGAACGAGGGTCAGACCCCGATTCCCCGGCGAAAGGAGCGTCAGACCCTCATTTCCGCCCGACGCCCGCCCGACGAGGGCCGGCCCTCGTCGGGGCCGGATCGCCGCGCGCGAGCGCGACGTGGAGCACCTTCCCGGTCTCGGTCCGGCGCGGCGCCTCGCGCACGACGCGGAGCGTGCCCGCCGCGCGCCATTGCAGCTCCATCAGGCGCTCGCCGCCCGAGCCGCCGCCGATCGCGTCGAGGAACGCGTCGGCGACCGCAGCCTCGTCGAGCGCGCCGACCGACGGGTCGACCACGAGCCGGACCTCCGGCCGGCCGCGCGCCCCGTCGTGCCGCTCGACGAGCTGCCAGTCCGCCGGCCTCCCCCCGAAGCGCGCCGGCATCGTCTCCTCGAGCACGCGGATCACGTCGACGTCGAGGAACGTGATGCCGCCGGCGGTCAGCTTCTCGTACGAGCGGACGTCGTGCAGGTGCAGGCCCCAGCCCTCCCGCGCCATCGCGCACCCGCAGTCGCGCCGCGAGACGGTCGCGCGGTCGCCCATGCAGACGTTGAGCAGCACGAGCGGCGCGGAGTCGAGCAGCGAGGTGAGGAGCATCGCGTCGTCGGTCACGCCGGGACGCCCGCGTCCGGCCCCCGGCTGGATCAGCGCGTGGCGGTCGTCGAGGAAGTGCATGTCGTCGGCGGCGTCGGGATGCGCGCACGCGAACGACAGGATGTCGGTCTCGGTCGTGCCCATGCGCGGCAGCGCGACGGCCCCGCAGGCCTCGACGACCGCGCGCCGGGCCGGCGTCGTCGGCTCGCCGCCCATCGTGAAGCGCGCGCCGCGGAGCTCGACGCCCGCGTCGGCCGCCGCCTCGCAGATCAGCACGGCCGTGCTCGCGTAGCCCCACAGGTGGGGCGTGCGGCCGCGCGCGAGCTCGCCGGCCATCCAGCGCACGACCGGCGAGGGGTCGTCGAACGTCGCGAGCGTCGGCCCCGGCAGCGGGACGCCCGCGAGCAGGCTGCCCGCGCGCATCGCGCGCACGCCCCAGCGATAGCGCGGCGCGAGCCCCGGCGTCGCCAGGTCGACCGGCGTGAACCAGCGGGCGGGCGGGCGTCCGCCTTTCGCGAACTCGAGCGGATTGGTGACGGACGTCCCGCCGGGCACTCCGTGGTGCGCGTGCGTCCACTCGCGCCCGCCGTGCGCCTCGAGCGCGAGGTGGGTGTTGACCGCGTGGTCGCGCACGAACGCGAGGTCGATCGGCACCGGCGTGCGGGCGCCGCGGCTCCCGCTGGACGCCGAGAGGCCGTGCACGACTGCGTGCGGATTCACGAGCGTCGCGGGGTCGACCGTGAACGACAGGCTGCCGCGCACCACCGGCCGCCGGCCCTTGAACTCGTCGCCCGACAGGCAGACCCCCGCGGCGTAGAGCGCCGCGAGCGCTCCTTCGACGCCGTCGCGGCGCACCGCCGCCGCGAGGTCCCCCCCGGTGCAGCCCGCGTGGTCGAGGAGCCGAGCGTAGGGCGAGCGCGGCAACGCGCGCGCCCGCGCCACGCACGCGAGAAACCGCGCCTCGCGACGCTCGAACCGCTCGCGGACGATAGCGCGCATCCCGTCGATCGAGAGCGGCGTCGAGAGGAAGCGCGGCAGCGCCGCGAGGAACCGCAGGCCGACGGCGACGTCGTCTCGACCGGGGAGCGGCACGGGACCTACGCGCGCGCCGCGTCCCCGCTCGCGCCGGGCAGCGCGACCAGCGCCCGTCGCACCGCGTCCGCCTCGATCGTCGCCATCATCGCGCGGCAGTCCTGCACGCCGTAGCTCGCGAGGAGGACGCCGCCCGCCGCGTCGAGCGCGAGCCCCGCCGCGAACTCGATCGGCTCGTCGGCGAAGCGGAACGGCTCGGTGATCGCCCGGACGCGGAACTCGCGATCGAAGGCGACGAACCGGTGCAGGTAGCGCCGGCGCCCCTCGTCGATCATCGCGACCTCGTGCGTGAGCGCGAGCCAGCCGCCGTCGAAGCGGACGAGCTGCGAGCCGCCGCGCAGGTGCTCGAGCGCGACCGGGGGCGCGTGCTCGCGGTGCACGGCCACCCGCCGCCCGGCCGGATCGTAGCGCAGCACCGTCGTCGGGTCGCACAGGTAGACGAACAGGAGGTCGTCGCCGTCGACCGCGGGCATCCAGTTCTTCTGGTGGAGGTCGTCGCGGTAGCCGTGGAGCAGCGCGAGCTCGACGATCCGCGCGTCGTCGTCGAGCGCGAGGAGCGCGATCTCGCAGCGCATCGCCGGGTTGCGGTCGCGCACGGTGGCGCTCGCGTGCAGGCGCCCCCGCCAGCGGAACAGGCGCAGGTCCTCGAAGCCCTCGACGAGGCTCGGGGACGCCGGCGGAATCGAAGGCGCAGCGACGATCTCGCGCGCCTCGCGCACGGTGCCGTCGCGCCCGAGCCGCGCGAGGTGGTTGCGCGTCCGGATCGCGGGGAGCCTCGGCCACGACCGCTCCGGGTCGCCGAGCCGGTAGTTGACGCCGCGGATCACCGCGACGAGGTCGTCGCCGTCGAGCGCCACCGACGGATTCATCGGCGCGTACGGCTCCTCCATCGGCAGCGCCAGGGGCACCCGGGTCACCGGGCCGAACAGCGCGTCGGCGCGCGGCGCGTAGAACATCCCGTTGCGTCGCGCGAGGCCGCGCACGGCGTCGGGCACGTCGCGCCGCAGCTGGAGCTCCAGCGTCGCCTCGTGCGCGGCGCGCCGCCGCTCGGGCGACTTGCAGTAGTAGCCCGCGATGCCCGCCTCGGCCAGGAACGCGTGCCGGTAGACGCCGTCGTCGACGAACAGCACGTCGCCCTCGGGGTACGGGATGCCCCGCCCCGCCTCGACCCACAGCATCGCCGTCTCGTTCTGGCCGCGCTCGCGGTAGTAGCGCGCGAGGTCGGCGAGCGGCTCGGCGCGCGTCGGACGGTACTCGTAGGCCGACAGGCAGCCGTCGACGAAGGCGACCGCGTCGCCGAGCGCGAGGCACGAGCGGGCGTGCATCAGCATCGCGTACCAGGTCTCCTCGTCCCAGCCGCCCGCCTCGACGCGCTTCGCGTACCAGTCCCGCGCCTCGGCGTGCCGGCCGGCGTCGCGGCAGGTCTGCGCGAGGTAGAACATCGAGCGGGCGTCGGACGGGTTCGCGGCGAGCGCGGCGGACAGGAGCGCGAGGTCGCGCTCGGTCTTCTCGCCGCGGCTCGAACCGCACGCGTGGTCGGCGAACGCGACGCCGTCGAGGCGTTCGGCCTCCCCGTCGACCGACAGGTACTCGTGCGTCGCGCCGACGTAGCGCGCGGGGACGTCGCGGCGGAGGAGCCGCGCGTTCCAGTACGAGTAGCCGTTGTGCTGGCGCACCTGGTAGGCCGGCGCGGCGAGGCGCTCGCGGAACGCCGGGTCGGCGATCTCGAGCTCCATGTCCGCGTCGACGAGGAGCAGGTAGTCGAACGCCGCGGGCGAGGCGCGCGCGAGGTCGAGCGCGGCGTTGCGCGTCGCGCCGAAGTCGACGAACGGGACGTCGTGGATCTCGCCCGGGATCCCGCGTGCGGAGAAGAACGTCGCGATCCGCTCGCGCGTGTCGTCGGTCGAGCCGGTGTCGCAGACGACGTAGTGCGAGATCGCCGGCGCGACGGAGGCGAGGCAGCGCTCGACGATCGCCGACTCGTCCTTGACGATCATGTTGAGGCACAGGCGCGCGGCGCCCGTGCGCGCCCGCTCCGCGCGTGTCGCCGTCGCGGCCTCGACCGCCATCTGCCCGTCAGCGCAGCCGCTTGAGGGCGATCGCGGCCATCGCGGCCGCGAGCGCGGTCAGCGCCGGCGCGCCCGCCACGGGGACCGGCGCTGCGTGGAGCGACGCAGGCCCCGTGACGCCGGTCGGCCCGGTCGCCCCCGTCGGGCCCGTGGGTCCGGTGGATCCCGTCGGACCCGTGTCGCCCTGCGGCCCCGTGAAGCCGGTCGGCCCGGTGAACCCTGTCGGTCCGGTCGGGCCCGTGTCGCCCTGCGGCCCCGTGGGTCCGGTGAACCCGGTCGGTCCGGTGTCGCCCTGCGGTCCCGTGAATCCTGTCGGTCCCGTCGGGCCGGTGTCTCCCTGCGGCCCGGTGGGCCCGGTGAATCCCGTCGGGCCCGTGTCGCCCTGCGGCCCCGTCGGACCGGTTGCGTCCGTCGGCCCCGTGAACCCGGTCGGACCCGTTTCACCGATCGGGCCGGTGGGACCCGTGGCTCCCGTCGGGCCGGTGTCGCCAATCGGACCCGTCGGTCCGGTGAATCCGGTCGGCCCCGTGTCACCGATGGGACCGGTGGGACCCGTGAGGCCCGTCGGCCCGGTGTCGCCGACGGGACCGGTCGCGCCCGTTTCGCCGATCGGCCCCGTCGGTCCGGTCGGACCCGTGTCGCCGACCTGCGCCTCGGCGGCGAGACCCGTGAACAGCAGCGGCGGGGTCGCCGCCGATGCGGCGAGCGCGGCGCCGTGCGCGAGGATCCTGCGGCGGGAGAAGAGGAGCGGCATCGGTCGTGTGCGGAAGGACATCGCGCACGAACGGCGCGCAGGCGATGATCGCATCGCGGGAGGCGATTGGCTACCCGCGCGACCGGCGGCGACACCGGCGGAAACGAAAACGGCAGCGGGCGACCGCTGCCGTTTCGCCGCAGCCCCTCGGTCGGGCGTCAGTTCACCGCCACCTCGACGCGCCGCGCCTCGGCGTCGCTGCCCGTACCCTGCGTGAGCTCGGGCTTCTTCATGTCGAAGCGGTCGTCGCCGATGCCCCCCGCAGCCTTGATCGCGTCGCGGACGGCCAGCGCGCGCTGCTTCGCGAGCTCCTGGTTCGTCTCGAGCGAGCCGCTGGCGTCGTGATAGCCGGAGATCGTCACCTTCGCCGCCGGATTCGCCTTCGCCTTCGCGACCGCGGGCTCGAGCGACTTCGCGGCGTCGGCCGGGAGCTCCGCCTTGCCGGAGTCGAAGTAGATCTTCACCACGTCGATCACGACGACCGCGCCGGCCGGAGCGGCCGCCACCGCCGCGGGCTTCGCGGCCGGCGCCGGCGCCGCGGCCGTCTTGCCGATGCCCCAGGCGCCGAGCAGCGGCACGATCATCAGCGCGACGATGTTGATGATCTTGATCAGCGGGTTGACCGCCGGGCCCGCGGTGTCCTTGTACGGGTCGCCGACGGTGTCGCCGGTCACGGCCGCCTTGTGCGCGTCGCTGCCCTTGCCGCCGTGGTGGCCGTCCTCGATGTACTTCTTCGCGTTGTCCCACGCGCCGCCGCCGGTCGTCATCGAGATCGCGACGAAGATGCCGGTGATGATCGTGCCCATCAGCAGGCCGCCCAGCGCCTGCGGCCCGAGCACGAGGCCGACGACCACCGGCACGAGCACCGGAAGCAGCGACGGGACGATCATCTCCTTGATCGCCGCCTTCGTGAGCAGGTCGACCGCGGTGCCGTACTCGGGCTTCGCGGTGCCTTCCATGATGCCCTTGATCTCGCGGAACTGGCGGCGCACCTCGTGCACGACCGAGCCCGCGGCGCGGCCGACCGCCTCCATCGCCATCGCGCCGAACAGGTAGGGGATCAGGCCGCCGATGAACAGGCCGATGATCACCATGTGGTTCGACAGGTCGAACGTCTGCGCGATGTTGAAGCGCTCGAGCGCGTGCGTGTAGTCGGCGAACAGCACGAGGGCGGCGAGGCCGGCCGAGCCGATCGCGTAGCCCTTCGTCACCGCCTTGGTCGTGTTGCCGACCGCGTCCAGCGGGTCGGTGATCGCGCGCACCGAGTCGGGCAGGTCGCTCATCTCGGCGATGCCGCCCGCGTTGTCGGTGATCGGGCCGTACGCGTCGAGCGCGACGATGATGCCGGTCATCGACAGCATCGCGGTCGCCGCGATCGCGATCCCGTAGAGGCCGCCGCACCAGTAGGCGCCGAGGATCGCGAGGCACACCGCGATCACCGGCCAGGCCGTGGCCTTCATCGAGACGCCGAGGCCCGCGATGATGTTGGTCGCGTGGCCCGTCGTCGAGGCCTCGGCGACGTGCTTGACCGGCTTGAAGTCGGTGCCCGTGTAGTACTCGGTGATGACGACCATCGCCGCCGTCAGCGCGAGGCCGATCAGCGTCGCGAGGAAGAGCTTCATCGGCGAGAGCGAGGCGTCGACCGCGCCGATGTCCTTCATCATCCACTGCGTGATGAACCAGAAGCCGACCGCCGAGATGACGCCCGCGACGATCAGGCCCCGGTAGAGCGCGTTCATGATCTTGCCGCCGGGCCTCGCCTTGACGAAGTAGCACCCGACGATCGACGCGATGATCGAGAAGCCGCCGAGCACCAGCGGGTAGGTGACCGCCGCCTCCGCCATCGCCGGCAGCATCAGCGCCCCGAGCAGCATCGTCGCGACGATCGTGACCGCGTAGGTCTCGAACAGGTCGGCCGCCATGCCGGCGCAGTCGCCGACGTTGTCGCCCACGTTGTCCGCGATCACCGCCGGGTTGCGCGGGTCGTCCTCGGGGATGCCCGCCTCGACCTTGCCGACGAGGTCGGCGCCGACGTCCGCACCCTTGGTGAAGATGCCGCCGCCCAGACGCGCGAAGATCGAGATCAGCGAGCCGCCGAACGCGAGGCCGACGAGAGGCTCGATCGCGTGGTGCAGCCCTTCCCTCATCAGGTTCGGCGCGTAGTGGGCCGAGTTGACGAGGAACCAGTAGAAGCCGGCCACGCCGAGCAGGCCCAGGCCCACGACCAGCATCCCGGTGATCGCGCCGCCGCGGAACGCGACCGCGAGCGCCTCGTTGAGGCCCGTGCGCGCCGCTTCCGCGGTGCGGACGTTCGAGCGCACCGACACGTTCATCCCGATGTAGCCCGCGAGGCCCGACAGGATCGCGCCGACCGCGAAGCCCCCGGCGGTGCGCCACGACAGGAACACGCCGATGATCGCGAACAGGATCACGCCGACGATGCCGATCGTCATGTACTGCCGGTTGAGGTACGCCTTGGCGCCGGCCTGCACGGCCGCGGCGATCTCCTGCATGCGGGCGTTGCCGGCGGGCTTGGCGAGAATCCATTGGATCGACCAAGCGCCATAGGCGATGGCCGCGATCGCGCAAACGAGCGCGAAGACGAGCGCGGTGGTCATGCGAGCTTCTCCCTCGAGACGGTGGTGGCTGACCGACGGGGTCGGGCACGCGTCGGACGGCGTGCCTCGCCCCGCGCCGGGGCGACTCTCCCCGGATGAATCCCCCTATCCCGGGACGGCTGACCGGTCAGGCCACCCGGCCGCCCCCCTGGGCAAACACGCTATTTTGACAGAGCGCGGGCCAGGAAGTCGAGCCGGTCCTGTCCCCAGAACGGCTCGCCCCGGTAGACGTACCAGGGGACGCCGAAGACCTGCGCGTCGATCGCGCGCTGCGTCGCGGCCTCGTACTCGGCGGCCGCCCCGGGGCCGTCGGCCCGCGCGGCGATCGCGGCGCCGTCGAGCCCGAGCCCGTCGGCGATCGCTCGCAGCGTCGAGGGATCGGCGATGTCGCGCTCCTCGGCCCAGCGCGCCCGCAGCACGCCGCCGGCCATCGCGAGCCCCGCCGCCGCGCTCCCGGCGGCGGCCGCGAGGATCCAGCGGCTCGCGAGGTCGCCCGACGACGCGACGAACTTCGGCGTCACGCGGATCGGCATCTTCAGCCACGCGCTCCAGCGCTCGAGCTCGACGATCCGGTACGCCTGCCGCTGCGGCGCCCGCTTCGCCAGCGGGAGGCCGTCCGACACCGGGAACAGCCTGCCGAGGTCGATCGGGAAGATCCGGCAGGTCGCGTCGTGCGACGCCAGCAGCGAGACGAACCGGTCGTGCCCGAGGTAGGTCCACGGCGAGACCGGCGCGAGGTAGTAGTCGACCGATTTCGTCATGGGCTACGCCGCAGGGGTCGCAAGCGACCGGGAATGGATGGGGGATGGGAGATGGGAGATGGGAGATGGGAGATGGGAGATGGGAGATGGGAGATGGGAGATGGGAGATGGGAGATGGGAGATGGGAGATGGGGGATGGGAGATGGGAGAACCGCGCGTGCCGGGCGCGGGGCGGACAGAGCCGAACGCCCATCGGACGACGCTCGTCGAGGATGCGGACAACTCGTTCGCCGCCCCCTCCTATCTTCTATCTTCCGGCCTCTCGTCGCCTCTCCGTCACACCTTGAACTCCGGAAGCTTCCTCGCCACCGCGACGTTCTTCAGTCGCACGTAGCGCGGCAGCCCGTCCTTGTACGGCGGCGGCGCCTCGCCCTTCATCAGCGGACCCAGGTAGGCGCGCGCCTTCGCGGTGATCCCGAAGCCGTCCTTCGTGATGAAGTCGCGCGGCAGCATCTTCTCGACGTTCGCGACCTTCGCGAGCGGCGCCTCGGCGACCTTCCAGCGATACGGACGGTCCGAGACGCGCACGATCGCCGGCATCACCGCGTTCTTCCCGGCGAGCGCGTACTCGACCGCCGCTCGGCCCACCGCGTAGCTCTGCTCGACGTCGGTCTTCGAGGCGAGGTGCCGCGCCGCGCGCTGCAGGTAGTCGGCGACCGCCCAGTGGTACTTGTAGCCGAGCCGGTCCTTCACGAGCGTCGCGATCAGCGGCCCGACGCCGCCCAGCTGCGCGTGTCCGAACGCGTCGCGGGTCCCCGCCTCCGCCATCAGCTTCCCCTCGGCGTTCGCGAGTCCCTCGGACACGCCGACGCAGCAGTAGCCGTGCTCCTTCGTCTTGCGGTCGACGGCCGCGAGGAACGCCGCCTCGTCGAACGGAACCTCGGGGAACAGCAGCACGAGCGGGATCGGGGTCTCGGCGTCCTCGGCCATGCCGACCGCCGAGGTGATCCACCCGGCGTGCCGTCCCATCACCTCGAGCACGAAGACCTTCGTCGACGTCTTCGCCATCGAGGCGACGTCGAACGCGGCCTCGCGCATCGACGTCGCGACGTACTTGGCGACCGAGCCGAAGCCCGGGCAGTTGTCGGTGACGGCCAGGTCGTTGTCCACGGTCTTCGGAACGTGGACCGCGGTCAGCGGATAGCCGAGCTTCTCCGCGATCTGCGATACCTTGAGGCAGGTGTCGGCCGAGTCGTTGCCGCCGTTGTAGAAGAAGTAGCCGATGTCGTGCGCGCGGAACACCTCGATCAGGCGCTCGTACTGCGCGCGCGACTCCTCCAGCCCCTTGAGCTTGTAGCGGCACGAGCCGAACGCGCCCGCCGGCGTGTGCTTGAGCGCGCGGATCGCCGCGGCGCTCTCCTTCGACGTGTCGATCAGGTCCTCGGCGAGCGCGCCGATGATGCCGTTGCGGCCCGCGTAGACCTTGCCGATCTTCGTGCGGTGGCGCCGCGCCGTCTCGATGACGCCGGCGGCCGACGCGTTGATGACGGCGGTGACGCCGCCGGACTGGGCGTAGAAGGCGTTGCGCTTGGCCATGGCGGGTCGGGGCGCCGCTGCGGGCGCGAGAAGGGGGGATACCGCGGATTCTAGCGCGGCGCGCCCGCGAGCCGCGCGAGCCACGACCGCGCGCCGGCGTGATCGGGCGCGAGCGCGAGCGCGCGCTCGAAGCAGTGGCGGGCGGCCTTGGGCATCGACGCCGCGGCGCACGCGATGCCGCCGTTGAACCAGAGGTTCGGATCGTCGGGGCGGCCGCGCACGGCGCGCTCCATCAGCTCGGCGGCCTCGCGCGGCGCGCCCGAGCGATGGCGCACCATCGCGAGCAGGTTGAGGAGGTCCGGATCCTCGCCGGCCTCGGGCTCGAGCGCGCGCAGCGTCGCCTCCGCGCCCGCGAGGTCGCCCGCGCCGGCCTGGGCGTTCGCGCGCTCCATCGCGCCGCGGTAGTGCTCGACGGCGCGCTCGTAGACGCGCGCCCACTTCGCGCGCACGTACTCGTACTGGCGCGAAAACTTCTCGGCGTCGAAGTTGCCGAGCCCGCCTCCGCCGGAGGTGCCGGTGTCGGCGTGCCAGCGGAACGACGCGCGGTCGACGAACACGAACCGCGTCTTCTCCGCGAGCTGCAGCACGAAGTCCCAGTCGTCGTGGATGTCGAGCGCGGTGTCGTAGCGGATGCCGGTGTCGAGCAGCGACCGCCGGTAGAGGAGCCCCGAGTGGTGGATGTACGACTTCTCGAGCAGCGCGATCCGGTGGAACGGCCGCCCGACGGTCGTGAACGGCGCGCCCTGCTCGTAGACCTCGAAGCGCGTGTAGGCGGCGCCCGCCTCGGGGTGCTCGCGGAGCGCGGCGACGAGCGCGGACAGGTGCCCCTCGAGGAACTCGTCGTCGTGGTCGAGCATCGTGACGAACTCGCCGGTCGCCGCCTCGATGCCGGCGTTCGCGGCCACCGGCCGCGGCAGCGGGCCGTCGCGCACCACCCAGTTGAGCCGGAACGGATACGCCGACGCGTCGATCGGCCGGTGCGCAGGTCCGCAGGCGGCGACGAGCACGACCTCGATCGCCGGATGGTCCTGCATCGCCACCGAGGCGAGCGCGCGCGGCAGCGTCGGCGGATCCATGCTTCGCACGACGACGCTGACGAGGGGGACCTGCCCCGGGACAGCCGCTGGCTCGGCGTCGCGCACCCCCTCCTGAAGGAGGGGGCGAGCGCCTTGGGACGGCCCGGCGGCGCTCATTGACGATGCTCCCCCAGGCTAGCCGCTGACGCGGCGTCGCGCACCCCCTCCTGAAGGAGGGGGCGAGCGCCTTGGGACGGCCCGGCGGCGCTCAACGTCGAATGCGCGATGCGGTTCAGCCGCGAAGGGCCGAGAGGCAGGCGTCGCGGATCGCCTCGACGCTGCCCATGCCATCGACCTTGCGGTGGCGCGGCGCGCGCGGATCGCCGGAGGCGGCCCACTTCTGGTACCAGGCGACGAGCGGCTGCGTCTGGGCGTGGTAGACCGACAGGCGCTCGCGCACGGTGGCCTCGCGGTCGTCGTCGCGCTGGATCAGCTCCTCGCCGGTGACGTCGTCCCGGCCGGCGACCTTCGGCGGATTGAACCGGACGTGGTAGGTGCGCCCCGACGCGACGTGCACGCGGCGGCCGCCCATCCGCTCGACGATCGCCGAGTCCGGCACGTCGATCTCGAGCACGACGTCGATCGGCACGCCCTCGCGCTTCATCGCCTCCGCCTGCGGGATCGTCCGCGGAAAGCCGTCGAACAGGTAGCCCTTCGCGCAGTCGTGCGCCTTGAGCCGGTCGAGCACGAGGCCGACGATGATCTCGTCCGACACGAGCCTGCCCGCATCCATCACCTTCTTCGCCTCGAGGCCGAGCGGCGTGCCGGCCTTGATCGCCGCGCGCAGCATGTCCCCGGTCGAGATCTGCGGAATGCCGTAGGCCGCCGTGATGAAGCCGGCCTGCGTGCCTTTGCCGGCTCCCGGGGGGCCGAGCAGGATCAATCGCATGACGCCCAACCTGTCGGGACGGAGCGGACGGCAGCGCCAGCGACGCCGGCGCGTCCGCGGGAACGCCGGGCCGGGGCATTGTCCCTGCAACCGGCGCGCACGGTCAATTGCGCCGGATCAAGCGGAACGACCTCGCCCGCGGGTCGGCCGGCTTCAGCGCTCGGTCGCGTAGATCGCGCGCACACGCTCGAGATCCTCGGGCGTGTCGACGCCCGGGGCGGGCGTCCCCTTCGTCTCCTCGACGACAATCCGGTAGCCGTGCCAGAGCGCGCGCAGCTGCTCGAGCGCCTCGAAGCGCTCGATCGGCGCGGGCGCGAGCTTCGGGAACCGCTCGAGGAACGCCACGCGGTACGCGTAGAGGCCGTAGTGGCGCTGGATCGGCAGGCCCACGGGCAGCGCGTCGCGGTCCGCCGCGAACGCGTCCCGCGCCCAGGGAATCGTGGCGCGGCTGAAGTACAGCGCGTAGCCGCTCGCGTCGCGGACGACCTTCACGACGTTCGGGTTGAACGCCTCGGCGGCGTCGTCGATCGGATGGCAGGCCGTCGCGATCGACGCGTCCGGATGCCGCGCGAGCAGCTCCGCCATCCGCCGGATCAGCGGCGCCTCGAGCAGCGGCTCGTCCCCCTGCACGTTGACGACGATCGCGTCGGGCGCGAGCCCGAGCAGCGCGGCGGCCTCGGCGAGCCGATCGGTGCCGGTCGGGTGATCGGAGCGGGTCGTCAGCGCCTCGACGCCGTGCGCGCGCGCCGCGGCGATCACGCGCTCGTCGTCGGTGGCGACGACGACGCGTTGCGCCCCGCTCTCGCGCGCACGCTCCGCGACGCGGACGACCATCGGCCTGCCCGCGATGTCGGCGAGCGGCTTGCCGGGCAGGCGCGTCGACGCGTAGCGCGCCGGAATCAGGACCGTGAACATCGCGTTGCGCTACGTAGGGCGACGCCTCGCGACGGGGAACGACGCTCCGCGACGAAAGTCGATGCCCCGCGATGAAAGACGAAAGGGACGGCGTTCCGCGAACGCGCGACCGCCGCGCATCGGCGCGACGCCTTCATCCTTCATTTTCATTTCTCATCGGTTCAGCGTCACGTCTCGCGCTGCCGATGCGCTTCCGCCTCCTCGGGCGTGAGCCGGCGCGCCT
The DNA here is from genome assembly GCA_046347845.1 of Burkholderiales bacterium. Taxonomy (GTDB): domain Bacteria; phylum Pseudomonadota; class Gammaproteobacteria; order Burkholderiales; family Casimicrobiaceae; genus VBCG01. Next base: position 187,568 of record JAXMFH010000010.1, on the reverse strand, counting down.
CGTCCTCGAGCATCACCGGGATGCCGTCGCGGATCGGGTAGGCGAGCCGGGCGGCCACGCTGACGAGCTCCTGCTTCTCGCGGTCGTAGACGAGCGGGCCCTTGGTCACCGGGCAGACGAGGATCTCGAGCAGTTTGGCGTCCACGAAAGCTTCTCCTCGATGCGGTCGACGAGCGCAGGGTCGATGCGGGCGCGGATCTCCAGCGCCCAGCAGCGGCGGTCCGCGTAGCGCGCGCATTTTACCGCGTCCTTCATCGTCATCAGGATTGCGTCCGCGTCGGGCAGCGCGAGGTCCCCGGCGGCGTAACGGTGGTGGTCGGGGAACGCGCGAGTGCGCGCTTCGACGCCGAGCGCCCGCACGAGGTCGAAGAAGCGCGCCGGGTGAGCGGTCCCCGCGATCGCCCAGGCGGAGGCCGGCCGCATCGCCCCGGGCGCGTGCGCGATCGACGGATCCGCGACGTTGCGCCAGCGCACCGGCTCGTGCGCCGTCAGCGTCTCGCGCGGGTTCCCGGTCGCGCGCCACGCGTCCGCCGGCACGAGCCGGACCACCGCGTCGACCTCGTCGAGCCGCGAGCGCGGCTCGCGCAGCGGTCCCGCCGGCAGCATCCAGCCGTTGCCGAATCCGCGCGCCTCGTCGATCGCGGCGATCTCGACGTCGCGCGCGAGCGCGTAGTGCTGCAGCCCGTCGTCGGCGACGACGACGTTGCAGGAGGGTTCCGCCTCCAGCAGGAGCGCCGCGGCGCGCGCGCGGCGGCGGCCGACGGCCACCGGAAGTCCCGTCGCCGCGAGCAGCAGCGGTTCGTCACCGACCTCGTCCGGATCGTCGTCGGGCGCGACGAGGCGCGGTGCGTCGCCGCGGCGTCCGTAACCCCGGCTCACGTAGCCCGGGCGCCAGCCGCGCGACGCGAGCGCCTCGGCGATCGCGATCGCCAGCGGCGTCTTGCCCGATCCGCCCGCCGTCAGGTTGCCGACGACGACCACCGGCGCGCGCACGCGCGAGGTGCGCAGGAGCCCGAGACGGTAGAGCGACCGCCGCGCCGCGACCGCGCCGGCGTAGACCACCGCGAGCGGGACGAGCGCGGCGGCGAGCGGCTCGAGCCGCGGCGCGTACCACGCGGCGACGAGCCGGTCGGCGAAGGTCGTCAATCACCCTCCCCCGGGCTCGCCGCGGCAGGCGTCCCCGGAAGCGGACGTCGTCCGCTCTCCCCCGATGGGGGCGCGCATCCTGGGGCGGGGGCGCTCATGCGCGTGGCCGGCGGGACGGCCGCGGGCGATCCGCTACTTCCGTGCGCCGCCGCCGGAGGACTGCGTCGCGAACGTGATGTGCACGAGGCCGGCCATGCGCGCCGCCTCCATCACGTTGACCACGGACTGGTGCGTGGCGCTCGCGTCGGCGCTGATGATGATCACCGGGTCCTTCGCGTCGCCGGCGGAGCGCCGGAGCTCGTCCGCGAGCGCAGCCGCGTTGGTCCACGTGAACACCGTCTTGTCGATCACGTAGCGGCCCTGAGCGTCGATGCCGACGCTGATCTCGCGCGGGCGTTCCTTCGACGGGTTGGCGTCCGCCTCGGGCAGCGTGATCTGCAGCTCCGCGAACCGCTGGTAGGTGGTGGTCACCATCAGGAAGATGAGGATGACGAGCAGGACGTCGATCAACGGGATGAAGTTGATCTCCGGATCCTCGCGCGTGCGGTCGCCGCGCAGGTTCAAGGTCGCACCTCGCGCGCGTGCGGCGCCGCGAATCTCCCCTCTCCCGCTCGCGGGAGAGGGGCGGGGGTGAGGGTGCGCCTCATGACCGCTCGCCGTGCGCGAGGTCGACGAGCTTGGTGGCCTGCTGCTCCATCTCGACGACCAGCGCGTCGACCTTGGCGCGGAAGTGCCGGTAGAAGATCATCGCGGGGATCGCGACGACGAGACCGAACGCCGTGTTGTAGAGCGCGATCGAGATGCCGTGCGCGAGCTGGATCGGGTTGCTCCCGGCGGCGGTCTGCGAGCCGAAGATCTCGATCATGCCGACGACGGTGCCGAACAGCCCCATCAGCGGCGCCATCGCCGCGATCGTGCCGAGCGTCGTGAGGAACCGCTCGAGCTCGTGGATCACGACCCGGCCGACCTCCTCGATCGCCTCCTTCATCACCGGACGCGGGCTCTTGACGTTCGCGAGGCCGGCGGCGAGCAGGCGGCCGAGCGGCGCCCGCTGCGCGGTCTTCAGCAGGAGCTCGTGGGTGGCGCCGGTCTGCCGGTACTCGGCGAGCACCTGGTCGACCAGCCCCGGGGGCGCCACCATGCTCTGGCGCAGCGAGTAGAGGCGCTCGAAGATGAGCGCCAGCGCGATCACCGATGCCGCGAGCAGCGGCCAGATCGGCCATCCCGCCGCCTGGATCAACGACCACACGTTGCGATTCTCCTCGGGGCGAAGTCCGCGCGACTGTAGCCTCTGGCCCGCGTTTCGGCAAGGCGGACGCCGCCGGCCGGGGCCGCTTCGGGCGGGCGCGTGCGACCTGCCCGCATCAGCGCTCCGACGCGCGCCGGCTCCCGGGCGTCAGCGCCGCGACGACCGCCGCGCCGACGAGAACGATGAGCCAGCACACGTAGAGCCACAGCATGAACAGCGGCAGCACGGCGAGCGCGCCGTAGATCTGCCGGTAGGTCGGCACGTGCGTGACGTACCACGCGAACCACGCCTTCGCGACCTCGAGGCCGCCCGCCGCGAGCGCGCCGCCGACGATCGCGTGGTGCCAGCGCACGCGGCAGAACGGCACGATCCGGTAGACCAGCGTGAGCGCCGCCGCCGCGAGGAGCCAGGGCAGCGGCCGGCCGACGAGGGGGGCGAGCGACGAGCCGACCGGCACCACCTCGAGCGACTGCGCGACGAGCCAGGTGGTGGCCGACAGGCTCGCGCCGACGAGCGCGGGACCGATCGTCACGCCGAGCGCGTACACGATCACGCGGCGCCAGAGCGGCCGCCTGCGCCGCACCGCGAAGATCGCGTTGATCTCGGTGTCGATCGTCGCCACGAGCATCGCGGCGGTGACCGCGAGGAACGCGACCGTGAGCGGCGCGAGCCGCGCCGCCTGCTCCGCGAATCCCTTGATCGACTCCCGGACGACGCCCGTGCCCGTGCCCGGCATCAGGACGCGCACGAGCCAGTCCTCGAGGGTCGCCAGGCCGCGCTCGAACAGCGGGAACTGCGAGACGACGGCGAACGCCACGGTCGCGAGCGGCACGAGCGCGAGCAGCGTCGTGAACGCGAGGCTCGATGCGGTGGCGTTGAGGCGGATGCCCCGGAGGCGGGACGCGACGCCCTGGACGAAAGCGATCACGATGAGCGGAGACGGGGGTCGGGCGCAGCGCCTGCGCGGACCCGTTCCGCATTATCGCCGATCGCGTAAGTTCGCGGCCCGCCGGGACGACCACGCGATGCCCCCGCCCGCCCTCGCCCCGCGGCGACGGGGTACGATGGACGACACGAGACGAGGAGACGACGATGGATCGGACCGCTTTCGAGACCGCCGTGCTGGGCGGCGGGTGCTTCTGGTGCCTCGACGCGGTGTTCCGCGAGCTGGACGGCGTGGTCGCCGTCGAGTCGGGCTACGCGGGCGGCGCCGGCGAGCGCCCGACCTACGAGGCCGTGTGCAGCGGGAGGACCGGCCACGCCGAGGTCGTGCGCGTCACGTTCGACCCGGCGAAGCTCTCGTACCGCGACCTCCTCGCCGTGTTCTTCGCGATCCACGACCCGACGACGAAGAACCGCCAGGGACACGACATCGGGACGCAGTACCGGTCGGTGATCTTCGCCCAGTCGGCCGCGCAGCGCGCGACCGCCGAGGCGCTCGTGCGGGAGCTCTCCGGCGCGCGTCTGTGGCCCGCCCCGATCGTCACCGAGATCGCGGACGCCGCGCCGTTCTGGCCGGCCGAGGGTTATCACCAGGACTACTTCGCGAACAACCCCGCGCAGCCCTACTGCATGGCGGTCGTCGCGCCCAAGGTCGCGAAGTTCCGCAAGCAGTTCCTGGATCGGCTGAAGCGGCCCTCGCCGGCCGCGTGACGCGACCGACGGGGCGGAGCGCGGCTCGTCACGCCCCCTTGCGGGCCACGACGCCGCCGGTCGCGAGGCACGCGCCGACGCCCCAGAACACCGGCCACAGCCCGATCGTCGTGCCGAGCGCGCCGAACGCGAGCGGCACCGCGACCGCCATCGTCTGCACGAGCGACATGCGCAGCCCCGCCGCCTCGCCCATGCGGCCGGGCGGCGCCCGCGTCGACAGCAGCGACATGACGACCGGCTGGCCGCTGCCGAGCCCCAGGCCCAGCAGGAACGACGCGGCGGCCAGCGTCGCCGCCCCGGTGGCGAACGGGACGGCGAGGTAAGCCGCCGAGGCGAGGAACAGCGCGCCCGCGAGCACCTGCGTCTCGGTCGCGCGCGCAGCGACCCAGGGCATCGCGACGCGCACCGCGAAGGTCGCGACGCCGAAGACCGCGAGCACCGTGCCGATCCGGCTCGCCGAGAGGCCGAGCTGCGCGCCGTAGATCGGCACGAACACCGTGTGGAGGTCCCAGCCGAGCGCGAACAGCGCGTTGATCGCCAGGAGCCGCCGCATCGACGGGTGGCGCATCAGGTCGAGCGAGCGGCTCTCCTTCGCGCGTGCGGCGTGCGCCACGGGCGGCGGAATCGGGACGCGCCGCGTCGCGAGGATCGCGAGCGGCACGACGGGCAGCGCGGCGAGCAGCGCGAACGTCGCCCGGTGGCCGAGGTGATCGATCGCGAATCCCGCCGCGAACGGTCCCAGGATGCCCGACACCGAGAACGCGAGGGCGAGCAGCGAAAAGCGCTTGACGCGCTTCGCGGGCTCGCCCGTCTCGCCGGTCACGTGCTGCAGCGCGACCTGGAACACCGTGAACGAGAATCCGATCAGCAGCGCGGCCGCGTACAGCGACAGGAAGCCCGGCGCGATCGCCGGCAGCAGCGTCGCCGCGGCGAGGCCCGCGGAGCCCGCGATCATCGGAGCGCGCGCGCCGACGCGGTCCGAGTAGCGCCCGATCGCCACCGCCGACAGCATCGGCAGCAGCGCGAACAGCGCGGTGAGCAGGCCGACCGTCGCGGGCGACGCACCCCGCGCTAGCGCGTCGAGCGCGACGTCGACGCGGGCGCCGGTGAGCGCGGCGTGGTTGAGGATCCCGAGCGCGAGCAGCGTCGCGAACGCGCGGCGGCGCGCGCGTGCGCCCGCGGTCACGGCGCCAGCCGTCCGATCGTCCAGCCGTCCGGCGTGCGCCGGTAGACGATGCGGTCGTGCAGGCGCGAGCGCCGTCCCTGCCAGAACTCGAGCGCCTCGGGCACGAGCGTGTAGCCGCCCCAGTGGGGCGGCCGCGGCACCGCGTCGCCGCGCTCCGCGAGGTGGCGCCGATCGGTCTCCGCGAAGGCGCGCTCGAGCCACGCGCGGTCGGGAATGGGTTCGCTCTGCGGCGACGCCCACGCGCCCACCTGCGAGAGGCGCGGACGCTTCGCGAAGTACTCGTCGCTCTCGGCATCCGGCACGCGCTCGATCGTGCCTTCGATGCGCACCTGGCGCTCGAGCTCGGCCCAGAAGAACAGGAGCGCGGCGTGCGGGTTCGCGTCGAGCTCGCGGCCCTTGCGCGAGCGGCGGTTCGTGTAGAACGTGAATCCGCGCGCGTCGACGCCCTTCAGCAGCACGATGCGGGCCGAGGGCCGCCCGTTCCCGTCGACGGTCGCGAGCGTCATCGCGTTCACCTCGGGGACCTTCGACGCGTAGGCATCGTCGAACCAGCTCGCGAACTGCCGGAACGGGTCGGCGTGCACGTCGGCGGCGTCGAGGGACGCCCGCATGTAGTCGTTGCGGAGGGTCGCGAGATCCATCGTCGGCGGCAGCATCGCCTTCGCGCGGCGGAGGGCGATTCTACCATCGCGCCCCTCGGGCGCGCGGCCCCGGGGCGCCGGCGCCGTGCGCTCAGCGCGGCGCGAACAGCCGCTCGCCGTTGCCGTGCGCGATCGCCGCGGCGACGTCCTGCGGCAGCTGGGCGAGCCAGCCGCGGTAGAGCGCGAGGATCTCGCCGTAGCTCGACCACCGCTCGTTGATCCAGGTGTCGGAGCCGAGCACGAACCGGTCCGGGTAGCGCCTGAAGAGCGCGCGCCACGGCTCGGTCACCCGGCCCTCGCTCGTCACGTCGTAGCGGTACGACAGCTCGCCGACGAGCGTGGGGTGCCGGTCGAGCCACTCGGCGAGCCGCGCGGGCGGCACCGTGAACCCGCTGTGCGCCCAGACGATCTTCACGCGCGGGTCGTGCCGGTAGAGGGCCTCGAGCGCCGCCTCGTCGCAATGCGCGTGCAGCCAGAGCCCGCGCGACACCGCGAGGTCCACGATGCGCTTGACCTGCGGCGTGCCGGCGTCGGCCGAGCCGAACACGTGGAACTCCCCGATGCCGCGCCATCCGATGTCCCGTGCGAGCTCGCGTTCGATCAGCGCGTAGATCTCCGGGTCGCGGAACCAGGTCGCGCGGTCGGCATGGTTGCGGTACGGACGGATGAACGGAACGACGCGCGGCGCCGACGCGGGCGACGCGCGGGCCGCCTCCGCGAGCGCACGCGTCCCGTCGTTGGGCCGCGAGGTGGCGAGGATCGTCCTCACGCCGTGCTCGCGGAACAGCGCGAGCACCGACGGCAGCGGAAAAGGTGCGCGCGCCTCGTCGTTGTAGTGGAGGTGCGCGTCGAAGATCGGCAGCGGCTCGGCGCGAAGCGTCGCGGCGACGGCGATGCCGGCGAGCGCACAGGCGGCGAGGAACGTCGGTCGAGCGATCGTCACGGGCGATCCGCGGGCGTGCGGGCGGCGCCGAGTCTTGCATCTCCGCCTCGCCCGGGCAAGCGCCCGGCGCCCCCTCCGGGGGCGCAGCGAGGGACGCCCCGCGCGTCGCGCGAGGGACGCCGCCCCGGCGCGCGCCGGATTCTCCCTATGAAAAAGGCGCTTGCTCCCTGCGAAAATGCGGTATAGTCGCCGCCGATGGAGCGGGGTACCCATGACAGGAGGGCCGCTTCAGCGTGATCGGCATCGTCCGCTCGCCCACGTTCGACAGGAAGGAGAACCATGGCTACTGCCAAGAAAGCTGCCAAGAAAGCTGCCAAGAAGCCCGCCGCGAAGAAGCCCGCCGCGAAGAAGCCCGCCGCGAAGAAGGCCCCGGCCAAGAAGGCCCCCGCGAAGAAAGCCCCCGCGAAGAAGGCCGCCAGGAAGGCCGGCGGCAAGCGCAAGCCGAACGCCGCCTTCATGAAGGCGATGACCCCGTCGGCCGCGCTCGCCGCGATCGTCGGCGGAAGCCCGCTGCCGCGCACGGAAGTGACGAAGAAGGTCTGGGACTACATCAAGAAGAACAAGCTCCAGGACGCCGTCAACAAGCGCATGATCAACGCCGACGCGAAGCTGAAGGAGATCTTCAAGAAGGCCCAGGTGTCGATGTTCGAGATGACCAAGCTCATCTCGAACCACCTGAAGTAACTCGCGTCACCGGCGCGCCCCCTCGGGGCGCCGCGCCGAAGCGGCCGGCACGCGCGGCATCGCGCCGCGTTCGCCGGCCGTTCTCTTTTCGCTCTCTTCCTTCGGACGCCCGCTCCCGCCCCGCGGCACCGCCGGCCCTCGCCGCCGGGCCACCGATGCGCGAGCGACCGCAGGCGCGGCGCAACGGCGGCCCGCGGCGATGCCCCCGGGTGCCGCCGCGCGGCGCCTGACGACGCGTCAGCCCTTGACCCGTCCGCGGGCCTTGACGCGGTCGCAGATCTCCGTCGGGTTGACGTTGATCGTCTTGTTCTCGGCCTTCGCGCGCGGCTCGAGCTCCTTCTTCGTCGTCTCGAGCAGCGACTTGCACTCGTCGTAGGTCTTCACCGCGTGCACCTTCGTCGTGTAGGCGGCCAGTTCCTCCTTCGTCTGGAAGTCCTGGAACGCCTTGCCCATGCCGCCGCCCTGGCCGCCCTTGCCCTTCGTCGCCCCCTTGCCGCCCTTGCCGCCCTGGGGGCCCGCGCCCGGCGTGGCGGAGGCTCCGCCCGGCCCCGGCGCGCCCGCACCGCGTCCCGTCGATCCCTGCGCCTTCGGGCCCTGCCCGGGGAGGATCGGCGTGGCATCCGGATTGGCAGGCATGAAGTTGCTCCTCCCGCTGCCGTTGCGATTTCGCTTGCGCGGCGCTTCGCCCGGCGTGGCGGCCGGCGGGGCCGTCCCGGCGCCGGCCGTCGACTTGTCCGCCGGCGCGGTCGAAGGCGACGCGGGCGACTGCGGCGTCATCAGCGCGGGATTCGGCTGCGAGGCGGGCTGCGATGCAGCGGCGGGCGCGGCCGGCGCCGGCGCGGCGGTCTGCGCGAACGCAGCGCCGCTCGAGGCGAGGACGGCCGCGGCACACGCGGCCCGGAGGGCAAGGCTCGACTTCATCGGGAAACTCCTGGAGAGTGGAAACGCGAACGGGCGTCCGACCGCCCGGTCGCGCCGGAGGTTCCCATTATGCCCGCGACGGCTGCGCGCCCCGGGAGCCCGAGGCGCCCGGCGAGCCGCCGCGGTGCCGCCCGATCAGGCCGCCGCTCGGCCCTGCAGCGCGGCGATCCGCTGCTCGATCGGCGGGTGCGTCGAGAACAGCGCCATGATCCCCGCCTTGTCCGTGATGCCCGAAGCCTGGATCGACTGCGGCAGGGCCCCGGGCTCGAGCCCGCCCAGCCGGCGCAGCGCGTTGATCATCGGGGTCGGCGCGCCCAGGTAGTCGGCGCTGCCGCGGTCCGCGCGGAACTCGCGCTGGCGCGAGAACCAGGCGACGATCATCGAGGCCAGGACGCCGAACACGATCTGGCACACGATCACCGTGATGAAGTACCCCGGCCCGGTGCCCCGCTCGGTCTTGAACACCGCGCGGTCGACGATCGTCCCGACGACGCGCGACAGGAACACGACGAACGTGTTGACCACGCCCTGGATCAGCGTGAGCGTCACCATGTCGCCGTTCGCGATGTGCGCGACCTCGTGGCCGAGCACGGCTTCGACCTCCTCCTTGTTCATCGACTGGAGGAGGCCGGTCGACACGGCGACGAGCGCCGAGTTCTTGAACGCCCCGGTCGCGAACGCGTTCGGCTCGCCTTCGTAGATGGCGACCTCGGGCATGCCGATCCCCGCCTTCGTCGCGAGCCGGCGCACGGTCTCGACGAGCCACGCCTCCGCCTGGTTCTGCGGCTGCTCGATGACATGGGCGCCGGTCGACCACTTCGCCATCGACTTCGACATCAGGAGCGAGATGATCGCGCCGGTGAAGCCGACGACGGCCGAGAAAGCGAGCAGACCGCCGTAGTCGATGCCGGTCTGGGAGACCATCGCCCGGTCGAGGCCGAGCAGCTTCAGCACGACCGACAGGACGAGGATGACGGCGAGGTTGGTGGCGAGGAAGAGGAAGATGCGTTTCATGGCGCGGTCGAAGGTGGGGGCGATCGCCCGTGTTCCAAGCAGTCTAGCAGGACGCCGGCGCCCGTCGAGGCGGAATCCGGGGTCCCGCGTTGGACGCCGGCGCGCCCTCCCCGTTCCCCGGTTGAGACGGACGACGACCGGCGACGACGGGGCGCGGCGCGGTCAGCCGACCGCGCGGCCCCACGAGTCCTTGAGGGTCACGGCGCGGTTGAACACCGGGCGACCCGGGGCGTGGTCCGCGAGGTCGGCGACGAAGTAGCCGTGCCGCTCGAACTGGAAGCGCTCCTCGGGCCGACACGCGGCCAGGGCGGGCTCCACGTAGGCATGGATCACGCGCTTGGAATCCGGATTGAGGTCGTCGAGGTAGTCGCGCTCGGCGGGCTCCGCGTCGGCGTCCTCGTCCCCCGCGACCGCGGCCGCCCGCGCCGGCGCGGGCTCCTCGGGGGCGGCGCCACGCTGTCCCCACGGCAGGCGCGCGCCGGGAAACGGCACGCGGAACAGCCGGTCGTAGAGGCGGACCTCGGCCCCGACCGCGTCCTCCGCGGCGAGCCAGTGGATGTTCCCCTTCACCTTGCGCGCCTCGGCGCCGGGCGTGCCGCTCTTCGTCGACGGATCGTAGGTGCAATGGACGGCCGTCACGTTCCCCTGCGCGTCCTTCTCCACGCCGGTGCAGCGCACGACGTACGCGTAGCGCAGGCGCACCTCGGCACCGGGCGCGAGCCGGAAGTAGCCCTTGGGCGGCGACTCCGCGAAGTCCTCGCGGTCGATCCACAGCTCGCGCGCGAACCTGAGCTCGCGCCGCCCGAGCTCCGGCTTCTGCGGGTGGTTCGGCGCGTGGCAGGTCTCGGACTGGCCGGCCGGATAGTTGTCGACGACGAGCCGGACCGGGTCGAGGACCGCCACGCGCCGCTCCGCGCTCGCGTTCAGCTCGTCGCGCATCGCATCCTCGAGGACGCTCATGTCGATCCACGAGTCGGACTTCGACACGCCGATGCGCTCGGCGAACAGGCGGAAGCCGGCGGGCGTGAACCCGCGCCGCCTCGCGCCGACGAGCGTCGGCATGCGCGGGTCGTCCCAGCCGTCGACGTGGCCGCCCTCGACCAGCTGGATCAGCCGCCGCTTCGAGAGCACGACGTAGGTGAGGTTCAGGCGCGCGAACTCGATCTGCTGCGGCAGCGGGCGCTCGAGGAGGCCGCCGTCGGCGAGGCGCTCGATCACCCAGTCGTAGAGCGGCCGGTGGTCCTGGAACTCCAGCGTGCAGATCGAGTGCGTGATGCGTTCGAGCGCGTCGCTGATGCAGTGCGTGTAGTCGTAGAGCGGGTAGATGCACCACTTGTCGCCGGTGCGGTGGTGCGAGGCGTGGCGGATCCGGTAGATCGCGGGATCTCGCAGGTTGAGGTTCGGGCTCGTCATGTCGATCCGAAGCCTCAGCACGTGCGCGCCGTCCGGGAACTCGCCCGCGCGCATGCGGCGGAACAGCTCGAGGTTCTCGGCGGGGGGCCGGTGGCGGTACGGGCTCTCCACGCCCGCCTCGGTCAGCGTGCCGCGCGTCGCGCGCATCTCCTCGGCCGACTGGCTGTCGACGTACGCGAGCCCCTGCCCGACGAACCACTCGGCGAACCGGTAGAGGTCGTCGTAGTAGTCCGACGCGTGGTAGCGGTGCGGCCCCCAGTCGTAGCCGAGCCAGCGCACCGCGTCGGCGATCGAATCCTCGTACTCGACGTCCTCCTTGAGCGGGTTGGTGTCGTCGAAGCGCAGGTGGCAGACGCCCCCGTTCTCGGCCGCGAGCCCGAAGTTCAGCACGATCGACTTCGCGTGTCCGTAGTGGAGGTAGCCGTTCGGCTCGGGCGGGAAGCGCGTGACGACGCGCCCGCCGTACTTGCCGGTGCGCATGTCGTCGGCGACGAGGGTGCGCAGGAAGTTCGGGGCGGGGGCCGCGGCCGGTGCGCGCGCTCGCGCGGCGGCCGGGGGCGGGGGCGTTGCATCGCTCATCGCGTTTTGTTCATGGACAAGTGGGCCTGGCCGAGCATTCTAACCGCCGCTGGCCCGCCGCGACCCGCCGTCGCACTGGGAAGCGCGGCGGATGCGTTCGAAAGCCGCGCGGGGCGCGGCATTCCGGAGGCCCGGCGCGCAAGCCGGGCGTGCGTTGTCCACAAATCCTGTGGATACCGATGTGCATATCTTGTACATTCGCGCGCTAAGTCCTGCGGGCGCCGGGGTTTTCCTTGGGATGCCCAAACTTTCGCCGCCCGAAATCGTCGCAGCGTCAATGGCTTGCATCGTGGCTAGGCAGACCCCTTCGAGGCGTGCTGCGCACGTCCGCATGCTTTCCCCGGCATCGACGCCGCGCGCCCACGGCGCGATTCCGTCCTGGACATTCGTGCGACGACGTGCCGCTTGCGAGCGTCGATCGCGGCTGACGGATCCGCGCGGATGACCGCGATGGCGTCGCCGCCCGCTGGATCGCAGGTCCTCCCGGTCGGACTCTTCGTTTCGAGCGCGCGGCTCGCGATCGAGCGCGCGATCGGGCCGGTGTGGGTCTCGGGCGAGGTCTCGGGCTTCGTTCGCGCCGCCTCGGGGCACTGCTACTTCGCGCTGAAGGACGCGCAGGCGCAGGTGCGCTGCGTGCTGTGGCGCCAGAAGGCGATGCTCCTCGACGTCAGGATCGCGGACGGCATGGCCGTCGAGGTGCGCGCGACGCCGACGATCTATGAGGCGCGCGGCGACTTCCAGCTCAACGTCGACACGGTACGGCTCGCCGGCGCCGGAGCGCTGTACGAGAAGTTCGCGAAGCTCAAGGCGAAGCTCGAGGCCGCCGGCTGGTTCGCCCCCGAGCGCAAGCGCGCGCTTCCGGCCTTTCCGCGCGCCGTGGGACTGGTGACCTCCCCGCAAGGCGCGGCGCTCCACGACATGCTGACGACGTTCGCGCGCCGCTGGCCGGCACTGCGCGTCGTCGTCTATCCGACGCCCGTCCAGGGCGAGGGGGCGCCCGCGCGCATCGTCGAGGCGATCCGCGCCGCGAACGCGCGCGCCGAGGTCGACGTTCTGATCGTCGGTCGCGGCGGCGGATCGATCGAGGACCTCTGGTCGTTCAACGACGAGGCGGTGGCGCGCGCCGTGTTCGAGTCGGCCCTGCCGGTCGTGTCCGCGGTGGGTCACGAGACCGACTTCACCATCTGCGATTTCGTCGCCGACGTGCGGGCGCCGACGCCGACCGGCGCGGCGGCGCTCGTCGCGCCGGACGGGGAGGCGATCTCGCGGCACGTCGCGGTGCTGGCCGGCCGCCTCGCGCGCGCGGCGCGGCACGCGGCGGCGATGCGCGCGCAGCGGCTCGATCTCGCGACACGCGGCCTCGTGCACCCGAAGGCGCGGCTCGACGCGCAGCGCGACCGCCTCGGCGGCATCGTCGTCCGGCTGGCCACGGCCGTGCGGCGGGCGCACGAGTCGGCGGCGCTCGCCTACGACGGCGTCGGCGCGCGCCTCGCGCGCGAACTCGGACGGCCGCTGCCGCAGGCCTCGCGCCTCGCCAACGCCGCGGACGCCTTCAGGCGTGCCGGACGCGAGCGCCACGACCGGACGGCGACACGCGTCGCGTCGCTCGCGCAAAGCCTCGCGCACCTCAACCCGTCCGCGGTGCTCGGGCGCGGCTACGCGATCGTCGCGGCGCCCGACGGCCGCATCCTGAAGGACGCGAGCCGGCTCGCGCGCGGCGACGAACTCGCGATCACGCTGGCCCGCGGCGCGGTCGGCGCGACGGTGACGCGGACTTCGCCCCCGGACGCGCCGCCGGACGCGTCCTGATCCGGCCCCGGCGCCGCCGCGTCACGCTCGAGGAGGGGCGACCGCCTCCCAGAGCCCGCGCCGCTGCACCTTGCCGGTCGCGCTGCGCGGAAGCTCCGGCACGATCAGGATCTGCTTGGGGCGCTTGAAGGGGGCGAGGCGCGAAGCGCAGTGCGCGAGCAGATCGCGCACCGTCACGTCGACCGCCCCGGGACGCAGCACAACGACGGCCGCCACCTCCTCGCCCAGCGTCGGATGCGGCATCGCGCAGCACGCCGCCTGCGCCACGTCCGGATGCTCGAGCAACACGTTGTCGACCTCGGCGGGCGCGATCTTCTCGCCGCCGCGATTGACGAGCTCCTTGAGCCTGCCGGTCAGCCAGAGGTAGCCGTCGGCGTCGAGACGGCCCAGGTCACCGGTGCGAAACCAGCCATTCGCGTAGCTCTCCGCATTGGCGTCCGGGTTGTCGTGATAGCCCCGCACGACCGTTTCGCCGCGGATCCACACCTCGCCCTCGACACCGGTCGACGCGTCGCGGCCCTGCGGGTCGCGAATCGCGACCTCCGGACCGGCGGGCAGCCCGACCGAGCCCGGCTTGCGCTGCGCGGGCGGCAGTGGATTGGAGGCGATCTGGTGCGCCGCCTCCGTCATTCCGTACGCCTCGAGGACGGGCGCGCCATAGAGCGTCTCGAGCGCCCCCATCACGGCCGGCGGCAGCGCCGACGAGGAGCTACGCGCGAACCGGAACGGAAAGCCGCCGTCGGGGGGCGTCCCCTCGAAAGCGTCGCGCATCGCCATGTGGATCGCCGGCACCGCCGAGTACCAGGTCGGACGCAGTCGCGCGACCCATTCGCGCACGCCGCGCGGATCGAATCCCGGCGCGCAGACGACCGAGGAGCCCGCGGAGAGCGAAGCGAGCAGCCCCGCCACCAGCCCGTGGATGTGGAACAGCGGCATCATGTTGAGCGCGCGATCCGCGTCCGACAGTCGCAGCGTGGAGGCGACGTTCCGCGCCGCCACGCAGAGGCTGCGGTGGCCGAGCGGAACCTGCTTGGGACGCGCTGTCGTGCCCGACGTGTGGAGCACCAGCGCGACGTCTTCCGGCCCGGCTTCCTCGACTTCGCTCCTGCCCTCGGGCAACGCGAATCCGGGCCGGCCGTCGGGCCGCGCACGAAGCTCCATCACCTCGATGCCGAGCGCCCGGGCCGCAGCGCCCGCGCTGTGCTGCTCGCCCGCCAGCAGCACGATCCTCGGCCGCAGGTCCTCGAGCTGGGCGCGAAGCTCCCGCGGTCCGAGCGCCGGATTGATCGGCGCGGACGCGCACGCCGCGGCGCTGCCGAGGAACGCGACCGCGGCCTGCGGGCCGCCGGCCGCGATCCATGCAGCGCGATCGCCGCGGGCGACGCCGCGCGCCCGCAGCGCGCGGGCGACGCGCGCGATCTCTTCGGCCAGCTCGCCGTAACTCAGCGTCTCGCCGCCGGGAGCCAGGATCGCGCCGGCAGCCGGATCGCGCCGCGCGGCCCGCGCGACGAGCGATGCGATCGTCTCGTTCGCCATGCGCTCGAGGGCTTCCTTGGGCGGCGAAGCGCGGCCGGAGGGTGCCTCGGACGGCGCGCGACGCGTCGATCGACGGCTACGCTTCGTCCGGCTCGGGATCGTCGACGCCGCGCGCCTCGCGCAGGCGCGAGACGACGTCCGCCGGCGCCTGCGCCGCGATGCGCGGCGTCGTCGTGACGACGTCGCCGCACTGCGCGCGGTGGCGGAGCGCGTGGTCGGCGAGCACGAGCGCGAGCATCGCCTCCGCGATCGGCGTCGCCCGGATGCCCACGCAGGGATCGTGCCGGCCGTGCGTGTTGACGACGACCGGGCGGCCGGCCTTGTCGATCGAGTGGCGGTCGAGCCGGATCGAGGAGGTGGGCTTGATCGCGATCGACACCACCACGTCCTGGCCGGTCGAGATGCCGCCCAGGATGCCGCCCGCGTGGTTCGACGCGAATCCCTGCGGCGTCATCTCGTCGGAGTGCTCGGTGCCCTTCTGCGCGATCGCCGCGAAGCCCGCGCCGATCTCGACGCCCTTCACCGCGTTGATCCCCATCATCGCGGCGGCGAGGTCCGCGTCGAGCCTGCCGTAGACCGGCTCGCCCCAGCCGACCGGCACGCCCTGCGCGATCGCGGTGACGCGGGCGCCGCACGAGTCGCCGGACTTGCGCAGCGCGTCCATGAACCGCTCGAGATCGGGCACGATCGACGCGTTGGCCGCGAAGAACGGGTTGCCGTCGACGTGTTCGTAGCCCTCGAACGGGATCGCGATCGGGCCGAGCTGCGCCAGATGGCCGCGGACGACGACGCCGTAGCGCTCGGCGAGCCACTTGCGCGCGATCGCGCCGGCCGCGACGCGCACGGCGGTCTCGCGCGCCGACGACCGGCCGCCTCCCCGGTAGTCGCGGATGCCGTACTTCTGCCAGTACGCGTAGTCGGCGTGGCCCGGCCGGAACGTGTCGGCGATGCGCGCGTAGTCCTTGCTGCGCGGGTCCTGGTTGCGGATCAGGAGCGCGATCGGCGTCCCGGTCGTGCGGCCCTCGAACACGCCGGACAGGATCTCGACGGTGTCCGGCTCGCGGCGCTGCGTGACGTGGCGCGACGTTCCGGGGCGCCGACGGTCGAGCTCGCGCTGGATGTCGGCCTCGGCGAGCGCGAGCCCGGGCGGACAGCCGTCGACGACGCAGCCGATCGCCGGCCCGTGGGACTCGCCGAACGAGGTGACGCGGAAGAGCTGGCCGATGGTGTTGCCGGACATGGGGAAGGCGGGATCGGCGCCGTGCGCGACGACATCCGCGCGGCGCCCGGGGACGGTTTCAGTCTATCACGCGCCCCTCTCGCGAGCCGCGTCGTCCCGATGGAGCTCGCCGCTCACGAAGGCCGACCAGGCGCGCCGGTACGCGTCCTCGAGGTGCCTCACGAAGCCGGCGACGTCGGCCATCGGCGAGGCGGCGACGCGCGCGCGGAGGTCGGCACGCAGCGCGGCGAGCGCCCCGACGTCGCCGACCAGCCCGCGCGCGATCGCCACATAGTGCGAGGCGTCCCGCGCGATCCACGCTTCGGCGGAAAGCCCGGTGAGGAGGCTCGCGGACGAGCGCGACCAGGTCCACGGCCCGGGCACGGTGACGACCGGCACGCCCTGCCAGAGCGCGTCGAGCGTCGTCGTCGCGCCCGAGAACGGCGTCGGATCGAGCGCGACGTCGACGCGCGCGAACATCGACCGGTAGCCGGCGTCGTCGAGGCGCGGCACGAACTCGATCCGCTCGGCGCCGATCGCGAGCGCCGCGGCCACCCTCGCCCTCGCCGAGCCCGCGGGGACGCCCACGGCGACGAGCCGAGCCGAAGGCAGGGACGCGAAGAGCTCCCGCCAGATCGCGAGCGTCGCATCGGTCAGCTTCATCGCGTGATTGAACGATCCGAACGTGGGCCACCCCAGGCGCGCGAGCGGCGGCGCGCCCGGCTCGGGCGCATCGCGCGGCGGGATCCAGCACCACGCGGGCACCGGCAGCCGCATCAGCCGCTCGCTGTTCGCGCGCTCCCCGGCTCCCGGCGGATCGGCGACCGCGTCCGTGATCCGCCAGTCGATCGTGGAAAGCCCGGTCGTCGACACGTAGTCGAGCCAGGTCAGCGTCACGCGCGCCGGCCGCCGCGCGAAGACGGCGAGCCGGTTGTGGCCGGTGTGGCCGGCGAGATCGACGAGGACGTCGAGGTCGTCGGCGGCGATGAGCGCCGCCGTGCGGGCGTCGTCCAGTCCCGCGAGCACGCGCCGCGTCACGCGCGCCTCGATCGCCGCATCGCGCTCCGCGTGCTGCGGATTGTTGAAGTAGGCGAACACGCGGAAGCGCCCGGGGTCGTGTGCCGCGAACACGCCGCGGACGAACGCGGGCAGCGCCGTGTGCGCGTCGGGCGACAGGTAGCCCAGCCTGAGCGGCCGGCCGACGGTGTCGACGTCCGGGCGCACCGCGGCGCGCGGCGGCACGTCGCGCTCGATCGTGCGCGCCCGCGCCCGGTGCTCCGCGAGGATCGCCTCGGGCGCGCGGTCCGTGACGAGCTTGAGCGCCGCGAGGCGGTTCGATGCCGCGGCGGCGAGCGACGGATCGGCGGCGAGCGCGCGGTCGTAGGCGGCGAGCGCCTCGCCGACGCGCCCCACCTCCTTCAGCAGGTTGCCGAGGTTGTTGAGCGCGGCGCCGCGCGAGGGATCGAGCTCGAGCGCGCGCCGCAGCGCCTCGATCGCCCGGTCCGGGTCGCCGGCGCGCTGGCACGCGTTGCCGAGGTTCACCCAGGCCGCCGCCGACTTTCCGTCGATCGCGATCGCGGACTCGAGCGTCCGGACCGCCTCGATCGCCCGTCCCGCGCCCGTCAGCGCCGCCCCGAGATGCACGCGATAGGCCGCGCTGCGCGGCGCGAGCGCGACGGCGCGCTGGAACGCGTCGATCGCCGCCGCCCGCCGGCGCGAGGCGAGCGCGAGCATGCCGAGCCCGTCCCAGGCCGCGTGGAGGCCAGGATCGCGCTCGAGGGCCTCGCGGTAGCGCGCCTCCGCTTCCGGCCGCCCGGCGCGGTGCAGGGCGCGTGCCTCGTCGAGGATCTCCGAGGGCGTCACCGGGATCTCCCGCGTGCTATCGTCCGCACGGCCCGCCCGACGCACGCAACGTGACCTCCTCCACGAGCCCTCGGTCGTCCGGCGACACCATCCCGGCGGCCCTCGCGGCGGCCCTCGCCGCCGCGCGCCGCGTCGTCGCGCTCACGGGCGCCGGTGTGTCGGCCGAATCGGGCGTCCCGACCTTCCGCGACGCGCTGACCGGGCTGTGGGCGCGCTACGATCCGCTCGAGCTCGCCACCCCCGCCGCGTTCGCGCGCCACCCCAAGCTCGTCTGGGACTGGTACGCGTCGCGGCGCGAGGCGCTGCAGTCGGCGGCGCCCAACCCCGGCCACCGCGCGCTCGTCGAGATCGAGCGCCGCGCGCCGTCGTTCCTGCTCGCGACGCAGAACGTCGACGGCCTGCACGCGCGCGCCGGCAGCCGCGCGCTCGTCGAGCTCCACGGCAACCTCGCCCGCGTGCGCTGCTCGCGCGAGGGCGTGGTCGTCGATCGCTGGGACGAGCCTCGCCCCGACGAGCCACCCCGCTGCCCCCGATGCGGGGCGTTCCTGCGCCCCGACGTCGTCTGGTTCGAGGAGGCGCTCCCGGCCGACGCGCTCGAGCGCGCGGACGAGGCGGCCCGGCGCTGCGACCTGATGATCGTCGCCGGCACGTCGGCCGAGGTCTACCCGGCCGCGGAGCTGCCGCGCACGGCGAAGGCGGGCGGCGCCCTGGTCGTCGAGGTGAACCCGCACGAGACGCCGCTCACGCGTCTCGCCGACTACGCGATCGCGGCCCGCTCGGGCGTCGCGCTTCCGGCGCTCGTCGCCGCGGCGTGGCCCGATCACGACGCGGAGCCTCCCGGCGGCTCGCCGCCGGCGCGCGAGGGCGGCGGCGCGAAGTAGCCGATCGCGAGCAGCATCGCGCCCACGCCGAGGAACGCCGCGACGCGCGGCAGGCCGGACAGCGCGGCCAGGTCGACGGCGAAGAGCTTGACGACGACGACGGCGAGCAGCGCGGCGCCGGTGAGCCAGCGCGCGCGCGAAGCGCGCCGGGATGCCCACACCATCAGTACGAGCGCGGTCGCGGTCCATGCGAGCGTGAGCGCCGCCTGCACGGTCCGGTCCGCCATGAGCGTCGAGAGCCGCCACGGGACGCCGCCCCAGTGGTGGGTGACGCGCAGGATGAAGCCGTTGCCCGCGACGAACAGCGCGCCGCCGAGCCAGTGCTCGCGAGCGGGCTGCGCCATGCCAGAGTGCGCGGCCGCCCACCCGGCCAGCGCGGCGAGCGCCGCCGCGAGCGTCACGTCGAGCGGATTCGCGACCGGGACCCACGGCAGCGGCGTCGCGCTGCCCGGCGAGACGACGTTGGTCCCGGCGAACCACACCGCGAGCGCCGAGGCGAGCACCCAGCCGGCGTGCTTCGCGTAGGCGTCGGCATGGCGCGAGAAGGGCCAGCACGCCATCGCGGGTCGCCACAGCGTGGCTGCGAGCCCGATCGTCGCGGGCAGCGCCGCAGCGCACGCGATCCACGCGCTGCCACGCGGCGTCACTCGGCCCGTCCACTCGCTCGCCTCCCAGGACACCCAGGCGACGAGCGCGACCGCGGAGGCGGCGTGCGCGTCGCGCAGCCACGCCGGCGCGGCCTCGGCGTCGCCGCTCTCGCCGGTCGCGCCTTCGATCGCCCGCAGCGTCATCCAGTGCAGCGCCCAGGCGACCGGCCAGACGATCGGGCCCGGCCACGCGAGCGTCGTGCGCGCGTCGTGGAACTGCGCGAGCCCCGCGAGCACGAGCGCCGGCGCGAGCGCCGCGCCGAACCACGCGAGCCGCGGCCAGGCGAGCGCGTGCCGGAGCGCCAGCGCGGCGGCGGCGCTCGCGGCGACCCAGGCGAGCGCGGCGTTGCCGGGCCCCGGTCCGAGCCACGCGGGACGCGCGCGGACGACGTCGGTGACGCCCGCGACCGTCCACCACGCGACGCCCCAGGCGAACACGACGGACACGAGCGCGCGCTCGCGCGGACCCAGGATCCCGCGGTGACGGTCGGCCGACCACGCGGAGGCGAGCGCGGCCGCGCCGATCATCGCCGCACCGAAGAACGTCGCGTTCGCGAACGCGGGCATCGCTCCGCGCGGCAGCCCGCCGGCGACGAACGCCGCCGCGGCGCACCCCTGCAGCACGAGCGCGAATGCGCGGGCGAGCGGCTGGTCCTGGCGGCAGCCGATCCAGTACACCGCCGCCGCCTCGAGCGCCCACCACGCGGAGGTCCAGCGGGGGTCGACGGCGAACGGGATCGCGAGCGTCGCGAACACGACCGCGAGCGCGAGGAACGCCCGCGCGAGGAGCGCGAGCCCCGGCTCCTGCCTGCGACGCAAGGCCGCGAACAGCACCGCATAGATCGCGGCCACGGCGACGGCGGCCCACGCCGCGCCGTAGCGCCGGTCGGTCAGGAGCCCCGCCTCCAGCGCGAACGCCGCGACCGGCACGCCGAACACGATCAGCGCGTCGACGGGCTGGCGCGACTCGAGCGGCGCACGCTTCGCGTACAGGATCGCGACGCCGAGGTAGAAGGCGAAGTGGAGCGCGAGGAACGGCTGCACGACCGCGAAGTGCGCGGGCACGTACCAGCGCCATCCCCAGAAGATGCCGAGGCCGAACGTGAACACGGCGCCCAGTGCGTTGAGCGCGCGCCAGGCGCGGTGCCACGCGAGCGCGAGGATCGCCGCGTTGATCACCGCGAACCAGGCGAACAGCAGGACCGGCTCGCCAGGCTCACGCGCGACGAGGAACGGCGCCAGGAAGGCGCCGGCGAACGCGAGCCCCGCGAGCGACTGCGAGTCGGCGCGCCAGGCGAGCCCGACGGTGAGGGCGGCGACGGCGGCAAGCGCGGCGAGCGCGAGCGGCGCGGGGAGCACGTCGAAGAGCCGGGCGGCCGCGAACGTGGTCAGGTAGAGCACGCCCGTGCCGGCGCCCTCGAGCGACAGCGCGTACCCCGGACGGCTTCCCGCGAGCTTCACGCCCGCGGCCACGAGCGCCGCGCCCACGAGCGCGACGAGCGCGAGCGACGCCTCGACCGATAGCATCAGGTGCTCCGCGAACCACGACAGCAGGAACGCGACGCCGAAGAACAGGATCACGACGCCGACGCGCGTCATCGTGTTCCCGTCGGTGAACCACGCCCACACGCTCCGCGCGGCCAGGCGCGGCGTCCCACCCGCACCGGACGCCGCCGGCGCCTCCTCGCGCGTCGGGGCAGCCGCCTCCGGGGGCCTCGCGCCGTAGGCGGGCCGCGGCGGCACCGCGCTCTCCCCGCGCGGCGCGACCGTCGCGGGCAGCGGCATGGCGCCCTCCTCGCGTTCCGGAGCGGCGGGCGCGGGGGCGTCGGCGGCCGCAGGCGGACGCTCGTCGCCGGAGGCCGCCGGCGCGGGCACGCCGCGCGAGGCGGCGACGGCGGATTCGAGCGCTCCCAGCCGGCGCTCGATCGCGGCGAGACGCGCCGCGACGTCGGGCGCGGGCGACGCGCGCCGCTGGCGGTCGACGAGCACGCCCGCGGCGAAGCCGGCCGCCGCGAGCGCGAGCGTGACGAACGTTCCTTCGCCGAGCCCGTGGCCCAGCAGGAACCCCACGACCGCGCCGATCAGCCGCGCCATCGATCCCGCTCCCGCTCCGCGCCCTCGCCCGTGGCGCTCATCGCTCGTCGCCGCGCAGCGCGAGCACCTCGTCGCGCAGGCGCTCCGGGGTCGCGTCGTCCGGCGCGATCGGCGCGCCGGCGACGAGCGTGATGTGCGAGAAGATGCCGCGCAGCCTGCGCATCGCCTTCCCGTTCGCCGAGCGCGAGAAGAAGCTGCCCCACAGGCCGCGCAGCGCCATCGGCACGACCGGCGCGGGCGTGCGCTGGAGGATCTCCGTGAGCCCGGGGCGGAAGTCGCCGAGCTCGCCGTCGGGCGTGAGCCGGCCCTCCGGGAAGATGCCGAGCACCTCGCCGCGCGCGAGCACGTCGGCCGCCTGCGCGAACGCGCGCTCCTTCAGCGCCGCGTCCTCGCGCGCCGGCGCGATCGGGATCGCGCCCATCGTGCGGAACACGAACGAGAGCACCGGGACCTCGAAGATCCGGTGGTCCATCACGAACCTCACGGGGCGGCGCACGCACGCGGCGATCGCGACCGCGTCGGCGTAGCTCACGTGGTTGCAGACCACGACGCAGGGGCCCTCGTCGGGCACGCGCTCGAGGTCCACCGTGCGCATGTGGTAGACGGCGTTGATCAGCAGCCACGCGAGGAAGCGCATCAGGAACTCGGGCACGAGCAGGTAGATGAACAGCGCGACCGCCGCGTTCATGAGCCCGGTGACGAGGAACAGGTCGGGCGTCGAGAGCCCGGCCTTGAGCAGCAGGATCGCCATCAGCGCCGCCGCCACCATGAAGACCGCGTTCAGGATGTTGTTCGCGGCGATGATGCGCGAGCGGTGCGAGGGTTCGCTGCGCTCCTGGATCAGCGCGTAGAGCGGCACGATGTAGAAGCCGCCGAACGCGCCGATCAGCACGAGGTCCGCCGCGACGCGCCAGTGCGCGGGCTTCGCGAGGAACGCGTCGAGGCCGGCGACCGACGTCGCCGAGAGGCCCCGGCTCGCGAACCAGAGGTCGACCGCGAACACCGTGAGGCCGATCGAGCCGAACGGCACGAGCCCGAGCTCGACGCGCCGCCTCGACATCCGCTCGCACAGGAGCGACCCGGCGCCCACGCCGACCGAGAAGAGCGCGAGCAGCGCGGTGACGACCGTCTCGTTGCCGCCCAGCGTGTCGCGCGCGTAGCCGGCGAACTGCGCGAGGAAGACGGCGCCGTAGAACCAGAACCACGAGATCCCCATCATCGACAGCCAGACGACGCGGTTGCCGCTCGCGAAGGCGAGGTTGCGCCAGGTCTCGGCGAACGGATTCCACCGGAACGCGAGGCCGGGGTCGACGGGCGGCGTCTCGGGAATGCGCCGGCTGGCGAGCCACCCGGCCACCGCGACCGCGACCGCGAGCGACCCCGCCCACAGCGGGCCGTGCGGCCCGGCGGCGACGACCAGCCCGCCGGCGATCGTGCCGGCGAGGATCGCGACGAACGTTCCCATCTCGACCAGGCCGTTGCCGCCGACCAGCTCCTCGGGCTTCAGGTGCTGCGGCAGGATCGCGTACTTGACCGGCCCGAACAGCGTCGAGTGCACGCCCATGAGCGCGAGCGCGGCGAACAGCGTCACCAGGTCGCGCATCCAGAACCCGGCGAAGCCGAGGGCCATGATCGCGATCTCGAAGAGCTTGATCGCGCGGATCAGCCGCGACTTCTCGAGCTTGTCGGCGAGCTGGCCGCCGGTCGCCGAGAGCAGCATGAACGGCGCGATGAACACGGCGCCCGCGAGGTTGACGAGCGTGTTGGGGTCCATCGACGTCATGCCCGCCGCCTGGAACGCGACGAAGATGACGAGCGCGTTCTTGAACACGTTGTCGTTCGCGGCGCCCGCGAACTGCGTCCAGAAGAACGGCGCGAAGCGGCGCTCCCTCATCAGGTTGAACTGGCTCGCCTCGCGATGCGGGCGCGCGGCCGGGGACCCGGACGTCATCGGCGGGCGCCGCGAGAGGCGGCGGGAGGGATGCCGGGGCGTGCCCGCGGGCCGCGCTCCGGCGGGAAATGCGCCTTGAGGTAGCCGTCGACCGCGCCGAGGGCGGCATGGACCGCCTCGGGGTCGGGCCAGTACCAGACCTCCCGGCCGACCTTGCACGAGCGCAGCACGCCCGCCTCGCGCAGCACGCGCAGGTGGTGCGCGACCGCGGTGCGCGACAGCGTCGACGCCGCGACGATCGCGCCGATCGACAGGCGCTCGCCGCGCTCGAACATGAGCAGGATGCGCTGCCGGTGCGGGTCGCCCAGCGCGGTGAATACGCGCGCGGCGGGCTTCCAGGCGCGCGGCAGCGCGCGCGTGTAGGTCGATCGCATGGCGGGGGCGCCCGGGGGGAGGGGGGCCGTCGTGCCTATCCGACTAGTTATTTGGTCGCGATCCTGGACCCCGCCCGCGCGCCTGTCAAGCGGGGTCCGACGCGCGGCGCACCGCCCCCCCGAGGTCCGCTACAATCGGCGCGGCAGCCGTCCTTCGACCCGCCGCGCCCGATGCAACCCTACCTCGACCTGATGCGCCACGTGCGCGACCACGGCCACCGGAAGGCAGACCGCACCGGCACCGGGACGCTGTCGGTGTTCGGTCACCAGATGCGCTTCGACCTCGCCCGCGGGTTCCCGCTGGTCACGACCAAGCGCGTCCACTTCAAATCGGTCGCCGTCGAGCTCCTGTGGTTCCTGCGCGGCGACTCGAACGTCGCGTGGCTGCACGAGCACGGCGTGACGATCTGGGACGAGTGGGCCGACGCGAGCGGCGACCTCGGGCCGGTCTACGGCGTCCAGTGGCGCTCGTGGCCCGCGCCCGACGGCACGACGATCGACCAGATCGCCGCGCTCGTCGCGGAGCTCAGGCGCAATCCGGACTCGCGGCGGTTGATCGTGTCGGCCTGGAACGTCGGCGAGATCCCGCGGATGAAGCTCCCGCCCTGCCACGCGTTCTTCCAGTTCTATGTCGCGGACGGGCGGCTGTCCTGCCAGCTCTACCAGCGCAGCGCCGACATCTTCCTCGGCGTGCCGTTCAACGTCGCGAGCTACGCGCTCCTCACCCACATGCTGGCGCAGCAGTGCGACCTCGAGGTGGGCGAGTTCGTCTGGACCGGCGGCGACTGCCACCTCTACCTCAACCACCTCGAGCAGGTGGACGAGCAACTCGCCCGAACGCCCTTCCCGCTGCCGCGTCTCGCTTTCCGCCGGCGCCCGCCGTCGATCTTCGACTACGCGTACGAGGACTTCGAGGTCGTCGACTACCGGCACCATCCAGCCATCAAGGCACCGGTCGCCGTCTGAGCGGCCGACGCCGCCGCTCAGGCGGCGCGGACGAGCGAGCGCTCACATCGCGGGTCCGGACAAAAAGAAGCCCGCCGGGAGGAAGTGAGCGGGCAAGGGGGATTCCGATAGCGGAGGCTCGGGACCCTGCCTCCGGAAGGGGCGGCCGACGGCCGCTGAGCAACGGGTTACACGACGCTGCGCGCCGCCAGCACGCGATCTGCCAGATCCGCGAGCGCTTCCTCGTCGCCTGGCACGCGCCGCTCGTCGCGATCGCCGGCGCGCTCGTCCGGCGCATCACGGCCGGTCGTCCAGTGCGAGGCGAGATCGGGCGAGTAGGCATCCATGGCGTCGGCGCTCGTCGGCGGGTTCGAACAAGGCCAAGCATCGCCCGTGCCAGATCCGCAAGCTGCTGGCTTTTCGCGGCAGTTCGCCCCGTACTGCTCGCAACTCAGCGATAAATGCCTTCGGGGGCCCGCTCGGCGATCCCGGGCGGAACGCCGATTTGTCGCGCGCGCACGACACTCCCGGACCGCATTTACCTAAGCCATTGATTCCTAGACGATCGCGGTGTCGCTTCCGCACGACACGCCGGGCGGCGAAGCTGCAGTGCCGTGTTCAATGCTTCGATTCCTTGAACATCGAGGGCTCCAGCATGTGCCGCTGGAGGAGCTTGTAGAACTCCGTCCGGTTGCGCTTGGCCATCTGCGCGGCCTGCGTCACGTTGCCGCCAGTGATCTTGAGCAGGCGCACGAGGTAGTCGCGCTCGAACGTCTTGCGCGCCTCCTCGAACGGAACCAGGGCCGCGGCGTCCTCGCGCAGCGCGCTCTGCACGAGCGAGGCGGGGATCACCCCGGTCGTCGTCAGCGCCACGGCCTGCTCGAGCAGGTTCAGGAGCTGCCGGACGTTGCCCGGCCACGGCGCGGCGACGAGCGCCTGCATCGCGTCGGGCGCGAGCGACGGCACCGGCTTCTGGTAACGCTCGGCGAGGCGCTGCAGGAAGTGCGTCGCGAGGAGGGGGATGTCCTCGCGGCGCTCGGAGAGCGGCGGCAGCCGGAGCGAGACGACGTTGAGCCGGTAGTAGAGGTCCTCGCGGAACAGGCCCGCCGCGCGCTGCGCGTCGAGATCCCGGTGCGTCGCCGAGATCACGCGCACGTTGACCGGGATCGCCTGCGTCGAGCCGACCGGCCGGACCTCGCCCTGCTGCAGGACGCGGAGGAGCTTCACCTGCAACGGGAGCGGCATGTCGCCGATCTCGTCGAGCAGCAGCGTTCCGCCGTCGGCGGCCTGGAAGAGGCCCTTGTGCGCCTGGACCGCGCCGGTGAACGCGCCGCGCGCGTGGCCGAAGAGCTCGGACTCGAGCAACTCGCCGGGGATCGCGCCGCAATTCACCGCGACGAACGGCCGCGCGCCCCGCCGGCTCGCCCGATGGATCGCCTGGGCGAGCAGCTCCTTGCCGGTGCCCGACTCGCCCGTGATCAGCACCGCCGCGTCCGAGTCGGCGACCAGGCGCGCCTGGCGGAGGAGGTCCTCCATGACCGGGCTGCGCGTGATGATCCCGGCGCGCCAGCTGTCGTCGGACGCCGGGCCGGGAGCGTCGCCCGACAGCGCGACCGCCGCCGCTACTTTGTGCAGGAGCTCCTGGCTGTCGAAGGGCTTCGTGAGGAACCCGAACACGCCCCGCTGCGTCGCGCTCACCGCGTCGGGGATCGTGCCGTGCGCGGTCAGGATGATCACCGGCATGGCGGGGTGCTGGCGGTGGATCGTCTCGAAGAGCTGCAGCCCGTCCATCCCCGGCATGCGCAGGTCGGTGATCACGAGCGCCGGGCGCGTGACCGCGATCGTCGCGAGCGCGACCTCGCCGCTCTCCGCGGTCCGGACCCGGTAGCCGGCCGACGTGAGGCGCAGGCTGATCAGCTTCAGCAGGTCCGGGTCGTCGTCCACCAGCAGGAGATCGCCGCTGCTCATGCTCCGCCTTCCACGCACCACCGCGCACTAACGCCCACCGCTGCCTCCTCCCCCTCCGCCTCCACCCCCCCCTCCGCCGCCTCCCCCTCCGCTGCGGACCCGGTCGCGCAGCAGGCTGCGCTCCATCGCGCGCAGTGCCTCGAGCTTCTGCACCGCGTCGTTGGCCTTCGCCTGCTCCTCGCGGACGGCCCGGATCCGGTCCGACACCTGGACGTGCAGGACCGCCGCGATCGCCTTGACAGGCGTCGGGCCGCCCCCGCTCTTCGCGACGTTGTCGAGGAGCTGCAGCGCGCGCTGGTCGTCCTGAACGCTCGAGCGGGACAGCGTGAAGAGCACCGCGAGTCGCACGCGGTTCGCGTCGGTGCGCTCGCGATTGAGCGCGACGGTTGCCGCGCCGAGCTCCCGCTTGACCTCGTCGGGCCCCAGACCGTTGTAGCGCTGCAGGTCCGTGATCAGCTCGAGCGCCGCGATGTCCTCGGGCGGGATCACCACCGCCGCGGGCAGCGTCGTCGGCGCGGCCGCAGCGACCACGTTCTCGGCGGGCGCGACGCTCCTCGACGTTGCCGGCGCTCCGTTCGCCGGCTCCGGCGACGCGGGCCGCGGCGCTGCGGCTGGCGCGGGCTCGGGGGGCGGCATCAGCGGCGGCGCAGGCAGCGGCGGCTCGACCGGCTCGATCGGCGGCGACTCGACCAGCGGCGTCATCTCGACGATAAGCGGGGCGACGTCGACGTCTTCGCCGTAGAGCGTGATGTCGGAAGGGGAAGCCTCCGGCAGCGACGCGCAGCCGGCGACGATCGACGCGAGGGCGAGGATCACGAGCGCGCGCGCGGCCCACGCACGCCCGTGGACCGGGCGCGCACAGCGCACGCTTCGGAGGGACGGGTCCGGCGACCGACGGGCCGCCGGCCTCCCTGCCCCCGCCGCGCCGTGCGACGCATCGTGTGTCGGCCGTCCTGCGGCGATTCGCGTCCGGTCGCATCCCCGTTCGCCGGCGAAGGGGGCCCCTGCTCCCTGCGAACGCCGCTTCCCTGGGTCGCCGTGCCCCCCGGGGGGAAGCGTGCGAAGCACGCTACGGGGGGGCGTCACTCCACCCCCGCCGCGGTCAGCCCGGCCTTCGACGCAGCCGGGCGCACGCCGAGCGCCAGCGGCAGCACGAGCCGGAAGCAGGCGCCGCGCCCGCCATCGGCACGGTCGACCACGTCGACGCGGCCCCCGTGAGCCGCAGCGTATTCGCGGGCGATCGCGAGCCCGAGCCCGCTGCCCTTGACGCGGCCCTCGGCCGGCGGCGCCCCCTGGTAGAACGAGTCGAACACGCGCTCGCGCTCGGCGGGCGGCACGCCCGGCCCCTGGTCCGCGACCTCGAGGACCGCGAGGCCGTCGCGCGCATGGACCTCGGCCGTGATCGTCCCCGACCGCGGCGAGTACTTGATCGCGTTCGAGACGAGGTTGTCGACGATCGTCCTCACGCGCTCGGCGTCGCCCGTCACGACCGCCGGCTCGAGCCGCGTCTCGAACGCGATCATCCGCGCGAGCGCCGCGAGCTTTTGTTCGCGCAGGACCCGGCGCACGACGTCGGGGAGCTCGACCGGCCCGACGGTGGCCGGCTCGACCGCGCGCGTCTGGTGCCACCGGAGCAGGTCCTCGATCAGCTTCTGGAGCGAGAGGGTGTTCTCGCGCACGATTCGCACGATGTCCTGCTGCTCCCGCGTGAGCTTGCCTCCGACCTCGTCGCGCAGGAGCTCGGCGCCCTCCCGCACCGCGGTGAGGGGCGTCTTGAGCTCGTGCGACACGTGGCGCAGGAAGCGCGTCTGCTGCTCCTCGAGCTCGCGGAGCCGGGTGCGGAGCCACTCGAGCCGCTGGCCGAGGTAGCGGAGATCCTGCGGGCCGTTGACGACGATCGCGTGCGTGAAGTCCGCCGTGCCCATCTGCCGGATCGCGAGGTCGAGCTGGCGGATCGGCCGCGCGATCAGCACGGCGAAGAGGATCGCGAGCGCGAGCGCGATGGCGGCGGTCGCGAGCGCGAGCCAGAGCCAGGTCTCGCGCGCGCGCGTTGCCGTCTCCTGCAGGCGCTCGATCGCGCGCTGCGTGAGCTGCGTCGAGGCGGCGAGCATCGACTGCGCACCGTCCACGAGCCCGGCGACGCCCTCCGCGAGGACCGCCGCGTCCTCCGGAGCCGGCCGCGTCGCGCCGAGCTTCGCGAACAGCGCGTCCTCGCTCGCGAGGACGCGGTCCAGCGTCGCGCGCTCCGAGGGCTCGAGCGGCAGCGCGTCGAACTGCGCTCCGGTGCCGCGGAACTCCTGGCGCACGCGCCGGTAGTCGTCGAGGAGCGCCGGATCGTCGAGGATGAGCTGCTGGCGCACGACGCGCTCGAGCGTCGTCGCCTGCTCGAAGAACAGGCGGCTCGTCCGCGCCGCCTGTGCCGCCTGCAGCACCTCGTCGCGGCTTTGCGAGGCGAGGCGATCGACCGACAGCAGGAGCTCGGCGAGCGCGTACAGGAGCGGCAGGCTCACCAGCAGGAACGACAGCAGGATGAACTTGAGGAACGAGCGCGGGTAATACACGGGGAGGCGCCGGCCGCTATAATTCGCGCAATTATGACACCGCCCTGCGGCGCGGCACGCCCGGCGTGAACGCCCTCCCCGGCTCCCGCGCGGCGGACCGCGGTCCCGGGCCGCGCCCGCCGGACCTCGCGATCGTCGCCGCCGTCGCCTCGAACGGCGTGATCGGCGCTCGCGGCGGATTGCCCTGGCGCCTGCCCGACGATCTCAGGCACTTTCGCGAGCTGACGCGCGGGCACGCCGTGATCATGGGGCGCCGGACCTGGGAATCGCTCTCCGGCCCCCTCGCCGACCGGCAGAACATCGTCGTCACGTCGCGGCAGGCCTACGAGGCGCCCGGGGCTCTCGTGGTCCACGGACTCGACGAGGCGCTCGCGAGCGTCCGGCTGCCGCCCCCCGCGTACTGCATCGGCGGCGCGGAGCTCTACCGGGCGGCGCTGCCGAGGGCGCGGTCCCTGCACCTCACCGAGATTTCCCGGCCGTACGACGGGGATGTCGCGTTCCCCGCCTACGACCGCGCGCGCTGGCGCGAGGTCGCGCGCGAGCGCCGGACCGGCGAGGACGGTCTCGACTACGCGTTCGTGACCTACGAGCGCGCCGACTGAACCGAGGGAGACGCACGATGTCCGGCGCCCATTTCCACGTCCACGGCCCCCACGATCACGCCGTCGAACACGAGGCGCAGCACGGCGGCGACGCGTTCGCGGCGCGCATCGCCGTGATGACGGCGATCCTCGCGACGGTCGGCGCGATCTTCGCCTACCAGGCGGGCGCGACCCAGAACGAGGCGCTCCTCCATAAGAACGAGGCGGCGATTCGCAAGACCGAGGCGTCCGACCAGTGGAACTACTACCAGGCGAAGAGCAGCAAGCAGAACCTCGCCGAGCTGGGGGCGGTGCTCGCGAGCGGCGAGGCCGCGGAGCGGATGCGCAAGGAAGCGGACCGCTACAAGGCGGAGAAGGAGGAGATCCGCAAGGCCGCCGAGAAGCTCGAGGCCGACGGGCGCGCCGCGAACGAGAAGAGCGACGCCGCGATGCACGTGCACCACCGCTGGGCGCAGGCGATGACGGTGATCCAGATCGCGATCTCGCTCGCCGCGATCACGCTGCTCACGCGCCGCCGCTGGCTGCAGTTCGCCGCTTACGGCGCGGGCAGCGTCGGGATCGCGCTGGCGGTCCTCGCGGCGCTGCACGTCTGAACGGAAGCGACGCGGCCCGTCGGGGCCGCTCGGCCTGCGAACGCGCAACGCGGGCGCGGATGCGATAATCGCGCCCCTGCCCCCTGCGGACGGCGCCTCCCCTCGGCCGTCGCGGAGGCCCGATCGGCCGGGATGGCGGAACGGCAGACGCAGCGGACTCAAAATCCGCCGGTGGCGACACCGTGAGGGTTCGAGTCCCTCTCCCGGCACCATCCGAGGCGATCCGGCGCGGCGCCGCCGCCGCGAGACCTCCTTCCCCGATGGACGACGCCAGGCTCACGCTCGACGACTTCGACTACGCGCTCCCCCCGGAGCTCGTCGCCCAGTCGCCCGCGGCGGAGCGCACCGGGAGCCGCCTGCTCCACGTCGACGGCGCGACGCTCGCCGACCTCGCCTTCCCCGACCTCGTCGGCCTCGTCGCGCCGCAGGACCTCGTCGTGATGAACGACACGCGCGTGCTCCCTGCGCGCGTCGCGGGGGCGAGGCCCTCGGGCGGCCGCGTCGAGCTCCTGATCGAGCGGCTGCTGCCCGGCAACGAGGCCTGGGTGCAGCTCAAGGCGAGCCACCCGCCGAAGCCAGGCGGAACGGTCCTCCTCGCCGACGGCGCGTCGGCGGTCGTGCTCGAGCGCGACGGCGGCTTCTTCCACCTCCGCTTCGCCGGCACCGGTCCGGTCGAGGCCTGGCTCGAGCGGCACGGCGAACTGCCGCTGCCGCCCTACATCGCAAGGCCGGCCGGCGAGGCCGACGCGCGGCGCTACCAGACGGTCTACGCGCGGGTGCCCGGCGCCGTCGCTGCGCCGACGGCGGGCCTGCATTTCGACGAGGCGCTCCTCGCCCGCCTGGAGGCCCGGGGCGTGTGCCTCGCCCGAGTCACGCTGCACGTCGGCGCCGGAACGTTCCTGCCCGTGCGCGAGACCGACCTCTCGCGGCACCGCATGCACAGCGAGCGCTACGTCGTGCCGCAGGAGACGGTCGACGCGGTCGCGTCGGCCCGCGCGCGCGGCGGCAGGGTGCTCGCGGTGGGGACCACGTCGCTGCGCGCGCTCGAGGCGGCCGCGGCGGGGGGGAACCTCGTCGCCGGCGCGGCCGAGACCGACCTCTTCATCCGGCCCGGCTACCAGTTCCGGGTCGTCGACCGCCTCCTCACCAACTTCCACCTGCCGCGATCGACGCTGCTGATGCTCGTCGCCGCCTTCGCGGGGCTCGACACGATCCGGCGGGCCTATGCCCACGCGATCGCCGCCCGGTACCGGTTCTTCAGCTACGGGGACGCGATGCTGCTGGAAAGGGCGCCCCCGACGCCCCGATCTTCCTGAATCGTCGCCGTTTGACGACAAAATTCGCGATTTCGCCGCCATTCCGCAACTTTTCGGCGTCTTTCCCGCCGGAAATCCCTCGCGCCGCTTGGCAGCGCATCGGCATTCCGGCTAAGCTTCGCGCAACGTCACAGCTTGGCGCGGTCCCGTCCGGCGCATCGGTTTTCGCCGTGCGGGTTGCGCATACGCGATTGAATCATCGAAACCGGATGCCGACCTCGGCGACCGCGTCCTTCTTCGCTGCCCCGCCGTCCGAGGGTTCCCGCCGCCCCGGACCGGTGGCGCTCGCCGGTGCCGCGCTGCTCGCGCTCGCGCTGGCGCTGCCGGCGCAAGCGGGACCCGGCGGGAGCGGCGGCCTGCTCGGCCCGCCCGCGGGGGGATCGAAGGACGCGAGCGAAGGCGCGTCCCTGACCTACGACGGCTTCACCGGGTTCAATTGCTCGCAGAGCGGGTTCTTCACCTCCGCGGTCGGGCACCTGACCATCCAGGGCGCCGCGACCGTCGAAGGCCGCACGTTCCTCGACGGCAAGCCTTACGACACCTACACGCTCGACCTGGGCACCGGTCCGGCCACGTTTCCGACCGATTTCTCGCGGACGTTCGCCTCGCCCCCGCCGTCGTCGTCGACCTACCGGTTCGTGTTCGATTCGCAAACCTTCGCGGGCAAGCGTCAGGTCGGGCGCTCGGTCACGACGATCGTCTGCCAGAACGGCGTCCTGAGCGCGACCAACGTGTGGACGACGCCGGAGCCCGTGCCGGCGGGGCATCCCGCGGCCGCGGCGGCGCTCGCGCTGTTCCTGGCCGGAGCCGGCTGGGCGCGACTGCGCGCCCGGCGCGCCTGACCTCCGAATCCGTCGAATGCCGTTCTCCGTCCTCGCGACGGACGGCGCCTCGCGCCGCGGCCGTCTCGTGCTGGCGCACGGCGTCGTCGAGACGCCCGTCTTCATGCCGGTCGGGACCTACGGGACGGTCAAGGCGATGTCCCCCGACGAATTGGAGTCGCTCGGCGCGTCGATCGTCCTCGGCAACACCTTCCACCTGTGGCTGCGCCCCGGCACCGACGTCGTCGCCGCGCACGGGGGCCTGCACCGGTTCATGGGCTGGCGGCACCCGATCCTCACGGACTCGGGGGGCTTCCAGGTCTTCAGCCTGGGAGCGCTGCGCAAGGTCGCCGAGGAGGGCGTGACCTTCGCCTCGCCGATCAACGGCGACCGGCTGTTCCTGACGCCCGAGACGTCGATGGCGATCCAGCGCGCGCTCGGCTCGGACGTCGTGATGGCGTTCGACGAGTGCACGCCCTGGCCCGCCTCGCGCGACGAGGCCGCCCGCTCGATGGAGTTGTCGATGCGCTGGGCGAAGCGCTCGCGCGACGCGCACGAGGGCAACCCGAACCGGCTGTTCGGCATCGTCCAGGGGGGCATGTACGAGAACCTGCGCGACGAATCGATCGGCGCGCTCGCCGCGATCGGCTTCGACGGCTACGCGATCGGCGGGCTGTCGGTGGGCGAGCCGAAGCCGGACATGCTGCGCGTCCTCGCCCACACGGCGCCGAGGCTCCCCGCCGACCGGCCCCGGTACCTGATGGGCGTCGGGACGCCGGAGGACATCGTCGCCGGCGTGGCGGCCGGCGTCGACATGTTCGACTGCGTGCTCCCGACCCGGAACGCCCGGAACGGGTGGCTGTTCACGCGCTACGGCGACATCAAGATCCGCAACGCGCGCCACCGCGCCGACACCGGGCCGCTCGACCCGACCTGCGCGTGCCCGACCTGCCGCCGCTATTCGCGCGCGTACCTGCACCACCTGCAGCGGGTCGGCGAGATCCTGGGCGCCCGGCTCGCGACGATCCACAACCTCCACTATTACCTGACGCTCGCCGCCGAGATCCGCGACGCGGTCGCCGCCGGCCGGTTCGCGGCGTGGGCTGCCCGCTTCCGCGACGACCGTGCGCGGTCGGAGCCGCCCGACGACCGGTGATAGAATCGCGGGTTGCCTGAACGACCCGATCCGCCGCCGCGACCCCGGCCTCCGCGGACGGGCGGCGCCAACGACCCGGAGCTCCCGACCGTGCTGATCTCTCCCGCTTACGCCCAGGCCGCCGGCGGCGCCTCGCAGGGCGACCTCCTGACCACGATGCTGCCGATGGTCGCGATCTTCGTGGTGTTCTACTTCCTGCTGATCCGCCCTCAGCAGAAGAAGGCGAAGGAGCACCGCGCGATGATCGACGCGATCGAGAAGGGCAACGAGGTCGTGACCTCCGGCGGCATCGTCGGCCGCGTCTCGAAGCTCACCGAGCAGTACGTGACGATCGAGGTCGCGCCGGGCGTCGAGATCACGCTGCAGCGGCAGGCGATCTCGCAACTGCTGCCCAAGGGCACGATCAAGGCGCTCTGAAGCGTCCCTCCGCGCTGCCGCGCGGCCCCCGCCTCCCCCCGCCATGAACCGCTACCCCCTCTGGAAGTTCGTGCTGATCGCGATCGCCGTCGCGATCGGCTTCCTGTACACGCTCCCGAACTTCTTCCCAGAGCAGCCGGCGGTCCAGGTCTCGTCGTCGAAGGCCGGCGTCAAGCTGGACGCCGCGCTCCTGCAGTCCGTCGAGGACACGCTCAAGGCCGCCGCCATCCCGTACCGCGGCGCGACGCTGGACGCGACCGGCGTCAAGGTCCGCTTCGACGACCCCGACACACAGCTCCGCGCGAAGGACGCGCTCGCCCAGAAGCTCGGCGCCACGTACATCATCGCGCTGAACCTCGTCTCGTCGTCGCCGGGCTGGCTCGCGTCGATCGGCGCGCTGCCGATGTACCTGGGCCTCGACCTGCGCGGCGGCGTGCACTTCCTGCTGCAGGTCGACATGAAGGCGGCGCTCGAGAAGGCCGGTGACCGGTACGTGACCGACCTGCGCAGCCTGCTGCGCAACGAGAAGATCCAGTACTCGGGCATCGCGCGCGAGGGCGCCGGCGTCGCGATGCGGTTCCGGGACGAAGCCGAGCGCGGCAAGGCGATCCTGGCGATCGACCGGAACTTCCCGGACCTCGTCGCGCGCGAGCAGGACGCCCCGGGCGGCGAGCTCCGCCTCGTCGCGCAGCTCAAGCCCGAGGCGCAGAAGCGCATCCAGGACGGCGCGGTCCAGCAGAACATCCAGATCCTGCGCAACCGCGTCAACGAGCTCGGCGTCGCCGAGCCGATCATCCAGCAGCAGGGCGCCGAGCGCGTCGTCGTGCAGCTGCCCGGCGTGCAGGACACCGCGCGCGCGAAGGACATCCTCGGCCGCACCGCGACGCTCGAGGTCCGGATGGTGAACGAGGAGCCGGGCTCGCTCGAGCAGGCGCTCGCCGGGCAGGTGCCGCTCGGCAGCGACCTCTACACGGACCGCAACGGCACGCCCGTCGTCGTGAAGCGCCAGGTCGTGCTCACCGGCGACCGCATCAACGACGCCCAGTCGGGCTTCGACCAGCGCACCAACGAGCCCGCGGTCCACGTGAGCCTCGACGGCACGGGCGCGCGCATCTTCAAGGAAGTGACGCGCGAGAACGTCGGCAAGCGCATGGCGATCGTGCTCGTCGAGAAGGGGCGCACCGAGGTCATCACGGCGCCGGTGATCCGCGAGGAGATCGGCGGCGGGCGCGTGCAGATCTCGGGCCGCATGTCGACGCGCGAGGCGAACGACATCGCGCTCCTGATGCGCGCGGGCGCGCTCGCGGCGCCGATGGAGATCGTCGAGGAGCGCACCGTCGGCCCGTCGCTCGGCAAGGAGAACATCGACAAGGGCTTCCACTCGGTCATGTGGGGCTTCGTCGTGCTGGCCGCGTTCATCTGCGCCTACTACATGCTGATGGGCGTGATCTCGACGATCGCGCTCTCGATCAACCTGCTGCTGCTGGTCGCGATCCTGTCGATGCTGCAGGCGACGCTCACGCTGCCCGGGATCGCGGCGATCGCGCTGACGCTGGGCATGGCGATCGACGCGAACGTGCTCATCAACGAGCGCATCCGCGAGGAGCTCCGCTGGGGCGCGACGCCGCACGCCGCGATCCAGGCGGGATACGAGCGCGCCTGGGGCACGATCCTCGATTCGAACATCACGACCCTGATCGCCGGCATCGCGCTGTTCCTCTTCGGCACCGGCCCGGTGCGCGGCTTCGCGGTCGTCCACTGCATCGGCATCATGACGTCGATGTTCTCCGCGGTATTCGTCTCGCGCGGCATCGTGGCCCTCGTCTACGGCGGCCGCAAGAAGCTCGACCGCATCTCGATCGGCCAGATCTGGCGGCCGGCGCCGGCGGCCGGCGCGCCGTCGAAGGGCTGACGCCCGCCCTCCTCCGTCCCGGTCCTCCCCCAGGCCACACGCAGAGCCCCGCATGGAATTCTTCCGCTTCAGGCGCGACATCCCGTTCATGCGGCACGCGCTGGTGTTCAACGTGATCTCGCTCGTCACGTTCCTGGCCGCCGTGTTCTTCCTCGCGGTCCGCGGGCTCAACTTCGGCGTCGACTTCCGCGGCGGCACCGTCATCGAGGTCAACTACGCGCACGCGGTCGACTTCGGGCGGGTGCGCGCGGCGATCGACCGGCTGGACGTCGGCGAGTATTCGGCGCAGAGCTTCG
Source organism: Burkholderiales bacterium (assembly GCA_046347845.1). GTDB lineage: Bacteria > Pseudomonadota > Gammaproteobacteria > Burkholderiales > Casimicrobiaceae > VBCG01. The sequence continues at coordinate 151,178 of JAXMFH010000010.1, read as the reverse complement.
GATCCGCGAACACGGCGCTCGTGAGGCTCCCGCTCAAGCCGGGCGTGTCGAGCGCGCAGCTGTCCGAGCGCGTCATGGCCGCGCTGCAGGCGGACGATCCCACGGCGCGGCAGGTGCGCGTCGAGTTCGTCGGGCCGCAGGTCGGAAAGGAGCTCTACGAGAACGGCGCGCTCGCGCTGCTGCTCGTCGCGATCGGCATCGTCGCCTACCTCGCGCTGCGGTTCGAGTGGCGCTTCGCCGTCGCGGCGATCGTCGCGAACCTGCACGACGTCGTCATCATCATGGGGTTCTTCGCCTTCTTCCAGTGGGAGTTCTCGCTGCCGGTGCTGGCGGCGCTGCTCGCGGTGCTGGGCTACTCGGTCAACGAGTCGGTCGTCGTCGCCGACCGGATCCGCGAGAACTTCCGCAAGATGCGCAAGGCGTCCGTGACGCACGTGATCGACAACGCGATCACCAGCACGATGTCGCGCACGATCATCACGCACGGCAGCACGCAGATCATGGTCACGTCGATGCTGGTCTTCGGCGGCGAGACGCTCCACTACTTCGCGCTGGCGCTGACGATCGGCATCCTGTTCGGCATCTACTCGTCGGTGCTGGTCATGGCGCCGCTCGTGATGTGGATGGGCGTGTCGCGCGAGGACCTCGTCAAGCCGGAGCGGCGCGGCGCCGCCGGCGACAAGATCCTCCCGTAGCGCGTCGAGACCGGCCCGGCCGCGCCGTCGTGGCGGCCCGCGCCTCCGAGCCCCGCCGACCGTGCTGACCACGCTGTTCTACTCGCTGCTGTCCCTCGACGAGACGCTCGCGCTGCTCGCGGCCCAGTACGGCCCCTGGCTCTACGCGCTGCTGTTCGCCGTGATCTTCGCGGAGACCGGGCTCGTCGTCCTGCCGTTCCTGCCGGGCGACTCGCTGCTGTTCATCTCGGGCACCGTGGTCGCGGCGGCCGGCCTCAACGTCCACGCGCTCGTCGCGATCCTGGCGCTGGCCGCCATCCTCGGCGACTCGGTCAACTACTCGATCGGCCGCTACGTCGGTCCGCGCGTCTACGACCGCCCCGACTCGCGCTGGATCCGGCAGGACCACCTCAGGCGCACGCAGGCGTTCTACGACCGCTACGGGGGCATCACGATCGTGATCGGGCGGTTCGTGCCGATCATCCGGACGTTCGCGCCGTTCCTCGCGGGCGTCGCCCAGATGCCCTACCCGAAGTTCCTGGCCTACAACGTCGCGGGCGGCCTCCTGTGGATCGCCTCGCTCGTCTACGCGGGCTACCTGTTCGGCAACATCCCGTGGGTCAAGGACAACCTGACGTTCATCGTCATCGGGATCGTCGTCGTGTCGCTGATCCCGGCGATCTCGACGTTCCTCGCCGAGCGCCGGCGCGCCCGCGCGGGCTAGACGCGGCGCGCCAGCGCCGCCGCCAGGCCCACGTAGGTCGCCGGCGTCAGCGCCTTGAGGCGCGACTTCGCTTCGGCCGGAAGCGCCAGGCCGTCGATGAACGCGTGCAGCGACTCGCGCGTCATCCCGCGCTGGCCGCGCGTGAGCGCCTTGAGCTGCTCGTAGGGCTCCGGGAGCCCGTGGCGCCGCATCACCGTCTGGATCGGCTCGGCGAGCACCTCCCAGTTCGCGTCGAGGTCGGCGTCCAGCCGCGCGGGGTCGACCTCGAGCTTCGCGAGGCCGCGCTTCAGCGCCGTCCACGCGACGAGCGAGTGGCCGATCGCGACGCCCATGTTCCGCAGCACCGTCGAGTCGGTGAGGTCGCGCTGCCAGCGGGACACCGGGAGCTTCTCCGCGAAGTGCCGCGCCAGCGCGTTGGCGACGCCCAGGTTGCCCTCCGAGTTCTCGAAGTCGATCGGGTTGACCTTGTGCGGCATCGTCGACGAGCCGACCTCGCCCGCCTTCGTGCGCTGCCGGAAGTACCCCAGCGAGATGTAGCCCCAGACGTCGCGGTCGAGGTCGACCAGGATCGTGTTGACGCGCGCGAGCGCGTCGAAGTACTCGGCGATGCAGTCGTGGGGCTCGATCTGCGTCGTGTACGCGTTGAAGCCGAGGCCGAGCGACGCCACGACGCGCGCCGCGAGCCGCTCCCAGTCGACGTCCGGGTAGGCCGCAATGTGGGCGTTGTAGCTGCCGGTCGCGCCGTTCATCTTGCCGAGAAGCTCCACTCGCTCGAAAGCGCCGGCGGCGCGCTCCAGCCGCGCCACCACGTTCGCGATCTCCTTGCCGAGCGTCGTCGGCGTCGCCGGCTGCCCGTGCGTGCGCGCGAGCATCGGGCGCGCCGCATGGGCGTGCGCGAGCGTCCGCAGGTCCGCCGCGACGCCCCGCAGCGCCGGCAGCAGCACGTCGCGCCGCGACTCGGCGAGCGCGAGCGCGTGCGACAGGTTGTTGACGTCCTCGGACGTGCACGCGAAGTGGATGAACTCGGAGACGCGCGCGATCGACGGGACCTGCGCGAAGCGCTCCTTCATCCAGTACTCGACCGCCTTGACGTCGTGGTTCGTCGTGCGCTCGATCGCCTTGACGCGGGCGGCGTCCGCCGGGGAGAACGACGCGAGCGCCTCCGCGATCGCCGAGCGCGCGGCGGCGTCGAACGGCGGCACCTCGGGGACGCCCGGCTCGTCGGAGAGCGCGGCGAGCCAGGCGAGCTCGACGCGGACGCGCGAGCGGATCAGCCCGAACTCGGAGAAGTGCGCGCGCAGCGCCTCCGCCTGACCCGCGTAGCGCCCGTCGAGCGGCGAGAGGGCGACGAGCGCGTCGTGGTCGGTCATCGTGCGCGGGAACGTCCGTTCGAAGAAGAAAAGTCTAGCACGCGCGACGCGAGCGGTTGCCCGGCCGGGGGTGGCGGACCTCACCACCTGCCGGCGCACGCCGGGGGGGCGACCAAAGAAAAGGCCCGCGCTCTCGCGCGGGCCTTTCTGTCGCAGCTGCGTGCGGCGCCGGTCAGGTGCCGCGCGTGTCGAGCGTGTCGCCCGCCAGGTTCGGGTAGCGCACGTGCTCGACGAGCTCCTGCGTATCGCGGTCGGGGGCCGGCGTCAGCAGGCTCACGACGATGATGACGATGAAGCCCAGCGGCACGCCCCACAGGCCGGCGGAGATCGGCGAGATGCCCCACCACGTGTTGTCGGCGATCGACGAGGTCACGCCGAACACGCTGCGCAGCCACGGCTGCGTGGTCGCCATGTAGTAGAACGTGACGCCCAGGCCTGCAGCCATGCCGAGCGTCGCGCCCCACTTGTTCGCCCGCTTCCAGAAGATGCCGCACACGAGCGCCGGGAAGAACGCCGCCGCCGCGAGCGAGAACGCCGCCGACACCAGGAACAGGATGTCCGCGGGCTTCTGCGCCGCGACCAGCGCGGCGCACACCGCGACGACCAGGAGCAGCAGCTTCGAGATCATCACGCGCCGGGCCGTCGGGGCGTTCGGGTCGAGCATCTTGTAGTAGAAGTCGTGCGACAGCGCGTTCGCGATCGTCAGCAGCAGGCCGTCCGCGGTCGACAGCGCCGCGGCAAGGCCGCCCGCCGCGACGAGGCCCGAGATCACGTACGGCAGGCCCGCGATCTCCGGCGTCGCCAGCACCACGATGTCGCCGCCGATCGCGATCTCGGCGAGCTGCACGATGCCGTCCTTGTTGACGTCGACGATCGACAGCAGGCTCGGGTCGACCCTGGTCCACGACGCGACCCACTGCGGCAGCTTCGCGAACTCGGAGCCGACCAGCAGCGTGTAGACGTCGTATTTGACGAGGACCGCGAGCGCCGGCGCCGTGAAGTAGAGCAGGAAGATGAAGAACAGCGACCAGAACACCGACTGGCGCGCCTCACGGACCGACGGCGTCGTGTAGTAGCGCATCAGGATGTGCGGCAGGGCGGCCGTGCCGACCATCAGGCAGAACACCAGCGCGAGGAAGTTGCGCCGCGAAAGGTCGCGCGCCGCGTCGTCCTTGCCCGGGAACGCCTCGGCATGCCGCAGCGGCGGCCCCGCGCGGGCCGCGAGCCCCGCGTCCTTGGTCCACGCGGCCTTCGCCGCGGCCGCGTCCTTCGGGTAGGCGTCGAGCGCCTTCTGCGCGGCGGCCGCGGCGTCGGCGTTGTTGTCCGCCTTGGCCTTCTCGACCGCGTCGGCGAGCGCCTTGCGGCCCTCGTCGAAGCTCGCCGGCAGCCCCTTGAGGCCCGCGCTCGCCGCGTCGGCGCGCGCCTTGAAGATCGCGCGAACCTCCTTCTCCTTCGCATCGTCGGTGAGCTGCGCCTCGCGGGCCGTCACCTTCTCGAGCACCTTGCCGTACACGAATTGCGGCAGCGGGATGCCGGTGTGCTTCACCGACAGCCAGACCACCGGGATCATGTAGGCGATGATCAGGATGATGTACTGCGCGACCTGCGTCCACGTGACCGCCCGCATCCCGCCCAGGAACGAGCAGACCAGGATGCCGCCGATGCCGAGGAAGATGCCGTAGACGAACTCGACGCCGGTCAGGCGCGTCGTGATGATCCCGACGCCGTAGATCTGCGCCACCACGTAGGTGAACGAGCACAGGATCGCCGCGAGGATGCCGATCGTCCGCGGGATGTGGCCGCCGTAGCGCGCGCCGAGGAAGTCGGGAATCGTGAACTGGCCGAACTTGCGCAGGTACGGCGCCAGGAACAGCGCGACCAGGCAGTAGCCGCCGGTCCAGCCCATGATGAACGCGAGGCCGCCATAGCCGGTCAGGTAGAGCGTGCCGGCCATGCCGATGAACGACGCGGCGCTCATCCAGTCCGCGCCGGTCGCCATGCCGTTGAACAGCGCGGGCACGCGGCGTCCGGCGACGTAGTACTCGGCCGCGTCGGAGGTGCGGCTCATCACGCCGATGCCGGCGTAGAGGCCGACGGTCGCGAGCAGGAAGATGTACCCGATCCACGCGCGCGGCATCCCGAGCTGCTCGAGGATCGCGAGCGCGATGACGAACGCGACGAAGCCGCCCGTGTACCAGGTGTAGACCTTCTTCAGCTGCGCGGTGAACGACTTCTGCGTACCCGCGGTGAAGATGTTGGTGGGTTCCGTGGGGCCGGCCATGTCAGTCCTCCTCGCCTTCGTGGACGTCGTAGACCTTGTCCAGGTTGTTCATGTAGCGCGCGTAGTACCAGATGATGAGCACGTAGATGATCAACGCGCCCTGCGCTGCCATGTAGAACGAGAATGGCCAGCCGAAGAAATTGAAGTTCAACTCGCGCGCGAAGTACCCGATGACGAACGTCACCACGAACCAGATGGCGAGCAGGATCGCGGTTATACGGAGATTTTTGCTCCAGTATTCCCGGTGCTTCTCGGTCAACTGCATGGCAGGCTCCTCCTAACGAACAACGGTGAAAACCGTGTGCATCCCCCTGGCTGGAGGCCGGCGCCCGCGCTCTTGTCGGCGCGTGGGGCCGGCAGCGACCGGATTGCCCGATCGGCCGAAATGCTACGGGGTTCCCCCGGCGATCCGGGGTCGTCCCGAGTTGCCCGGCAGTATAAGGACGGGACGTGCGCGCGCGCAAGCGCCGTTCGGGCGGTCCGCGTCGAAATCGCGTCAGGAAGCGCGCCGATCCGGCCCGATTGTCGTCGGGCCGTCATTGCCGCGCCGCAACATCACAATGTGTGTGGGCCTAGGGCCGCGGCGGCGCCTTCAGGCCCGTCTCGCGCGCGAGCTGCGCGGCGACCTTGGGCTCGAAGCGGCCGAGGTGATCGATGATCGTCTGGGTCTTGTCGGGCTTGCCGCGGTCGAACTGGACGCGGCCGAGCTGGTACCAGCCGTACGGGCTCATCGGCTGGAGCCTGGTGTTGCGCTCGAGCGGCGCGACGGCCTCGTCGAGGCGCCTCAACGCGATGAGCGACAGCGCCTTCCCGTAGAGCGCGAGATCGTGGTCGGGCGCGATCGCGAGCGTGCGGTCGAACGCGTCGAGCGCGGCCTCGTGGTCGTTGAGCTTCTGCAGCAGGTAGGCGCGGTTGTAGTGCGCGTCGGCGCGCTCGGGAGCGAGCCGGGCGACGCGGTCGAAGCGTGCCAGCGCGTCGCGAAAGCGCCCTTCCTCCGCGAGGCGGAAGCCCATCGATGCGAGCGCTTGCGCGTCGTCCGGATCGGCGGCGAGGATGCGCTCGTAGCAGCGGACCGCTGGCGCCTTGAGTCCGAAGACGAGCGACCACGCCGCGACCTGCTGCCAGTACCAACGCTCGAAGCGGCCCATCGCCATCGACGGCTCAGTGGCGCTGAAGGCATTCGGCGACCGCGAGGCCGTGCCGGATGCAGGTGTCGGCGATCGCGAACAGCACGGCCGCGTAGACGACCAGCAGCAGCGCGAACGCGGCGAGGGGCACGTGCCGGTCGGCGACGACGGGCGGCGTGATCCTGCGCACGAGCCAGGTGAACGGCGAGGCGATCGTGCGCAGCACGCGGTGGAACAGGTTGGCCTGCGGATCCTGGCCCGCGGCGCGGATCAGCAACGACGCGATGCCCTGGCCGGCGAGCGCGAGGAGCGCCACCTCGAGGACGAGCTTGACGATGCGCCAGGCGAAGAGGGTCGAGGCGAGGTCCTGCATGCGTCGATGCGGCTGGCCCAAAGGGACGTGCGGCGCGGCCTGACGGAGGCCGCGCCGCACGTAGCTTTTACCACAGCCGCGCGCGTGGGCGCGGCCCGTCCCGCTCAGCTCGACTGCTTCAGCTGGTCGAGGATCGCGGGATTCTCGAGCGTCGAGACGTCCTGCGTGATCGTCTCGCCCTTCGCGAGCGAGCGCAGCAGCCGGCGCATGATCTTGCCGGAGCGCGTCTTCGGCAGGTTCTCGCCGAAGCGGATGTCCTTCGGCTTCGCGATCGGCCCGATCTCCTTGCCGACCCAGTCGCGCAGCTCCTTCGCGATCTTCTCGGCCTCGGCGCCGGTCGGCCGCGCCTGCTTCAGCACGACGAACGCGCAGACCGCCTCGCCGGTGAGGTCGTCCGGGCGGCCGACCACCGCGGCCTCCGCCACGTGCGGGTTCGCCACGAGCGCCGACTCGATCTCCATCGTGCCGAGGCGGTGGCCCGAGACGTTCAGCACGTCGTCGATGCGGCCCATGATCCAGAAGTAGCCGTCGAGGTCGCGGTTCGCGCCGTCGCCGGCCAGGTACAGCTTGCCGCCGAGGTCGTCCGGGTAGTAGCTCTTCCTGAAGCGCTCGGGGTCGCCGTAGATCGTGCGGATCATCGCCGGCCAGGGTCGCTTGATCACGAGGAAGCCGCCCTTGCCGAGCTCGACGTCGTTGCCGGTCTCGTCGACGATCGCCGCCATGATGCCGGGCAGCGGCTTCGTGCAGGAGCCCGGCTTGAGCGGCGTCGCGCCGGGCATCGGCGAGATCATGTGCGCGCCGGTCTCGGTCTGCCACCAGGTGTCGACGATCGGACAGCGCGACCCGCCGACCGTCGTGTAGTACCACATCCACGCCTCGGGATTGATCGGCTCGCCCACCGATCCCAGCAGCCGGAGGCTCGATAGGTCGAACTTCGTCGGCAGGTCGCCCCCCGCCTTGATGAGCGAGCGGATCGCCGTGGGCGCCGTGTAGAAGATCGTGACCTTGTGCCGCTGGATCATCTCCCAGAAGCGCGACGCCGAAGGATAGGTCGGCACGCCCTCGAACATCACCTGCGTCGCGCCGACCGCGAGCGGTCCGTAGGTGACGTACGAGTGCCCGGTGACCCAGCCCACGTCCGCGGTGCACCAGAAGACGTCGGAATCCTTGATGTCGAACGTCCACTTCATCGAGCACACCGCCTGCAGGAGGTAGCCGCCGGTCGAGTGCTGGACGCCCTTCGGCTTGCCGGTCGAGCCCGACGTGTAGAGGACGAACAGCGGGTGCTCGGCGTCGACCCAGGCCGGCTCGCACTCGGTCGGCAGGCCGCTCACGAGGTCGTGCCACCACAGGTCGCGCTTCGGGTCCCACGCGACCTGCCCGCCGGTGCGCCGGTAGACGACGACGCCTTCGATCGAATCGCAGCCGCCCATCGCGAGCGCCTCGTCGACGGCCGGCTTGAGCGCGATCTCCTTGCCGCCGCGGAACTGGCCGTCGGCCGTGATCACGAGCTTCGCGCCCGCGTCGACGATCCGCTCGTTGACGCTCTTCGCCGAGAAGCCGCCGAACACGACCGAGTGGATCGCGCCGATGCGCGCGCAGCCCTGCATCGCGACGACCGCCTCGATCGACATCGGCAGGTAGACGAGCACGCGGTCGCCCTTCCTGACGCCGAGCTTCTTCAGGCCGTTCGCGAACTGGCAGACGCGATGGTGGAGCTGCCGGTAGGAGACCTTCGTGACGGTGCCGTCGTCCGCCTCGAAGATGATCGCGGTGCGGTTCGGCTGCGTGAGCAGGTGCCGGTCGAGGCAGTTGTACGAGGCGTTGAGGTGGCCGTCCTCGAACCACTTGTAGAACGGCGCGTTGCTCTCGTTCAGCACCTTCGTGAACGGCTTGTGCCAGACGAGGTTGTCGCGCGCGAGCTGGGCCCAGTAGCCCTCGTAGTCTTCCTCCGCGCGCGCGCACATCTCCTCGTAGTCGGCCTTCGACAGGTGCGCCTGGGCGACCCACTGCTCGGCGGGCTCGAACACGCGGTTCTCTTGCAGCACGGATTCGATCGTGGACATGACTTGCGGTCTCCTCGGGCGGGTCGTCGCGGTGTGCGGGGGAAGGGATCGGGCGGGTCGGTCAGTCTACCGAAGCCGCGCGCGGCGGCGCAACGCGGCGCCTTGACGCAGGGCAAGCCGCGGACGCGCTGCCGGCAACCGGAAGCCCAAATCTTATATAAGATACAAGAGCAACGGAAGGGCGGGCGCGGCCGTCGGCGCCGCCGCGCGCCGCGGCATCGGGGCGCCGCGGCGCCGGATGCTAGACTTGCGTGTTCGATCAATCGCTTACCTCCCGATGTCCCTTCCCGATCAAGACCCGCTGGCGCTCGCGCACCTCAGGATGCGCCCGCTCCCCTACCTGATCTTCACGAGCCGGTGGCTGCAGCTGCCGCTCTACCTGGGCCTGATCCTCGCGCAGGGCGTCTACGTCTGGCACTTCTGGGTCGAGCTCGTCCACCTGATCGAAGCGGCGATGGGCGACCAGGCGGCGGTCGCCAAGATCGTCGCGGCCGTCACGCCGGTCGGCCAGGCGGTCACGCCGATGAAGGCCCCGACCGAGACGGTCATCATGCTGGTCGTGCTCGGCCTGATCGACGTCGTGATGATCTCGAACCTGCTCATCATGGTGATCATCGGCGGCTACGAGACGTTCGTCTCGCGCATGCGCCTCGAGGGCCACCCGGACCAGCCGGAGTGGCTGTCGCACGTCAACGCGAGCGTGCTCAAGGTGAAGCTCGCGACCGCGATCATCGGCATCTCGTCGATCCACCTGCTCAAGACGTTCATCAACGCCGCGGCGTACGACGAGAAGACGCTCCTGTGGCAGACCGCGATCCACATCACGTTCCTGCTCTCGGCGATGGCGGTGGCCGCGACGGACCGCCTGATGCCGCAGCCGAAGGCGCACGCGGCGCGGCACGCGCCCGCCGGCGCGATGGCCCACGCCGACTCGCACTGACCCCGGAGCGACCGCCCATGCGCACGATCCGCCAGGACGACCTGATCGCGAGCGTCGCCGACGCGCTGCAGTACATCTCGTACTACCACCCGCTCGACTACCTCGAGGCGCTGGGCGAGGCCTACGCCGCCGAGGAGAGCCCGGCCGCGAAGGACGCGATCGCGCAGATCCTCGCGAACTCGCGGCTGTGCGCCGAGGGGCACCGCCCGATCTGCCAGGACACCGGGATCGTCGTCGCGTTCGTCCGCGTCGGCATGGACGTGCGCTGGGAGGGCGCGACGATGTCGGCGACCGACATGGTCAACGAGGGCGTGCGGCGCGCGTACACGCACCCGGACAACCCGCTGCGCGCCTCGGTGCTCGCCGACCCGGCGGGCCGGAGGACGAACACGAAGGACAACACGCCCGCCGTCGTCCACTTCGAGCTGGTCCCGGGCGACACCGTCGACGTGCGGATCGCCGCGAAGGGCGGCGGCAGCGAGAACAAGTCGAAGTTCACGATGCTGAACCCGTCGGACTCGATCGTCGACTGGGTGCTGAAGACCGTGCCGACGATGGGCGCGGGATGGTGCCCGCCCGGCATGCTCGGCATCGGCATCGGCGGCACCGCCGAGAAGGCGATGGTCCTCGCGAAGGAGGCGCTGATGGAGCCGATCGACATCCACGAGCTCAGGCGCCGCGGGCCGCGCAACCGCGTCGAGGAGCTGAGGCTCGAGCTGATGGAGAAGGTCAACGCGCTCGGCATCGGCGCCCAGGGCCTGGGCGGGCTCTCGACCGTGCTCGACGTCAAGATCCTCGACTACCCGACGCACGCGGCGAGCCTGCCGGTCGCGATGATCCCGAACTGCGCCGCGACGCGGCACGCGCACTTCACGCTGGACGGCTCCGGCGCCGCGAAGCTCGAGCCGCCCGACCTCGCGCGCTGGCCGAAGGTCGCGTGGACGCCCGCGCCCGAGTCGCGGCGCGTCGACCTCGACCGCCTCACGCCGGCGGAGGTCGCGTCGTGGAAGCCCGGCGAGCGCCTGCTCCTCAACGGGAAGATGCTGACCGGGCGCGACGCCGCGCACAAGCGCATCGCCGACATGCTCGCGAAGGGCGAGAAGCTGCCGGTCGACTTCACGAACCGCGTGATCTACTACGTCGGCCCGGTCGACCCGGTCCGCGACGAGGTCGTGGGCCCCGCGGGGCCGACGACGTCGACGCGGATGGACAAGTTCACCGAGACGATGCTCGCCCGCACCGGCCTCATCGCGATGGTCGGCAAGGCCGAGCGCGGCCCCGTCGCGATCGAGGCGATCCGCAGGCACCGCGCCGCGTACCTGATGGCGGTCGGCGGCGCCGCCTACCTCGTCGCCAAGGCGATCCGCGCCTCGCGCGTCGTCGCGTTCGGCGACCTCGGCATGGAGGCGATCTACGAGTTCGACGTGCGCGACATGCCGGTCACCGTCGCCGTCGACGCGAACGGCACGTCGGTGCACGAGACCGGGCCGCGCGAGTGGCGCGCCCGGATCGGCAAGATCCCCGTCGCCGCCGCCTGATCGGGTGCGCGCTCCGGAGCGATGGCATGCGCGTTGCTCCGGTGGCCGGATCCCGGCCGTGACGACGGGCGGCCCGCGCGGACGGCGGCCCGGTGGCCGGGGCCCCTGCCGCGTCGCCGCACGCGCGAAACCCGATCCGATGCTCCGCCGCCCTCCCGTGCCGCCCCGCCGGCCGCTCGCCGGTCGGTGACCCGCCGATGACCGATCCGGCCGCGGGACACGCACGCAGCGCGGGCGCCGCCCGCCGGCTGCTTCGGCGCGCGCGCGGCCACGGCGAGGCGCTGGCATCGGACACCGTCTCGGCGGTCAGCCTGCCGCCGGTGCGCCTCGGCCTGCTGACCAAGATCCAGGTGCTGGCGGTCGCGATCGTGTTCGTGACCGCCGTCGCGATCACCGCCTACACGTTCTGGCGCGAGTGGAGCGGCGGCGAGGACGAGATCCGCGCGCAGGCGATCACGCTCTCGACGATGCTGGCCGAGGTCGTCGACGAGCCCCTCGCCGGCGGCGACCGCGAGGCGATCGACGAGGTGATCGCGACGCTGGCCCCCGGCGCCACGCTCGCCTACGTCGCGATCCTCGACGCGAAGGGCGCCGTCGTCGCGTCGCGCCGTTACGCCGGCGAGCTCGGCAACGCGCCCCTCCCCTCGGTCGCCGCCGCCTCGGGCAGCCCGCTCGTCTCGACGCAGCGGCGCGCCGTCGGGTCGGGGACGTTCCTCGAGATCGTCGCGCCCATCCGCGTCGGGGGCGCCGCGGCTTCGCGCGTCCGCGGCGCCGCTCCGCCGCCGCCCGGCCCGGTGATCGGCCAGGTCCAGGTCGGCATGTCGTACCAGCCGCAGACGGCGCGCTTCCGTACCTACGTCGCCGGCGCGCTCACCGTCGTGGGCATCGTGATGCTGGTCGCGATGGTCGCCGCGCTGCTGCTCACGCGGCGGCTCGTCGCGCCGATGCGCCGGCTGATGCGCGCCGCGCGCGCGGTCGCGGGCGGCCGCCTCGACGTCCACGTGCCCACGCGCTCGCGCGACGAGCTCGGGCTGCTCACGCACACGTTCAATCACATGACGCAGCGGCTCGCGCAGTCGCAGGCCGAGGTCGTGAGCTACCAGCGCACGCTCGAGGAGAAGGTCGCGCAGCGCACGCGCGAGCTCGAGATCGCGACCGCGCACGCGTACAAGCTCGCCCAGCACGACATCCTGACCGGCCTGCCGAACCGGTCGCTGCTCAACCAGAGCCTGCGCCAGATCATCGCGGTCGCGCAGCGCGAGGGCACGCAGGTCGCGTGCCTGTTCCTGGACTTCGACCACTTCAAGCGGATCAACGACACGCTCGGGCACGACGCGGGCGACCAGCTGCTGCAGGCGATCGCGCAGCGGCTCGGCAGCGCGGTGCGCGAGTCGGACACCGTCGCGCGGCTCGGCGGCGACGAGTTCGTGCTGGTGCTGCCGGGCCTCGACCCGGCGCACGCGACCTTCGAGGTGATGAACGTCGTGCACCGGGTGCGCGAGTCGTTCCTCGCGCCGTTCCGGATCGCCGATCAGACGCCGACGCTCACCTGCTCGATCGGCGTGTCGATCTACCCGCTGGACGCCCAGGATCCCGCGACGCTGATCAAGCAGGCGGACACCGCGATGTACGCGGCGAAGGAAGCCGGCCGCAACGCCTACCGGTTCTACACCGCCGACATGAACGCGCGCGTGCAGCAGCGCCTGCAGATCGAGACCGACATGCGCCGCGGCCTGATGGACGACGAGTTCTTCCTCGTCTACCAGCCGCAGGTCGACACGATGAGCGGCCGCCCGTTCGGCGTCGAGGCGCTCCTGCGCTGGCGCGACCCGGAGCGCGGCGTCATCGGACCCGCCGAGTTCATCCCGATCGCCGAGGAGTCCGGGATGATCCAGGCGCTCGGCGCGCGCGTGCTGCGCGACGCCTGCCGACAGGTCGCGCAGTGGCACCGGTCGGGCATGGCGATGCGCCTGTCGGTCAACCTGTCGGTCCAGCAGCTCCAGCACGACAGCTGGCTCGCGATCGTCGAGGACGCGCTCGCGTCCTCGGGGCTCGCCGCCGGAGAGCTCGACCTCGAGATCACCGAGAGCGTGATCATCACGCACCCCGAGAAGGCGGTGGCGACGCTCGTCAGGCTGAAGCAGATGGGCGTGTCGATCACCGTCGACGACTTCGGCACCGGCTACTCGTCGCTCTCCTACCTCGCCCGGCTGCCGATCCAGGGGCTCAAGATCGACCAGCGCTTCGTCCAGGGCATCGAGCGCAACCGCAACGACGAGACGATCACGCAGGCGATCATCGCGCTCGCGCAGTCGCTGGGCCTGCGGTGCATCGCCGAGGGCGTCGAGTCGCGTCCCCAGATCGAGTTCCTGCGCCGCCACGGCTGCCGCGAGGCGCAGGGCTTCCTGATCTGCCCGCCGCTCGAGGAGGCGGAACTTCGCGCGTGGTGGGATGCGCGCGCGGCGGATCCGCCCGGCGACGCGCAGCCGGAGCTGTGGCCGGCGGCCCCTAGCTGACGAGATCGCCGGGCGTATCGACGTCGCGCAGCACGCCCGGATCGTCGACGTCGACGCGGACGAGCTCGACGCCGGCCGCGGCCACGATCGCCCGGGCGCCTTCGTCGCCCGAGAGCGTCATCAGCGCGTCGCGGTGCGCCGGCGAGAATCCCACCGGATGGCCGCGCTCGCCGCGATGCACGGGCGCGGCGATCGACGCGCCGGCCGCGATCGCGTCGGCGACCGAGCGGATCGTCGCGGGCGCGATCCACGGCATGTCGGCGAGAGCGACGACCCAGCCCTCGGCATCGGCGGTCGCCGCGACGCCGCACGCGAGGCTCGCTCCCATCCCGTCCTCGGCCCGCGCACAGTGCACGATCGTCGCGCCGGCCGCCGCGAGCGCGGACGCGAGGTCGTCGTCGCCGGGACGCACGACCGCGACGACGCGGCCGAGCGCCGCGTGCATCGCGCGGCAGGCGGCCACGCCGACCGGCGTCCCGTCGTCGAGCGCCGCCGAGAGCTTGGCGCCGCCGAACCGCCGCGCGGCCCCCGCGGCGAGCAGGATGCCCGTCGGCCCTTTGCGTTCGGCGCGCGTCACCGGCGCCCCCGCTCCCCGGGCAGCAGCCGGAAGCGGCCGTCGCGAACCACGGCCGGCACGAGCAGCCCGGATCGGGCTCGCGCCGCGGCGTGTGCGGCCGCGAGCGCCACGGCGAGCGGGGGGAAGACGGAACGGATCACGTGCGCCTCCGGCGGCGGACGCCTTGGGGAGCGCGGATTCTAGCAGCGGCGCCCGCGGGATCGCCGCGTCCGGGGCGCGAGCCTCAGCCGGCGAGCGCGCGCGCCAGCCGACGGTGCCGCTCGAGGTGCGGCTCGAGGTCGATCGTCGCGATCCGGCCTTCGCGCACCACGACGCGACCGCCGACGACGCTCCATGCGACGTCCGACGGCGCGCAGAACACGAGCGCCGCCACCGGGTCGTGCAGCGCGCCGGCGTACCCGGGCCGGCGCAGGTCGAACGCGACGAAGTCCGCCGACATCCCCGGCGCGAGCGCGCCGACGTCGTCGCGTCCCAGCACCGCCGCGCCGCCGAGCGTCGCGATCTCGAGCGCCTCGCGCGCGCCCATCGCGGAGGGGCCGAAGCCCACGCGCTGCAGCAGCATCGCCTGGCGCGTCTCGGCGAGCAGGTGGCCGGCGTCGTTCGACGCGCTGCCGTCGACGCCCAGGCCCACGGGAACGCCCGCGTCGCGCATCCGCCGCACCGGCGCGATGCCCGACGCGAGGCGCATGTTCGAGCACGGGCAGTGCGCGACGCCGGTGCCGGTGCGCGCGAAGAGCGCGATGCCCTCGGCGTCGAGCTTCACGCAGTGCGCGTGCCAGACGTCGCGGCCGACCCAGCCCAGGTCCTCCGCGTACTGCGCCGGCGTGCGGCCGAACCGCTCGCGGCTGTAGGCGACGTCGCCGTCGTTCTCCGCGAGGTGCGTGTGGAGCGACACGCCGTAGCTCCGCGCGAGCGCGGCCGACTCGCGCATCAGCTCGCGGCTCACCGAGAACGGCGAGCAGGGCGCCACGCCGATCCGCAGCATCGCGTGGCGCGAAGGGTCGTGCCAGGCCTCGATCACGCGGCGCGTGTCGGCGAGGATCGCGCCCTCGTCCTCGACGAGCGCGTCGGGCGGAAGCCCTCCGTCGCTCTCGCCGACGCTCATGCTGCCGCGCGTCGCGTGGAAGCGGATGCCCGTCGTCGACGCGGCCTCGATCGCGTCGTCGAGCCGCGCACCGTTCGGGAACACGTACAGGTGGTCCGACGTCGTCGTGCAGCCCGAGAGCAGCAGCTCCGCGATCGCGGTCTGCGCCGACACGCGGATCATCTCGGGCGTCATGCGCGCCCAGACCGGGTAGAGCGCCTTCAGCCACCCGAACAGCTCCGCGTCCTGTGCGCGCGGCATCGCGCGCGTCAGGGTCTGGAACAGGTGGTGGTGCGTGTTGACCAGTCCCGGCAGCAGGACGTGGCCCGCCAGGTCGATCACCTCGTCGGCGGCCGACGGCAGCTCGCCCGCCGGCCCCACGGCGGCGACCGCATTGCCGACGACGTACACGCCGCCCCCGCGGATCTCGCGGCGGTCCGCGTCCATCGTGACGACCACGTCGGCGTTGCGCGCCAGCAGCGTGCGCTCCATGCGCGCGAGCGTAGCAGACGGGAGCGCCCCACGCCCGGCGGAGACGCCGCCCTTGTCCGCCCGGAACGCGCGGCGCGGTCCGCCGCGCGCGGGGATCAGCCGAAGAATTCCTTCAGCTTGTCGAGGAACGACTTCTGCCGCGGGTTGTGCGCGGCCGGGTCCTGCTGGTTGATCGCCTCGAACTCGCGCAGGAGCTCCTTCTGCCGCGCGGTGAGCTTCACCGGCGTCTCGACCGACGCGTGGCAGTAGAGGTCGCCGACGACCGAGCCGCGCACCGGGCGGATGCCCTTGTTGCGCAGCCGGAAGACCTGGCCGGTCTGCGTCTCGGGCGGGATCTTCACCTTCGCGTGGCCGTCGAGCGTCGGGATCTCGATCTCGCCGCCGAGCGCGGCGGTCGCGAAGCTGATCGGCATCTCGCAGTGGAGGTCCGCGCCCTCGCGCTGGAACACCGCGTGCGGCTTCAGCTGGACGACGACGTACAGGTCGCCGGGCGGCCCGCCGTTGACGCCCGCTTCGCCCTCGCCGGAGAGCCGGATGCGGTCGTCCTGGTCGACGCCCGCCGGGATCTTCACCGACAGCGTCTTGTGCTTGCGGATGCGGCCCGCGCCGTCGCACGCCTTGCACGGGTCCGGGATCACCTTGCCGGTGCCGTGACAGGCCGGGCAGGTCTGCTGGATCGAGAAGAAGCCCTGCGAGACGCGCACCTCGCCGCGGCCGTGGCAGGTCGGGCAGGACTTGGCCTGCGTGCCGGGCTTCGCGCCGCTGCCGTGGCAGGTCTCGCACGGCTCCATCGTCGGGATGCGGATGCGCGCCTCGGTGCCGCGCGCGGCCTCCTCAAGCGTGAGCTCGAGGTTGTAACGGAGGTCGGCGCCGCGGAACACGCCGCTGCCGCGGCCGCCACGCCCCTGCCCGAAGATCTCGCCGAAGATGTCGCCGAACGCGTCGGCGAACCCGCCGAAGCCTTCGGGGCCCGCGCCGCGCGCCCCGGCGCCCGCGCCGAAGCCGGCCGACGGATCGACGCCCGCGTGGCCGAACTGGTCGTAGGCCGCGCGCTTCTTCGCGTCCGAGAGGACCTCGTAGGCCTCCTTGGCTTCCTTGAACTTCTCCTCGGCCCCCTTGTCGTCCGGATTGCGGTCCGGATGGTGCTTCATCGCGAGCTTCCGGTAGGCCTTCTTGACGTCCTCCTCGGAGGCGTCGCGATTGACGCCCAGCACCGTGTAGTAGTCGCGCTTTGCCATGCCCCGTCGTCCCCTGCTCGACCCGTCAGCCCCCGTTCGAGCGGGCGAATGAAGCGTACTTCAACAACGACGAACGCCGGGCCGCATCGCCGCGACCCGGCCCCGATGAGCTCGTCCGCGCTGGGCGGCGCCGACGGCGCCGCTCAATGCGGACGGACATTCCGTCGCGCTCGCCGTCTCAACGAGACGCCATCATCTCCACGCGACGGAACATCCGAGGAAGGCAAGGACCGCGACGTGCGCGGCCCCGCCGCTCACTTGCGGTCCTTGACTTCCGTGTACTCGGCGTCGACGACCTTCTCCTCGCCGCCCTTGTCACCCTTGTCGCCCTGACCGCCCTCGCCCGCGCCGGCGGCGCCCGCCTGGGCCTGCGCCTGCGCGTACATCGCCTCGCCGAGCTTCTGCGCGGACTTCGCGAGCGCCTCGGTCTTCGCCTCGAGCGCGTCCTTCGCCGCGTCCTTCTGCTTCAGCAGCTCCTCGGCGTCCTTCACGGCCGCCTCGATCTTCGCCTTCTCGTCGGCGCCGATCTTGTCGCCGTGCTCGGAGAGCGACTTCCTCACGCTGTGCACGAGCGCGTCGAGGCCGTTGCGCGCCTGGACCGTCTCCATCAGCTTCCGGTCCTCCTCGGCGTGCGCCTCGGCGTCCTTGACCATCCGCTGGATCTCCTCGTCGGACAGCCCCGAGTTCGCCTTGATCGTGATCTTGGCTTCCTTCCCGGTGGCCTTGTCCTTCGCGGACACGTGCAGGATGCCGTTCGCGTCGATGTCGAAGGTCACCTCGATCTGCGGGACGCCGCGCGGCGCGGGCGGGATGCCCTCGAGGTTGAACTGGCCGAGGCTCTTGTTGCCCGAGGCCATCTCGCGCTCGCCCTGCAGCACGTGGATCGTCACGGCGCCCTGGTTGTCGTCCGCGGTCGAGAAGACCTGCGTCGCCTTGGTCGGGATCGTCGTGTTCTTCTGGATGAGGCGCGTCAGCACGCCGCCCAGCGTCTCGATGCCGAGCGACAGCGGCGTCACGTCGAGCAGCAGCACGTCCTTGCGCTCGCCCGAGAGCACCGAGGCCTGGATCGCCGCGCCGACCGCCACCGCCTCGTCGGGGTTGACGTCCTTGCGCGGCTCCTTGCCGAAGAACTCCTTGACCTTGTCCTGCACCTTCGGCATGCGCGTCTGGCCGCCGACGAGGATCACGTCGGCGATGTCCGAGAGCTTGACGCCGGCGTCCTTGATCGCGACGCGGCAGGGCTCGATCGTCCGCTCGATCAGGTCCTCGACGAGCGCCTCGAACTTGGCGCGCGTGATCTTCATCGACAGGTGCTTCGGGCCCGACTGGTCGGCCGTGATGTACGGCAGGTTGACCTCGGTCTGCTGCGAGCTCGACAGCTCGATCTTCGCCTTCTCCGCGGCCTCCTTGAGCCGCTGCAGCGCGAGCACGTCGTTCTTCAGGTCGACGCCCTGCTCCTTCCTGAACTCGGTGACGATGTAGTCGATCAGGCGCTGGTCGAAGTCCTCGCCGCCGAGGAACGTGTCGCCGTTGGTCGACAGCACCTCGAACTGGTGCTCGCCGTCGACCTCCGCGATCTCGATGATCGAGATGTCGAACGTGCCGCCGCCCAGGTCATAGACCGCGATCTTGCGGTCGCCTTCCTTCTTGTCCAGGCCGAACGCGAGCGCGGCCGCGGTCGGCTCGTTGATGATCCGCTTGACCTCGAGGCCCGCGATCTTCCCCGCGTCCTTGGTCGCCTGGCGCTGCGAGTCGTTGAAGTAGGCCGGGACCGTGATGACGGCCTCGGTGACTTCCTCGCCGAGGTAGTCCTCGGCGGTCTTCTTCATCTTGCGCAGGATCTCGGCGGACACCTGCTGCGACGCGATCTTCTTGCCGCGCACCTCGACCCACGCGTCGCCGTTGTCGGCCTTGACGATCCGGTAGGGCATCAATCCGATGTCCTTCTGGACCTCCTTCTCCTCGAACCGGCGGCCGATCAGGCGCTTGACCGCGAAGATCGTGTTGCGCGCATTGGTGACGGCCTGGCGCTTGGCCGGCGCGCCGACCAGGATCTCGCCGTCGTCCGCGTACGCGACGACCGAGGGCGTCGTGCGCGCGCCCTCCGAGTTCTCGATCACCTTGGTCTGCCCGCCTTCGACGATGGCGACGCAGCTGTTGGTCGTTCCGAGGTCGATGCCGATCATCTTTGCCATGGATGGCTCCGTGCTGAGGTTCTGCTCGTGCGAAAAGTGGGGTCCGGGGCCGTCAACTCAAGCCATGCCGCCGCCTTCGGCGGAGGCCTCGCGCGCCTCCCCCGGGCCGCTCGACACCGCGACGAGCGCGGGGCGCAGCACCCGGTCGTGCAGCAGGTAGCCCTTCTGGAACACCTGCACGACGGTCTGCGCGGGCTTGCCCGACGGGATCATCGCCATCGCCTGGTGGCGGTTCGGGTCGAACTTCTCGCCGGCCGGGTCGACCGGGACGATCGACGACCGCTCGAACGCCGCGGCGAGCGTCTTCAGCGTCAGCTCGACGCCTTCCCGCAACTGCTCGGGCGTGGCGTTCCCGGTCGCGAGCGTCTGCTCGAGCGCGTCGCGCACCGAGAGGAGCTCCGAGGCGAAGCGCTCGATCGCGTACTTGTGCGCGCGGGCGACGTCCGACTGCCCCATCCGGCGCACGTTCTCGGTCTCGGCCTTGGCCCGGAGCCAGGCGTCCTTGAGGTCGGCGACCTCGTTCTCCGCCTTCCTGAGGATCTCGGCCAGGTCCGGCGCGGGATCGGCCGGGGCCGCATCGGTGACCCGGTCGATGCCGGGGGTGTCGCCGGCGGGCGGTCCGGCGGGATTCGGGGTGTCGGTTCCAGACATGCGTCGCCAGGGGGTTGATTCCAAAAACAACTCTGGAATCATGGGGACGAAGGCCACGGTTTCAACCCCTGCCGGCCCGGCTATGGGCACGGCGGTGCGCGACCCGGGAGGACGCCCGGGTCGTCAGCCCGGGGGCGGCGCGGCAAGGGCCGAGGCGATCACGCGAATGGCGTGGACCGCCACGCGCGGGGGCCCGTCGGCCCGGGTCCCGTCCGCGATCTGGTGCCGGCAGCTCGTCCCGTCGGCCACGATCAGCGTGAGTTCGTCCGCCGCCCGGACGGCCGGCAGCAGCGCGAGCTCGGCCATCCGCATCGACGTCTCGAGGTGCTCGGCCTCGTAGCCGAAGCTCCCCGCCATCCCGCAGCAGCTCGACTCGACGACGTCGACCGCGAGGCCGGGCACGAGCTTCAGCATCGCGGTGGTCGGCGCCAGCGCGTCGAACGCCTTCTGGTGGCAGTGCCCGTGCACGAGCGCGCGCTTCTGCGGGATCGGCGCGAGCGGGAGCCGCAGCCGCCCCGCCGCGTGCTCGCGCGCGAGGAACTCGGTGAGGAGCAGCGCCCGGTCGGCGAGCCGCCCGGCGGCCTCGCCCAGGCCCATCGCGAGGAACTCGTCGCGCAGCGTGAGGAGGCAGGACGGCTCGAGGCCGACGATCGCCGCGCCCCGCGCGACGTGGGGCGCGAGCGCCTCGACCACCCGACGCGCCTCGCGCTTCGCCTCGTCGACCATTCCCGCGCCGAGGTAGGTCCGGCCGCAGCACAGCGGCCGCGAGGGCTCGGCGTCCGCGGACGCGGCGCGCGCGACCGCGACGCGATGGCCCGCGGCCCGCAGGACCGCCCTCGCCGCGTGCGCGTTCTCCGGCTCGAACCGGTCGGTGAACGTGTCGACGAACAGCACGACGTCGGCACGCTCGTCGTCGCCCGCGGCAGCCGACCCGAGGAACGTGTCGCGGCGCCAGCGGGGCAGCGTGCGCTTCGCCGAGAGGCCGGCGACGCGCTCGGAGAGCCACGCCGCGCCCGGGAGGGTGTCGCGCAGGTTGGCGAGCCAGGCGACCCGCGACGCCCACGGCGCCCAGCGCGGCAGCGACGCGATCAGCCGGTCGCGCAGCGGCAGCCCGTGCCTGGCGCGCCACTGGTGACGGAACTCGATCTTCATCCGCGCCATGTCGACGCCGGTCGGGCAGTCCCGCCGGCAGCCCTTGCAGCTCACACACAGGTCGAGCGCGTCGCGCACCTCGGGCGACGCGACGTCCGGGCCGAAGCGGCCGGCGAGCGCGAGCCGCAGCGTGTTCGCGCGGCCGCGCGTCAGGTGCTGCTCGTCGCGCGTGACGCGGAAGCTGGGACACATCGTCCCCGCGTCGAACTTGCGGCAGTGGCCGTTGTTGTTGCACATCTCGACGGCCTTGGCGAAGCCGCCCGACGGATCGCCGCCGGTGCCCGGCGGCGTGAGCGCGCCGGTCGCGGCGTCCCCGTGCACGTTCCACGCCGACCAGTCGAGCGCGGTCGCGACCGGCACCGTCGCGTGTCCCGGCGGGGTGCGGAACAGCGTCGCGTCGTCCATGCTCGGCGGGCGGACGATCTTGCCCGGGTTCATGAGGCCCTCGGGGTCGAACAGCGCCTTCACCTGCTCGAACGCGCGCGCGAGGCGCGGTCCGAACTGCCAGGCGACCCACTCGCTCCGGACGAGGCCGTCGCCGTGCTCGCCCGAGTAGGCGCCCTTGTACTCGCGCACCATCGCCGAGGCCTCCTCGGCGATCGCGCGCATCTTCGCGGCACCGTCGCGGCGCATGTCGAGGATCGGGCGCACGTGCAGCGTCCCGACCGACGCGTGCGCGTACCAGGTGCCGCGCGTGCCGTGCTTCTCGAACACCCGCGTCAGCCGGTCGACGTACTCGGCGAGGTGCGGCAGCGGCACCGCGCAGTCCTCGATGAACGAGACCGGCTTGCCGTCGCCCTTCATGCTCATCATGATGTTGAGACCCGCCTTGCGGACCTCCCACAGCGCCCTCTGCGCGGCCGCGTCGCCGAGGCGGACGACCGAGCCGGCGAGTCCCAGGTCGCCCATCGTCTCGACGAGCCGCTCGAGGCCGCGGCGCGGCCCCTCGGCGTCCTCGCCGGCGAACTCGACGAGCAGGATCGCGTCGGGCTCGCCGACGAGCGCCGCGTCGATCACCGGCCGGAACACCGGGTTGCCGCGGGCGAGCCCGATCATCGTGCGGTCGACGAGCTCGACCGCGGTAGGCGCGAGCCCGACGATGTGCTGCGCGCATTCCATCGCGCGGTAGAGCGACGGGAAGTTGACGACCCCGAGCGTCCGGTGCGCCGGAACCGGCAGGAGCTTCAGCGTGATCGCGCGCGTCCACGCGAGCGTCCCCTCGCTGCCGACCAGGAGGTGCGCGTAGTTGACGCCGCCGTCGGCCGTGTACGGGCGCTCGCTCTGCGGGTGGAACACGTCGAGGTTGTAGCCGCCGACGCGCCTCAGCACGCGCGGCACCCGCGCCGCGATCTCGTCGCGCTCCCGCTCGCCGATGGCGCGCAGTTCCTCGACGAGCGCGCGCACGCGCGGCGGCGCGCCCGCCATCGCCGACGCCGGGCCGAAGCGCGCCTCGGTGCCGTCGGCGAGCAGCGCGTCGATCGCGAGCACGTTGTGCACCATGTTGCCGTACGCGATCGAGCGCGATCCGCACGAGTTGTTGCCCGCCATGCCTCCCAGCGTGCACTGCGCCGACGTGCTGACGTCGACGGGGAACCACAGGCCGTGGGGCTTCAGCCGGGCGTTGAGCGCGTCCAGCACGATGCCCGGCTCGACGGTGACCGTGCGCGCGTCGCGGTCGAGCGCGACGACGCCGTCCAGGTGCCTGCTGTGGTCGACGACGAGCGCCCGCCCGACGGTCTGCCCGCATTGCGAGCTGCCCGCGCCCCGCGGGAGCAGCGGGACGCCCAGCTCGCGGCAGATCGCGAACGCCGCGCGCACGTCCTCGTGCGACGCGGGCACGAGCACGCCGATCGGCTCGACCTGGTAGATCGACGCGTCGGTCGAGTAGCGTCCGAGCGACGCGCGGTCGAACAGCACGCGGCCGCGCACCGCGCCGCGCAGCCTGCGATCGAGCTCGCCGCCCGCCGCGCTCGCACGCGACACGGCCGGAGGACGGAGCGCGGGCGCGTTCACCGCGCGGCGCCTTCCTGCGCGAGCACCTCGAGCACCGCGTCGCACTTGCGCGCGAGGTGACCCCGCAGGAGCGCGGCGAGCCCCGCGGCATCGCGACGCTCGAGGAGCTCGACCATGCGCACGTGCTCGCGCGCCGCGAGGTCCCACTTCGCGCGATCGAAGTTCGAGCGGAACCGCAGGTTCTGGATGCGCCGGTTGAGCGTCTCGTAGGTCCGCCGCAGCATCTCGTTGCCGGCGGCGAGCGCGATGCGGTCGTGGATCGCCCGGTTGATCCGGTAGTAGGCGGGCAGGTCGCTGCGGGCGTGGCAGGCCAGCATCTCGAAGGTGAGCGCCTTCAGCTCGGCGACGTCGGCGTCCGAGATCCTCGCGCTCGCGAGCTCGCCCGCGAGCGCCTCGAGCGCGCCCATCAACTCGAAGAGCTCGCGGATGTCGCGCTCCGACAGCGCCACCACGCGGGCGCCCCGGTTGGGCTCGAGGTCGACGAGCCCGTCGGCCGCCAGCAGGCGGAAGGCCTCGCGCAGCGGCGTGCGCGAGACGCCCAGCCGATCCCCCAGCGCCCGTTCGTTCAGGCGCGACCCGGGCGCGAGGGCGCCTTCGGTGATCAGCTCGCGCAGGCGCTCGGCGATCGTCCGCGGCAGCGTCGCCGGGCGGCGCCCCGGTGCGATCCCGCCCCCCGAGACGTCCGGATCCGCGCCCCGGGCGTTCGGGCGGAGGTCGTCGAACTCATTCATTGGTATACAAAATCCGTCACGCTGCCTGACCTGCCGGGAGGTCCGCCTGCGGTGCCGCCCTTAGGCAGCGACACGCGCGGCGCGGGGTTGCGCGAGGCGGGTCGGATGGGTAGGATGGATTTGTATACCATAGTCGTGCGGCTGTCATCCGCCGCGCGCTGCCCTCCCGGATCGCCGCCATGCCCGACGCCCCGCGCCCGTCAGGTCGACACTTCCTCCAGATTCCCGGGCCGACGAACGTGCCCGACCGCGTGCTGCGGGCGATCGACCGCCCGACGATCGACCACCGCGGGCCGGAGTTCGGAGAGCTGGGTCGCAAGGTCCTCGCGGGCATGAAGCGCGTGTTCGGCACGCAGGCCGACGTCGTCATCTACCCGGCGTCCGGCACCGGCGCGTGGGAGGCGGCGCTCGCCAACACCCTCTCGCCCGGCGACCGCGTCCTGATGGCGGAGACCGGGCAGTTCGCGACGCTCTGGAAGCGGCTCGCCGAGCGGCTCGGGCTCGTCGTCGACTTCGTGCCGGGCGACTGGCGCCGCGGCGCCGACGCGGCCGCGATCGAGGCCCGGCTCGCGGCGGACCGGGAGCACGCGATCCGGGCGGTGGCCGTCGTCCACAACGAGACGTCGACCGGCGCCGTCACGCACGTGCCGGCGATCCGCGCGGCGCTCGACCGCGCGCGCCACCCCGCGCTGCTGATGGTCGACACGATCAGCTCGCTCGGCTCGATCGACTACCGGCACGACGAATGGGGCGTCGACGTGACGGTCGGGGGCTCGCAGAAGGGGCTGATGCTCCCGCCGGGCCTCTCGTTCAACGCGTTCTCGGCCAAGGCGCTCGCAGCCTCCGCGCGCGCGCGGATGCCGCGCTCCTACTGGGACTGGCGCGAGATGCTCGCGACCAATGCGAACGGATACTTCCCCTACACGCCCGCGACCAACCTGCTGTACGGCCTGGCCGAGGCGCTGGAGATGCTGTTCGAGGAGGGGCTGCCGAACGTCTACGCGCGGCACGCGCGCTTCGGCGAGGCGACGCGCCGCGCGGTGCGCGCCTGGGGGCTGGAGACCCAGTGCGCCGAGCCGGCCGACCACAGCCCCGTGCTCACCGGCGTCGTGATGCCCGAGGGCCACGACGCCGACGCGTTCCGGCGCATCGTGCTCGAGCGCTACGACATGTCGCTCGGGCAGGGGCTCGGCCGGATCGCCGGCCGGATGTTCCGGATCGGGCACCTGGGCTGGTTCAACGACCTGATGCTGTGCGGCACGCTCGCGGGCGTCGAGATGGGTCTCGCGCTCGCCGGGGTCCCGCACCGGAAGGGCGGCGTCGACGCCGCGATGGAGTGCCTCGCGGCGGCGGCGAGCCCCGCCCTGCCGCGCGCCGCCTAGCCGCGAACCGATCACCACGCCGCGAGCGCGACGCAGAGCGCGCCGCGGGCCGAACGCAACGTCGTTCCCCGAGGAGGAGTCATGACCGCCAGCCCCCACGCGAACCCCCGCCGGGCCGCCATCCGCGCCTTCGCCGCCCTCGCCGCCGGTCTGGCGTTCGCCGCGACCGCGAACGCGCAGGTCGAGATCAAGCTCGGCCACGTCGGCGAGCCCGGCTCGCTGTTCCAGAAGAGCGCCGACGAGTACGCGCGGCGCGCCAACGCGAAGCTCGGCGGGAAGGCGAAGGTCGTCGTCTACGGCTCGAGCCAGCTCGGCAGCGACGAGGAAATGGTCCAGAAGCTCAAGCTGGGCACGATCGACATGGCGCTGCCGTCCACCGTGATGAGCTCGCAGGTCGACCTGTTCGGCGTGTTCGAGATGCCCTACCTCGTCAAGGACCGCGCGCACATGATGCGCATCGAGAAGGAGATCTTCTGGCCGAAGCTCGAGCCGGAGGCCGAGAAGAAGGGCCTGAAGGTGCTGGCCGTCTGGGAGAACGGGTTTCGCCAGATCACCAACAGCAAGCGGCCGATCGTGAAGCCCGCGGATCTCGCGGGGATCAAGCTCCGCGTGCCGGGCGGCAAGTGGCGCGTCAAGATGTTCCAGGCGTACGGCGCGAACCCGAGCCCGATGAAGTTCTCCGAGGTGTTCACGGCGCTCCAGACCGGCGTGATGGACGGCCAGGAGAACCCGTTCACGCAGATCTACTCGGCGAAGTTCCAGGAGGTCCAGAAGTACCTGTCGCTCACCGGGCACGTCTACACGCCCGCCTACCTCACGGTCGGCAGGACGAAGTGGGAGTCGATGCCCGCGGACGTGCGCAAGATCCTCGAGGACACCGCGAAGGAGACGCAGGCGTACGTCTACGAGGCCGCGGCGAAGGACGACGACGAGCTGCTCGGCAAGCTCAGGGCGGCCGGCATGCAGGTGAACGAGGTCGACAAGAACGCGTTCATCGACGCGAGCCGCGCGATCTACGAGGAGTTCGGCAAGGAAGTCGCCGGCGCGAAGGAGGTCATCGACCGCGCCGTCGCGCTCGGGAAGTAGTCCGATGGGGCCCCCGGCAAGCGCCCCCGCGCCCGGCGCGGCGCGGGCGGCGGCGCTCGCGGCCTTCCGCGAGCGCTACGGCCGCCTGCTCGAGGTCGTCGTCGGCGTCCTGATGGTCGTGCTGTTCGTCGAGGTCACCGCCGGCGTCGTGTTCCGGACGGTCGGCCACGCGCTCGCGTGGTACGACGAGATCGCGTCCGTGCTGCTCGCCTGGCTCACGTTCTACGGCTCGGCGCTCGCCTCGGTCCGGCGCGCGCACATCGGCTGCCCGGAGATCGTCGACCAGCTGCCGCCCCCCGCCCGCCGCGCGACGGCGATCGCGGTGCAGGCGATCGTGATCGCGTTCTTCGCGCTGCTCGCCTGGGTCGGCGTGAGGATCATGCCCGTGCTCGCCGGCGACACGCTGGTGAGCCTCTCCTGGATGCCGATGAACGTCGTGCAGTCGGTGATCCCGATCTCCTCCGTGCTGATCGTGATCGCCGAGGGCGCCTACCTCCTCGAGCTGCTCGCGGCGGCGCCGTCGCGCTCCGGCGGCCCGGCGGCCGACGCGCTGCACTGACGGGGGCCCGCGATGGCGATCATGCTCGGGCTGTTCGGGGCGGTGCTGGCGCTCGTGCTCGTCAACGTGCCGATCGCGGTGGCGCTCGGCGTCGTGGCGCTGGTCGCGATGGTCGCGACGCACGGGACGGCGATCCTGCCCAACCTCGCGGTCGTCACCTACAACGGGGCGACGAGCTTCCCGCTGCTCGCGATCCCGCTGTTCATCCTCGCCGGCGCGATCATGAACGCGTCCGGCATCTCGCAGCGCCTGATCGCGTTCGCGTCCGCCCTGTTCGGCTGGATCCGCGGCGGCCTCGCGCACGTCTCGATCGGGTCGTCGCTCTTCTTCGCCGAGATCTCGGGCTCGGCGGTCGCGGACGTCGCGGCGCTCGGGTCGATCCTGATCCCCGGCATGAAGTCGAAGGGCTATCCGGCGCCGTTCGCCGCCGCGGTGATGTCGTCCGCCGCGACGCTCGCGGTGATCATCCCCCCGTCGATCCCGATGATCCTGTACGCGGTGATGGCGGAGACTTCCGTCGTCCAGCTCTTCGTCGCCGGCATCGTGCCCGGCGTCGTCGGGGGCCTGGGGCTGATGGCGATGGCGTCGTGGTTCGCCCGCCGCTACGGGCTGCCGCGAGACTCGGCCTTCTCCTGGGAGTGCGTGCGCACGACCGCGCGCGAGGCGCTGTGGGCGTTCCTGCTGCCGATCATCATCCTGGGCGGCATCTTCGGCGGCGTCGTGACCGCCACCGAGGGCGCGGCGCTCGCGGTCGCCGCCGCGCTGTTCGTCGGGCTGGTGATCTACCGCGAGCTCGACGTCGCCCACCTGCGCAAGACCGTGCTCGAGGGGGGCATCCAGACCGCGGTGGTGATGCTGCTCGTCGCGACGAGCTCGCTGCTCGGCACCTACCTCACCGAGGTGCAGGCGCCGCAGGCGCTCGCGCGCGCCGTCGCCGAGATGACGCAGAACAGGTGGCTCGTCCTCGCGATGCTGAACCTGCTGTTCCTGCTGCTCGGCATGTTCCTGCACTCGGCCGCGGCGATCATCCTCGTCGTCCCGGTCGTGATGCCGCTCGTGAAGGCCGTCGGCATCGACCCGGTGCACTTCGGCCTGATCGTGACCGTGAACCTCGGGATCGGGCAGCAGACGCCGCCTGTCGCGAGCGTCCTGATGGTCGCGAGCTCGATCGCGAAGGAGTCCGTCTGGTCGGTCACGCGCGTCAACGTGGGGTTCATCGCCGTGCTGATCGCCGTGCTGCTGCTCGTCACCTACGTGCCGGTCACCGGCATGGGCCTGGTCGAGCTCTTCTACCGCTGACGCGCGTGGACACGATCCTCGTCGAGCGCGACGGCGCGATCGCGACCGTCGTCCTGAACCGCCCGGAGAAGCTCAACGCGCTGACGCGCGCGATGTGGGGGGCGCTCGGCGAGGCGGTCGACGCGCTGTCGGCCGACGATTCGGTGCGCTGCGTCGTCGTGCGCGGCGCGGGCGAGCGGGCGTTCTCGCCGGGCAACGACATCTCGGAATTCGCGACCGAGCGCTCGAACAGGGCGCAGGCCGTCGCGTACGGAGCCGTGATGCACCGGACGGCCGCGTCGCTGGCGCGCTGCCGGCATCCGCTGGTCGCGCGCATCCACGGCGTCTGCGTGGGCGGCGGCCTCGAGATCGCGGCGCTGTGCGACCTCCGCATCTGCGGCTCGTCGAGCCGCTTCGGCGCGCCGATCAAGAACCTCGGCCTCGTGATGGCCTACCCGGAGATGGCGCCGCTCGTGCGCCTCGTCGGCCCCGCGGTCGCGCTCGAGATCCTGCTCGAGGGCCGCGTGTTCGACGCCGCGGAGGCGCTGCAGAAGGGGCTCGTCACGCGCGTCGTGCCCGACGACCGCGTCGGCGACGAGGCGACCGAGGCCGCGCGGCGGATCGCCGAGGGCGCGCCGCTCGTCGCGCGATGGCACAAGCAGGCCGCGCGGCGCCTCGCCGAGGGCACGCCGATCACCCCCGCGGAGCACGACTCCGCGTTCGACTGCTTCGACACCGAGGACTTCCGCGCGGGCTACGCGGCGTTCCTCGCGAAGGCGAAGCCCGGGTTCAGGGGGCGCTGATGCCCGCGCCGCGCGGCCCCGGTCCGCTCGCCGGCATGCGCGTGCTCGAGCTCGCGCAGATCATGGCCGGTCCCACGGCCGGGATGATGCTCGCCGACATGGGCGCCGACGTCGTCAAGGTCGAGAAGCTTCCCGGCGGCGACGATTCGCGCGGCTACCGCGAGCCGCGCGTCAACGGCGTCTCCGCGCCGTTCCTGATCCTCAACCGCAACAAGCGCGGCATCGCGCTCGACTTGAAGAAGCCGCAGGGCCGCGAGATCCTGCTGCGGCTCGTGCGCGACGCCGACGTGCTCACCGAGAACTACCGCCGCGGCACGCTCGAGAAGCTCGGGCTGGGGTACGAAGTGCTGTCGGCCGCGAATCCCGGGCTCGTCTACTGCGCGATCTCGGGCTACGGACGCGACGGGCCCTGGGCCGACAAGGGCGGCTTCGACCTGATCGCGCAGGGGGTGGCCGGGCTCATGTCGATCACCGGCGAGCCGGGCGGCGCGCCCGTGAAGACCGGCAACTCGGTCGCGGACATCAACGCGGGCATCCTCGCGGTCACCGGCATCCTCGCTGCGTGGGCGCACAAGCTCCGCACCGGCCAGGGCCAGGTGGTCGACACCTCGCTGATGGAGGCGGCGCTGCAGCAGACCTACTGGCACGCGGCGATCGCGTTCGCGACCGGGAGTTCGCCCGGCCCCACCGGCTCCGCGCACATCTTGACCGCGCCGTACCAGGCGTTCCGCGCGAAGGACGGCTGGATCAACGTCGGCGGCGCGAACCAGGCGAACTGGGAGCGCATCGCCGACGTGCTCGGCCATCCCGAATGGCGCGACGACCCGCGCTTCCGGACGAACTCCGATCGCATGGCGAACCTCGCGGCGCTCGTCGAGCGGATGAACGACGCGCTCGCGACGCGCACGCGCGCCGAGTGGCTCGACGCGTTCGACGCGGCGGGCGTGCCCGCGGGGCCGGTCAACTCGATGCAGGAAGCGCTGTCGCACCCGCAGGCGATCGCGCGCGGCATGGTCGTCGACCTCGTGCATCCCGAGGCCGGCGCGACGAAGGCGCTCGGCTGCCCGGTGCACTTCTCGGCCACCCCGGCTTCGGTGACGCGGCCGGCGCCGATGCTGGGCGAGCACACGCGCGAGGTGCTCGCGGAGGCCGGCTACTCGGCGGGCGACATCGACGCGTTCGTCGCCGAAGGGGTCGTCGAGGCGGCCTGACCGCCGCGCGCCCGCCGCGCGCGCGTCACGCCTTCGCCCCCATCCCCTTCGCCCGCGCGAGCGACATCTCGCGCTCCTTCTCGTCGGGCGGCGGCGCGAGCCAGCCGGCGAGGTTGCGCCACGCGAGGTCGGCGAGCGCGGCGATCCAGCGCGGGTGCTCGTTCAGGCAGGGGATCGCGTGGTACTCGCCGCCGCCCGCCTTCACGAAGAGGTCGCGGCCCTCGAGCGCGATCTCTTCCAGCGTCTCGAGACAGTCGGACACGAAGCCCGGGCAGACGACGTCGACGCGCCGCAGCTTCGCGGCTCCCAGGGACGCGAGCGTCTCGGCCGTGTAGGGCTCGAGCCACTCGGCCTTGCCGAAGCGCGACTGGAACGAGAGCGTCCACTGGTCGGGCGCGAGTCCCAGCTCCTGCGCGAGCAGGCGCCCCGTCTTGCGGCAGTGGCAGTGGTAGGGATCGCCCAGGTCCAGCGTGCGCCGCGGCACGCCGTGGAACGACATCACGAGCCGGTCGGGGCGGCCGTGCTTCGTCCAGTAGTCGTTGACGTTCTGCGCGAGCGCCTTCACGTAGCCCGCGTCGTCGTGGAACGCGTCGACGAAGCGCAG
Source organism: Burkholderiales bacterium (assembly GCA_046347845.1). Classification (GTDB taxonomy): domain Bacteria; phylum Pseudomonadota; class Gammaproteobacteria; order Burkholderiales; family Casimicrobiaceae; genus VBCG01. The sequence continues at coordinate 120,513 of JAXMFH010000010.1, read as the reverse complement.
GGCCGGAGCGCGGCGCACGCGCGAGAGATGGCGCGCCACCGCGTCGAGCACGGTCGCCGTGGTGCTCGCCGAGTACTGCGGATAGAGCGGCAGCACGAGGATCTTCGTCGAGCCCGCCGCGCGCAGCCGGTCGAGCGCCGAGGCGATCGACGGCTCGCCGTAGCGCATGCCGAGCTCGACCGGCGCGTAGTCCGCGGGCAGGCCCTCGCGCTTCATGCGCTGGCCGAGCATCCCCATCAGGAGCGAGCGCTGGCGCACCGAGTGCACGAGCAGCGGCGAGCCGTCCTTCGACCAGATCGCCGCGTACTTCTTCGCCGACTGCGCGGGGCGCGTGGGCAGGATCGCGCCGTGGAGGATCGGCTTCCAGACGACCGGCGGGATCTCGACGACGCGCGGATCGGACAGGAACTCGGCGAGGTAGCGGCGCACCGCGGAGGGCGTCGGCGCGTCGGGCGTGCCGAGGTTCACGAGCAGCACGCCCAGCCGGTCGAGGCGGTCGTGCGCACGGGGCGGTTCGGGCAGGAACCTCATCGGAGCCTCGCGGATCGTGGCGGAATGCGATGGCGCGGCGCCGCTCGGCGCGCGCGCGGGGATGCCGCTACGAGTGCTCCCTGCGCCGCCATGCCGCGAGCGAGGCCGCGGCCTGCTTGCGCACCATCGGCCCGAGCAGCGGCGTGAGCCCCAGCACGCGGCCGGAGAGGCCGAGCGCCTGCGTCGCCCAGCGCTTCAGGTCGAAGCCGTCCACGTGCTCGACGATGAGGCCGCGCCGGAAACGGAACGCCGCGTCGACCTCGTTGACGACCGGCCGCGCCGTCGGGCCGTACGAGTACGTCGCGCGCCAGTGCGCGCGTCCCGCCGCCTCGTCGGCCTCGATGCCCGACGCCTCGACGCGCAGGTCGCGCCCGCGTGCGCAGAGCATCCGCCACATCGCCGCGGCGCCCGCGGCGTCGAGCGTGCCGAACACCGGGTCGGTGAACGTCGCGTCGGGCGCGTAGCAGGCCGCCATCGCCGCCGCGTCGCGACGGCCGAGCGCGTCGTAGAAGCGGGCGATCAGGGCCCTGTGGTCGGCGGCGGACATCGTGCGCGTCGGTGCGCGTCCGGGCGTTCCGCGTCACGAGTCGGACATCTGCTGCGCGAGCGCGTTCGACAGGAGCTTCGCGGTCACGTCGACGATCGGGATCACGCGCTCGTAGGCCATGCGCGTGGGTCCGATGACGCCGAGCGTGCCGATCAGCCGGCCGTCGACCTCGTAGCGCGCGGTCACGACGCTCATCTCGTCGAGCGGTGCGAGGCCCGACTCGCCGCCGATGTAGATCCGCACGCCCTCCGCGCGCTGCGACGCGTCGAGGAGGTGCAGGAGCGAGGTCTTGCGCTCGAACAGGTCGAAGAGCTTGCGCACGCGCTCCATGTTCGACAGCACGCCCTCGGAAGCGAGCAGGTTGCGCTCGCCCGCGAGCACGACGGTCTCGCCGCCCTCGAGCGCGCCGGCGCCGGCGTCGATCGCCGTCGACATCAGCGCGGCGATGTCGCCGGACAGGCGCTTCAGCTCGTCGGCGAGCCCGGCGCGGATCGCCGGGATCGACTGGCCGGCGAAGTGCTGGTTGAAATAGTTCGTCGCCTCGACGAGCTGCGCCTGCGTGTACGGCCGGTCGGTGTGCAGGATCCGGTTCTGGACGTCGCCCTCGGAGGTCACGACGATCAGCAGCACGCGCCGGTCGCCCAGGCGCAGGAACTCGAGGTGGCGCAGGCCCGGCTCGCGGCGCGGCGTCATCACGACGCCCGCGAACTGCGTCAGCTGCGACAGCAACTGCGCGGCGGTGTTCACGAGCTGCTGCGGCCGGTCGGCCACGAGCTCGCCCTCGAGGCGGTGGATCTCCCGCTGCTCGAGCGGCTTGACGACGATCAGGCTGTCGACGAAGAAGCGGTAGCCCTTGGGCGTGGGCACGCGGCCGGCCGAGGTGTGGGGGCTCGCGACGAAGCCCGCCTCCTCGAGGTCCGCCATCACGTTGCGCACGGTGGCGGGCGACAGGTCGAGCCCCGAGTGCTTCGACAGCTGGCGCGAGCCGACCGGCTGGCCCTCGGCGATGTAGTGCTCGACGAGGGTCTTGAGCAGGTGGGCGGCGCGCGGGTCGAGCACGGCGGGCATCCTTCGTTCCGGCGGTCGGGATCATTCTAACGCGCGCCGGGGGCGCATCGGCGCGGACGCGCCCGGCCCGGCCCCGGAATCGCCCGTCGCCGGTCGGCCTTCCGGCCGACCGGAGTCCGAGGGACCGCTGTGGAATAATCGCGGCCATGCCCGGCCCCTCCGCCCGCTTTCCCCGCGTCGCGATCGTCGGGCGCCACGGCTCGCCGGACCTCGTGGCGCCGTTGAAGCGCCTCGCCGGGTTCCTGAGCTCGCACGGCCACGCGGTCGTGCTCGAAGCCGAGACCGCCCGGTACGCGCCGCTGCCCGGGTGCGCGACCGCCGAGGCCGAGGCCCTGGGCTCGCGCGCCGATCTCGCCGTCGTGATGGGCGGCGACGGCACGATGCTGTCGATCGCGCGCCGGATCGCGCCGCACGACGTGCCCCTGATCGGCGTGAACCAGGGGCGCCTCGGATTCCTCACCGACATCCCGCTCGCTGCGATGGAGGAGATGCTCGCCCCGATGCTGGCCGGGCGCTGCGTCGAGGAGCGCCGGACGATGCTCGTCGCGACGGTGGTCGGTCCCGCGGGACGCGAGGAGGCGGAGCCCGCGCTCAACGACGTCGTCGTCAACCGCGGCGGCGGCGGCAGCATGATCGAGTGCGCGGTCGACATCGACGGCCGCTTCGCGTACGCGATGCGGGCGGACGGGATCATCGTCGCCACGCCGACCGGCTCGACCGCCTACGCGCTGTCGGCCGGCGGGCCGATCCTCGACCCGCGCATCGCCGCGATCACGCTCGTGCCGGTCGCGCCGCACGCGCTCACGCACCGGCCGATCGCGCTGTCCGACACGACGACGGTCACGATCACCGTCGTGCGCGGCACCGGTGCGACCGTCCACTGCGACGGCCACGCGCACTACCCGCTGAACGAAGGCGACCGCGTCGTGATCCGGCGCGCGCCACACCCGGCGCGGTTCCTGCATCCCGAGGGCTACGACTACTTCGCGATGCTGCGCGAGAAGCTGCACTGGAGCGAGACCCCCGAGCGCCTCAAGGAACGGCGCTCGCCCTGACGGCGAAGATGCTGCGGCTGCTGTCGATCCGCGATTTCGTCGTCGTGAGCGCGCTCGAGCTCGAGCTCGAGCCGGGCTTCACGGCGCTCACCGGCGAGACTGGCGCCGGCAAGTCGATCCTGCTCGACGCGCTGGGCCTGCTGCTCGGCGACCGCTTCGAGCCGCGCCAGATACGGGCGGGCGCCGAGCGCGCCGAGCTCGCCGCGGCTTTCGACGTCGACGACGCGCCGGCAGTGCGCGCCTGGCTCGCCGAGGAGGGTCTCGCCGAGAGCGACGGCGAGGTGCTGCTGCGCCGCGTGCTCGACGCGCAGGGCCGCAGCCGCGCGTGGATCAACGGCTCGCCGGCGACGCTCGGGCAACTGAAGGCGCTGGGCGAGAAGCTCGTCGAGATCACCGGCCAGCACGCGCACCAGGCGCTGTCGACCGCGCCGACGCAGCGCGAGCTCGTCGACGCGTTCGGCGGCTTCACCGCGCTCGCCGGCCAGACCGGGGCCGCGTGGCGCCGCTGGCGCGAGGCCTCCGACGCGCTCGACGCGGCGCGCGCCGACGCGGGCAAATCGGCCGCCGAGCGGGAGTTCCTCGAGGCGCGCCGGCGCGAGCTCGGCGCGCTCGGCGTGCGCGAGGGCGAGTGGGCCGAGCTCGCGGCCGCGCAGTCGCGCCTCGCGAACGCCGCCGCGCTGATCGACGCCTGCACGCAGGCGGCCGACGCGCTCGAGGAGTCCGACGAGGCGCTCACGCGCCGGGTCGCGCAGGTGGCGTCGCGCCTCGCGTCCGCCGCCGCGCACGATCCCGCGCTCGCCGACGTCGTGTCGCTCGTCGAGCCCGCGCGGATCCAGCTCGAGGAAGCCGCGCGGGCGCTGCGCGACTACCGCCGCCGCCTCGACCTCGATCCCGCCGATCTCGCCCGCATCGACGAGCGCCTCGCGGCGCTGCACGACGTCGCGCGCAAGCACCGCGTGCGCCCCGAGGCGCTGCCGGAGCTCCTGGCCTCGACCGAGTCGGCGCTCGCGGCGCTCGCGGCGTCCTCGGACGTCGAGGCGCACGAGCGCCGCGCGCGCGACGCGGAAGCGGCCTACCGCGCGGTCGCGACCGAGCTCCGCGCCAAGCGGCGCTACGCGGCCGCCGAGCTCGAGCACCGCGTGACCGCGGCCATGCGCACGCTCGCGATGGCGGGCGGCCGCCTCGAGATCGCGCTCGAGGCGCTGCCCGCGCCCGCGAGCCACGGCCTCGACGCGGTCGAGTTCCGGATCGCGGCACACGAGAAGCAGCCGGTCGGCCCGCTCTCCCGCGTCGCGTCCGGCGGCGAGCTGTCGCGCATCGGGCTCGCGATCCAGGTCGCGGCGAGCGACGCGGCGCAGGTGCCGACGCTCGTGTTCGACGAGGTCGACACCGGCATCGGCGGCCCGGTGGCGGCGACGGTCGGCCGGCTGCTGCAGTCGCTCGGCGCCAACCGCCAGGTCCTCTGCGTCACGCACCTGCCCCAGGTCGCCTCGTTCGCCGACCACCACTTCCGCGTCGAGAAGCGCGACGGAGCGCAGGGCGTCGAGTCGAGCGTGCTGCCGCTCGACCGCGAGGCGCGGATCGACGAGCTCGCGCGGATGCTGTCGGGCGAGGCGACCACCACGAAGACGCGCGCGCACGCGCGCGAGCTCTACGACCAGCACCGGCGGAACCGATGATGCTCCCCCCCCGTGGCCCCCTCCCCACGATCGACGCGGCCGACTACGCGGCCCGCCTCGCGATCGTCATCCCCTATCGCGACCGGCAGGAGCACCTGTCGAGGCTCATACCGCACCTGGTCACGTTCTTCGAGCGCGACCGCCTCGCTCGCGCGATTCCCTACGAGATCCATATCGCCGAGCAGGCGCCGGGGCGCCCGTTCAACCGCGGCGCGGCCAAGAACGCCGGCTTCGCGCTCGCGCACGCGGACGCCGACTATGTCGTGTTCCACGACGTCGACTACCTCCCGATCTGGGCCGACTACTCGCGCGTGCACGGCCCGACCAGCCTCATCAGCTGGGGCGTCGAGGGTCAGGCGGACGATGCGCCGTCGAGCACGCCCGGCTGCGTCCTGGCGCTGCCGGTCGACGACTTCGTCCGCATCAACGGCTACAGCAACGACTACTGGGAATGGGGCTTCGAGGACGTCGACCTGCAGCAGCGCATCAGGCTCGCGGGGCTGGGCTGGTCGCGCCGGCCCGGGACGTTCATGCCGATGCCGCACGCGCACCACGGCATCGAGCGCGACGGCTCCGCCAACCCCGGCACGCAGCGCACGCGGGCGATCTACCTCGCCAAGGGGACGCAGGGTTCCGCCGGCTTCGGCGGCGAGGGCCTGTCGACCCTCAAGTTCCGCGTCGAGCGGACCCTTCCGTGGGCGCGGAACGGCGTGCAGCTGCCGCAGGTGCTGCACCACCACATCGTGTTCGAGTGACGCGCCCCCCGGGGGGCGCGCAAGGCGCTCGCCCCGCGGACGAGGCGGCTACGCGCCGGGCCGGCGCGCGGACACCGATACCGCGCGCGACGACGGCGAGGCGGCCGGCTTGCGGGCCTTCGACGCCGCGCTGATCGCCGCCTTGGCGACCGGCATCGTCTTGCCCGTCTCGATCCACTGCTTGACGCGCGTGGCGTCGCCGAGCCGCGTGTACTTGCCGACCGAGTCGAGCAGCACGATGACCACCGGCCGGCTCGCGATCTGCGCGAGCATCACGAGGCAGCGGCCCGCCTCGCGGATGTAGCCGGTCTTCTGGAGCTGGATGTCCCAGGCGGAGGACTGCACGAGCCGGTTCGAGTTGTTGAACCCGAGCATCCGGCCGGTCGGCTGCACCTCGACCACGTGGGAGGGCGTCACCGAGTATTCGCGGATCAACGGGTAGCCCGCCGCCGCCTCGACCATCTTCGCGAGGTCGCGCGCCGTCGACACGTTCGACGGCGAGAGACCGGTCGAATCGTCGAAGTGCGTGCGCGTCATGCCGAGCGAGGCGGCCTTCGCGTTCATCGCCGCCACGAACGCTTCGGTCCCGCCGGGGTAATGCCGCGCGAGCGCCGACGCCGCGCGGTTCTCGGAGGCCATCAGCGCCAGCCGCAGCATCTCGCGGCGCGGCAACTCGACGCCCATCGACAGACGCGAGCTCGACCCCTTGATCATGTCGAGGTCGCCGATGTCCACCGACAGCGGCTCGTCGAGCGGGAGGTTCGCGTCGAGCACGACCATCGCGGTCATGAGCTTCGTGACCGAGGCGATCGGCGTGACGGCGTCGGCCCCCTTCTGGTAGAGCTCGCGCCCGGTTTCAGCGTCGTAGACGAGCGCGTTCGCCGACGCGAGCTTGAGCCGGGCCGGGTCGGGCGCCTCCGCGGCCGCGGCGAGCGCCGGGACGGCCAGGACGAGCGCGAAAACAAAGGGTCGGACGAGGTTCGTCATGTTCGGCATGAAGACCGGTGCCGCTTTATACCACCGGTTCGCCCCGCGGGCCAATCCCCCAATCGAATCATGGCGTTGAGGGCGCCCCTTCGGACGGGGTCCGCCCCGCCCCAAGCACGGACGGTGCCAGCGGGCGGCGCGGGTCGCCGCCGTGGCGCGTTCAGGCGCCGGGCCGCCCTGCCCCGGCGACGGCCGCCGCCCGGGGCGCACCGGCGGGGGGCTCCCGCCCCGCCGGCGGCTCGACGTCCCGCCGCTCGGCCTCGACCCGCGCCTCGTCCTGCTGGAGCCGCCACATGCGGGCGTACGCGCCGCCGGCCGCGACGAGGTCCCCGTGGCGGCCGCGCTCGACGACGCGGCCCGCGTCCAGGACGAGGATCTCGTCGGCGTCGACGATCGTCGAGAGCCGGTGCGCGATCGTGAGCGTCGTCCGGTCGCGCGCGATCAGCGCGAGCTCCTGCTGGATCGCCTTCTCGTTGCGGGAGTCGAGCGCCGAGGTCGCCTCGTCGAAGACGAGGATCGCGGGACGCTTCAGGATCGCGCGGGCGATCGCGACGCGCTGCTTCTCGCCGCCCGAGAGCTTCAGGCCGCGCTCGCCGACCGGCGTCGCGTAGCCCTGCGGCAGCGAGGCGACGAAGTCGTGGATCTGCGCGAGCCTCGCGGCCGCGACGATCTCCTCGTGCGTCGCCCCCGGCCGGCCGTACGCGACGTTGTACTCGATCGTGTCGTTGAAGAGCACGGTGTCCTGCGGAACGATGCCGATCGCGGCGCGGACCGAGGCCTGCTGCACCGCGCGGACGTCCTGCCCGTCGATCGTGATGCGTCCCGACGTCGCGTCGTAGAAGCGGAACAGGAGCCTCGCGAGCGTCGACTTTCCCGAGCCCGACGGGCCGACGACCGCGACGGTCCGCCCCGCCGGGATCGCGAACGAGACGCCGTGGAGGATCGTGCGGTCGGGCTCGTAGCCGAACGTGACGTTCTCGAACCGCACCTCGCCGCCGCGCACCTCGAGCGCCGGCGCGCCCGGCGCGTCGCGGACCTCGGCGTGCTCGTCGATCAGCGCGAAGAGGCGCTCCATGTCGGCGAGCGCCTGGCGGATCTCGCGGTAGAGCACGCCGAGGAAGTTGAGCGGGATGTAGAGCTGGATCATGAACGCGTTGACCAGCACGAGGTCGCCCACGGTCATCGTGCCGTCGACGACCCCCGCGGTCGCGCGCCACATGATCAGCGTGACGGCCACCGCGATGATCGCGCTCTGCCCGACGTTGAGGAGCGACAGCGAGGTCTGGCTGGTCACCGCCGCCTTCTCCCAGCGCTGCATGCTCTCGTCGTAGCGCCGCGCCTCCCACTCCTCGTTGCCGAAGTACTTGACCGTCTCGTAGTTGATCAGGCTGTCGATCGCGCGCGTGTTCGCGCGGCTGTCGAGCTCGTTCGCCTGGCGGCGGAACTGCGTGCGCCACTCGGTGATCGCGATCGTGAACACGACGTAGAGGGCGAGCGCGCCCACGGTGATCGCGATGAACGTCCAGTCGTAGCGCGCGACGAGCACGGCGCAGACGAGCGACACCTCGACGAGCGTCGGCAGGACCGAGAACAGCGCGAAGCTGATCAGCGTCGAGATGCCGCGCTGGCCGCGCTCGACGTCGCGCGTGAGGCCGCCCGTCTGGCGCGCGAGGTGGAAGCGCAGCGACAGCGCGTGCAGGTGGCGGAACACCTTGAGCGCGATCGCGCGGACCGCGCGCTGCGTCACCTTCGCGAACAGGAACTCGCGCAGTTCGGTGAAGAACGTCGTCGCGAGGCGCAGGAGCCCGTACGCGACGAGCAGCGCGAGGGGCACGGCGAGGAGCGCGCGGTCGAGCGCGAGCCCGTCGACGATCTCCTTCAGCACCAGCGGGACGCCGACGTTCGCGACCTTGGCGAGCACGAGGCACGCGAGCGCCGCGGCGACGCGCCACCGCCACTCCCACAGGTACGGCAGCAGCGCGCGGATCGTCTGCCACGCCCCGCGCTGCGTGCGCGCGACCCCGCGCTCCTCGGGGAGCGGGAGGGGGCCGGAGTGGGCGCCGCGCATGGGTCGAGTCTAGCAGGCGGCATGCGCGCGCCCGCGGGTCGCCGGGTGTACCTTGTCGCCGCACGGCGGCCGCGTCCGGACGCCGCCGCCCGCCAGGGCGCCACGGGAATGGGCCACGAAAAGCCTTCGAGAGCGATCGGACCGGGCGCGTGGCGCCGGGTCGCGTGCCGCGCCGCCGCGGCGCTCGTCGTCGCGAGCGGACCCGCGCCGGCCGCGGCGGCCGATGCCGCCGATTGCACCGGCCCGGCCTGCCCGGCGGCCCCGGCCGACGCCCGCGACGCCCGCGACGCCCCATGCAGGATCGGCGACCCGTCGGGCGCGCAACCGCACCGACAGTTCGACGCCGGCTGCCTCGCGCGCCGCACGTTCGCCGGCCCGGTGCCCCGCGACCGGTGCCCGCCCGGGACGCCGCCCTGCGCGGCGTCCGACGCCGCGGCCGCGCCCGGCAACGAGGCGGGTGCGCCGGTGACCTTGCCGCCGGTCGACGTGTTCGGCTCGCGCGAGCCGGCCGACGAGCGGCCCCCCACGCTGGAGGAGCGCTTCGCCTCCGCGCTCGACCGCGGCAACCCGATCGTCGCAAGCGGCAAGGTCCGGCATGGCGCGTATCACGCGCTCGGGATGTACTGGGGACGCGATCCGCTCGAGTTCCTCTACCTGAACCTGCGGTACGGGCTCTTCGATGGGGATTGAGGCGCGGCGTCAGCGCTTGCGCGGACGCCCGCCCCACCACTCGTTGCCGCCGTAGCCGAGGAGCCCCATGCCGGCGCGCACGATGCCGTACGCGATCCAGCAGACGGCCTTCGACGCGAGCGACCGGCCGAGCCAGCGGCGCGCGTCGACGGGGCGGGCGCCTTCCTCGATCATCGCGCGGAGCTCGGCGCGCAGCGCGTCGGCGAAGCGCGCGTCGCGCACGAACACGTTCGCCTCGCGCGCCATCAGCAGCGAATAGGGATCGATGTTCGACGAGCCGACGGTCGCCCACCGGTCGTCGATCACCGCGACCTTCGCGTGCAGGAACGATCGCCGGTACTCCTGGATCGCGATGCCCGCGCCGACGAGCTGGCCGTAGAGCGCGCGGCTCGCGTAGTGCAGCAGCGGATACTCGACCTTCGCCTGCAGGAGCAGCGTCACCGCGACGCCGCGGCGCGCCGCGTCGATCAGCGCGTGCCGGAAGCGGATGCCGGGGAAGAAGTAGGCGTTCGCGATCAGGATCTCGCGCCGCGCGACGCGGATGCCCGCGAGGTACGCGCGCTCGATGTCGCGCCGGTGGCGCAGGTTGTCGCGGATCGTGAACTTCGCCGTCTGCGCGCCGGCGCGCCCGGTCGGAACGAGGTCGGGGAACAGCGGGACGTCGCTCGACCGGAACTGGACGAGCTCGTTCAGCGCCCAGAGCCGCTGCATCGTCTGCACGATCGACGCGACGACCGGCCCCCGCAGGCGCACCGCGAAGTCCACGCGCGGCGGCCGGTGCCCCGGCGTGTTCATGTCGTCGATCAGGTTGATGCCGCCCACGAACGCGACGCGCCCGTCGACGTGGCACAGCTTCCGGTGCAGGCGGCGCAGCCGGTGCGACCGGAAGTGCCAGGGCTGCACCTCGGGACGGTACTTGAGGAGCTCGACGCCTCCCGCGACGAGCTGCCGCTCGAGGCGCTTCGTCAGGTAGTGCTTCGCGCCCCAGCCGTCGACGAGCAGGCGGACGTCGACGCCGCGGGACGCGGCGCGGACGAGCGCCTCGGCGACGGCGCGCCCGGCGGGATCGTCGGCGAGGATGTAGGTCTCGAGCCAGACCTCCCGCTCCGCCGCGTCCACCGCGGCCACGAGCGCCGGGAAGTACGCGGCCCCGCTCCGCAGGAGCTCGACCTCGTTGCCCGGGGTGTACCGGTTCATGGCCGGCCCGTGTTCAGCGCCGCGCGGCCGCCAGCTCGCAGGTGGCGGCGAGCGCCGCGTGGTCGGACAGCCGCCGCCCCGGGTACGCGTAGTGCACGCGCGCGTCGATGACGGCGAGCCCGCGCACGTAGATGCGGTCGAGCCGGAACAGCGGCAGCACCGACGGGAACGTGCGCGCCGTCCGCCCCTTCACCGCCTCGAACACCTCGACGACCGAGAGCTGGTCGACGAGCTGCCGGTTCGCGCGGTGGCGCCAGTCGTTGAAGTCGCCGGCGATCACGAGCGGCGCGCCCTTCGGGACCGCCTGCCGGATGCGCTCGCACAGCGCGCGAACCTGCCACTGCCGTCCCCGCTCGAACAGCCCGAGGTGGACGTTGATGCAGTGGAGGTCGGGCATACGCGGGCCCAGCCGCACGACGCAATGCAGGAGCCCGCGGCTCTCGAACGGGTGCGCCGAGATGTCCTCGTTCTCCTGCACGACGATCGGGAAGCGCGAGAGCAGCGCGTTGCCGTGGTGGCCGTGCCGGTAGACGGCGTTCTTGCCGTAGGCGACCTCGCGCCACACCTGGTCGGCGATGAACTCGTGCTGCGGCTTGCCCGGCCAGTCCTCGTAGCGGACCGCGTGGTGCTCGTGCGAGCCCTGGACCTCCTGCAGGAACAGGACGTCGGCGGACATGGTGTGGAGCCGCTCGCGCAGCTCGTGGATCACCATGCGCCGCGTCAGGTGCGAGAACCCCTTGTGGATGTTGTAGGTCGCGATCGTGAAGCGCATGTCCGGGATCGGGGTGGCGCGCGCACGCCGCGTTCCGCGCCCGGCGGACCGGCGGGCGCCGGAAGCTAGCGCTTCTCCGCCAGCAGGGCCTTCTTCGCCGCCGCGAGCTCTGCCAGCTGCGCCCTGGGCACCTTCGGGTAGTGGAGGCCGAGGCGCGAGAGCCCGTCGACGATCGCGCCCGCGACGACGATGCGCGTGTACCACTTGTTGTCGGCCGGCACGACGTACCACGGGGCGTGGGGCGCGGAGGTCTCGCGGATCATCGCCTGGTAGGCGTTCATGTACTCGTTCCAGTGCGCGCGCTCCGTCACGTCGGCCGCCGAGAACTTCCAGTTCTTCTCGGGCTGCTCGATGCGCTCGAGGAAGCGGCGCTTCTGCTCGGCGCGCGAGACGTTCAGGAAGAACTTGAGGATCAGCGTCCCGTTGGCGGCGAGGTGGCGCTCGAAGCCCCGGATGTCGCGGTAGCGCTCGTCCCAGACGCGCTTGTGCAGGAGCGCGGGCGGAATCTTCTGGGCGGCGAGGAACTCGCGGTGCACCTTCACCACGAGCACTTCCTCGTAGTAGCTGCGGTTGAAGATGCCTATGCGCCCGCGCTCGGGCAGCGCGCGCACGCAGCGCCACAGCCAGTCGTGGTCGAGCTCCTCGGCCGACGGCGCCTTGAACGAGTAGACCTGGCAGCCCTGCGGATTGACGCCCGACATCACGTGCTTGATCGCGCCGTCCTTGCCCGCCGCGTCCATCGCCTGGAAGACGAGCAGCACCGACCAGCGGTCCTGCGCGTAGAGCATGTCCTGCAGCTGCGCGAGCGCCTCCCTGCCATCCTCGAGCGCCTCCCGCGCGGCGGGCTTGTGCTCGTCGCCCAGCGGGCCGGTGTCGCGCGGATCGTGGTCCTTGAGCCGGAACCTGGCGCCGCGCTCGATCCGGTGCGCACGGGAGACCCGGCGCGCGAATCGGCAGAACTGGTCGAAATCCATCGTGCTCCCCGGGAACGTCGGCGGCCGCGACGCGGCCTCGCGCAAGGATAACCTCCCCGATGCGCCCGCCGCCATTCGACGCGCGGCCCCGTCGCTCATCCCGGCAGTCCGTGGCAGTGCTTGTACCGCTCGCCCGAGCCGCAGGGGCAAGGGTCGTTGCGCGATCGCGGCGCGGCGACCGTGCCCGGCGGCCTCGCCCGGCCGACCGTCTCCCAGCCCGGCGTCGCCGTCGCGTCGCCGACGTGACGCTCCTGGCCGGTGGTCTCGCAGGCCGGCACCTCGAGCGAGGCCATGCCCATGCCCCGCCGCTTGAACCAGAGGCTCGCGTGCTTCTCGTGCCCGCGCGCCGCGAACGACCCGAACGCGCGGGCATCCGCGAGCCGCCGCAATCCGGGGTTGAAGCCGTAGCCGAACCACACGTCGTCGACATGCGGCGGCGGCAGCCGGTAGACGACGCCTTCGAGCGTGCGCGGCGGCGCCGTCGCGACGATCGCGTCGTGCCTCGCATTCTGGCCGGCCCGCCGGCACATGACCGCCGACACCTCGGGCAGCCGCTCGAGCAGCACCAGCGACTCCTCGACGAACCCGCCCCGGAAGAACCGCCAGTCGTCCTCGCAGTGGAAGAGGTACGGCGTGGTCACCGTCGCGTACGCGCGATCGATGCTCGCCATCTGCCCGATCGGCGGATCGTTCTCGATGAACTCGAACGGCAGGCCGGTCCCGGCGACGGCGTCCCGGACCCCGGGGCGTCCCGAGTCCTCGACGATCACCCAGCGCGCGATCGGCGCGGTGTTGCACGCGGCGAACGTGTGGACGGTCTCCTCGAGCAGGTCGAACCGGCCGCAGCTCGTCAGCACGAAGGTGATCTCGCGGTCGGGCGTCATGGCGTCTGGAGCGCGTAGCGGCGATAATCGAGGCGGCACGGAGCATCCATCGTAACGCGACCGGCACGATGACGATTCGTCGACGCGAACGATCGCGCGGGGCCCGGCCGTGGCTCACGCGCGAGGACCTCAGGTTCGGCGCGGAGCTCCCGATCCTCGCGCTCGCCGCGGCCGCCGTGCCCGAGCGGCGCTGGCCCGCGTTCTGCCGCCGGCTCGAGGCCGCCAAGGCGTCGCTTGGCTTCTTCGACCCGGCGCCGGTCGCACGGATCGCGAAGCGCGTGCTCGGGCCCGGGGAGCCGGGCTTCGATGCGCTCGGATTCGCGCTCGCGTCGGCCGCCGGCCGCAGCGAGCACCACCTGCAGATCCTCAAGGCGGTGGCCCCCGGCGGATGGAACGCGCCGATCGACCTCGTCGGGCGCGAGCACCTCGACGCCGCGCTCGCCGCCGGGCGCGGCACCGTGCTGTGGGTCGCGCACTTCTGCTTCAACGCGCTCGCGACGAAGAAGGCGCTCGCGGATGCCGGCTACCGTGCCTGGCACATGAGCCGCCCGGAGCACGGCTTCTCGAAGTCGCGGCTCGGCATCGCCACCGTCAACCGGATCCGCGTGCGCGCCGAGCTCGCGCACCTCGCCGGGCGCATCGTCATCGACCGCGAGAAGCCAATGTCGGCGACGCTCGCGGCGCAGCGAGAGCTCAAGCGCAACGGCATCGTGTCGATCACCGCGGGCGCGTGGGAGGGCCAGCGGCTCGCCGGGGTCGACCTCCTGGGCGGGACGCTCGAGCTCGCGGTCGGCGCACCCGGGCTCGCCCGGCTCGCCGGTGCGGCGCTCTTGCCCGTGTTCGCGGTGCGCGACGACGACGGGGCGCTGCGCGTGACCCTCGACGCGCCGATCCCGGTCGCGCGCGAAGGCGAAGCCGATGCGGCTTTGCAGGAGGCTGCGCAGCGCTTCGCCGAGCGGCTCGGGCCGTGGATACGCCGCTACCCGTCCCAGTGGCGGGACTGGAAGAACCTCAGGCTGGCCGGCTGATGCGCCCGGCGCGAGCCGGGGCCGCGCCGTCGAGACTGCGCCGTGGGGGCGCGACGCCGAAGAGAGTGGGGTGGCTGATGGGATTCGAACCCACGACAACCGGAATCACAATCCGGGACTCTACCGCTGAGCTACAGCCACCGCCGTTGCAACCGTTGCGGCCTGCCGGAGAGGCGGCCGCGGATCGCGCGCCGCCCACCGTGGTGTGGCGCGCCCGACAGGACTCGAACCTGTTACCCCCGGCTTAGAAGGCCGGTGCTCTATCCGAATGAGCTACGGGCGCCTGTCGGACGAGGCGAGCGCCGCAGGCCGGCCAACCGTCGATCGACCGCTGCCGCACTCGCGTTGGGTTGGTCGGGGTGGAGAGATTTGAACTCCCGACATCTTGCTCCCAAAGCAAGCGCGCTACCAGGCTGCGCTACACCCCGAGGGGCGCGATTATGCCACACGGGTCGGACATGGGTAAACCGACCGGCCAGTCGCGGGTCGGGCTTCAAGCCCGACGAATCGCGCTTCATGCCGGAAAGGGCGTCGGCCTGAAGGCCGACCCACAGGAGCATCGCGCCCTCCCGCGGGTCGGGCTTCAGTCCGACGCGTTTCGCACACAGAACGCGACGTCGTCGGGCCCGTAGCCTTCGGGTACGTAGCCGCGAGCGACCATCTCCGCCTTGATCGCAGCGGACGTCGTGTACCGGTGGTTCGAGTCGAAGCGCGCGTTCCACAGTCGATAGACCGGGCGCGTGTCGCCGGGGCATGCGCCGGTGGATGCGTCCGCCGGCGCCGCGTAGAACGCGTCGCGGCGCTCGAGCACCCATGCTCCGTCATACCTCGACCCCAGGCCCAAGCACTCGTCGTCCGACGCCGAATAGAAATGCGAATCGAGTCCGCGTTCGGGGCGCCCGTAGTAACGGCACACCGGGATGTACCCTTCGGGCCCCATGTCGGAGCGCAGCGCCTCGAACGATTGCCCGGTGCGTTGCCAGCCGGCGAATGCGCCGCGATCCAACGCGTCGACTTCGCCCTCGTCGGCGGACAGGAAGTAGTGGTCCAGGCCCGCGTGATGGAACTCGACCGCCGTGCCCGTATCCGGAAGGAACGCCATCCACACCAAGACCACGCGCGAAGTGCTCTGGACCTCAGCCGGTGTACGAAACTCCAAGGGCGTGGTGCGGAGGAGGAACCTCGACTCCGCATCGTACTCGAAGAGCGCGTCTCCTCCGCACGAGTAAGGTCCGGCGACGCATGACGAGCCTTGGCCGACGCGAAGGATCCGGTCGGACCGATAACCGGCGACGAAGCTTTGCCCGCTGAGCACCATGTCGCCGGTTTGCCGACCCACCGCTGGATCGAGGATCGTGACTCGCCTGGCGCCCCGGCTCGAATCGACCTCGATCCACAAGCGTCCCCGGTGGTCGACGGCCAGCGCGCCATTCGGATCGCCGCTGTCTTCCTCCTCCACCGGCATGTCGAACACGACATCGAGCGTCTGCGGGTCGAAACCGATCGCTCGCATGCGGTCGCGATCGACGCCGTAGATACGCCCTGTCCGTCGGTCGACGACGGGAACGAACTCGAATCCGACGTCACGAGACGCGACGATCGAGCGCGACTTCGCGTCGATCTTGACGAGCCGGGACCCCGCCGAAACGAACAGATGTGCCCCGTCGACCGACAATGCTGGCGACGAACCGACGTCTGAAGACGAAACGGCCACGGAGCCGACGCGCTGCATCGAGCGCCCGTCGATCCAATCGACGTGCGATCCCGACCACGTTCCGCTGACGAACACGTCGTCGAAGGGCAGGCGCGACATCGTGAACGACGGCGTTTCGAGGAGCGTCGTTTCGAGCACGGCCGCGGTGGACGCGCTGATCCGGCGCAATCGAGCGCCTCCTTCGTTGAAAAGCACGTAGCTGCCATTGATGTCCGACTTCGCGACCGCCCCGTCGAAAAACGGGGCCGCCCCCAGACATGTGGGTGGACACGGCGCCATCGTCAGCGCACCCGAATCGAGGTCGAGTCGACCCAGTCGCGCCAGTCGAGGCGGCGGAACACCGAACTCCGCACCACCGGTGAACGTCAATTCGACGATCGCGGTTGGCCCACCCAGCGCGGGCATAACGACGATCGACGCCGCGACGCCGAACGCGGCGGCAAGGAGCGATGGTTTGAGCATCCTCATCACAGCAATGAACATGCTCGATCTTACCCGGCGAACTTGCGGATCACGTGCATCGCCTCGTCGATCGCGGGCTCGCCCTCCCCCGACTTCACCGCCTGCTGCACGCAGCCGTGCAGGTGGTGCTCGAGCAGCTCGAGCCCCAGTGCGTCGAGCGCCGAGCGCACGGCGGAGACCTGCGTCAGGATGTCGACGCAGTAGCGGTCCTCCTCGAGCATCCGTCCGATCCCGCGCACCTGCCCTTCGATGCGGTTGAGGCGCTTCACGAGCGCCGCGTGCTGCGCGTGCGCGCGCGGCGCGAGCGGGTGTTCCGGACCGGCGTGCGCGTGCGCGGAGGCGGCGGCCGCGGACGCGGCGGCGCGCTTCGCCGCCCTAGGCCGCGACGTCATAGCCGGCGTCGACGATCGCGGACGCGAGCGCGGGCACCGAGACCTTCGCCGCGTCGTAGCGGACCGTCGCCTGCCCCGGCGAGAGCTTCACGTCGACCTGGTCGACGCCCGGCACCGCCTTCAGCACGCGCGTGACGCTCGCGACGCACCCGCCGCAGGTCATGCCCTTCACGTTGATCGTCACCGTTTCCATCGCCGTTCCTTTCGTTCAGCGTTGAGTAGGCGCGCCGGCGGGACGCCAGCGCTTCAAGAGGAGCGCGTTGCTCACGACCGACACCGACGAGGCCGCCATCGCGGCCCCGGCGATCACCGGGCTCAGCAACCCGACCGCCGCGAGCGGGATGCCGAGCACGTTGTAGGCGAACGCGAAGAACAGGTTCTGCCGGATCTTCGCGAGCGTCGCGCGCGAGAGCAGGATCGCGTCGGCGACCGCGTTGAGGTCGTCGCGGACGAGCGTCACGTCGGCGCTCTCGATCGCGATCGCGGAACCCGCGCCCATCGCGAAGCTGACGTCGGCCTGCGCGAGCGCGGGCGCGTCGTTGACGCCGTCGCCGACCATGCCGGTGACCGCCCCCGACGCCTTCGCCTCTCGCACCGCTTCGGCCTTCGCGGCCGGCAGCACGCCCGAGCGCCAGCGCCGGATCCCGACGGCCTTCGCCACGGCGGCGGCCGTCGCCTCGTGGTCGCCGGTCAGCATCGTCACCTCGATGCCGGCGGCCTCGAGCCGCGCGACCGCGGCAGCCGAGGTCTCGCGCACCTTGTCGGCGAGCGCGATCACCGCGACGAGCTTCGTCCCTTCGCCGACCGCCACGATCGTGTGGCCGTCGCGCGCGAATTCGGCGACGGCGTCCTCCGCCACCGCGACGCCCTCCGACGCGAGCCACGCCGGCGACCCGACGCGCACGACCGCGCCGCTGTCGGCCGCGATCGCCTGCGCGCCCTTGCCCGGGACCGACGCGAACCCGTCGATCGTCGCCGGCGCGATCCCGGCCGCCGCGGCGTGCGCGAGGATCGCCTGGGCGATCGGGTGCGTCGACCCCTGCTCGAGCGCGGCGGCGAGCGCCAGCGCCCGCGGCGAACCGTCGGGCTCGAACGCGACCACGCCCGTCACCGCCGGCCGCCCTTCGGTGAGCGTCCCCGTCTTGTCGACGACGAGCTTCGCGAGGCGCCCCGCGTGCTCGAGCGCCGCGGCGTTGCGGATCAGGATGCCGCGCTGCGCGCCGCGCCCCGTGCCGACGATGATCGCGGTCGGCGTCGCGAGGCCGAGCGCGCACGGGCAGGCGATGACGAGCACCGCCACCGCGTGGATCAGCGCCGCGGACGCGTCCCCGGCGAGCGCGACCGTCGCGGCGAACGTGACGACCGCGATCGCGACGACGATCGGCACGAACACGCCCGAGACGCGGTCCGCGAGCCGCTGGATCGGCGCCTTCGAGCCCTGCGCCTCGGCGACGAGCCGCACGATGCCCGCGAGCAGGGTCTTCGAGCCGACGCCGGTCGCGACCGCCACGAGCATGCCGTCCTGGTTGACGGTGCCGGCGTAGACGCGTCCGCCCGGCGCCTTCGCGACCGCGCGGCTCTCGCCGGTCAGCATGCTCTCGTCGACCGACGACTCGCCGCGGACGACCTCGCCGTCGACCGGAATCGCGTCGCCCGCGCGCACGACGAAGCGGTCGCCCGCCTTCACGTCGGCGAGCGGCACCTCGCGAATCGCGCCGTCGCGCTCGAGTCGCGCGGTGCGCGGCTGGAGCCTGACGAGCCCTTCGAGCGCCGCGGAGGTCCCCGCCCGCGCGCGCGCTTCGAGCAGCTTGCCGAGCAGCACGAGCGTGATGACCGCCGCGGACGCCTCGAAATAGACGTGCTCGTGGAGGCCGAAGAGCGTGACGACGGCGGACAGCCCCCACGCCATCGTGGTGCCGAGCGACACCAGCACGTCCATGTTCGCGCCGCCACCGCGCAGCGCGTTCCACGCGCCCACGTAGAAGCGGCGGCCGATCCAGAACTGGACCGGCGTCGCCAGCGCGAGCTGGAGCCAGCGCGGCAAGAGGTCCGCGTGCGCGCCGCCGAGCCAGTCGCCGGAGGCGAGCATCGGCACCATCTGCGCGACCAGCGGCAGCGTCAGGATCGCGGAGACTGCGAACTCGGTGCGCAGCTTGCGATAGGCCGCCGCCTTGCGCGCCTCGTCCTCGGCGCGCTCCTTCTCGGGGTCGGCCTTCACGTGCGCGCGGTAGCCGGCGCGCTCGACCGCGGCGACGAGCGCGTCGATGGGCGTCGTCGCGGCGTCGAACCGGACGCGGGCCGACTCGGTCGCGAAGTTGACGGCGGCCTGCGTCGCCGGCAGCCGGTTCAGCACCTTCTCGATGCGCGCCGCGCACGCGGCGCAGGTCATGCCCTCGAGCGCGAGGTCGACCTGGTCGGCGGCGGCCGACGGAGGCGGCGGATCGGCGGCACGGGGCGCCGCCGCCGGCGAAGAGGCGAGCGATTCCATGGGTGGACCTTATACCCCCGCTAGGTATCTTGTCAAGTACCCCCGACGGGTATAGGTCCGCGCGGACCGGAAAACCGGGGTCAGACCCCGATGAAGCCGGGGTCAGACCCCTTCGGGCTTGAGCTGCGGGAACAGGATCACGTCGCGGATCGACGGGCTGTCGGTCAGCAGCATCACGAGCCGGTCGATGCCGATGCCCTCGCCCGCGGTGGGCGGCAGGCCGCTCTCGAGCGCGCGCACGTAGTCGGCGTCGTAGTACATCGCCTCCTCGTCGCCCGCCTCCTTCGCCTCCGCCTGCGCGGCGAACCGCGCCGCCTGGTCCTCGGGGTCGTTCAGCTCCGAGAAGCCGTTCGCGATCTCGCGCCGCGTGATGAAGAGCTCGAAGCGGTCGGTGACCGCCGGGTTCGCGTCGTTCGCGCGCGCGAGCGGCGAGACGTCGGTCGGGTGCGCGACGATGAACGTCGGCTGCACGAGCTTCTCCTCGGTCGTCTGCTCGAAGAGCTTCAGCTGCAGCAGGCCCACGCCGTCGGTCGGGAACACTTCCTCGTCGAACGGCGCGAGCGCGACGCGCAGGTACTCGGGCTTCGACAGCTCGTGCAGCGGGTACTGCGGATTGTGCTTGTGGATCGCCTCGGCCATCGTCAGGCGGTCGAACTTCGCGCCCAGGTCGATCGTCTCGCCCTGGTAGCCGACCGTGGTCGTGCCGAGCACGCGCATCGCGACCGAGCGCAGCAGCTCCTCGGTCAGGTCCATCAGGTACTCGTAGTCGCGGTACGCCTCGTAGAACTCGAGCATCGTGAACTCGGGGTTGTGCCGGGTCGAGATGCCCTCGTTGCGGAAATTGCGGTTGATCTCGAACACCTTCTCGAGCCCGCCGACGACCAGGCGCTTCAGGTACAGCTCCGGCGCGATCCGCAGGTAGAGCTGCATGTCGAGCGCGTTGTGGTGCGTCACGAACGGCCGCGCGGCGGCGCCGCCCGGGATCGGGTGCATCATCGGCGTCTCGACCTCGAGGTAGCCGCGCGCGACGAAGAACTCGCGGATCGCCTGCACGATCTGCGAGCGCTTGACGAACACGTCGCGCGACGCCGGGTTCGTGATCAGGTCGAGGTGGCGCTGCCGGTACTTCTGCTCCTGGTCGGCGAGCCCGTGGAACTTCTCGGGCAGCGGGCGCAGCGCCTTCGAGAGGAGCCGCACCGAGTCGCACCTGACCGACAGCTCGCCGGTCCTGGTCCGGAACAGCGTGCCCTCCGCCCCGACGATGTCGCCCAGGTCCCAGTGCTTGAACGCCTCGAGCCGCTCGGCGCCCACGCCGTCGAGCGTCACGTAGAGCTGGATGCGTCCCGACATGTCCTGCAGCGTCGCGAAGCACGCCTTGCCCATCACGCGCTTCAGCATCATGCGGCCGGCCACCGCGACGCGGATCGCCTGCGGCTCGAGCGTCTCGTTGGGCGTCGCGCCGTGCCGCGCGTGCAGGTCGGCCGCGAGCGCGTCGCGCCGGAAGTCGTTCGGGTAGGCCTGCCCGGCCGCGCGCAGCTGCGCGAGCTTCGCGCGACGCTCCGCGATGATCTGGTTCTCGTCCTGCGCGGGCGGGGTCGGCGGGGCGTTGCGCTCGTTCATGGCGTCGGCTCGTCAGGCGCCCTCGCGCGCGGCGGCGCGGCGGGCGCGGTCCTGGGCAAGGTCGATGATGCGGCGCGGCGCGAGTCCGCGGTAGTGGGGGATCGCCGCGAGCACGTGCGGCCCCGCCAGGCGTTCGGCGGTCTCGCCGGAGGTGACGCCCACCGCGTGCATGCCGGCGCGGCGCGCGCCCTCGATGCCGAGCGGCGCGTCCTCGAACACGACGCAGGCGGCCGGGTCGGCGCCCAGGCGCTCGGCCGCGAGCAGGAAGAGATCCGGCTCGGGCTTTCCGCG
This sequence comes from Burkholderiales bacterium, assembly GCA_046347845.1. Classification (GTDB taxonomy): domain Bacteria; phylum Pseudomonadota; class Gammaproteobacteria; order Burkholderiales; family Casimicrobiaceae; genus VBCG01. The sequence goes on along the minus strand of JAXMFH010000010.1, from coordinate 99,311 downwards.
CGCGACGTCGTGCGCGCCGGCGAGCGCGTCGAACTCGCCTTCCATGCCGAGACCGGCGACCGCGAACGCGATGTTCTTCGCGTCGCCCGCGGTCGCGAGCGCGATCCGGATCCCCTCGGCCCGCGCGCCGCGCGCGAACGCGCGGAAGCCCTCGATCTCGCGGAACGCCGGCCCGAACAGCTCGCGGTAGGCGTCCTCCTTCTCGTGCACGAGCGCCCACGCGGCCTCGTCGCTCATCGGGCCGAACAGCTCGCGCATGATCTCGACGCCGGTGCGGCCCGCGGTCGCGCGCAGGAACGCCTCGCCTTCGTAGCGAGCGCCGCGGCGCACGAGGAACACCTCCCACGACTTCCCGTGGAACGGCATCGAGTCGATGATCGTGCCGTCGATGTCGAAGATGAACGCGGGAGGCGATTCCCCCGCGGCGGGCCGCGGCTGCCTCTCCCCGAAGGGCGCCGCGCCCGCCGGGTCGCCCCAGGGGCGCGGCCGATCGTCCCGCTGCGGAGGACCGGTCACTGGACGCCCTGCTTGAGGCTGGCGGCGATGAAGTCGTCGAGGTCGCCGTCGAGGACGCGCTGCGTGTCGCCGACCTCGTAATTCGTGCGGAGGTCCTTGATGCGGGACTGGTCGAGCACGTAGCTGCGGATCTGGTGGCCCCAGCCGATGTCGGTCTTGCTGTCCTCGAGCTTCTGCTGCTCGGCCTGGCGCTTGCGGAGCTCGAGCTCGTAGAGCTTCGCCTTCAGCATCGCCATCGCCTCGGCGCGGTTGCGGTGCTGCGAGCGGTCGTTCTGGCACTGGACGACGATGTTGGTCGGCAGGTGCGTGATCCGCACCGCGGAGTCGGTCTTGTTGATGTGCTGGCCGCCGGCGCCGGACGCCCGGAACGTGTCGATGCGCAGGTCGGCCGGGTTGATCTCGACCTCGATCGATTCGTCGACCTCGGGGTAGACGAACACGCTCGCGAACGACGTGTGGCGCCGCGCGTTCGCGTCGAACGGGCTCTTCCGCACGAGGCGGTGGACGCCGGTCTCGGTCCGGAGGTAGCCGTACGCGTAGTCGCCCTCGACCTTGATCGACGCGCTCTTGATCCCGGCGACCTCGCCCGGCGACTCCTCGAGGACCTCGACCTTCCAGCCGCGTCGCTCGCAGTACCGCGTGTACATGCGCAGCAGCATCGACGCCCAGTCCTGCGCTTCGGTGCCGCCGCTGCCCGCCTGGATGTCGACGAAGCAGGGCGCGGGATCCATCGGATGGTTGAACATCCGGCGGAACTCGAGACCCTCGACGACCCTGGCGAGGCCCGCGACGTCGTCGCGCACCGCGGCGAGCGTCGCGTCGTCGTCGTCGACGCGCGCGAGCTCGAAGAGCTCGCTGCTGTCGGAGAGTCCGCGGTCGAGGTCGGTCAGCGTCGTCACGACGCCTTCCAGCTGCTTCTTCTGCTTGCCGAGCTCCTGCGCCTTCGCGGGGTCGTCCCAGACCTTCGGGTCCTCGAGCGCGCGGCGGACTTCCTCGAGCGTCTTCGACTTCAGGTCGAAGTCAAAGATACCTCCGCATCTCGGCCGACCGGCTCTTCAAGTCGGCGAGCGTGTGGGCGATCTGGTTCAGCTGTTCGGCTTCCATCGGGGGGTTCCGCAGGCGATTCCTGAACCGCGATTCTAGCATGGTCGAGCGCCAAGTCCTTGTCGCGCGAAGGCTTTTTCCCCGACTGCGCGGACGCCCCCGCGGCGGCCGCGACCTCCGCTGCCGTCCGATGGCGCTCGGCCTTCGCTTCGCCTACCATCGCGTCCTTTCAGCGCGTCCGGCGCGCGCCCTCCCGGAGTCCCGCCATGCCCGTCCTCTTCGTCAACAAGGAGCGCGTCGACATCGCCGCGAGCGTCCCCGGCGACACGCCGCTCCTGTGGATCCTGCGCGATTCGCTCAAGCTCACCGGCACCAAGTACGGCTGCGGCATCGCGGCCTGCGGCGCCTGCGTCGTCTACGTTGAGGGCCAGCCGGTGCGTTCGTGCCGCACGCCGCTCTCGTCGCTCAAGCCCGGCGCCGACGTCACGACGATCGAGGGCCTGAAGTCGAAGGAAGCGCAGGCCGTGCAGGCGGCGTGGGCGAAGCTCGACGTGCCGCAGTGCGGGTTCTGCCAGTCCGGCCAGGTGATGAGCGCGGCGGCGCTGCTCGCTCGCAACAAGCGCCCGACCGACGCCGACATCGATTCCGCGATGTCGGGCAACCTCTGCCGGTGCGCGACCTACGTGCGCATCCGCGCGGCGATCAAGGAAGCGGCGAAGTCGCTCGCGTGAAGGAGATCCCGATGAGCGACCATCCCGTCCGCAACCTCTCCCGCTCGCGCCGCGCGTTCCTGAAGGCGGGCGGCGCCGCCGGCGCCGGCCTCCTCCTCGGCGTCCACGTCCCGGTCCTCGCGCAGCAGGGCGGTCCCGGCAAGGCGGGCGCCGCGACCCAGGCGCCTCCGTTCGAGCCCAACGCGTTCGTCCGCATCGGCCGCGACAACACGGTCACCGTCGTCGCGAAGCACCTCGAGATGGGCCAGGGCGTCTACACCGGCCTCGCGACGATCGTCGCCGACGAGCTCGACGCCGCCTGGAGCCAGGTGCGCGTCGTGAGCGCGCCCGCCGACGCGACGCGCTACAACAACCTGTTCTGGGGACCTGCCCAGGGCACCGGCGGCTCGACCGCGATCGCGAACTCGTGGGAGCAGCTTCGCCAGGCGGGCGCGGCCGCGCGCGCGATGCTCGTGGCGGCGGCGGCGAAGCGATGGAACGTGCCCGCCGAGTCGATCAGGGTGAGCGCGGGCGTCGTGTCGCACGCGTCGGGGAGGAAGGCGACGTTCGGCGAGCTGGCCGAAGCGGCCTCGGCGATGCCCGTTCCCGCGAACGTGACGCTCAAGGATCCGAAGGACTTCGTCTACGTCGGCAAGCACGTTCCGCGCACCGACACGGCGGCGAAGTCGAACGGGACCGCGCTCTTCACGCAGGACGTCGACTTCCCCGGCATGCTGACGGCGGTCGTGCTGCACCCGCCCCGCTTCGGCGGGCGCGTGAAGAGCTTCGACGCGAGCGGGCTCAAGGGCATTCCGGGCGTGCGCACGGTGCTCGAGCTGCCCACCGGCGTCGCGGTGCTCGCGAGCGGGTTCTGGGCGGCGGTCAAGGGCCGCGACGCGCTCAAGGTCGAGTGGAACGACAGCCGCGCGTGGACGGGCTCGACGGACGAGCTTATGGCGTCCTACCGCAAGCTCGCCGCGACGCCGGGCAAGGTCGCGCGCGCCGACGGCGACGCGGCGAAGGCGATCGCCGGGGCCGCGAAAGTCCTCGAGGCGACGTTCGAGTTCCCCTACCTCGCGCACGCGGCGATGGAGCCGCTCGACTGCGTGATGCGCCTGACCGAGGGACGCTGCGAGGCCTGGTACGGCGCGCAGTCGCAGACCGGCGACCAGGCCGCGATCGCGAAGGTGACCGGGCTCGAGCCCGGGCAGGTGACGATCAACACGCTCTACGCGGGCGGCAGCTTCGGCCGCCGCGCGAACCCGCAGTCGGACTACGTCGTCGAATGCGCGGAGATCGTCTCGCGCCTCGCGAAGACGGACCAGCGCGGCGTCCCGGTGAAGCTCGTCTGGACGCGCGAGGACGACATGCGCGCCGGCTATTACCGCCCGATGTACCTGCACGCGCTGAAGGCGGGACTCGACGCCGGCGGCGCGATCGTCGGCTGGCAGCACCGGATCGTGGGCCAGTCGATCCTCGACGGGACCGCTTTCGAGAAGGCGCTGGTCAAGGACGGCGTCGACGCGACCTCGGTCGAGGGTGCCGCGTCGCTGCCCTACGCGATCCCCGCCCTCGCCGTCGACCTCCACTCGCCCTACGGCGCGGTGCCCGTGCAGTGGTGGCGCTCAGTGGGGTCCACGCACACGGCGTTCTCGACCGAAACGTTCCTCGACGAGCTCGCCGTCGCGACGGGGCAGGACCCGCTCGCGATGCGCCGCGCGCTGCTCGCGAAGCACCCGCGGCACCTCGCCGCGCTCGAGCTCGCCGCGCGCGAGGCGGGCTGGGGCACGCCGCTCGCGCCGGGCAAGGCCGGCACGAAGCGCGGCCGCGGCCTCGCGGTGCACGAGTCGTTCGGCACGGTCGTCGCCGAGGTCGCCGAAGTGACCGTCAAGCCCGACCGCAGCTTCACCGTCGACCGCGTCGTCTGCGCGGTCGAGTGCGGAACGGTCGTCAATCCCGACGTCGTGCGCGCGCAGATGGAAGGCGGCATCGGCTTCGGCCTGTCGGCCGCGCTCTACAGCGCGATCACGATCAAGGACGGCGTCGTCGAGCAGTCGAACTTCAACGACTACCCGGCGCTGCGCATCGACGAGATGCCCGCGGTCGAGGTCCACATCGTGCCTTCGGCGGCCAAGCCCACGGGCGTGGGCGAGCCCGCGACGCCGGTGATCGCGCCGGCGGTCGCGAACGCGCTCTACGCGGCGACCGGCCAGCGCCTGCGCAAGCTTCCGCTCGCGCTGGCCTGACGGCGGGCCGGGAGACGCCGGGCGGGTCGTGCATAATCGGCGGCGCTCCGCCGCCCATGCACACGCCTCCCGGATTCGCCCCGTCGCACCGGCTGCCGACCGTCCTGCCCGCGACGGCGCTCGCGTTCGCGTACGCGGGGTCGAAGCTCGTCGTACGGGGCAGCGTCGAGTCGCCGGCGATCCCCACGCCGGGCGAGCTCGAGGCGGCCGGGCTGCGCGGCTCGCGCCATTACCTGGGCGAGCTCGACGGCGTCCCCTGCGTCGCGATCGCGCTCGAGGGCGTCGAGTCGCCGCCGCCGGGCTTCGGGATGGCCGGACTGCGGTCGTTCTTCTTCCGGCTGCCCGACCCGCTGCTCGCGATCGCCGCGCGCGCGTTCCAGGTCGCCGACTTCGACCGCTCGCACCGCTATTGCGGCCGCTGCGGCACGCCGACGCGGGCACGCGAAGGCGAGCGCGCGCGAGAGTGCCCGTCCTGCGGCCTCGTCGCGTACCCGCGCGTGTCGCCCGCGATGATGGCGCTGGTGACGCGCGGCCGCGAGCTGCTGCTCGCCCGGTCGGCGCGCTTCGCCGCCGGCGTCTACTCGGCGCTCGCGGGGTTCGTCGAGCCCGGCGAGACGATCGAGGACTGCATCCGGCGCGAGGTCCGCGAGGAAGTCGGCGTGGAGATCGGCGAGCCCGTCTACTTCGCGAGCCAGTCCTGGGCGTTCCCCCACTCGCTGATGATCGCGTACACGGCCGAGTACGCGGGCGGCGCGATCCGCCTCGACGATCCCGAGATCGAGGACGCGCGCTGGTTCCCGCTCGACGCGCTGCCGAAGCTCCCGCCCCCGGTCTCGATCGCGCGCCGGCTGATCGACGCGACCGTCGCGAGGCTCGCCGGGTCGTAACCGGCCGCCGGGGCGGCGGGGACCGGTGCGCTAGAATCGCACCCTCGCGCCGCGCGGCTTCCCCGGGGCCCGCACGCCGCGATCCCGATGCCCGCCGCCCTCCCCCGCGCCCTCGCCACGCTCGCCGCCGCGCTCGCCGCGGCGCACGCGCTCGCGCAGGCGCCTTCGGCGCCCCTGCCGCCCGAGCCGGCGCCGACGCCGCTGCCCGCCGAGTACTCGGACGCTTCGCGCAAGGCCTACGCGGCGGGCCTCAAGGAGGCGCGCGAGATGATCGCGCAGAAGCGCTACGACGCGGCGATCGCGCGCCTGGAGGCGCTGTCCCGCGAACGGCCGCGGGAGCCGCAGGCGCGGTTCCTCAAGTCGGTCGCGCAGTCGGAGGCCGGCAGGCCCGACGACGCGGTCGCCACGCTCACCGCGCTCGCGGCCGACTTCCCCGAGCTGCCCGAAGTGCACAACAACCTCGCCGTGCTCTACGCGGCGCGCGGCAGCCTCGAGCTCGCGAAGGCCGAGCTCGAGCTCGCGATCGCCGCGTCGCCGGACTACGCCCCGGCCGTCGAGAACCTGGGCGACGTCTACGCGCGGCTCGCCGCGCGCCAATACGAACGCGCGGTCGCGCTCGAGAAGGGCAAGGGGCCCGCGCCCGCGAAGCTCAAGCTCGTGCGCGACGCGCTCGCCGTCCGCTGATCCCCCTTTCGTCCAAGGAGACCCGCATGACCCGACCCTTCCTCGCCCTGGCGCTGGCCTTCGCGGCCTCGGCGCTCCCCGCCGCCTCCGCGCTCGCGCAGAAGGTCGAGCTCGACACGACCGCCGGCAAGATCGTGCTGCAGCTCGACGCCGCCGCCGCGCCGAAGACGGTCGAGAACTTCCTCGCCTACGTGAAGTCCGGCCACTACGACGGCACGCAGTTCCACCGCGTGATCCCCGGCTTCATGATCCAGGGCGGCGGCTACACGGCCGACTTCGCGCAGAAGCCGACGCGCGCGCCGGTGAAGAACGAGGCCGAGCAGGCGTCGAAGGCCGGGCTCGTGAACGCGCCGGGCACGATCGCGATGGCGCGCACGTCCGACCCGCACTCGGCCTCCGCGCAGTTCTTCATCAACGTCGCGGACAACAAGTTCCTGAACTACCGCGAGTCCACGGTCCAGGGCTACGGCTACACGGTGTTCGGCAAGGTCGTGCAGGGCATGGACGTCGTCGAGAAGATCGCGAAGGCGCCCACGGGCGCCGGCGGCCCGTTCCCGAAGGACGTGCCGGTCGAGAAGGTCCTGATCACGAGCGCGAAGGTCGTCGACGCGAAGTGACGCCGCGCATCCACCCCCTCCGGAGACCCCGATGACCCGAGTCAAGCTTTCCACCACGGCGGGCGACATCGTCCTCGCGCTCGACGACGAGAACGCGCCGGCGACCGTGAAGAACTTCCTGCAGTACGTCCGCGACGGCCACTACGACAACACGATCTTCCACCGCGTGATCGACGGCTTCATGATCCAGGGCGGCGGGTTCGAGCCGGGCATGAAGCAGAAGCCCACGCGCGCGCCGATCGCGCACGAGGGCGCGAACGGGCTCAGGAACACGCGCCACACGGTCGCGATGGCGCGGACCGGCGATCCGCACTCGGCGACCGCGCAATTCTTCATCAACGTCGCCGACAACGACTTCCTCGACTTCAAGTCGCCGGGCGGCAACGGCTGGGGCTACTGCGTGTTCGGGAAGGTCGCCGAGGGCGGCGACGTCGTCGACCGGATCAAGGGGGTGGCGACCGGCCGCAGCGGCATGCACGAGAACGTGCCGACCGCCGACGTCGTGATCCGCCGCGCCGAGGTCCTGGCCTGAGCCGCCCCGCCGGGCGCCCGCGCGTGAGACGGACCGCCGCCGGCGCGCGATGAAGCCCGCGCTGTTCGTCTCCGACCTGCACCTCGCGCCGGCCCGCCCGGCCGCGGCCGCGGCGTTCCACGCGTGGGCGCGCGGCCCCGCACGCGACGCGTCGGCGCTCTACGTGCTGGGCGACCTGTTCGACGCGTGGATCGGCGACGAGCAGATCCACGAGCCGTTCGCGGCCGGCGTGGTCGCGTCGCTCCGCGCGGTCGCCGACGCCGGCGTGCCCGTCGCGGTGATGCACGGCAACCGCGACTTCCTGCTGGGCGACCGCTTCGCGCGCGCGGCAGGCGCCCGGCTCCTGCCCGAGCGGATCGTCGTCGACGCCGGCGGCGTGCCGACGCTGCTGATGCACGGCGACGAGCTGTGCACCGACGACTTGGCGTACCAGAAGTACCGCGCGTGGTCGCGCGACCGGCGCCGGCAGCGCCGGTTCCTGTCGCTCCCCTGGCCGGTGCGCCGGGCGTTCGCGGCGTGGCTGCGGCGCAAGAGCCGCCGGGCGAACCTGACGAAGGACGACGCGATCATGGACGTGAACGCGTCCGCGGTCGAGCAGGCGCTGCGCGCGGCCGGCGTCGCGCGTCTCGTCCACGGCCATACCCACCGGCCGGCGTCGCACATCGTCGACGTCGACGGGCGTCGTTGCGAGCGCCACGTCCTGCCCGACTGGCGCGACCGCGCCGTCTGGCTCGAGATCGACGAGGGCGGGGTGCGCCGGCGCGAGCTCGCGGCCTGAGGCGCCGTCGCCGCGCTAGAATCCCGGGGTTCCCCGCCGGAGGTGCGCCCCGATGAGCCCCGAACTCTTCTCCAGCCCGTGGTGGTCCGCGCTCGCGGCCATCATCGTGATCGACCTCGTGCTCGCGGGCGACAACGCGATCGTCATCGGGCTCGCGGCGCGCAACGTCCCGAAGGAGCACCAGCGGCGCGTCGTGCTGTGGGGCACGTTCGGCGCGATCGCGGTGCGGGTCGCGCTCACGTCGGTCGTGATCTGGCTGCTCAAGATTCCCGGCTTCCTGCTCGTGGGCGGCGCCGCGCTCGTCTGGATCGGCTGGAAGCTCACCGCCGACGGGAGCGGCCCCGACGAGCACTCGATCGAGGCCAAGGCCTCGATCCGCGGCGCCATCCAGACGATCATCGTGGCCGACGCCGTCATGGGCGTCGACAACGTGCTCGCGATCGGCGGCGCGGCGCACGGCAGCATGCTGCTCGTCGTGATCGGACTCGCGATCTCGATCCCGATCGTGATCTGGGGCTCCACGCTGGTGCTGAAGTGGGTGTCGCGGTTTCCGCAGATCCTGTGGCTCGGCGCGGGCGTGCTGGGCTGGACCGCCGCGAAGATGATCGCGAGCGAGCCGCTGCTCGTGCCGACGTTCGACGCCTGGCCGCTCGCCCGCACGATCCTCTACGTCGCGATCGTCGGCGCCCTCGTCGCGGCGCCGATGTGGCGCCAGGCATCGCCGCAGGGCCGCGCGAAGGGCGCGGTCATCGCGTTCCTCGCGGCCTGGCTGTCGCTGTGGGGCTACGTCGAGGACAAGCTCGACATGCACTTCGACGCGATCGACGACTGGCACTGGGACAACGAGATCGTCGACCTCGTGCGCTGGATCGGCTGGATCCCGTTCGCGCTGGCGATCTACCGGCGGCTCGCGCCGGCGGCGACGACGCGCGCCTGATCCCCCGCTCGCGCCGGGACGGCGAGCGACGGGCCGCCCCGAGCTCGCCGTGCCCCCCTTGGGGGGGAGGCGCGCACCGCGCGCCTCGGGGGGCTCACACCCGCCGCCCCGAGCTCGCCGCGCCCCCCTTGGGGGGAGGCGCGCACCGCGCGCCTCGGGGGGCTCACACCCGCCGCCCCGAGCTCGCCGCGCCCCCCTTGGGGGGGGGGCGCGCACCGCGCGCCTCGGGGGGATCACACCCCGGAGAGCGCCTGCCCGAAGTCCGCGATCAGGTCGGCCTCGTCCTCGATGCCGACCGAGACGCGGATCAGCGACTCGGCGATCCCCATCGCCTCGCGGCGCTCGCGCCCCATCTCCCAGAAGATCGTCTGCGCCACGGGAATCGCGAGCGTCCGGTTGTCGCCGAGGTTCGACGACAGCACGACGACGCGCAGGCGGTTGAGGAAGTCGAACGGATCCACCCCGTCGGCGAGCTCGAACGAGAACAGCGCGCCGCAACCGCGGAAGAGCGCGCGCGCCCGCTCGTGCTGCGGGTGCGACGCGAGGCCGGGGTAATGGACCGCGCGCACGCGGGGGTGCGACGCGAGGAAGCGGGCGAGCGCCCCCGCGTTCGCGCACTGGCGGTCCAACCGCAGCGCGAGCGTCTCCGCGCCGACCGCGAGGTGGTGCGCCTGCTCGGGCGAGAGCGTGCCGCCCCAGTCGCGCAGCCCCTTCTTCCGGATCTGCGTGATCGCCCACAGCTTCGGGTTCGGGCCCTTGTACGCGTCGTGGATCGCCGGGTGGCGCGTCCAGTCGTAGAGGCCGGTGTCGGTGACGGCGCCGCCCAGCGCGTTGCCGTGGCCGCCGATGTACTTGGTGAGCGCGTTCACGACGAGGCTCGCGCCGACGGTCGCGGGCCGGAACAGCCACGGCGAGGTCATCGTGTTGTCGACGACGTAGACGACGCCGCGCGCCGCGCAGAGCTCGCCGATCCGCGCGAGGTCGGCGACCTGGGTGCGCGGGTTCGCGATCGTCTCGACGAACACGAGGCGGGTCGTCGGCCGCAGCGCCGCCTCGACGTTCGCGGCGTCGGTCGCGTCGACGTAGCTCACCTCGCCGCCGTGCGCCTCGAGCGTCTGGAAGAGGCTCGCCGTGTTGCCGAACAGGTAGCGGCTCGCGACGACGTGGTCGCCGGCCCGCGTGAGCGTGAGCGCGATGGCGCCGATCGCCGCCATGCCGGTCGCGAAGCTGACGGTCGCGACGCCGTCCTCCATCGCCGTCACCTTCGCCTCGAGCGCGGCGGTCGTGGGATTGCCCTGGCGCCCGTAGACGTGGCCCGCCTGGCGGCCCTGGAACACGGCCGCGAGGTCGCGCGCGTCGCGGTAGCCGTAGGCGACCGAGACGTGCAGCGGCTTGTGCAGCGCGCCGTGCTCGATCGGCGCGTCGCGGTCGGAGTGGAGGATCGCGGTCGTGAAGCCGCGTGGGGGCGTCGGTGCGTTCATCGTGGGGCCGCCTGCAAACAAAAAACCCGTCGAGCGTGGCCGCCGGACGGGTTTCGTGTGCCCTGACCCGGTATCTCCGGGCTCAAGGCGAACCTCGCTTTAGCGGCATTTGTTATGCGCCCGCAAGCTGAAGCCTCAAATCGGCGCAACGAACATATTAACGCGGACCCGCCGCCCGGTCAAATCCCGCGGGACGGGTCAGTCGCGCGTGCCCGATGCGGCGCCCTGCCGCCTGCGTGCCACGGGTCGCGACCGCGCGTTCCGGGTGCGCCACTCGTCGTCCGGGAGAAAGCCCGTGTCGGCGAACCGGTCGCGCATCGGGGGCGAAGGGTCTTCCGCCTCGGCGTCGAGGGCGCGGCCCGAGCGGCGATCGCGCCAACGGACGACGAGGCCGATCGCCACGACCAGCGCGGCAAACAGGAAGAAGTGCTCGATGGCAAGCATCTGGGGGCCGGCCGGACCGGAGTCCCGATGCTGCCCGCGCGAGATGACCGCTCCGTGACGGCAGGCATCAGGCCGGCGGTCCGGCGCGTTTTTCGCCTCCGGGACTCGAATCCGGCGCCGCTCCCGCGCCGGCCTGCGGGGCGCCCGTCGCGTCGACCACCTTCGCGCCGGCGCTCAACGCCGACGCGGGCGACACGTGCCTGCGGAACGCGGTGTCCCCGAGCCGCTCGCGCAGCGACGTCGCCGGCAGCTTCCGCTTGGGCCGCGGAATGCGCCCGGTCCGGAGGTCGCGCCGCCAGACGACGAGGCCGACGAACACCACGATCGCCGCGAGCGCGAAGAAGGATTCGATCGTCGTCATCGTCCGGGAAGGGGCGGGTCGTCGTCGTGGAGCGCGTGCGCCGGTGACGGAGGCGGCGCCGGGCTACGCCGGCGGCGCGCCGCGCTCGTCGTCGCGCCCGGGGTCCCCCCGTCCCTCGGGACGCGCGCCGGCGAGCGCCGCGAGGTACTCGGGCGTCACGTCGCCGGTCACGTAGCGCCCGTCGAAGCACGACGCCTCGAACGCGTCCAGGCGCGGGTTCGCGGCGCGCACGGCGGCCTTCAGCGCGTCGAGGTCCTGGTAGATCAGCAGATCGGCCCCGATCTCGCGCGAGATCTCGTCGGGCGTCCGCCCGTGCGCGACGAGCTCGTTCTGCGTCGGCATGTCGATGCCGTAGACGTTCGGGAACCGGACCGGCGGACTCGCCGACGCGAAGTAGACCTTGCGCGCTCCCGCGTCGCGCGCCATCTGCACGATCTCGCGCGACGTCGTGCCGCGCACGATCGAGTCGTCGACGAGCAGCACGACCTTGCCCGCGAACTCCATGCCGATCGGATTGAGCTTCTGGCGCACGCTCTTCTTGCGCATCGCCTGCCCCGGCATGATGAACGTCCGGCCCACGTACCGGCTCTTGACGAAGCCCTCGCGGTAGGTGAGGCCGAGGTCGTTCGCGAGCTGCATCGCGGAGGGCCGGCTCGAGTCGGGAATCGGGATCACGACGTCGACGTCGCGCGCCTCGGGCATCGCGCGGAGGCGGCGGGCGAGCTCGGCGCCCATGTGGATGCGCGACTCGTAGACGCTGGTCCCGTCGATCACGCTGTCGGGGCGCGCGAGGTAGACGAACTCGAAGATGCACGGCACGAGTCGCGGCGACGCCGCGCACTGGCGCGCGTGCATCGCTCCCGCGAAGTCGACGAAGATCGCCTCGCCCGGTGCGACGTCGCGAAGGACGCGGAAGCCGCAGGCCTCCAGCGCGACCGACTCGGAGGCCACCATGTACTCGGGGCCCTGCGGCGTCTCGGCGAGGCCGACCACGAGCGGGCGGATGCCGAACGGATCGCGGAACGCGAGGAGCCCGTACCCCGCGATCATCGCCACGATCGCGTACGCGCCGCGGCAGCGGCGATGCACGCCGGCGACCGCGCGGAAGATCGCGTCCGGGTCGAGCCGGTGGTGCTGCGCGGCGCGCTCGAGCTCCAGCGCGAGCACGTTGAGCAGCACCTCGCTGTCGCTGTTCGTGTTGACGTGGCGGAAGTCGAGCTGGAACAGCTCGCGCTTCAGCGCCTCGCTGTTGGTCAGGTTGCCGTTGTGGCCGAGCGTGATGCCGAACGGCGCGTTCACGTAGAACGGCTGGCTCTCGAGGTCGGAGAACGCGCTTCCCGCCGTCGGGTAGCGGCAGTGGCCGATGCCCGCGGTGCCGGTCAGGTCGCGCATGTTCCGCGTGCGGAACACGTCGCGCACGTAGCCGGGACCCTTGTGCATGTGGAAGACGTTGCCCTCGCTCGTCACGATGCCGGCCGCGTCCTGCCCGCGGTGCTGCAGGAGCATGAGCCCGTCGTAGAGGAGCTGGTTGACCGGCGCGCGCGAGACGGCGCCGACGATGCCGCACATGGGTTCAGGCCCTGTCAGCGGACCCCGGCGCGCCCTGCGCCGGGCCGGTCGGTGAGAAATCGAGCCGCTCCGACCAGGCGTGAGGGAGCCAGGGCCTCAGGGCCAGGGCCCCCGACGCGAGCGACGGCGCGAGGAACGCATTCTGCCACCAGTCGCGCTGGGCGAGGCCGGTGACGCCGGCGACCAGCGCGAACGCGACCATCAGCGCGATCCCGCGCGCGAGGCCGAACGTCGCGCCGAGGGAGGCGTCCACGAACCCCATGCCGGCCTTGCGCACGACCGCGCGCAGCGGCCAGGCCACCAGCGCCCCCGCGACCAGCGCGGTGACGAAGATCGCGACGAACGCGATCACGAAGGGAACGAACGGCGCGTCGTGCACCGGCGGGAAATGCGCGCCCAGCGCCGGCGTGAACGCGAGCGCGGCGACGAACCCGACGATCCAGGCAACGGTGCCGATCAGCGAACGGATGATCCCGCGCGCGTACGCGAACAGGATCGACACGGCGACGACGGCGATCGCGCAGACGTCGAGCGCGGTCACGGCGGCGCTCCGGCGCTACCTGGCCGCCACGACGATGCCGGGGTGGCCCTCGGCCTTGAGCCTGTCGCGCGACTGCGCCGCCGCCTCGCGCGACGGGTAGGGACCGACGCGCACGCGCCAGAGCGTCTTCTGGCTCGTCGCGACCGTCTCGGTGAACGCCGGGTAGCCCGCGCGCTTGAGCTTGTTCGCGAGCGCATTCGCCCCCTTGTCGTCGGAGAACGCGGCGAGCTGGACCGCATAGCCCTCGCGGGCGGGCGCCGCCTTCGCGTCGGCGTCGGCGGGCTTCGCGGGTGCCTCGACCGCGGGAGGCTTGGCCGCAGCGGCGTCGGCGTCCTTCGGGGCCGCGGTCGGCTTCGCCGCATTGCCGTTCGCCTTCGCCGGAGCCTGCGCGGCGCGCGAGGCCGGCGCGAGCACCGCCTTCTCCGCATCCGCGACCGACTTGCGTGGCGCGGCGTCCTGCGCGGGCGCCGTCGGTGCGGCGGGCGGCGCGTCCTTCGCCACCGGCGCCGCGTCCGGGGCCGCCGCTGCCGGAGCGGCGGGCGGCGGCGCGACGGGCGCCGGTGCGCCCTTCGCGCTCTCGGCCTTCGGGCGGCTCTCGCCGAGCTTGCTCACGAACTTGCCCTCGTCGACCGGCGGGATGCGGACCGACACGTCTTCGCCGAGCGGCTTGGGCTCGCTCTCGAGCAGCATCGGCACGACGACCGCGGCGACGAGCGCGAGCACGATCGCGCCGATCAGGCGCCGGCGGCCGCGGCGCTTGAGCTCGTCGAGATTGAGGTCGTCGGGTTCGGCCATGGCGTCGGCGCGTCACCGCTCCGCCGCGAGCGCGGCGGCGACCGTGAGGAACGAGCCGAAGGCGACGATTCTATCAGCCTCGCCCGCCTCGGCGACCGCGGCCCGCCACGCGGTCGCGACGTCGGGCGCCGTGCGCACCGCCGCGGCCGGCACGCCCGCGCGATCGAGCGCGTCCGCGAGCGCCTGCGCCGTCGCGCCGCGGGGGCCCGGCAGCGGCGCCACCGTCCACCGGTCGACCACGCCGCGCATGGCGCCGACCACGCCGTCGATGTCCTTGTCCGCCAGCATGCCGAGCACCGCGTGCGTGCTCGCGTGGTAGCCCATCGACGCGAGGCAGGACGCGAGGGCGCGCGCGGCGTGCGGATTGTGCGCGACGTCGAGCACGCGCGCCGGTCGGCCGGGCAGCACCTGGAACCGCCCGGCGAGCTCGACGCCGACGAGCCCGTCGCGCAGCGCCCCCGCGCTCACCGGCAGGCGGCCGCGCAGCGCGTCGATCGCCGCGATCGCACAGGCGGCGTTGCCGAGCTGGTAGGCGCCGCGCAGCGCGGGATGGGGTAGTCCGTAGCGCTCGCCGCCGGGGCCCCGGTAGCGCCACTGCGTGCCCTCGGGGGTCGCGGCGAAATCGCGACCCGCGACGTACAGCGTCGCCCCGACGCGCGCGGCCTCCTCGAGCACCGACGCCGGCGGGTCGGGGTCGCCGCAGATCGCGACGCGCCCCGGGCGGAAGATGCCCGCCTTCTCGCGCCCGATCGCCTCGCGCGTGCCGCCGAGGTAGTCCTGGTGGTCGAGGTCCACGCTCGTGACGATCGCGACGTCCGCGTCGACCGCGTTGACCGCATCGAGCCGCCCGCCCAGTCCCACCTCGAGGATCAGCACGTCGGGCGCGCTCCTCGCGAACAGCAGGAACGCCGCGAGCGTGCCGAACTCGAAATAGGTGAGCGGCACCGGCGGATCGAGGGCGGTGCGCGCGTCCTCGACCTCGCCGAACGCGCCCACGAGCGCGTCGTCGGGAACCTCCCGGCCCTCGATGCGCACGCGCTCGTTGTAGCGCACGAGGTGCGGCGACAGGTACAGCCCGGTGCGATAGCCGGCGCTGCGCATCGCGGCCTCGAGCATCGCCGAGGTCGATCCCTTGCCGTTGGTGCCGGTGACGGTGACGATCGGGCACGCGAACGCGAGCCCCAGGCGCGCGAGCACCGCTCGCACGCGATCGAGCCCCATCGCGATCGGCTTCGGATGGAGCGTCTCGAGGTACGCGAGCCAGCCGGGAAGGTCGCGCGGGCGGCCGGGCGCGATCAGGCGACGCCTCGCGGGTCGGGGTGCCGGACGGCCGTCAGGCGGCCGGCGCGGGCGCGCGCACGAGCATCGCGAGCAGCCGCGGCAGCTCCTCGCGCAGCGAGCGCCGGTCGACGATCATGTCGATCGCGCCCTTCTCGAGCAGGAACTCCGCGCGCTGGAAGCCCTCGGGCAGCTTCTCGCGCACGGTCTGCTCGATGACGCGCGGACCGGCGAAGCCGATCAGCGCGCCCGGCTCCGCGATCACGAGGTCGGCGACGAACGCGAACGACGCCGACACGCCGCCCATCGTCGGATCCGTGAGCAGCGAGACGAACGGCAGCCGCGCCTTCGCGAGCTCCTGCAGCGCCGCGGTCGTCTTCGCCATCTGGAACAGCGAGTTCACGCCCTCCTGCATCCGGGCGCCGCCGGAGGCGGAGATGCAGACGAACGGGATCCGGTTCTCGTAGGCGACGCGCACGCCGCGCACGAAGCGCTCGCCGACGACCGACCCCATCGAGCCGCCCATGAAGTCGAACTCGAACGCCGCGAGCACGAGCGGGACGCTCGCCACGCTCCCCTGCATCACGACGAGCGCGTCGGTCTCGCCGGTCTCCTCGAGCGCCGCGGCGAGGCGCTCCGGGTACTTCTTCTGGTCCTTGAACTTGAGCGAGTCGATCGGCACCACCTCGGAGCCGATCTCGAAGCGTCCCTCGGGGTCGAGCAGCTGGTCGATCCGCGCGCGCGCCGGGACGCGCGCGTGGTGGCCGCACTTCGGGCACACCGACAGGTTCTTCTCGAGGTCGGTCCGGTAGAGGACCGCCTCGCACGCGGCGCACTTGATCCACAGCCCCTCGGGCACCGCCTGCTTGCGCGTGCCGGGCGTGCTCTTGATGCGCGGAGGCAGGAGCTTCTGCAGCCAGGACATCGGTCACCTCCCGCAGGCTTGCACCATCGCGGCGTCGCGCCCGGACGCTCCCGGGAGCCGGCGGCCGCCCCGGCAGGTCCCGGCGGCGGGCATCGGCGCGCGTTCCATCATACCCATCTGCCGGTCACGCGGCGCGCTTGGCCGGCATCGCGTCCAGCGCCTGCCGGATCGTGGCGATCCACGCCCCGGCCCGCTCGGCCGCCCCCGACGGCGGGCCGCCCTCGACCTCCTGGATGACGCGGCTGCCGATGACGACCGCGTCGGCGTGCTCGGCGACCGCGCGCGCGCTCGCGGCGTCGCGAATGCCGAAGCCCACGCCGACCGGCAGCTGCACGTGCCGGCGGATCTCGGCCAGCTTGCGCGCGACCTCGGCGGTGTCGAGGTGCGCGGCGCCGGTCACGCCCTTGAGCGACACGTAGTAGACGTAGCCGCGCGCCAGCTTCGCCACGGCGTCGATGCGCGTCTCCGGCGTCGTGGGCGCCAGCAGGAAGATCGGCGCGATCCCGCGGGCGTCGAGCTCCCGCGCGAACAGTTCGCCCTCCTCGGGCGGATAGTCGACGACGAGCACGCCGTCGACGCCCGCGTCGCGCGCCCGGTCGGCGAACACCGCAGGACCCATCGCTTCGATCGGGTTCGCGTAGCCCATCAGCACGATCGGCGTCGTCGCGTTCCGGTCGCGGAACGCGCGCACGACCGCGAGCACGTCCTTCAGGCCGACGCCGTTCGCGAGCGCGCGCTCGGACGCGCGCTGGATCACCGGCCCGTCGGCCATCGGATCCGAGAACGGCACGCCGAGCTCGATCACGTCGGCGCCGCCCATCACGAGCGCGCGCATGACGTCGAGCGTCCCCTCGAGCGACGGGTCGCCCGTCGTCACGTAGGGAATGAGCGCGGTGCGGCCCGCCGCCTGGAGCCGCGCGAACGTCGCGTCGATCCGGTTCATGCCGCGCTCTGCGCGCGCGTGCCGCGCGCGCCCGTCGACCGTCGCGCCGGCACGCCGGTCATCGCTTCGACGGGTCGCACTCGGGCCGGCAGTAGAACTTCATGCCCGACCGTTCCGCGACCGTGTTCATGTCCTTGTCGCCGCGCCCCGAGAGGTTGACGAGCAGGATCCGATCCTTCGGCAGCGTCGGCGCGAGCTTCGCGGCGTACGCGAGCGCGTGCGCCGACTCGAGCGCCGGGATGATGCCCTCGACGCGGCAGCAGGTGTGGAACGCGGCGAGCGCCTCGTCGTCGGTGATGCCGACGTACTGCGCGCGGCCGGAATCCTTGAGCCACGCGTGCTCGGGGCCGACGCCCGGGTAGTCGAGCCCCGCCGAGACCGAGTGCGTCTCGACGATCTGGCCGTCCGCGTTCTGCAGGAGGTAGGTACGATTGCCATGCAGCACGCCGGGACGTCCGGCGATCAGCGACGCGGCGTGACGCCCGGTGTCGATGCCCTCGCCGGCCGCCTCGACGCCGACGAGCTTCACCTGCTCGCGGGGGATGTAGGCGTGGAAGATGCCCATCGCGTTCGAGCCGCCGCCGACGCACGCGATCACGACGTCGGGCTGCCGGCCGGCCGCCTCCGGCATCTGCTCGAGGCACTCGCGGCCGATCACGCTCTGGAAGTCGCGCACCATCATCGGGTACGGGTGCGGCCCCGCGACCGTGCCGATGATGTAGAACGTCGACTCGACGTTCGTCACCCAGTCGCGCATCGCCTCGTTGAGCGCGTCCTTGAGCGTCTTGGACCCCGACTCGACCGGCACGACCGTGGCACCGAGGAGCTTCATCCGGAAGACGTTCTGCGCCTGGCGCTTCACGTCCTCGCTGCCCATGTAGACGACGCACTCGAGCCCGTAGCGCGCGGCGACCGTCGCGGTGGCCACGCCGTGCTGGCCCGCGCCGGTCTCGGCGATCACGCGCGGCTTGCCCAGCCGCCGCGCGAGCAGCGCCTGGCCGATGCAGTTGTTCACCTTGTGCGCGCCGGTGTGGTTCAGGTCCTCGCGCTTGAGCCAGATCTGCGCGCCGCCGAGCTCCCGCGACCAGCGCTCGGCGTGGTAGACGGGCGAGGGCCGGCCGACGTAGTGCTTGAGCTCGCGCTCGAACTCGGCCTTGAACGCGGGGTCGGCGCGCGCGCGCTCGTACTGGTCCTTGAGCTCGTCGAGCGCGCGCATCAGCGTCTCGGCGACGAAGACCCCTCCGTAGGGGCCGAAGTGGCCGCGCGCGTCAGGCAGGTCGTACATCTGCATTGCGTACCTCGTTGATGAACGCGGCGATCCGCGCCGCGTCCTTGACGCCCTTCACGGGCCGTCCCTCCGCGTCGCGCTGCTCGACGCCGGACGACACGTCCACCGCCCAGGGCGCGAAGCGCCGGATCGCCTCGCCGACGTTGGCGGCGTCGAGGCCGCCGGAGAGGACGAGCGGCCTCGGCAGCGGGACCTCCAGCCGGTCCCAGTCGAACGTCCGTCCGGTCCCGCCGGGCAATCCGCCGGACGGCGGCGCGTCGAGCAGGATGCCCGCCGCGTCGTCGTAGAGCGACGCCGATTCTAGCAAATCGGCCCCCGGCGCCACCGCGATCGCCTTCAGGTAGGGGCGGCCGAACGAGCGGCACAGCGGGGCGGGCTCGTGGCCGTGGAACTGCAGCAACGAGAGCGGGACCGTCTCGAGCACGGCCCGGACCTCGTCCGGGGCCGGGTCGACGAAGAGGCCGACCGTCGTCACGAACGGCGGGAGCGCCGCGGCGATGGACCGCGCGAGCGCCACGTCGACGCGGCGCGGCGTGCCGCGCCAGAACACGAAGCCGATCGCGTCGGCCCCCGCCTTCGCGGCCGCGTGCGCGTCCTCGACGCGCGTGATGCCGCAGATCTTGACGCGCGTGCGCATCGCGTCACGCCCCCACGATCACCGGATCGCGCCGCGTCGGCGGGAGCCCGAAACGCGCGTCGTAGTCGGCGCCGGCGAAGTAGAGCCCGTCGGACGCGAACGTCGGCGGACCCTGCGTGCGGTCGCGCGCCGCGACGAGGTCGGCGATCCACCCGGGAGGCTGCTTCCCGGCGCCGATCGCGACCAGCGCGCCGACGAGGTTGCGCACCATGTGATGCAGGAACGCGTCGGCCGAGACGTCGAAGCGCACGAGGTCGCCGGACGCCGACACGTCGAAGCGGCGCACCGTCTTCATCGGCGACTTCGCCTGGCACTCGGCGGCGCGGAACGACGAGAAGTCATGATGGCCGAGGAGGAGCGCCGCCGCCGCGCGCATCGCGGCGACGTCGAGCGGCCGATGATACCAACCGGCGCGCCCGCTCATGAGGCCCGGCCGCTCGGGGCGGGCGAGCAGCAGGTACGCGTAGTGCCTGCCCGTGGCGGCGAAACGCGCGTGGAAGTCGTCGGCCACCGGGCACGCCCAGAGCACGGCCGCCGCCGGCGGCAGGTGCGCGTTGACGCCGCGCACCCACGCGGTCAGCGGGCGGTCGTCGGGGACGTCGGCATGCACGACCTGCGAGGTCGCGTGCACGCCCGCGTCGGTGCGGCCCGCGGCGGCCACCGGGATCTCGCGCTGCGCGATCGCCGCGAGCGCGCGCTGGAGCGCGTCCTGCACGCCGCAGCCCGACGGCTGCGACTGGAAGCCGCAGAAGCCGGAACCGTCGTACTCGAGGGCGAGGGCGAGGCGCATGGGGAACGGGGATCCGAGAATGGACGATGGAGAATGGAATGGCGCGGGCCGGCGTGCCCGTCCCGCGGAACGTTCGAACGCGGACTCGTCCGGTCTGCGCGGCGCCGCGCCGATTCGATCTTCGATTTTCCCCTTTTCCTTTCTCCCCAAAAACAACGGCGGACCCGAAGGCCCGCCGCCGCGCGTCCTGCCGCCGTTTCGAATCAGCCGAGCTTCGCGATGATCGCCTGCGCTTCCTTCTTCTGCTCGTCGTCGCCCTCGTGCAGCACTTCCTGCAGGATCTCGCGCGCGCCCTCGACGTCGCCCATCTCCTGGTAGGCCTTCGCGAGGTCGAGCTTCGTCGCCGCATCGTGCCACTGGCCGTCGAGCACCGACGGCGTCGGATCCTCGAACGTCGCCTTGTCCGGATCGAACGAGAGATCGAGCTTGTCGAGCTCGAGCGCGGCGGCGGGGCGCGCGAGCTTCTCGGCGGGCGCGGCCGCGGCGCCGGCCGTCGCGAGCGCGGGCTCCGCCTTGGGCTTGATCGGAGCGGGCTTCTCCGCGTCGTCCAGATGGAAATCGAGGTCGAACTTCTCGGCGGCCGCGGCCACCTTCTCCGCGACGGACTCCTTCGCCTTCTCGACCTTCTCGCCCATGCCGTGCATCGCCGCGGCGCCCGCCGCCGCTATCGCGGCTCCCGCGCCCACCGCCGCCGTCGCGACGCCCTGCGACGGCGAGGGCGCCTTCGGCGCGTGGATGATCGTGTCCTCGCCGAAAGCGTCGGAGAGCGGCTTGGCCGCCACCCCCGACGTCGGCGTGAGGGAGATCTCGTCCTCGAGGCCCATGTCGAGGGGCTTGTCCGCCTTCGGCGCGGCGGGCTTGTAGTCGCCGCTCACGGTGAACGTGTCGCTCTCGACGCCGGCCGCGCGCGGCGCCGGGGCGCCGCCTTCCGCGAACATCGGGTTCGCCGGGTCCAGCTGGCGGCCGAGCGCGACCGCCTTGTGCCACACCTCGCCCTGGCCCTGCGAGACCGCGTAGAGCTCGGCGGCGACGGTCTCGAACGCGGACGGCTTGTTGTGCTGCGCGTGGATCTCGAGGAGCTTGAGGTAGATCTCCTGCCGCTGCGGATCCTTCTTGAGCGCGTCCTTCAGGATCTCCTCGGCCTGCGCGTCGCGGCCGTACGCGAGGTAGACCTCGGCCTCGGCGATCGGGTCGACCTCGTCGGTGTCGATGTTGCCCAGGCCCTCGCGGCTGAAGTCGCTCGCGAGCGAGTTGTCCCCGGTGTTGACGACGCCGCCGCCGGTCGAGCCGAACACCGTGTTGGTCTTGATGTCGGTGCCCGAGATGATGCTGTCCTCGAACTTGGTCGTCTTGCGCCGGCGCATCGCGACGAGCGCGGCGATCCCGGCGAGGATCGCGAGCGCGCCGCCGCCGATCGCCCAGGTCGGCGTGTTGGCGAACAGGTCCTCGAAGAATCCCGGCTCCGGCTTCGGCTCCGCCTTCGGGGCCGCCTTGGGCACGGCCTTCGGCGGCGCGGCCTTCGGGGCCTCGGCCTTGGGCGCTTCCGCCTTCGGAGCTTCCGCCTTCGGCGGCTCGGCCTTCGGAGCTTCGGCCTTCGGCGGCTCGACCTTGGCCGGCGGCGGCGCGGGCGGCGTCACCGCGGGGGCCGGGGCCTTGGTCTCGGGAGCCTTCGCCTCGGGGGCCTTGGCGGGAGCCGCAGGCGCCGCGGCCGGCGTCGCCGCGGGAGCCGGCGCCGCCGCGCCCTTGCCCGTCGCGGACTCGGCCTGCGCCTGGACCTGCGCCATCGTCGTGCTCTTGAGCTGCACGGCCTTCTGCAGGTCGGCGATCGTCTTCTCGAGCGCCGCGATGCGCGCCTGCGCCTCGCGCAGCTGCTGGTCGCGCGCGACCGCGTCCTCGGCCGCGGCGCCCGCGCCCTTGCCCGGCGCCGCTTCGCGCGACACGCGCACCTGGTCGCCGCCCGGCCGTGCGGCGGGCGCCTTCTCCTCGACGGCGGTGCCGATGCGGCCCGCGGCCGCGCGCCCCGCCGCGCCTTCCGCGGCCGGGGCCGCGGCGGCGATGCGGTCGCGATAGCTGCGCCAGTCGGAGGCCTGCACGCGCACGACGCGCGTCGCTTCCTGCGCCGGCGTCGCTGCCACCTCCTCCGCGGAGGGCACCGTGATGATCGCGCCGGTGCGCAGGCGATTCATGTTGTTGCCGTCGAACGCACCCGCGTTGCTCTTGAACAGCGCCACGAGCATCTGGTCGAGCGTGACGGTCGCCGGCTTCACGTCGGTCGCGATCTTCGAGAGCGTGTCGCCGCGCTTGACGGTGATGCCCTCGCCCGCGGCCGCCGTCGGCTGCGGGGCTGCCGCCGGCGCCGCCGTCGGCGCGGCCGGCGCCGTGCGCGCGCCGCGCGCCGGCGTCACCGGTTCGACCGGCGCCTGGGCCATCACGCCCGGCGGGTCGAGCAGGAACGTGTAGCTGCGGACGACGCGTCCCGAGGCCCAGTTCACCTCCACCATCAGGTCGAGGTACGGCTCGTTCACCGGCGTGGGCGACGTGACGCGCAGGTACGCCCCCTGGGGTCCCTGCTCGACGCTGACGCGCGTGCGCGCGAGCACGGGCTGGAACGCGAGATTGTTCTGCCGATAGAGCGTCGGATCGGCGATGCGGGCCGTGAGCGAGTCGAGTTCCTCGCGCGAGGCGGACGTGAGGTCGATCCGCGCGGACAGCGGCTGGCCCAGCCCCGATTCGACGGTCAGGCGGCCGAGCCCGAGCGCCTGCACGGCGCCCGCGGCCGCCAGGGCCGCCGCCATCAGGGTCAACTTGAAGATGGGTTTTGCACGCATGCCGTCCCCTCGCCGAATGCGTTCTGCCTCAAGCAAACATAACATCATGGATTTAGCGGTGCAAGCTAAACCTCAGTATTAGCTTGTGTTTTTCCCGCCAACGCCGGTGGACGGCAGCAAGCTTCATGCCGACGTCTTAGCGCGACTCCACCCATGGGGGGCCCGCGGGCGTTCGCCACAAGATCTTGTGTCGGAAGCGCTCCCGCCCCGGGCGCCCGGGCTGTTGCATTCGTGCCGGAGCGACGCGCCAGGTTCTCGCGGCGCGCCGCGGCGCCGAGAAATCGGCGGGAGCCGCCGCCCGGCGAGGAAGCCGACCTCAGCGCCCGACCAGGATGCGCAGCATCCGGCGCAGCGGTTCGGCCGCGCCCCAGAGCAGCTGGTCGCCGACGGTGAACGCGCCGAGGTACCCCGGCCCGAGCGAGAGCTTGCGCAGCCGACCGACGGCGATCTCGAGCTTCCCGGTCACCGCGGCCGGCGTCAGGTGCCGGATGCTCTCGTCGCGGGTGTTCGGGACGAGCCGCACCCACTCGTTCGCGCCCGCGACGAGCCGCTCGATCTCGGGGAGCGGCAGGTCTTCCTTCAGCTTGATCGTGAGCGCCTGCGAGTGGCAGCGCATCGCGCCGATGCGCACGCAGATCGACTCGACCGGAATCGGGGGCCTCGAGGCCGTGCCACGGTCGAGGATCTTGTTGAGCTCCGCGCCGCCCTTCCATTCCTCGCGGCTCGTCCCGTTGCCGAGGTCCTTGTCGATCCACGGGATCAGGCTGCCGGCGAGCGGCACGCCGAAGTGCTCGGTCGGGAAGCGCTCGTCGCGCAGGATGCCGGCGACCTCGCGGTCGATGTCGAGGATCGACGAACCCGGCGATTCGAGCAGCGCCTTCGCGGCGAGGTGCGCTTCGCCCATCTGCGCGAGCAGCTCGCGCATGTTCTGCGCGCCCGCCCCCGACGCGGCCTGGTAGGTCATGCAGGTCATCCATTCGACGAGGTCGCGCTGGATCAGGCCCGCGAGCCCCATCGTCATCAGGCTGACCGTGCAATTGCCGCCGATCCAGTCCTTCACGCCGCGCGTCCTCGCGGCGTCGATCACCTCGCGATTCACCGGGTCGAGGACGATGACGGCGTCGTCCTTCATCCGCAGCGCGCTCGCCGCGTCGATCCACTGGCCGGCCCATCCCGCGGCGCGCAGCTTCGGGTGCATCGCGCTGGTCCAGTCGCCGCCCTGGCAGGTGACGACCGCGTCCAGCCCCGCGAACGCCTTCGGGTCGTTCGCGTCGAGCAGGGGCCCCGTCGGCTTGCCGATCGACGGCCCCGCGCCGCCGGCGCTCGAGGTGGAGAAGAAGACCGGATCGATCAGCTCGAAGTCGCGCTCTTCCAGCATCCGCTGGAGGAGCACCGAGCCGACCATCCCGCGCCAACCGACGAATCCGACACGCATGACGAGCCCCTGCCACCCCGCCGTTCCTCTTCGGCCTCCCCGCCGCTCGCGGGGACGAAAGCGGTGGCGCTGCCTGACGGGTCAGGTCGTCTTGATCGTCTTGGTTTTCGTCGCACGCAGCGCGAGCGAGCGCGCCGCACCCGGGAGGAACCCGGCGCGGGCCTGGGGAGCCGAGGGCGCGCGATGATGCATGAGCGCCATCATAGCAGCCCGCGCTGCATTGCAGCAACCTCGGAGCGCAGCTCCCGGGAAGGCGGATCGAACGGGTTTCCGGGGGTGATTCACGACATCGCGGCCACGACCGCGTCGCCCATCGCCCGCGTGCCGACGACGCGCTCGCCGGGCCCCGCGATGTCGCCGGTGCGCACGCCCTGCCCGAGCACCTTGCGGACCGCGCCCTCGATGCGCGCCGCGACGTCGGCCTTGCCGAACGTGTAGCGGAACATCATCGCGAGCGACAGGATCGTGGCGAGCGGATTGGCCTGGTCCTGTCCGGCGATGTCGGGGGCGGAGCCGTGGATCGGCTCGTAGAGCCCCTTCTGGTTCGCGTCGAGCGAGGCCGAAGGCAGCATCCCGATCGAGCCCGCCAGCATCGACGCCTCGTCGGACAGGATGTCGCCGAAGATGTTGCCGGTGACGATCACGTCGAACTGCTTGGGCGCGCGCACGAGCTGCATCGCCGCGTTGTCGACGTACATGTGCGAGAGCGCCACGTCCGGGTAGTCGCGTCCGACGCGCGTGACGACCTCGCGCCACAGGATCGACGTGTCGAGCACGTTGGCCTTGTCGACCGAGCACAGCCGGCGACCGCGCGCGCGCGCCGTCTCGAAGCCGACGCGCGCGATGCGCTCGATCTCCGGCACGCTGTAGAGCATCGTGTCGTAGCCTTCCTCGTCGCCCGCGGCGTTGCGCCGCCGCCCGCGCGGCTGCCCGAAGTAGATGTCGCCGGTGAGCTCGCGAATGATCATCAGGTCGAGGCCGGCGACGACCTCCGGCTTGAGCGACGACGCCCCCGCGAGCTCCGGGTACAGGATCGCGGGGCGCAGGTTCGCGAAGAGTCCGAGCGCCTTGCGGATGCCGAGGATCCCCTGCTCGGGCCGGAGCTCGCGCGGCAGCGTGTCGTACTTCGGCCCGCCGACGGCGCCGAGCAGCACCGCGTCCGCGGCCTTCGCCAGCTTCAGCGTCGACTCGGGCAACGGGTGGCCGGCCGCGTCGTGGCCCGCGCCGCCGATCGGAGCAGCCTCGGTTTCGATCGGGAGGCCGTCGCGCCGGAGCGCGTCCAGCACGCGCGCGGCCTCGCGCACGATCTCGGGGCCGATGCCGTCGCCGGGGAGGAGGGCGATTTTCATGGGAGGGCGTGGGCGAGGAGTGACGGGAATGGGAAGAGGGAAGATCGAGAATCGGAGATCGGGAAGGCGGGTCGGCGGACACCCGTTCGATTGGCCACTTCCCTGCTTCTATCGCCGGTCACGGGAAGGCGTGGGCGAGGGAGCATCGAAAATCGGCGATCGGGAAGGCGCGTCGGTGGCCACCCGTCCGATCGCCCATCGCCGATCGCCTGTCTCCCGCCTTCATTCGCGGCCGTGCCGCTTCACGCCAGCCAGGGCTGCTCCGCCAGCCGCTTCGCCTCGAACGCGCGGATCTCGTCGGCGTGCCTGAGCGTGAGGCCGATGTCGTCGAGCCCCTCGAGCAGGCACTTCTTGCGGAACGGCTCGACCTCGAAGCCGAACGAAAGCGAGCCGTCCGTCGACGCGACCGTCTGCCGCTCGAGGTCGATCGTGAGCGCGAATCCCGGGAACGCGAGCGTGGCGTCGAACAGCTTCGCGACCTCCGACTCGCCGAGCACGATCGGCAGGAGGCCGTTCTTGTAGCAGTTGTTGTGGAAGATGTCGGCGTAGGACGGCGCGACGATCGCGCGGAAGCCGTAGTCGGCGAGCGCCCAGGGCGCGTGCTCGCGCGAGCTGCCGCAGCCGAAGTTGCGGCGCGCGAGCAGGATCGACGCGCCCCGGTAGCGCGGCTGGTTCAGCACGAAATCCGGGTTGAGCGGGCGCCCCGCGTTGTCCATCCCCGGCTCGCCGTGGTCGAGGTAGCGCCACTCGTCGAACAGGTTCGGACCGAAGCCCGAGCGCTTGATCGACTTCAGGAACTGCTTGGGGATGATCGCGTCGGTGTCGACGTTCGCCCGGTCGAGCGGGGCGACGACTCCCGTGTGCACGCGGAACGGCTGCATCTGGCGGACTCCTCGGCTCTACGGCGACTTCGGCTTCGGCTTGGCGGCCTCGGCCGCGCTCTCGATCGCCTGCCCGCCGGCCTTCACGTCCTTGCCGACGCCGGCGATCGTGTTGCAGCCCGCGACGCCGAGCGCGAAACCGGCGAGCGCGAGCCAGGCGGCGAGCTTCTTCATGGGCGGGCTTCCGCGGGCTACGACAGCCGGCGGACGTCGACGAATCGACCGGCGATCGCGGCGGCCGCGGCCATCGCGGGGCTCACGAGATGCGTGCGGCCGCCCGCGCCCTGCCGGCCCTCGAAGTTGCGGTTCGACGTCGACGCGCAGCGCTCGCCCGGCTCGAGCCGGTCGTCGTTCATCGCGAGGCACATCGAGCACCCCGGCTCGCGCCACTCGAAGCCCGCCGCGCGGAACACGCGGTCGAGGCCCTCCGCCTCGGCCTGCGCCTTCACGCTGCCGGATCCGGGCACCACCATCGCGAGCTTCACGTTCGCGGCGACCTTGCGGCCGCGCGCCACGGCCGCCGCCGCGCGCAGGTCCTCGATGCGCGAATTCGTGCACGAGCCGATGAACACCTTGTCGATCGCGATGTCGCCGATCGGCGTGTTGGGCTTCAACCCCATGTACGCGAGCGCCTTCGCGTAGCCGTCGCGGCGCGTCGCGTCGCGCTCGCGGTCCGGGTCGGGCACGCGCCCGTCCACCGGCACGACCATCTCCGGCGAGGTGCCCCAGGTGACCTGCGGCACGATCGCGGCAGCGTCGAACACGTGCGTCGCGTCGTAGCTCGCGCCCTCGTCGGTCGCGAGCGTCCGCCAGTAGGCCACCGCGCGGTCCCAGTGCTCGGCCTTCGGCGCGAACGGGCGGCCGCGCACGTACTCGAACGTCGTGTCGTCGGGGGCGACGATCCCCGCGCGCGCGCCCGCCTCGATCGCCATGTTGCAGACGGTCATCCGGCCCTCCATCGAGAGCGCGCGGACCGCCGAGCCGCCGAACTCGATCGTGTGGCCGGTGCCGCCGGCCGTCCCGATCCGCCCGATGATCGCGAGCACGAGGTCCTTCGCCGTGACGCCGGGCGGAAGCCGGCCGTCGACGCGGATCAGCATCGACTTCGCGCGCTTCGCGAGCAGGCACTGCGTCGCGAGCACGTGCTCCACCTCCGAGGTCCCGATGCCCCACGCGAGCGCGCCGAACGCGCCGTGCGTGCTCGTGTGCGAGTCGCCGCACACGACCGTCATGCCGGGCAGCGTCGCGCCGGTCTCCGGGCCGATCACGTGCACGATGCCCTGCCGCTTGTCGAGGAACGGGAAGTAAGCCTTGGCGCCGTACTCGCGGATGTTCGCGTCGAGCGTCTCGACCTGCGTGCGCGAGATCGGGTCCTTGATGCCCGCCGCCCAGTCGCGCGTCGGCGTGTTGTGGTCGGCGGTCGCGACGATCGAGCCGGCGCGCCACGGCTTGCGTCCGGCGAGCTTCAACCCCTCGAACGCCTGCGGGCTCGTCACCTCGTGCACGAGGTGACGGTCGATGTAGAGCAGCGCGGTTCCGTCGGGCTCGGTGCGGACGACGTGGCTGTCGAACAGCTTGTCGTAGAGGGTGCGGCGCATGGGCGGGATTCGGGGACGCAGCGTTTCATTATCGCACGGCGCCGCGCCGCCCACGGGACCCGGCCGGCGCCGACCCTGTCGCGCGGCGGGTCAATCAGGCGGCGCCCCGACCGCGGTCCGCACCGCCGCGATCACCGCCTCGGCGAGCCCCGGCGACCACGGATCGAACGCGCGCGCCGGCGTCGAGCGCAGCCAGGTCATCTGCCGCTTCGCGAGCTGGCGCGTCGCGGCGACGCCGGCCTCCCGCAGCCCGGCGCGATCGAGCTCCCCGTCGAGGAACCGCCACGCCTGCCGATAGCCGACGCAGCGCATCGACGGCATCGAAGGCTCGAGCGCGTAGCGCGAGCGCAGCGCGGCGAGCTCCTCGACGAGACCCGACGCGAGCATCGCGTCGAAGCGCGCCGCGATCTCGCGGTGCAGCCGCGCGCGGTCGGCGGGCACGAGCGCGATGCGGATCGTCTCGCCGGCGGCCGCCGGCGCCCGGTGCCCCTGCCACGAGGAGAGGGGCCGCCCGGTCAGCCGATGAACCTCGAGCGCGCGCTGGATGCGCTGCGAGTCGGCGGGCGAAAGACGCGCCGCGGTGACCGGATCGACGAGCGCGAGCTGCGCGTGCATCGCGGGCCATCCCGAGCGCGCCGCCTCCGCGTCGATCGCCGCGCGCGCCGCGGGGTCGGCGCGCGGCAGCGCCGAGAGCCCTTCGGTCAGCGCCTTGAAGTAGAGCATCGTGCCGCCTGCGAGGATCGGCAGCCTCCCGCGGCTCCGGATCGCGGCCATCGCGTCGCCCGCGTCCCGGCAGAACCGCGCGGCCGAGTACGACTCGGTCGGGTCGATCAGGTCGATCAGGTGGTGCGGCACGCGCGCGCGCGTCGCCGCGTCCGGCTTCGCCGTGCCGACGTCCATGCCGCGATAGACCTGCGCGGAATCGACGGTGACGATCTCGCCGCCGAGCGCCTCGGCGAGTGCGACGGCGACCGCGCTCTTGCCGGTCGCGGTCGGCCCCATCAGGAGGACCGCGGTCAAAGGACGGCCTCTCGCGGGCTGGCCGTCGATGCCGCCTCGTGCATCCGTCCCCTGCGCGCAGGCGCAACCGTCCCGGTCACGGTGCGCCGATGTCCCACAGCGCGGCGCCGCGCTTGAGCGCGCTCCTCGCGACCACCGTGCGGTGGATCTCGGAGGTGCCGTCGAAGATGCGGAAGATGCGCGCGTCGCGGTAGAGCCGCTCGACGGCCGAGTCGGCGCAGTAGCCCATGCCGCCGAACACCTGCACGGCGCGGTCGGCGACGCGGCCCAGCGTCTCCGCGGCCTCGATCTTCACCATCGAGATCCAGTCGCGCGCGTCGCGACCCTGGTCGATCTCCCAGGCCGCCCGCAGCAGCATGAGGCGCGCCGCGTTGATCTCGACCACGCTGTCCGCGATCATCTGCTGGATCATCTGGAACTCGCCGATCGGCTTGCCGAACTGCACGCGCTCGTTCGCGTAGCCGGTCATCAGCGCCGCGAGCCGGCTCGCCTTGCCTACCGCACGCGCGCCCACCTGCGCGAGGCGCACGCGGCCCAGCGTCGAGTACGCGATCGCGAGGCCGCGGCCCTCGCCGCCGAGCAGGTGCTCGCGTCCGAGCTTCACGTCCTCGAAGAAGAGCTCGACGTGGCTCGTGCCGGCGAGACCCATCATCGGCTGGTCGCGGCCCACGGTCACGCCCGGCAGGTCCTTGTCGACGAGGAACAGCGACACGTGGCGCGGGCGCGCCGCCGGGTCGGTCACGGCGGAGACGATGAAGAAGTCCGAGTGGAGGCCGTCGCTGATGAAGTGCTTGCCGCCGTTCAGCACGTAGCCGTCGCCGCGCCTCGCCGCGCTGGTCCGGATGCCGGCCGCGTCCGAGCCTGCGCCGGGCTCGGTGATCGCGATCGAGCAGGTGCGCTCGCCGCGCACGCAGGGCAGCAGCCACCGCGCCTTCTGCGCGTCGTCGCCCTCGAGCAGCGACTCGTAGACGTTGCCGAACGCGCGGCGGACCAGGATGTCCTTCGTGTGGCCGAACTGCTCCTCGACGAGCATCGTGTCGACCGCCGAGAGCCCGCCTCCGCCGTACGCGGCGGGGATGTTCATCGCGTAGAAGCCGAGCGAGCGCGACTTCTCGAAGATCGCCCGGGCCTTCGCCGGGTCGAGGCGACCGCTCGCCTCGACCTCGTCCTCGAGCGGCCGGAGCTCCGTCTCGACGAAGCGCCGGATCGTCGCGACGAGCAGCTTCTGCTCGTCGGAGAGGTCGAATCGCATCTCGCGTCCTCCGGGGCGCCGGTGCCGGACGGCCCCGCGTCAGCGCCCGCGCATGAACAGCCGGTCGAGCTCGGGCAGCGTGAGCTGGTACCAGGTCGGCCGTCCGTGATTGCACTGCCCCGCGCGCTCCGTCGCCTCCATCTCGCGCAGCAGCGCGTTCATCTCGGGGATCGTGAGCATGCGGTTCGCGCGCACCGACCCGTGGCAGGCCATCGACGCGAGGAGCTCGTCCCGGCGCGCTTCGACGGCGCCGCTGCCGCCGTGCTCGCGCAGCTCGTGCAGCACGGCGCGGGCGAGCGTCGAGGCGTCGGCGCCGGCGTCGGCGAGCGGCGCGGGGATCGCGCGCACCGCGAGCGTCGAGGGGCCGAGGCGCGAGAGCGAGAAGCCCAGGCGGTCGAGCTCGTCCGCGTGCTCCTCGGCGGCGGCGAGCTCGACCGGCTCGGCCGCGAACGTCGCCGGCACGAGCAGCGGCTGCGTCGGCAGCCGGCCCGCGTGGGCCGCCTTGAGCCTCTCGTAGACGATGCGCTCGTGGGCCGCGTGCATGTCGACGAGCACGAGCCCGGACCGGTTCTGCGCGAGCACGTAGACACCGTGCAGCTGCGCGAGCGCGAAGCCCAGCGGGTGCTCGTCGCCGGTCTCGGGCAGCGCCGGCGCTTCGGGCCGGCGCTCGCCGAAGAGACGCGCGTAGAACGGCGAGGGCTCCGCGGTCGCGAGCGCGAGCGCATCCTGCGAGGCGAGCCCTGCGACGGCTTCGCCTCTCGGGGCGCCGGGCGGCGGCGTGCGCGCCGCCGCGATCCCGAGGCGATCGGCGGCGGACACCGCGGGCGCCTCCGACGCGCTGGCGGCGAGCGCGCGCTCGACCGCGCTCCGCACGAACGGGTGCAGCGCGCCGCCCTCGCGGAAGCGCACCTCGGTCTTCTGCGGGTGCACGTTGACGTCGACGCGCCGCGGGTCGATCGTGAGCCACAGCGCGTATGACGGCTGGCGGTCGTGGTGGAGCACGTCGCGGTAGGCCTCGCGCACCGCGTGCGCGAGCATCCGGTCGCGCACGTGGCGCCCGTTCACGAACAGCATCTGCGCGCCCGCCGACTGGGTCGCGTGCGCGGGCCGGATCGCGTAGCCGGAGATCGAGACGCCCGCCGCCTCGGCGTCGACCGTGGCCGACCCGCGCACGAACGCCTCGCCGAGCAGCGCCTCGACGCGCGCGGCGCGCGAGCCCGGCAGCAGCCGGTGGATGAGCCGCCCGTTGTGCGTGAGCGTGAAGCCGACCTGCGG
Organism: Burkholderiales bacterium; assembly: GCA_046347845.1. Taxonomy (GTDB): domain Bacteria; phylum Pseudomonadota; class Gammaproteobacteria; order Burkholderiales; family Casimicrobiaceae; genus VBCG01. Next base: position 67,670 of record JAXMFH010000010.1, on the reverse strand, counting down.
GTGCGCGAGCGCGATGCGCGTGAAGGTCTCGTCGCAGTGCGCCCATTCGGTCGCGTCGGTTCGCAGGAACTTGCGCCGTGCCGGCGTGTTGAAGTAGAGCTCCTCGACCGTGATCGACGTGCCCGCGGCGAGCGCCGCGGGCGCGATCGGGGCGATCGTCCCGCCCTCGACCTCGATGCGCCAGGCGTGCGGCCGGCCGGAGGCGCGCGAGGTGAGGGCCAGGCGCGAGACGGCGGCGATCGACGCCAGCGCCTCGCCGCGGAAGCCGAGCGTCGCGATCGCCTCGAGGTCCGCGGGCGAGCCGATCTTCGACGTCGCGTGCCGCGCGACCGCCAGCGTCAGGTCCTCGCGGTCGATGCCGGCGCCGTCGTCGACGACGCGGATCCGCTTGATGCCTCCGCCCGCGAGATCGACGTCGATGCGCGTCGCGCCGGCGTCGAGGCTGTTCTCGACGAGCTCCTTCAGCGCGGCCGCCGGCCGCTCGACCACCTCGCCCGCGGCGATCTGGTTGATGAGGAGGTCGGGCAGCGGACGGATCGCGCCCATCAGTGCTCGAGGCCGCGCGCCCAGCGCGCGTAGATGCCGTCCGCGAGGACGTTGAGGGAGGCCACGCGCGCGTCGAGGTCGCGCAGGATCTCGTCGCGCGACTGCCGCGCCGGCGTCGACGTCTCGGGCAGCTCGCCGGGCGCCATCGCGCACCAGGCCGTCACGAGCTCGCTCGTCATCTCGACGTGGCACTGGAAGCCGACGTGCCGGTCGTCGAGCACGTAGGCCTGGTTCGCGTTGTACGCGTTCGCGAGCACGCGTCGCGCGCCGGGCGGGATCGTGAACGCGTCGTAGTGCCACTCGAACACGTTCATCCGCTCGCGGCCGCCGAACCACTCGCGCGCGGCGCCGCGATCGGTCGCCTCGACGTCGATCCAGCCGATCTCGACCACGTCCGCCTTCGTCACGACGCCGCCCAGCGCGCGCGACAGGATCTGCCCGCCCAGGCAGTGGCCGATCACGGGAACGCGCGCATCGACGGCGCGCCGCAGCAGCACTGCCAACGGATCGCGCCAGGGCGTCGGGTCGTTCGCGCCCATCGGCCCACCCATCATGCCGATGCCGGCAAACGCTTCCGGGTCTTCCGGGACGGGTTCGCCCTCGTCGAGCGCGACGAGCCGCCAGGGGCGCCCCTGCGCGGTCAGCCAGTCGCCGAAACGGCCGGGCCCCTCGCTGCGCGAGAAGCGGAAGACGGCGACGGGCGGCATGGTCGTGCGACGGTAGGCGGAAGGAAGCGACCGCGCGCGCTGGACGTGCGCGCACGCAACGCTAGAATCGCGGCTTTCATTCTAGCAGTGCGGCCGCGCCGCCCGGCCGCCCCGCCCCCGACGATGCGCCCGCTCGATTCGACCCGACTCGCCCGTCCCGCCCTCGCGGCCGCCGTTCTCCTGCTCGCGGCCTGCGCGCACGTCGGGGACACGGTCCCGCCCAACTCCGCGCTCACCGTGCAAGGCATCCCGCCGATCCCGGCGTCGCTGGCCGCCAAGGTCGCGCCTTACACGGAGTTCCGTCCCTACGCGCTGGCCTCGTGGCACCCCGCGAGGCACGAGCTCGTCGTCGCCCGGCGCGCGACGAACACGACGCAACTCTTCGACGTGCGCTCGCCGCTCGGGGCGCCCGCGCAGGTCACCGACTTCTCGGAGCCCGTGCGCTGGGGCGCCTGGTGGCCCGCGAAGCCGGACGCGCTCGTCTTCGTGCGCGACGCGGGCGGGAACGAGCAGTCGCAGCTCTACCGGCTCGATCCGGGCGCGAAGGAGCCCATCCTCCTGACCGACTCCGCACGTCAGCACCAGCCGCTCGCGTTCAATCGCGCTCGCGACCGCCTGCTCGTCGGGTCCACCGACGTCGACAAGGCCGGCGGCCGCCGCGAGAACCCGACGCTGGACGTCGCGCTCGTCGACCCGCTCGACCCGTCGGCCGCGCGCAGGCTGGTCACGCTGCCCGGCACCGGCTGGGGCGACTTCAGCTTCTCGTTCGACGATCGCCGGCTCGCGATGAACGAGTTCAAGTCGGTCACCGAGACCTACGTCTGGGTGATGGACCTCGCGACCGGCGAGCGCCGGCGCGTGCTGCCGGCCGCGGGAGGCGACCCGGGCCGGACCGTGGCGTCCTCCGAGGTGCAGTTCTCGCGGGACGGCCGGGGCCTGTTCCTCACGACCGACCGGGACGGCGAGTTCCAGCGCGCGGCCTACCTCGACCTCGCGACCGGCGCGCTCGAGCCGTTCGGCCCGGCGAACTGGGACGTCGAGCGGCTCGCCCTCTCGCGCGACGGCCGCACGATCGCGCTCGTCGTCAACGAGGCGGGCGTGGGCGTGCTGAGGCTCTACGACGCCGACACGCGCCGCGAGCTTCCGCGCCCGCAGGTGCCGATCGGCACGGTGAGCGGCGTGCAGTGGCATCCGGACTCGACCGCGCTCGCGTTCGAGGTCGACTCGGCCCGCAGCCCCGGAGACGTCTACGTGCTCGACGTCGCGGCGAACCGCGTTGCGCGCTGGACCGAATCGAAGGTCGAGGGCCTCGACGCGTCGAGATTCGCGGTGCAGACGCCGATCGAGTGGAGGAGCTTCGACGGGCGCACGATCACCGGCTTCGTCGCGAGGCCCGATCCGGGCCGGTTCCCCGGGCGCCGCCCGGTGATGATCCAGATCCACGGCGGCCCCGAGGGCCAGGCGCGGCCGGGCTTCCTCGGCCGCTGGAACTACTACGTGAACGAGCTGGGCGTCGCGATCATCGAGCCGAACGTGCGCGGCTCGACCGGCTACGGCAAGACCTTCGTCTCGCTCGACAACGGCGCGAAGCGCGAGGACTCGGTCCGCGACGTCGGCGCGCTCCTCGACTGGATCGCGACGCAGCCGGACCTCGACCCGTCGCGCGTCGTCGTCGCGGGCGGCAGCTACGGCGGCTACATGAGCCTCGCCGTCGCGACCGCCTATTCCGACCGGATCGCCGGTGCGATCGACGTCGTGGGCATCGCGAACTTCGTCACGTTCCTCGAGCGCACCGAGAGCTACCGGCGCGACCTGCGCCGCGTCGAGTACGGCGACGAGCGCGACCCGGCGATGCGCGCGATCCTCGAATCGATCTCGCCGGTCAACAACGCCGCGAAGATCCGCAAGCCGCTCTTCGTCGCGCACGGCCGCAACGATCCCCGCGTCCCCTACACCGAGGCCGAGCAGATCGTCGAGACGGTCCGCCGCAACGGCACGCCGGTCTGGTACCTGCTCGCCGCGAACGAGGGCCACGGCTTCGCGCGGAAGGAGAACGCGGACTACTACTTCTACGCGACGATCCGGTTCCTGCAGGAGACGGTGCTGAAGTAGCGCGAGGGGCGGAGATCGGAGGGGGGCGATGGGACATCGGATGGGCGTCCGGGCCGGCGCTCGTGTCCATCTCCCATCTCCCATCTCCTATCTCCTATCTCCTATCTCCTATCTCCTATCTCCTATCTCCTATCTCCTATCTCCTATCTCCTATCTCCTATCTCCGCTCTCCGCTCTCCGCCTCTCACATCTGCTTGAACAAATGCGTGAACTGCCGCGAGATCGGCAGCCTCTCGGGCCGTGACTTGAAGAGCGCGAACTGGCGCTCCGCGTCCTCGCGCAGGACGCCGGCGAGCTGCGCGACGTTGACGATCGTGCTGCGGTGGATCTGCCAGAAGCGCTCGGGATCGAGCTCCGCGACGAGGTCCTTGAGCGGCGTGCGGATCAGCGCCTCGGACTGGGCGAGCACGACGCGCGTGTACTTGGTGTCGGACTGGAAGTAGACGACCTCGTCGACCGGGATCAGCTTGACCTGCTTGCCGACCGCCGCCTTGATCCACCGGAGCCGCGCGGGCGCGGCCGCCGCGTGCGCGCGGAGCGCGGCGACGACCTGCGAAAGGTCGGGAGGGGCGGAAGCGAGCTTCGTCTTGACGCGCGCAACCGCCTGCGCGAGCCGCTCGGCCTCGACCGGCTTCAGCAGGTAGTCGACCGCGCCGGCGTCGAATGCCGCGATCGCGTACTGGTCGTACGCGGTGACGAACACGACGTGGCACTCGCCGCCGATCGCGGCCGCGACGTCGAGCCCCGTGCGTCCGGGCATCCGGATGTCGAGGAACGCGACGCGCGGCCGGTGGACGTCGAACAGCGCGAGCGCCTCGTCGCCGTCCGCGGCCTCGGCCACGACCTCGAGCTCGGGCCAGGCCTCGGCGAGCTTCTCCTTCAGCCGCTCGCGCATCAGCGGCTCGTCCTCGGCGATCAGCGCGGTGGGTCTCTCGTCGGTCATGGGGGGGCGGTCATCACGGGAACGAACGGGACGGTCGAGGGCGGCGCCTCCCTCGGCAGCACGATCCGCGCGCGGAAGCCGCGCGGATCGTTCTCGGCGAGCTCGAGCACCGCGCGGTCGCCGTAGAGGAGCGCGAGCCGCTCGCGGATGTTCGCGAGCCCGATGCCCGCGCCGGACGCCGGCGCGCCTTCGAGCCCGGCGCCGGTGTCGGCCACGGTCACCTCGAGCCGGCCGTCCGCTTCGCGCGCGGACACCTCGACGCGTCCGCCCGGCGGCCAGGGCTCGATGCCGTGCTTGATCGCGTTCTCCACGAGCGTGATCAGCATGCCGGGCGGCAGCGGCGCATCGGCGAGCGGGGGCGGCACCGTCACCGCGAACTCGAGCCGGCGCCCGAGGCGGGTGCGCATGATCGACAGGTACGCGCGCACGAGCTCGCCCTCGGCGGCGAGCGTCGTGCGGGCCTCGCGCAGCGCGGGCGTCGCCGCGCGCAGGAACACGATCAGGTCGCCGACGAGCCGCGCGGCGTCGGGCGCCCCCTTCTCCGCCAGCTGGCGCGCGCTCGCGAGCGTGTTGAACAGGAAGTGCGGCTCGACCTGCAGCTGCAGCATCTTGAGCTGCGACTCGGCGAGCTGGCGCGACAGCTCGCTCTGGCGCGCCTCGGCCGCGAGCCGCGCGGTGAGCGCCGCGTACTCGCGATTGCGCAGGTGCGCGATCAGCGCGACGACGAGCGCGTAGAGGAAGCCGAACACGAGCCCGGCGGTGACGACGTGCCGGAATTTCGCGCTGTCCGCGAGCCAGCCGAACGGATCCACGCCCTGCACGAGGCCGGCGATCGCGGCGCCGGCGAACGCGCCGGCGAGTGCGAGCAGCGGGCCGACGACGACGAACCGGAAGATCTTGCCCTGGAAGCGCCGGTAGCCGAACCAGGCGGACAGGCCGGCCCACAGCAGCATGAGCACGACGAGGTTGAACAGGATCGCCGCCTCGACGAACGACATGTTCCACGGCAGGCGCGAGGCGACCCACGCGAACGCCGTCGTCGCGCCGACGATCACGAACAGCCAGCGCCAGCCGCCGGTCGCGTAGAACCAGCGGTCGAACGCGCGCACGTCCTCGCGCTCGACCTCGGAGAGCGTCGAGAGCACGCGGTCGGCGAACGAGTCGTAGCGGCGCCTGAAGCCCATCGGGAACGGGAGGTCCGGACCCCGCGATTCTAGGCGGCGGGACGCCGGCCGTCGCCTCGCGGGCCGACGGGTTGCGACAGGTGGGGACGGGCGACGGCCGGCCGCGACCGCCGGGGGAATGCCCGGATCAGATCCCGCGCGCGATCCGCGCGAAGGCCGAGTGGTTGTGGATCGACTCGAAGTTCTCGGCCTCGACCGCGTAGCCCGCGTAACGGGGGTCGGCGGCGAGACGCGCGGCGACGCCGCGGACGAGGTCCTCGACGAAGCGCGGATTGTCGTACGCGCGCTCGGTGAGGTACTTCTCGTCGGCGCGCTTGAGGATCCCGTAGAGCTCGGAGGAGGCCTCGGTCTCCGCGACGCGCAACAGGTCGGAGAGCCGGACCGCCTCGCGCGGGCGCACGCTGATCGTGATCGTCGAGCGCTGGTTGTGCGCGCCGTACTCGGCGATCTCCTTCGAGCACGGACAGAGCGAGGTGACCGGGACGGCGACGGTCACGACCGACGCGTAAGCGTCGCCGTGGAGCTCGGCCGCGAGCCGCACCTCGTAGTCGAGCAGGCTCGCCACGCCCGAGATCGGCGCGGTCTTGCGCACGAACCACGGGAACGCCGCCTCGACGCGGCCGCCGGGCGCGTCGAGCCGCACGAGGAGCTGGTCGAGCAGCGCGCGCATCCCGGCCACGGTGAGCGGCGCCGCGCCGGGCGCCGAGAGCTCCTCGAGCATCTCGATCAGCCGCGACATGTGCGTGCCCTTGCGGTCCGCGGGCAGCGCGACGCTCACGGCGAACGTCGCGATCGTCGACTGCGCGGGCACGTCGCCGTCGGCGAACGCGAGCGGGTAGCGCAGGCCGCGGATGCCGACCTGGTCGATCGCGAGGTTGCGCTCGTCGCTGCCCGACTGGACGTCGGGGATCGCCATCAGCGTCGAGGGGTTTTCGGGGCGGTTCATCGGGAACGGAAGGGTAGCAGGATTCGGGAATCGGGAGTCGGGCGTCGGGCGTCGCGGATCGGAGGCCGGAGAGCGGCGGGGCCCGGGAGAGGGTCGATCGGGAAGGACGACGGGGAAGGAAGCATCGGCGCGCGGCGCGCCGACACGGCGGCGCATCCCCTCTCCCGCCTCCCGTCTGCCTCGCTCACGCCGCGGGCTTGACCCGCGACCCGGGCGCCGACGCCGCGAAGCGCCCGAGGATCGCCCGCTCGATGCCCTCCGCGTCGAGGCCGCAGGCCGCAAGCAGCGCGGCCGGCTCGCCGTGGTCGACGAAGGCATCCGGCAGGCCGAGGTGGAGGATCGGGACGGCGTGCCCCGCCGACGCGAGCGCCTCGGCGACGCCGCTGCCCGCGCCGCCCGCGACGACGTTCTCCTCGACCGTGACGAGCGCGTCGTGCGTGCGCGCGAGCGCGAGCACGAGCTCCAGGTCGAGGGGCTTCACGAAGCGCATGTTGGCGACGGTGGCGTCCAGGCGCTCCGCCGCGGCACGCGCGGCGGCGAGCGGCGCGCCGAACGCGAGGATCGCGACGCGCCCGGCGCGCCTGCGCGATTCGCGCACGACGACGCCCTTCCCGACCGGGAGCCCGTCGAGCGTCGGCTCGACCGCGACGCCCGGCCCCGTCCCGCGCGGATAGCGCACCGCCGCGGGCGTGCCGAGCCGGAACGCCGTCGACAGCATCCTGCGGCACTCGTTCTCGTCGGAAGGGGCCATCACCGTCGTGTTCGGCAGGCAGCGCAGGTACGAGAGGTCGAACGCGCCGTTGTGGGTCGCGCCGTCGGCGCCGACGAGCCCCGCGCGGTCGACCGCGAACACGACCGGCAGGTTCTGCAGCACGACGTCGTGGATCACCTGGTCGTAAGCGCGCTGCAGGAACGTCGAGTAGATCGCGACGACCGGCCGCATGCCCTCGCAGGCCAGTCCCGCGGCGAACGTCACCGCGTGCTGCTCGGCGATGCCGACGTCGTGGTAGCGGTCTGCGAACTGGCGCGAGTAGCGCACGAGCCCCGAGCCCTCACGCATCGCGGGCGTGATCGCGACGAGCCGCGTGTCCGCGAGCGCCATGTCGCACAGCCAGTCGCCGAACACCTGCGTGTACGAGGGCGCGCCGGAGGGCTTCGCGACGATGCCGGCCGCCGGGTCGAACTTCCCCACGCCGTGGTAGAGGATCGGGTCGGCCTCGGCGGGCGGGTAGCCGCGTCCCTTCTTCGTGACCACGTGCAGGAACTGCGGGCCCTCGAGCTTACGCACGTTCGCGAGCGTGCGCACGAGCAGGTCGACGTCGTGGCCGTCGATCGGCCCGATGTAGTTGAAGCCGAACTCCTCGAACAGCGTGCCGGGCAGCACCATGCCCTTCGCGTGCTCCTCGACGCGCTTCGCGATCTCGTGCGCCGGGCCGGGGAGCTTCGCGAGCACCTCCTTGCCGCCGCGGCGCACCGTGTCGTAGAGGCGCGACGAGAGCACCTTCGCGAGATAGGTGTTCAGCGCGCCGACCGGCTCGGAGATCGACATGTCGTTGTCGTTCAGGACCACGAGCAGGTCGGCGTCGCCGGCGTTGTTGAGCGCCTCGAACGCCATGCCCGCGGTCATCGCACCGTCGCCGATCACCGCGACGACGCGCCGCGACTCGCCCTTGAGCCTCGCGGCGGCCGCCATGCCGAGCGCGGCGGAGATCGACGTCGACGAGTGCGCCGTGCCGAACGTGTCGAACTCGCTCTCGTCGCGCTTCGGGAACCCGGACGGCCCGCCCGCCTGGCGCAGCCTCGCCATCGCCTCGCGGCGGCCGGTCAGCACCTTGTGCGCGTAGGTCTGGTGCCCGACGTCCCAGACGATGCGGTCGCGCGGCGTGTCGTACGCGTAGTGCAGCGCGATCGCGAGCTCGACGGTGCCCAGGTTCGACGACAGGTGCCCGCCGGTCGAGGACACGGAAGCGAGCAGGAACGCGCGCAGCTCGCGCGCGAGCTCCGGCAGCTCCGCGCGGTCGAGCCGGCGCAGGTCGGCGGGCGACGCGATCCGGTCGAGCAGCGTGCCCATCAGTGCGTCCGCTCCACGATGCTCTCGGCGATCTCGGCGAGCCGGCGCGCGGCGCCGCCGAACGGGGCGAGCGCGGCGTGCGCGTCCCGGCCGAGCGCGGCGGCCTTCGCCTTGGCGCCCGCGAGGCCGAGCAGCGACACGTAGGTGGGCTTCCCCTGCGCGGCGTCCTTGCCCGCGGTCTTGCCGAGCGTCGCCGTCGAGCCCTCGACGTCGAGCACGTCGTCGACGACCTGGAACGCGAGTCCCGCGGCGGCGGCGTACGCGTCGAGCGCCGCGAGCTCGTCCGGCGAGAGCGCGCGCCCCGCCGCCGCGCCGAGGCGCACCGACGCGCGGATCAGCGCGCCCGTCTTCAGCCGGTGCATGTGCTCGAGCTCGGACTCCGCCATCGGGCGTCCGGTCGCGTCGAGGTCGATCGCCTGGCCGCCCGCCATGCCCGCGACGCCGGCCGCCTCGGCGAGCATCGCGCAGGCCGCGGCCGGATCGCGCATCCGCGACCCGGCGAGCAGCTGGAACGCCTGCGCCTGCAGCGCGTCGCCGGCGAGGAGCGCGGTCGCCTCGCCGAACGCGACATGGCAGGTCGGGCGGCCGCGGCGCATCGTGTCGTCGTCCATCGACGGCAGGTCGTCGTGGACGAGCGAATAGGCGTGGATCATCTCGACCGCGCCGGCAGGGGCGTCGACGTCGCCGGGATCGGCGCCCGCGAGCTCGCCCGCCGCATACGCGAGCAGCGCCCGCATCCGCTTGCCGCCGCCCAGCGTCGCGTAGCGCATGGCCTCGGCGAGCCGGCGCGCCGCATCGGTTCGCTCCGCCAGCGCGCGGTCCAGCGCCCGCTCGACGCGGGCGCGCCGGTCGGCCGCCCACGTGGCGAAGTCGACGTCCGGCGCCATCGCGCGGGAAAGGTCGCCGCGGCTCGCCCTCACGCGCTCACGCCTCGCCTTCGTCGGGCTTGAACGCCTTCAGCACGCCCTTCTCGAGCACCTCGATCTCGAGCTGCGCCTCCTTGAGCGTCGCCTGGCAGTACTTGAGAAGCTCCGCTCCGCGCCGGTAGGCCTCGAGCGACTCCTTGAGCGGCACCTGCCCGCCCTCCATCGACGCGACGATCGCCTCGAGCTCGGAGAGGGCGGCTTCGAAACTTGCGGGCGCGGGCGGGGTCTTCGCCATGGGGGGGTCCTCGTGCTTCGCCGGTCGCCGGGTGCGGCTATCGGAGCGGTCGCGGAAGGTGCCGCCGCGCACGCCGGCGTCCCGCGGGACGCCCGGGGCGGCAGGGCCGGCGCGACGCAGCTAAGGTCTTGACCTGACTACGGAAAGCCATATATGATAGCAAGCTTTTGACGACGCGGCCAGGCGTCCGTCCGAAGCCCCGGCGCCTGCCGGGAGCCCGGCGGAAGAGGCGGCCGACTTGGCAAAGCGGTCCGGGCGGGGGTGCGCGGCAGGCGCGCGAGACCTCCGGCAACCCCGGGTTGTTGGGTTGGGTTGGTGGTTTCTCCCATTGCCGAAAGGACTTTGAGGTCATGTCGAACCTGGCCGCCGCGGCGCACCTGCGGCAACCCGTCTCGCAGTTCCCGTCGCACTGGTACACGGACCCGCGCGTGTTCGAGGCCGAGATGCGCACGCTGTTCCCGCGCGGGCCCGGATACGTCGGCCACGAGCTGATGGTTCCCGAGGTCGGTTCCTACCACTCGCTGCCCGGCCGCCACGACGCGCAGGTCCTCGTGCGGAACGCGGGCGGCGTCGAGCTCCTGTCGAACGTCTGCCGCCACCGGCAGGCGCTGATGCTGAAGGGCAAGGGCCAGGCGCACACCATCGTCTGCCCGATCCACCGCTGGACCTACGACCTCGAGGGCGAGCTCCTCGGCGCGCCCCACTTCGCCGACAAGCCCTGCCTCAACCTCGGACGCACGCCGCTCCGGAGCTGGAACGGCCTGTTGTTCGACGGCCCGCGCGACGTCGCGAAGGACCTCTCCGGCCTCACGACGCGCGAGCTCGACTTCTCGGGCTACGTGCTCGACCGGGTCGACCTGCACGAGTGCAACTACAACTGGAAGACCTTCATCGAGGTCTACCTCGAGGACTACCACGTCGTCCCGTTCCACCCGGGGCTCGGCAAGTTCGTCACCTGCAACGACCTCAAGTGGGAGTTCGCCCCCTGGGCGTCGCTCCAGACGGTGGGCATCAACGCGACGCTCGCGAAGGCGGGCACGAAGACCTACGAGCGCTGGCACAAGGCCGTGCTCGACTACTACCGGGGCGAGCGGCCGCCGCACGGGGCGATCTGGCTCACCTACTACCCGAACGTCATGGTCGAGTGGTACCCGCACGTGCTCGTGATCAGCACGCTCTACCCGAGGGCCGTGGACAGGACGCTCAACGTCGTCGAGTTCTACTACCCCGAGGACATCGCGCTGTTCGAGCGCGAGTTCGTCGAGGCCGAGCAGGCGGCCTACCTCGAGACCGCCGTCGAGGACGACGAGATCGGCGAGCGCATGGACGCGGGGCGCCGGGCGCTCGTCGCGAACGGCCGCAGCGAGGTCGGTCCCTACCAGTCGCCGATGGAGGACGGGATGCAGCACTTCCACGAATTCTATCGGCGCGAGATGGAAGCGGTGCTGACGCCGCTGTGACGGCGAGCGCCGGCCGGACGGCCCCTCCCCCCGGCCCTCTCCCCGCACGCGGGAAGCGGGCGTCGCTGCTTTTTCATGCACGGACTTCGCGGCGCCTCTCTCCCCGCACGCGGGGAGCGGGGGCCCGTCCCTCCGGCATCCCGGCACCGCAGCGCGACGATGCGTCCGGGCCTCCGGCCTCCGGATGCTCGCGGCGAACCGGAGCAGTGTCCGTCGATGCTCGCGGCGGGAGTCGCCGTCGCGCCCCGCACCCGACCCTGCGCCGTTCCCGGCCGCGTCCCCGGCCGTCCTCCCTCTCCCCGCGTGCGGAGAGAGGGCCGGGGTGAGGGGCGCCGCGGGCGCGCGGCCGGGGTGACCTGATGCAGAGCCTGTGGATGCTCGTCGCCGGCCTCGCGTTCGCGCTGATGGGCGTGTTCGTGAAGCTCGCGAGCGCGAATTACTCGACGGCCGAGATCGTGTTCTGGCGCGCGGCGGTCCAGACGGTCGTCGCCTGGACAGTGCTGCGCCGCGCCGGCATTCCGGTGCGCACGCAGAAGCTCGGCATGCACGTGCACCGGGGCGTCGCCGGATTCGTCTCGCTGTTCATGTTCTTCTACGCGCTGACCGAGCTGCCGGTCGCCACGGCGATGACGCTCAACTACAGCTCGCCGCTGTTCCTCGCGATCCTGCTCGCGGTCCTCGCCCGCGCGCGGCCCGATGCGAAGCTCGTCGGCACGGTCCTGCTCGGCTTCGTCGGCGTCGTGCTGCTGCTCAGGCCCACGTTCGCCGCGGACCTGTGGTGGCCCGGCCTGGTCGGCCTCCTCTCGGGCGCGATCTCGTCGGTCGCCTACTGGAACGTGCGCGAGCTCGTGCAGGCGGAGGAGCCGGAAGCGCGCGTCGTGTTCTACTTCGGCCTGTTCGCGCTCGCGGGCGCGATCGTCTGGATGACGCCGCAGCCCTGGCACGCGCCGTCGGTCGAGACGGGCTGGACGCTCGCGGCGGTCGGGGCGCTGGGCGCGCTCGGCCAGCTCGCGATGACGCGCGCCTACGGCCAGGGGTCGACGCTCGTGACCGCCGCGCTCTCGTACAGCGGCATCGTGTTCTCGAGCGTGATCGGCATCGCGTTCCTGGGCGACCGCCTCGGGTGGGCGTCGTGGCTCGGCATCGCGCTGATCGTCGCCGCGGGTATCCTCGCGGTGCACCTGCGGCACGGACGGCGCGAGGACGCCGCCGCGCAGGTCACCAACGATTAGGAGCGCGCATGCCCACGACCCTCGTCGATCCCGCCACGCTCGAGCGGCACCTCGACGACCCGCGCTGGGTCGTTCTCGACGTGCGCCACGAGCTCACGCAGCCGTCGTGGGGCGAGGACGAGTACCGGGAGGAGCACATTCCCGGCGCGCGGTTCCTGCACCTCGACCGCGACCTGTCGGCACCGAAGACCGGGCGCAACGGCCGCCATCCGCTGCCCTCGGCCGCCACCGCGGCCGCGACGTTCGGCGCGGCCGGCATCGACGCGACGAAGCAGGTCGTCGTCTACGACCAGGGACCGGGCGCCTACGCGGCGCGCTGCTGGTGGATGCTGCGCTGGCTCGGCCACGAGGCGGTCGCCGTGCTCGACGGCGGCTTCGACCGCTGGATGCGCGAGCGGCGCCCGATCACGGCCGACGTGCCCGTCGTCGCCCCCGCGAGTTTCCGCGCCCGCGAGTCGCTCCCCGTCGTCGGTGCCGGCGAGATCCTCGCGGACCTCGCGCGCGGCGCCTCGACGATCGTGCTCGACGCGCGCTCGCCCGAGCGCTTCCGGGGCGAGGCGGAGCCCTTCGATCCGGTCGCCGGCCGCGTGCCTGGCGCCACGAACCGGCCGGTCGCGCAGAACCTCGCGAAGGACGGGACGTTCAAGCCCGCCGCCGACCTGCGCGACGAGCTCGCCGCGATGCTGGGATCGCGCGACGCCGCGCAGGTGATCCACATGTGCGGCAGCGGCGTCACCGCCTGCCACAACATGCTCGCGATGGCGATCGCGGGCTTCCCGACGGGGCGCCTCTACGCGGGCTCGTGGAGCGAGTGGTGCGCCGATCCGGCGCGCCCGGTCGCGAAGGGACCCTGACGCGACCGCTTCGCGTCCGGATCAGCCGGTCGCCCAGCCGGCGACCTCGCGGTAGCGCGGTCCCTCGGGCAACAGGCGCGACGACATCAGCACGACGCGGTCGACCCGCCAGGCGATCGGCGGATCGATCGTCCCCTCGACGACGCGCGCGCAGCGTCGGGCGAGCGTCAGGTGCGGACGGTAGGGCCGCGGATCGGTCACGATACCGCGGTCGGCGAGCCCGCGCACGAGCGCGCGGTTGACGTTCGCGAGATCCCGGGGAACAAGCGAGGGGGCAGCCCACGCCACGCCGGCGCGCGCGAACGAGCCCAGGACGTCGAGCGCGACCTCGAAGCCCGGCCACGCGATCGCGTCGCCGGCGGCGCGCACGTCCGCCACCGCCGCCGTGCGCACGTTCCCGACGAACACGACGGTCAGGTGCAGCGTCGACGCCACGGTCGCGCGTCCTCCCGACGCCCGGGCAGCCTCCCGCGCGAGGGCGTCGAGGCGCGAGCGCGCCGCGCCGTCGGGCACGATCGCGAAGAACAGGCGCGTCGTTTCGCTGCCGGGATCGGTGGGCATCGGGCGCGTGCGGGGCGCCGCAGGTGCGAGTCGGCGGCGCGAGCGGTAGCATAGCCCTCCGACCTGGGAGGCACACCATGAAACGTCTCGAGGACCGCGTCGCCATCGTCACCGGCGCCGCGCAGGGCATCGGCCTCGCCATCGCCGAGAGGCTCGTCGCGGAGGGCGCGCGCGTGCTGATGTGCGATCTGGAGGCGGCGCGCACCGCCGAGGCCGCGCGGAGCTTCGACCCCGCGGGCGCGCACACGCGCGCGCACGGCGGCGACGTGTCGAGGAAGTCGACGGCGATTGCCCTCGTCGACGCGGCGGTCGGCGCGTTCGGGCGCCTCGACATCCTCGTCAACAACGCCGGCATCACGCACGCGGCCGAGTTCCTCGACCTCGACGAGGCGGACTTCGACCGCGTGCTCGCGGTCAACCTGAAGTCGATGTTCCTGTGCGGGCAGGCGGCCGCGCGCCGGATGGTCGCGCAGGGCGGCGGCGGCGCGATCGTCAACATGTCGTCGGCGAACGCCGTCGTCGCGATCCCGAACCAGGTGCCCTACGTCGTCAGCAAGGGCGGCATCAACCAGCTGACGAAGGTGATGGCGCTCTCGCTCGCCGCCCACCGCATCCGCGTGAACGGCATCGGGCCGGGGACGATCGCGACCGAGCTCGCGAAGCAGGCGGTGCTCGGCAGCGAGGACGCGAAGCGCAAGATCCTGTCGCGCACGCCGATGGGCCGGCTGGGCGAGCCCGCCGAGGTCGCGTCGATCGCGGCGTTCCTCGTCTCCGACGACGCGTCCTACCTGACCGGGCAGACGATCTACCCGGACGGCGGGCGGCTCGCGCTCAACTACACGGTGCCGGTGGTCTGACGCGGCGGCGCGGGAAACGGAAGCGCGCGCCCCCCCAAAAAAAAACCGCGCCCGGTCGGGGCGCGGCTTCCTGCTGCTGCAGCGGACGCGGGTTACGCGTTCGCGGCCTTCTTGTCGAAGAACTGCTCGTCCTCGGTCGAGTGCTTGAGCGCGGTCGTCGACGACTGGCTGCCCTGCACGGTCGTCGTCACCGCGTCGAAGTAGCTGGTGCCGACCTCGCGCTGGTGCTTGACCGCCGTGAAGCCCTTCTCGGCGGCGGCGAACTCGGCCTCCTGGAGCTCGACGAACGCGCTCATGTTGTTGCGCGCGTAGCCGTGCGCCAGGTTGAACATCGAGTAGTTGAGGCTGTGGAAGCCGGCGAGCGTGATGAACTGGAACTTGTAGCCCATCGCGCCCAGCTCGCGCTGAAAGCGCGCGATCGTCGCGTCGTCGAGGTTCTTCTTCCAGTTGAACGACGGCGAGCAGTTGTACGCGAGCATCTTGCCCGGGAACTTCGCCTGGATCGCCTCGGCGAACGCCTTCGCGAACGCGAGGTCGGGCTTGCCGGTCTCGCACCAGATCAGGTCGGCGTACGGCGCGTACGCGAGCCCGCGCGAGACCGCCTGGTCGAGGCCGTTGCGCGTCCGGTAGAAGCCCTCGACGGTCCGCTCGCCGGTGAGGAACGGCTTGTCGGTGTCGTCCACGTCGGAAGTGACGAGGTCGGCGGCCTCCGCGTCGGTGCGCGCGAGCAGGATCGTCGGCACGCCCATGCAGTCGGCGGCGAGCCGAGCCGCGATCAGCTTCTCGACCGCCTCGCGGGTGGGCACGAGCACCTTGCCGCCCATGTGGCCGCACTTCTTGACCGACGCGAGCTGGTCCTCGAAGTGGACGCCGGCGGCGCCCGCCTCGATCATCGCCTTCATCAGCTCGAACGCGTTCAGCACGCCGCCGAAGCCGGCCTCGGCGTCCGCGACGATCGGCGCGAAGTAGTCGACGGCGCCCTTCCCCTCCATGTGCTGGATCTGGTCGGCGCGCGCGAACGTGTTGTTGATGCGCTTGACGACCATCGGGACCGAGTTCGCCGGGTAGAGCGACTGGTCGGGATACATCTCGCCCGCGACGTTCGCGTCGGCCGCGACCTGCCAGCCGGACAGGTAGATGGCCTTCAGGCCCGCCTTCACCTGCTGCAGCGCCTGGTTGCCGGTGAGGGCGCCGAGCGTGTTCACGAACGGCTCGTCGTTCAGCATCTTCCAGAGCTTCTCGGCGCCGCGCCGCGCGAGCGTGTGCTCGATGTGGATCGAGCCGCGCAGCCGCACCACGTCCTCGGCCGTGTAGCCGCGGCGGATGCCCTTCCAGCGCGAGTTCTCCGCCCAGTCCTTCTTGAGCCTTGCCGCTTCCAGGTCGTAGTTCATCGTCGTGCTCCCATCGTGTAGTCGGACCAAGCCTGCCCTCCCGGGGCGGGCGTCGATTCGGTGGGGCGCACCCGCCGTCGCCGGCGAGGGCACCGCCACGCTGTGACCCCGGGCGCGGCCCCAGGCCGCGGACGGGTCACGCCACGTCGCCGGCGGGGGTGGCCCTACGGCGGGGCGGGCTTGGGACGGGGTAACGAGACCAGGCCCTGCTTGCGGGCGGCCGCTCCTGTTGCGCGCGGCCGCCGTTCGTGACTGCCCTCACGCTACCAGACGTCGCGCGAGGGAAGCAAGCGTTTTTTGCGCGGCGCAGTACGAAAAAAATGACCGATATTCAATGCATTAGAACTAGATTCCATCTGATGGAATCGGTGCGACCGTGGCGGCTCTCCACGGTGCTGCAATGCGAGGCCGATCCGGCGCAATCTTCGACCGCTCAAACGACCGCTTGAGCACAACTCATTGATTCATTGTCGATTGACGATTTCCACCCGAATCAATGGCCAGCCCCGGGCATTTCCGCAAAGCGGCAGCCATTTTCGCCGGAGCGGCTCCGGCGCCAGGCGCCTCAGCGCCAGGCGAGTCGCTGCCGGTCTCCGCGCGCCGGAACCTCGACCGACGGCCAGCGGAGCCGCTCGCGCACCACGTCCGCGAACGCGACCGAGGTCTCGCGCTCGCCGTGGACGACGAACGCACGCGCGGGCGGCGCCTCGAAGCCGGAGAGCCAGTCGAGGAGCCCCGCCTGGTCGGCATGGGCGGAGAGGCCGCCGATCGTGTGCACCGAGGCGCGGACCGCGACCGGCTCGCGGAACAGGCGCACCTCCTTCGCGCCGTCCACGATTGCCCGACCGAGCGTCCCGCGCGCCTGGAACCCGGTGAACACGACCGCGCACTCCTCGCGCCCGAGGTTGTGCCGCAGGTGGTGGCGCACGCGGCCCGCGTCGCACATGCCGCTCGCCGCGACGATCACCGCGCCGCTGCGGATCCCGTTGATCCGCATCGAGTCCTCGGGCGTCTCGGTGAACATCACGCGCATCCGGTCCGGGTGCGCCGCCTGCCACTGCGCGAGGTCGCGCGTCTCGCGGTCGAGCAGCGGCGCGTAGCGCGCCGTGATCTCGGTGGCGGCCTTCGCGAGCGGCGAGTCGACGAACACCGTGAGCGGCGGCACGCGCTCGGCCTTGGCGAGCGCGGCGAGCACCTGCAGCACCTCCTGCGTGCGGCCGACGGCGAACGCCGGCGCGACGACGTTGCCCCGGGGCAGCGTCG
The DNA here is from genome assembly GCA_046347845.1 of Burkholderiales bacterium. Classification (GTDB taxonomy): domain Bacteria; phylum Pseudomonadota; class Gammaproteobacteria; order Burkholderiales; family Casimicrobiaceae; genus VBCG01. The sequence goes on along the minus strand of JAXMFH010000010.1, from coordinate 50,382 downwards.
TCGCGAGCACGCCCGCGAGCTCGTCGAGCGTCTCAGCCAGCGACCGATGCAGCCGGTTGCCGTACGTCGACTCGACGACCAGCGCGTCGGCGCGCTTCACCTTCGTCGGGTCCGCGAGCACCGGGCGGCCGGGTTGACCCAGGTCGCCCGAGAACACGATGCGCCGCGCGTGCGCGCCCTCGCCGAGCTCGAGCTCGACGATCGAGGCCCCCAGGATGTGGCCGGCGTCGCGGAACGTGAACGCGATGCCGGGCGCGGGCACGTGCCGCTCGCCGTACGGCACGCGGCGCAGCTGGCGCAGCGAGGCCAGCGCGTCCGCGAGCGTGTAGAGCGGCTCGCCCTCGTCGACGTCCTCGGCCCCCCGCCGCGCACCCGTCCGCCCCCGCTGCCCGGCGTCCCGGCGCGGATGCTCGCGTGCCCACGAGGCGCTCGACTCCTGGATGTGTGCCGAGTCGGGCAGCATCACGCCCAGGAGGTCGCAGGTCGCCGGCGTCGCGAGGATCGGACCGCGGAAGCCGCGCTGGACGAGGAGCGGCAGGAGCCCCGAGTGGTCGATGTGCGCGTGCGTCAGGATCACGAAGCCGAGCGAGCGCACGTCGAACGCGAGCGCGGCCGCGTTCTTCTCGTCGCTGTCCTGCCCCTGGAACATGCCGCAGTCGACGAGGAAGCGGACGCCCGCCGTCTCGACGAGATACGAGCTGCCCGTCACCTCGCCCGCGGCGCCGAGGAACGTGAGCGTCGCGTCGACGGAGGCGGCCGCGCCGATCGCGTCGCGGCTCATCGGGACCTCGAGGAGCAGGACGTCCGCGGGCGCGGGGGCACTCGCGACAGGTCTGACCAATCCATCGTCATCACAAAGGGCTATATCGCCGCGACGTACGGAAGGCTATGCTACGTCATCCGCCGGGCTCATCGGTCCGCGGCTGTCTTTGGAGGAGACATCTCGATGCGCTACACCATCCTTACGATGGCGCTCGCGGCCGCGTCCTTGCCGGCGCTGGCCCAGGCCCCCGATCCCACGCTCGCGCGCAACCTCGCGGCGACCTGCGCGAACTGCCACGGCACCAACGGCGTCGTGCAGGGCACCGCGGTCGAGCCGCTCGCCGGCAAGCCGAAGGACGAGCTCGTCCGCAAGGTGCAGGAGTTCAAGCAGGGGAAGAAGCCCGGCACGATCATGCCGCAGCTCGCGAAGGGCTACACCGACCCGCAGATCGAGGCGATGGCGGAGTTCTTCGCCTCGCAGCCGGCGAAGTGAGGAGACGGCCATGACGATGCAAAGACGCGATTTCCTGCTCGCGGCGGGCGCGGCGGCCGGCGCCGCCGTGCTTCCCGGCTGCGCGACGACCGGCGGCGGGACCGCCGGCAAGGTGGTGGTGGTCGGCGGCGGCTACGCCGGCGCGACCTGCGCCAAGTACCTGCGGATGTGGAGCAACAACACGGTCGACGTGACGCTGATCGAGCCGCGCGAGGCGTTCGTCTCGTGCCCGATCTCGAACCTCGTGATCGGCGGCAGCAAGACGATCGCCGACGTGACGGTCCCCTACGACAGCCTGTCGCGCCGGTGGGGCGTGAAGGTCGTGCGCGACACGGCGACCGGCGTCGACGTCGACAAGCGCCTCGTGACCACGGCCGGCGGGAGGACGTTCGCCTACGACCGGCTCGTGCTCGCGCCGGGGATCGAGTTCATGTGGGACACGATCAAGTCGTACGCGGCCAACCCGGAGCGGGCGATCGAGATCGCCCCGCACGCGTGGCAGGCCGGTCCGCAGACGGTGCTGCTCCGCCGCCAGCTCGAGTCGATGCGCGACGGCGGCGTCTACGCGATCTCGATCCCGGTCGCACCGTATCGCTGCCCGCCGGGCCCCTACGAGCGCGCCTGCCAGGTCGCCTGGTACTTCAAGCGCTCGAAGCCGAAGTCGAAGGTGCTGATCCTCGACGGCAACCCGGACGTCACCTCGAAGGCGGGGCTCTTCAAGAAGGCGTGGAACGAGGAGTACAAGGGCATCGTCGAGTACCGGCCCAACCACGTGCTGACCGACGTCGACCTCGCGACGAAGACCGCGAAGTTCGAGACCGCCGACGACGTGAAGGCGGACGTGCTGAACGTCGTGCCGCCGCACCGCGCGGGCGGCATCGCGCGCGCCGCGGGCGTCATCACCGCGAACAACCGCTGGTGCGAGGTCGACTTCCTGTCCTACGAGTCGATCCGCGGCAAGGGCGTCCACGTGCTCGGCGACTCGATCCAGATCGCACCGGCGATGCCGAAGTCGGGCCACATGGCGAACAACCAGGCGAAGGTGGCGGCCGCCGCGATCCTCAAGCAGCTCGCGGGCCAGGCGCCGAGCCCGGCGCCGATGCTCACCAACACCTGCTACAGCTTCATCACCGACAAGGACGTCGTGCACGTCGCCTCGGTGCACCACTACGACGCCGAGAAGAAGACGATGGTGACGGTGCCGGGCTCGGGCGGGCTGTCGCCGGCGATGAACGAGCTCGAGGGCCGCTTCGCGCTGAGCTGGGCGCAGAACATCTGGGCGGACACGCTCGGGTGACCGGGCGCGCCGCGGGTCTCGCCGCGGCGCCCGAAGCGCAACGCACGAGGGGCGCCGCGAGGCGCCCCTCTTTTTTTCGCGACGCCCGCCCGGGGAGGCGCCGCACAACGCGCGGATGCGCGACGCGTTGGTTCGAGGCCGCGCGCCGTCGCGTGGCCGCGGGATTCCCTACGGCTGGCCGGACAGGTAGGCGGAGACCGCCTTGATCTCGAGCTCGCTCATCTTCGCCGCGATCGCGTGCATCACCTCGTTGTCGTTCGTGCGGTCGCGCGTGTTGAACTGCTTGATCTGCGTCTCGAGGTAGATCGCGTTCTGGCCCGCGAGCCGCGGCAGGCTCGCCGTCCCGTGGCCGGACGCGCCGTGGCAGCTCTGGCACGCCGCGACGCCCGACCAGCGGTTCCCCTGCAGGTACACGTAGCGACCCACGCCCGCGAGGTCCCAGTCCTTCACCTCGTGCGTGGTCGCGGGCTTGGCCGCGAAGTACGCGCCGAGGCTGGCGAAATCCTCGTCGGAGAGGTCCTTCACCATGCCGCTCATCGTCGTGCTCTTGCGCGCACCGCTCTTGAAGTTCGCGAGCTGCTTCGCCAGGTACTCGGCGTTCTGGGCGCCGAGCTTCGGGAACACCTCGCTCGAGCTCTCGCCGTCGGCGCCGTGGCACAGGAAGCAGCTGCCGCCGACGATCCTCTTCGCGCGCTCCGGGTCGGGCGCCTGCGCCGACGCGCAGGCGGCGGCGGCGAAGGTCGCGGCCGCGGCGGCGGCGCGAAGAAAAGGCGCCGTGCCTCGCGGAGCGGCGCCCTTCGTGGATCGCTTCCCCATCACGCGACGGCTTCGGGCTCCGGCGTCTCCTCGAAGACGAGGCGCACCTTCTCGTCGGGACCGAGGTCGATCGTGACCCGGCCGCCCTGCGCGAGCCGCCCGAACAGGAGCTCGTCGGCGAGCGCCTTGCGGATCAGGTCCTGGATGAGGCGCGCCATCGGGCGCGCGCCCATCTTCGGGTCGAACCCCTTCTTCGCGAGGTAGGCCTTGAGGGCCGGCGTGAACGTCGGCTCGACCTTCTTCTCCTGCAGCTGGTGCTCGAGCTCGAGCAGGAACTTGTCGACGACGCGCAGGATGATCTCGTGGTCGAGCGACCGGAACGAGATGATCGCGTCGAGGCGGTTGCGGAACTCCGGCGTGAACAGGCGCCGGATCTCCACCATCTCGTCGCCGGCCTCGGTCGCCGACGTGAAGCCGATCGTGCCCTTCGCGAGCTCGGCCGCGCCCGCGTTCGTCGTCATGATGATCGTGACGTTGCGGAAGTCGGCCTTGCGCCCGTTGTTGTCGGTCAGCGTCCCGTGGTCCATCACCTGCAGGAGGACGTTGAAGATGTCCGGGTGCGCCTTCTCGATCTCGTCGAGCAGCAGCACGCTGTACGGGTGCTTCGTCACCGCCTCGGTGAGCTGCCCGCCCTGGTCGAACCCGACGTAGCCGGGCGGCGCGCCGATCAGCCGCGACACCGCGTGCCGCTCCATGTACTCGGACATGTCGAAGCGGATCAGCTCGACGCCGAGGCAGTAGGCGAGCTGCTTCGCGACCTCGGTCTTGCCGACGCCGGTCGGTCCCGAGAACAGGAAGTTGCCGATCGGCTTGGCCGGGTTGCCGAGCCCCGAGCGCGCCATCCGGATCGCCGCGACGAGCGCGTCGATCGCCGGGTCCTGGCCGAACACCACGTTCTTGAGGTCGCGGTCGAGCGTGCGCAGCGCGTTGCGGTCGTCGGAGGACACGTTCTTCGCCGGGATGCGCGCGATCTTCGCGACGATCTCCTCGACCTCGGTCTTGCCGATCACCTTCTTCTGCCGCGACTTGGGCAGGATCTTCTGCGCGGCGCCCGCCTCGTCGATCACGTCGATCGCCTTGTCGGGCAGGTGCCGGTCGTTGATGTAGCGCGCGGCGAGCTCGGCGGCGCTCGTGATCGCGGCCGGCGAGTACTTGACGCCGTGGTGCTGCTCGAAGCGGCTCTTCAGCCCCTTGAGGATCTCGATCGTCTCGGCCACCGAGGGCTCGGGCACGTCGATCTTCTGGAAGCGCCGCGACAGCGCGTGGTCCTTCTCGAAGATCTGCCGGTACTCGGTGTACGTGGTCGCGCCGATGCACTTGAGCGCGCCCTGCGACAGCGCGGGCTTCAGCAGGTTCGAGGCGTCCAGCGTGCCGCCCGACGCGGCGCCCGCGCCGATGATCGTGTGGATCTCGTCGATGAACAGGATCGACTTCGGGTTGTCGGCGAGCTGCTTCAGCACCGCCTTGAGGCGCTGCTCGAAGTCGCCCCGGTACTTGGTGCCCGCGAGCAGCGCGCCCATGTCGAGCGCGTAGACCTGGTGGTCGAGCAGGATCTCGGGCACGTCGCCCTCGTTGATCCGGCGCGCGAGCCCCTCGGCGATCGCGGTCTTGCCGACGCCGGCCTCGCCGACCAGCAGCGGGTTGTTCTTGCGGCGGCGGCACAGCACCTGGACGACGCGCTCGAGCTCGTTCGCCCGGCCGATCAGCGGGTCGAGCTTGCCGTTCCGCGCGAGCTGGTTGAGGCTGATCGTGTAGTTGTCGAGCGCGCCCTGCGACTCGCCGCCGGACTCGCCCTCCTCCTTGGACTCCGCCTTCTCCTCCTTCTTCTGCGGGGTCTTGGTGATGCCGTGCGCGATGTAGTTGACGACGTCGAGGCGCGTCACGCCGCGCTGGTTGAGGAAGTAGACGGCGTGCGACTCCTTCTCGCCGAAGATCGCGACGAGCACGTTCGCGCCGGTGACCTCCTTCTTGCCCGACGACTGGACGTGCAGGATCGCGCGCTGGATGACGCGCTGGAAGCCCTGCGTCGGCTGCGTGTCCGCGTCCGAGTGCGCGGGCAGGCGCGGCGTGTGCTCGGCGATGAAGTCGTTGAGCACGCCGCGGAGCTCCTCGAGGTCGACGCCGCAGGCCTTCAGGACCTCGGCGGCCGAGGGGTTGTCGAGCATCGCCAGCAGCAGGTGCTCGACCGTGATGAACTCGTGCTGCTTCTGCCTGGCCTCGACGAAGGCCATGTGTAGGGAGACTTCCAGTTCCTGCGCGATCATTGCGTGACTCCGACTCCGGTGATTCCCGCCGGAACCCGCGCCGGCCCGCTGTCCCCCTTAACGCTCAAGTCTCCTCCATCGTGCACTGGAGCGGGTGCTGGTGCTTCCTCGCGAGGCCGATCACCTGGTCGACCTTCGCGGCGGCGACCTCCCTCGTGTACGTCCCGCAGACGCCCATCCCCTCCCGGTGGACCTGCAGCATCACCTGGGTTGCCTTCTCCCGGCTCATGCCGAACACAGTCTGAAGGACGACGACGACAAAGTCCATCGGGGTGTAGTCGTCGTTCAGGAGCAGGACCTTGTACAGCGGGGGCGGCTTGGTCTTGACCTTCTCGGCCTCTAGCAGGCCGCCTTGCCGCTCCTGGGTGGCCATCGCCGTCGGGACCGTGGGGGGGAGATGGGGCCAATGTTTGATGATTGCAACAGTTTTTTCAAGGGGACGCCCCGGCCGTCGCGGGCGCCTTGACGCCTTGCGGCCGCCGCGCGTACAAGACAGGCGTTTGGCTCCGGGCAGGCACACGCCGGAGAGCATCCGCCTCCGCCGGGCCACCCGCGCCCGGGCGCGGCGGATGCGCCCGCCGACCAAGCACCCGTTCGTCATTTCGAGAGGTACAAGCAATATGCCTACCGGCACCGTGAAGTGGTTCAACGACGCCAAGGGGTTCGGATTCATCACGCCGGACGGCGGCGGCGAGGACCTGTTCGCCCATTTCTCCGCGATCAACATGCAGGGCTTCAAGTCCCTCAAGGAAGGGCAGAAGGTGAGCTTCGAAGTCACCCAGGGCCCGAAGGGCAAGCAGGCCTCGAACATCCAGCCCGCCTGAGCGGCGTCCGGCCCTCGCGCCGGGGTCCCGTTCACGAAGGCCCGCCTCGCGCGGGCCTTCTTCTTGGTCGCCCGCCGCGACGATCGTCGGCGACCCGCTGTCGTCCACAAGGTCAATCGGCGACCACGGGCGCCGGCGAGGACGGGGCTCGCCCGCGCCGGATCAGGAGCAGCATCGGCGCCATCGCGACGAAGCTCGCGGCGACGAGCCAGAACGCGTCGACGAACGCGGCGAGCTGCGCCTGCTGTCCGAGCACCTTCGCCAGCACCTGGATGCCGAGCGGGGAATCCGGCGCGAGGTGGAGCGCGCCCAGGTAGTCGGCGACCGGCGCGCGGTACGCGTGGACCTGCCCGCGCAGGATCTCCCAGTGCGACTGCGACGAGCGCGCGAGGTAGCTCGAGACGAGCGAGATGCCCACGGCCGAGCCCACCGAGCGCACGAGGCTGTAGAGGCCGGCGGCCTCGGCCGCGAGCGCCCTCGGGATCGTCGAGAACGCGATCGTGGACGTCGGCACGAAGATGAGGCCGAGCCCGAACCCCTGGAGCATCAGCGGCCCGAGCATCCAGCCCCCGCCGACGTCCGCGGTCAGCCCGGTCATCCACACCGACCCGGCGACGCTGCTCGCGATGCCGACGGCCAGGAGCGCGACCGACGGGACGCGGTTCGCGACGCGGCTCACGAGCGTCATCGCGAGGAGCGTCGCGACGCCGCGCGGCACGAGGTCGTTGCCCGCCTCGGTCGTCGGGTAGCCCAGCAGGGTCTCGAGGAACATCGGCTGCAGCAGCATGCCGCCGTAGAGCCCGATCCCCATCGCGAACATGATCGCGCACGCCGCGGCGAAGTTGCGGTCGCGCAGCACCGCGAGGTCGAACAGCGGGTCGCGCCGGTTGCCGATCGACTTCGCGACGAACGCGGCGAACAGCACGAGCGAGGCGGCGGCCATCGCGACGATGAAGCGCGAGTCGAACCAGTCGTCCCGCTCGCCGCGGTCGAGCACGACCTGGAGCGCGCACAGCGCGAGCGCCAGCGCCGAGAACGCGGCCCAGTCGAGCCGCCGCTCGCGCGTCGGCGTGTCCGGAACGTAGCGGGCCGCGAGGAAGAACGAGAGCGCGCCGACCGGCAGGTTGATGAGGAAGGTCCAGCGCCAGCTCGCGGTCTCGGTGAGCCACCCGCCCAGCGACGGGCCGACGATCGGCGCCACCATGACGCCCATGCCCCAGATCGCCATCGCCCGGCCGCGCTCGTGCGGCGGGAACGTCTGCGCCATCACCGCCTGCGAGAGCGGGATGAGCGCGGCGCCGAAGAGCCCCTGCAGCAGCCGGAACCCGACGATCTCGGCCAGGTTGGCCGCGACGCCGCACAGGCCGGACGCGACGACGAACCCGCCGATGCTGACGAGCAGGAAACGGCGGCGCCCGAGCCGGTCGGACAGGTAGCCCGTCAGCGGCATCACGACCGACATCGCGATCAAGTACGAGGTGAGCACCCACGAAATCTGGTCGATCCCGGCGCCGAGGTTGCCCGCCATGTGCGGCAGCGCGACGTTGACGATCGTCGTGTCGAGCGCCTGGATGATCGTCGCGGACATCACCGCGACGACGACGAGGGCGCGGCTGCCGCCTTCCGGCGGCGCGCCGAAGTCGAGCTCCCGGGCGCTCACGTCAGTTCAGGCGGATCGAGACCGTCGCGGTCGCGCCGACCCGGAGCGGGTGCTCGGCGTCGGCGTCGACGATGCGCACCTTCACCGGCACGCGCTGCGTCACCTTGACCCAGTTGCCGGTGGCGTTCTGCGGCGGCAGGAGCGAGAACGCGGCGCCGGTCCCGCCCGAGAGGCTCTCGACGCGCCCGTGGAACACGCGCCCCGGGTACATGTCGACGACGACGTCCGCCGGCTGGCCGGGTGCGACGCCGGCGAGCTCGGTCTCCTTGAAATTCGCGTCGACCCAGTAGCTCGCGTCGACGATCAGCGCCGCAACCGGGCTCGCCGCGGTGACGCTGGATCCGGCGACCAGCGAGAAGTTCGTGAGCCAGCCGTCGGCCGGCGCCTCGATCCGCGTGTGCTCGAGGTCGAGCTCGGCCTGCGCGATCTCCGCGCGGGCCTGCAGCACGTCGGGGCTCGCCGCGACGCCGCCGGACGCGGCCTCCGTCGCGCGCGCGAGCCTGGCCTCGGCCGCCGCGAGCGACGCCGCCTGCGTGCGCGCCTTCGCCCGCGCGTCGTCGAGCGCCTGGCGCGACAGGAACCTCTGCGCGACGAGCTCCTCGGTGCGCCTCAACTGCACCGCCGCGTTCTCGAGCGCGGCACGCTCGCGCTCGACGTCGGCGCGCGCCGCGCCCACGTCGGCGCCGTCCTCGCGGGCCGCCTGCTCCGCCTGCGCGAGCTTCGCCCGGGCCTTGGCGAGCGCGACCTCGAACGGCCGCGGATCGACCTCGAAGAGCACGTCGCCCCGGCGCACGAACTGGTTGTCGCGCACGTGGACGCGCGACACGGGTCCGGCGACCAGCGCGGAGATGCGCGCGATGTCGGCGTTGACGTACGCGTTCTCGGTGTCGCGCTCGTGGCGCGCGACGCGGTACCACGCGTAGCCGCCGGCGGCCACGGCGACCGCCACGACCGCCGCGACGCCGGTCCACGCGTGCCTGCGGGCGCGCGGACTCACCGTCCACTCTCCGCCGTGCCGATCGTCGCCCCGGAATCCCGGTCGGCGCCCGCGGGCGGCCGAGCCGGGCTCGCCGGCGCCGCCAGGCGGGCGTGCAACCGTTGCAGGACCGAGCGGGCGGCCTCGAGCTCGGCCTCGCCGATGCCGGCGAACAGCTCGCCGCGCATCGCGGCTGCCGCGCGGTGGATCTCGGCGGACAGCGCCTCGCCCTTGGCGGTGAGGTGGATCGTCCTGACTCGCCGGTCCGCCGCGGAGCGCCTCTCGACCAGGCCTTCGCGCTCCAGCCGGTCGACGAGGCGCACGACGCTCGGCCCCTCGAGGCCCAGCCGGTCGGCCAGCACGGTTTGGCTCGGCGCGTCGAGCTTGCGGACGTAGGCGAGGAGCATCCAGGTCGCGCGGGAGAGCCCCAGCGGCCGCAGGCGCCGGTCGAGCGCGGTCCGCCAGTCGTGGGCGGTCACGTGCAGCAGGTGGGCGAATTCCTCGGCGAGGGACGCCGTGGCGGTCGACGGCATCGTTCTGCTCCTAATCGTTATGATACTAACGATTAGTATAGCAGCCCCAGCGAGACCCGCGCATGGCGGCGCACGTACCCGGGCCGCCGGCGCGGAACGTCGTCGCGGCCCGCCGCCCGGCGGGCCGGAGCGTGCGCTCACTTCGAAAACGACGCCGGCGGAAGGTGCCGACGCGAGGGATGCCGGGACCCGGCGCCCTGTCCCGGGCGCCGGGCGGCGGGAGGCGCGGCGGCGGAGGCGCCGCGCCGCGACTCACATGTGCGAGATCATCGCCTGGCCGAAGCCCGAGCAGGACACCTGCGTCGCGCCGGGCATGAGCCGCGCGAAGTCGTAGGTCACCGTCTTCGCGAGGATCGCCTTCTCCATCGAGGCCACGATCAGGTCGGCGGCCTCCTTCCAGCCCATGTGGATCAGCATCATCTCGGCGGACAGGATCTCGGAGCCCGGGTTCACGTAGTCCTTGCCCGCGTACTTGGGCGCCGTGCCGTGCGTCGCCTCGAACATCGCGACCGAGTCCGACAGGTTCGCGCCCGGCGCGATGCCGATGCCGCCCACCTGCGCGGCGAGCGCGTCGCTGATGTAGTCGCCGTTGAGGTTGAGCGTCGCGATCACGCTGTACTCGGCCGGCCGCAGCAGGATCTGCTGCAGGAACGCATCCGCGATCACGTCCTTGACGACGATGTCCTTGCCGGTCTTCGGGTTCCTGAACGACATCCACGGGCCGCCGTCGAGGAGCTTCGCGCCGAACTCGCGCTCGGCGAGCGCGTAGCCCCAGTCGCGGAACGACCCCTCCGTGAACTTCATGATGTTGCCCTTGTGCACGAGCGTCATCGACGGCTTGTCGTTGTCGATCGCGTACTGGAGCGCCTTGCGCACCAGGCGCTCGGTGCCCTCTCGCGACACCGGCTTGATGCCGATGCCGGAGGTCGCCGGGAAGCGGATCTTCCTGACGCCCATCTCGCGGATCAGGAAGTCGATCACCTTCTTCGCGCCCGCCGACTCGGCTTCCCACTCGATGCCGGCGTAGATGTCCTCGGCGTTCTCGCGGAAGATCACCATGTCGGTCTTCTCGGGCTCCTTGACCGGCGAGGGCACGCCCTTGAAATAGCGGACCGGCCGCAGGCACACGTAGAGGTCGAGCTCCTGGCGCAGCGCGACGTTGAGCGACCGGATGCCGCCGCCGACCGGCGTGGTGAGCGGACCCTTGATCGAGACCACGTAGTCCTTGACGATCGCGAGCGTCTCCTCGGGCAGCCAGACGTCGGGGCCGTAGACCTTGGTCGACTTCTCGCCCGCGTAGATCTCCATCCAGTGGATCCTGCGCTTGCCGCCGTAGGCCTTCGCGACCGCGGCGTCGACGACCTTGATCATCACCGGCGTGATGTCGTAGCCGGTCCCGTCGCCTTCGATGTAGGGGATGATCGGGTTGTCGGGGACGTTGAGGCTGAAGTCCTTGTTGACGGTGATCTTCGCGCCGCCGGCGGGAACCTTGACGTGCTTGTACATGCTTCCGGGTCTCCTGGAGGGGTCCGTGCCTCCCGGTCGGCCGGCGGCCCCGGGTCGGGGCCGGCGTACCGGGGTTCCGGGGCGGATGGCCTCCCGGAGCGGCAACAAAACCGTGAATTATCCGCGATTTTCGTGAAACCTGCCGATCCTGCCACGACCCGCCCCGGCGGGACACGATCTCGATCAAACCGGCGCCCCGGGAGCGCGACGGTCGTCCTGCTCAACAAGCCCTACGGCGTCCTGTGCCAGTTCACCTCGCCCGAAGGCCGGCCGACGCTCGCCGACTTCGTCGACCGCCCCGGCGTCTACCCGGCCGGCCGGCTCGACGCGGACAGCGAAGGGCTCGTCGTGCTCACCGCCGACGGCGCGTTGCAGGCGCGGATCGCCGACCCGCGGCACAAGCTCCCGAAGACCTACTGGGTCGAGGTCGAAGGGGAGCCTGGCGATGCGGCGCTCGCCGCGCTCGCGCGCGGCGTCGTGCTTCGCGACGGGCCGACGCTGCCCGCGCGCGTGCGGCGGATCGCTCCGCCGCCGGGGCTGTGGCCGCGCGTCCCGCCGGTGCGCATGCGCAAGGCCATCCCGACCGCGTGGCTCGAGATCACGCTCGCCGAAGGCCGCAATCGCCAGGTGCGGCGCATGACGGCGGCGGTCGGGCTGCCGACGCTCCGGCTCGTGCGCCACGCCGTGGGCCCGTGGACGCTCGGCGCGCTCGCGCCGGGCGAGTGGCGCGAGGAGGCGGCCGATCCCCGCGTGCTATCATCCGCCGCCGCTCCGATGCCCTCCTCCGCCCGCGCGCCGCGCGCCCGCCCGCGCCGCCTCCGCCGCCCCGCTTGATCCCATGATGCGCCGCCTGATCGCCCGCTTCTGGCCCGGCCGGCCCTCGTCCGACCCGGTCGTCGTGCGCTCCGACGAGCACCCGGTGCGGCGCGAGCAGGTGAGCTACGCGGCGCGCACGGTGACGCGCAGGCTCCAGGACGCGGGCTTCAAGGCGTTCGTCGTCGGCGGCGCCGTGCGCGACCTGATGTTCGGGCTCGAGCCGAAGGACTTCGACGTCGCGACCGACGCGACGCCCGAACAGGTCAAGCCGCTCTTCCGCCGCGCGTTCATCATCGGGCGCCGCTTCCGCCTCGTGCACGTGCACGTCGGCAACGAGGTGATCGAGGTGTCGACCTTCCGCGCCCCTCAGAAGGCGGAGGAGTCGACCGACGAGCACGGCCGGCTCCTGTCCGACAACGTCTACGGCACGCAGGCCGAGGACGCCGCGCGGCGCGACTTCACGATCAACGCGCTCTATTTCGACCCGGCGACCGAGGAGGTGTGGGACTACGTCGGCGGCGTCGCGGACATCCGGGCGCGGCGGCTCAAGCTGATCGGCCCGCCGACGACGCGCTTCCGGGAGGATCCGGTGCGCATGCTGCGCGCCGTGCGCCTGGCGACCAAGGTCGGCGTGACGATCGACAAGCGCACGGCCGCGCCGATCCCGAAGCTCGCGCCGCTGATGCAGAACGTGCCGCCGGCGCGCCTGTTCGACGAGATGCAGAAGCTGCTCCTGTCGGGCCACGCGGCGGAGACGCTTAAGAGCCTGCGCGCGCACGGGCTCTCGCACGGGCTCCTGCCGCTGCTCGACATGATCCTCGAGCAGCCGATGGGACAGAAGTTCATCGACGTCGCGCTCGCGCACACCGACCGGCGCGTTCGCGAGGACCGGGGCGTGTCGCCCGCGTTCCTGTTCGCGACGCTGCTGTGGCACGAGGTGCTCGCGCAGTGGACCGCGGCGAAGGCGAAGGGCGGCAAGCCGCTGCCCGCGCTCTTCGACGCGATGGACCGCGTGCTCGAGCAGCAGGCCGAGCGCATCGCGATCCCGCGCCGCTTCGAGGCGACGATCAAGGAGATCTGGTCGCTGCAGCCGCGCTTCGAGCAGCGCGCCGGCGCGCGCCCGTTCCGGCTCGTCGAGCACCCGCGCTTCCGCGCCGCCTACGACTTCCTCGTCATCCGCGGCGAGGCGGGCGAGGTGGACGCGTCGCTCGTCGACTGGTGGACGCGCTTCCAGGAGGCTCCGCAGGAGGCGCGCGAGGCGATGCTCAAGCCCGAGGAGGCGCCCCGCAAGCGGCGGCGCCCGCGCGGGCGCGGCCGGCGCGCGCGCGCCGAGGGTGGCGAGTCGCCGCCGGGCGCCGGTGAGCCCGAGAGCGGCTGAGCGCGCCCGGTCCCGGCGCGGCGGAGGCCCGGGCCGGACGCCGGCGACCGTGCGGGCGGTCGTCGGGATCGGCAGCAACCTCTCGCACCCGCGGCGTCAGGTGGCGCGCGCCGTCCGCGCGCTCGCGCACCTGCCCCGCACGACCCTCGTCGCCGTCTCGCCGAACTACGTGTCGGCGCCGGTCGGCGCGAGCGGCCCGCAGCCGGACTACGTGAACGCGGTCGCGGTGCTCGACACCGCGCTCCCGCCCCGCGCGCTGCTCGCGCGACTGCTCGCCATCGAGCGCCGGCAGCGACGGCGCCGCGATCCGCAGGGACCGCCCAATGCGCCGCGGACGCTCGACCTCGATTTGCTACTATTCGGCGGCCGGCGGATCCGCGTGCGCGGGCTCGTGGTTCCGCACCCGCGCATGCACGAGCGCGCATTCGTGCTCGTGCCGCTCGCCGACGTCGCGCCCGCCGCGGTGATCCCCGGGCGCGGGCTCGCGAGCCGCGCGCGCGCCGCCGCGAAGCACCAGCGCATCGCGCGCACGCGAACGCACGCCCACGCCTGACGCCCCGACGATGGATCTGTCGAAGTGCCGCTACATCGTGGTCGAGGGGCCGATCGGCGCCGGCAAGACCTCGCTCGCGCGCGAGCTCGCGGGCCTGCTGCACGCGGACCCGCTGTTCGAGCAGCCGGAGGACAACCCGTTCCTCGCGCGCTTCTACGAGGACCGCGCGCGCTTCGCGCTGCCCGCGCAGCTCACGTTCCTGTTCCAGCGCGTCGACCAGCTGCGCTCGCTCGCGCAGCTCGACCTGTTCCGGCGCCCCACGGTCGCCGACTTCCTGTTCGACAAGGACCCGCTGTTCGCGCGGCTCAACCTGTCCGACGACGAGTACGCGCTCTACGAGAAGATCCACGCGCACCTGAAGCCGCAGGTGCCCCTGCCCGACCTCGTGATCTACCTGCAGGCGCCGGTTCCCGTCCTGGTCGAGCGCGTGCAGCGCCGCGGGACCGACTACGAGCGCCCGGTCGAGGAGGCCTACCTTGCACGCGTCGCCGACGCGTACACGCGCTTCTTCTACCAGTACGAGGGCGCACCGCTCCTGATCGTCAACAGCGAGCGCCTCAACTTCGTCGACAACCCGGGGCACCTCGCGCTGCTGCTCGAGCGCATCGCGTCGATGCGGGGGCGCCGCGAGTTCTTCAACCTCGGCCAGTCGCGCTGACGCGGCGGGCCGCTCCGCACCGGAGAACCCTCCGATGAAGATCTGCCACACCGGGGCCGACCTGCACCGCGAGCTCTCGCGCGCGCGTCGCGTCGCGTTCGTGCCGACGATGGGGAACCTGCACGAGGGCCACCTCGCGCTCGCGCGGCTCGCCCGCGAGCACGGCGACGCGGTCGTCGCGAGCATCTTCGTGAACCGGCTGCAGTTCGGGCCGAACGAGGACTTCGACCGCTACCCGCGCACGATGGAGAAGGACCGCGAGGGGCTCGAGCGCACCGGCGTCGACGTGCTGTTCGCGCCGACCGAGCAGGAGATGTACCCGGTGCCGCAGCTCTACCGCGTGCATCCGCCGCCGCTCGGCGACGAGCTCGAGGGCGCGTTCCGTCCGGGGTTCTTCGAGGGCGTGTGCACGGTCGTGCTCAAGCTCTTCAACCTCGTTCGGCCGCAGGTCGCGGTGTTCGGCAAGAAGGACCGCCAGCAGCTCAAGATCGTGCGGGGCATGGTCCAGCAGTTCAACCTGCCGATCGAGATCGTCGCCGGGGAAACGGTGCGCGCGGACGACGGGCTCGCGCTGTCGTCGCGCAACGGCTACCTGTCGCCTGCCGAGCGCGCCGAGGCGCCGCGTCTCCACCGGGTGCTCCGCGGGATCGCGGACGCGATCGCGGCCGGCCGCCGCGACTACGCGAACCTCGAGGCCGAGGCCCGCTCCGAGCTCGCGCGCCACGGCTGGCAGGTCGACTACATCGCGGTCCGCCACGGCCTGGGGCTCCGGATCCCGCATCCGGAAGCCTTCGACCACCCGAACCTGCTGATCGTGCTGGGCGCGGCGAAGCTGGGGACGACGCGGCTCATCGACAACGTCGACGTCGTGCCCAGGCCGAACCTCGACTGACGGCGACTGGACGGCGGCGGGCGTTCGGACGACGATAGCCGGGCGCGGACCGCTCCCGGCACGATCCCGCCACCCGCCCGGCCCACGCGTCCCCGTCCCGACTCCCACCGCCGACGCGCCCGACCGCCATGACGCTCCTGCGACGCTGCGCCGCCTTCCTTCTCGCCGCCGCGGCGCTGCCCGCGCTCGCGCAGGCGACCTACCCGACGAAGCCGATCCGGCTCGTCGTCCCGTTCCCTCCCGGCGCCGGCACCGACACGGTCGCGCGCTTCGTCGCGCAGAAGCTCTCCGACCGGATCGGACAGCAGATCGTCGTCGACAACCGGACCGGCGCCGGCGGCGCGATCGGCGCGGCCGAGGTCGCGAAGGCCGACGCCGACGGCTACACGCTGCTGTTCGTCGCCTCGCCGTTCACGACCGTCGCCGCGTCCGCGAAGAACCCGGGCTACGATCCGATCGCGCAGTTCGTCCCGGTCGCGCCGATCGCGTCGGGGCCGCTCGCGTTCGTCGTGCACCCGGGCGTCAATGCCACGACGATGCGCGAGTTCGTCGAGCTCGCGCGACGCGAGCCGGGGAAGCTCAACTACGGATCCGCGGGACCCGGGAGCGTCAACCACCTCGCGCTCGAGCTGTTGATGGCGCGCACCGGCACGACCATCGTCCACGTGCCCTACCGCGGCATCGCCGACGCGACGAAGGACCTGCTCGCCGGAACGCTGCAGGCGATGACCGCGTCGATCCCCGCGACGCTGCCGCTCGCGGCCGATCGGCGCGTGCGCGTGCTCGCGGTGACCGGCCCGAAGCGGATCCCGCAGATGCCCGACGTGCCGTCGTGGCAGGAACAGGGCGTCGCGAACGCGCAGGTGATCAACTACTGGGGCATCGTCGCGCCGGCGGGGACGCCGCGCGAGGCGATCGCGAGGCTCAACGCGGAGACGCGGCGCGTGCTCGCGCAGCCCGACGTCCGCGAGCGCCTCGAGCGCGAGGGCGCCGAGCTCATCCCGGGCGATCCCGCCGACCTCGGGGCGCTGATCGCGAACGACCTCGCGAGCTGGAAGAAGCTCATCGCCGAGGCGCGGCTCACCTTCGAGTGAGCCCTGCCGCGGGCGGTTCGCGGCAGGCATCGCCGCGGCGAGCGGTCACGACCGTCGACGCGGATCGAGCGCCAGCACGTTGCCCACGACCGCGAGCGCGACGCCGAGCACCGCCGTCCCGGTCCAGACGTAGCCCTCGAAGAGCGTCGTGAGCAGCATCGCGACGACCGGCGTCGAGACCCCGACGTAGGACGAGGGCCCCGCGCCGATGCGGCCGAGCAGCGTCAGGTAGGCGCCGAACGCCACGATGCTGCCGAGCACCGCGAGGTAGAGGAGCGACAGCACGTACGGCGCGCGAGCGTCGAACGTCCACGCGTCGCCCAGCATCGCCGCGACCGCGGCCGCGACGAGCGCCCCGTACAGCATGCCCCACGAGGTCGCCGGGAACAGCGACAGTCCCGCGCGGTGGTTGCGGACCGCGACGAGGTTGCCGCCGGTCGCGAGCGCGGTCGCGGCGAGCGCGTAGGCGATGCCCGCCGCGATCGCCCCGCCCTCGCGGATCCGGCCGAGCTCCGGCAGGAACAGGAGCGCCACCCCGCCCACGCCCAGGACCGCCGCGACCCCGAGCCGCGCGCTGAGCGGCTGGCCGAAGAAGACCCGCATGCCGATCGGGCTCATGATCACGATCGTCGAGAAGACGACCGCGACGAGCCCGGACGAGACGTGCGCCTCGGCGAGGTAGACGAACACGTAATTGAGACCGAAGTTCATCGCACCCCAGGCAGCGAGCCTCGCGTGTTCGGCGGGCGGGAAGCGGAGCGAACGGCCGGTTGCCGCGCACCACGCGCCGAGGAGCACGCCGGCGAGCGCGAAGCGCCACGCGACCGAGACGGCCGGCGGCACGACGCCGAGCTGCCAGGTGATCGCGAGCCACGTCGATCCCCAGATGGCCGTGCAGAGCGCGAAGAGGGAAACGGAGTTCGTCATGCCGTCCTCGCTCCGGGGCCGGCGCGGCGATGGCCGGCGCGCGCGAAGCTCTGCAGGGACTCGACCTCCTCGTCGAGCGCGCGGCGGAACGCCGGGCCGCGAGGCTTCGCGCCCGCGTAGCGGACGTCGACGGCGAGCCCGCGCGGCGACGGCGTCGCGTTGAGCCACCCGACGACGTGCTCGCGCCAGACGAGCGGCAGCGCGTAGTAGCCGTAGACGCGCTTCGCCGCGGGCGTGTACGCC
Source organism: Burkholderiales bacterium (assembly GCA_046347845.1). Taxonomy (GTDB): domain Bacteria; phylum Pseudomonadota; class Gammaproteobacteria; order Burkholderiales; family Casimicrobiaceae; genus VBCG01. Next base: position 32,690 of record JAXMFH010000010.1, on the reverse strand, counting down.
TCGAAGCGGTACGGCCAGCCCCACAGGTGCCCGAACCGGCGTCGGTCCCACGCGATCGGGTCGAACGGCGCGAGCGCGCGCACGCGATCGTCGACGACGGAGGCGAGCGGATTCTCGTCCGCGGGCCACAGGTAGCGCACGCGATCGACCGTCGCCGACGCGACCGCCGGCCCGGCGGCGTAGCGCGCGAGCGCTCGCTCGCGGCGCTCGTCGTCGAGTCCCCTGCCCCCCACCATGCGAGCGAGCTGCGCGAACGTCGCCGCCGGCAACGGCGCGTAGAGCCGAAGCAGCGTCGCCAGCATCGCCTCCGCGCGCCGCGGCGCCGGCTCCGCGCGAGGTCGCCCGGGGCTCCGCGCGTAGACGCGGATGCCGCCCGCGCGGCGAGCGACGCGCGCGAGCCCGCGGTACTGCAGCATGTCCAGCACGCGCGTCGACGCCGGGGTCGACCCGCCCCAGCCGCTCGTCGTCGCGGCCGCGCCGAGCGCCCGCGCGAGGTCGCGCGGGTGCACGACGTCGCGCTCGCGCAGGTGGCGCAGCACGCGGCGCGCGAGGCCCGGGTGCTCGCGCTCGACGCGCCACTCGACGTGGTCGCCGCGCGGATGGAGGCGCCGCTCGAGCGTCGCGGGCATCACGCCGTAGACGTGCAGAAAGGCCTCCTCCAGCGGATGTTCCGGATAGTCGCGATCGAGGTCGCCGGCGCGGTAGCCCGCGACCCGGTGACGCAGGATCAGGTCCTGCGCGCAGGCCGGCGAGCGGATCGGGTCGTACTGGACGAACCCGAGCCGGACGACCGCCTCGGGCGCGGTGGGCGACGGGACGAGCGTGCGCGCGATCGCGTAGCGGCGCAGGGCCGCGGCGTCGACGCCGCCCGGGCCGCGCCTCACGCCGCCCTCAGCGCGTCGACGATCCGCATCCGCGCGGCGCGCGCCGCCGGCAGGAATCCTCCGACGAAGCCCATCGCGAGCGCGAACGCGAGCGACGCCGCCGCGATGCCGGGCGTCAGGACGAACGAGAACGCGAGCTCGGCGAAGGTCTGGAAATTCATCGTCGAGATCGAGATCGCCTGCATCAGCGACGCGGCCGCGAGCCCCGCCACGCCGCCCGCGAGGCCCAGCACCAGCGACTCGACGAGGAACGCGGCGAGGATCGCGCGCCGCGGGAATCCCAGCGCGCGCAGCGTCCCGATCTCGCCGGTGCGCGCGGCCACGCTCGCGTACATCGTGATCATCGCGCCGATGATCGCGCCGATCGAGAAGATCGCCGAGATCGAGGTCCCGAGATACGTGATGAACTTGGACAGCGCCTCGGACTGGTCCGCGTAGAAGCGCGTCTCGCGCTTCGCCTCGAGCGTGAGGCGCGGGTCGGCCTCGATCGCCTGCCGGACCTCGTCGAACCGCGAGCCGTCGGCGAGCCGGAAGATCACCGACGAGTAGCCGAGCCGCCGGAACGCCTGCATCATCTGCTCGGCGTCGCCCCAGATCTCCGAGTCGAAGCCGGTGCGGCCGGCGTCGAAGACGCCGACGACCGTCCAGTCCCGCGACGCGAAGCGCACGGTCTCGCCGAGCCCGGTGCCGCGGAAGCTCTCCGCGATCGAGCGGCCCGCGATCACCTCCGCCGTGCCCGGCCGGGGCAGCCGCCCCTCGACGACGCGCGCCTGAGGCCGCAGCTCGTACCCCTCGGGCGTGACGCCCCGGATCACGACGTTCGACGGCTTGCCCGACGCCCGCTTGGGCAGCGTGATCAGCACGACCGGCTCCTTCGACACCGCGGGGCGCCCGTCGGTGCCGGTCGCGATGCCGGCCAGCGACTCGACGATCGCCGCCTGCCGCCGGTCGATGCCGCTCTGGATCTCGGTCTGCGAGCCGCGGCGGATCACGACGACGTTGTCGTCGCTGCCGGTGGCCACCAGCGTGCGCTCGAGGCCGGCGGCGAGCATCAGCACCGTGGCGAACACGTAGACGACGAGCGCCATGCCGCCGGCCGTGAGCGCCGTCGTCAGCCGCCGCGCGGCGAGGTTGCGCAGGACGTAGGCGAGCGGCAGGCGCACGGATGCCGCCCGTTCAGGCCACGGCGCGCAGGCCGTCGACGATGCGGATCCGCGCGGCGCGCCACGCGGGGATCGCGGCCGCGACCAGGCCCACGACGAGGGCGGCCGCGAGCTGCAGCGCGACGGTCTCGTCCGAGACGAAGAAGACCGGGAACAGCGTGCCCATCGCGTCCGCGAACGCGCCGGCCAGCGGAAAAGTGAGCGCGACGCCGGCCGCGCCCGCGGCGAGCGCGAGCGCGAGCGACTCGGCGACGATCAGACCCGCCACGAACGGCGCCCCGAATCCCAGCGCCTTCAGCGTCGCGTACTCGGCGTAGCGCTCGCGCGCGGTCATCGCCATCGTGTTCGCCATCACCGCCATGATGATCACGATCACGACGTACGACACGGCCTGGATCGCGACGAGGATCGCCTCGGTCATCGCGACGAACGAGAGCTGGAACGCCTTCTCGGTCTCGGTCAGCGTCTCGGCGAGCGAGTTCGCGAACGTCGCGTCGATCGCCTCCGACACCTGCGCGGCCTGCGCCGGATCCGCGAGCTCGACGACGAACACGCCGGTCTGGTCGGCCCGGCGCGGGTAGAGCCGCTTGATGCTCTCGTTCAGCAGGTCCCAGTGGAAGAACATCGTCGACTGGTCGACCGTCTTGTCCGCGCCGTCGTAGATGCCGCGCAGGTTGAACGTCCAGGTGCCCGGGTAGATCGTGCCGCGGAGCGGGATCGTGTCGCCCACCTTCCAGCCGTACTGGTCCGCGAGCTTGCGGCCGACGATCGCCCCCTGCCGGTCGAGGAGGAACGCCTTGCGCTCGGCGTCGGGGAGCACGAGCTCCGGGTACATCGCGAGATAGGTCGGCGGGTCGATCGCGAACTGCGGGAAGAAGTTGCGCTCGGAGACGTAGACGCCGCCGAACCAGTTCGCCCAGGACACCGACGCGACGCCGGGCACCTGCCGGATCTTCTGCGCGTAGGTGAGCGGCAGCGGGAACACGAGCGAGACCGAGCTCCGCGTCACGAGCCGCGCCGCGGAGCTCGCGTTCGCGCCGGCGTACCAGGCGTCGACGACCGTCCGCAGCAGGCCGAACGAGGCGATCGCGACGACGATCCCGAGCGCGGTCAGGAGCGTGCGCAGCTTGTGCCGGAACAGGTTGCGCAGCACGAGGAGCGGGACGAACACGGCGGCGCGCGCCCGCGGTCAGGCCGCGAGCACTCCCTTCTCGAGGTGGACGATCCGGTGCGCGCGCTCGGCGGCCTTCGGGTCGTGCGTGACCATCACGATCGTCTTCCCGAGCTCGACGTTGAGCCGGTCGAGCAGGCCCAGGATCTCGCCCGCGGTCGCGCGGTCGAGGTCGCCGGTCGGCTCGTCCGCGACGATCAGCGTCGGGTCGGCGATGAGCGCGCGCGCGATCGCGACGCGCTGCTGCTGCCCGCCCGAGAGCTCGCTCGGCGTGTGGTCGGCGCGGTCGGTGAGCCCGACGAGCGCGAGCGCCGTCTCGACGCGCTCGCGGCGCTCGCGGCGCGAGAGCGTCGTGAGCAGGAGCGGCAGCTCGACGTTGCCGAAGGCGGTCAGCACGGGCATCAGGTTGTAGAACTGGAAGATGAACCCCACGTGGGCGGCCCGCCAGTCCGCGAGCTCGGCCTCGGACAGCGTCGCGATGTCGACGCCGGCGACGAGGATCCGGCCCGACGAGGGCTTGTCGATGCCCGCGATCAGGTTGAGGAGCGTCGACTTGCCGGAGCCCGACGGCCCCATCAGCGCGACGAACTCGCCCCCGCCGATGTCGAGGTCGAGGTCGACGAGGACCGGGATCAGCTGGTCGCCGCGGACGTAGTGCTTCGAGAGTCTGCGGATCGACACCAGGGGCTCGCCCCGCGCGGCGTCGGCCGCGCTCACTTGCCCGCGACCCTGACCCGCGTGCCCGACACGAGGCCGGGCGCGGGCTTCAGCACCGCCTTGTCGCCGGACCTGGCGTCCCCCTGGATCGCGACCAGGTCGCCGAGCTTCGCGCCCGTCGTCACCGGCACCGCGGTCGCGACGCCGTCACGGACGACGAACACGACGCTCGATCCCCCGCGCCCGACGATCGCGTCGGCGGCGACCGCGGTCAGCGGCTTCTGCTGCTCGGCCGTCACGTCCTGCGACAGGAACGACACCTTCGCGCTCATCTCGGGGAGCACGCGCGGGTCGATCCGGTCGAAGCGCACTTTCGTCATCACGGTCGCCTTCGCGCGGTCGACCGTCGGCACCATGCGGCTGATGTGGCCGAGGAATCGCGCGTCGGGCAGCGCGTCGAGCACGATCTCGGCGGGCTGGCCGACCCGCACCTTCGACAGGCTCGACTCCGAGACGTCCGCCTCGACCTCCAGCGTGTCCATGTCGGCCATCGTGACGACCGCGCCCTTCGAGTCGGTCGCGCTCGAGAACGGCGTCACCATGTCGCCGACGTTCGCGCTCTTCGACAGGATGACGCCGTCGAACGGCGCGCGGATCAGCGTGTAGTCGACCGCGACCGCGGCGTTGCGCGCGTTCGCCTCGGCGGCGGCGAGGGCCGCCCGGGCGCTCGCGACGCCGGCCACCGCCCGGTCGGCCCGCGCCTTCGAGGCGTCGAGCGCGGCCTGCGAGACGAATCCCTTCGCGACGAGGTCGAGGTTCCGGCGGTGCTGCGCGAGGGCGTCGCGCTGCTCCGCCTCCGCCTGCGCGAGCGCGGCCCGCGCCGCGGCGGCGGTCGCGGCCGCGGCCTCCGACTGCGCGACGACGTCGCGGTTGTCGAGGCGCGCGATCACCTCGCCCGCCTTGACGCGGGAGCCTTCGGCCACGCCGAGCCAGTCGAGCCGGCCGGTCGCCTTCGACGCGATCGCCGCCTTGCGCTGCGCGACGACATAGCCGGTCGCGTTCAGCACCGCGAACTGCTGCGACGGGTACGCGGTCACGACGGCGACCGTCTGGACGTCGACGACGCGCGGGCGCAGCGCCATCCAGGCGCCCCCCGCCAGGACCGCGAGCGCGACGGCCCCGGGGACGACCCAGCGTCGGGCGCGGCGGCGGCGGATCGGCGCGAGGCTGCGATCGATCCTGAGCTTGGCGAGGTCGGCGGAGTCGTTCATCGGGCAGGCGGGCCGGCGGAGCCCGGGATTCTACCGTCGGGGCTACTCCCGCCCGGCTCGACGAACCGCCTTCGGCGGGGCCTTGCGCTGCGGAAGGCGGACTCCCTGCTCGCGCGCTTCTCCCGCCCGGCTCGACGAACCGCCTTCGGCGGGGGGGCGGCGCCGGCCGCGGGAACGGCCTGCTCCCCGGGACGGGCGCCGGGGATTTCGAGGTCGCTTGAGGCGAATCAACGAACGCCGCGCGGGAGGGCCGCGGGGGGCTTGCGTCCGGGGTCGAAAGTGGGATAATGCGAATCATTCGTATTCGAATCGGGGGCGCCGCGCCGCCCCGGCCCCTACACCGACCACCTCGCCGCCTCCGGGAATCCCATGCTCGCCACCGCACTCGTATCGTTCCGCGAAGGCGTCGAAGCCTTCCTGATCGTCGCGCTCACGCTCGCCTACCTGAAGCAGTCCGGCCGGCTCGCGCTCACCCCGGCCGTCTACGCGGGCACCGCCGCCGGCGTCGCGCTCTCGTTCGTCGCCGGCTGGTTCTTCGCGCAGGCCGACAACAAGCCGTTCTGGGAGGGGCTCCTCGCCGCGGTCGCGGCGGCGATGGTCCTCTCGATGGTCGTCTACATGCAGCGCAGCGCCCGGACGATGCGCTCGGACATCGCCAGGAAGGTCGATTCGGCGGCGGCGCGCGCCGGCGCCGGCGCGTTCGTCGGCGTGTTCGCGTTCGTGCTGCTGATGATCGTGCGCGAAGGCATGGAGACCGCGCTCGTGATCACGACGCTGGCTCGCGAGACCGGTCACGGCGACCTGCTGGCCGGCGTCCTCTCCGGCGTCGCGCTCGCCGGCGCGCTCGCGTGGGCGTGGGCGCGCTACGGGCAGCGGGTCAACCTGCGCCGCTTCTTCCAGGTGACCTCGATCTTCCTCCTGCTGTTCTCGGTCCAGCTCGTCATCTACGCGGTGCACGAGTTCAGCGAAGCGGGCGTGATCCCTGGCGTCGACAACGAGGCGCTGCACGTCGCGACCGAGCCCTACGGCCCCGAGGGCTTCTGGGGCGAGATGCTCACCTACGTGATGGTGCTCGTGCCCGGCGCGTGGCTCGCGTGGGCGTGGCTCGCCGACCGGCGCTCCCGCGTCGCCGCGACGACGGCGGCCTGACGCCGGGGAGCCGCGATGTACGTCTGCGTCTGCAACGCGATCACCGACCGCGAGATCCGCGCGGCGGCCGACCTCGGCGCGCGCACGATCGAGGACCTGCAGTCGACGCTGGGCGTGGCGACCTGCTGCCGCCGCTGCGCCGACTGCGCGCGCGGCGTGCTCGCCGAGGCGATCGGGGCGACGCACGCCCACGCGGCCGGCGGCGACGACTGACTTCCCTGCCGCGCCCTCCCGAGGCCAGGGCGCGCCGGGTAGAATCGTCGCGCGCCCATCGGCGCCCCCCGGAGGCATCGAGATGAAAGGCGACCCGCAGGTCATCCGCCACCTGAACGCGGTGCTCGTGAACGAGCTCACGGCGATCAACCAGTACTTCCTGCACGCGAAGACGTTCCGGCACTGGGGGTTCGCGCGCCTGGCCGAGATCGAGCACCACGCGTCGATCGACGAGATGAAGCACGCGGACGCGCTGATCGAGCGGATCCTGTTCCTCGACGGCCTGCCCAACCTGCAGGACCTCCACAAGCTCCGGATCGGCGAGGACGTGCGCGAGGCGCTCTCGTGCGACCTCGCGCTCGAGCACGATGCGCACGGCATCCTGAAGACCGCGATCGCGCACGCCGAGTCCGTCAAGGACTTCGTGTCGCGCGACCTGTTCGCGTCGATCCTCGCGAGCGAGGAGGCGCACATCGACTGGCTCGAGACGCAGCTCGAGCTCGTGGGCAAGCTCGGCGCGCAGAACTACCTGCAGTCCGCGATCGCCGAGCTGAAGGCGCCGGAGTCCTGATCGCCGGGCCCGCGCGGCCCGCGTCATCCGCCCTCGGACGGCGACGGGACGATCGCCTCGGCCGCGCCGCGGCGCGAAGCCCGCCGCGCGAGCCCCGCGAGGATCGCGAGGCCCGCTCCGATCAGCGCGATGCCGGCCCATTCGTTCGGGGCGAGCCGCTCGCCGAACACCGCCATCGACGAGACGAGCGCGATCGGCGGAATCGCGAAGGTGTTGAGCGAGGCCGTGCCCGCCGGCAGGTGCCTGAGCACGGCGATCCACAGCAGGAACCCGAACGCCGTCGACACCGCGCCGATGTAGACGAGGAGCGCCGCCTGCGCGACGCTCCATCGTGTCGGTGCGAAGTCGTACGCGAGCGGCAGCAGCGTGAGCGGGAGGACGCCCGCCAGCATCTGCCACGCGACGAAGTTCACCGGATCGGACGGCCGCTCGCGCTGGAAGTGCTTGGTCGCCACGGTGCCGGCCGCCCAGCCGAGCCCCGAAAGGGTCGCCCACAGCTTGGGCGCGAGGCCGCCGCGCCAGTCCCAGGGCGCGACGACCAGCACGAGCCCCGCGAACGCGCAGGCGACGGCGAGCCACTGCGCGCCGCGCACGCGCTCGCCGAGCACGATCCTCGCGATCACCAGCGTCCAGAACGGCATCGTGAACACGAGCACCGACGTGCGGCCGGCCCCGCCGCCCGCGAGCGCCATCGTCGTCGCGCCGAAGTTGACCGTCGTCTGGAAGAAGCCGGTGACCGCGATCGCGATCCACGTCGCCTGCGGCGCCAGCGGCGCGCGCATCGCCGCCATCGCCGCGAAGAGCACGGCGATCGCGACCCAGGTGCGCTGCACGTTGAGCACGACCGGATCCGCGTCCGCGAGCGCGAGCTTCATCGCGAGCCAGTTCATGCCCCACACCGCGGTGAGCGCGGCGAGCGCGACGTAGGCGCCGCGGCGCGAACCGATCCCGAGGAAGCTGCTCATCGCGCGCAGCCGCGCAGGGGACGCGCAGGGCCGCGCGCCGTCACGGGGCGTCGAGGAACGACTCGATCGCTCGCGCGACCGCGTCGGGCCGGTCGTGGTGGAGCATGTGTCCGGCGTCGGGGATCACGACCAGGCGGGCGTCCCGGATCGCCGTCATCCGCCGGCGGACGCCGTCGAGCCCGTCGACGCCCATCTCGCCCTCCGGGTGCGCGTCGAGCCACTTCGGGATCGTCGACTCGGCGCCGGCGACCCACAGCACCGGCGCCGTGATCCGCTTCCAGATCGCGGCCGACTCGCCGGCGCGGTAGACGGCCGGGAACGGCAGCTTGTGGCGCGGATCCGACCGCAGCGCCACGCGGCCGTCGGGCAACGCTCGCGCCCAGTGTGCCGCCAGGAACTCCGCGCGGTCCCGCGCAAGGCGCGGGTTGTTGCGCTGGAGGCGGTCGGCGACGTCCGCGAGGCTCGCGTAGTCCCTGAACGCGGGCGGGTCCGTGAGAGCATCGAGCCACTTCTCGTACTTGCGCGGCGCGTCGTCGTCCGATTCCGACGGAATCCCGAAGCCGTCGAGCGAGATCGCCCGCCGCACGCGCGCGGGCCGCACGCCGGCATAGATCATCGTCACGTTGCCGCCGAGGCTGTGCCCGCAGACGTCGACGCGCTCGCCGGGCGCGAACGCATCGACGAGCGCCTCGAGGTCGGCGACGTAGTCGGCGAACCAGTAGCCCTGCGGCTGCCACTCGGAGCCGCCGAAGCCGCGCAGGTCGTGCGCGATCACGTGGCGCTCGCGCACGAAGGCGTCGACCAGGAACTGGAACGACGCGGCCACGTCCATCCAGCCGTGCACGAGGAAGAGCTTCGGGGCCGCCGGGTCGCCCCACGTCAGCACGCGGTGGACGAGGCCGCGCAGCGGCACGCGCTGCGGACGGGCGGGCTTCACGCGGCGACCGTCGCCGAGGGCGGGTGCGCGCGCACGGTCACTTCCTGCGACACAGCGCGAGCCCGTCCTGCCATCCGGTGCGGTAGTTCGCGTCGGCCGAGTAGCGCGACGCGTCGCGGCGCTGCGGCCCCGTCGCGCTCGAGCAGCCGTCGGCGTAACCCTGCCGGTAGGGCAGCGGGAAGCCGGAGAGATTCACGTTGGGTGGCGGCGGCTCCGCGTTCCGCGGCACGGGCGGCGCTTCGGCGGCCTTGCCGCCGTTCCCGGGGCCGGCCGGCGGCACCGTCGCGCAACCGGCCGCGAGCACGGCGGCGAGAGCGACGAGGAGCGTCAAGGGGCGCGGCATGGCATCTCGCGCACGGGCGGCCTCGCGTTGCAACGGCCGGTCCGTCGGCGCGCTAGAATTCTACCTCGCCGCACCGCATCCATGTCCGCCCCCACGTTCGTCCACCTGAGGCTGCACGGCGAGTTCTCCGTCGTCGACGGGACCGTGCGCATCGACGACGCGGTGCGCGCCGCGGCGGACGACCGGATGCCCGCGCTCGCGCTGACCGACCTCGCGAACCTGTTCGGGCTCGTCAAGTTCTACTCGGCCGCGCGCGACGCGGGCGTGAAGCCCATCGCCGGCTGCGACGTGTGGATCACGCACGCCTCCGAGCGCGACGCGCCGTTCCGCGCGCTGCTGCTCGCGGCCGACCGGTCGGGCTACCTCAGACTCTGCGACTGGCTGACGCGCGCCTACCGCTCGCACCAGCACCGCGGCCGGGCCGAGATCGACCCCGCCTGGTTCGACGAGGGCACCGAAGGGCTCATCGCGCTCGCGGGCGGGCGCGAGGGCGACGTCGGCCAGGCGCTCCTGCAGGGCAATGCCGGCGCGGCGCGCGCCGCCGCGGACGCCTGGAAGCACCGCTTCCCGGGCCGGTCGTACCTCGAGGTGCAGCGCGCGGGTCACCCGGACGACGACGCGCTCGTCGACGCGACCGTCGCGCTCGCCGCCGACGCGGGGCTGCCGGTCGTCGCGACGCACCCGGTGCAGTTCCTGCGCCCCGAGGACTTCCGCGCGCACGAGGCGCGCGTCTGCATCGCCGAGGGTCACGTGCTCGCCGATCCGCGGCGGCCGCGGCGATTCACGCCCGAACAGTACTTCGTGACGCAGCGCGAGATGGCCGGGAAGTTCGCGGACCTCCCCGAAGCGCTCGCCAACAGCGTCGCGATCGCGCAGCGCTGCAACCTCTCGATCCCGCTCGGCAAGCCGCACCTGCCGGTCTTCCCGACGCCCGCCGGCGTGACGATCGAGGAGCACCTCGAGCGCGAGGCGCTCGCCGGCCTCGAGCGCAGGCTCGCGCAGCTCTACCCGGACGAGGCCGCGCGCGAGCGCGCGCGCCCCGCGTACGTGGAGCGCCTCGCGTTCGAGACGAAGACGATCGTGCAGATGGGCTTCCCCGGCTACTTCCTGATCGTCGCCGACTTCATCAACTGGGCGAAGGGCCACGGCGTGCCGGTGGGGCCGGGCCGCGGCTCGGGCGCGGGGTCGCTCGTCGCCTACAGCCTCGGGATCACCGACCTCGACCCGCTGCGCTACCAACTGCTGTTCGAGCGGTTCCTCAACCCCGAGCGCGTGTCGATGCCCGACTTCGACATCGACTTCTGCCAGGACGGCCGGGACCGCGTGATCGACTACGTGCGGCGCAAGTACGGCGCCGAGAGCGTCTCGCAGATCGCGACCTTCGGCACGATGGCGGCGAAGGCCGCGGTGCGCGACGTCGGACGCGTGCTCGACCTGCCCTACACGTTCTGCGACGGCATCGCGAAGCTGATCCCGTTCCAGCCCGGCAAGCTCATCACGCTGAAGCAGGCGCGCCAGATGGAGCCGCTCCTCGCCGAGCGCGAGGCCAACGAGGAGGAGGTGCGCGAGCTCCTCGCGCTCGCCGAGTCGCTCGAGGGCCTCACGCGCAACGTCGGCATGCACGCGGGCGGCGTGCTGATCGCGCCGGGCCGGCTCACCGACTTCTGCCCGCTCTACGCGCCGCCCGGCTCGGAGGCCGCGGTCTCGCAGTTCGACAAGGACGACGTCGAGGCGATCGGGCTCGTCAAGTTCGACTTCCTGGGGCTCACGACGCTCACGATCCTCGACCGGACGCTCGAGTACGTGCGCCGCCTCGACCCCTCGTCGACGCTCACGCTCGACGCGATCCCGCTCGACGACCCGGCCACCTACCGGATGTTCCAGCAGGGGCAGACCTCGGCGGTGTTCCAGTTCGAATCGCGCGGCATGCGCGACCTGCTCAAGCAGGCGCGCCCCGACCGGCTCGACGACCTGATCGCGCTGAACGCGCTGTACCGTCCGGGGCCGATGGACCTGATCCCCGACTACTGCGACCGCAAGCACGGCCGCCAGCGCGTCGACTACCTCGACCCGCGGCTCGAGCCGATCCTGGGCCCGACCTACGGCGTGATGGTCTACCAGGAGCAGGTGATGCAGATCGCGCAGGTGATCGGCGGCTACACGCTGGGCGGCGCCGACCTCCTGCGCCGCGCGATGGGCAAGAAGAAGCCCGAGGAGATGGCGAAGCACCGCGACGTCTTCGTCGCGGGCGCCGAGAGGAACGGCGTGCCCAAGGCGCGCGCGGTGCAGCTGTTCGACCTGATGGAGAAGTTCGCCGGGTACGGCTTCAACAAGTCGCACTCGGCGGCCTACGCGCTCGTCGCCTACCAGACCGCGTGGCTCAAGGTGCACCACCCGGCGGCGTTCATGGCGGCGAACCTGTCGCTCGTGATGGACGACACCGACAAGGTGCGGTCGCTGCGCGACGACGCGATCGCGCTCGGCCTCGAGGTGCTGCCGCCCGACGTGAACGCGTCGGGCTGGCGCTTCGAGCCGGTCGACCCGAAGCGCATCCGCTACGGGCTGGGCGGCATCAAGGGCACCGGCGAGCAGGCGGTCGCGGCGATCGTCGCCGCGCGCGAGGCCGGCGGCCCCTATCGCGACCTCGCGGACTTCTGCGTGCGCGTCGACAAGCGGATCGTCAACCGGCGCGTGATCGAGGCGCTGATCAAGGGCGGCGCGTTCGACTCGGTCGACCGCCGGCGCGCGACGCTGTTCGCTTCGGTCGGCAACGCGCTCGCCGAGGCCGAGCGCGCGCTGGCGCAGGCGGCGCAGGTGTCGCTGTTCGGCGATGCCGGCGCCGCGCCCGCGCACGTGCTCGTCGAGACGCGCGACTGGTCCGAGGCGGAGCGGCTGCAGCACGAGAAGACGGCGCTGGGCTTCTACCTGTCCGGGCATCCGTACGCCGCGTACGCGGCCGAGCTCGCGCCGCTCGTGCGCACCTCGCTCTCGGACATCCAGCCGCGCGCCGAGCGCTACCTGATCGCCGGCATCGTGACCGCGCAGCGCGTGCAGAACGGCCGCCGCGGCAAGGTCGCGTTCGTCACGCTCGACGACGGAAAGGCGTCGGCCGAGGTCGTCGTGTTCAACGACGTCTACGACGCCTCGCGGCGCATGCTGCGGGAGGACGCGCTCGTCGTCATGGAGGTCAAGGTCAGCGTGCGGATGGGCGACGACGGCGAGGCGCAGGGGCTGCGCATCCTCGCCGAGCAGGTGCACGACCTCGCCGCCGTGCGCCGGCGCTGGGGCAAGCGTCTCAAGGTCTCCTGCAACGGCAACGCGTCGGCCGAGCACCTGGCGGAGATCCTCGCGCCGTTCCGCTCGGACGGGCTGCCGGTCGTCGTCCATTACGTGAACGCGAGCGTCGAGGGCGACGTCGAGCTGTCGGACGCCTGGCGCGTCGCGCCGGACGACGCGCTGATCGCGCGGCTCGCCGACTGGCTCGCGCCGGAGAACGTCCAGGTCGTCTACTGATCGCCAGTGTCCCGTTCCGGAAGTACCTTGCGCGAAGACGGACGAGAAACGGCGCATGGCCTCGTCGCCGCTCTTGCGGGTATTCCCGATACCCGCTGCGAGCGGCTTCGCGCCCTGCGCCGTTTTCGCCGCCTTTGCTCGAGGCAACTGCGCCGCCGGGCATCGGTGCGGCAAGTTGCCTCCGGAACGGGACACTAGGCGCCGGGCGGGCCTCGCGGCGCCTCGACGCCCTTCGATCCGGACGACCGGCCCGACCGACCGGCGCCACGCCATGCTGCCCGCACGCTACGCCGCCCTCTTCGCGCACGCCGGCGCCCTGCGCTTCGTCGCGCTGTCGCTGCCGATGCGCATGCCGCTCGGGACCGTCGCGCTGGGCACGCTGCTGCACGTGCGCGAGCTGACCGGGTCGATCGCGTTCGCCGGCAGCGTCGTCGGCGCGCAGTTCGTCGCGATGGCCGCGTCCTCGCCGATCCTCGGCCGCATCGTCGACCGCCGCGGGCCGCGCGGCGTGCTGGTCACGACCGGGATCGTCTGCCCGCTGGGCCTCGCGACGATGCTCGCCGCCGGCCCGCTCGCGCTCTCGCACGCGGCGATCCTCGCGGTCGCGCTCGTCGTCGGCGCGTTCGCGCCGCCGCTCACGGTGCTCGTCCGCACGCTCTGGCGGATGCGCCTCGCCGACCCCGCGCTGCGCCAGACCGCGTTCGCCGTCGACGCCGTCGTGCTCGAGCTCGCCTACACGATCGGCCCGTCGCTGATCGCGCTCGCGGTCGCGGCGGGACCGCCCGGCGCCCCGCTGGCGCTCGCGCTCGTGTTCACCGCGGCCGCGGTGCCGACGATGTACGCATCGGGCGCGCTCGCGTGGTGGACGCGCCCGGAAGCCGCGGCGCGCAGCCTGCTGGGCCCGCTGCACGACGTCCGCCTGCTCACGCTGTTCGCGGCGACGTTCACGCTCGCGATGGCGTTCGGCGGCATCGAGGTGGGCTACCCCGGGTTCGGCCGCGCCGTCGGGGAAGACGCGTGGGGCCCCGCGCTGATCGCGCTCTGCTCGATCGGGAGCGCGATCGGCGGCCTGGTCTACGGCGGGATGCACGTGCGCGCGCCGCTCGCGCGGCAGCTCCCCGTCGCGATGGCGGCGATGGCGGTTCCTCTCGCCGCGCACCTGCCGATGTCCGATCCCTGGGCGCTCGCGCCGATCGCGTTCCTCGCCGGCGCGACGATCGCGCCCGCGATGACGATCGTCTCGCTGCTGGTCGCCGAGATCGCGCCGCCGCACTACGCGACCGAGGCGTTCACGTGGTCGGCGACCGCGATCGTGACGGGGCTCGGCGCGGGCATGGCGGTGTCGGGCGCGCTGGTCGAGTGGCACGGCCCGAACGGCGCGTTCGCGTTCGCCGCGTCCAGCGCGGCCGTCGCGGCGTTCCTCGCGCTGGCGCTACGGCGCCATCGGTGACGCCAGGCGCTCGCGCAGCTCGGTCTTGAGCACCTTGCCGGCGCTGTTCTTCGGCAGGTCGTCGAGGATCGCGTAGGCGCGCGGCCGCTTGAACCGCGCGATCTCGGCGAGGCACAGCGCGTCGAGCGACGCCTCGAAGCCCGCCCGGGCACCCGCATCCGGCAGCGCGCGGCGCGGCACGACGCACGCGACGACTTCCTCGCCCCACTCCGGGTGGCGGCGGCCCACGACCGCGACCTCGCGCACGTCCGGATGCCGCAGGAGCACCTCCTCGACCTCGCGCGGATAGACGTTCGAGCCGCCGCTGATGATCAGGTCCTTGCTGCGGTCCTTGAGCGTGAGGAAGCCGTCCGCGTCGAGCACGCCGACGTCGCCGGTGTGCAGCCATCCGCCCGCGAGCGTCCTCGCCGTCGCCTCGGGATTGCGCCAGTAGCCGCGCATCACCGTCGGCCCGCGCACGAGCACCTCGCCCGGCTGCCCTTCGGGCGCGTCCGTCGCGACCTCGATGCCGGTCTGCGCGACGCCCACCGAGCCCAGCCGTGCGTCGTCGCCCCGCGCGATCGCGTCCGCGACGAGCGCGCGGTCCATCGCGGTGATCGTCATCGGCGTCTCGCCCTGCCCGTAGATCTGCGCGAGACGGGGACCGAGCGCCGCGAACGCGGCCTTCGCGTCCTCGACGTACATCGGCCCGCCGCCGTAGACGATCGCCTTCAGCCGGTCGAGCCGCGCGCCGGCGAGCGCCGGCGAGTCGACGAGCCGCTTCACCATCGTCGGCGCGGCGAAGAAGAGCGAGCGATCCCACGCGCCGACGAGGTCGACGATCTCGGAAGCGTCGAATCCGCCCGAGACCGGCACGACATTGACCGCCGCGCGCGCCACGTGCGGCACCGCGTAGAGGCCCGAGCCGTGCGAGAGCGGCGCCGGGTGCAGGATCGCGTCGCCCGGCGCGATCGCCTCGACGTCGGACAGGAAGCACTGCGTCATCGCGACGAGGTTCGCGTGCGTGATCTCGACGCCTTTCGGCCGCCCGGTCGTGCCGCTCGTGTAGAACAGCCACGCGGGCGCGTCGGACGCGACCGGCGCCGGATCGCGTGCGGCGTCGCCTGCCAGCGCCGCGTGCTCGCGTCCGCCCAGCACGAGGCCGCGCTCGAGCGCCGGGACCGCGAGCCCGCCGAGCGCGGCGTGCCAGTCCTCGTCGACGAACGCCCAGCGCGCACCGCAATCGCCCAGCACCCACGCGAGCTCCTTCGGGTGGAGCTTCGCGTTCACCGGCACCGCGACCAGGCCCGCCCACCAGCACGCGAACAGCGCGTCGAGGTAGGCGGGATGGTTGCGCGCGACGAGGGCCACACGATCGCCCGGCGCGAGCCCGGCCGCGCGCATGCCGGCGGCCTGCCGCGCGACGCGGACGGCGAACGAGCGGTACTCGAGCAGGATGCGGGTGCCTTCGGCGACCGCGGGCCGCGCCGGCCACGCGCGGGCGCTCCGCGCGAGGAGCGCGGCGACGTTGTGCGCCGGCGTCGCTTCGGTCATGGGCGGAGGATCACCCGCTGGCGTCCGGTCCGGCGGGCTTCGAAGGGGCGACTCGTCTGCTCCGGTCAATAGGTCGCCCGACCGCCCGACAGGTCGAACACCGCGCCGGTCGAGAACGAGCACTCCTCGCTCGCGAGCCAGCACACCATCGCGGCGATCTCGTCGACGGTCCCGAAGCGGCCCATCGGGATCTTCGACAGCATGAAGTCGATGTGCTGCTGCGTGATCTGGTCGAAGATCGCGGTGCGCACGGCGGCCGGCGTCACGCAGTTGACGCGGATGCCGGTCTTCGCGAGCTCCTTGCCCAGCGACTTCGTGAGCCCGATCACCGCCGCCTTCGACGCGCTGTAGGCCGACGCGTTCGGGTTGCCCTCCTTGCCCGCGACCGACGCGATGTTCACGATGCGTCCGTAGTCGTGCTTCATCATCTCGGGCACGACCGCGCGGTTGCAGTAGAAGAGCCCGTTCACGTTGACGTCGAACACGCGCTTCCACTCGTCGACCGGGTATTCCCAGGTCGTGCTGTTCGGGCCAGCGATGCCGGCCGAGCAGACGAGCACGTCGAGGCGTCCGAGCTCGCGCGCCGTCGCCGCGGCGGCCCGGGCGACCGCGCCGGCGTCCGCCACGTCCACCGGGTGGGTGTACGTCCCGTGGCCGAGACCGGCCGCCGCCGCGGCCAGCGCCCGGGCGTCGAGATCCCACAGCGCGACGCGCGCGCCCGACAGCGCCAGGCGCTTCGCGATCGCGAGGCCGATGCCCGCCGCGCCGCCCGTGACGACCGCCGTGCGTCCTTCGAAATCGAGTCGATTCATCGCCTCCTCCTCCTGCCCGCGATGGTACCAAGCCCCCGGCCGGGCGAATATTCGCGTTGCCGCCCCGCCGCGTCCCGCGCACCATCGCCGGCGGCATGGCCCGTTGGGCCAGGCCCTCGAAATCCCCCTTCGCCCCCGCCTCACCGCGGGGGCTTTTTCATCCGCGGCCGGGATGCGCGCGCGCCGCAACCGGCAGTACCATTGGCGACGATGACCGGCCACGTCACCCGCCGCGACTTCCTGAACGGCATGGCGATCGCCATCGCCGCGGGCGTCGCGCCGTCGCGGCTCCTCGCGGCGGGCCCGCCGGGCGCCGCGCCGTACCCGCCGGCGCTCACGGGCTTCCGTGGCAGCGCGCCCGGCTCCTTCGACGTCGCGCACGCGATCCGCGACGGGCGGCGCTACGACCTCGACCGGGTCGCCGCGAGCGAGAGCTTCGACCTCGTCGTCGCCGGCGCCGGCATCTCCGGGCTCGCCGCCGCCTGGTACTGGCGGCAGCGGCACCCCCGCGCGCGCATCCTGATCCTCGACGCAAACGTCGACTTCGGCGGGCACGCGCTGCGCAACGAGTTCGACGTCGGCGGCCGGCTGCTGCTGGGCTACGGCGGCAGCGAATCGCTGCAGTCGCCCTCGACGCTCTGGAGCGAAGGCGCGAAGGCGATGCTCGCCGCGCTCGGCGTCGACATCGCGCGCTTCGACACCGCGTTCGACCGGTCGCTCTACCCGTCGCTCGGCCTCGCGCGCGGCGTGTTCTTCACGCGCGAGGCGTTCGGCGTCGACAGGCTCGTCACCGGCGACCCGATGCGCATGGTCGCCGACGACATCCCGCCCGACCGGATGAACGCGCGGCCGATCCCCGAGTTCGTCGCGGACTTTCCTCTGTCTCCGGAGTCGAAGGCGGCGCTCGTCGAGGTCTACACGTCGAAGCGCGACCCGCTCCCCGGCAAGTCCGCGGACGAGAAGCGCGCGATCCTCTCGTCGACGAGCTACCGCGACTGGCTCACGACGCACTGGAAGCTCGACGAGAAGGCCGCCGACACGTTCTACGGCCGCACGCTCGACTTCTTCGCGGTCGGCACCGACGCGGTCTCGGCGATGGAGGCGTTCGATTACGGCTATCCCGGCTTCGGCGGGATCGGCCTCGAGCGCGACGAGGAAGCGGTGAAGGAGATGGACGAGCCGTACATCCACCACTTCCCCGACGGCAATGCGTCGATCGCGCGCCTCTTCGTGCGCAAGCTGGTGCCCGGCGTCGCGCCGGGATCCACGATGGACGACATCGTCACCGCGCGCTTCGACTACGGCCGCCTCGACCGGGCGGGACAGCCCACGCGCCTCCGGCTCTCGAGCACCGTCGTCGCGATCCGCAACCGCGACGGCGGCGTCGACGTGGGCTACGTGCGCGAAGGGAAGATGAGCCGCGTGCGCGCCGGCGCGTGCATCGTCGCCTGCTACCAGTCGATGGTGCCGTACGTGATGCGCGAGCTGCCGAAGGCGCAGCGCGAGGCGCTCGCGCAGAACGTGAAGGCGCCGCTCGTCTACGTGAAGGTGGCGGTGCGGAACTGGCGGCCGTGGGTCGCGCGGCGCGTCCACGAGATCGCGAACCCGATGGGCTTCTACTCGCGCGTCAAGCTCGACTACCCGGTGAGCCTCGGCGACTACAAGTTCCCGCGCTCGCCCGACGAGCCGATGGTGCTGCACCTCGTGCACGTGCCGACCGTGAGCGTGCCGGGGCTCGACCTGCGCTCGCGGCTTCGCGCGGCGCGCGCGAAGCTCTACGACACGCCGTTCGACACGTTCGAGCGCCACGCACGCGACGAGCTCACGCGGATGCTGGGGCCGGGCGGCTTCGACGCGGACCGCGACATCGCGGCGATCTCGGTCAACCGCTGGGGGCACGGCTACTCGTACTCGGGCTCGACGCTCTTCGACAAGGAGGGCGACGACGAGCGGATCCCGGGAGCCGCGCGCAAGCGCGCGGGGCGCGTCGCGTTCGCGAACGCGGACAGCGCCTGGGACCCGTACGCGCACGCGGCGATCGACGAGGCGCGGCGCGCCGTGGACGAGCTCGCCGGGAAGCCGAAGAAGGCTTCGGGCTGAATCCCGAACCACCGGAACGGAGTCGCCGCAACTCCCGCGTCGAGACGTCCGGCCGACGCCGCATGCCGGGGAACGGCCCCGGCGCCGGGGAGCGGGCCGGGGCGGCCGGCGAAGGGTTCACGCCCGCCCCTGCCGCGGTTCGCGCAACATCCGAGGGCAGCCGCCACGCGGTTCGCTTCGGGCGGAGCGCCTTCAGGACGTAAGATTCCCCCTGACGCGTGACTCCGCGGAACGCCCGGTGGCCGCAGCGGCGGCGCCGTTCGATGCAGACCCATGATGGCCCCCGCCCCCTCGCCGAAACGGATCGCCCCGGCGGCACGTCCCCCGAACCCGACAGCCCCCCCGAAGGCCCCATGACACCCGCGCCCGGCGACGGCGAACCCGTCGCTCCCGACGACGTCGCGTCCCCGACCGGCGCTTCTTCGAACGACGACGTCGCCGCGTTCCGCAACGTCGTCCTGAACAAGCTCGTCTACATGGTCGGCAAGGACCCGGGCCACGCTCAGGATCACGACTGGTTCGTCGCGACGGCGCTCGCGGCGCGCGACCACGTCGTCGACCGATGGATGGACGCCACGCGCCGCTCCTACCGGGACGGCCGGAAGCGGGTCTACTACTTCTCGCTCGAATTCATGATCGGGAGGCTGCTGTTCGACGCCCTGGGGAATCTCGGCATCACCGCGATGGCGCGCGAGGCGCTGCGCGATCTCGGGGTGGATCTCGACCGGCTGCGCAAGCTCGAGCCCGATGCCGCGCTCGGCAACGGCGGCCTCGGCCGGCTCGCCGCCTGCTACATGGAGAGCATGGCGACGCTGGGGATTCCCGCGCACGGCTACGGGATACGTTACGACCACGGGATCTTCCGCCAGGTGCTGAAGGACGGCTGGCAGATGGAGCTCCCCGAGGACTGGCTGTCCGCCGGCAATCCGTGGGAGTTCGAGCGGCCGGAGGTCACGTACACGGTCGGGTTCGGCGGCGCGATCGACACGGTCGCCGGCGCGGACGGGTCGACGTGCGCCGTGTGGGAGCCGGCCGAGAGCGTCAACGCCGTGGCGTTCGACACGCCCATCACCGGGTGGCGCGGGGCGCACGTCAACACGCTGCGGCTCTGGTCGGCCCGGGCGACCGATCCGCTGCGGCTCGAGGACTTCAATCGCGGCGACCACGTCGGGGCGCTGGCCGACCGCGTACGGCTGGAAGCGATCTCCCGCGTGCTCTATCCGAGCGACGAGACGGAGGCGGGGCACGAGCTGCGCCTGCGGCAGGAATACTTCTTCGCCTCGGCGTCGCTGCAGGACCTGCTGCGCCGGCACAAGGCGCAGCACGGCGAGCTCGCCTCGCTCGCCGACCACGTGTCGATCCAGCTGAACGACACGCACCCCGCCATCGCGGTGCCCGAGCTGATGCGGCTGCTGATCGACGTGCACGGGATGCCGTGGGAGCTCGCCTGGAACATCACGACGTCGGTGTTCAACTACACGAACCACACGCTGCTGCCCGAGGCGCTGGAGACGTGGCCGGTGTCGCTGCTGGAACGGCTGCTGCCGCGGCACATGCAGATCGTCTATCTCGTCAACGCCCTGCACCTCGATGCGCAACGCGCGGCCGGCCGCGACGACCGGTTCCTGTCGTCGATCTCCCTGATCGAGGAGAATCACAGCCGCCGCGTCCGGATGGGGCACCTCGCGTTCCTGGGCTCGCGCCGCGTCAACGGCGTGTCGGCGCTGCACACCGACCTCATGCGGCGGACCGTGTTCCGCGACCTCGACGCGATCCTTCCCGGCCGCATCGTCAACAAGACCAACGGCATCACGTTCCGCCGCTGGCTGTTCCAGGCGAACCCGGGGCTGACGGAGCTCCTCGTCGACGCCGTCGGGCCGCAGGTCATGGACGATGCCGGCCGGCTGGAGGCGCTGGCGCCCTTCGCCGATGATCCGGCGTTCCGCGAGCGCTACTGGGAAGCGCGGCGCACCAACAAGGTGGCGCTGGCGCGGCTCGTCGCGGAGCGCCTGGGCATCGGCATCGATCCGGACGCCATGTTCGACGTGCACATCAAGCGCATCCACGAGTACAAGCGGCAGCTGCTCAACCTCCTCGAGACGATCGCTTACTACAACGCGGTGCGCGCGCAGCCGACGCGCCCCTGGGTCCCGAGGGTCAAGATCTTCGCGGGCAAGGCCGCGGCGGGCTATCAGCAGGCGAAGCTCGTCATCAAGCTCGCCAACGACGTCGCGCGCATCGTCAACCGCGACCCGGTCGTGCGCGGCCGCCTGAAGGTCGTGTTCCTGCCGAACTACAACGTGAGCCTCGCCGAGTCCATCATCCCGGCGGCGGATCTCTCCGAGCAGATCTCGACGGCGGGGATGGAGGCGTCCGGCACCGGCAACATGAAGCTCGCGCTGAACGGCGCGCTCACGATCGGGACGCTCGACGGCGCCAACATCGAGATCCAGGAGCGCGTGGGCGCGGAGAACATGCTGATCTTCGGCCTCACCGCCGACGAGGTCGCGCAGCGGCGTGCCGCCGGGATCGACGCCGCGGCGACGATCGCCGCGTCGCCGACGCTCGCCGAGGTGCTCAACGCGGTGGAGACCGGCGTGTTCTCGCCCGAGGATCGGGGCCGCTACCACGGCCTGGTCGACAACCTCCGCCATCGCGACTACTTCATGGTCACCGCGGATTTCGACGCGTACTGGTCCGCGCAGCGCGCCGCCGGCGCGCTCTGGCTCGACCGGAACGCGTGGTGCCGCAAGGCGATCCTCAACACGGCGCGGATGGGCTGGTTCTCCGCGGACCGGGCGATCCTGGACTACGCGCGCGACATCTGGGGCGCCGAGCCGGGCACCCCCTGAACGCCGGACCGATGGCAACGACGCTGCCGCCCGGCGCGATCGAGGCGATCGTCGAGGGCCGCCACGGCGACCCCTTCGCCGTGCTGGGACCGCACGAGGTGGACGGCGCGACCGTCGTGCGTGCGTTCGTCCCGGGGGCCGACACCGTCGACGCGGTCGATCGCGAAGGCGGCGTGCTCGCTTCCCTGACACGCCGGCACGCCGCGGGCTTCTTCGAAGGCGCGATTCCGCGCCGCATCGCGTACCGCCTCCGCGCGGCCAACCGCAACGGGGCGTGGACCGTCGACGACGCCTACGCGTACGGACCGGTGCTCGGTCCCGTCGACGACTGGCTCGTCGGCGAGGGGACGCACGCGAAGCTCTACGATCGCCTGGGCGCGCACCCGATCGACCACGAGGGCGCGGCCGGCGTGCACTTCGCGGTGTGGGCGCCGAATGCGCGGCGGGTGTCCGTCGTCGGGGAGTTCAACGCGTGGGACGGCCGGCGCCACGCGATGCGCAAGCGCGTCGACACCGGCGTCTGGGAGATCTTCGTTCCGGCGCTGCGCGAAGGGGCGATCTACAAGTACGAGATCCTCGGCGCCGACGGCGCGCTGCTGCCGCTCAAGGCGGACCCGGTCGGCTTCCGCGCGGAGCTGCGGCCGTCGAGCGCCTCGATCGTCTGCGACACGGCCCGCTTCTCCTGGTCCGACGGCGAGTGGATGGCGGCCAGGGGCCGGATCGCGCCGACGCGCGCGCCGATGAGCCTCTACGAGGTGCACCTGGGGTCGTGGCGACGTGGCGAGGGCCATCGATGGCTCGACTACGACGAGCTGGCCGACACGCTCGTGCCCTACGCCGTCGACATGGGCTTCACGCACCTCGAGCTGATGCCGGTCAACGAGCATCCGCTGGACGCCTCCTGGGGCTACCAGCCGATCGGGCTCTTCGCTCCGACGAGCCGCCACGGCGAGCCCGCCGGGTTCGCCCGATTCGTCGATCGCTGCCATCGCTCGGGGCTCGGCGTGATCCTCGACTGGGTGCCCGCGCACTTCCCGGTCGACACGCACGGCCTCGCGCGGTTCGACGGGACCGCCCTCTACGAGCATGCGGACCCGCGCCTGGGCTTCCATCCCGACTGGAGAACCGCGGTCTTCGACTTCGGGCGGAAGGAGGTCGTGAACTACCTCGTCGCCAGCGCGCTCTACTGGCTCGACCGCTACCACGTCGACGGCCTGCGCGTCGACGCCGTCGCGTCGATGCTGTACCTCGACTACTCGCGCAAGCCCGGCGAATGGCTGCCGAACCGCCACGGCGGCAACGAGAACCTCGAGGCCATCGCGTTCCTGCGCAGGCTCAACGAGTCGGTGTACGGACGACACGCCGGGGCGATCACGATCGCGGAGGAGTCGACGGCGTGGCCCGCCGTGTCGCGCCCGGCGCACGACGGCGGCCTGGGCTTCGGGTTCAAGTGGAACATGGGCTGGATGCACGACACGCTGGCGTACGTTCGCCAGCAGCCCGTGCATCGGCGGTGGCACCACGACCGGATGACGTTCGGGCTGATGTACGCGTTCACGGAGAATTTCGTGCTGCCGCTGTCGCACGACGAGGTGGTGCACGGCAAGGGATCGCTGCTCGCCAGGATGCCCGGCGACGAGTGGCAGCGGTTCGCCTCGCTGCGCGCGTACTACGCGTTCACGTGGGCCCATCCGGGCAAGAAGCTGCTGTTCATGGGCCAGGAATTCGCGCAGGGCCCGGAGTGGAACTTCGACGCGGGGCTCGAGTGGCCCCTCCTCGGTTCGGATCGGCATCGCGGCGTGCAGGCGCTCGTCCGCGACTGCAATCGCCTCTATCGCGCGCACCGCGCGCTGCACGAGCGGGACTGCGAACCGGACGGGTTCCGCTGGATCGAGGTGAACGACCGGGAGAGCTCGGTGTTCGCGTGGCTCCGCTTCGGCGGCGACGGCGCGCCGCCGGTCGCCGCGATCGCGAACTTCACGCCCGTGCCGCGCGACGGGTACCGGATCGGCCTGCCGCTGCCCGGACGCTGGCGCGAGATCCTCAACACCGACGCGGCCGCTTACGGCGGATCCGGCCGCGGCAACGCCGGCGGCGTCGATGCGCACCCGGGCGAGAGCCACGGCTATCCCTGCCACGCCGACCTCTCGCTGCCCCCGCTCGGCACCCTGTGGCTCGTCCACGACGGCCGAGCGTGACGCCGCGCGCCACTCCCCGCCCCAAGGACCCGACGGAGGCAACGCCATGGACCAGGTGACCTACTCGACCCCGCTGGCACGCTCGTCGATGGCGTACGTCCTCGCGGGAGGGCGCGGCAGCCGGCTGATGGAGCTCACCGACCGGCGCGCGAAGCCCGCGGTCTATTTCGGCGGCAAGTCGCGCATCGTCGATTTCGCGTTGTCGAACGCCCTCAACTCCGGCGTGCGGCGCATCGCGGTCGCGACCCAGTACAAGGCCCACAGCCTGATCCGCCACCTGCAGCGCGGCTGGAACTTCCTGCAGCCGGTGCGCAACGAGAGCTTCGACATCCTGCCGGCGAGCCAGCGCGTCGGCGAGGACAAGTGGTACGCCGGCACGACCGACGCGGTGTTCCAGAACATCGACATCATCGACGGGTACGCCCCCGAGTATCTCGTCGTCGTCGCCGGGGACCACGTCTACAAGATGGACTACGAGCGCATGCTCGTCCAGCACGTCAACAGCGGCGCGGACGTCACCGTCGCCTGCGTCGAGCTGCCGGTCGCGGAAGCGAAGGGGTTCGGCATCATGGGCGTCGACGACAGGGACCGCATCGTGTCCTTCGTCGAGAAGCCGGAGCATCCGCCCGAGATGCCTGACCGTCCCGGCTGGGCGATGGCGAGCATGGGCATCTACGTCTTCCGGCGCGAGTTCCTGAACGAGCAGCTGAGGCGCGATGCCGCGGACCCGCATTCGAGCCGGGACTTCGGCCGCGACCTCATTCCCTTCCTGGTCAGGAATGCGAAGGCCGTCGCCCATCGCTTCGCCACCTCGTGCGTCCGGTCGCGCGAGGAAGCCGAAGCCTACTGGCGCGACGTCGGGACGCTCGACGCCTACTGGGAGGCCAACATCGACCTGACCGACGTCGTGCCGGCGCTCGACCTCTACGACCGCGACTGGCCGATCTGGAGCTATGCGGAGATCACGCCGCCGGCGAAGTTCGTCCACGACCTCGACGGCCGGCGCGGCGTCGGCATCTCGTCGCTCGTGTCCGGCGGCTGCATCGTTTCCGGGTCCACGCTGCACCACTCGCTGCTGTTCACCGGTGTCCACCTGCACTCGTACGGGCGGGTCGAGAACGCGGTCGTCCTTCCCAACGTGGAGATCGGACGGAGCGCAAGGCTCACCAACGTGATCATCGACGCCGGCGTCAGGATTCCCGCCGGGCTGGTCGTCGGCGAGGATCCCGAGGCGGACGCGGCGCGCTTCCGGCGAACCCCGCTCGGCATCTGCCTCATCACCCAGCCGATGATCGACCGGCTGCCCGGGTGAAGCGCGTGCGCGTCCTGTCCGTCGCGTCCGAGGTCTTTCCGCTCGTCAAGACCGGCGGCCTCGCGGACGTCGTCGCCGCGCTGCCGGCGGCGCTGGCAAGCGAAGGCGTGGAGACGCGCACCGTGGTCCCCGGCTACCCGGCGGTGATCGATGCGCTGCGCCAGGCCGAGGCCGTCCACGCGTATGCGCACCTGCAGGGCGGGCCGGCGCGGCTGCTCGCGGCGCACGTGGCAGGACTCGATCTCCTCGTGCTGGACGCGCCGCACCTCTATGCGCGGCCCGGCAATCCGTACCTCGGGCCCGACGGCGCGCCCTGGGCCGACAACGCGCTGCGCTTCGGTGCGCTGGCCGAATGCGCCGCCTCGATCGGCCGCGGAGCCGTTCCGGGCTTCGCGCCCGACATCGTCCACGCCCACGACTGGCAGGCAGGCCTCGCCCCGGCCCTGCTCCACTACGGCGGCGCACCGCGGCCGGCCACCGTGATGACCGTGCACAACCTCGCGTTCCAGGGACAGTTCCCGCGCGAGCTGCTCGCGACGCTGGGATTGCCCGAGCACGCCTGGACGATCGACGGCGTCGAGTACTACGGCACGATCGGCTACCTGAAGGCCGGGATCGCCCTGGCGGACCGGATCACGACCGTGTCGCCGACCTACGCGGCGGAGATCTGCACGCCCGACGGAGGCATGGGTCTCGACGGGCTCCTGCGCCATCGCGCGGACGTGCTGACGGGCATCCTGAACGGCATCGACGACACCGCATGGAACCCGGCGACCGACGCGCATCTCGTGCGTCGCTTCGACGCCGGGGACCTGGCCGGGCGCGCGGGGAACAAGGCGGCCTTGCAGGCGCGGCTGGGCCTCGACGTCGAGTCGTCGACGTTCGTCTTCGGGGTCGTCAGCCGGTTGACGGTCCAGAAGGGCATGGACCTCCTGCTCGAAGCGCTGCCCGCCCTGACCGCCGCCGGCGCGCAGCTCGCCGTGCTCGGCGCCGGCGACAGGCCGCTCGAAAGCGCCTTCGCGGCCGCGGCCGCGAAGCATCCGGGGCGCGTCGCCGCGGTGATCGGCTACGACGAGGGCCTCGCGCACCTGATGCAGGGATCCATCGACGCGCTGCTCATGCCTTCGCGCTTCGAGCCCTGCGGCCTCACCCAGCTCTGCGCGCTGCGCTACGGCGCGATTCCCGTCGTGGCGCGCGTCGGCGGCCTTGCCGACACCGTGAAGGATGCGGACGAGTCCGCGCCGGCCGCCGGAACCGGCAACGGGATCCAGTTCGCTCCGGGGTCCCGCGCGAACCTCGAGCGTGCGATCGGCCGCGCCCTGGCCCTGCGGCGCGACGCCGCGCTGTGGCAGGGACTGCAATCCCGCGCGATGGCGACCGACGTGGGCTGGAGCCGGCCCGCCAGGCAGTACGCAGCGCTGTTCCGCGCGCTGGTCGCGCACCGCACCGCCTGACCGATGCGCCGCGCTGGCCCCGGCCGTCCCGAACCGCTCGGCGTCACGGTGGAACGCGGCGGCGCGAACGTCGCGGTGTTCTCGGCCCACGCCACCGCGATCGACTTCTGCGTCTTCGACCCGACGGACGGGAGCGAACGCGAGCGCATCGCGCTGCCGGAGCGCACCTGCGACGTCTTCCACGGCTTCATCCCCGGCCTCGCGGCCGGCGATCGCTACGGGCTGCGCGCGCGCGGTCCCTACGACGTGCGAGCGGGTCACCGCTTCAACCCGGCGAAGCTCCTCGTCGATCCCTACGCCAGGGCGATCGATCGGCGGTTCGTGCTGCATCGATCGATGTTCGGCGCGACCGCGAACGACGCGGCTCGCGACGCCGTGGACAGCGCGCCCTTCGTCCCCAGGGCCATCGTGACGCCCGTGCCGGCAGCCGCGGCCGCACGGCATCCGCGGGTGCCCTGGGCGGACACGATCCTCTACGAGCTGCACGTCCGGGGGTTCACCCGCACGCATCCCGGCGTCCCCGACGCGCTGCGCGGCACCTGCGCCGGCCTGGCGCACCCCGCGTCGCTCGCGCACCTGAAGCGGCTCGGCATCACGACCGTCGAGCTGATGCCGATCGCGGCGGCCATCGACGAGCGCCACATCGCGGACCAGGGGCTGACCAACTACTGGGGCTACAACCCCGCGGCGCTGTTCGTCCCCGATCCGCGCCTCGCGCCGGGCGGCATCGACGAGCTGCGCGAGTGCGTCGCGACGCTGCAGGCGGCCGGCATCGAGGTGATCCTCGACGTCGTCCTCAATCACACCGGCGAAGGCGACGCGCGCGGACCCACGCTGTCGCTGCGCGGCCTCGACAACGCGACCTACTACCGGCTCCTCCCCGACGATCCCGACCGGTACGTCGACGACGCCGGCTGCGGCAACACGCTCGCCCTGGACCGCGCGCCGGTGCTGCGCCTCGCGATGGACGTCCTTCGCCACTATGCCGTGGCGGCGGGCGTCGACGGCTTTCGCTTCGACCTCGCCGCGACGCTCGGCCGGCGCGACGACGGCTTCGATCCCGCGGCCCCCCTGCTGCAGGCGATCGCGCAGGATCCCGTCCTGCGCGAGCTCAAGCTGATCGCCGAGCCCTGGGACGTCGGGCCCGGCGGACACCGGCTCGGCGCCTTTCCGGCGCCGTGGGGCGAATGGAACGACCGCTATCGCGACACGGTGCGGCGGTACTGGCGCGGCGATGCGGGCCTCGCGGGCGACCTGGCGACGCGCTTCGCCGGTTCCGCCGACGTCCTTGCGGCGCGCTCCCGGCCGCCGTCGCGCTCGGTCAATTTCGTCACCGCGCACGACGGCTTCACGCTCGCGGACCTCGTCGCGTTCGCCGCGAAGCACAACGAGGCGAACGGCGAAGGGAACCGCGACGGAAGCGACGCCAACTTCTCCTGGAATCACGGCGTCGAAGGCGCGACGCCGGATGCCGCGATCGTCGAAAAGCGCGGCCGCGACGTCCGCAACCTCCTTGCGACGCTGCTGCTGTCGCGAGGCACGCCGATGCTCGCGATGGGCGACGAGCTCGGGCGCACGCAGCGCGGCAACAACAACGCGTACGCGCAGGACAACGCGCTGACCTGGATCGACTGGGCAGGCGCCGACGACGATCTCGTCGATTTCGTCGCCGCGCTCGTCGACCTGCGGCGCCGGCACCCGGCCCTGCGCGCCGACCGCTGGCTCTCCGGCGCGCCGACGGACGGGAGCGGCATCGCCGACGTCGAGTGGCGGCATCCGGACGGCCGGCCGATGAGCGGCGGCGACTGGGCGAGCGCCGACGTCCGCTGCCTCGTCGCGATCCTGTATGCGAGCGCGTCCGGGGACGCGGGCGCCGACCGTGTCGCCGTGGCGCTCAATGCCGGCGACGATTCCGTCACCGTGCGCTGGCCCGACGCGCGCGACGGACGGGTGTGGCGCCTGCGCATCGACACGTCGCGGCCCTCGAAGCGGCCCGACGGCGCGAGCGCGATCGTCGACGAATCCGGCACGCTTGCGCCGCGATCGGTGGTCGTCCTCGCGGAGGACGAGGGCATCGCGCCCGGGCGCCGGCGCTCGGGCGTCGAGCCCGCGGTGCTCGAACGGCTCGCCGCCGCGGCAGGCATCGCCCGCGACTGGTGGGATCTGGCCGGAGCGCGCCACGTCGTCGGCGCCGACACCCAGCGGGCGCTGCTGGCGGCGATGGGGCTTCGCGCCGACACGACCGGCGAAGCGCGCGACCGCCTCGTCGAGCTCGCCCAAGCGCGCGAGCGTCGGCGGCTGCCTCGGATGGTCGCGGCCCACGAAGGCTCCCGCGCGAGCGTGGCCATCGCGGTGCCGGACGGGGGGCGGCACCGCGCGGGCGCGTTGCGGCTGCGGCAGGAGGACGGCACCGAGCGGATCCTGCCCTTCGCGCCGGACGACCTCCCGGTGAACGTCGTGACGGCCGCGGACGGCCGCCAGGTCGCGCAGCGCATCCTGGCCCTGCCATCGCTGCCCGTGGGATTCCACACGCTGGGATTCGACGACGATCGGTCGCTCCAATGCCGCGTCGTCGTGGCGCCGGACCGCTGCCACCTCCCGCCGGAGCTTCGCGAAGGCGGGCGCCGCTTCGGCCTCGCCGCGCACCTGTACTCGCTGCGCCGGCGCGGCGACCTGGGCATCGGCGATCTCACGACGCTCGCGCTGCTGGGCGAGGCCACGGCCCGCGCGGGCGGCAGCATCGTCGGCATCAATCCGCTGCACGCGCTGTTCGCCGGGGATCGCGAGCGCGCCAGCCCGTATCACCCTTCCGACCGGCGATTCCTCGATCCGATCTACGTCGACGTCGAGCAGGTCCCCGATCTCGCGGGCGCGCACGACGCGCTCGCGCTGCTCGCGCGCTCCGGTCCCGACATCGCACGCCTCTCCGCCCGCGCGCACGTCGACTACGCCGGCGTCTGGGAGCTCAAGCGGGCGGTGCTGGAGACGTGCTTCGCGCAATTCGAGCGGCGGCCCGGCGCCGATCCGCTCGTCGCCGAGTTCGATCGCTTCGTCGCCGCCGGCGGACCGCCGCTGCGGCAGTTCGCGATCTTCGAGGCGATCGCCGCCGCGCATCCGCGCGTGCCCTGGCAGCGTTGGCCCGACGATCTGCGCCGGCCCGACGCGCCCGGCGTGGCCGACTTCGCCGGCCGGCACGCGCGGGACATCCGCTTCGCGCTCTACCTGCAGTGGCTCGCGGAACGACAGCTCGACGCGGCCGCCGGCCGCGCGAGGGCGGGCGGCCTGACGCTGGGGTTCTTCCGCGACCTCGCGCTCGGCGCCGCGCCCGACGGCGCCGAGCCCTGGGCGAATCCGGGGACCTACGCCCAGGGCGCGTCGATCGGCGCCCCGCCCGACGCGTTCTCGCCCACGGGCCAGGTCTGGAACCTTCCGCCGCCGAATCCGGAGGCGATGGCAGCGTCGGCGTGTGCCGCCGTTCGCGATCTCTTCGTCGCGAACATGCGCCACGCGGGCGCGCTGCGCATCGATCACGTGATGGGCCTCTCGCGGCTGTTCTGGATTCCGGAGGGTGCCGGCGCCGCGGAGGGCGCCTACGTCGGCTATCCGCTCGATGCGCTCCTCGGCGTGCTCGCGATCGAGAGTGTCCGCGCGCGGTGCCTCGTCGTCGGCGAAGACCTCGGCACGGTGCCGGAGGGCTTCCGGGAACGGCTCGCGGCGGCCGACGTCCTCTCCTACCGGGTGTTGTGGTTCGAGCGCGAGGGTGCCGGCTTCGCCGACCCGTCGCGGTATCCGGCGAAGGCCGCGGCATGCGTCTCGACGCACGACCTGCCGACCGTCGCGGGCTGGTGGACCGGCGCCGACATCGACGAGAAGCAGGCGCTCGAGCGGCTGTCCGCGGAGGCCGCCGACGCCGAGCGCGCCGAGCGGCTCGCGTCGAAGCAGGCGCTGGCCGCCGCGCTCGACCGGGCCGGCGTGGCCCCGGGCGCGCGCGTCGACGGCGCGACGCCGCACGACGTCGCGGTCACCGCCGCGATCCACCGCTTCGTGGGAGCGACGCCTTCCGCGCTGGTGATGATCCAGGCCGACGATCTCGCCGGCGAAACGACGGCCGCGAACCTCCCGGGCGTCGACCGCGGACGCCCCAACTGGCGCCGCAGGCTCGCCGTCGACGTCGAAGCGTTGTGGCGGACCGGGGCGGGCATGCAGGCGATCGCCGACTTCGCCCCGACGAGGATCGGACGCTGAGGAACGGCCGGCGACACGTCGCGAGCCATGCCGCCTCGCCCCGGCCGGCCGCCGCGCAATCGCCGCGGGATCAGCGCAGGTGATGGGCCTGCTGGCCGAGCATCTCGGGAACGATCAGCGTGATCCCGCGCTCGGTCACGTGAAAGCGCCGCCGGTCCTCGCCGGGATCGAGCCCGGCCGTGAACCCCTCCGGGAGCCGGCAGTGCTTGTCGACGACCGCCTTCTTCAGCACCGAATGGCGGCCCACGACGACATTGGGAAGGAGGACCGAGTCCTCGATCGTGCAGCGGTCCTCGATGCGCACGTTCGAGAACAGCAGCGACCGGCGGACGATCGAGCCGCTGACGATGCACCCGCTCGCGACGATCGAGTCGATCGCGGTCCCGCGCCGGTCGTCGTCGTCGAACACGAACTTCGCCGGCGGCAGCTGCTCCTGATACGTCCAGATCGGCCAATCCCGGTCGTAGAGGTTCAATTCCGGGACGACGTCGGTCAGCGCGACGTTCGCCTCCCAGTACGCGTCGATCGTGCCGATGTCCCGCCAGTACGGCACGCCGTTGCTCGTGTTGACGCAGCTCTCCGTGAAGTCGTGGGCGTGGACGTGCGCCCCCTGCGCGATGAGGCCCGGAATGATGTCCTTGCCGAAATCGTGGCTGGAGCAGGGGTCGTCGGCGTCGCGGAGCAGCGCCTCGTACAGGAAGGCGGCCTCGAACACGTAGACGCCCATGCTGGCGAGCGCCCGGTCGGGACGGCCCGGCATCGAAGCGGGCCGGGCCGGCTTCTCCTGGAACTTCAGGATCCGGCGCTCGCCGTCCACGGCCATCACACCCAGCGAGCTCGCGTCGGCGAGCGGCACGTCGACGCAGGCGATCGTCATCTGCGCGCACGCGTCGAGGTGGTCCTCGAGCATCCGGCCGTAGTCCATCTTGTACACGTGGTCGCCGGCGAGGATCAGCACGTGCCGCGGTGCGTGGCGGCGAAGGAGATCGAGGTTCTGGTAGACGGCGTCCGCGGTGCCCTGGTACCAGGTCGCCTCGATCCGCTGCTGGGCCGGCAGCAGTTCGACGAATTCGTCGAAGCGGCCGTCGAGAAAGCTCCATCCCCGCTGCAGGTGCCGGATGAGGCTCTGCGCCTTGTACTGCGTGCAGATGCCGATGCGGCGGATCCCCGAATTGACGCAGTTCGACAGCGTGAAGTCGATGATCTGGAACTTGCCGCCGAACGGCACCGACGGCTTGGCGCGCCAGTTCGTCAGTTGGCCGAGGCGGCTTCCCCTTCCGCCGGCCAGGATCAGCGCAAGCGTATTCCGGGTCAGCGGACCCGGCGAACTCCTCGAGCGTCCGCCGTGGGCCAGCGCATCGAGCAGGTCGGGTTCGGCCGCAATGTTCATCGGGGATCAACCGTGCCGCGATCCACGAAGCCGGCCGTCGCGTCGCGGCACCGGCGCCGCGCGCACGACGAACTTCCCGCAGCCGCTCGGTTCCGACGCGCGCACGATCGTCGTTGCGCCCGCGCTCGCGCGGTCGTGTCTGTCGAACCGCCTCGGTGCCGACCGCGCCGCGGCGGCCGCTATGCCATGAATCGGCCGCGGACTTCCGCTTCGGCCTCGAGCCAATCCTCCAACTCACCGCCCGGGGTGAAGCCCCGCCGCTCCGCGCGGTAATACGCCAATTCGGCGATCAACGCGTGCTCCGCTTCCGGCTCGCGCACCGGAACGTGCGCCGGCACGGCCGCGGGTTCGGACATCGCGCGAACGCTGCTCTTCTTCGAAAGCGCGGGAACCGCCACCGGCGCCTTGCGGGCGGCGGGACGCTTCGTCGTTGCAGGTCGTGTCAGCACTTGCTCCTCCTTCACAGGGACCGCGCCCCTCACCTGTCCTTGTTCTCCTTATGGTTTT
>JAXMFH010000001.1:0-541151 GCA_046347845.1 Burkholderiales bacterium | reverse complement strand
GCTCGACGCCGATGCCGGGGCGATCGTCCACCAGCATGTAGCCGTCCTCGTAGACCTCGGCGGGCTGGCGCAGCAACTTGTGCCGCAGCGGATTGGGCTGGTTCTTCGACCAGTCGCTCTGCATGTATTCGTAGATGAGGAAGTTCGGCAACGCGGCCGCGAATCGCAGCGTCGCGGCGAGCAGGACAGCCGAGCAGCTCCCCGTGTGCGGAGCGTAGGGCACGTGAAACGCGTGGGACAGCGCCGCGATGCGTCGCGCCTCGGTGATCCCGCCTACGCGCGCGAGGTTCGGCTGGATCACGTCGATCGCGCGGCGCTTCAGGAATTCCGCGGCGCCGAAGCGCAGGAAGTCGGCCTCGCCCCCCGCGATTCGGATGTCGAGCCGGTCAGCCAGGTGCTGGTAGCCGTCGACATTCTCGGGGCTGATGGGCTCTTCGAACCAGTAGACGCCGAGGTCCTGCAGCTTGCGCCCGACCTCGAGCGCGGTGGCCACGTCCTCCGAGTACGCACAATTGGCGTCGACCATGAGCGTAACGTCATCGCCCACCGCCTCGCGGATCGCCCGGACCAGTGCGAGATCCGGCTGGAAGTTCGAAGGATCGCGGCCGATCTTGATCTTCATCGCGCCGAAGCCGCGGCTCTTCCACTCCTTCGCCTGGGCGGTGACAATGTCGAACGCACGAAACCGGAGCGAGGAGGCGTAGGCGCGAAGCTTGGGCTGATGGCGACCGCCCAGCAGTCGGTAAAGCGGCAGGCCCAGCGCCTTGCCGGCGAGATCCCAAAGCGCGATGTCGATGCCGCTGACGGCCTCGACGAAAAATCCCCGGTTGTGTCCCCGGTTCATCATCGCGCCGAAAAGGAGCTCCCACAGTGCCTCGCGGTCGAGCGGATCCTTCCCGATCAGGAGGGGGGCCAGGTCGCGAATGATGTCGCGCGTTGCCGTCGGCGTGAGGCGGACGATGCACTCGCCCACGCCGGTCAGGCCGCAGTCGGTCTCGATGCGGACGAGCGTCGTCCGATAGCCCTTGAAGATGATGTCGGTCAGCTCGGCGGCGTGAGGAATGCTGATCGGCGCCTCGATCTTTTCCTCGATGGGGACGAACAGGCTGATGGCCTCGACCTTCGTGATGCGGATCTGGCCGGTGTGGCGCTGAGTGACGAGCGCAGGCGCTGCAAAGTCGTTCATCGGGTTCCTGTAAGCGTTGCGGGGGCGAGGGAGCAACCGAGAGTCGCGAGGTAGTCCTCGACGGCGCGGTCGCGGCCGAAGCGCGGCCGGTAACCGAAGTCCCGATCGGCGGCGCGGCAATCAATGTCGGTCGGCCAGGGACTTCTTCCCCCCGGCCCTACGGTGATGTCGGCGCGCGGCAGCCGCCGGACGACGCTTTGGGCGAGGTCCACCACGGTGCTCTCGAAGCCGCCAACGTTGTAGACGTCGGCGAGCGACCTCGGCGACAGCGCCGCCTTTGTGCAGGCGTCCACCGCATCGGTGACGTAAAGCAGGTTGGCGCGCCGATCGCCCTCCTCGATGCTCACCGCGAGGCCTCGCGCGGGACGATCGAAGAGCGTCACGCAGAAGCCGGCGGCACCGAGCCGGTCGCGCCCGGGGCCGAACACCGTTGTGAAACGCAGCCCGACCGTCTCGAGTCCTTTCGCCCGGTAGGATCGTGCGAGCCATTCCAGCAGCAGCTTGCTGGCGCCGTACGGCGTGCGAGGCATCGGCTCTGCCGACTCGTCGACCGGCATCCGCCCGTAGCGTTCGACCGGCCCGTACACCATCACCGAGCTGCCCCACACGACCCGCCGAACGCCGTTGCGCAGCGCCGCGTCGAAGACGAGCGTGGTGCCGAGCAGATTGGTCTGCACGCTGGCGACCGGATCGGCGGCGTCGAGGTCCATGCGAAACGCGAGATGGATGACCGTGTCGACGTCGGCGAGCGCCGCATCGAGCGCGGCCGACTCGGTCACGCTCCCCTGGATCCAACGGACGGACGACGGCAGCCACGCGGGCGCGGGCCCGAGGTCGCATGCGGTAACCTCGCGCCCGGCGTCCGCGAGCGCACGCACCACCGCTCCGCCAATGAAGCCGCCAGCACCCGTGACGGCGATCCGGCCGCTCATACGTCGCGCTCCAACGCGAGCACGCGCATGTCGTGGCCCGGCAGGATCCGGTCGGCGAGCGCGCGGATGCGAGCCGTCGATGTGTACCACGCCTCGAGATCATGGATGATCCCGGTGGGGACGAGCTGCTCGAAGTTCTCGTAGAGCGGACAGTGGTCGCTCGCGATCATCACGCGGCCATGAGCCGTGTCGACCAGCACGCCCTGAAGCCCCGGCGTATGGCCGGGCAGGTGTATGCAACGCACGCCGGGGACGACGTCGACATCTCCGTCGACGACCTCGAAGCGCTCGAGCGTGCGCAGGAAGTGCACCGGGTGCAGCTGGGTCTCGTAGATCGGCGCATCACAGGGAAGCGGCGCGATGGCGTAGGCGAGCTCGCGACGCTGCACGATGAAACGGGCACCGGGAAGCAGCGCGTTCCCATAGCAGTGATCCCAGTGCAGGTGCGAGACGATGACGGTCTTGATCGCCTCGGGGGCGACGCCGTGCCGCTCCAGCGCATGCGCGAGCGACTGCTCGGACGAGCGCCGGAAAGGATTGTGGTGGCGGGTTCCCCACTCGGGATCGGCGCAGGGGCCCGAATCCACGAGGATCGGCTCGGCAGCGCCCTTGATCAGGTAGCCCAGGCACGGCGCATCGACACGCGTACCGACCCCGCGACGCAACGTGAGCCCACTCTTGTCGACGTTGAGCGTGCCAAGATCGAGCGGGTGCACCGTCAGGTTCATCGTTCGGGGAGAGACCATCGTAGAGGGAGTCGGGAGGCAGCGCGCGCTGCGGGCGGCTGTGGTTTGCCGCGCGCGAAGGACCGTTCAGAACGCGGACTCGATCAGCGCGCGCATGTCCTCGCTCGAAGTGCGGCGAGGATTGGGGCCGACGTTCTTCAGTGCGATCGCGACGAGTTCCGGCACGCGCGCACGGTCGATGTCGATCGCGCCCAGCCGGTCCGGCACCCCAACGTCTCGCACCAGCCCCGATACCACGTCACACACGCGGTCGCCCACTTCGACGTCGCCGCCGACGGTGGAGATGCCGAACGCCTCGGCGATGCGGCGGTAGCGTGCCGGCCGGGCCGGAGCGTTGAAGCGCATGACGTGCGGCAGCAGCAGGCCGGTCGCGAGCCCGTGTGGCGTGTCGAAAAGCCCCCCGAGCGCCCGCGCGATCGCGTGGTCGTTACCCGTTCCGGTGTTCGAGATCACGAACCCTGCCAGCGTGGATCCGAGTGCCATCGCGGATGCCGCCTCCGCGTTGGCAGTGTTGGCGACGAACGGACGCAGGCTCCCGCCAATCAGACGGACCGCCTCCAGCGCGAACACATCCGACAGCGCGCTGGACCGCACCGAGAGGTAGCCCTCGATCGCGTGCGACAGCGCGTCGAGCCCCGCGGTGGCTGCGACCATCTTCGGCAGCGACGACAGGAGCTGGGGATCGACGACCGCCAGTTTGGGCAGCAGGCGCGGCGATCGGACCGACATCTTGTAGTGCGTATCCGAGTTCGTCAGCGCAGCGTTGGCGGTGACTTCGCTTCCCGTGCCGGCGGTCGTCGGGATGGCGACCAGGAACGGAAGATCCTTGCCGACCTTGTTGATGCCGTCGTAGTCGCGGATGTTGCCGCCGTTGGTGGCGAGAAGTGCCATGCCTTTGGCCGCGTCCATCGCGCTTCCGCCACCGAAACCGATGTAGACGTCGGCGCCGAACGCCCTGGCCTTCTCGGCACCTGCGTGGATCGTCGCGTCGCGCGGATTCGACTCCACGTCGGAGAACGTCTCCGCCGCGATTCCGCTCGCCTTGAGTCCCTGCAACAGGCCCTCGGCCAGACCGGCCTTGTGCACTCCGGGGTCGGTGACGACAAACGCCTTGCGCAGGCCAAGCTCGGCGATCTCGCCGGCGGTCTGTCGCGACGCGCCGGCGCCGAAGCGCAGGTTGATATGCGCGGCGAACTGGAACACTGCGGAACCCGAGAAGTCGTTGACCAGCATGACAGACTCGCTATCGAATGAGGGGGAATGCGCCCGATGGGCGGTGAGTGACGCCGTTCAGTCGGCGGTCGCGCCAGAAACACGCACGAGCTCGGCCCATTTGGACTGTTCGCGCTTGAGGAACTCGCCGAACTGCGCGGCACTCATTGGCGTAGGCTCGAGGCCCATCGAGATCATCCGTTCGCGCACCTCCGGATTCGCCATCACCTCGGCGAACGCCTTCTCGAGCCTTGCGACGACGGCCGATGGCGTCCCGCGCGGGGCCGTAATGCCGTACCAGACGGTGATCTCGTAATCAGGGACGCCTGCCTCGCGCATCGTCGGCACGCCCTGCGCCAACGGCGTACGATCGGCGGTAGTCACGGCGAGGGCGCGCGCCTTGCCCTCCTTGACGTGCGGCATGATCTCCGCGGGCGTCGCGAGTGTGAACGAGACATGTCCTGCGATCATGTCGGTGACCGCGGGCCCGCCCCCCTTGTAAGGGACGTGCAGCATGTCGAGGCCGGTGCGCGTCTTGAGCAGCTCGCCGGCGAGGTGCGCCGGGCTGCCGTTGCCGGGCGAGGAAAAGTTGACCGTGCCCGGCTTGCTGCGCGCGAGCGCAAGTAGATCAGCCATCGAATTCGCCGGCGACTTCGCTCCGACGGCGAGCACGAACGGCGCCGAAGTCAGCAACGCGACCGGGACGAAGTCTCTTTGCCCGTCGTAAGGCAGCTTTTTGTAGAGGCTTTGCGTAATGACGAACGGCGCCGGCGTCATCAGCAGCGTGTAGCCGTCGGGCGCGGACTTCGCGACATAGTCCGCGCCAATCGTCCCCGCAGCACCGCCGCGGTTGTCGATCACGACGGGTTGGCCCAGAGAGTCCGACAGCTTCGGCGCGACCACACGGGCCACGATATCGTTGGCGCCACCCGGAGGGAACGGCACCACGAGCCGGATCGGGCGCGTCGGATAGTCCTGCGCGAGGACGGGCGCGGCGACCAGTGCGGCGCCGATCGCCGCAGCGGCGAGCAGAGCGCCAATGCCGCGTCGGGATGGGTTGGCGCGATGGTTTGCGGCGCGTTCCGCGTTCTGCGTTGGAGTAGAAGCCGAGGGGAAGCTCTTCACTTGCGATTCCCTTGGGAGGTGGGCTGGTGGTCGTTGTCCAATGCGAGCAGCGTCGCGACCGTGGACCCGATCTTGGCGTCACCGCCGTCGATTCTCAGCATGGCGCGTACGATCCGGGCCCCGGCGCGAAGGATGTGATCGCGGATCTTCTCCTCGACCGCCTCGGGATTCCCCTGCTCGAACTGCTCAACGATCCTGCAGTGGTCGTCGTATGAGCGACGCAGGTGGTCGGGAAACACGAGCGACATACGCCGGTAGCGGACGATGATCGTGTCCAGCGACGCGAGCAGTTCCTGAATACGTCGGTTGCCGGACGCTTCATCGATCGCGCCATGGAACTCGCCGTTGAGGCGCGTGAACGCCTCATGGTCGTCTGTGGCGAGGAGCGGGCGCGCTTTCTCCAGGATCTTGCGCAGCTTGATCGCCAGCCCAGGTCCTGCGTTGGCGGCCGCCAGTCGACCCGCTGCGCCCTCGAGGATGCCCCGTGTGTAGTAGACGTCGGCAAGATCCTCGATGCTCGGCGTGTACACCCGCAGTCCCTGCGGCGTCACCTGGAGCAGGTTTTCGCCCACGAGTCTGCGCACCGCTTCGCGGACCGGCGTGCGGCTCACCTCGAGTTCGGCGGACAACCGAACCTCCGAGATCGGCTCACCCGACCGGAAACGCCCCGCCGCGACCATCTCGCGAATGGCGTTGTAGACGCGGTCTGCCACGGGCAATTTGGCTACGACACTCATTGTGTGCATCCAGGCCTGTATACAGCTCTGGATGCAGGTTAATTCAGCAGCGAGCGGCTGTCAAGGACCGTCAGCGCTGCGCCGGGTGGGGAGGGTCGCGGCTCGTGAGAGTGCCCGGGCGGGACGGAGACAACGGTGCTTGTGGACCGTTGCCGAGCTAAAGTTGGACGCGCATCTACAGGACGGATGTAGCGGGATGGCCGACCGAGCACCAATCAAGTCGCCTGGCGGAGCGCGCCGCGATTCCCGCGCAGGTCATCCACTTCCCGTGAGTTTGGGGCCTTCGGCAACCCATGAGAACGACCACTATCGTTCCGCAACGAATATCGGCCGACTCGCTGCATCGTGCCCGATAGCGTCGTCTACGAATGTAAGGCTCGTCCAAGCGGGTCCAAGCTGCGGCAATGCATCGCGATGGCAAATCAACTTCTCTTCGAGCTCGCCAGCGTCCGGTCGCGGTGGAAGCGCCCAGACGGCGATTCCAACCAACACGTTCGCCACAATCTCGGCCTCGTGCCCCAACTCCTTACCAACCAGAACGACGCACCGCGGAGTGGACGGCCGGTCACTGCGGTGGAAGACATCACAAGCGGCCGGAGGATGCCCTCGAAGCGGATCGTCTCGCTGGCACAATTCATGCGATGCAACGGTCCCCCAAGCAACCCGGTAGCTGCTGCACGGTGCGAGTACGGAATCGACGCGACGAATATGGCAGTCTATGAGGAAAGCACCCACGCCGAAGACAACAGCGCCGCCTGCTCGAGCACGGTTTCGGTCGCCTTCTCCTGCTTGTCGGGCGGGTAGCCGTACTTCCGCAGGATGCGCTTCACGAGCACACGCAGTTGGGCACGGACGTTCTCGCGCAGCGTCCAGTCGATCTTCACGTTTTCCCGGACCGTCTTGACCAACTCTTGCGCGATCTTCCTCAACGCGTCGTCGCCTAGCACCTTCACAGCGCTGTCGTTGGTTTCGAGCGCGTCGTAGAACGCCAGCTCGTCCTCCGATAGCTTCAGCGCGTCACCGCGCGCGTGCGCCTCGCGCATCTCCTTGGCCAGTCCGATCAGCTCCTCGATCACCTGCGCGGCCTCGATCGCGCGGTTCTGGTAGCGGCGGATCGTCTGCTCCAGCATCTCGGCGAAGGAGCGCGCCTGCACGACATTCTTGCGCCGGCGCGTCGCCAGTTCGCCCTTGAGCAGCTTCTCAAGCAACTCGACCGCGAGGTTGCGCTGAGGCATCCCGCGCACCTC
Organism: Burkholderiales bacterium; assembly: GCA_046347845.1. Classification (GTDB taxonomy): domain Bacteria; phylum Pseudomonadota; class Gammaproteobacteria; order Burkholderiales; family Casimicrobiaceae; genus VBCG01. The sequence continues at coordinate 533,966 of JAXMFH010000001.1, read as the reverse complement.
GGCCAGGAACTCCTCGGAGAGGATCGAGATGTCGGGCTTGGCCAGCCCCGCCGCGGCGAAGATGTCGATCACGCCCTCCGGTGCCACGGCGCGCGAGACGATCTGCCGAACCGCATGCTCGATGTCCTCCTCGGGCCGCGCGTCGCCGGGCGCGCGCTTGGCGAGCACGGCCTGAACCGCCTGGAAGAACGCCACGTCGTCGCGGATGCGCAGCGCCTCGGCGTGCGGCACCGCCAGCGCGAAGGCCTGCGACAGCTCGCGCACCGCGCCCACGCAGCGTTCCTTGCCGCTCTCCTGCGCCAGGATGTGTTCCTGCGCGGCCGGCAGCAGGCCGAGCCGCTCCGGCGGCGTGCCGGTCGTCCACTTGCCCCAGTCGAAGCCGTGGAAGAGGCCGCAGCAGACCTCGTATTTCTCCAGCATCACGGCCACCGCCTCGTCCTGGTCCAGCGCCGTGCGCCCGGTGCCGCCGCTCTCGGTGTAGGTGGCGAGCGCCTGCTTCAACTCCTGCGCCAGCCCCAGGTAGTCCACGACCAGCCCGCCGGGCTTGTCCTTGAACACGCGATTCACCCGCGCGATCGCCTGCATCAGCCCGTGCCCGCGCATCGGCTTGTCGATGTACATCGTGTGCAGGCTCGGCGCGTCGAATCCGGTGAGCCACATGTCCCGCACGAGCACGAGCTTGAACGGGTCCTTGGCGTCGCGGAAGCGGTTGGCCAGCGCCTCGCGCCGCGGCTTGTTGCGGATGTGCGGCTGCCAATCAGCCGGGTCGGAGGCCGAGCCGGTCATCACCACCTTGAGCGCGCCGTGCTCGTCGTCGCTGCCGGCCCAGTCAGGCCGCAGCTTCACGATCTCGCGGTTCAGCTCCACGCAGATGCGCCGGCTCATGCACACGATCATCGCCTTGCCGTCCATCGCCTCGAGCCGCTTCTCGAAGTGCTCGACGATGTCCTTGGCCACCAGCGCCAGCCGCTTCTCGGCGCCGACCACGGCCTCGAGCTGCGCCCACTTGGACTTGAGCTTCTCCTTGCGCTCGACCTCCTCGCCCTCGGTCGCCTCCTCGAAGCCGGGGTCGATCTTCGGCCGCTCGGCCTCGTCGAGCGCCAGCTTGGCCAACCGGCTCTCGTAGTAGATCGGCACCGTGGCCTTGTCCTGGACGGCGCGCTGGATGTCGTAGACGCTGATGTAATCGCCGAACACGGCGCGCGTATTTGCGTCCGTGAGCTCGATCGGCGTGCCGGTGAAGCCGATGAACGAGGCGTGCGGCAGCGCGTCGCGCATGTGGCGCGCGTAGCCGTCGACGAAGTCGTACTGGCTGCGGTGCGCCTCGTCGGCGATCACCACGATGTTCCGCCGGTCGGAAAGCGTCGGATGCCGGTCACCCTTCTCTTCCGGGAAGAACTTGTGGATGGTGGTGAACACCACCCCGCCCGCCGCCACGCTCAGCAGCCCGCGCAGGTGCGCGCGGCTCTCGGCCTGCACCGGCGGCTGGCGCAGCAGGTCGCGGCAGCGGGCGAAGGTGGCGAAGAGCTGATCGTCGAGGTCGTTGCGGTCGGTGAGCACGACGATAGTGGGGTTGCCCATCGCCGGCTCGCGGATGATGCGGCCGGCGTAGAACGCCATCGTCAGGCTCTTGCCCGAGCCCTGCGTGTGCCACACGACGCCCACGCGGCGGTCGCCGGGCTTGCCGCCGGGTTTGCGGCCCGCCTCGTAGCGGCCTTCCGGCTCTTTGGCACGCAGCTCCGCCGCCCGCAGCGTCTCGCCCACCGCCACCTGTACCGCGTGGAACTGGTGGTAGCCGGCCATCTTCTTGACGATGCGGCCGCCATCGTCCTCGAACACGATGAAGTCGCGCAGCAGGTCGAGAAAGCGCCGCGGCGTGCACAGGCCCTCGATCACCACCTGCAGCTCCGGCATATGCGCGCCGGCCAGCGTGTCGCCCGCGATCGTGCGCCAGGGCTTGAACCATTCGCGCCCGGCACCGAGCGTGCCCACGCGCGCCTCCACCCCGTCTGAGACCGCGAGCAGCGCGTTCGGCGCGAACAGCGTCGGCACCTCGGATTGGTATGTCTGGAGCTGCTGGAACGCGCTCCAGATCGTGGCGTTCTCGGCCGCAGCGTTCTTCAGCTCCAGCACCGCCAGCGGCAGGCCGTTGACGAACAGCATCACATCGGGCCGCCGCGAGTGCTTGTGCTCTACGACGCTGAACTGGTTCACCGCCAGCCAGTCGTTGCCCGTCGGGTCGTCAAAGTCGATCACCTGGGCCTGCGCGCCGCGGATGCTGCCCTCGGCGTCGCGGTACTCGACCGTCACGCCGTCCACCAGCAGGCGGTGCAGTGTTCGATTGCGAATGATGAGGTCCGCGCCTTCGAGACGCGTCAACTTGCGGAAGGCGTCGTCCAGCGCCTCGGCCGGTAGCGCCGGGTTCAGCCGAGCGAGTGCGTCGCGCGAGCGCTGGGCCAGAACCACCTGGCCGTAGTCGTGGCGTTCGGCTGCAGGTTCGCCGGGGGCTATCTCGACGCCGTTGCGGACCTGCCAGCCGGCGCTTTCGAGCCAGGCGAGCGCGGCCTCTTCGACGACGGATTCGGAGAACCGGGCCATGTCTACTCGGCAGGAGCGCGAGCGAGGCGCATGGCGGGGGCCAGAGCCGTACGGATTTCGGTTACCACGTCGACAAGCGCCGGCCCCTCGAGGCGGTTGCGATCGAGGAACGCCTTCCACTGCGCGATCTTCGCCGGGTTTCTGGCGAACTCGTCGCTCAGGCCCACTGGAATTGTCTCGGGTATCCGGGTCTGTCTCCTGTCGAACGTCGCTCGAATGGCGTCCACGAGACGTGCCTTGTCGACCATGTCTTCGCGTATCAGCGCGCGCAGGTCGTAGTAGTCCTTCATGCGGCTGTTGCCCATCCCGAGGCTGACGATCGCTTCGAGCTTCTCCGACATCACGGACTCGCGGGGGTAGACGCGTAGACGGGGCGCGGGAACGCCTTCAAGCATGGTCGGGTAGTCGACGAGAATCGGCCTGGGCGTTACCGCATCGCCGAATCCGATGTCGATTTGGGCCGTGCAGAGCGCTCCGTCCAACGTACCCGAGATTCGAACACGCAAGCCGCCGTACCGTGCGTCCTCGCGAATCTCCTCTACCCTTGTCGCGGCAGGATCGAACGCGATGCCGTCATCGACCCCGATCGCGCAAATCTCCTTCACGATCGTCATCGCGGTCGCCGCGTCGTCGGGCCCAAAACCCAGGAAGTCCGCGTCGCGCGTCGGGCGGTGCGGCTCGTCGAACCAGAGGTCGAAGAGCAGGGCTCCCTTGAGCACGAACTGCTCGGCCCAACGCGAGGTCGACAGGCGATAGAGATAGCGCTCGACCGCGTAGCGGTTGAGCGTCAGGTTGAAGTCCTCGACACGCTCGCGCGCCACGTCGCGCAACCGTGCGCGAATCGAGGCGGCGCGGCTGGTGCTCACGCTACGGCCTCGAGATACGGGCGCATCACGTTCGCCACGCGGTCGAGCGTTGCGTAGTGCCACAGTTCGTCGGAGGTCGCGCGCTTGGAGCGCAGGGCGTCGCGGAGCGCCTCGAGAGCGACATCGAGCCCGACCTTGCCACGAAACTTGAAGCAGTCGGCCACGGTGCGGGCGGCGTTCGTCACGCGGATCGGAACGCCATCCACCTTGCGCGTCTCCACGCCACTGCGCAGACCCGCTTCGGAAAACCGCACGACACGGAGCTTCGGGTACTCGAGGCGGGGCGGATGGGATTTGTTGCCGATCCCGATCCAGACCTCGAACGGCGCCTGCGTGGTGAGATCGTGGAATCTCAGCGCGGTCAGGAGGCAGAAAACGACGCTCGGGGAGCGCCGCGCCACCGTGGCGAGCGCCTGGTGCTCGGAGCCGCGGTAACCGGGAAGGGCGTACACGCCCCGGGCCATGCGTTCGAGTCGGCCGTTCGCCACCATGCGGGAGACTTCGCTCCGCGTGATGCCCGCAGCGACAAGGTCGCGAGACCGGAGGGTCGGCGCGGAACGGAACAGCCTGGCGAGTCTGGCGTCTGCGGAGGGCATGCGACATTGTGTTCCGAAGTCGCGGTAATTGTCCACAACTACCGCAATAACGGAACAGGACCGTGTTCGTCACCCCTGAACTTTCCCGATCACGGCCGCGGCGATAGCCGCGTAGAGCATTCCCCGTCTGGCGTGGAACGACTCGAGCATTTCGGATCACGTCACGACGGATTCGGCGACGCCGGTCATGCGCGCACTAGTCCCGGTTTCAATCCCAGGCGCTCGCGAAACTCGGGCGGGATATCGCTCCAGTGCTCGATGAGCAGATCGACCAGCTGCCGACCGTTGATCAACCCGATGCGCGGAAAGCCCGCTTCGAGCGCGACATCGGCTGCCGCGCCCTGGTAGTCCGCTGTGGTGATGAACGCTCCCTGGCCACCGAAAGGGATGGCCTGGCGAAGCTGCTTGACCGTGCTTGCATTGACTTTGGAGCCGAGCTTGTAGCGCTTGGCCTGCACGAAGACCTTCACTTTCGCGAGGTTGGCGACGTTGAGCTCGCCGGTCGCGTCCACGCCGCCATCGCCGGTCTTGCCCGTGACTTCGGAACCTTCGAAGCCGAGCGCGGTGAGAAGATGGCCGACCAGAATCTCGAACTCCTTGTCGTCGAGTTCAAGAACCTGCTCCAGTACGACTCGATAGGGGTCGTACTGCGTGGCGGTCGGCTTCGGACTCGAGGCGGACCGTCCGATGGCTTCCAGGAACTCCTCGCGCTGCGAGATCGCGAACACGGTGAGGGACGACCGGATCGTGTTCTGGAACGGTACCGAGAAGTCGCCTCGCTTGAGCCGCCGCGCTTCCCAGGTGACGCGTCGACGATGGCGGTAGGGGCAACCGTCATGCCCTGCTGCGTAGATGTAGGACGGGTCCGAGGCGACCATTCCATAGTGCAGCCACTCGGTGTCGGCTGCCGGCGTAATCACGTAGTCTCCCGCTTGGATCTCCAGCAGAAAGCGGGCGATCTGTCCGACCTGCTGGCCGATCACGATGTTGCTCGTGTCGGCCGGGTGGTCGGCCTTGTAGAGCGGATAGAGCTCTTCGCGCGTCTTGATGCGCGAGAGGTCGCTCTTCGGCAACCATCCGATGGCGACGTAGCCACCTTCCACGAACTGCTTCGTGTAGGTCCCGAACTCGGCGCGGACACACCAGACACTGCTCACGCGACGGCCTCCGCGATTGCCACGCAAAAGGCGGAAAAGCTCGCCGACCGACTTCGCGGGGGGTCGACGTGTGCCCCAATTTCGCGAGCCGCCTCGATCTTCAGGAGACCACCTTTGAAGTATCCGCGTGCCCGCATCACTCGTTCGAACGCTTCCCAGGTACCTCCAGCAATCGCATCCGGGTCTCGGAAACCCTGCCGACGCGGCACGTTCACGGACGCGCGCGGGTACGCATGGCACACGGCCGTCCAGTCACCGAAGTACCAGGCCTCAAGCTCCTCGATGGCGATGCGGTTGACGAGCTGCCAAGGCGCACCCCCCGATCGTCCACGTGTGCGAAGGGTAGCGCGCCGCGCTATCGACTCCAGCTGGCGCTTGAGCGCACGGCAATCCTCATCGTCGCGGTCCACCACGACCACGATGCGCCAGTCAGCTGGAAGCCATGCGGCGTAGGCCCGCAGCCGTGGCTCGAGTTTGCCGAGCAGGTCGTTCTTGCCTTGGAAGGGGTGGACCTCGAAGGTGCGGTCCTGCGGCAGCAGGCGCGGCAACAGGGCGCGTAGGAACGCCTCCATCGAGGGCTCTTCTACCAATAGCTCGAGATGCGTGGCCGACATGCTCAGCGTCTCCGCTGCGGGCGGCTCGGCGCCCCCTGGTTGACCAAGGGATCGCCCACTCCGAGTTGCCCCTCCATCCAGAGCTGCCCGAGCAAAGCGCCCTGTTCGACAAATTCACTCACACCTGGCAGGTCGGCCGCACGCTGCGTTTGCGTGTACCCCTGCTCGTCGCGCCATAGCACGCGTACCTCGGCGGGCCGCAGAGCATTCAGGAAGAAGGGCGAATGCGTCGTCACCAGCAGTTGTGTGCGGTCACTCGCGGCGCGGCACTCTTCCGCCAGTTCCGGAAGCAGCCGCGGGTGCAGGAAGTTCTCCGGCTCTTCGATGCCGATGAATGGCGGCGGCGTGGGGTCGTAGAGAAGGACCAGGTAAGCCAGCATCTTCAGCGTCCCGTCGGACGCGAACTTCGCCAGCACCGGATGGCTGAACGGCGCGTCCTTGATCTGCAGCAGCAGCCGGCCGTCGGGCATCGTCTCGGCCAGCACGCGCTCGATGCGCGGCACGCGGCGGCGCAAGACGTCGAAGATCTGCTCCAGGCGGTCGCCATGCTGCTCGGCGAGGTACTGGATGACGTTGGCGAGGTTGTCGCCGGTGCGGGTCATACGCTCCTGCGGGCCGGCTTCCGGCTGACCGCGCGCGCTGTCGGCCGAGAGGTAGGACACGTACCAACCGGTGATGAAATCGCGCAATGCGGCAACGCGGGGATGCTCCGCAAACTGGCCGAGCGCGTTGACAGCCAGCAGGTCGGCCGACTTGAGCGGAACGTCGATGCGCGTGTCTCGTTCGTCGGGTTGCTCGCCGCTGACCGCCTTGCCTTTGCCCTCGCGATAGTCGAGGAAGCGGAACGGCTGCCCATGACTGCCGCGCTTCCAGCGCAGCCACTCTTCGACCACTACCGGGCCACCGGCTCGTTCATCCACGGCGAGGTGATAGGTGATGAGCGGGAACCCAGGCTCGCGATACTTGATCTCGATCGTTACCGGGCCGTTGCCGCCGCGGGTCTTCAACTCCTTCGCCCGGCCGCGCTTGTCCCATGCGCGGCGCAGCCCCAGCTCGAAGCATTCGGCGAGAAAGGCGAACACGTCGAAGACGGTGGACTTGCCACTACCGTTAGGCCCCAGAAGCACCGTCAACGGCGTTAGGTCCTTGAACTCGACCTCTCGCAGCGCGCGGAAGTTCTGCACCTTCAGGTACTCGATGCGTGCCCGGCTCGGTGGGGTCTTCGTTCGCTTCGTGCTCATGCGGTCACCTCGATGGATTTCTCGACATCCTTGACCCGCAATTCGCCCGAAATGAGCTTGGGCAGCAGGGCATCGCGCAGGGCGGCAAGTGTGCGGGACTGAACCGCACGACGCCATGTGTTCTCAAAGATTGGCTCGATGACTACATCCATCGCGCGCAGCAGTGCTGGCGGCGGAACGAGGAGCTTCGCATCCGACAGGTGATGCCGTTGGATATGGCCCATGGTCGTGGCCTTGCCTGCTGCGATGTGACGGAAGTCGTCGAGGTGGCGATGAATCCCGAGGTAGCAAAGCCACCGCGGATACCGCCGGGACGTCACCTTGAACAGGTGCTGGTTCAACGCTCCCGGTCCACCGGCCCACAGCCGGCACTCCAGCGAGCCCGACCACGAGAACAGGATGTCTCCATCGTGGACAACATAGTCGGCTTCGAGGTCGGCGCTGGCACGGTCTGCGCCGATGGTGTTTGCTGCTCGCAGCTGGGCGATCTTGATCACCGGTAGTGATTGCCCGTCAAGAGGCGGGTACTTCTGCAATGCAAGGCCATTGAGGAATCGCGCGATCTCGTCGAGACTTTTCACCTCCCACTCCTCCGGAATCTCGCCGAGTTCGGAGTCCACGAGCCGGGCGGGGAAGAGGTCGGCGAGGGGTTTGGGGAGGCCGGGGTCGCGGCCTTCGGCCTTCGCGCGGACGGGGTCGAAGTCCACGAACCACGACTTGAAGAGCGCCCGCGCCATCGCCTCCAGCGTCTCGTTCCTCCGCCGGTTCAGCTCGATCTTGTCGTCCAGCGTGCCGAGGATGTGGGCGATGGCGCGTTGCTCGTCGATGTCTTCCGGCGCGGGGACATCGAACGATTCGATCATTCCCTTCGTGAGGGCATTCCGCGTTCCGCCGGAGCCAGCCCACGACAGGAGCCTGTCCTGCATCTCGGGCGAAATGAGGAAGTACCGAAGAAACCGAGGATCGAGCTTGTTTGGATTCGGCCGAATGATCGCAACATGCTGGTTCACACGTGCGGGGAGCACGCCAGGGTCAACCTGGCACGCACGGGCAACGGAGTCACCCGTTATGTTGAGGAGGACGTCGCCCTTTAGAACCTCGACGTTGGCCAGCTCGGCAGCGTGCACATCACCGATGAACGCCAAGCCGTCACGATGGAAACCATCGTTGTAAATATTCTGGCTCCGAATCAAGGAGTACGGGCCAGTGGCAAGGTAGACGTCGTTGCCACCCCTCGGAGTCGCGCCGCTACCGATTTTTGTGCAGACCTTGCCGAGGTTGATCGAAGTCCACTCACCCGCCATACCCAAGCTCCCTCAGGTTGGCAGCGATAGCGGCATCGAGCTTCGCAGCCTCGGCCTGCTGCTCGCGCAGCGTCGCGGTGAGCCGTTTCATCTTCTCCTCGAACGACTCGCCGTCGTCCTCCTGCGCCTCGGCGCCGACGTAGCGCCCGGGCGTGAGCACGTAGCCGTGCTTGCGCACTTCGTCCAGCGGCGCGCTCTTGCAGAAGCCGGGCACATCGGCGTACTCGCCCGCTTCCTTCTCGCCGCGCCAGGCGTGGTAGGTGTCGGCGATGCGGGCGATGTCCTCGTCGGTCAGCTCGCGGTGGGTGCGGTCCACCATGCGGCCGAGCTTGCGCGCGTCGATGAAGAGCACGTGGCCGCGGCGGTCGCGGAACTTGCCGTTCCTGCGGTCGCGCGCCAGGAACCACAGGCACGCCGGGATCTGCGTCGAGTAGAAGAGCTGGCCCGGCAGCGCGACCATGCAGTCCACGAGGTCGGCCTCGATCAGGCTCCTGCGGATCTCGCCCTCGCCCGACTGGTTGGACGACATCGAGCCGTTGGCCAGCACGAAGCCGGCCACGCCCGCGGGCGCGAGGTGGTGCACGATGTGCTGCACCCAGGCGAAGTTGGCGTTGCCCGCCGGCGGCACGCCGTACTGCCAGCGCTTGTCGTCGCGCAGGCGCTCGCCGCCCCAGTCGGAGATGTTGAACGGCGGGTTGGCGAGGATGAAGTCGGCCTTCAGGTCCGGGTGGCGGTCGTTGTGGAAGGTGTCGCCCTGCGCGATCTGGCCGCTGTCGATGCCGCGGATGGCGAGGTTCATGCGCGCCAGGCGCCAGGTGGTGTAGTTCGACTCCTGGCCGTAGATCGAGATGTCGGCCTTGGCTTTCGCGCCGGTGTTGCCGCCGTGGCCGTTGCCCTTGGCGTGCGCGCGGATGAACTCCACCGACTGCACGAACATGCCCGACGAACCGCAGCAGGGGTCGTACACCCGGCCGCGGTAGGGCTCGAGCATCTCGACCAGCAGCTTGACCACGCAGCGCGGCGTGTAGAACTCGCCGCCCTTCTTGCCCTCGGCGCTGGCGAACTGCGAGAGGAAGTATTCGTAAACGCGGCCGAGCACGTCCTTGGCGCGGCTGGCCTCGTCGCCGACCCTGATGTTGCTGATCATGTCGATCAACTGGCCGAGGCGCTGCTTGTCGAGCGCGGGGCGGGCGTAGTCCTTGGGCAGCACGCCCTTCAACGCTGGATTGTCGCGCTCGATGCCGGCCATCGCGTCGTCGACGAGCTGGCCGATGGTGCTCTGGCGCGCCTGCGCCTTCAGGTGCGGCCAGCGCGCCTCGGGCGGCACCCAGAAGATGCTCTGGGCGCGGTACTCGTCGGGGTCTTCGGGGTCGGCGCCGCTCTTCCTGTCGGCGACGAGCTTCGCGTGCTGCTCCTCGAAGGCGTCGGAGATGTACTTGAGGAACAGCAGGCCCAGGCAGACGTGCTTGTACTCGGCGGCGTCCATCGAGCCGCGCAGCGCGTCGGCCATCTGCCAGAGCTGGGCTTCGTAGCCGACGGTGGCGGCAGTTTCGGTCGTGCCGGAGGACTTTGCCTTGCGAGCCTTCGCCATGGGAATCTCGGTCTTCGAGTGCTGATGGAAGGGCACTGCCGCCGTTCTCGGCGTCGTGCCAAAGGGTAGCAAAACTCCGGCCAGAGACATGGATATTCGCCCGGCAGTGGCTCGCGAGAGGAGCCCGGGACCGTCTGCGCGGCCCCGGAGTGGTTGGCGTAAGGGACGAGCGCTCGTCAAGAAGTCCGCCAATGCGAATGGTCCCTTTCGGGGACTATGCGCTGGCGGAGAGGGCGGGACGGGCGACCGCCGCGACGCCGATGCCGTGCTTGACGCCGCGCGCTGCGCGCGCGGGTAGGCGGTCGCGCGATGGGCCGTGCGGCTCCTCGTACGAACCCGCACCACCGCGGCTTCTCACCCGCCACAGTGCCAAAGCGAAGCGCCTTGATCGGACCCCTTGCGTTGGCGGAGCGCGTCATTCACATTGCGGGGCTACAGACACAATTCCTTTTACAGTTGCCGCCACCCCAATCTCAAACGTGCGAAGGTTGCGCGCGCCACAATCGCACACCGTTCGTCGGCCCGCTTCGATTTTCGCCAAGTACCGCAGAGCCACGCGCACGCTCGTAGTGTTACGCGTCGCTGCGCTAACGCCCGGCGACGATCGTGCATCGCCGAACCTTACACACGCTCGCCACTCTATAATCGCGTTGGAACGGGCCTCGCCCGCACCCATCTTGCGATCGATGACCACGATTTCCACCAAGCAACCGAGCGCGCGCCGTGGCGGACGCCCGAAAGGCGTGCACGTCGCGATCGCGTCTCGCCTCGAACCGGAGCGAGTGACCGAGTTCGAGGAGCGCCTCGTTCGCACGATCGTGGAGAATCCCGGAGTTACCCACAAACATGCGTGGGCGATGGCCAAGGGCGTACCGCGCGAAAAGGCGACGGAAGGCATGCGCGTCATGGTGTCGCGCGCACTCGCCCGCCCGCGCGTCCAGAAGCGTCTCGCCGAAATCCGCGCGGCGGTGCGCATCCAGGTCACGGAGGAGCTTGCGCTCGATCGCGCCAGCGTCGTTCGGGACCTCCTTGCGATCAAGGATCGGTGCATGCAGGAGGTTCCGGTGGTCGACCGGCATGGTCGCTTGACCGGCGAGTTTAGATTCGACGCCGCCGGCGCGCTGCGTGCCCTCGAACTGATCGGCCGCGAGCTCGGCATGTTCGTCGATCGCAAGGAGGTGCGCGCGGGCCCGTTCGAAGGCGTCAGCGACGACGAGCTCGACACGATCATCTTCGACACTGCACTCGGGGCCGGGCTGAAAATTGTCGAGCGTTGCGGGCCGACGCGAGCGCCCGCCTTGGTGAATAGCGGGCGCGTGGCGAGTGCGACCGGCCCTACCTTGCCGCGGGGGACGTACGGGACGCGACCCTCGCCCTGCGCCTGTGAGTAGAGGGGCGGCTTTCTACCGCTCGCCTGAACGGCCCCGGCAGATAGCTCTCGGGCCAGATCGTCAACCGCCGAAGGAGCCCCCGCGCCACCATCCTCGGGTACGCCGGATTCTCCGACGCCACCTCCACGAAGTTGCGCGCCGCCCCGCACCTGTTGCGGTGGAGCTCCCACGTCTCGTCCGTGAGCAGCAATAGCCGATCCGATGACAGCGAGCCGACGGAGAGTAGCGCCGCCAATTCCTTCCTGACGAAGTAGTTGCGACGCGCGAGCGCGAGCATCCATCTCGTCGCCCGTGACTGCGGTTCCCGTGTGGTCATGGAATGCGCCATCCTTGTCCGCGTCTACACCAGGCCGATCTCGAGTCCCGACGCCCACTCCGTCAGTTGGGACTCCTCCAGCATCTCCCGAATCCCCGGATTGTCCGTCGCCGGCACCGGCACCGGCTTGTCCAGCAGGGCTCCCTTCTCCCGCAGTAGCCGCGCCGCCGCCTCCACCAGTTGATCCCCCGCCGTCGGCCCCGGTTCCGGCGCCACCGCCAGCAGGCCGAGGGGTTCCCACAGTTCCAGAACCCGCTTGAGCGCCGCCTTCGGGTTGGGCTCCTGATCCACCATCGCCTGCACCCGCGCTTCCAGCAGCCGACGGTGGGCGTCCGGCGTCAGACGGCCGGGTGGTGCCATCACCGCCCCCATTGACGACCCCTTGGGCCTCCACGCTACCAGCTTCATCGAGCAGTCCTCCGAGCGCGTCCCAGGAATCGTACACCTTCGGCGCGGCGACGAAAGGCTTGAGGAGGGACGACTTCCCCCGGCCCTTGATGACGATCAGATCGACCGGCCACGCGGCACCCTGCTTCGCGTAGAGCGAGCCGGCGACCGTGACGTGCGTGACGACGTTGTAGCCCTCGTAGAGCGTCTGGTAGAACTCGCGCTTCGCTTTCCCGCCGTAGGCGTCCCGCCCGCTCTCGGCCGTCTCGGGCACGCTCCCGACGATCAGGACGGCCGTGCCGGTGTTGGGCAGATTGAAGCTGGGACTTGCTCCTTCGCCGTGATTCCGCCGCGATCACCGTCAACCGCACCGCGACCCGACCGACGGCGTGCAGCGGGTACGCGCCATGGTGGAGCCATGCGCATGGCACGAATCCGGACGTGTCTAGGTTGCCCGACCATCCGCAGTATCGCTCCCAGGTCGTTTCATGCGGTCGTTTCGGCGGGCCGCGGTCAATGATTGGCGCCGCAATGGCACCTTGAGCGTGGCACACACCTAGGTCGGGCCGTTCGTAGCGCTGCCGGCGTCGGCGCCTTCCGCAGCTACCCGTCGCGCCAGATCCGCGAGGACGAGGAACGCATCGCCAATCGCCTGAAGCGTCGGGGCGTCCATCGGGAAGCACATCATCGCCTGCGTCCGTGTACGGGCGCCGCACTCAAGTCCGCAGATGTAGGCGTGTCCTGTGAGGTGCCCTGCGACGTGTCCCACGTACCCGCGGATCATCACGCCGTCGATGGGGACCCATGGGCGCTCGCCGGGGATGGGGTTGGCAAAGTGCCCGGCATGCGGCGTGATCCCGTCCGACAGCGTCGGGGGGAAGGGGATCATTCGAGTCAGCATTCCGCGATTCTGCGCCACTCCGCAGGCTCATGGCGCGCACCTGACGGGAGGGTGCGGCCCTCGCGTAGCGCGACTGACGCTCCCCCGGCTCGCAGGCGTCTATTCCCGACCGAGCCGCGCCTCGGCGGTCCCGCGCGACAAGCGAAGATCGCTGGCTCACACAACGGCGCGTTCGGCGCTCTGGATCCCTGCCGCTCGTACCTGCATGGTGCGGGCCGCGCTACCGGTAGCTGCGTGACGCAGCGCGGGTCGCTATTGGCAGCGACGTGACGCTCGCCCACTGCTTTGGAGAAATGCCACGCAATTCACGCGATTTGCCTGCTATTTCTCCAGGGCGTCCGGCTGCATCATCGCAACAGCCCCACGCCGTCGGCCATCTACGCTAGCGGTCCGGGCGGAACTTCTCAAACAACGATGGAGCAGACCAATGACCACCCAACCACCCGCCCTCGCGGCGTCCGCCAATCCCTCGCGCTTGCTGCGCATCAACGAAGTCGTCAAGCGCGTCGGCATCAGTGTGTCCAGCATCTACGACGCGATTTCGAAGGGGCGGTTTCCCAAGCCGCGCCGCATCTATGGGCGCACCGTGGGATGGAAGGAGAGCGAGATCGAGGAATTCATCGGCACCCGCGATTTCGCCGACGCGACGGAGGTGTGACATGGCGCCCCGCGTAAGCAACGCTGGGAGACGTCTACCGGCGTCCGCAAGGACCCCTTCGGTCGCACACCTGACGGCGGCCGAGCGCATCGCGCTTTACCCGGCATCGTTCGGGTGGCTCGCAATCCACGCCAGCGATCGGCACGCGTACCTCGACGAGCGGATCGCCGATGCGTTTGCCGCCGGCGCGCAACCGGGTGTGGCGCCGGAGGAGCTTCGAGAGCGGATCGACATTGCGCGCGGCGTGGCGGATTGGGACGAGAGCATGCTTTTGTGGCACGACTACCATCTGCGCGCTATTCCCGGCGTCGAAACCGCGCCCGAGCGCGAGTGGGAGGCGTCGTTCGACATCCATCCGCCGCTGCGAGCGATCGCGCGGCAACCCGCGACCGCGGTGGCGCGGTGGTTCAGATTCGCGGTGCGGCGTGTCATCGACGCTGTAGTGACTGGCGCCCTCAAACGGCTCGCTCGCGTGCCCCGACACATGTACTGGAACATTAATTCGCACAACATCGTCGTCAGTCATGCTGGCTGCCGCTACCATCACCTCCACCAGCTTCCCCTCGTGCTCGCCGTTGCGACATTCGTTCGTTGGGTCCTTCACGAGCGGGCATACGACCGCCGCGTGGCAGCGCGCAACCCGGGTGGACAATGACCGCCGGCGCCACTCCCGCCCCGGTGTCCCCCGCCGCTTCGGCGGGTGACAATGACAACGTCGTGCAGGTTGCCGTCATCACTGCGCGCAACCCGGCGCTCGTCAGCAAGCACTTCCTCTACCTGAACGGCGAGGTCATCAAGCGCACCTCCGCCGAAGTGTATAGCGGTCAGGTGGATATTGTGCCGGTCGCGGGGTTGCCGGGCTTCGCCAACCTTCTCGCATCGCTCGGCACCAACCAATGCGTCACGTACGGCCTGCCCGCCAAGGCACCTGTTGAGCTCGTGACCGAAAAGGAGTGGGCGAAGCTCGGGCGCCCGACAACGCACATCGCGCGCACCAAGGATGCCTTCGCGTGGGCCGACGGCCCGGGCGTGCTCATGCTTGACTACGACGCGCCGAAAGATGGTGGCGCCCCACTTGGTCGCGACGACCTCGTTGCCGCCGTGCGAGCAGCTTGCCCCAGCTTCGCGGGCGCGCGCATGTTGTGGTGGCCGTCGACCTCATCGTGCATCCGCAACTCAGCCACCGACGAGGAGGTCTACGGCGTCAAAGGGCAGCGACTCTACATCGTCGTTCAAAACGCGCAAGACATCGAGCGCGCCGGCAAGGCGCTCCTGGCGCACCTGTGGGGTGCCGGGCAAGGGCGCATCGATGTGTCGAAATCCGGTGCCCTGTTGGAGCGCGGGCTGTTCGACGCGAGCGTATGGCAAGCCAACCGCATAGACTTCGCCGCGGGCGCGCTATGTACCGAGCCACTCATCCAGGAGCGCGGCGCGCCGATCGTGATCGAGGGCGCCACCGAGTTCGTCGACACGGTCACGGCGATCCCCGATCCTTCACCGGAAGTGCAGCGTGCGGCGGAGGACAATCGCCGCAAAGCGCGCGCTGCGGTACGGTCCACCGCCGACCGAAGGCGCGATGAGTGGGTCGAGGCACGGGCCATCGAATTGGTCGAGCGCATGTCCCCTGCCCCGCTCCCCGTCGAGAATGAGCAAGCGATCACCCAAGCGAAGGAGCGCGTGCGGCGCGCAATCGAGCAGAGGTCTCTCCCTGGGGACTGGCCGATTCAGTTCGCCGATGGCACGAAGGCCAACGTCATCGACGTGCTCGATCGCCCGGCGATGTATCACGGACGCTTGACACTCGATCCGCTCGAGCCGGACTACGACGGCGGGCGGCCGGTCGGAAAGCTCTACCTCTACTCCGCGAGGCCGAATCTCCACTCTTTCGCACACGGCGGACGGACATTCCGCCTTGAGCGGCGCATGTTGCGAATCGAACTAGTCCGCGGGCGCTCGCACGACACCGTCAATGCCTTCCTTGAAGTCATGCGGGAGGCGCACGACCTGTACGACTTCGGGTCCTCGCTCGTCATGGTCGACGGCGGGAAGGTGGTCCCCCTAACCGAAAACTCGCTCCGGCACCGCCTTGGCGGCGAAGTGCAGTGCTTCACGTTCAAGAAGGGTAAGGCGGAGGGCGAAGTCGTCGAGCAGCTTGAGGACCCGCCGCTTTCCGACTGCCGCGCGATCTCCGATCTCGGGCAGGCGCGTGCCTTGAAGCGCCTCGTGGCGATCATTACGGCGCCCACGCTGCGCCCGGACGACACCGTGCTCGCGGCCGGCGGTTTCGATGCGGCCACCGGCCTGCTGCTGGTGTCAGAAGCGGAATTTCCCGCCGGCTCCCTCGATCACCCCACAAAGGAGGAGGCGAAGGCGGCGCTCGCGCTTCTGTGGCGACCGTTCGAGCGCTTCCCATTCGTCGGGCCCCTAGATCGAGCCGCGCACCTCGCGGCGATCCTGACGGCCGTCGTGCGCCCGGGACTGCCGACCGCACCGGCGTTCGCATACGACGCGCCGGCGCAGGGCAGCGGCAAGACACTGCTCGCTCAGTGCGTCGCGACGATTGCCGCCGGCGAGGCGCCCGACGTGTGGCCGCCGTCGCGCGGGCGCGATGACGAGGAGAACCGCAAGCGCCTGCTCACGGCGTTCTTGAGCGGCAAGCGCGCCGTCGTCATCGACAACCTCATCGGAACGTTCGACAGTCCGAGCCTCGCAGCTGCCCTGACCTCCGAGGTCTATGCGGATCGTCAGCTTGGCTCGTCGACCGAGTGTCGCGTTCCGAATCGCGTGGTGTTCCTGCTGAGCGGGAACAACCTGATGCTCGCCGGCGACATGCCGCGTCGGACGCTCACGTGCCGTATCGATCCGCGATCCGAGGCCCCGTACGCGCGGGAGTTCGACCTCGACCCCAAGGCGTTCTGCATGGAAAACCGCCACGCCATCGCGGTCGCTGCGCTGACGCTGATCCGGCTCTACCTGTCCTCCGGCATCGGGCGCCTCTGTGCGGGCCGCATGGCTTCGTTCGAGCGTTGGGATGACGTGGTCCGACAGACCATTATCTATGTCGATCGCGAGCTCGCTCCTGGACAATTCGGCGACGTGATGGAGATCACGCGACGGACGCAGGCGAACGATCCCGATTTCGAGAGCCTTGGCCGGCTGCTCGGGGCGTTGCGAGCGGTCTTCGGCGCTCGGTCGTTCACGGCGGCGGAGGTGCACGGGGCCATCGGCGGCGCGCGGGCCGGCGTCGGAGACTCGGCCGTGGTCGATTCGGGACGCGCAGAACTCGCCGACGTGATTCGCGAATTGGCCAGCGGAAGGCAGCAGGGCGCGCCGTCGGTCGACTCAATCGGGCGACTGTTCAGGTACCGGCGCGATCGCCTCGCTAGCGGCATGCGCATCGTCGGCGAGCACGACTCGCACCGCAAAAGCACGCGCTGGCACGTTGAATCCGTCGACAGCGCGAGCAAGGACCCGAGCGCCACCATCGTGCCGTGGCTCCGCGCTGCCATTCAGTGACGCGCGTCGACGGAGCGGCGATCAGCGACCTCGAATCTTGCGGGCTTGCGGACTTGGGCGGAGTTGGAATTTGCCGACAAACGGCCCAAGTCCGCAGTCCGCCCAGGTCGGTCAACGTCCGCCTAGTTGCACGCTCCCCGGATTTGCGGACTTGCGGACTTGGAATGTGAATCTCTACACGCACACACACGCACGCATGCGCGCGCACACGCTCATGGGACTTCGCCGTTAGGGGAGGCCAAGTCCGCAAATCCGTCGCCGGCGCAGCCCGGCGGAACTTGGCGATGCTGGGCGGCTGGCGGACTTGAACCCCTCTATGACGCAATTCCAAGTCCGCGCATGTCCGCAAGTCCGTATCGCCGCCGCGGACAAATCTTGGCGGACGTCAAGGGCTGCGGACCTAGATCTTCGGGCGGGCGGCGCGCGCCGCTGGGGGAAGATCTGCCGGAGAGAATCCTCGACCGGCGATCACTCCGGCGTGCTATCGGGCGAATCGAACGTTTCATCTGACGCGAGCCAATTCATAAACACTGGCCATTCTTTCGCGGTTGCCTGTTTCGAGAGCTTGCGCAAGTAGTAGCTAGTTTCGATCCACTCTGTTGCCTTCTGTTCAATTTCGTGTTCCGAGATCATTGGGCGCTCTTCCTGCGACGCGATTTCCGTCTCGCGCTGATGGACCAACTGCTTGGCATACGCAAGCAGCAATTGGCCAGCGCCTCCCTTGAGCTTGGCTGCGTCGACACGTGCGAGGCCGACTACAGCGTCAATCTCTAGGCGCTCATCATCCTCCTTGTCTCTGGGGCGCCCCGGTCTGCCGCACGGAGGTCCACCTTGGTCAATCCACAACGCGGACTCCGAGAGTGCTCTCGCTTCGTCCCCCAAGGATGGGAAGTTGCCCTTCGAGCGGACGAACAGTTCATCGCGATCCATGCGAAGGCGGCGGTACGCCTCATGACCCTCGGGCTTCTCGAGCAGTCGCTCGAGCTCGTCGTGCGCACGAACGACGAGTTCGGCCCAATTCGTGGGGACGCACCTCTCGCCGGACTCGATCGATTCCGGCGTGATCCCTTCATCCTTGTACCGACGCGCGGTCGCCGCGATCACGGCCCGATTGAGGGACCCGAATCCGTCGCGCGCCTCGTTGTCGGAATGGGCCGCGTCGGCAGCGCGCGCCGCATGCGGCGTGTGCCCCTCAATAGTCGCCGAGACACGCACCTCGATTTTGCGCTTGCCTAACCGATCCTTGTTCACACGCACTCCCTCTCGGCCATTACGCGCGACGCATGAGCGGCACGGCTGCAGCGCCGCGCGCATAGGCGTCAACCATGTCCGCCCACTGCTGCATCATCTTCTGGCGCTCGGGTAGATACTCGGTGCGATTGTACGCGGCGCGCACCTTGTTCGGCTCCTTGTGCGCCAACTGGCGCTCGATCACGTCGGGACGCCAGCCGGCCTCGTTGAGCGCCGACGACGCGACGGCGCGGAACCCGTGCCCGGTCATCTTGCCCTTGTAACCGAGGCGGTACAACGCGAACAGGAGCGTGTTGTTGCTCACCGGCTTGTCGCGGTTGCGCCCCGGCAGGACGTAGCGGCTGTTGCCGGCGATCGCGCGCAGTTCCTTGAGGAGCGCGACCGTCTGCCGGGAGAGCGGCACGATGTGCGCCTCCTTCATCTTCATCCGCTCGGCAGGGACCTCCCACGTCGGGGCCTTGCCGTCAAGATCGCGGAACTCGCTCCACTCTGCGCCGATTAGTTCGGTAGTGCGCACGAACGTCAGGCAGAGCAACCGGAGGCCGAGCGCGGTCTGACGCTCACCGATCTCCGGATACCGATCGATCGCCTTGAGGAGCGCGGGAAGCTCCTCCGGCCTAATCGCAGCCTGATTCCGCGCCTTGTGAGGCGTCAGCGCGCCGCGCAGGTCCCCGGACGGATCGCGCTCGCAGCGGTGCGTCGCCACCGCGTAGCGGAACACCTGCCCGGCGACGCCGAGCATCCGATGCGCGAGGTCGTACGCTCCACGCGACTCGACCTTGCGCACGGCAGCGAGAAGTTCCGGCGCCGTAATTGCGGCTATCGGACGATCCCCGAGATCGGGGAACAGGTTGGATTCGAGGCGCCGCAGAACGTCGTCGGCATGACGCGCGGTCCATACGGCCGCTTGCTTGCCGTACCACTCGCGGCCGACCGCCTCGAAGCTGTTGGCGTCCCGGAGTATGGCCGCGCGCTTCTCCGCCTTGCGGTGAGCCGACGGATCTGCGCCGGAGGCGAGCAACTTGCGCGCCTCGTCTCGGCGCTCACGGGCATCGACGAGCGACACATCGGGAAACACGCCGAGTGAGAGCAATTTGCGCTTGCCGCCATAGCGATACGCGAAGCGCCACCAGCGTCCTCCGGCCGGCGCGACTTCGAGGTAGAGGCCCCCGCTGTCGTAGAGGCGGCGCGGCTTGGTCCCCGGTTTGGCGTTGCGAATCGCGACGGCGGAGAGCGGCATTGACGATGGCGGTAAGTATGCGTCGATACGAATTAGCTACCGACCATGTTACCGCCAGTTACCGCCTGATGTCCAGACCCTGCGGCGAAGCCCCGCAGAACTTCGCGGAGATTGGTTTCCTATGAGAATTCGCCATCGACCGACTCTCGCGAAACTTGGCGAAACCTGGTGGAAGTGAAACTGGCGGAGAGGGCGGGATTCGAACCCGCGGTAGGGTATTACCCTACGCACGCTTTCCAGGCGTGTGACTTAAACCACTCATCCACCTCTCCGTGGGGCGCGATTTTACCCGACGGGCCGGATCGCCGCCCGGATGCGCTACGCTTCGCCGGTGACCCGCAAGGCGGCGACCCTGCCGCCGGAGCGGACATCGCCGAAGGAGTCCCGCATGGCCAAGTCCCGGAACAAGCCCTCCCGCCGCGCCGCCACCGTGATGCGCCCCTCCCGCGAAGCCGCCGAGGACGCCGTCCGCACGCTGCTGCGCTGGGCGGGCGACGACCCGTCGCGCGAGGGGCTCCTCGATACGCCGGGCCGCGTCGTGCGCGCCTACGAGGAGCACTTCGCCGGCTACGGCCACGACCCGAAGCTCGTGCTCGCGCGCACGTTCGAGGAGGTCGAGGGCTACGACGAGATGATCGTGCTCACCGACATCCGCTTCGAGAGCCACTGCGAGCACCACATGGCGCCGATCATCGGCAAGGTGCACGTCGGCTACCTGCCCGACCGGCGCGTCGTCGGGATCTCGAAGCTCGCGCGGCTGGTCGAGGTCTACGCGAAGCGGCTGCAGATCCAGGAGAAGATGACCGCGCAGATCGCCGACACGCTGCAGGACGTGCTGAAGCCGCGCGGCGTCGCGGTCATCGTCGAGGCGGCGCACGAGTGCATGACGACGCGCGGCGTGCACAAGCCCGGCGTCTCGATGGTGACGAGCCGGATGCTCGGCGCGTTCCGCGAGGACCAGATGACACGGCGCGAGTTCCTGTCGATCGTCGGGCTGGCCGGCCAGAGCGCGCTGCCGAACGCCTGAGCCGCAGCGCGCCGCGTCACGCGGCGCCGAACGCGAACCAGAGCCCCGCGGCCGCGATCGCGGCGCCCGCCACGTGCATGCCGTGGCGCGAGACGAGGCGCAGCATCAGCCCGGCCGCCATGCCGGCGACGCAGAGCGCCAGCGTCGCCGACGCCGCCCCGAGCACGAACCGGCCGAAGTCCCCGGCCCCGGCCTGCGCGCCGTGCGAGTAGCCGTGGATCGCGCCGAACAGGGCGACGATCGCGAACGCGGAAGGGATCGACAGCGTCCGGGAGCCGTAGACGAGCATCCCGAGCAGGATCACGGTCGCCACGATCAGCGTGCCGACGGTCGGCGTGAGCTTCTCGCCCGCCCCGCCGTACGCGCCGGCCGCCACCGCGGCGACGAACGCGACCGGCAGGAGCCAGGCGCGCCGCCACGAGTAGGCCATGCTCCAGAGGCCGACGGCGATCGCGCCGAGCATCGGGCCCGACCACGCGGTCACGTGGAGGACGCCGTCGCCGAAGTCGGCGATCTCGCCGTGCGCGGCGTGCGCGACGGACGCGACGACGAGGCTCGCGGCGGCGAGCAGGCGGCGGAGCGCTGGAGCGGGTGCGGCGGAACGCATGGCGGGCTCGCGGACTCGGTTCGTCGGAGGGGCGGCCCCCCGGCGCCCCGTCGGCGGGATTGTCCCGCGGGCGCGGCCCGGGGTCTACCCTCCCGGACGCGCCGCCGCCCGGGCGCTCACCCCGCCGCGGCCTGCCCCCGGTGCGCCCAGCCGGTCATCCGGCGCTCGAGCACGGCGAACAGCTCGTACATCAGCATCGCCATCACGCCGATCACGAACAGCCCGGCGAACACGAGCGGCATCCGCATCGACGAGCCGGCCGCCATCATCAGGTAGCCGATCCCCTCGTTCGCGGCGACGGTCTCCGACACGACCGTGCCGACGAACGCGAGCGTGATCGCGACCTTGAGCGACGCGAAGAAGTACGGGAGCGAGCGCGGCAGGCCGACCTTGGTCAGCACGTCGTAGCGCGTCGCCCCCAGCGCGCGCAGCACGTCCTCCAGCTCGGGCTCGAGCGTCGCGAGGCCGGTGGCGACGTTCACGACGATCGGGAAGAAGCAGATCAGGAACGCGGTCAGGATCGCGGGCACGGTGCCGATGCCGAACCACACGACGAGGATCGGCACGAACGCGGCCTTCGGGATGCTGTTGAACGCGACGAGCAGCGGGTAGAGCGCGTTGTAGACGAACCGCGAGCTGCCGACGATCACGCCGAGCAGCACGCCGACCGCGACGCCGATCGCGAAGCCGGCCATCGTCGTCCAGAACGTCTTCCACGCGTGGCCCGCGATCGGCCCGGCGTACTGGACGAGCGCCTGCGCGATCTGCACGGGCGACGGGAAGATGAAGTCGGAGATGTCGAACGCCCAGCAGACGAGCTGCCAGACGGCGAGGATCAGGGCGGAGAGAATCCACGGCGCCCACGGCTCCAGCGACAAGCGCTGCGCCGGCGTCATGGCGGGGCTCCGCGGGCCACCGCGCGCGAAGGGCCGCCCCGAGCGCGCGCGCCCCCTCGGGGGGAGGCGGCCGCAGGCCGCTTCGGGGGGATCATCACGTCCCCTTGCGGACCATGCCGATGCGCTCGCGCATCTCGTGCACGAGGTCGGTGAAGTGGTCGGTGTAGGTGGCCTCGAGGTCGCGGGGCCGCGGGAGGTCGATCTCGCGCCGGCCGATGATGCGGCCGGGCCGCTTGCTCATCACGTAGACGGTGTCGGCGAGGAACACCGCCTCGCGCAGGTCGTGCGTCACGAGGATCACGGTGAACCGCTGCTCGGCCCACAGGTCGCGCAGCACGCACCAGAGCTCCTCGCGCGTGAACGCGTCGAGCGCCCCGAACGGCTCGTCGAGCAGCAGCATCTTCGGCTGGTGGACGAGCGCGCGGCAGATCGACGCGCGCTGCTGCATGCCGCCCGAGAGCTGCCAGGGGTACTTGTCCTCGTAGCCGTCGAGCCCCACGGTCTTCAGGAGCCCGCGCGCGCGCGCCGCGTAGGCCTCGCGGTCGCGCTTGAACGTCGAGCGGTACGGCTCGACGATCTCGAGCGGCAGGAGCACGTTGTCGAGCGTCGTGCGCCAGGGCAGCAGCGTGGGCGCCTGGAACGCCATGCCCGCGATCTTGAGCGTGCGCGTGACGCGCACGCCCTCGACGTCGACCTCGCCGCGCGTCGGGGCCTTCAATCCCGTCGCGAGCTTCATGAACGTGCTCTTGCCGCAGCCCGAGGGCCCGACGATCGCGACGAACTCGCCCGCCGCGATCGAGAGCGTCAGGTCCTCGACCGCGAACGCGTCCTGGCCCTCGTAGGCGAGCCAGACGTTGCGGAAGTCGACGAACGGCGTCGCGGCGCCGCGGGCGGCCGGGGCGGGGGTCGTCACGCGCGTGTCCTGCGCTGCGGACGCCGCTCGCGCGGCGCCCGGCGCGGCGTCGCTACTTCGGGAAGACCATCCGGTCGGCCTTCGGCGGCAGGAAGCCGCCGTTCCAGACCTGCTCGGGCTTCACGACGTTCTTGAGCTCGAAGGCGGCCGACACCTGCGTCACCATGTCCGCCAGCCGCTGCGGCCGCACGTCGCCGATGCCGTCGGCCTTCGCGGTCGGCGTCGCGATCGCGCTCGAGATCGCGAGGCGCATCCGCCGCTTCTCGAGCGCTTCGTCGATCAGCGGGTCGCGCTCCTTCACGAACCGGATCGAAGCGTCCGGGTCGGCGAGCACGTCGCGCAGCCCTTTCGCCATCGCGCGCAGGAAGCCGCGCACCGCCTCGGGCTTCTCCTTCAGGAACGGCTCCGACACGATGATCGCGTTGCTGTAGAGGTCGACGCCGTACTGCGGGTAGGGCATCACGTCGATGTCCTCGTCCTTCGCGCCGCCGCGGTTCAGGTTGAGGAGGCTCGTGAAGTAGAAGCCGGTGATCGCGTCGACGTCGCCGCGCAGGAGCATCGTCTCGCGCAGCGGCGGGTCCATCGAGGTCCACGCGATCTTGGACGCGTCGAGATGGTTCGCCTTGACGAAGATCGGGAACGCGCGGCGGCCGGCGTCGAACACCGGCGCGCCCATCTTCCTGCCCTGCAGGTCGGCGGGCTTCCGGATGCCGGTCTTCTTGAGCGAGAACACGGCGGCGGGCGTCGCGTCGTAGACCATCATCACGGCGACCGGCTTGTTCGGCGCCGTCGGGTTGTTGCCGACGAACTCGATCAGCGCGGCCAGGTCGGCGAAGCCCATCTGGTAGGCGCCCGACGCGACGCGGTTGACCGCGTTGCCCGAGCCGCTGCCCGCGTCGATCTCGACGTCGAGCTTCTCCTGCGCGAAGTAGCCCTTCCCCTTCGCGAGCAGGAACGGCGCCGCGTTGCCCTCGAAGCGCCAGTCGAGCTGGAACTTGATCTTCGTGTCCTGCGCGAACGCCGCTCCCGGCGCCGCGCCGGCGGCCGCCGCGACGAGCCCCGCGGCGAGCACGCGCCGCACTGCCGGTCCCCACTGCCTCATCGTCCCCTCTCCCGTTCGTGGCAGCGCCCGGTAGGGGCGCCCGATGCCGCGCATTTTGCACCAGACCGGCGTTCCCCGCGCGCCGGGCACCGGCCCGCGGGCGTCCCGCGCCGGCGTCAGAGCAGCGCCTGCTGCCGCTGCATGTTCGCGTCGACGACGGTGAGCGCCGTCATGTTGACGATCCGGCGCACGGTCGCCGACGGCGTCAGGATGTTCACCGGCTTCGCGACGCCGAGCAGGATCGGCCCGAGCGTCACGCCGCCGCCCGAGGAGACCTTGAGCAGGTTGAACGAGATGTTCGCGGCGTCGACGGTCGGCATCACGAGCAGGTTCGCCTCGCCCTTGAGGCGCGAGTTCGGGAACGCCCCCATGCGCACCTCCTCGGAGAGCGCCGCGTCGCCGTGCATCTCGCCCTCGATCTCGAGGTCGGGATCCTGCGCGTTCACGAGCGCGAGCGCGCGGCGCATCTTCGCGGCCGACGGGTGGTCGCTCGTGCCGAAGCTCGAGTGCGACAGGAGCGCGACCTTCGGAACGATGCCGAAGCGGCGGATCTCGTCGGCCGCGAGCAGCGTGATCTCGGCGATCTCCTCGGCCGTCGGATCGGCGTTGACGTAGGTGTCGGCGATGAAGACCGTGCGGTTGGTCATCATCACCGCGTTCATCGCCGCGTAGATCCTCGCGCCGGGCTTGAGCCCGATCACCTGGTCGACGTAGTGCCGGTGCAGCGCGTGCGTCCCGAACGTGCCGCAGATCATGCCGTCGGCGTCGCCGCGGTGGATCATCATCGCGCCGATCAGCGTGAGCCGGCGGCGCATCTCGATCTTCGCGTAGGCCTCCGAGACGCCCTTGCGGGCCGCCAGCCGGTAGTACTCCTGCCAGTAGTCGCGGTAGCGCTCGTCGTGCTCGGGGTTGATCTCGTCGTAGTCCTTGCCGGCCTCGAGCCGCAGCCCGAACCGCTCGATGCGCTGCTTCAGGACCGTCGGCCGCCCGACCAGGATCGGGCGCGCGAGCCCCTCGTCCACGACGACCTGCGCGGCGCGCAGCACGCGCTCGTCCTCGCCCTCGGCGTAGACGATCCGGCGCGGGGCGAGCTTGGCCGCCGCGAAGATCGGCTTCATCAGGAGGCCCGAGTGGTAGACGAACGTCGTGAGCCGCTCCTGGTACGCGGCGAAGTCGGCGATCGGGCGCGTGGCGACGCCGGAGTCCATCGCGGCCTTCGCGACCGCCGGCGCGATCCGCACGATCAGGCGCGGGTCGAACGGCTTCGGGATCAGGTACTCGGGGCCGAAGCGGATGTTCTCGAGGTTGTAGGCGTGCGCGACGATCTCGGACTGCTCGGCCATCGCGAGGTCGGCGATCGCCCGCACGGCCGCGAGCTTCATCGGCTCGTTGATCGTCGTCGCGCCGACGTCGAGCGCCCCGCGGAAGATGAACGGGAAGCACAGCACGTTGTTGACCTGGTTCGGGAAGTCCGAGCGGCCGGTCGCGATCACCGCGTCGGGCCGCGCCGCCTTCGCGACGTCGGGCATGATCTCGGGCTCCGGGTTCGCGAGCGCGAGGATCAGCGGCCGGTCGGCCATCGAGGGCAGCCACTCGGGCTTCAGCACCTTGCCGGCGGAGAGGCCGAGGAACACGTCGGCGCCGGGCAGGATCTCCTTCAGCGTCCGCTTGTCGGTGGCCTGCGCGTAGCGGGCCTTGTTGTCGTCCATCTCCTCGGTGCGGCCGGCCCAGACCACGCCCTTGATGTCCGACACCCAGACGTTCTCGCGCTTCACGCCCAGCGACACGAGGAGGTCGAGGCACGACAGCGCCGCCGCGCCCGCGCCCGAGCAGACGAGCTTGATGTCGCCGAACGACTTCCCGACGACGCGCAGGCCGTTCATGACGGCCGCGCCGACGATGATCGCGGTGCCGTGCTGGTCGTCGTGGAAGACCGGGATCTTCATCCGCTCGCGGCACTTGCGCTCGATGTAGAAGCACTCGGGCGCCTTGATGTCCTCGAGGTTGATCCCGCCGAACGTCGGCTCCAGCGCGCAGATCATGTCGACGAGCTTGTCGGGGTCGCGCTCGTCGAGCTCGATGTCGAAGCAGTCGATGCCGGCGAACTTCTTGAACAGCACCGCCTTGCCCTCCATCACCGGCTTGCCGGCGAGCGGCCCGATCGCGCCCAGCCCGAGCACCGCGGTGCCGTTGGTGACGACGCCGATCAGGTTGCCGCGCGAGGTGAGGTTGCGCGCCTCGGCGGGGTCGCGGACGATCTCCTGGCAGGCGGCCGCCACGCCCGGCGAGTACGCGAGCGCCAGGTCACGCTGGTTGGAGAGCTGCTTGGTCGGCTCGATCGCGATCTTGCCCGGCGTCGGCCGGCGGTGATAGTCGAGCGAGGCGAGCTCGATGGATTTCTGGTCGGGCATGTCGGGGGGGCGCGGCCGGTGCCGCGCGGGGGAGGAACTCGCGGCCAGTGTATCGGGGCGAGGCCGATTTGCAACCGAAGGACGGCGACGCCCGCTCCCGCCTATAATCCGGGCTCCCCGGCGCCGGGGCGCAACGCCCCGCCCCAGGCCGATCCATGCCAAATACCACGATCTTCTGGGCGCTCGCGCTCGTCCTCGTCGTCGCGACGCTCGCGGCGCTGGCCATCCCGCTCCTGCGCACGCGCACGCGTCGCGCGGGCCCCGCCGTCGACGACGCGTCCGCGGCGATCTATCGCGACCAGAAGCGCCAGCTCGACGAGGACCTGGCCGCCGGCGCGATCACCGCCGAGGAGCGCGAGGCCGCCGAGCGCGAGATCGTCGCGCGGCTGGGCGCGGAGCTCTCCACGGCGCCGGCGCCGGCCGCAGCGGCGCCGGGCCGCGCGCCGTGGATCACCGCGATCGTGATCGTCGCGATCGTGCCGGCGGTCGCGCTCGTCGCGTACCTCGCGCTCGGCAACCCGCAGGCGCTCGACGAGACCGCGGCGCGCCACCGGATGAGCGACGCCGAGATCGTCTCGATGGTCGAGCGGCTCGCGCAGCGCATGAAGGCCGACCCGTCCGATCCGCAGGGCTGGGTGCTGCTCGGCCGCTCGTGGTCGGCGCTGCAGCGCTACCAGGAGTCCGCCGACGCGTACGCGGAAGCGGCGAAGCGCCTGCCCGGCAACGCGGACGTGCTCGCCGACTGGGCGGACGCGCTCGCGATGGCGCAGGGACGCCGGCTCGCGGGCCGCCCCACCGAGATCATCAACGAGGCGCTCGCGGCCGACCCGCAGCACCCGAAGGCGCTCGCGCTCGCCGCGTCGGCGGCGATGGACCGCGGCGACAACGCGGCCGCGATCCGCTACTGGCAGGCGCTGCTCGCGATCGTGCCGCCCGGCAGCGAGGACGCGCGCGGTATCCAGTCGACGATCGAGCAGCTGGGCGGCGCGCCGGTCGCGGCGACGCGACCCGCTCCGGCCGCGCGCCCGGCGGCCGCGCCCACCGCCGCGGGGCGCATCGCGGGCCGCGTCACGGTCGCTCCGGCGCTCGCCGCGCGCGTGCCGCCCGACGCGACGCTGTTCGTCTACGCGCGCGCCGCGCAGGGCCCGCGCGTCCCGCTGGCGATCCTGCGGCGCACGGCGCGCGAGCTGCCGCTCGACTTCGTGCTCGACGACTCGATGTCGATGGCGCCCGGCGCGACCCTGTCGGGCGCGAAGGAGGTCGTCGTCGAGGCGCGCGTCTCGGCGAGCGGCAGCGCGACGCCGGCGCCGGGCGATCTCTCGGGCACGAGCGCGAAGGTGGCGCCGGGCGCCACGGGGCTCGCGATCACGATCGATCGCGTCGTGCCCTAGGGAATCTCTGCGTAACCTCACGGCGCGCGCGGCCTCGAATGAACCCGATGAGCAAGATCGAGTCATCGGCGTTTCTCGGCCGCCCTTCGGGACGCGTCGGGCAGGGCGCGCGTCGGAGGGCGGAGGAGGGGCCCCGCTCGCGGGGATCCGACCCCGAAGGCGCGCACGAGGGCCGCGTCGCGGCCGGATCGCACGGCCGAGAACTTCGGGCGCGGTACTGCAGTGTTGCCCGCCCTGGTCGTGGTGCCTGCCACGACCTGCGGCGGGCGCCTCGCCATCCTCCCCGCCCGACGCGTCGCGCATCCGCGGGTTACGCAGAGCTTCCCTAGGGACGCGGACGCCCGGGCGGCCGGGCCTCGCGCGGGGAGCGCGTGCTATGATCGCCGCGCCTCGCCGCGTCCCTCCATGACGCCCCCACGCCACCCACGCCTCGCCGCCGCCGCCGCCCTCGCGGCGAGCCTCCTCGCGGCGGGCGCGCTCGCGCAGGCCCCGTTCCTCGACGAGATCCGCCGGCAGGTCGAGAGCGGGCGCTCGGACCTCGCGTGGGCGACCTGCGCCGAGGTCGACCGGATCGAGCATCCGCGCGCCGACCTCTGGTGCGGCGTGGCCGCGGTCGACGTCGGCCGCGCCGGCGAAGGCGTGCTCGCGCTCGAGCGCTACGTGCTGCGCTACCCGGACGACGTGCGCGCGCGGCTCGAGCTCGCGCGCGCCTACTTCTACGCCGGCGACGACGCGGCGTCGCGCCGCGAGTTCGAGTCGGTGCGCTCGGCCGAGCCGCCCGCCGAGGTGCGCGCGGGCATCGACCGCTACCTCGAGGCGCTCTCGGCGCGCGAGGGCCAGTACAGGACGCGCGTGTGGGGCTTCGTCGAGGCCGGCGCCGGCTACGACAGCAACGTCAACGCGGGCGTCGCGCAGGCCGACATCGCGCTGCCGGTGCTCGGCACCGTGACGGTCGCGAGCTTCGGCGTCGAGCAGGGCGCGGCCTTCGGCTGGCTCGCGGGCAGCGTGCAGCTGAGCCATCCGGTCGCCCCCGGCGTCAGCGTCTACGGCGGCCTCGTCGCGAACGGCCAGTTCAACTCGGGGGCGAGCGACTTCAACATCGTGCAGGGCGCGGCGACGCTGGGCGCGAGCGGCCAGATGGGCCGCAGCACCTTCTACGGCACCTACGCCTACGGCGAGCTCGCCGTCGGCGGCGACCGCTACCGTCACTCGAACGGCGTCTCGGCCGAATGGCGCTACGCGCTCACCGACTTCGCGACGGTGAGCGTCGTCCCGCAGATCAGCTGGCTCGACTACAACGGCGCCAACGACGTGCGCGACAGCGAGTTCTATTCGCTCGGCGTGTCCGCGCGCCGCATCTGGCCGGTGGCCTGGCAGCCGGTGCTGAACCTCGCCGCGATCGGCGGGCGCGAGAGCAACCGCAACGACCGCCCCGACCTCGGCCGCAACCTGTTCGGCGTGTCCGCGGACCTGACGCTCTCGCCGGCCCCGCAGTGGGCGCTGAACGCGGCGGCCTCCTTCGTG
Organism: Burkholderiales bacterium; assembly: GCA_046347845.1. Taxonomy (GTDB): domain Bacteria; phylum Pseudomonadota; class Gammaproteobacteria; order Burkholderiales; family Casimicrobiaceae; genus VBCG01. Next base: position 504,468 of record JAXMFH010000001.1, on the reverse strand, counting down.
CGCAGCGACTACATGGGCCCGGTCCCGCTGCTCGGGCTCTCGCGCCGCGACGACAACTACGTCGGAAGCGTCGGCGCGATGTACTTCTTCACGCGGCAGCTGTCGGCGCGCCTCGAGGCGCAGTACTTCCAGAACGACTCGAACATCGCGCTCTACCAGTACGACCGCTACGTCGTCGCGGCGAAGGTCCGCTACGACTTCAAGTGACGGGGTCCCGATGAACGCGTCCCGCGCTCCTGCCCGCCTCCGACTCGCGCTCGCCTGGCTCGTCGCGCTCGCCGCGGCGCTGGCCTCGGGCGCCGCGCTCGCCCAGGCGGGCCGCGTCGTGCTCGCGGTCGGCGACGTCGCGGCGGTGCGCGGCGCCGAGCGCGTGCGCCTGGCGGCCGGCGCCACCGTGGGCGCCGGCGACGCGATCGTGACCGGCGCCGACGGGCACGCGCAGATCCGCTTTTCCGACGACGCGCTCGTCGCGATCAAGCCGGGCTCCGAGTTCCGGATCGAGGCCTACGCGTACGCGGGGCAGCCCGACGGCAGCGAGCGCGCCGTGTTCCGGCTCGTGCGCGGCGGCTTCCGCACGGTCACCGGGCGGATCGGGCAGCTCAACCGCGACACCTACCAGGTGCTGACGACGCAGGCGACGATCGGCATCCGCGGCACGCACTTCCAGCTCGAGGTGTGCGAGCCGGGCCAGTGCCGCGAGGCGCCCGACGAGCCGCCCGCGGCGCCCGGCCTCTACGGCGGCGTCTACGACGGCGCCGTCATCGCGATCACGCCGGCCGCGTCCGCGACCTTCGGCGCGCGCGAGTTCTTCGTCGTGCCCGACGGCGGCGTGCCCTCGCGCCTGATCGCGCCGCCTGCGTTCCTGTCGAGCCGGCTCGTCGGCAAGCAGGTCGCCGCGGCGAACGCGCCCTCGGAGTCCGGCTTCCGCAAGGTGCCCGAGATCCCGTTCGACTTCGCGGGCCAGCCGTGGAACTTCGTCGGGTTCGCGTTCACCTACCAGTCGACGCAGGACCTGACCCAGCTCGAGCCGTTCGCGACGCCCGTGCTCGGCATCGTCGGCTCCGACGAGGCGACGCTCGAGTTCGCGGTGAACCTCGGGCCCGACCGCGCGCAGCTCGATCCGACGGGACGGCTCCTCGCGATCGACACCGGGACGCTCGCGGCGAACGTCGGCACCGCGAGCATCGTCGACACCGGCACGAACCCCTCGGGCGGCGCCGCGCTCATCTGGGGCCGCTGGGAGGGCCCGGGCTCGACGATCGCTCAGACGCTGCCCAACGGCACGGTCGTCCGCAACGACGGCGGCAACCTGCACTACATCTACGGCGTCGTCGCGAGCGACCTGCCGACCGCGGGCATCGTCGAGTACGCGCCGGTCGGCGGCACGCGGCCCACGGACTCGTCGACCGGCGAGGTCGGCAACCTCGTCTCGGGCGGCCGCGTCGCGGTCAACTTCACGATCGCGCAGGTCACGCTCAACAACCTGCAGGTCGGCTTCAACAACGCGACCTACACGATGAGCGGCACCGCGAGCCTGCTCGGGCCCCTCTTCTCGACCGGCGGCACCGGCGCGACCGCGACCTGCGCGGGCAACGCGTGCCAGCCGATCGTCGCCGGCAACTTCGCCGGCTTCCTCGCGGGGCCGGGCGGCGCCGGGCTCGGCCTCGACTACTACTTCAACACGCGCAACGGCGTGATCGAGGGCGTCGCCGGCTACCGGCGCTGCGCCGCGCCGGGCGCCTGCTGACGAGGCGCCCGCGGTGCTGATGGCGCGCGAGCGGGCGCGCGCGCTCGGGCTCGAGACGCTCGCGATCCTCGAGGCGCGGGCGTACCGGACGCCGGCCGGGCGGACGGTCGCGCTGGGCGAGCGCATCGACCGGGCGCGAGCGGGCACGCGGTCGTACACGCCCGACGACCCCGTTCCCGCGACGCCTCCGCGCCACCCGAGCCCGCGCGTCACCGTCGAGAATCGCACGACGCTCGACGCCGCGCGCGGGCTCTTCGACGAAGGCCTGCGACCCGCCGCGCTCAACTTCGCGAGCGGTGTCGCGACCGGCGGCGGGTGGCTCACCGGTTCGCGGGCGCAGGAGGAGTCGCTCTTCCGGTCCTCGGCGCTCCACGCGTGCCTCGACGGCGACCCGATGTATGCCTACCACCGGTGGCAGCGCTCGCGGATGCGCTCGTCGTGGACCGTCTACACGCCCGACGTCCCGGTGTTCCGCACCGACGACGGGGCGCTGCTCGACGAGCCGTGGACCTGCTCGTTCCTGACCTGCTCGGCGGTCGAGGCGCATCGCCTCGACACCGGCGACGACGTCGGGCGCCGCGCGATCGCGGAGGCGATGGCCGTGCGCATCGACCGCGTGCTGTCGATCGCCGCGGCGCACGGTCAGGACACCCTCGTGCTCGGCGCGTGGGGATGCGGCGCGTTCGGCAACGACCCGGCGACGATCGCCGCGCTGTTCCGCGACGCGATCGCGGGGCGGCACGCGGGCGCGTTCGCCGCGATCGTGTTCGCGATCACCGATTGGTCGGACGGGCGGCGGTTCCTCGGGCCGTTCGCCGACGCGTTCGGCGTTCCGCGCACCTAGTTCCCGTACGGGACACCCGATGGCGAGCCTCGTCGTCCTGATCGCCGGCCCGTACCGCTCGGGCACCGGCGACGATCCCGCGAAGATGGCGGCGAACGTCCGCGCGATGGAGGCCTACGCGCTGCCGCTGTTCCGCGCGGGCCACGTGCCGCTGCTGGGCGAGTGGCTCGCGCTGCCGCTCGCGTCCCTCGCCGGCTCGCGTCGCACGGGCGACGCCGCGTTCGACGAGGTGTTCCACCCGATCGCTGAGCGCCTGCTCGCGCGCTGCGACGCGGTGCTGCGCGTCGGCGGCGCGTCGCAGGGCGCCGACGACATGGTCCGCCTCGCGACCGGGCGCGGGCTCGCCGTGTATCGCGCGTTGCGCGAGGTTCCCGGCTGCGAGGGCTGCGCCGAGCCCGGCCGGCCCTGACACGCGCCGGCGATTCCCCGCGTGCGCGGGTCGATCCCGTTTCCGGGCGTCACTTTTCCATGAAGTTCCACGCGCCGTCCCAGTCGGCGGGCGGGGGCGCCGCGGCGAACGCGATGCAGCGCGTGCGGAACAGCGCGGCGAGCGCCCGGTCCGACGCGTCCTCGCCGATCGTGTCGAACGCGGCCCGCGCCTCGTCGAACCGGCGGCCGCGATAACGCGCGAGCGCCGCCGCCCACCGCGCCGCGCGATCCTGCGCCGCCGCGTCGCCCGACGGCGCCAGCGGCTCGAAGATCGCCACCGAGCCCGCGCGGCCCTTCACGCGCACGCGATCGATCTCGCGCCAGACGAAGCCGTCCGCGGCCTCGCGCGTCGCCTCGCCGCACAGGATCGGCACGCCGTAGACCTTCGTGAGCCCCTCGAGGCGCGAGGCGAGGTTCACCGCGTCGCCCAGCACCGTGTACGCCTTGCGGAACCGGGAGCCCATGTCGCCGACGCTCATCGTGCCGGTGTTGACGCCCACGCCCATCGCGATGGCCGGCCAGCCGCGCGCGCGGTAGGCCTCGCGGATCGCCGGCATCGCCTGCTGCATCGCGAGCGCCGTGCGCACCGCGTCGGCCGCGTGCGCCGGGTTCGCGACCGGCGCGCCCCAGAACGCCATGATCGCGTCGCCGACGTACTTGTCGACGGTGCCGCGCCCCGCGTGGATCGTCGAGGTCATCGACGACAGGTAGTCGTTCAGGAGCGCCGACAGGTCGCGCGGCGACAGTCGCTCCGAGTGCGCGGTGAAGTCGCGGATGTCGGAGAACAGCACGGTCATCTCGCGGCTCTCGCCCTCGAGCGTGAAGCGCTGGCCGCTCGCGCGCATCTGGGCCACGCGCTCGGGCGGCACGTACTCGCCGAACATCTCGGCGAGCGCGCGCGTCTCGCGCGCCTCGCGCAGGAACCCGGACAGCAGGTTGGCGAACAGGACCAGCGAGAGCATGACGAGGGCGGGCGCGACGGCGACCACGGCGTGCTGGCTCGACCAGAAGTACGACGCGACGGCGACGACCGCCGCGGCGAGCACGAGGATCCCGGCGGCGCCCGCGAGCGGCCGCCGCCACGGAAGCGCGAACACGGCGACGAGCCCGGCGACGAGCGCGATCAGCGCGGCGATCTCGTTCGCGCCCGCGGGCACGCTCAGCATGTCGCCGTCGAGCATGCCGGTGACGAGGCTCGCGTGGATCTCGACGCCGGGGAAGTCCGGCGCGAGCGGCGTCGACCGCAGGTCTTGGAGCCCCTTCGCCGAGGTCCCGACGAGCACGATCGCGCCCGCGAACGCGTCGGGCGCGACGCGTCCGTCGAGGATGTCGGCCGCCGCGTACGAGCGGTACGAGCCCGGGGGTCCGCGGTACGGCACGAGCGCCGTGCCGTCGCGCGCGACCGGCACGCGCAAGCCCCCGGCGTCGAGCGCCTCGAGGTCGCCGTTCGCGTCGAACACCGGGCGGATCGCCTTCGCCTCGACCGCGAGCGCCGCCGCGGCGAGCGCCAGCGCCGGGTAGTAGCCGTCGCGGTAGCGCTTCACCATCGGCACGCGGCGCACGAGTCCGTCCGCGTCGAATGCCGGATCGAGGTGCCCGCCGGACGCGGCGGCGCGCTGCAGCGACGGCAGGTTCGCCGTGTAGCCGGCCTCCGGCGCGATCGGGATCGCGCGGCCGGCGAGATCGGCCTGCGTGAACGCGGGCGCGGGCAGCATGCCGGCGGCGAGCGCGCCCGCGGTGAAGCCGAACGCGAGCACGGTCGGCCGCCCGGAGAGCGCGGTCGCGAACCGGCCGTCGTGGTCGGCGCGCGACGTGAGCTCGGCCAGCGCCGCGCGCGCCTCGGGCGTGTCGCGCAGTCCCCGGCGCGCGAGCTCGTCGAGCGCCGCCGCGTTGCCCGAGAGGTCGGCCTCCGGGAACAGGACGTCGTAGACGACGAGGCGCGCCTGGTGCCGCTCGAACAGCATCGCGGTGAGGCGCGCCATCGTGTCGCGCGGCCAGGGCCAGCGCCCGACGCGCTGGAGGCTCGCCTCGTCGATGTCGACGATCGCGACCTGCGGATCCGGCGCGCGCCGGGGCGCGAGCGAGAGGCGCGCGTCGTACGCCATCGCCTCGAGCTTCGCGACGACGGGCACGCGCTCGACGCCGACGAGCGCGGCGGCCGCGGCCGCCGCGACGATCGCGATGCCGATCGCCCAGCGCGGCGCCCCGGCGAGCGCGCTCGCGAGACGCCGGGCGAGCGGTCGCGGCGTCACGTTCCGGGCGCGGGCCCGTGCGTCAGCGCCGGCGGCGGAGCCGGGCGGCGCCCGCCAACGCGAGCAGCATCGCGAGGGCCGCGAGCGCCGCGTCCCCCGCCGCCGGGACCGGCTCGACGGCGATCGCCTTGGCGACCACCACGTACGCCGGGGCCGACACCGCCGGCGAGTAGGCGGCATCGCCCGCATAGCTCGCCGTCACGGCCAGCACCCCCGGCGCCTCCGGAGCGGCGATCGAGAACGCGGCCGCGCCGTCGACGATCGGAATCTCGCCCAGGTCGCGGGCGCCGGCGCGCACGCGCACCGTTCCGCCCGGCCTCGACGACGCGCCCGCGGCGTCGACGAGGACGCGCCCGTCGATGGTCGCGCCGGTGGCCACGCGCGTCGGCACGTCGAGGGCCACCGTGGGCGACGGCAGCAGCACGCCCTTGATGACGAAGAGGTCGACCGGGCCGAGCGTCGACGGGTCGTGCGTCGCATCGCCGTTGTAGAGCACGCAGACGCGGAACCGGCCGATCGAGAGGTCGGGGAACACGAGCTGCGCGGCGCCGCCCACGAGCGCGGCGGACCTGGTGTTCGTCGTCACCGGATCGTTCGTGACGAGCTCGAAGTTGCCGGGGCAGCGCGTGCCCGGGCCGGCCACCCAGACGTCCAGCGTCCCGCCCGGCGGGGGGCCGCTCGCGGGGACGACGGTCGCGGACACCGTGACCGGCTGGCCGGCCACCGCCGGGTTGGGCGAGAGGCCGAGCCTCACCGTCGTCGAGATCTTCGCCGCGGTCAGCTCGTAGGTGCGCGTGTCCACCTGGTTCAGCACGTCGCGCACGCGCGCGATGAAGAACCAGGTGCCGGGCACCGTCGGCGTGCCGGTGATCCTGCCCTCGGCGTCCAGCGAGAGTCCCGTCGGCAGCGATCCCGCCGCGATGTCCCAGCGGTAGGGCTTGAGGCCTCCGGCGGCCTCCAGCTGGAACGCCGCCGGCGCCCCGATCTGGAGCGGCCTCGACGAGAGCGGCGGCTCGGTCGTGATCCGGAGCGGCGGGTTGCGGATCTCGACGATCGACACCTGCGCGTCGGGCGGCGCGACCCCGTTGGTCGCGCGCAGGGTCACCGTGTAGGTGCCCGCGAGCGTCGGCTTGCCGCTGACGCGCCGCGTCGTGTCGTCGTAGCCGAGCCCGGGCGGGAGCCCCTCCGCGGTCACGACGACCGGCGCGGTGCCGGTCACCGTCACCTGGTGCGTGTAGTCGATGCCGAGGAGCCCCTGCGCCGGCAGCGGCGGCGAGGTGATCTTCGGCGGGATGCCGCCCAGCACGGTCAGCGTCGCCTCGACGTTCTTCACGTTGCCGCCGTTGCGCGAGGTGATCGGCCCCACGTCGAGCGTCACCGTGACCTTCGTGTCGGTGTCGACCGTGACGACGGTGTCGACCGAGCAGTTGACGTTGTAGCCCAGCCCCCCGCCGCGGAACTGGTAGCCGCCCGCGGAGGGCGTCAGCGTGCCGCTGCACTGGTTCGTGTCGACGGCGCCCAGGAACCGCATGCCGGCCGGGAACACGACGTCGTAGCCGATGCCCGCGATCGTGGCCTCGACCGCCTGGTTCTTGAGCCGGACCCTGAGCAGCGTGGGCTTGCCCGACGCGATCGTCGTCGGGGAGAAATCCATGCTGGCGCCGAGGCCCCCGGTCTGCGCGACCGCCGGCGCCGGCAGCGCGAGGACGGCGAGCGCGCCCAGCGCCGCGGCGAGCCCGGCGAGCATCGCTCGCGGACCCACGGTCCGGGCGCGGCGGGAGTGGCAGAGCGTCATCGGGCGCGAGAAGGGTTCGGCGTCCGGCCGGATGCCGGAAACCGAATGATAGCGGCGGCCCGCCCCCGCGTCTGCCGGGGGGATTCGGGCCCGCCGCTATAATTCGGCCTCCGGGCGGGATGGCCCGGCCCTCCACGGCCCGAAGGGCGCCCCCTCCCCCGACGACCCCATGCTCGAAGCGCACGACCTCGCCGCGCGACGCGGCACCGCGCGCCTGTTCGCAGGCCTGGGCCTTCGGGTCGGCGCGGGCACCGCGCTGGTCGTGACCGGCGCGAACGGGCGCGGCAAGACGACGCTGCTGCGCATGCTCGCGGGGTTCACGCTCCCCGACGCCGGCGAGATCCGCCTCGACGGTGCCGCGGTCGCGCCGTTCTCGCCGACGCTGCGCTCCGCGGTCACGTTCGCGGGCCACGCGCTGGCCCTCAAGGACGAGTTCACGGCGCGGGAGAACCTGGCCTCGCTCGTGGAGCTGGCCGGGGCGCCGGCGACCGACGCCGAGCTCGACGCGGCGCTCGAGCGCGTCGCGCTCGCGTCGCGGCGCTCGCTGCCCGCCCGCGTGCTCTCGCAGGGCCAGCGCCGCCGGATCGGACTCGCCCGGCTCGCGCTGTCGCGCCGGCGCGTCTGGATCCTCGACGAGCCGGTCACCGCGCTGGACACCGCCGGCGCCGCGCTGCTCGCCGATCTCGTGGCCGGCCACCTGGACCGCGGGGGGCTCGCGGTCGCGGCGACGCACGCCCCGCTGGGGCTGCCCCCGGACCGCACGCGCTCGCTCTCGCTCGACTGATGGCCGACGCCACGCCCGGGCGGGACGACGCCGGCGAGCCGGGGGGCGCCCTGCCCGGCATCGCCTGGGCGCTCTCGCGCGACCTGAGGCTCGCGTTCCGGACCCGTTCGGAACTCGCGGTCCAGTTGCTGTTCTATGCGATCGTGGTGACGCTCTTCCCGCTCGCGACGACCCCGGAGCGCACGCTGCTCGCGACGATGGGGCCCGGCGTGCTCTGGGTCGCGGCGCTGCTGGCGTCGCTCCTCTCGCTCCCGCGGATGTTTGCGCTCGATCAAGCGGACGGCACGCTCGAGCAGATGGCGCTCTCCCCGTGGCCGCTCCCGGCGATCGTGTCGGGTAAGATACTGGCGCACTGGCTGACGACGGGCCTGCCGGTCGTGGTGCTCGCGCCGCTGGCCGCGCTGCAATACGGGCTCGAGGGCCGGGCGATCGGCGTCCTCGTCGCCGGCCTCGCGCTCGGAACGCCGATCCTGTCGCTCCTCGGGGCGATCGGCGCGGCGCTGACGCTGGGCCTGCGCGGGGCGGGCGGGCTCGTCGCGCTGCTCGTCCTGCCGCTCTACGTGCCGGTGCTGATCTTCGGCGCGGGCGCCGTCGACGCGGTACGGGCGGGCATCGCGGCGGACGCGAACCTGTCGCTGCTCGGGGCGGGGCTCATCGCCGCGGCGCTGGGAAGCCCGTTCGCCGCGGCGGCGGCGGTGCGCATCGCGCTCGACTGACTCACCCTTTCATGGCGATCAACTGGTACCACTACGCCTCGCCGGTGACGTTCTACCCGCTCGCGGGCCGCGTCGCGCCGTGGGCGGCCGGCGTTGCCGCGGTCCTCGCGGCCGCCGGGCTGTGGATCGGATTCGGCCTCGCGCCGACCGACGCGACGCAGGGCGAGGCGTACCGGATCATCTACGTGCACGTGCCGACCGCGTGGATGGCGATGTTCGCCTACCTCGTGATGGCGTTCTGGAGCGCGCTCGCGCTCGCGTTCAACACGCGGCTCTCGGCGATGATGGCGCAGGCGCTCGCCCCCACCGGCGCGCTGATGGCGGCGCTCGCGCTGTGGACCGGCGCCTTCTGGGGACGCCCGACCTGGGGCACCTACTGGGCGTGGGACGCGCGCATGACCTCGACGCTGATCCTGCTGTTCCTCTACCTCGGCGTGATCGCGCTGCGCGGCGCGATCGACGACCCGCGGCGCGCCGACCGCGCGGTCGCGGTGCTGACGCTCGTGGGCGCCGTCAACGTGCCGATCATCTACTTCTCGGTGCGCTGGTGGAACACGCTGCACCAGGGCGCGTCGGTGAGCCTCACGGCCGCGCCGAAGATGGCGAGCCTGATGCTCGCCGGCATGCTCGTGATGACGCTCGCCGCGTGGGCCTGGTGCATCGCCGCCGCGCTGTGGCGCGTGCGGGCGATCATCCTGGAGCGCGAGCGGGGATCCGCGTGGATCGCCGCGCTTCCCGAGGTCCGGAGCGCATGATGGCGGAGTTCCTGTCGATGGGCGGCTACGGCTGGTACGTCTGGATGTCGTACGGGGCGTGCGCGCTCGCCGTCGCCGCGGAGTTCCTCTCGGTCCGCGCGCGCACGCGCCGCGCGCTCGTGCAGGCGCGCGACGCCGAGGTCGAGCCCGCGCCCGCCCGGCTGGAGGCCGCGCGATGAAGGCCCGTCATCGCCGCTTCGCCTGGATCGCCGCCGGCGTCGCCGCGGTCGCCCTCGCGGTGGGCCTCGTGCTGAACGCGTTCCAGTCGAACCTCGTGTTCTTCTACTCGCCATCGCAGGTGCTCGGCAACGAGGCTCCGGTCGGCCGGCCGTTCCGGATCGGCGGCATGGTCGAGAGCGGGAGCCTCAAGCGCCAGCAGGACTCGCTCACCGTCGAGTTCGTCGTCACCGACACCGCCCAGCACGTGACCGTGCGCTACACGGGCCTCCTGCCCGACCTCTTCAAGGAGGGCAAGGGGGTCGTCGCGCAGGGCTCGCTCGGCCCCGACGGCGTCTTCACGGCCACCGAGGTGCTCGCGAAGCACGACGAGAACTACATGCCGCCCGAGGCCGCCGCCGCGATCGAGCAGGCGCACAAGGGCGGCCAGATGAAGTCGTCGCAATGAACCGCGGAGGACGCGCGCGATGATCCCCGAGCTCGGCCACCTCGCCCTCATCCTCGCGCTGCTCGTGGCGGTCGCGCAAGGCATCGTTCCGCTGGTCGGCGCCGCGCGCCGCGACGCGACGCTGATGGCGTTCGCCCGGCCGGCCGCGATCACGCAGTTCGCGCTCGTGGCGCTCGCGTTCGGCTGCCTGGCCGCGAGCTTCCTGCGCAGCGACTTCTCGGTCGCGAACGTCGCGCAGAACTCGTTCTCGGCGCTCCCGTCGCACTACAAGTTCGCGGCCGCCTGGGGCTCGCACGAGGGCTCGCTGCTCCTCTGGGCGCTGATGCTGGGCGGATGGTCGTGCGCGGTGGCGCTCCGCTCGCGCAACCTCCCGGCGCCGATGCTCGCGCGGGTGCTGGCGGTCATGGGGCTCGTCGCGGTCGGCTTCCTCGCGTTCCTGCTCTTCACGTCGAACCCGTTCGAGCGCCTCGTGCCGCCGGCGCCCGAGGGCCGCGACCTGAACCCGCTCCTGCAGGACCCCGGCATGGTGATGCACCCGCCGCTGCTCTACATGGGCTACGTCGGGTTCTCGGTCGCGTTCGCCTTCTCGATCGCGGCGCTGCTGGGCGGGCGGCTCGACGCCACGTGGGCGCGCTGGTCGCGGCCGTGGACGACGGTCGCGTGGTGCTTCCTCACGCTCGGCATCATGCTCGGCAGCGCGTGGGCGTACTACGAGCTCGGCTGGGGCGGCTGGTGGTTCTGGGACCCGGTCGAGAACGCGTCGTTCATGCCCTGGCTCGTCGGCACGGCGCTCATCCACTCGCTCGCGGTCACCGAGAAGCGCGGCACGTTCAAGAGCTGGACCGTGCTGCTCGCGATCGTCGCGTTCTCGCTCTCGCTCCTCGGCACGTTCCTCGTGCGCTCGGGCGTGCTCACGTCGGTCCACGCGTTCGCGACCGACCCGGCGCGCGGCGTGTTCGTGCTCGCGTTCCTGGTCGTCGTGATCGGCGGCTCGCTCGCGCTGTACGCGGCGCGCGCGGGCGCGGTGGGCGGCGGCGCCTCGTTCGCGCCGGTCTCGCGCGAGTCGATGCTGCTCGCCAACAACATCCTGCTCGTCGTCGCGATGGCGAGCGTGCTGCTCGGCACGCTCTACCCGCTGTTCCTCGACGCGCTCAACGCGGGCAAGATCTCGGTCGGACCGCCCTACTTCGAGGCCGTGTTCGGCCCGCTGATGGCCCCGCTCGTCTTCCTGATGGGCGTGGGACCCATCGCGAGCTGGCGGCGCGCCGAGCTCCCCGACCTCTGGACGCGGCTCAAGTGGGCGCTCGGCGTCGCGGTCGCGGCGGCGCTGCTCCTGCCATTCGCGCTGGGACGCTTCTCGCCGCTCGTCGCCGCCGGCCTCTTCCTCGCGACGTGGGTGTTCGCGGCGACGATCGCGGCCGTGGCGCAGCGCCTGCGCGGCTCGCCGCAGTCCACGCTCGCGGGCAAGCTCCGCGCGAACTCGCTGTCGTGGTACGGCATGCTCGTCGCGCACCTCGGCATCGGCGTGTTCATCGTCGGCGTGACGCTGGTGAAGGGCTACGAGGTCGAGCGCGACGTGCGGCTCGACCCGGGCCAGAGCGTCGAGGTCGGCGGGTGGAGCTTCACGTTCAAGGGCGTCGACGAGAAGCCCGGCCCCAACTACCGGGCGCTCGCCGGCACCGTCGAGGTGCGCCGCGGCGGGGCGCTCGTCGAGGTGCTCCGTCCCGAGAAGCGGGTCTACGCCGCGAGCGGTCAGGCGATGACCGAGGCCGCGATCGACACGCGCCTCACCGGCGACCTCTACGTGTCGCTGGGCGAGCCGGTGACGCCCGACGGCTTCGCCGGCGCCTGGGGCGTCCGCATCTACGTGAAGCCGTTCGTCGACTGGATCTGGGGCGGGTGCCTGCTGATGGCGATCGGCGGCTTCCTCGCGATCGCCGACCGGCGCTACCGGATCGCCGTGAAGGAGCGCCTCGGCGCGGCGCTCGCGGCGGCGCGCGCGTGAGGCGGAAGGCATCCCGATGAAGGCGCTCAAGTGGGGGATTCCGCTCGCGGTCTTCGCGGTCCTCGTCGGCTTCCTGTTCGTCGGCCTGTTCCGCGACCCGCGCGAGGTGCCCTCGCCGCTGATCGACAAGCCGGCGCCCGCGTTCTCGCTCGCCGACCTCCACCGGCCCGGGACGCGCGTCGCGACGTCGGACTTCAAGGGCCGGGTCTGGCTGCTCAACGTCTGGGCGTCCTGGTGCGTCTCCTGCCGCGTCGAGCACCCGTTGCTCGTGGAGCTCGCGAAGTCGAACGTGGTGCCGATCGTCGGGCTCAACTACAAGGACAAGGACGCCGAGGGCCGCGCGTGGCTCGAGCAGCACGGCGACCCGTACACGCTGTCGGTCGTCGACGCCGACGGGCGGGTCGGGATCGACTGGGGCGTCTACGGCGTGCCCGAGACCTTCGTCGTCGACAAGGGCGGCGTGATCCGCTACAAGCACATCGGCCCGCTGTCGGCCGAGGCGCTGCAGCAGACGATCCTGCCGCTCGTGCGCAGGCTCGAGCAGTCGTGAGCGCCCGGACGCTCGCCCGGTTCGCCGCCGCGCTGGCGCTCGCCGCCGCGACCGCGCTCGCGCAGCCCGCGGCCGACGAGGCGTTCGAGCAGCGCCTGAAGCGCCTCGAGACCGACCTCCGCTGCCTCGTCTGCCAGAACCAGACGCTCGCCGACTCGAACGCGCCGCTCGCCGAGGACCTGCGGCGCGAGGTGCGCGAGCTCGCGCAGGCCGGCAAGTCCGACGCCGAGATCCGCGCATTCCTCGTCGCGCGCTACGGCGACTTCGTCCTCTACAAGCCGCCGGTCAAGGAGTCGACGTGGCTCCTCTGGTTCGGGCCGTTCCTGCTCCTCGGCGGCGGTCTCGCCGTGTGGCTCGCCATCGTGCGCCGCCGTCGCCGCGCGGTCCCCGCGGAGGCCGAGACGGACGCGCCGTCGCCCGACGCCGCGGCACGGGCGAAGGCGCTGCTCGACGAGACCTCCTCCGGCTGACGCCGCGCCGCGCTACAGCGCCCCTCCGCACTTCCAGCAGATCTCGAACGTCGCGGGGTTCGGCTCGCCGCAGCTCGCGCACACGGCGCTGCCTTCGCGCTCGCGCTCGGCACGGTAGATCGCCAGCACTTCCCGGGCGCGCGCGTAGTCCTCGTCGTCCACCCACAGCTGGGGGCCCGCGACGTCGGGAGGCACGTCGCCGGCGATCGACTGCATGTGCTCGTTGAACACCCAGCACTCGATGCCCGCGTGCGCGAGCCGGTCGCGCAGCAGCCACGCGTCCACGCGCGTGTAGGCGTCGAAGAGGCGCTTCAAGCGGCGCGGCCCGGGCGCCAGCCGGCGAGCGCGTCGACGAGCCTTCGCAGCACGTCGACGAGCGGCCTCGCGCGGGCGGGGTCGTAGCGGTACGGGGGCGCCTCGTCCATGTAGGCCGACTGCGCCATCTCCAGCTGCAGCGCGTGCACGCCCGTCCCCGGGCGGCCGTGATGCCTCGTGATCCAGCCGCCCTTGAAGCGGCCGTTGACGATCGACGTGAACGGCGGGCTCGCGCCGAGGAGGCCGGCGGCGGCGCGCTCGAGCGAGCGGTCGGCGCTCGCGCCGTCCGCCGTGCCCAGGTTGAAGTCCGGCAGCCGCCCCGCGAAGAACCGCGGCACCTGCGAGCGGATCGAGTGCCCGTCGAGCAGCACCGCGTGGCCGTGGCGCGCCCGCACGCGCTCGATCTCGGCGGCGAGCGCCTCGTGATAGGGCGTGAAGCACGTGCGGATGCGCTCGGCGACCTCCCGCGCGTCCGGCGCGGCGCCGTCGCGCCAGATCGCCTCGTTGTCGAACGTGCGCGTCGGGACGAGCTCGGTGTTGTCGGCGCCCGCGTAGAGCGCGACGCCGGCGGGGTCGCGATTCAGGTCGACGACGTAGCGCGAGTGCGTCGCGGCCATCAGCGTCGCCCCGGCGTCGCGCGCGAACGCGTAGAGCTTCTCGACGTGCCAGTCGGTGTCGGGCACCGCCCGCGCGGCGTCGGTCAGCCGCGAGGCCATCGCCTCGGGGACGTGCGTGCCCGCGTGCGGCACGTCGATCACGAGCGGCGAGTCGCCGCGATGGAGCTCCCACAGTCTCATCGTTCGCTCCCGAAGTGCGGAACGCCGGCGCGCAGCGTGCCGACGCAGGGGTTGCCGCCGACGCGCCACGCGAGCTCGGCAGGCTCGTCGACCGCGTAGACGGCGACGTCGGCGCGCAGCCCCGCGCGCAGGCGGCCGCGGTCGGCGAGACCGAGCGCGCGCGCCCCGACGTGCGTCATGCCCTCGAGCGCCTCGAGCGGCGTCAGCCGGAACAGCGTGCACGCCATGTTGATCATCAGCAGCGGCGAGGTGGTCGGCGAGGAGCCGGGGTTGCAGTCGGTCGCGACCGCCATCGGGACGCCGCGCGCGCGGAGCGCGTCGATCGGCGGCAAGCGCGTCTCCCGGAGCGCGTAGTAGGCGCCCGGCAGCAGCACGGCGACCGTGCCCGCCGCCGCCATCGCCTCGACGCCGCGCGGCGACAGCCACTCGAGGTGGTCGGCCGACAGCGCGCCGTACTCGGCCGCGAGGGCCGCGCCGTCCTGGTCGGAGAGCTGCTCGGCGTGCAGCTTCACCGGCAGGCCGTGCGCGCGCGCGGCCTCGAACACGCGCCGCGTCTGCTCGCGCGTGAACCCGATCGTGTCGCAGAACGCGTCGACCGCGTCGGCGAGCCCCGAGCGCGCGGCGGCCGGAACGATGTCCGCGCACACCTCGTCGATCCACGCGTCGGCGCGGCCGGCGAACTCCGGCGGCACCGCGTGCGCGGCGAGCAGCGTCGTGCGCACGTCGACGCCGAGCTCCCGCCCGAGCGACCGCGCGACCGCGAGCTGCTTGAGCTCCGCCTCGCGCTCGAGCCCGTAGCCGGACTTGATCTCGACCGTCGTCGCGCCCTCGGCCGCGATCGCGGCCAGCCGCGGGCGGCTCGCCCGCGCGAGCGCCTCCGCGTCGGCCGCGCGCGTCGCCCGCACCGTCGACAGGATGCCGCCGCCCTCGCGCGCGATCTCCGCGTAGGTCGCGCCGCGCAGCCTGCGCTCGAACTCGCCGGCGCGGTGTCCCGCGTAGACCAGGTGCGTGTGGCAGTCGACGAGGCCCGGCGTCGCCCACGCCCCCCCGAAGTCGTGGACGCGCGCGACGGCGACGTCGCGCGGCCGGTCGCCCCTCGCGCCGACCCACGCGATCGTTTCGCCGACGACGCCGATCGCGCCGTCGCGCACGACGCCCCAGCCCTCGCCGTCGAGCGTGGCGAGGTCGAGCCCGGCCAGCAGGTGGTCGAAGCGCGCGGGGAGGCTCACTTCGCGCCGCCGGCGATGCGGGCGATCGCCCGCCGGTAGCCGTCGAGCACGGCGTCCTCGTCGCGGTGGCGCCCGTCGCGCACGACCCAGCGCCCCGCGAGCATCGCGTGACGCACCGGACGGCGGCAGGGACCGAAGATCGCGGCGTCGAGCGCGGTGCCGCCGTCGTGCCCCGCGAGCGCCGGATCGTCGCCGTCGAGCACGACGAGGTCCGCGTGCGCGCCCGCCTCGATCGCGCCGGTCCTGCGGCCGCACGCCTGCGCCCCGGCGCGGGCCGCCGCGAGCCACATCGCGGCGCCGATCGCCGCGTCGCCGCCGTGGCCCATCAGGTTGCGCCTGCGCCAGAAGAGCCGCTGCGAGTACTCGAGCTGGCGGAGCTCGGCGAACGGATCGACGATCGCGTTCGAGTCGCTGCCCACGCCCCAGCGCCCGCCCGCCGCCGCGAACGCGACGCCCGGGAAGGTCCCGTCGCCCAGGTCCGCCTCGGTCGTCGGGGCGAGCCCGGCGACGGCGCCGCTGTCGGCGAGCCCGCGGACCTCGCGCTCGACCATGTGCGTCGCGTGCACGACGCACCAGCGCGCGTCGACGCCCTGGTGCTCGAGCAGCCACTCGACCGGCCTGCGGCCCGACCACGCGACGCATTGCTCGACCTCGCGCGTCTGCTCGGCCGCGTGGAGGTGCACCGGCGAGCCCGGCGGCGCGGAGGCGAGCACGCGGCCGAGCTCGGCGGGCGTGACGGCGCGCAGGCTGTGCGGCGCGACGCCCAGCACCGCCGACTGCGCGCGCGCGTCGGGGGCGAGCGCGTCGAGGAGCGACGCGTACTCGTCGGTCGACATCACGAAGCGCCGCTGCGCCGGGGACGGGGGCTCCGCGCCGAATCCCCCGTGCGCGTAGTAGACCGGCAGCAGCGTCAGCGGCAGGGCCGCGGTGCGCGCGGCCGCGAGGACGCGGCGGGCCATCTCGGCGCGGTCCGCGTAGGGACGGCCGTCGGGATCGTGGTGCACGTAGTGGAACTCGGCAACCGTGCCGTAGCCGGCCTTCGCCATCTCGACATAGGCCTGCGCTGCGATCGCCTCGAAGGACTCCGGGTCGAGGCGCTCGAGGAATGCGTACATCGCCTGCCGCCAGGTCCAGAAGCTGTCTTCGCCGGAGGCACCGCCGTGGCCCGTCCGCCCGGCCACGGCGCGCTGGAACGCGTGCGAGTGCAGGTTCGGCATCGCCGGGACGAGCGGCCCCCCGGCCTCCTCGGCGCCTTCGACCGGCGAGGCGAGCGCGACGCTCTCGATCAGGCCGTCGTCGCCGATCGTCACCGTGACGTCGCGGGCCCACCCGGAAGGCAGGAGCGCCCACGGCGCATGCATCCGCTCCCGCATCCTCACCCCCGCGCCTCGTCGCGCGCATCGATCGTGGCGACGATCGCCACGGCGCCTGCGTCGATCGGGTTCACGTGCATCGACGCGGCGTGGTCCCCGGCGTCGACGACGAGCGCGTGCCCCGGGGCGACGGCGATCGGCGCGGCGCCCGGCAGCAGGCACTCGCTCGCGCCCTGCGCCGCGTAGCAGACGCCGAACCGGAACGGGCCGGCGAACGCGCTCCCGCCGTCGGCCACGGTCACGCCTCCCCGCACTGCGCCGCGCCGGACCATCAGGTTGAACGCGCGCGCGGGCCCCGCGACGAGCCGGCACGACGCGGCCTCGTCGCCCGCGAAGCGGAAGGGCTCGTGGCGCGCCGAGACCTCGCTGTCGACGCCGTGCTGCGTCAGCACGACGCCCGCGCCGTCGAGCAGCACGAACGTGCGGTCGACGCCGGGCCACGCCGAGAACGGTCCGTCGCGCTCGATCTCCGCGATCGAGACGCGGCCGGCGAACGCGCCGGCGCCGTCCGGCCACGACGCGATCTCCGACGTCCGTCCCGCGCCGTTCTTCCACGGCATCCGGCGGAAGTCGCGGGGCGCGAGCAGGCGGTGGGCGGGCATCGTGTCGGGTCGCGCGCCGCGGCCGCTCGCGGAACGCGGCGGGGGCGGCGCGGGAGCATTGTATGACAACGCGAGGCTTCGTCGGGCGCGACGTTGACAGGCCTGCCGCGGCCGGCCAAGATGTTCGTTTTTCCTCCTCTCGTTCCAGGAGCAGCGCATGCGCCGTCCGACCGCCCCCCTCGCCACGCTCACGTTCGCCGCCGCCCTCGCGATCGGCGCCCCCGCCGCCGCGCAGGAAACCAGGGTCGCGATCGGCCTCTCCGGCTGGACCGGGTTCGCGCCGCTCACGCTCGCGAAGGAGGCCGGCATCTTCAAGAAGAACGGCCTGGACGTCTCGCTCAAGAAGATTCCGCAGAAGGACCGCCACCTCGCGATCGCGTCGGGCGACGTCCAGTGCGCCGCGACCACCGTCGAGACCTGGATCGTGTGGAACGCGAACGGCGTCGCGACGACGCAGATCTTCCAGCTCGACAAGAGCTACGGCGCCGACGGCATGGCGGTGCGGAACAACGTCCAGAAGATCGCGGACCTCAAGGGGAAGACCGTCGCCGCGTCCGCGCCCGGCACCGCGCCCTACTTCACGCTCGCGTGGTTCCTGAAGAAGAACGGCCTGTCGGTCAAGGACGTCACGGTCGTCAACCTCGAGCCCGGCCCCGCCGCGCAGGCGTTCGTCGCCGGCCAGAACGACGCGGCGATGACCTACGAGCCGTACCTGTCGACCGTGCGCGCCGCCCCGCAGGCCGGCAGGATCATCGCGACGACCCTCGACTACCCGATGGTCATGGACACGTTCGGCTGCACGCCGAAGTTCCTCGCCGAGAACCCGAAGGCGGCGAAGGCGCTCGCCGACAGCTACTTCGAGGCCGTCGACATGATCGCGAAGGAGCCGAAGAAGTCCTTCGAGATCATGGGCGCCGACGTGAAGCAGACCGCCGAGCAGTTCGAGGCGTCGCAGAAGTACCTGCGCTGGCAGGACCGCGCGGCGAACAGGGCGTTCTTCGCGGGACCGCACGCGCAGTTCTCGAAGGAAGCGGCGGACCTGCTGCTCGAGATCGGCATCATCAAGCAGGTGCCCGACCTCTCGAAGCTCGCGGACACGCGCTTCATCCAGTAGGTCGGCCTTCGGGCCGACAGCCATGGCGAGGCGACGTCGGGCCGAAGCCCGACCCACGACGGCCGTGGGTCGGCCTCCAGGCCGGCGGGTCTCCGCGCGACGGGAACGAGGACGTCGGGCGGAAGCCCGACCCACGAAGCCGTGAAACCGCTCGTCCCGGTGAGCCGCGCGCGCAAGGTCGCGCTCGGCGTCGCGTTCTTCGTGCTGTTCGTCGCCGCCTGGAGCGCGGCGACGCTCGGGGGCTTCGTCTCGAGGACGTTCCTCGCCGACCCGCTCACGATGCTCGCCGAGGGCTGGGCGCTGTTCGCGAAGCACGGCTTCGCGCTCGACGTGGGGATCACCGTCTGGCGCGTCCTCGGCGGCTTCGTGATCGCCGCGCTCGTCGGCGTGCCGCTCGGCATCGCGATGGGCGCGTTCAAGCCGGTCGAGGCGTTCTTCGAGCCGTTCGTGTCGTTCGCGCGCTACCTCCCCGCCTCCGCGTTCATCCCGCTCCTGATCCTGTGGGCGGGCATCGGCGAGACGCAGAAGCTGCTCGTCATCTTCATCGGCGTCTTCTTCCAGATCGTGCTGATGGTCGCGGTCACCGTCGGCTCGACGCGCCGCGACCTGGTCGAGGCCGCCTACACGCTGGGCGCGTCCTCGCGGGGCATCGTGCGCCGGGTCCTGCTGCCGAGCGCCGCGCCGCAGATCGCCGAGACGCTGCGACTCGTGCTCGGCTGGGCGTGGACCTACGTGATCGTCGCCGAGCTCATCGGCGCCTCGTCGGGGATCGGCCACATGATCACCGACAGCCAGGCGCTGCTCAACACCGGCCAGATCATCTTCGGCATCATCATGATCGGCCTCATCGGGCTCGTGTCCGACTTCGCGTTCAAGTGGGCGAACCAGCGGATGTTCCCGTGGGCGCTCCATTGACGCGGTTCGGGCGCGCCGCGCTCGCCGTGCTCGCGGGGTGCGCGCTCGGCGCCGCGGCGGACGCCGGCGCGGCGGCCGCGGCCCGCTGCGACGCCTCGTGGCGGGTCGTCCCTCGCCTGGACGCTTCCGGGCGGGCGTTCGACGTCGAGCTCGCGTTCGACGCGAAGGCACGCACGTCGACCGTCCTCCTGATCACGAAGGAGTGGGGCGGAGTGACCGATTTCGCGACGGCGTTCGGCGGCTGGCGGACCGGCGCGTCGCACCAGCGCGTCGAGCCCGGCGGCGACCCCGCGAGCGTGCGCGTGGTCCACCGCCCCGGCGAGCGCGTGGTCGTGCGCTACCGCGTCGCCGTGACGGTCGCGGATCCGGGGGACACGCCGTTTCCCGACCACCGCGACAGCTACCGGCCGCTCGCCGGAGGCGACTGGTTCCAGTTCTTCGGGTACGCGGTGCTCGCCGCCCCGTCTCCGCTCGCGGAGGGAACGGCGCCCGCGCACCTCTGCGTGGCGATCGATCGCGCCCCTCCGGGCACGATCGCCACGAGCTACGGGACCGCGCGCGGCACGTCCTGGCACGCGACGGTGACGGGCAGGCCCGATCGGGTCCTGCAGGCCGTCTACCTCGGCGGCCGGATCGCCGTCGCCGAGCGGGCGCTGCCGGGCGGACGGCTCGTCCTCGCGCGCCGCGGCGAATGGTCCACGCCGCTCGAGACGCTGGCCGACGCCACCGCGCGCGTGGTCGCCGAGCACCGCGCCTTCTGGAACGATCACGCGTTTCCCTATTTCCTCGTCACGCTCGTCCCCAACGGCCATCCGAGCGGAAGCTACGGCGGGACCGCGGTCGAGCAGGGATTCGCGATGAACGCGGCCGCGGACTTCCGCGTCCCGGGGCCGGTGTTCGAGTTCCTGGTCGGCCACGAGCACCTGCACACGTGGATTCCGTGGCGAGTGGGCTCGCTGGGCGACGAGGCCACCGAGGCCCAGCACTACTGGTTCTCCGAAGGATTCACCGACTACTACGCGCACCGATTGCTCGTCCGAGCGGGCCTCTGGTCGCTCGACCAGTACGCCGACGCGCTCAACGCGAAGATCGCCCGTTACCTCGCCTCGCCCGAGCGGACGGCGCCGAACGCGCGCATCCGCGACGCGCACGCCGAGAGCGCGGACCTGAGCGACCTGCCGTACCAGCGCGGCGAGTTCCTGGCGCTGCGGCTCGACGCGATGCTTCGCGAGCGCGGCACCGACCTCGACGCGGTGATGCGAGCGCTCGTGCTCGCGCGCGCCGACGCCGAGCGCCTCGAGCGCGAGGGCCGATCGCGCCCCGACGCGCTCGCGACCGCGCGGCTCGCCGCGGCGCTCCGTCCGCGCCTCGGCGACGCCCTGCGCGACGTCGAGCGCTCGATCGACGAGGGCGACCTCGTCGCGTTCCCGGGAGACCTGCTCGGTCCCTGCTTCGACGTGAGCGCGGAAGTCCGGCCGCGGTGGACGCTCGGCTTCGCACCCCGCTCGTTCAGCACGGGAGTGGCGGAAGGCGTCGATCCCGCGGGGCCGGCCTACGCGGCGGGACTGCGCGACGGCGACCGGCTCGAGCGCTACAGCGTCCGCCGCGACGACGTCGCGACGCCGGTGCGCCTGAGCGTCCGCGACGCGGGCGGTGCGCTGCGCGAGGTGAGCTACCTGCCGGCGGCGCCGGGGGCCGAGGTTCCGGTCTACCGGACCGACGCGCGGCGGCAGGCGACGGAGGCCTGCCGGCGCTGGATGCACGGCGCCCCGAGTCCGCCGGCCGGGGGCGCCACGTGAGCAAGCTCGTCATCGACGGCGTCGGGCGGACGTTTCCGGGCGTGCACGGCGGCGCGCCCACGGTCGCGCTGACGCCGATCTCGCTCACGGTGGCCGACAACGACTTCATCACGATCCTCGGACCCTCGGGCTGCGGCAAGTCGACGCTCCTGCGCATCGTCGCGGGCCTCGACCGGCCGTCGGAGGGGCGCGTGCTGCTCGACGGCGCCGAGGTGTCGGGGCCGGGGGCCGACCGCGGCATGGTGTTCCAGAGCTACACGCTGTTCCCGTGGCTCACCGTCGAGGAGAACGTGCGCTTCGGGCTGCGCGAGAAGGGGCTCGCCGCCGCCGAGCGGTCGTCGATCGCCCGGCACTGGATCGGCAAGGTGGGCCTCGGCGGCTTCGAGCGGCACTACCCGAAGATGCTGTCGGGCGGCATGCAGCAGCGCACGGCGATCGCGCGGGCGCTCGCGAACGCGCCGAAGATCCTGCTGCTCGACGAGCCGTTCGGCGCGCTCGACCACCAGACGCGCGGGCTCATGCAGGAGCTGCTGCTCTCGATCTGGGAGAGCGAGAAGACGACGGTGCTGTTCGTCACGCACGACATCGAGGAGGCGATCTTCATGGCGAGCCGCGTCGTCGTGATGAGCGCGCGCCCCGGCCGGCTCAAGGCCGACGTCCCGGTGCCGATCGCGCACCCCCGCCACTACACGGTGAAGACGACGCCGGCGTTCTCGTCGCTCAAGGCGCGCCTGACCGAGGAGATCCGCGCAGAGGCGCTCAAGGTCGAGGGCGCGGCGCTGCCCGGTGGCTGACGGCCGGTCGCGGGCGCGGCATGCCGGCGCGGCGCTCCTCGCGCTCGCCGTCGCCGGCTGCGCGAGCGTGGCCGCCGACGACCGCGCGTGGCTCGCGGCGGGCGGCGCCGCCGAGCCCGTGCCGCTCGCTTGTCCTCCCGCCGCGGCGCTGCCGCAGGCCGGCGCGATCGATCCGGCACGGCCGCTCTCGATCGTGGTCTGGAACATCCATCGCAACGGCGATCCCGGGTGGGCGGACGACCTCGCCGCGTTCGCCGCCGCGAGCGACCTCGTGCTGCTGCAGGAGGCCGCGTCGACGCGCGAGCTCCGCGAGCGCCTCGGCGCGAGCCGCCCGCACTGGGCGCAGGCCGACGCCTGGGCCTTCGACGGCGTGGTGAGCGGCGTGCTCACCGCGTCGGCGGAGCCTCCGCGCGCCGCCTGCGTGCTGCGGGCGGCCGAGCCGCTGCTCGCGCTGCCCAAGTCGGCGCTCCTCACCTGGTACCGGCTCGCCGGACGGGCCGAGACGCTCGCCGTCGCGAACGTTCACTCGGTCAACTTCACGACGGACACCGACGCCTACCGCCGGCAGCTCGGGGCCGTCGTCGGCCAGCTCGCGGTCCACCGCGGGCCCGCGATCCTCGCCGGCGACTTCAACACGTGGAGCGCTGCCCGCGCGGAGGTGCTCGCCGAAGTCGCCGCGCGCGCGGGCTTCGCGGAGGCGGTGCCGCGGCGCGGCGCGCGCACGAGCTTCCTCGGGCGGCCCGCCGACTACCTGTTCGTGCGCGGCCTCGCGGTCGACGACGTCTGGGTCGAGCCCGTCGAGTCGTCCGACCACGCGCCGATCCGCGCGATGCTGCGCTTTCCCGCCCGATGAGGGGCCATGCTCGCCTCGCGGCCGCCCTGCTCGCCGCCGCGACCTCGCTCCCGGCGCTCGCGGCGCCCGACGCCGCCGCGCAGCGCGAGATCGACCACCTGCTCGCGTACCTGGCGTCGTCCGGCTGCCGCTTCGTCCGGGGCGGCGTCGAGCACGACGCGCGGGAGGCCCGCGATCACCTCGCGCTCAAGCTCGACGTCGCGAGGCCGCTCCTCGGCAGCGCGGACGCGTTCGTCGAGCGCGTCGCGAGCGCGAGCAGCCTCACCGGCGAGCCCTACCGCGTCCGTTGCGGCGGGCAGGAGACGACCGCGCGAGCGTGGCTCTCCGAGGAGCTCGCACGGTACCGGCGCGCCGCGCGCCCTCAGTAGCGGCCGCCGGCCTGCTGCCAGCGCCACGCGTCGGCGCAGATGACGTCGAGGTCGCGGTGCGCGTGCCACCCGAGGAGCGCCTCGGCGCGGGACGGGTCGGCGTAGCAGCGCGCGACGTCGCCCGCGCGCCGCGCCGCGAACGTCCGGCCGATCCGCCTTCCGCACGCGCGCTCGAACGCGCGCAGCACCTCGAGCACCGACCAGCCGCGTCCCATCCCGAGGTTGAGCGTCGTGGCGCCCGGCGCGGACGCGAGGTAGCGCATCGCGGCGACGTGCCCCTCGGCGAGGTCCTGCACGTGCAGGTAGTCGCGGACGCAGGTGCCGTCCTCGGTCGGCCAGTCGCTGCCGAAGACCTGGAGCTCGCCGATCTCGCCGGCGGCGATCCGGCACAGGAGCGGCACGAGGTTCTGCGGGCGGTCGGCCGGTGACTCGCCGAGGCGCGAGGACGGGTGCGCGCCGGCCGGATTGAAGTAGCGCAGGATCGCGATGCGCCAGTTCGCGTTGGCGCGCGTCAGGTCGCGCAGGAAGTCCTCCGCCGTGCGCTTGGTGCGGCCGTAGACGCTGTGCGGCCGGAGCGGCGCGTCCTCCGCGACCGGCAGCGCGTCCGGCTGCCCGTACACGGTCGCCGAGCTCGAGAAGACGAACCGCGCCACGCCCGCCTCGCCCATCACCTCGGCGAGCGCGATCGTGCCGCCGACGTTGACGTCCCAGTACGCGAGCGGCCGCTCCTCCCCTTCGCCGACCGCCTTCAGGCCCGCGCAGTGGACGACGCCGGCGATCGCGTGGTCGTGAAAGGTCCGGCGCAGCGCCTCGGCGTCGCGCACGTCGGCCTCGACCACCTCGACCGGCCGGCCGCAGAGCTCGGCCAGGCGCGGCACGACCGCCCGCGAGCTGTTGACGAAGCTGTCGAGGACGATCGGCGTGTAGCCGGCCTGGGCGAGCGCGACCACGACGTGCGAGCCGACGAAGCCCGCACCTCCCGTCACGAGGATCTTCCCGTCCATGGAGGCGCATCGTACACGACGCGCCGCCGTGGCCCGGAAACGCGAAGGCCGGGCGCGCGGCCCGGCCTTCGATCGTGCGGCGTGAGCGCGGCTACTCGGCCTTGGCGCCCTCGGACGCCTCGGCGGCCGTCGGCCGGTCGACGAGCTCGACGAGCGCCATCGGCGCGTTGTCGCCCTGCCGGAAGCCGAACTTGAGGATGCGGAGGTAGCCGCCCGGCCGCGACCGGTAGCGCGGTCCCAGCTCGTTGAAGAGCTTCGTCACGACGTCGCGGTCGCGCAGGCGGTCGAACGCGAGGCGGCGGTTCGCGAGCGTCGCCTCCTTCGACAGCGTGATCAGCGGCTCCGCGACGCGGCGCAGCTCCTTCGCCTTCGGGAGGGTCGTCCGGATCGCCTCGTGGATGAACAGCGAATTGGTCATGTTCCGCAGCATCGCGACGCGATGGCTGCTGGTCCGGTTGAGCTTCCGTTGTCCGTGGCGGTGACGCATGGCGGTGAATCCTTCCTTCCGGTGGCGCCGCTACGCACGGCGCTCGCTTCCTGGTCCCTCGCGCGGCGCCGCGGCCGCGCACGCCGCCCGTTAGGGGCGGTCCAGCCCGGCCGGCGGCCAGTTCTCGAGCTTCATCCCGAGCGACAGGCCGCGCGAGGCGAGCACTTCCTTGATCTCGTTCAGCGACTTGCGGCCGAGGTTCGGCGTCTTGAGGAGCTCGGTCTCGGTGCGCTGGATCAGGTCGCCGATGTAGTAGATGTTCTCGGCCTTGAGGCAGTTCGCCGAGCGCACGGTGAGCTCGAGGTCGTCGACCGGCCGCAGCAGGATCGGGTCGACCTGCGGCGACGCGCGCTCCGCGGCCGGGGCCTCGGTGCCCTTGAGGTCGGCGAACACGGACAGCTGCTCGACGAGCACGCTCGCCGCGTAGCGGACCGCCTGCTCGGGCTCGACGACGCCGTTGGTCTCGATGTCGAGCACGAGCTTGTCGAGGTCGGTGCGCTGCTCGACGCGCGCGCTCTCGACCGCGTAGCTCACGCGCCGCACCGGCGAGAACGACGCGTCGAGCAGGATCGAGCCGATCGAGCGGCCGCCCTCGGGCTTCACGCGCGCGGTCGCCGGCTGGTAGCCGCGGCCCTTGTCGACGCGGATCTCCATCTCGATCTTGCCGCCCGCCGTGAGGTGGGCGATCACGTGCTCGGGATTGATGATCTCGACGTCGTGGTTCGGCTCGATGTCCGCGGCCGTGACGGGGCCCTCGCCCGACTTCGCGAGCTTGAGCACGACGTGGTCGCGGTTGTGGAGCTTGAGCACGACGCCCTTCAGGTTGAGCAGGATGTCGACGACGTCCTCCTGGACGCCGTCGAGCGCCGAGTATTCGTGCAGCACGCCGGAGATGCGGACCTCCGTCGGCGCGTACCCGGGCATCGACGACAGCAGCACGCGCCGCAGCGCGTTGCCGAGCGTGTGCCCGTACCCGCGCTCGAACGGCTCCATCACCACCTTGGCGTGGAACGGCGACATGCTCTGCACGTCGATGATGCGGGGCTTCAACAAGGCGTTGCTTTGCATGCGGAACCCTTATGCGAATCCGGGAACGGAACGCAGCGCTGTCCGGCGCGACGGGCCGGAAGGCGCTCCTCGCGACCCTCGGTTACTTCGAATACAGCTCGACGACCAGGCTCTCGTTGATGTCCTGGCCGAACTCCGAGCGGTCCGGCGCGCCCTTGAACGTGCCCTGCATCTTCTTCGGGTCGACCTCGACCCACGAGGGGAAGCCCACCTTCTCGGCGAGCTGCAGCGAATCGACGATCCGGAGCTGCGCCTTCGACTTCTCGGCGATGGAGACCACGTCGCCGGCGCGGCACAGCGCCGACGGGACGTTCAGGCGCTTGCCGTTGACCTGGATCGCGCCGTGCGTCACCAGCTGGCGCGCCTCGGCGCGCGTGGAACCGTAGCCCATCCGGTAGACGACGTTGTCGAGCCGCGACTCGAGGAGCTTGAGCAGGTTCTCGCCGGTCGAGCCCTTGCGGCGGGCGGCCTCGGCGAAGTAGCGGCGGAACTGGCGCTCGAGCAGGCCGTAGATCCGGCGCAGCTTCTGCTTCTCGCGAAGCTGGTTGCCGTAGTCGGACATGCGCATCCCGGACTTCTGCCCGTGCTGCCCCGGCTTGGCTTCCAGCTTGCACTTGGAGTCGAGCGATCGACGCGCGCTTTTCAGGAAGAGGTCGGTCCCCTCCCGTCGCGCCAGCTTGCACTTGGGTCCGATGTATCGAGCCACGTTAGCTATCCAGTGTGATGTTGACTTGGGGGGATCAGACGCGGCGGCGCTTCGGCGGGCGGCAGCCGTTGTGCGGCACCGGCGTCACGTCCGAGATCGACGCGATCTTGAAGCCCAGCGCGTTCAGCGCGCGGACCGCCGACTCGCGGCCGGGACCCGGGCCCTTGATGCGGACCTCGAGGTTGCGCACGCCGCACTCCTGCGCCGCGCGCCCCGCTGCCTCGGCGGCCACCTGCGCCGCGAACGGCGTCGACTTGCGCGAGCCCTTGAAGCCCGCGCCGCCCGACGTCGCCCACGACAGCGCGTTGCCCTGCCGGTCGGTGATCGTGATGATCGTGTTGTTGAACGACGCGTGGATGTGCGCGATCCCTTCCGAGACGTTCTTCTTGACCTTCTTGCGCGCGCGGGCCGCGGCGGCCTGCTTCTGTGACGGTTGCTGTGCCATCGTCGATGTCCCTTGCGTTTACTTCGTCACGCCCTTGGACAGCGCGACCGTGCGGCCCTTCTTCGGGCCCTTGCGCGTCCTGGCGTTGGTCCGCGTGCGCTGCCCGCGCACCGGCAGTCCCTTGCGGTGGCGCGTGCCGCGGTAGCAGCCCAGGTCCATCAGGCGCTTGATGTTCATCGTCGTCTCGCGGCGGAGGTCGCCCTCGACGGTGAACCGGCCGACCTGCTCGCGCAGCTTGTCCATCTGCGCGTCCGACAGGTCCTTGATCTTCGTCGACGGCACGACGCCGGTCGACGCGCAGATGGCCTTCGCGCGCGACGGGCCGATGCCGTAGATCGCCTGCAGCGCGATGACCGCGTGCTGGTGGTTCGGGATGTTGACGCCCGCAATACGAGCCATCGCTACGCTCCTGCTCTTTCAGAGGTCAGTGGACAGAGGACAGGCAACAGGAACATCACCGGTCAACCTTGCCGCTGCTTGTGCCGCGGATCCGTGCAGATCACGCGCACGACGCCGTTGCGCCGGATGATCTTGCAGTTCCGGCACATCTTCTTCACGCTCGCCAATACCTTCATCTCGCTCTCCTCGCCGCGCTCCCATCGCGCCTTCACGGCGCGCCACCGGAGACGCCGCGGTGTCTGTTCCCCGTCCTCTGCTGCCCGACCCCTGAATCACTTCGCCCTGAACGTGATCCGCGCCCGGGAGAGGTCGTACGGCGTCAGCTCGACCGTCACCTTGTCCCCCGGCAGGATCTTGATGTAGTGCATCCGCATCTTCCCGGAGATGTGCCCCAGCACGACGTGCCCGTTCTCGAGCTTCACTCGGAAGGTGGCGTTGGGGAGCATCTCCACCACCTCCCCCTGCATCTGGATCGTGTCTTCCTTCGACATCGGCGAATCAGGCCGCGCAGCGGCGCCAGGATCCCCCCTCGCCCGCGGGCGGGAGAGGGGCGGGAGTGCGGTCCGCGGCCGCGCTCATCGGCTGGGCACCCCGCCCTTGAAGTTCGCCTTCCTGAGCAGGCTCTCGTACTGCTGCGACATCATGTACGCCTGCACCTGGGTCATGAAGTCCATCGTCACGACCACGATGATCAGGAGCGACGTGCCGCCGAAGTAGAACGGCACGTTCTTCCACGCGATCAGGAAGTTCGGGATGAAGCAGACGACGACCAGGTACAGCGAGCCGATCAGCGTGAGCCGCAGCGTGATCTTCTCGATGTACTTCGCCGTCTGCTCGCCCGGCCGGTAGCCCGGGATGAACGCCCCGCTCTTCTTCAGGTTGTCCGCCGTCTCCTTCGGGTTGTACTGCAGGCCCGTGTAGAAGAAGCAGAAGAAGATGATCGCCGCCGCGTAGAGGATCTCGTGCACCGGCTGCCCCGGCGCGAGCGCCGCCGCGATGTCGCGCAGCCAGATCGTCCCCTCGCCGGCGCCGAACCACTGCGCCATCGTGGCCGGGAACAGGATGATCGACGACGCGAAGATCGGCGGGATGACGCCGGCCATGTTGAGCTTGAGCGGCAGGTGCGAGCTCTGCCCCTGGTAGACGCGGTTGCCGACCTGCCGCTTCGCGTAGTTGACCAGGATCTTGCGCACCGCGCGCTCGACGAACACCACGAACGCCGTGACGGCCACGATCAGCGCCGCGATGCCGAGCACCAGCGGGATCGAGTACGCGCCGGTGCGCGCCTGCTCCAGCGTGAGCCCGATCGCGTTCGGCAGCCCGGCCGCGATCCCCGCGAAGATCAGCAGCGAGATCCCGTTGCCGAGCCCCCGCTCGGTGATCTGCTCGCCCAGCCACATCAGGAACATCGTCCCGGTGACCAGCGTGATGGCCGACACGAGGCGGAACGCGAGGCCCGGCGCGATCACGAGCCCCGCCTGGGACTCCAGCGCGATCGCGATCCCCAGCGCCTGGAACAGCGCGAGCACGAGCGTTCCGTAGCGCGTGTACTGCGTGATCTTGCGCCGGCCCGCCTCGCCTTCCTTCTTGAGCGCCTCGAGCGACGGCACGACGACCGCCGCGAGCTGCATGATGATCGACGCCGAGATGTACGGCATGATCCCGAGCGCGAAGATCGAGAAGCGCGACAGCGCCCCGCCCGAGAACACGTTGAAGAGCCCCAGGATGCCGTCCTGCTGGGAGCGGAACAGGTCCTCGAGCACGCTCGCGTTGATGCCCGGCACCGGGATGTGCGCCCCGATCCGGTAGACGACGAGCGCGCCCAGCAGGAACCACAGCCGCCGCTTGAGGTCGGCGTACCGCGAACCTGCCTTCAGGGCCGGATTGACCGTTGCCACGTCGATGAGCCTCTCGTTCCCGTCCGTCCGCGTCAGGCCACGCTGCCGCCGGCGGCCTCGATCGCCGCCTTCGCGCCCTTGGTCGCGAGCACGCCCGTGAGCTTCACCGCCTTCTCGAGCTTGCCGGTCTTGATGACCTTCGCGGTCTTCGCGGTCGCGGGCACGATGCCGGCGGCCTTGAGCACGAGGAGGTCGATCTCGCCGACCGGAAGCCGGGCGAGGTCGGCCAGCCGCACCTCCGCGGTGTCGTCGCGCGACATCGAGACGAAGCCGCGCTTCGGCAGCCGGCGCTGCAGCGGCATCTGGCCGCCCTCGAAGCCGACCTTGTGGAAGCCGCCCGAGCGCGACTTCTGGCCCTTGTGCCCGCGGCCCGCGGTCTTCCCGAGACCCGAGCCGATGCCGCGCGCGACGCGGCGCTTCGCCTTCTTGCTGCCCGCGGCGGGCTTGATCGTGTTGAGTCGCATCGTCTGCTTTCCGCTTCGTTCGTCGCTCCCGCCCCGGGCGGGAAAGCGTTGTCCCCGCCGGGCGCGCGCCGGCGCCGGGCCGCTATTCGCCGACCACCTTCACGAGGTAGGCGACCTTCGTGACCATGCCGCGCACCGACGGCGTGTCCTCGACCTCGACCACGTGGTTCGTCCACTTGAGGCCGAGGCCGCGGACGGTCGCCCGGTGGTCGCGGCGCGTGCGCGGGACGCCCCGCACCAGCTTCACCTTCATCGTCTTAGCGGCCGCCATCGTCACGCCCCCAGGATCTCTTCGACCGTCTTGCCCCGCTTGGCCGCGATGTCCGCGGGCGCGTTGCCCGCCTCGAGCGCGTTCAGCGTCGCGCGAACGACGTTGTACGGGTTCGTCGGGCCGTGGCACTTCGCGAGCACGTTCGTCACGCCGACGACGTCGCACACGGCGCGCATCGCGCCGCCGGCGATCACGCCGGTGCCCTCGGACGCCGGCTGCATGTAGACGCGCGTCGAGCCGTGCCGCCCCTCGACCGCGTGGTGCAGCGTCCCCTTCTTCAGGCGCACCTTGACCATGTTGCGGCGGGCCTGCTCCATCGCCTTCTGCACGGCGACCGGGACTTCCTTCGCCTTGCCCTTGCCCATGCCGACGCGGCCGTCGCCGTCGCCCACGACGGTGAGCGCCGCGAAGCCCATGATGCGGCCGCCCTTCACGACCTTCGTGACGCGGTTGATGCTGATCATCTTCTCCCGCAGGCCGTCGCCGCGGTCGTCCGCCTGCTGCTGCCTGGGAGCGCTGGTACGTGGGTTCGCCATGGTCCGTTTCCTAGAACTTGAGGCCGCCTTCGCGCGCCGCTTCGGCGAGCGCCTTCACGCGCCCGTGGAATCGGTAGCCCGAGCGGTCGAACGCGACGCGCTCGATGCCGAGCGCCTTCGCGCGCTCCGCGATCCGCTTGCCGACGACCGCCGCCGCGGCCGCGTTGCCGCCGTTCTTCACGTCCTTGCGCACGTCGCCCTCGACGGTCGACGCGCTCGCGAGCACGCGGTCGCCTTCGGGCGCCACGATCTGCGCGTAGATGTGGCAGTTCGAGCGGCTCACGACCAGCCGCGTCGCCCCCTGCTGGGCGATGCGCAGCCGCGTCTGGCGGGCGCGGCGGGTGCGTGCATCCTTCTTGTTCATCGTGTCCCTCTGCCGTAAGGCCGCTTACTTCTTCTTCGTTTCCTTGATGACGACGCGCTCGTCCGCGTAGCGCACGCCCTTGCCCTTGTAGGGTTCCGGGGGCCGGTAGGCGCGGATCTCCGCCGCCACCTGGCCGACGAGCTGCTTGTCGACGCCCTTGATGACGATGTCCGTCTGGACCGGCGTCTCCGCCTTCACGCCCTTGGGCATCGTGTGGACGACCGGGTGCGAGAAGCCCAGCGACAGGTTGAGCTTGTCGCCCTGCGCCTGCGCGCGGTAGCCGACGCCGACGAGCGAGAGCTTCTTCTCGAAGCCCTGCGACACGCCGCGGACCATGTTCGCGAGCAGCGCGCGGGTCGTCCCGTGGAGCGCCCGGGCGTCCGGGCGCGCCGCCTTGCAGACGATCGTGTCGCCGCTCTTCTCGACGACGACGCCGTCCGCGATGCGGCGCGACAGCGAGCCCAGCGGGCCCTTGACGGTGATCTCGCCGCCGGAGATGGCCACTTCGACCTTGGCCGGGAGCGTGATCGGAAGATTGCCGATGCGGGACATGGGGCCTCCGTCAGGCGACGATGCAGAGGACTTCGCCTCCGACACCGGTGGCCCGCGCCTTGCGGTCGGTCATCACGCCGCGCGACGTCGAGACGATCGCGATGCCCAGGCCGTTCATCACGCGCGGGATCTCGTCCTTGCCGCGGTAGATGCGCAGGCCCGGGGACGAGACGCGCTCGATGCGCTCGATCACCGGACGGCCGGCGTGGTAGCGCAGCGCGATCTCGAGGACCGGCTTCGCGGCTTCGCCGCCGAGCTTGTAGCCGTCGATGTAGCCCTCGTCCTTGAGGACCTTGGCGATCGCGACCTTGACCTTCGACGAGGGCATCTCGACGGTGGCCCGCTCGATCATCTGCGCATTCCGGATGCGCGTCAGCATGTCGGCGATGGGATCAGTCATGCTCATGCTTCACCTCGAACCATCTTGGGTGCCGCAGGCACCGCGAATCTCCCCTCGCCCGCGCGCGGGAGAGGGGCGGGGGTGAGGGCGTTCATCACCAGCTGGCCTTGACGACGCCGGGAACCTCGCCGCGCATCACGTACTCGCGGAGCTTGTTGCGTCCCAGGCCGAACTTGGCGTACACGCCGCGCGGGCGGCCGGTCAGCGCGCAGCGGTTGCGCACGCGCGTCGGGTTCGCGTTGCGCGGCAGCTGCTGCAGCTTGAGCCGGGCCGCGTAGCGCTCCTCGTCGGAGGCCTTCGCGTTCTCGACGATCGCGAGGAGCGCTGCGCGCCGCTTCGCGTATTTCGCGACGAGCTTCTTGCGCTTCTCGTTGCGGTTGATCAGGGCCAGTTTCGCCATGGCGGGGGTCTCAGTTCTTGAACGGGAAACGGAACGCTGCCAGGAGCGCCTTCGCCTCGGCGTCGGTCTTCGCGCTCGTCGTGATCGTGATGTTCATCCCGCGGAGCGCGTCGATCTTGTCGTACTCGATCTCCGGGAAGATGATCTGCTCCTTGACGCCCATGTTGTAGTTCCCCTGGCCGTCGAACCCGCGGCCCGACACGCCGCGGAAGTCGCGGACGCGCGGCAGCGCGACCGTGATCAGCCGGTCGAGGAACTCGTACATGCGGTCGTGCCGCAGCGTCACCATGCAGCCGATCGGGTAGCCCTCGCGGATCTTGAAGCCGGCGATCGCCTTGCGGGCCTTGGTGACGACCGGCTTCTGGCCGGCGATCTTCTGCATGTCGCCGACCGCGTTGTCGAGCAGCTTCTTGTCGCCGGTCGCCTCGCCGACGCCCATGTTGAGGACGATCTTCTCGATGCGCGGGACCTGCATGACCGACGCGTAGCCGAACTGCTTCACCAGCGCCGGCACGACTTCCTTGCGGTAGTAATCTTTCAGGCGGGCCATCGTCTGTCTCCTCACGCCCCGATCTGCTCGCCGTTGGACTTGAAGTAGCGGACCTTGCGGCCGTCCTCCAGCGTCCGGAAGCCGACGCGGTCGGCCTTCTGGGTGACCGGATTCCAGATCGCCACGTTCGACACGTGGATCGGCTGCTCCTTCGTCACGATGCCGCCCGGCTGGTTCTTGAGCGGGTTCGGGCGCGTGTGGCGCTTCACCGTGTTGATCCCGTTGACGACCACGTGCTCGGCGTCGACGACGCGCGAGACGTCGCCCCGCTTGCCCTTGTCGCGCCCCGTGATCACGACGACGCTGTCGCCCTTCCTGATCTTGCGCATGGCCGCTCCTTACAGGACCTCGGGCGCGAGCGACACGATCTTCATGAAGCGCTCGGTGCGCAGCTCGCGCGTCACCGGCCCGAAGATGCGGGTGCCGATCGGCTCCAGCTTGTTGTTGAGCAGGACCGCCGCGTTCGTGTCGAAACGAACCCGCGCGCCGTCGTCGCGGCGCACGCCCTGGCGGGTGCGCACGACCACGGCGTTGTAGATCTCGCCCTTCTTGACGCGACCGCGCGGCGCGGCGTCCTTGACGCTGACCTTGATCACGTCGCCGATGTGCGCGTAGCGGCGCTTGCTGCCGCCGAGCACCTTAATGCACATGACCGAACGCGCGCCCGTGTTGTCGGCGACGTCCAGCACCGATTGCATCTGGATCATGACTTGAAGCCTCTCCAACTTGAACCGCGCTCGCGGGCCGCGCCCGGAGCCGACTCGCCGCCCCGGCGCGGCCGCGCAGGACACCGCGACGGCCAGTTTTGGACCCCGTTCGGGGATGTGCCGCGCGCGGCGCCGGCGCCCTGCGCCAGCCCTCCCGCGCGGAGGTAAACTGGAATTATGACAGCATCCGGGCGCCTACGCAAGCCCGAACGCGCCCGGCCAGCCTCCCGCCCCCGGGCGGACCGGGGCGCGACCCGCCCGCGGCGCTATGCCGCGCCGGCCCGCTCGATCAGCCGCGATACCCGCCAGGCCTTGGTCTTCGAGAGCTTCCGGGTCGCCTCGATCTCGACCAGGTCGCCTTCCTTGCACTCGTTGGCCTCGTCGTGCGCGTGGTACTTGGCCGAGCGCGTGATGATCTTGCCGTAGAGCGGGTGCCGGACGCGGCGCTCGACCAGGACCGTCACCGTCTTGTTCATCTTGTCGCTCACCACCCGCCCGGTCAGCGTGTGGCCGGACGCCTTGCCCGAGGCGCCTGCGGTCGCTTGTTCGGTCATGCCTGCCCCGCCTTCTGTCCGATGAGGGTCTTGACGCGCGCGATGCCGCGCCGGACGTCCTTGAGCTTCGCCGGGCTCTGCAGCTGCTGCGTCGCCTTCTGCATGCGCAGGCCGAACTGCTCCTTGTACAGCGCCAGGAGCTCGGTATTGAGCTCGGCCGCCGACTTCGCCTTGAGCGCCTTCTTCGCTTCCGATCGCTTCATGCCGGCCTCCGTCAGCTGACCAGGCGGTGGACGAACGCCGTGCGCAGCGGCAGCTTCGCCGCGGCGAGCGCGAACGCCTCGCGGGCGAGCGCCTCGTCGACGCCGTCCATCTCGTAGAGCACCTTGCCCGGCTGGATCTCGGCGACCCAGTACTCGGGGTTGCCCTTGCCGTTGCCCATGCGGACCTCCGCGGGCTTCTTCGAGACGGGCTTGTCCGGGAAGATCCGGATCCAGATCCGGCCGCCGCGCTTGATGTGGCGCGTCATCGCCCGGCGCGCCGCCTCGATCTGGCGCGCGGTCAGGCGCCCGCGGGTCGTCGCCTTGAGGCCGTATTCGCCGAACGAGACCTTGGCGCCGACCGTGGCGAGGCCCGTGTTGCGCCCCTTCTGCTCCTTGCGGTACTTCCTTCTAGCTGGCTGCAGCATTCTTCGCTCCTGCGCGGCGCGGCCGCTTCGGCGCCTCCGGGGCCGTCGCCGGCGCCGCCGCCGGCTCGGCGTTGTGCGCCATCACCTCGCCCTTGAACACCCAAACCTTGATGCCGATCTTCCCGTAGGTCGTGCGGGCCTCGGCGAAGCCGTAGTCGATGTCGGCCCGCAGCGTGTGCAGCGGGACGCGGCCTTCGCGGTACCACTCGCTCCGCGCGATCTCGGCGCCGTTGAGGCGGCCGGCGCTCATCACCTTGATGCCCTGCGCGCCCAGGCGCATCGCGTTCTGCATCGCGCGCTTCATCGCGCGGCGGAACATGATCCGCTTCTCGAGCTGCTGGGCGATCGACTCCGCGACGAGCTGCGCGTCGATCTCGGGCTTGCGGATCTCCTCGATGTTGAGCCCGACGTCCCCGCCCATCATGCGGCGCAGGTCGGCGCGCAGCGTCTCGATGTCCTCGCCCTTCTTGCCGATGACCACGCCCGGGCGCGCGCTGTGGATCGTGATCCGCGCGTTCTTCGCGGGCCGCTCGATCGTGATGCGCGCGACCGACGCGTGCGCCAGCTTCCGCTTCAGGTACTCGCGGACCCGGATGTCCTCGCCGAGCGTCGCGCCGAAGTGCTTGCTGTTCGCGTACCAGCGCGACGACCAGTTGCGCGTGACGGCGAGGCGGAAGCCGGTCGGATGGATTTTCTGTCCCATGGGATCCCTTACTTGGCCTTCCCGTCGCCGACGACGACGTGGATGTGGCAGGTCTGCTTGCCGATCGTGTTGCCGCGGCCCTTGGCGCGCGCGCTCATCCGCTTCAGCGTGTCGGCCTTGTCGACGTAGATCGTCGTCACCTTGAGCTCGTCGATGTCCGCGCCGTCGTTGTGCTCGGCGTTCGCGATCGCGCTCTCGAGGACCTTGCGAATGATCCGCGCTCCCTTCTTGGGCGAGAACGCGAGCAGGTCGAGCGCCTTGCCGACCGGCATGCCGCGGATCTGATCGGCGACGAGCCGGCCCTTCTGGGCCGACAGGCGGACGCCGCGCAGCGTGGCTGTGGTTTGCATCACCGGCTCCTCACTTCCGCTTCACGGGCTTGGCGGGCACCGCGGCCTTCTTGTCCGACGAGTGCCCCTTGAACGTGCGGGTCAGCGCGAACTCGCCGAGCTTGTGGCCGACCATGTTCTCGGACACGTAGACCGGGATGTGCTGCTTGCCGTTGTGCACGGCGATCGTCAGGCCGACGAAGTCGGGCGTGACGGTCGAGCGGCGCGACCAGGTCTTGATCGGCTTCTTGTCGTTCGTCGCCCGCGC
Organism: Burkholderiales bacterium; assembly: GCA_046347845.1. GTDB lineage: Bacteria > Pseudomonadota > Gammaproteobacteria > Burkholderiales > Casimicrobiaceae > VBCG01. Next base: position 468,604 of record JAXMFH010000001.1, on the reverse strand, counting down.
GGCCTCGACCTTCGCGAGGAGGTGCAGGTCGACGAACGGTCCCTTCTTGATCGAGCGTGCCATCGGTTACCCCTTCGTCGCGCGCCGGCGGCGGACGATCATCGAGTCGGTCCGCTTGTTCGAGCGCGTCTTGTAGCCCTTCGCCGGCGTGCCCCACGGCGACACCGGGTGGTGCCAGCCGCCGCCGCCGTTCGTGCGGCCGCCCATCGGGTGGTCGACCGGGTTCATCGAGATGCCGCGCACCGTCGGGCGGATGCCGCGCCAGCGGTTGGCGCCCGCCTTGCCGATCGAGCGCAGGCTGTGCTCCTCGTTCCCGACCTCGCCGATCGTGGCGCGGCAGTCGACGTGGACCTTGCGGATCTCGCCCGAGCGCAGGCGGAGCTGCGCGTGGATGCCTTCCCGCGCGAGCACCTGCACGGCGGCGCCCGCCGAGCGCGCGAGCTGCGCGCCGGCGCCCGGCTTGAGCTCGACGCAGTGCACGGTCGTGCCGACCGGGATGTTCCGCAGCGGGAGCGCGTTGCCCGGCTTGATGCCGGCCTCGCCCCCCGACAGCAGCTCCTGGCCCACCGCCACGCCGCGCGGCGCGATGATGTAGCGGCGCTCGCCGTCGGCGTAGCAGAGCAGCGCGAGGTGGGCGCTCCGGTTCGGGTCGTACTCGAGCCGCTCGACCTTCGCCGGGATCCCGTCCTTGTTGCGGCGGAAGTCGACGACCCGGTAGTGGTGCTTGTGCCCGCCGCCCTTGTGGCGGATCGTGATGTGGCCGTTGTTGTTGCGGCCCGACCCGCGCTTCTTGCTCTCGGTGAGCGCGTCGAACGGCCGGCCCTTGTGCAGCGCCGGGTTCACGACCTTGACGAGCGCGCGGCGCCCGGCGGAGGTCGGCTTGACTTTGACCAGGGCCATGATCAGGCCTCCTGCGCGAAGTTGATTTCCTGGCCCGGCTTCAGGCAGACGTACGCCTTCTTCCAGCCGCGGCGGCGGCCGACGAAGCGGCCGAAGCGCTTCTCCTTGCCGTGGACGTTCGAGATCTGGACGCTGTCGACCTGGACCTTGAACATCAGCTCGACGGCGGCCTTCACCTCGGGCTTCGTCGCGTTCGGCGCGACGCGGAAGACGATCTGGTCGTGCTTGTCCGCGACCGTCGTGGCCTTCTCGGAGATGACCGGCGCGAGCAGCACCGTCATCAGGCGCTCCTGGTCGAACCGGGTGGCGGGGGTGCGGGGCGCGTTCATCCGAGCATCTCCTCGAACTGGCCGACGGCCGCCTTGGTGAGCAGCACGTTGTGGAAGCGGACGAGGCTCACCGGGTCGACCTCGCGGGCCTCGAGCACGAGCACGTCCGGCAGGTTGCGCGACGCGAGGAACACGTTCTCGTCGAGCCGGTCGGTCACGACCAGCACGGTGCCCTGCAGGCCCAGCCCCTTCATCTTCCTCGCGAACTGGCCGGTCTTCGGCGTGTCCGCCGCGATCGACTCGATCACCTTGAGCCGCTCCTCGCGCACGAGCTGCGACAGGATGGACGCGATGCCCGCGCGGTACATCTTGCGGTTGACCTTCTGCGAGAAGTTCTCGTCGGGCGAGGACGGGAAGATCTTGCCGCCGCCGCGCCACAGCGGGCTGTTCGCCTGGCCCGCGCGCGCGCGGCCGGTGCCCTTCTGGCGCCACGGCTTCTTGTGCGACTTGTTGATCTCGCCGCGCGACTTCTGCGCGCGCGTGCCCTGGCGCCCGTTCGCCTGGTAGGCGGTGACGACCTGGTGGACGAGCGCTTCGTTGTAGTCGCGTCCGAACAGCGCGTCCGAGGCGGCCAGCGTCGACGCCGGCTGGCCCTGCTCGTTGATCAGCTTGAGTTCCATCGTCACGCCCCCTTCTTCGCCGGCGTCTTCACCGAGGGACGAACGATCACGGCGCCGCCGTCCGCGCCCGGCACCGAGCCCTTGACGAGCAGCAGCCCGCGCTCCTTGTCGACGCGCACCACCGTGAGCGTCTGCACCGTGCGCGTCGCGCTGCCGTAGTGGCCGGCCATGCGCTTGCCGGGGAACACGCGGCCCGGGTCCTGCGCCATCCCGATCGAGCCCGGCGCCCGGGTCGTCACCGAGTTGCCGTGCGACGCGCGGTTGCCGCCGAAGTTGTAGCGGCGGACCACGCCCGAGAAGCCCCGGCCCTTCGTCGTGCCGGTGACGTCGACCAGCTGGCCCGGCGCGAACGTGTCCGCGCCGATGACGTCGCCGGGCTTGAAGCCGGCGAGCGCGTCCGCGCTGACCGGGAACTCCCTCAGCGTGACGCCCGCCTCGACGCCCGCCTTCGCGAGGTGGCCGGCCTGGGGCTTCGCCACGCGCGAGGGACGGCGCTTGCCGTAGGTGACCTGGACGGCCGCGTAGCCGTCCGTCTCCGGGGTCTTGATCTGCGTGACGCGGTTGTCGGCGACGTCCAGCACGGTCACGGGGACGGCGGTGCCGTCCTCCGCGAACACGCGGGTCATGCCGACCTTGCGTCCGACGAGTCCGAGTGACATTTCAACCTCTCTCTTCGTATTGGCCGGTTCCGGGAACCGGTGCCGGCTGCAATTGGCCGGCCAAACGCTTCAATTGGGGGCGCGGCTGCCTGCCCCCAACCGGTCCTTCGCTACTGCAGCTTGATCTCCACGTCCACGCCCGCCGGCAGGTCGAGCTTCATCAGCTGGTCGACGGTCTTGTCCGTCGGGTCGATGATGTCCATCAGCCGCAGGTGCGTGCGAATCTCGAACTGGTCGCGCGACGTCTTGTTGACGTGGGGCGAGCGCAGCACGTCGAAGCGCTCGATCTTCGTCGGCAGCGGCACCGGGCCCCTGACGACCGCGCCCGAGCGCTTCGCCGTCTCGACGATCTCGAGCGCCGACTGGTCGATCAGCTTGTAGTCGAACGCCTTGAGACGGATGCGGATTCTCTGGTTCTGCATGTCGTTTCCTTCGATGAAGGATGAAGCTCGCTTTCGCTCGCCATGACGGACGCGGCGCCGCGGCGCTCATCCTCCATGCCTCACGCGGCCATCGGGCCGCCCATCCTTCATGCCCTATTCGATGATCTTCGCGACGACGCCGGCGCCGACCGTGCGGCCGCCCTCGCGGATCGCGAACCGCAGCCCTTCCTCCATCGCGATCGGCGCAATCAGCGTCACCGTCATCCCGATGTTGTCCCCCGGCATCACCATCTCCGTCCCCGCCGGCAGCTCGCAGCTCCCCGTCACGTCCGTCGTCCGGAAATAGAACTGCGGCCGGTACCCCGGGAAGAACGGCGTGTGCCGCCCTCCCTCCTCCTTCGACAGCACGTACACCTCGCAGCTGAACTTCGTGTGCGGCGTGATCGAGCCCGGCTTCGCCAGCACCTGCCCGCGCTCCACCTCCTCCCGCTTCGTCCCGCGCAGGAGCACCCCCACGTTGTCCCCCGCCTGCCCCTGATCCAAGAGCTTGCGGAACATCTCCACCCCCGTGCACACCGTCTTCTGCGTCGGCTTCAGCCCCACAATCTCCAGCTCGTCCCCCACCTTCACGATCCCGCGCTCCACCCGCCCCGTCACCACCGTCCCCCGACCCGAGATCGAGAACACGTCCTCCACCGGCATCAGAAACGGCCCGTCCACCGCCCGCTTCGGCTGCGGAATGTAGCTGTCCAGCGCCTCCGCCAGCTTCAGAATCGACCCCTCCCCCAGCTCCCCCTTGTCACCCTCCAGCGCCATCTTCGCGCTGCCGATCACGATCGGCGTCTTGTCCCCAGGAAACTGGTACTTCGACAACAGCTCCCGCACCTCCATCTCGACAAGCTCCAGCAGCTCCTTGTCGTCCACCATGTCCGCCTTGTTCATGTACACGATGATGTACGGCACCCCCACCTGCCGCGCCAGCAGAATGTGCTCCCGCGTCTGCGGCATCGGCCCGTCCGCCGCACTCACCACCAGGATCGCCCCGTCCATCTGCGCCGCCCCGGTGATCATGTTCTTGATGTAGTCCGCATGCCCCGGACAGTCCACGTGCGCGTAGTGCCGGTTCGCCGTCTCGTACTCCACGTGCGCCGTGTTGATCGTGATCCCCCGCGCCTTCTCCTCCGGCGCCGCGTCGATCTGGTCGTACGCCTTCGCCTCCCCTCCGTACTTCTTCGACAGCACCAGCGTCATCGCCGCCGTCAACGTCGTCTTCCCGTGATCCACGTGACCGATCGTCCCCACGTTCACGTGCGGCTTCGTACGCTCGAATTTGCCCTTTGCCATGATCGGAGTCCTTACGCCTTCTTGTTGATGACGGCCTCGGCCACGCTCTTCGGTGCCTCGGTGTAGTGCTTGAATTCCATCGTGTAGGTCGCGCGGCCCTGCGACAGCGAGCGCAGCGTCGTCGAGTAGCCGAACATCTCGGCGAGCGGCACCTCGGCCTTGATCGCCTTGCCCGTCGGCAGGTCCTCCATGCCCTGGACCATGCCGCGGCGGGACGAGAGGTCGCCCATCACGTTGCCCATGAAGTCCTCGGGCGTCTCGACCTCGACCGACATCATCGGCTCGAGCAGGATCGGGTTCGCCTTGCGCATCCCGTCCTTGAAGCCCATCGACGCGGCCATCTTGAACGCGTTCTCGTTCGAGTCGACGTCGTGGTAGCTGCCGTCGAACAGCGTGACCTTGACGTCGACGACCGGGAAGCCCGCCAGCACGCCGTTGGGCAGCGTCTCGCGCAGCCCCTTCTCGACCGCCGGGATGAACTCGCGCGGCACCGAGCCGCCCTTGATCGCGTCGACGAACTCGAAGCCCTTGCCCTGCTCGTTCGGCTCGAGCTTGAGCCACACGTGGCCGTACTGTCCGCGGCCCCCCGACTGCTTGACGAACTTGCCCTCGATCTCGACCGGCTTGCGGATCGCCTCGCGGTACGCGACCTGCGGCGCGCCGACGTTCGCCTCGACGCCGAACTCGCGCTTCATCCGGTCGACGAGGATCTCGAGGTGCAGCTCGCCCATGCCCGAGATGATCGTCTGGCCCGACTCCTCGTCGGTCCGCACGCGGAACGACGGGTCTTCCTGCGCCAGGCGGTTGAGCGCGATGCCCATCTTCTCCTGGTCGGCCTTGGTCTTCGGCTCGACGGCGACGTGGATCACCGGCTCGGGGAAGATCATCTTCTCGAGCGTGATGATCTTCTGCGGGTCGCACAGCGTGTCGCCGGTCGTCGCCTCCTTGAGGCCGACCGCCGCGGCGATGTCGCCCGCGCGCACCTCCTTGATGTCCTCGCGCTGGTTCGCGTGCATCTGCAGGATGCGCCCGACCCGCTCCTTGCGGCCCTTGACCGGGTTGTAGATCGTGTCGCCCGAGTTGATGACGCCCGAGTAGACGCGGAAGAACACGAGCTGGCCGACGTACGGGTCGGTCATGATCTTGAACGCGAGCCCGGAGAACGGCTCTTCGTCGGCCGCCTTGCGCTCGCCCTCCTTGCCGTTCTCGAGCTCGCCCTTCACCGGGGGGATGTCGGTCGGCGCGGGCAGGTAGTCGATGACGGCGTCGAGCATCGCCTGGACGCCCTTGTTCTTGAACGCGGTGCCGCACAGCATCGGCACGATCTCGCCGCCGATCGTGCGCAGGCGCAGGCCGCGCTTGATGTCCTCGACCGGGAGGTCGCCCGACTCGAGGTACCTGTCCATCAGCTCCTCGTTCGCCTCGGCGGCGCTCTCGACCATCTTCTCGCGCCACTCCTTCGCGACGTCGACGAGGTCGGCCGGGATGTCGCGGATCTCGAACTTGGTGCCCTGCGACGCCTCGTCCCAGGTGATCGCCTTCATGCGCACCAGGTCGACGACGCCCTCGAACTTGTCCTCGGCCCCGATCGGCACCTGGATGGGCACCGGGTTCGCCTTGAGGCGCGTGCGCATCTGGTCGTGGACCTTGAAGAAGTTCGCGCCGACGCGGTCCATCTTGTTGACGAACGCGAGGCGCGGCACCTTGTACTTGTTCGCCTGGCGCCACACCGTCTCCGACTGCGGCTGCACGCCGCCGACCGAGTCGTAGACCATGCAGGCGCCGTCGAGCACGCGCATCGACCGCTCGACCTCGATCGTGAAGTCGACGTGGCCGGGCGTGTCGATGATGTTGATCCGGTGCTCCGGGTACTTGCCGTCCATCCCCTTCCAGAAGCAGGTCGTCGCGGCCGACGTGATCGTGATGCCGCGCTCGCGCTCCTGCTCCATCCAGTCCATGACGGCCGCGCCGTCGTGCACCTCGCCCATCTTGTGCGAGACGCCGGTGTAGAACAGGATGCGCTCGGTGGTCGTGGTCTTGCCGGCATCGATGTGCGCGCTGATGCCGATGTTCCGGTACCGTTCGATGGGGGTGGTTCGGGGCACTGTCGTTATCGGCTCGACGCCGCCGCGGGGATCGCCCGGGAGGCGGCGCCAGTCCGTCCTGTCGCGTGTGTCTGTCGTTGTCTCGTGTGCGTGGGCCGCGCGCCGGTCAGAACCGGAAGTGCGAGAAGGCCTTGTTGGCCTCGGCCATGCGATGGACTTCCTCGCGCTTCTTGACCGCGCCGCCGCGTCCCTCGGACGCGTCGATCAGCTCGCCGGCCAGCCGCGCGCCCATCGACTTCTCGCCGCGCTTGCGCGCGGCCTCGCGCAGCCAGCGCATCGCGAGCGCGACGCGGCGGACCGGGCGGACCTCGACGGGGACCTGGAAGTTGGCGCCACCGACGCGACGGCTCTTGACCTCGACCATCGGCTTGGCGTTCTGCAGCGCCTGCGTGAAGACTTCCAGCGGATCCTTGCCGCCCTTCTTGCTGATCGCGTCGAACGCGCCGTAGACGATGCGCTCGGCCACCGACTTCTTGCCGGCGGTCATGAGCACGTTCATGAACTTGGCGACCTCGACCGAGCCGTACTTGGGGTCGGCGAGGATGTCGCGCTTGGGGACTTCTCTGCGTCGGGGCATGACGAACTCCGTGGTCAGGCGGCCTTGGGCCGCTTGGCGCCGTACTTCGAGCGCGACTGCTTGCGATCCTTCACGCCGGCGGTGTCGAGGCTGCCGCGCACCATGTGGTAGCGGACGCCGGGCAGGTCCTTGACGCGGCCGCCGCGGATCAGCACGACCGAGTGCTCCTGCAGGTTGTGGCCTTCGCCGCCGATGTAGCTGATCACCTCGAATCCGTTGGTGAGCCGCACCTTCGCGACCTTCCGGAGCGCCGAGTTCGGCTTCTTGGGCGTCGTCGTGTACACGCGCGTGCACACGCCGCGCTTCTGCGGGCTCTGCTGGAGCGCCGGCACCTTGCTCTTCGTCACGACGGGCTTGCGGCCCTTCCGCACGAGCTGATTGATAGTGGGCATCTAAGGTCTTCCGCCAGTTGTCCTGAGTGTGCGTCCGGCCGGCTCCGAAGGCTCCGGCGCGGTCCGCAGGGCTCATCCTGCTCGCTGCAAATCAAAGTGGCCCGGACGCGCGAGACTTCCGCTGCCGTCGCCGGGCCACCGCACCGCGCCTCGCCGCAGCCCGGAGGCTTCCGCGGAACGCTCCCCGCGGGCACCCCCGGCGCGCCGGGTACGCCGCCCCTCGGCCGGGCTTTCTGGCCGCCGGAGGGCGAAAAGACCGCGATTATAGAGACATTTGGCGCACCGCGTCAACGCTTTCGCGTGCCGCGAGCGCCCGCGCGAAGCGCGGCCCGAGGAGGGAATGACCCAGCAGAACAGGGCGCTCCCCCCTCCCGCTCCACGGGACCGCCACCCGAACCGCCGGCGGCAGCCCGTTCCGGGGCGCGGCTTCCCCGGCGACCGCCTGGCCCCCGGCCCCGCGCCGACCCGACCGCCCGTGGTGCGTGGCGGACGGGTCCCCGGACCACGGCGGCCATCGACCGGCGCACGCGCCCACCGGGGACGGGCGCCGCGGCCCGGAACCCAGAAAAGAGGGCCGGCAGTCGCCTGCCGGCCCTCCGATGGGCGCACCGCCGCGCGCGCGTCAGGCGGCGTTCGCCGACGCCTCCGCGGCCGCCTTCGCCTCGGCCTGCGCCTCCGCCTCGGCCGCGGCCTCCATCAGCGCCGCCTCCGGACCCAGCGCCTTCTGCCGCTTGCGCGCGTTGTGGTGCGCGAGGCCCGTGCCCGCCGGGATCAGGCGCCCGACGATCACGTTCTCCTTCAGGCCCCTCAGGTCGTCGCGCTTGCCCATGATCGCGGCCTCGGTCAGCACGCGCGTGGTCTCCTGGAACGAGGCCGCCGAGATGAACGAGTCGGTCGACAGCGACGCCTTGGTGATCCCGAGCAGCATGTGCTCGTAGGTCGCCGGCGGCTTGCCGTCCGCGATCGCCTTGTCGTTCTCGTCGAGGAGCTCCGAGCGCTCGACCTGCTCGCCGGGGATGAACTTCGTCTCGCCCGCCTCGAGCACCTGCACGCGGCGCAGCATCTGGCGGACGATCACCTCGATGTGCTTGTCGTTGATCTTCACGCCCTGCAGCCGGTAGACGTCCTGCACCTCGTCGGTGATGTAGCGCGCGAGCTGCTCGACGCCGAGCAGGCGCAGGATGTCGTGCGGATCCGCCGGGCCGTCGACGATCATCTCGCCCTTGTTGACCACCTGGCCGTCGTGCACGGTGACGTGCTTGTCCTTCGGGATCAGGAACTCGTGCGCGGCGCCGTCGAGGTCGGTGATGACCAGGCGCTGCTTGCCCTTGGTGTCCTTGCCGAACGACACGGTGCCGGTGACCTCGGCGAGCATGCCGGCATCCTTCGGCGAGCGCGCCTCGAACAGCTCGGCCACGCGCGGCAGGCCGCCCGTGATGTCGCGGGTCTTCGAGGTCTCCTGCGGGATCCGCGCGAGCACCTCGCCGACCGCGACCTGCTGGCCGTCCTTGACCGTGATGATCGAGCCCAGCTGGAACGTGATGTTGACCGGGTGGTCGCTGCCGGCGAGCATGATCTCGCGGCCCGCGTCGTCGAGCAGCTTGACCTGCGGCCGCACGCCCTTCGCCGAGGTGGTCGCCCGGCGCTTCGGGTCGATGACGACCAGCGTCGAGAGGCCGGTCACGTCGTCGACCTGCTTGGCGACGGTCACGCCCTCCTCGACGTTCTCGAACTTCACGCGGCCCGCGTACTCGGTGATGATCGGGCGGGCGGTCGCGTCCCACTGCGCCAGCACCTTGCCGGCCTTGACCACGTCGCCGTCCTTCACCTGGAGCGTCGCGCCGTACGGCACCTTGTGGCGCTCGCGCTCGCGGCCGTTGTCGTCGTGGATCATCACCTCGCCCGAGCGCGCGATCACCACGAGCTCGCCCTTCGCGTTGGTGACGTAGCGCATCAGCGCCGAGAAGCGCACGGTGCCCGCCGACTTCGACTCGACCTGCGAGGCCGCCGCGGTCCGCGACGCCGCGCCGCCGATGTGGAACGTCCGCATCGTGAGCTGCGTGCCCGGCTCGCCGATCGACTGCGCGGCGATCACGCCGACCGCCTCGCCGACGTTGACGAGGTGGCCGCGGCCGAGGTCGCGCCCGTAGCAGGTCGCGCACAGGCCGTAGCGCGTGTCGCAGGTGAGCGGCGTGCGCACCTTGACCTCGTCGATGCCGAGCGTCTCGATGCGCTCGACCTCGTCCTCGCCCAGCAGCGTGCCCTTCTCGAACAGCGTCTCCTGCGTCTCGGGGTTGACGATGTCCGCCGCGGCGGCGCGGCCGAGGATGCGCTCGCGCAGCGGCTCGATCACCTCGCCGCCCTCGACCAGCGCCTTCATCGCGACGCCGTTGCCCGTGCCGCAGTCCTGCTCGGTCACGACCAGGTCCTGCGTCACGTCGACGAGGCGGCGGGTCAGGTAGCCCGAGTTCGCGGTCTTGAGCGCGGTGTCGGCGAGGCCCTTGCGCGCGCCGTGCGTCGAGATGAAGTACTGCAGGACGTTCAGGCCCTCGCGGAAGTTCGCGGTGATCGGCGTCTCGATGATCGAGCCGTCCGGCTTCGCCATCAGGCCGCGCATGCCGGCGAGCTGGCGGATCTGCGCCGCCGAGCCCCGCGCGCCCGAGTCGGCCATCATGAAGATCGAGTTGAACGACGCCTGGCGCGCCTTCTTGCCCTCGCGGTCGACGACCTCCATCTCGCCCAGCTGGTTCATCATCGCCTTGGCGATCTCGTCGCCGGCGCGGCCCCAGATGTCCACGACCTTGTTGTAGCGCTCGCCCTGGGTGACGAGGCCCGAGGTGTACTGCGCCTCGATCTCCTTCACCTCCTTCTCGGCCTTCTCGATGATCGTCTGCTTCTCGGCCGGCACCAGCATGTCGCCGGCGGCGAACGAGATGCCGCCGCGCGTCGCCAGCCCGTAGCCGGCCTGCATCAGCTTGTCGGCGAAGATCACCGTCTCGCGCAGCCCGCAGCGGCGGAAGCTCGCGTTGATGAGGCGCGAGATCTCCTTCTTCTTGAGCGGCTTGTTGATGTTCTCGAACCCGAGGCCCGGCGGCAGGATCTCGGAGAGCAGCGCGCGGCCGACCGTGGTCTCGTAGCGCTTGAGCGTCTCCGGTCGCGAGCCGTCCTCGGCGCGGCGGCCGATCTCGCGGATGCGCACCGTGATCTTCGCGTGCAGCTCGGCCTGGCGCGACTCGTAGGCGCGCGCCACCTCGGCCACGTCGGCGAAGCGCATGCCCTCGCCGGCGGCGCCGATGCGCTCGCGCGTCGCGTAGTAGAGGCCCAGCACGATGTCCTGCGAGGGCACGATGCACGGCTCGCCGTTCGAGGGCAGCAGCACGTTGTTCGACGCGAGCATCAGCGTGCGCGCCTCCATCTGCGCCTCGAGCGACAGCGGCACGTGCACGGCCATCTGGTCGCCGTCGAAGTCCGCGTTGAACGCGGTGCAGACGAGCGGGTGCAGCTGGATCGCCTTGCCCTCGATCAGGACCGGCTCGAACGCCTGGATGCCGAGGCGGTGGAGCGTCGGCGCGCGGTTGAGCAGCACCGGGTGCTCGCGGATCACGTCCTCGAGGATGTCCCAGACCACCGGCTCCTGGCTCTCGACCATCTTCTTCGCGGCCTTGATCGTGGTCGCGAGGCCCATCGTCTCGAGCTTGTTGAAGATGAACGGCTTGAACAGCTCGAGCGCCATCAGCTTCGGCAGGCCGCACTGGTGCAGCTTGAGCTGCGGGCCGACGACGATGACCGAGCGGCCCGAGTAGTCGACGCGCTTGCCGAGCAGGTTCTGCCGGAACCGGCCGCCCTTGCCCTTGATCATGTCGGCGAGCGACTTCAACGGGCGCTTGTTCGCGCCGGTCATCGCCTTGCCGCGGCGGCCGTTGTCGAGCAGCGAGTCGACCGCCTCCTGCAGCATCCGCTTCTCGTTGCGGACGATGATGTCCGGCGCCTTGAGCTCGAGCAGCCGCTTCAGGCGGTTGTTGCGGTTGATGACGCGGCGGTAGAGGTCGTTCAGGTCCGAGGTCGCGAACCGGCCGCCGTCGAGCGGCACGAGCGGGCGCAGCTCCGGCGGCAGCACCGGCAGCACCTCGAGGATCATCCACTCGGGCTTGATGCCGGACTTGTGGAACGCCTCGAGCACCTTGAGGCGCTTCGCGATCTTCTTGATCTTGGTGTCCGAGCCGGTCGACTCGAGCTCCTTGCGCAGCTTGTCGACCTCGTGGTTCACGTCGAGGCTCTTGAGCAGCTCGCGGATGCCCTCCGCGCCCATCGACGCCTGGAAGTCGTCGCCGTGCTGCTCGAGCTTCGCGAGGTAGTCGTCTTCGGTCAGGAGCTGGCCGCGGTTGAGCGGCGTGAGCCCCGGGTCGGTCACGACGAACGCCTCGAAGTACAGGACGCGCTCGATGTCGCGCAGCGTCATGTCGAGCACCATGCCCATGCGCGAGGGCAGGCTCTTCAGGAACCAGATGTGCGCGACCGGGCTCGCGAGCTCGATGTGGCCCATGCGTTCGCGGCGGACCTTGGCGAGCGTGACCTCGACGCCGCACTTCTCGCAGATCACGCCGCGGTGCTTCAGGCGCTTGTACTTGCCGCACAGGCACTCGTAGTCCTTGACCGGGCCGAAGATCTTGGCGCAGAACAGGCCGTCGCGCTCGGGCTTGAACGTCCGGTAGTTGATCGTCTCCGGCTTCTTGACCTCGCCGTACGACCACGAGCGGATCTTCTCGGGCGAGGCGAGCCCGATCTTGATCGCGTCGAATTCCTCTTCCTGGGTGACCTGCTTGAACAGATCGAGCAGTGCTTTCATCTGTCGAACTCTCCGAGTTCCGCCGCCGTCACCGTCGGTGCCGGCGCGCGATGGGGTACGTCTGATCCCTGATGCCCGTCCTCTGATGCCTGGAACGCGACGTCAGTCGCGCTCCATGTCCACGTCGATGGCGAGCGAGCGGATCTCCTTCACCAGCACGTTGAACGACTCCGGCATCCCGGCCTCGATCCTGTGCTCGCCCTTGACGATGTTCTCGTACACCTTGGTGCGGCCGTTCACGTCGTCCGACTTGACCGTCAGCATCTCCTGCAGCGTGTACGCGGCGCCGTAGGCCTCGAGGGCCCAGACCTCCATCTCGCCGAAGCGCTGGCCGCCGAACTGGGCCTTGCCGCCGAGCGGCTGCTGCGTGACGAGGCTGTACGGGCCGGTCGAGCGCGCGTGCATCTTGTCGTCGACCAGGTGGTGCAGCTTCAGCATGTGCATGTAGCCCACCGTCACCGCGCGGTCGAACGCCTCGCCGGTGCGGCCGTCGTGGAGGACGACCTGCCCGGACGTCGGCAGCCCCGCCAGCTCGAGCATCCCGCGGATCTCGTCCTCGGTCGCGCCGTCGAACACCGGCGTCGCGAACGGGACGCCGCCGCGCAGGTTGTCGGCGAGCTTCACGATCTCGGCGTCGTCGAGCGCGTCGAGCGGCTCGCGCTGGCCGGTCGTGTTGTAGACGCGCTCGAGGAGCTTACGCACCTCGCCGGCCTTCGCCTGCGCCCTCAGCGCCTCCTCGATCCTGCGGCCGAGCCCCTTCGCGGCCCAGCCCAGGTGCACCTCGAGGATCTGGCCCACGTTCATCCGCGACGGCACGCCCAGCGGGTTCAGCACGATGTCGACCGGCGTGCCGTCCGCCATGTAGGGCATGTCCTCGACGGGGACGATCTTCGAGACGACGCCCTTGTTGCCGTGCCGCCCGGCCATCTTGTCGCCCGGCTGGAGCCGGCGCTTGACCGCCACGTAGACCTTGACCATCTTCTGGACGCCCGGCGGCAGCTCGTCGCCCTGCGTGAGCTTCTTCTTCTTGAGCTCGAACATCGCGTCGAACTGCTCGCGCAGCTTGACGAGCGAGTCCTTCATCGCCTCGAGCTGCTGCGCCGCGTCCTCGCCGGCCAGCCGGATCTCGAACCAGTCGTGCCGGTTCACGCCCTCGAGGTACTCCTTCGTGACCTTCGCGCCCTTCGCGATGCGCTTGGGCCCGCCGTTCACGGTCTTGCCGAGGAGCATCTTCTCGATCCGCGCGAACGCGTCGTTCTCGACGATCCGCAGCTGGTCGTTCAGGTCCTTCCGGTAGCCGCGGAGCTCGTCGTCGATGATCTGCTGCGCCCGCTTGTCGCGCTCGATGCCCTCGCGCGTGAAGACCTGGACGTCGATCACGGTCCCCGAGATGCCGGAGGGCACGCGCAGGCTCGTGTCCTTCACGTCGGACGCCTTCTCGCCGAAGATCGCCCGCAGCAGCTTCTCCTCGGGCGTGAGCTGCGTCTCGCCCTTGGGCGTCACCTTGCCGACCAGCACGTCGCCGGCCTCGACCTCCGCGCCGATGTAGACGATCCCCGCGTCGTCGAGGCGGCCGAGCTGCGACTCCCCGAGGGAGCTGATGTCGCGCGTGATCTCCTCGGGCCCGAGCTTGGTGTCGCGCGCCACGATCGAGAGCTCCTCGATGTGGATCGACGTGTAGCGGTCGTCGCCGACGACGCGCTCGCTGATCAGGATCGAGTCCTCGTAGTTGTAGCCGTTCCAGGGCATGAACGCGACCAGCATGTTCTGCCCGAGCGCGAGCTCGCCCAGGTCGGTCGAGGCGCCGTCCGCGATCACGTCGTGGCGCGCGATCTGGTCGCCGACCTTCACGAGCGGCCGCTGGTTGATGTTCGTGTTCTGGTTGCTGCGCTTGTACTTGACCAGGTTGTAGATGTCGACGCCCACGTCGCCCGCCGCGGTCTCCGCGTCGTTGACGCGCACGACGATGCGGCTCGCGTCGACGTAGTCGACCTTGCCGCCCCGGCGCGCCATCACGGCGGTGCCCGAGTCGACGGCCGCGGTGCGTTCGATCCCGGTGCCGACGAGCGGCTTCTCCGGGCGCAGGCACGGGACCGCCTGCCTCTGCATGTTCGAGCCCATCAGCGCGCGGTTCGCGTCGTCGTGCTCGAGGAACGGGATCAGCGAGGCGGCGACCGAGACGATCTGGCTCGGCGCGACGTCCATGTACTGGATCTTGTCGGCGGTCGCCAGCATGAACTCGTTCCGGTTGCGGCAGCTCACGAGCTCGTCGGTCAGGCGGCCCTTCGCGTCGACCTTCGCGTTCGCCTGCGCGATCACGTACTGGCTCTCCTCGATCGCCGACAGGAAGTCGATGTGGTCGGTCACCCTGCCGTCGACGACCTTGCGGTACGGCGTCTCGAGGAAGCCGAACTCGTTGGTGCGCGCGTAGAGCGCGAGCGAGTTGATGAGGCCGATGTTCGGGCCCTCGGGCGTCTCGATCGGGCACACGCGGCCGTAGTGCGTCGGGTGCACGTCGCGGACCTCGAAGCCCGCGCGCTCGCGCGTGAGCCCCCCGGGGCCGAGCGCCGAAACGCGGCGCTTGTGCGTGATCTCCGACAGCGGGTTCGTCTGGTCCATGAACTGCGACAGCTGCGACGAGCCGAAGAACTCCTTGATCGCCGCCGAGATCGGCTTCGCGTTGATCAGGTCGTGCGGCAGCAGGTTCTCGCTCTCGGCCTGGCCCAGCCGCTCCTTCACCGCGCGCTCGACGCGCACGAGCCCCGAGCGGAACTGGTTCTCGGCGAGCTCGCCCACAGACCGGACGCGGCGGTTGCCGAGGTGGTCGATGTCGTCGATCTCGCCGCGGCCGTTGCGCAGCTCGACCAGGATCCGGATCACCGCGATGATGTCGTCGTTGGTGAGCGTGCCCGGCCCCTTGAGCTCCTCGCGCCCCACGCGGCGGTTGAATTTCATGCGGCCGACGGCCGACAGGTCGTAGCGCTCCTCGGAGAAGAACAGCCCGTGGAACAGCGCCTCGACGGCGTCCTCGGTCGGGGGCTCGCCCGGGCGCATCATCCGGTAGATCGCGACCTTCGCCGCGTACTGGTCGGGCGTATCGTCGCTGCGCAGCGTCTGCGAGATGAACGGCCCGTGGTCGAGGTCGTTCGTGTAGATGGTCCGGATCTCGTGCACGCCGGCGTCGGCGAGCTTCTTCAGGACCTCCTCGGTGACCTCGTCGTTGGCCTTCGCGACCACCTCGCCGGTCGACTTGTCGACGACGTTCTTCGCGATCGTCCGGCCGAGCACGTAGTCGGCCGGCACGACGATGCGCTTCACGCCGCCGTCGACGAGGTCGCGCACGTGGCGCGCGGTGATGCGCTTGTCCTTCTGCACGATCACCTTGCCGTCCTTGCCGGCGACGTCGAACCGCGCGACCTCGCCGCGCAGCCGCTCGGGCACGAGCTCGAGCTCGATGCCGCGCGTGCCGAAGTGGAACGCGTCGAAGTCGAAGAACTTCTCGAGGATGTCCTCGTTCGTGAGGCCGATCGCCTTGAGCAGCGTCGTCACCGGCATCTTGCGGCGGCGGTCGACGCGGAAGAACAGGAAGTCCTTCGGGTCGAACTCGAAGTCCAGCCACGAGCCGCGGTACGGGATCACGCGCGCCGAGAACAGGAGCTTGCCCGAGCTGTGGGTCTTGCCGCGGTCGTGCTCGAAGAACACGCCGGGCGACCGGTGCAGCTGCGAGACGATGACGCGCTCGGTGCCGTTGATGATGAACGAGCCGTTCTCGGTCATGAGCGGGATCTCGCCCATGTAGACCTCCTGCTCCTTCACCTCCTTCACCGTCTCCTTGGGCGCCTCCCGGTCCATCAGAACGAGGCGGACCTTCGCCCGGAGCGCCGAGCAGTAGGTGAGGCCGCGCTGCTGGCACTCGACCACGTCGAACGCGGGCGGGAGCAGCGAGAAGCCCACGAACTCGAGGCGCGCGGACCCCGAGTGGCTCGAGATCGGGAAGATGGACGTGAACGCGGCCTGCAGGCCCTCGTTGCGGCGCTGGTCGGGCGGCGTGTCCGCCTGCAGGAACGCCCGGTAGGACGCGAGCTGCGTCTCCAGCAGGAACGGCACGCGGAGCACGCTCGCGCGCTTCGCGAAGCTCTTGCGGATGCGCTTCTTCTCGGTGAACGTGTAGGAATGGGTCGTCGGGGTCGCCATGGCCGTTGTCGATCCTTCGTTGCGGACGATGCTGTGCGGTGACGCGCTCCCCTGCGGGATCGCGCGCGGACTGTCCGGGGGCGTTGCGCCCCTGGCCTGGTGGCTGGCCTCTACCAGCCGCTGGCGGACGACGCGCCCGTTGCGGGGCGCGCCCGACCAAACCCGTCTTCCGCAGTCGCGTCGGAAAACGAAGCACAGGGGTCTCGACCGAAACCGCTGTGCTTCGTTCCCTCGTCGCCGAGGGAACGACGCGCGAAGCCGCCGCCCATGACGGCGGCCCGCTCCAACTTCAGCCCCGTTCGCCGGGGCGGGTCGCCCCGCCCGGCGTTCGGTTCTTCGTACCTACGGAAATCGTCGGGCTCCGCCCGCGATTTCCGCCATTTCAGCCTCTACGTCAGGCAATCGGCGTCGTGATGTTTCCAGGGTGCGCGGGCCTGCAGGCCCTCGCGCACCCTCTGATCAGGAACTACTTGATCTCCACCTTGGCGCCGGCCTCTTCGAGCTTCTTCTTCGCGGCCTCGGCGTCGGCCTTCGGGATGCCTTCCTTGACCGGCTTCGGCGCGCCGTCGACCAGGTCCTTCGCCTCCTTGAGGCCGAGGCTCGTGATCTCGCGGACCGCCTTGATGACGTTGACCTTGTTTTCGCCGGCGGCGGTGAGGATGACCGAGAACTCGGTCTTCTCTTCCGCGGCGGCGGCGGGCGCGCCGCCGGCGGCCGGCGCGGCGACGGCCACCGCGGCGGCGGCGGAGACGCCGAACTTCTCTTCCATCGCCTTGATGAGGTCCGACAGCTCGAGGACGGTCATCGAAGCGATCTTGTCGAGGATTTCAGTGTGGACAGCGGACATCGTGGACTCCTGGTTCGTGAATGGTTGGGATCGTGGGGATTCGGCGTCGCGGGCGCGTCAGGCGGCGGACTTCGCGTCGCGCACGGCCGCGAGGGTCCGGACGAACTTGCCCGGGACCTCGTTCATCGTGCGGACGAGCTTCGCCACCGGCGCCTGCATCGTGCCCATCAGCTTCGCGAGCAGCTCCTCGCGCGACGGGAGCGACGCGAGCGCGGCGACGTCCTTGGCGGACATCACCTGCCCGGGCATCGCGCCCGCCGTGATCACGAGCTTCTCGTGGCCCTTGGCGAAGTCGTTCAGCACCTTCGCCACGGCGACCGGATCGGCGCCGATGCCGTACGTGAGCGGCCCGACCATCTTGTCGGACAGCTTCTCGAACGGCGTGCCGGCGACCGCGCGGCGCACCAGGGTGTTCTTGACCACCCTGAAGTAGACGCCGGAGGCCCGTGCCTTCGCGCGGAGCTGCGTCATGTCGGACACGGGCATGCCACGGTTCTCCGCAAGCACGATCGCCTGCGCCGTGGACACCTGCTTCGCGACTTCCGCGACAACCGCTTCCTTCTTCTGCAGATCGAGACTCAAGCTCACCTCCGTTTCAGGAGACACGGGTCAGGGGGAAGGGATCGGGAACGATCGCTTGCCGACTGACTGCCTCCGGTACGAGCCCTCTCGGCTCCCGCGCCCGGCCCGACCGCGGCCTCGCGCGTGCTCCGGTGACCATCGAGTCCAGGAATGTCCTGTCCTGCGAGGGCACCATCTGCGCTGGATCGGGGAACAGAGGTCAGGTGACGGGGAACAGAAACCTCCCCCACCCGACGTGTCGCCCGTTTTGAGCCCTTCGCTCCAGCGGTCTTTGACGGCTCGCGCATCGACGGCTCCGATGCGCTTACCCTCAACTGTTACCCGTTGCCTGTTGCCCGTTCCCTGATCAGTGCGCCGCGCTCTGGGCGATGTTGAGGCTCGCGGGATCGACCCGCACGCCCGCGCCCATCGTCGAGCTCACGCTGACCTTCTTGAAATAGATGCCCTTGACGCCCTGCGGCTTCGCCTTCGAGAGCGCGTCGATCAGCGCCGACAGGTTCGTCTTGAGCTGCTCGGGCGTGAACGACGCGCGCCCGATCGTGCACTGGACGATGCCGGCCTTGTCGGTGCGGTACTGCACCTGGCCGGCCTTCGCGTTCTTCACGGCGCCCGCGACGTCCGCCGACACGGTACCCACCTTCGGGTTCGGCATCAGGCCCCGCGGGCCGAGGATCTGGCCCAGCTGGCCGACGACCCGCATCGCGTCCGGCGACGCGATGACGACGTCGAAGTCCATGTAGCCTTCCTTGATCTTCGCCGCGAGGTCGTCGAAGCCGACGACGTCGGCGCCGGCCTCCGTGGCCTGCTTCGCCTTGTCGCCCTGCGCGAACACCGCGACGCGGACCTTCTTGCCGGTGCCCGCCGGCAGCACGACCGAGCCGCGGACGGTCTGGTCGGACTTCTTGGCGTCGACGCCGAGGTTCACCGCGACGTCCACCGACTCGTCGAACTTGGCGACCGCCGTCTCCTTGACGAGCTTGAGCGCGTCGTCGACCGGATAGGCCCTGCTGCGGTCCACCTTGCCGCGGACCGTCTTCATGCGCTTGGAAAGGCGCGGAGTCTTCTGTTCGGCCATGATCACTTCACCCCTTCGACCGTGATGCCCATGGAACGGGCGCTGCCCGCGATCGTGCGCACCGCGGCGTCGAGGTCCGCCGCGGTCAGGTCGGGCTGCTTCGCCTTCGCGATCTCCTCGGCCTGCGCGCGCGTCAGCTTCCCGACCTTGTCGGTGTGGGGCTTCGACGAGCCCTTCTCGACCTTCGCCGCCTTCTTGATCAGCACGGTGGCCGGCGGCGTCTTCATCACGAACGTGAAGCTCTTGTCCGCGTACGCCGTGATCACGACCGGGATCGGCAGTCCGGCCTCCATCTTCTGGGTCTGCGCGTTGAACGCCTTGCAGAACTCCATGATGTTGAGGCCGCGCTGGCCGAGCGCGGGGCCGATCGGCGGCGAGGGGTTCGCCTTGCCGGCCGGCACCTGAAGCTTGATGAAACCGACGACTTTCTTCGCCATCTTCGTCTCCCGTGGGTGCTAGCGGGTGTCGCCACCCTCCCCGTTCACGCGAAGCCTCGCGGCCCCGCCTTTCGCACCGCGGCCCGATGGCGCACGATGCACTTGACCCTTCAAGCCTCCGCGGTCAGCGGAGGCCTCGTCCGCGTTGAGCGTCGCACCGCGACGCTCCAACGTGGACGCGTAGGGGGGCGTTCGAGGCGCGCGAAGCGCACCGACAACGCCGCTCTACGCCTTCTCGACCTGCGAAAAGTCCAGCTCCACCGGCGTCGAGCGTCCGAAGATCGACACCGACACCTTGAGCTTGCTCTTCTCGTAGTTCACGTCCTCGACGTTGCCGTGGAAGTCCGTGAACGGGCCTTCCTTCACGCGCACCGCCTCGCCCGTCTCGAACAGCACCTTCGGACGCGGCTTCTCGGCGCCTTCCTGCACCTGCTGCAGGATCGCGTCGACCTCCTTCTGCGAGATCGGCGTCGGCTTGTTCGCGGTGCCGCCGACGAATCCCGTCACCTTGGGCGTGCTCTTGACCAGGTGCCAGGTGTCGTCGGTCATCTCCATCTCGACCAGCACGTAGCCCGGGAAGAACTTGCGCTCCGAGGTCGACTTCTGGCCGCCCTTCATCTCGACGACCTCCTCGACCGGCACGAGGATCTGCCCGAACTGTTCCTGCATGCCCGCCCGCTTGATCCGGTCCGCGAGCGTCCGCTGCACGCTCTTCTCGAATCCCGAGTAGGCGTGAACGACGTACCAGCGCTTGCTCATCGGCCAATCTCCCCCGGGCTTGCCGCTGCCGCGGCGTCGCACACCCCCTCCCGGAGGAGGGGGCGGGCACCTTCGGACGGCCGCGCGGCGCTCCGGAGGGCCTCCCCCGGGCTTGCCGCTGCCGCGGCGTCGCGCACCCCCTCCCGGAGGAGGGGGCGAGCGCCTTCGGTCGGCCGTGCGGCGCTCATGCGCCCCCCCGCACCGTCACCAGCTTCACGACCCACGCGAGCAGCGTGTCGACCGAGAGGAAGAACAGCCCCATGATCATCACGAAGACGAACACGACGGCCGTCATCTGCATCGTTTCCTTGCGCGTGGGCCACGCCACGCGCCCGGCTTCCTGCCAGGAGTCCTGCGCGAACGCGAAGAACGCCTTGCCCGGCGCGGAGAGCCAGGCGACGCCGCCCGCGGCGAGCAGCCCGCCGATCACCATCAGCACGCGCAGCACGAGCGCCGTGTCCTGGAACGCGTAGTAGCCCCACACGCCCAGCACGATGCACCCGAACGCGAGCGCGATCTTCAGTTTGTCCATCTCAGGTATCAGGGATCAGAAGCCAGGGATCAGACGCACCCGCGATGCCCGAGGCGCGACACGAGTCGCGGTTTGCGGGTTCGCGGGTAAGACGATCGACGCTTCGATGCCTGCTCCTTCCTTCGGTTCGTTCAGCCAGTTCGGTGCCGGTTCAGCTTCCAGGACATCGCTCGGCGGATCCCGCGGCTTCGATGCCGCGTCGCGGGATTCGCCGGCGCCTCTGATCCCTGTCCTCTGATCCCCGCTCCCCGAATCTGGCAGGCCAGGAGGGAATCGAACCCCCAACCTGCGGTTTTGGAGACCGCCGCTCTGCCAATTGAGCTACTGGCCTAATCAGGGATCGGGCATCAGGAATCAGGGATCGGCAACGCCGTCCGTACCGGGACGGTTTGTCGTTGCCGCTCCGCCGATTCGTCTGATCCCTGATCCCTGGACTCTGATCCCTGTTACTCGATGATCTTCGCGACGACGCCGGCGCCGACCGTCCGGCCACCCTCGCGGATCGCGAACCGCAGCCCTTCCTCCATCGCGATCGGCGCGATCAGCGTCACCGTCATCCCGATGTTGTCCCCCGGCATCACCATCTCCGTCCCCGCCGGCAGCTCGCAGCTCCCCGTCACGTCCGTCGTCCGGAAATAGAACTGCGGCCGGTACCCCGGGAAGAACGGCGTGTGCCGCCCTCCCTCCTCCTTCGACAGCACGTACACCTCGCAGCTGAACTTCGTGTGCGGCGTGATCGAGCCCGGCTTCGCCAGCACCTGCCCGCGCTCCACCTCCTCCCGCTTCGTCCCGCGCAGGAGCACCCCCACGTTGTCCCCCGCCTGCCCCTGGTCCAGCAGCTTCCGGAACATCTCCACGCCCGTGCACACCGTCTTCATCGTCGGCTTCAGCCCCACGATCTCCAGCTCGTCCCCCACCTTCACGATCCCGCGCTCCACCCGGCCCGTCACCACCGTCCCGCGCCCCGAGATCGAGAACACGTCCTCCACCGGCATCAGAAACGTCCCGTCGATCGCACGCTCCGGCGTCGGAATGTAGCTGTCCAGCGCCTCCGCCAGCTTGAAGATCGACCCCTCCCCAAGCTCGCTCTTGTCGCCTTCCAGCGCCAGCTTCGCCGACCCGATCACGATCGGCGTCTTGTCCCCGGGAAACTGGTACTTCGACAAAAGCTCGCGGACCTCCATCTCGACAAGCTCCAGCAGCTCCTTGTCGTCCACCATGTCCGCCTTGTTCATGTACACGATGATGTACGGAACCCCCACCTGCCGCGCCAGCAGAATGTGCTCCCGCGTCTGCGGCATCGGACCGTCCGCCGCCGACACCACCAGAATCGCCCCGTCCATCTGCGCCGCACCCGTGATCATGTTCTTCACGTAGTCCGCGTGCCCCGGACAGTCCACGTGCGCGTAGTGACGATTCGCCGTCTCGTACTCCACGTGCGCCGTGTTGATCGTGATCCCCCGCGCCTTCTCCTCCGGCGCCGCGTCGATCTGGTCGTACGCCTTCGCCTCCCCTCCGTACTTCTTCGACAGCACCAGCGTCATCGCCGCCGTCAACGTCGTCTTCCCGTGATCCACGTGACCGATCGTCCCCACGTTCACGTGCGGCTTCGTACGCTCGAATTTGCCCTTGGCCATCGCTGTCTCCGACTCGCTGTCTCGTTGATCACGCCGCCGGGAGCCCGCGGGCGACCGGCCCGCGCATCCCGGATGTCTCACGCGGCGAGGGCCCGCTGCGCCGCGTCGCCGTCCTCACTCTGGTGCCCATGGCGCGGATTGAACGCGCGACCTCTCCCTTACCAAGGGAGTGCTCTGCCACTGAGCTACATGGGCGTGTCGTCGTCTCGCACGGCACGCCGGTCAGGGGGCGCCACTCCCGCCTCCAACCCGCCATCGCCCTTCCGCCTCGCTGCGCCGGTTCCCGCCCGCCGCGCCCGCCGGCGGGCGCTGGAGCGGGTGAAGGGAATCGAACCCTCGTCGTAAGCTTGGAAGGCTTCTGCTCTACCATTGAGCTACACCCGCGAATCAGGAATCAGGGGACAGAGGACAGGGATCAGAGGCGGCCGAGATTCCCGGGGCGGCGCATCGAGCGCCGTTCGGATTCGTCGTCATGCGTCGACCCGCTGTCGCGCGTCGCCGTCGGACCCGACGCCTGCCCGCCCTCCAGGCGCGGCCACCGGAAACACCACGGCAACTGATTCCTGTCCTCTGATTCCTGATGCCTGACTGGTGGAGGGGGAAGGATTCGAACCTTCGAAGGCAGAGCCGGCAGATTTACAGTCTGCTCCCTTTGACCGCTCGGGAACCCCTCCGCGAAACTCGAAATTCTAGCAGCCGGTGGCCTGTGGCGTCAAACCGCCTCCGGGCGCGACGTGCGGCGCAATACGGTCGCGCGATGCCTTCCGAATCAAAGGGTTGCGAACTCCAGGACCGCCAATCACGCCCTGCGGCCTCCGCAGGAGCGTTCGCGCCCGACGCCGCCCCCGCCCGCCCGGCCCGCCCCGCCGAGGGTTTCGCCCGCCTCCGCTGCGGTCCGGCCCCGCTGGCCGCGCGGCATAATCGCCCGGTCCGACCACCGCCACGGAGACCGGGGGAATGCGCTGCTGCCATGCCGATTTCGCGCTCGCCGAGGGCAGCGACCGCGGGTTCACCGTCGGGATGCCGACGTTCACGTTCGGCGCGGGCGTCCTCGCCGAGGCCGGCGACAACGCCCGCGACCTCGGCATGCGGCGGGTCGCGCTCTTCACGGACCGCCGCCTGGCCGCGGGCGAGCACGTGGCGAAGGTCCGCTCGTCGCTCTCGGCGGCCGGCGTCGACGTCGCCGTCTACGACGCCGTGAAGATCGAGCCCGACGACGCGTCGTTCCAGGACGCGGCCCGCTTCGCCGCCGACGGCCGCTTCGACGGCTACGTCTCCGTGGGCGGCGGCTCGGTCATGGACACCTGCAAGGTCGCGAACCTCTATGCCGAGCATCCGGCGGAGTTCATGGCCTACGTGAACGCGCCGATCGGCGAGGGCCGCCGGGTGCCCGGACCGGTGAAGCCGCACGTCGCCTGCCCGACGACCTCGGGCACCGGGTCCGAGACGACCGGCATCGCGATCTTCACGCTGCGCTCGATCAACGCGAAGACCGGCATCATCTCGCGCCGCCTGATACCGTCGGTCGCGCTCGTCGATCCCGACGTGACGCGGTCGCTCCCGGCCACCGCCGTCGCGGCGACCGGCTTCGACTGCATGAGCCACGCGCTCGAGTCGATCACCGCGCGCGTCTTTCCACGCCGGCTCAACCCGGCGAAGGGCGTGCTGCGCCCGGTGTCGCAGGGCGCGAACCCGTTCTCGGACATGCTCGCGACCGAGGCGCTCAAGCTCGTCGGGGCGTTCCTCGAGCGCGCGGTGCGCGACGCGTCCGACACCGAGGCGCGCACCGAGATGATGTACGCGGCGATGCTCGCCGGCATCGCGTTCAACGCGGCCGGGTGCCACCTGCCGCACGGACTTTCGTACTCGGTGTCCGGGCTCACGAAGGATTGGCACGTCCCGGGCTACCCGGAGGGCGCCTCGCTGGTCCCGCACGGGATGGCGGTCGTGCTGAACAACCCGTCGGTCTGGCGACACACCGCGCCGGCGAGCCCCGAGCGCCACCTGCACTGCGCGCAGTGCCTCGGCGCCGACGTGCGCGACGCACGCCCGGCGGACGCGGGGGAGGCGCTCGCGTCCCGGGTGATCGCGATGATGCGCGCGACCGGCATGCCGAACGGCCTCACCGCGCTGGGCTTCGACGAGTCCCACGTCGACGCGCTCGCGACCGGCGCGGAGCCGCAGTACCGCGTGATAAGGAACGCGCCCGTGGACATCGGGCGCGACGAGCTCAAGCGCCTGTTCCGCTCGGCGCTGAGGTACTGGTAGGCGTCGCGCCGTCGCCCTCGGCGGCCACCGGGGGCCCGGCGTGCACCCGCCTCGGGGGCAGCCGGACGGAGAACGTGCTGCCCCGGCCGGGCTCGCTCGCGATCCCGAGCTCGGCCTGGTGGCGGAGGAGCACGTGCTTGACGATCGCGAGGCCGAGTCCGGTGCCGCCGGTCGCGCGCGAGCGCGAGCGGTCGACGCGGTAGAACCGCTCGGTGAGGCGCGGCAGGTGCTCCTTCGCGATGCCGATGCCGGTGTCGGTCACCGCGAACACGCCGCAGCCCGACCGCTCGACGCGCCACGCGAGGGTGATCCGGCCGCCGGGCGGCGTGTAGCGGACGGCGTTCGACACGAGGTTCGAGAACGCGCTGCGGATCTCGTCGCGGCTGCCGGCGACGGTCGCCGGCTCGCGCAGGTCGAGCTCGATCGCGTGCCGGTCGCCCGAGAGCGCCTTGGCCTCGGCCGACAGCTCGAGCACGAGCGGCAGGATCGCGAAGCGCTCCTCGCCGACCGGGTGGTGCTCGCTCTCGAGCGCCGAGAGCGTGAGCAGATCGTTGACCAGCCGCTGCATGTTGCGCGCCTGCTCCTGCATGAGGCCGAGGTAGCGCGCGCGCTGGCGGGCGTCGAGGTCGAGGTCCTGCATCGTCTCGACGAAGCCCGCGATCACGGTGAGCGGCGTCTTGAGCTCGTGCGACACGTTCGCGATGAAGTCGCGGCGCATGCGCGCGACCGCCTCGACCTGCGTGACGTCGTGCGAGAGCAGCAGCGTCTCGCGCGCGCCGAACGGGACGAGCTGCAGCGACAGCGTGAGCGGGCGCCCGCCGATCGTCGTCACGGAGACCGACGCCGAGTAGTCGCCGGCCTCGACGTACGCGAGGAACTCCGGCTGGCGGACCAGGTTGACGATCGGCTTGCCCCGGTCCTTGGCGACGTCGAGCCCGAGCTGCTCGCAGGCGCGCGGGTTCGCCCACTCGATCACGTTGTCGGCGTCGAGCACGATGACGCCGTCGGGGATCGCCTCCGCCGCGCGGCGGAAGCGGTCGATCGTCTGGCGCAGGTCGCGCTGGTGCGCCTGGCGCATCCGGACGCGCCGGTGGATCGCCGTGAACACGTCGCGCCACGATCCGCGGCCTTCGGGCACCGGCCCCTCGAGCGGCGACGACGCCCAGTCGCGCACGAGCTGCTGGTGCCACAGGTGGAAGCCGACGATCGCGGCCGCGCCGGCCGCGAGCACCGCGAGCGCGAGGTCCGGCCCGGCGAGCGCCCACGTCGCCAGCGTCGCGGCCGCGACGGCGAGCGGCGCGCCCAGCGCGGGCCAGGGGCGCAACCTCATCGAGCGGCGGCGAGCCGGTAGCCCGCGCCGCGGACCGTCTCGATCAGGTCGTGGGCGCCGTAGGGCTCGAGCGCGACGCGCAGCCGCCGGATGTGCACGTCGACGGTGCGCTCCTCGATGTAGACGTGGTCGCCCCACACGTGGTCGAGCAGCTGTGCGCGCGTGTGCACGCGCTCCGGGCGCGCGAGGAAGTAGCGCAGCAGCCGGAACTCGGTGGGACCGAGGTGGACCGGACGGCCGTCGACGGTCACCCGGTGCGTGGACGGGTCGAGCCGGACCGGACCGGCCGCGAGCGGCTCCTGCGCGGCCTCCGGCGCCCGCCTCCGCAGCACCGCCTTGATGCGAGCCTTGAGCTCGCGCGGCGAGAACGGCTTGGTCACGTAGTCGTCGACCCAGGCCTCGAGCCCCGCGACGCGGTCGGCCTCCTCGCCGCGCGCGGTGACCATGATGATCGGCAGGTCGCGGGTGCGGGCGTCGGCGCGCAGCTGCTTCGCGAGCGCGAGGCCGGACAGGCCCGGCAGCATCCAGTCGAGCAGCAGCAGGTCGGGCAGCTCGCCGTCGAGCATACGCCGCGCGGTCTCGGCGTCCTCCGCGGTCCTCACGTCGTACCCGGCGTCGGCCAGGTTGACCTTGAGGAGCTCCCGGATCGCGGGCTCGTCCTCGACGGCGAGGATCGTCGGCGTCACGGGCCCGCCACCTCCGCCCGGATCTCCGCGGCCGTCGCGTGCCGGACGTCCGTGCCCTTGACGGCCTGGACCACCGCCTCGGCGATGTTCTTCGCGTGGTCGCCGATGCGCTCGATCGACTTCGCCATGAACACGATCTCGAGCGACGCGCCGATCGTGCGCGGGTCCTCCATCATGTAGCTGATCAGCTGGCGCATGATCGACGCGAACGCGGCGTCGATCTCGTCGTCGAGATCGACGATCTCGGCCGCGGCATTGACGTCGAGGCGGGCGAACGCGTCGAGCGCCATGCGCAGCATGCGCTGCGCGAGGGCGAGCGAGCGGACGACGTCGTAGAAGCGGACGCGCACGAGCTTGTCGCTCTCGGCCGAAGCCGCCTTGTACGCGATCTTCTTGACCTCGTCGCCGATGCGCTCGAGGTCGTTCGTGATCTTGACGATCGTCAGCACCATGCGCAGGTCGACCGCCGCCGGCTGGCGCTTCGCGATGATCTGCATGCACTGGTGGTCGATCTGCACCTGCATCTGGTTGATCTGCTTCTCGTCGGCGCCGACCTCGTCGACGGCGCTTTCCGCGGCCTCGGTCTCGAGCTCCTCGATCGCGCGGGAGAGCTGCTTCTCGACCAGCCCTCCCATCGCGAGGACGCCCGACCGGATCGTCCCCATGTCCGCGTCGAACTGCTTGATCGTGTGTTCGGTCATCGTCGTCTCCGCGTCAGCCGAAGCGGCCGGTGATGTAGTCCTCGGTCTCCTTGCGCTTCGGCTTGAGGAACAGCTCGTCGGTCTCGCCGAACTCGACGAGCTCGCCCAGGTACATGTAGGCGGTGAAGTCGGACACGCGCGCCGCCTGCTGCATGTTGTGCGTCACGATCGCGATCGTGTAGTCGCTCTTGAGCTCGGCGATCAGCTCCTCGATCTTGGCCGTCGAGATCGGGTCGAGCGCCGAGGTCGGCTCGTCGAACAGCACGACCTCGGGCTGCACGGCGACGGCGCGCGCGATGCACAGCCGCTGCTGCTGCCCGCCCGACAGCGCCATGCCGCTCTGCCTCAGCTTGTCCTTCACCTCGTCGAAGATCGCCGCCTTCGTGAGCGCCCACTCGACGCGCTCGTCCATCTGGCGCGGCGTGAGGCTCTCGTAGAGCGACACGCCGAACGCGACGTTGTCGTAGATCGACATCGGGAACGGCGTGGGCTTCTGGAACACCATGCCGACCTTCGCGCGGAGCAGGTTCAGGTCGACGCCGTTCTCGAGGATGTTCTCGCCGTGCAGCAGCACCTCGCCGCTCGCCCGCTGGCCCGGGTAGAGAGAATACATCCGGTTGAGGACGCGCAGCAGCGTCGACTTCCCGCAGCCCGACGGCCCGATGAAGGCGGTCACGCGCTTCTCGGCGACGTCGAGCGACACGTCCTTCAGCGCGTGGAAGCTGCCGTAGTGGAAGTCGAGGTGGCGGATCGACATCTTGGGCGCCGCCGCGGGGGCGGCGCCCCGCGCGGCGACCGCCGGGCGGGCGACCAGGGTCTCGGAGGGCATGGGAGGTCCGGGGGCTATCGTTGGGTCGCCTGGCGGAAGACGGTCCGGGCGAGGACGTTGATGACGAGCACGGCGAGCGTGATCAGCAGCGCGCCCGCCCAGGCGAGCGACTTCCAGTCCTCGAACGGGCTCATCGCGAACTGGAAGATGACGACCGGCAGGTTCGCCATCGGGCCGTTCATGTCGGCGCTCGGGAACTGGTTGTTGAGCGCGGTGAACAGGAGCGGCGCGGTCTCGCCCGAGATCCGCGCGACCGCGAGCAGCACGCCCGTGATCACGCCGCCGCGCACCGCGCGCAGCGTCACGAGCAGGATGACCTTCCACATCGGCGCGCCCAGCGCGATCGCCGCCTCGCGCAGCGTGTGCGGGACGAGGTTCAGCATGTTTTCGGTCGTGCGCACGACCACCGGGATCGCGATCAGGCCCAGCGCGGCCGAGCCCGCCCACCCGGAGAAGTGCTGGACGCGCGCGACGTAGACGGTGTAGACGAACAGCCCGATCACGATCGACGGGGCGGACAGCAGGATGTCGTTGACGAACCGCGTGGTCCGCGCGATCCAGCCGGCACCGCCGAATTCGGCCAGGTAGATGCCCGCGGCGATGCCGATCGGCGTCGCCACCGCGGTCGCGACGAAGACGATCGCGAGGCTGCCGAAGATCGCGTTCGAGAGCCCGCCCGCCGAGCCCGGCGGCGGCGTCGCTTGCGTGAAGAGCGTCGGCGACAGCGCGGCGAACCCGTTGCCGACGAGGACGATCAGGATCCAGAGCAGGAACGCCATGCCGAAGGCCATCGCGGCCAGCGACATCGCGAGGTTGAGGCGGTTCACGAGGAGCCGGCGCCGGTAGACCGGCGTGCGCTTCGCGGCGGAGGGGGGGGCGTCCATCGGGATCCGGCGGTCAGGTGCGCGTGCCCTCGCCGCGCGCGAGCCTCGCGATCAGCATCCGCGACAGCGCGAGCACGACGAACGTGAGCACGAACAGGACGAGTCCCAGCGCGATCAGCGAGGCCCGGTGCACCGGGTCGGCGGCCTCGTTGAACTCGTTGGCGAGCGCGGAGGCGATCGAGTTGCCGGGGTCGAAGAGTCCCGCGCTGATCCGGTAGGCGTTGCCGATCACGAACGTGACCGCCATCGTCTCGCCCAGCGCCCGGCCCAGCCCGAGCATGATGCCGCCGATCACGCCGACCTTCGTGTAGGGCAGCACGACGTTCCAGACGACCTCCCAGGTCGTCGCGCCGAGCCCGTAGGCGGATTCCTTCAGCACCGCCGGGACGATCTCGAACACGTCGCGCATCACCGACGCGATGAACGGGATCACCATGATCGACAGGATGATCCCGGCGGTGAGCACCCCGATGCCGGTGGGCGCGCCCTGGAAGAGCACGCCGACGACCGGGAGCCGGCCGACCGTCGCGGTGAGCCACGGCTGCACGTGGTCGCCGAAGAGCGGCGCGAACACGAACAGCCCCCACATGCCGTAGATGATCGACGGAACCGCGGCGAGCAGCTCGACCGCCGTCCCGAGCGGACGCTTGAGATACACCGGGCACATCTCGGTGAGGAACAGCGCGATGCCGAAGCTCACCGGCACGCCGATGGCGAGCGCGATGAACGAGGTCACGAGCGTGCCGTAGATCGGCGCCAGGCCCCCGAACACGCTCGTGACCGGGTTCCACTCGTTGGTGAAGAAGAAGGACGCGCCGAACCTGTCGAGCGCGGGCCAGGCCGAGATCAGGAGCGCGATGAGGATCGCCGCCAGCAGGCCCAGCACGAACAGCGCGAAGAACTGCGTCGTCCGCTCGAACAGCGCGTCCTGCCAGCGCCCGGCGACCCGGCGGGAGGGCGGCGGGGCGGACGCGCGTTCGGGGCGCGCGGTCGGGGCGTTCATCGTGCGTGCGAGCGTGGCGGCGGCCGCGTGGTCGCTCATCTTACCCTCGGCTCGAAGTGACGGCGGCCGCGAGGGCGCGGCCGCCGGGAAGGCGGGATCCCGTCGCCGGAATCGCCGCCGCGGACGGGCACGGCGGCGTCAGTTCCAGAGCGCCTTGCCGGAGCCGTCCCTGATGTTCGACTTCCAGGTGTCCGCGATCTCCTTCGCCAGCGCCTCGGGGATCGCCACGTAGTCGAGCTCCTCGGCCATCTTCGCGCCGTTCCTGAACGCCCAGTCGAAGAACTTCATCACCTCGACCGCCTTGTCGGGCCGTTCCTGCTTCGCGTACATCAGGATGAAGCTCGCGCCGGCGATCGGCCAGCTGCCCTTCCCCGGCTGGTCGGTCAGCACGACGCCGAAGCCCGGCGTGCCCTTCCAGTCCGCGCCAGCGGCGGCCGCCTGGAACGCGGTGTCGTCCGGTTCGACGAACTGGCCGTCGCGGTTCTTCATCTGGCCGTGCGCCATCCGGTTCTTCTTCGCGTACGCGTACTCGACGTAGCCGATCGAGCCCTTGATCCGCTGCACGTAGGCGGCGACGCCCTCGTTGCCCTTGCCGCCGACGCCTTCCGGCCAGGCCACCGCGGTGCCCGCGCCGACCTTCTGCTTCCACTCGGGGCTCGCCTTCGACAGGTAGTCGGTCCACAGGAACGACGTGCCGGAGCCGTCGGAGCGGCGGACGACCGTGATCGGGTCGGCCGGCAGCTTCACGCCCGGATTGAGGTCGGCGATCGCCTTGTCGTTCCACTGCTTGATCTTGCCCAGGTAGATGTCGGCGAGCACCGGGCCGCTGAACTTGAGCTGGCCGGGACCGATGCCCTCCAGGTTCACGACCGGCACGACGCCGCCGATGATCGCCGGGAACTGGACGAGCCCGCTCGCCTGCAGGTCCTCGGCCTTGAGCGGCATGTCGGAGGCGCCGAAGTCGACGGTCTTCGCCTTGATCTGGGCGATCCCGCCGCCCGAGCCGATCGACTGGTAGTTCATGCCGATGCCGGTCTTCTGCTTGTAGGCCTCCGCCCACTTCGCGTAGATCGGGTAGGGGAACGTCGCGCCGGCGCCGGTGATGTCGACGGCGCCGGCGAGGCCGGCCGACGTCGAGGCGACGGCGGACACGAGGAAAGCGGTCAGCAGCTTGCGCATGA
Source organism: Burkholderiales bacterium (assembly GCA_046347845.1). Taxonomy (GTDB): domain Bacteria; phylum Pseudomonadota; class Gammaproteobacteria; order Burkholderiales; family Casimicrobiaceae; genus VBCG01. Next base: position 437,504 of record JAXMFH010000001.1, on the reverse strand, counting down.
TGGCGGACTCCTTCTTTGCAGTGTGCGCAGCGTAGTCGGCCAATGTGACAGGCGGATGACCCTCCGGTGACCGGATGTGACAGTCCCGTCCGCGCTCAACGGCTGCGAACGCCGCTCCCTCCCGGCGCTTCGTCCATCGCCCGAAGGGCCGCGAGTCCGCCCGCGCACGCCATCGCGGCCGCGAGTCCCGCCGCGCGATCGCCCAGGCCCGCGACCAGCCAGACGGCCGGGATCGCGAAGGCCGCCGCGCTCGCGAGGGCTCTCGGCCAGCGTCGCGCCGATGCCTCGTCGCCCCCGCGCGACAGCAATCGCCCGGCATCGGCGACCAGCGCGGCGACGAGCAGTCCGGTCCCGGCCGCCGCCACCCAGGTGGGTCCCGACGCCGGCCGGACCACCGCTTCGACGAGCACCGCGCCCGCGGCGTGTCCGGCCAGCAGGCGCGCCGCAGGGACGCTTCCCGGCCGCGCGTTCGCCGTGGAGACCAGGAACGCCCAGGCGAGCGACATCGTGACGGCAGCGAGCGCCCAGACGCGGCGCGGACGGGCGTCGAGCGCGAGGCCGGCGGCGAACGCGAGCGCGACGGCGACGAGCGCCACCGCGAGCACCGCTTCCCGAACGGTCCACGACCCCCGCAGCGCGGGAACGATGCCCGCCGCGACGGCCGCGGGCCGCGCCCGCAACATCGCCCCGCCGGCGCCGGCGGCGACCATCGCCGCGGCGGCCAGGACCGCGGGCGCGAGGCCGGGGCGCGCGGCGATCGGCGGCCACCCGGCGTAGGTCGCGCCCAGATCCGCCAGCGCGGCGATCGCGAGCGCGCCGGCCCCGGCAGCCGACAACGTTTCGCCCGCATGCTCGATCGTCGAGGGGCGCATCGGGCGAATCCTAGCCCGAACCGGAGCCGCGAGCGGCGGCGCACGCCCGCCCCGCCGCGTAGAATCGGCGGCACGATGAACGAAGCCGACGCCCTGCACGTCGTCGCGGTCCGCGCGCTCGAGACCACCGACGCCGGGCGCACGCTCGCGAGCGACGCCGACCGCAGCTGGGCGAGCCGCGCTGCCGCCGAGGTCGTGGGCGCCGACGCGGCGCCCGATGCGTTCCTCGCGCGCCGCGCGGCGCTCGCGCTCGAGCGGATCGGCGAGCGTCACCCGGCGCTGCCCCAGGCCGTGCGCGCGCTGCGCTGGCGCCCGTGGGTCGGCACCGCCGCCGTCGCGGCCGCGTTCGTGCTGGGCGCGTTCCTCGACCAGATCGACACCGCGCAGCGCGTCAACGTCCTCGCGCCGCCGGTGCTCGGGCTCCTCGTCTGGAACGTCGCGGTCTACGCCGTGCTGGCGGTCGGCTACGTCGTGCGCTACGGCGAGCCGGCGCGCCCGGGGCCGCTTTCCGCCGCGATCCGGCGCTATGCCGGCGGATTCGCGCGCCCGCGGGGCGAGGGCGGCGTGCGCGAGGCGATCGTCGCGTTCGGCGACGAGTGGGCGCGGCGCTCGGCGCCGCTCAACGGGATCCGCGCCGTGCGCATCCTGCACCTCGCCGCCGCGATGCTCGCCGCCGGCGTGCTCGCGGGCCTCTACCTGCGCGGCCTCGTGCTCGAGTACCGGGCGACCTGGGAGAGCACGTTCCTCGACGCCTCGGCGGTGCGTGCCATCGCGGCGGCGGTCTACCTGCCGGGCGCGGCGCTGACCGGCGTCCCGGTCCCGACGGTCGCGGAAGTCGCCGCGATCCGCGCCCCCGGCGGCGAGAACGCCGCGCGCTGGCTGCACCTGATCGCCGCGACGATCGCGGTCGTCGTGATCGGGCCGAGGCTCCTCCTCGCGCTCGCCGCGTGGCTCGTCGAGCGCCACCGGGCGGCCCGCTTCGCGCTGCCGCTCGACGACGCCTATTTCCGGCGGCTCCTGCGCGGCTACCGGGGCGGTGCGGCGCGCGTGCGCGTCCTGCCCTACAGCTACCAGCCCGCGCCCGCGGCGCTCGCCGGGCTCGAGGCGATCGTCGCGCGCTCGTTCGGCGGCAGCGCGGCGCTGGTCGTCGCCCCGTCGGCGACCTACGGGGCCGACGACGGACTCGCGCCCGACGCCGCGGCAGGCAGCACGCTCGTCGCGCTCTTCAACGCCACGGCCACGCCCGAGCGCGAGGCGCACGGCGCGTTCCTGGCCGCGCTCGCGGCGCTGCGCGACCGGGCGGAGGTCGTGTTCGCGCTCGTCGACGAGGGGCCCTGGCTCGCGCGGTTCGCGGCCGAGCCCGCGCGGACGGAAGAGCGACGCTCCGCGTGGCGCGCCCTCTGCGCCGAGGCGCGCGTGAACGTCGTGTTCACCGACCTGGCGTCGCCGGACCTGGCGTCCGTCGACGCTGCGCTCGACGCCGCGATCGGCGACCGCAACCCGCCGTGAGCGGAGGCGCGACCGTCGCGCTGTCGTTGATCTCGCACACGAACGCGGGCAAGACGACGCTCGCGCGCACGCTCGTGGGCCGCGACGTCGGCGAGGTGCGCGACGAGCAGCACGTGACGCGGCAGGCGGACGCGTATCCGCTGATCGAGACGCCGGAAGGCGACACGCTCGTGCTGTGGGACACGCCCGGCTTCGGCGACAGCGCGCGGCTCGCGCGCCGGCTCGCGCAGCAGGGCAATCCGGTCGGCTGGTTCCTGTCGCAGGTATGGGACCGCTTCCGCGACCGCGCGTTCCACCTCTCGCAGCAGGCGGTGCGCAACGTGCGCGACCAGGCCGACGTCGTGCTCTACCTCGTCAACGCGTCGGAGGCGCCGGAGGACGCGGGCTACCTCGCGCCCGAGATGGCGGTGCTCGAATGGATCGGCAAGCCGGTGATCGTGCTGCTCAACCAGACCGGCCGCCCGCGACCGCGCGGCGACGAGGCGGCCGACGAGGCGCGCTGGCGCGCCGCCCTGGGGCCGCGCCCGACGATCCGGGCGGTCACGACACTGGACGCGTTCGCGCGCTGCTGGGTGCAGGAGCTCGCGCTGTTCGACCTGGTCGGCGACGCGCTGACCGGCGAGCGGCGAGCGGCCTTCGCGCGCCTCGCGCTCGCGTGGCAGGACCGCCGGATCGCGCAGTTCCGCGACGCGATGGCGGCGCTCGCCGGCCCGATCGCCTACGCCGCGTGCGACGGCGAGGCGCTGTCCGACGCGGGGATGCGCGGTGCGCTGCGCGGCCTGGGCGCGAGCCTCGGGATCGGCCGCGACGAGGCGGAGACGGCGCGGGAGCGCGCGTCGCAGGCGATGGCGTCGCGGCTCGACGTGGCGCTGCGCGAAGGCTCCGACCGGCTGATCGCGCTCCACGGCCTCGACGGCCGCGCGAAGGGCGAGGTGCTCGCGCGGCTCGCGGCGGGCGTGCGCGTCGACGCGCCGGTCGACGAGCGGAAGGCCGCGATGATGGGCGGCGTCGTCTCGGGAGCGCTCACCGGCCTCGCTGCCGATCTCGCGGCGGGCGGGCTCACGTTCGGCGCGGGCATGCTCACCGGCGCCGTGCTGGGCGCGCTGGGCGGCGCGGGCATCGCCCGCGGCATGAACCTCGCGCGCGGCAAGTCGGGCACCGCGCTCCGCTGGGACGACGCGTTCCTGTCGGGCCTCGTCGCCTCCGCGCTGCTGCGCTACCTCGCGGTCGCGCACTACGGCCGCGGCCGCGGCGACTACGCCGAGACCGAGTACCCGCCGTTCTGGCCGCCGCTCGTCGCGGAGGTGGTGGAGTCGCGGCGCGGCGCGCTCGCCGCGCTGTGGGCGCGGCGCGAGCCGGCGTGCGACGCGGACGCGATCGCGCAGGGGTTGCGCGCGGTCCTCGAGGACGCGGCGCGCGAGGTGCTCGACCGCCTGTATCCGGGAGCGCTCGCCCGCGCGGCCGGCGCCGCGGCGTCGGTCACGCGGTGAAGCCTTCCGCGAGCTTCATGCGCTGCACCTTGCCCGAGGGACCCTTCGGCAGGGCGTCGACGAAGCGCACGTAGCGGGGCGACTTGTAGCGGCCGAGCTCGCGCAGGCAGTGCGCGTCGACCTCCTCGCGCGCGAGCGTCGCGCCCGGCTTCACGACGATGCACGCGAGGATCTCCTGGCCGTAGTCGCGGTCGGGCACGCCCACCGCGGCCGCCTCGAGCACCGCGGGGTGCCTGAGCAGCGCCTCGTCGATCTCGCGCGGGGCGATGTTCTCGCCGCCCTTGATGATCAGCTCCTTCAACCGCCCGGTGATGAAGTAGTAGCCGTCGCCGTCGCGATAGCCCAAGTCGCCGGTCGAGAGCCACCCGTCGGCCGACACGCTCGCGGCCGTGAGGTCGGGCGAGCGGTAGTAGCCCAGCATCACGCCGGGCCCGCGCAGCTGGATCTCGCCGCGCTCGCCCTCGCCGAGCACGTTCCCCGCGCGATCGACGACGCGCGCCTCGATCGCCAGCGGCTTGCCCGGGCTGCCGATGCGCCGCTCGTGCGGCGCCATCGGGTTGCAGAACGCGACCGACGCGCACTCGGTGAGTCCCATCGCCTCGACGATCGGGATGCCGAAGCGCTCCTCGAACGCGCGCTGCTGGTCGGGCGGAAGGGGCGCGGAAGCGGATCGCGCGAAGCGGACGCCGCGCATCGCCTCGCGCTCGGCGGCGGTGGGATCGGCCGCGTTGAGCAGGTAGGCGACGATCGTCGGCACGAGGTTCAACCAGGTCGGCCGCCAGCGCCCGACCAGCGCCCACCACTGCGAGACCGAGAACCGGTGCGGCATCACGAGGCTGCCGCCCGAGACGAGCGTGCCGGCGGTCGAGATGCACTGGCCGTTGATGTGGTAGAGCGGCAGCGAAGAAAGGACGCGGTCGGCGGGGCCGAGGCCGTGGTGACGCGCGACGGCGCGTCCCGCGTGCAGCATCGACGCGTGCGAGAGCAGCACGCCCTTCGGCAGCCCGGTCGTGCCCGACGTGTACATGAGCATCGACGGCCGCGCGGCGTCGCGCCCGCGCAGCCGCGGCGACGGCGCCTCCGGCAGGTCGAGCCGGTCCGCGTCCACGACCTCGAGCGCGGGCGAGGCGCCGAGCCGGGCGAGCGACTCGCGCACGCGCGCCGCGTGCTCGCCGGAAGCGAACACGACGCGCGGCGCCGAATGCGCGAGCGTGTGGTCGAGGTGCGCGTCCTGCGCGAGCAGGTTGACCGGCACGACGACGCGGCCGGCCGCCATCGTGCCCAGGAACACGGCGGCGGCGGCGAGCCCGTTGGGCAGCATGAACGCGACGCGGTCGCCCTCCGCCGCGCCGACCCGGTCGAAGTGCGCGGCGAGCGCGTCGGCCTTCGCGAGCAGCGCGCCGTAGGACAGGACCTCGCCGGATTCCGGCGCGCAGAGGAACGGCGCGTCGGGCGCCGCCGCCGCCCGCGCCTCGAGCTCCGCGCGGAAGTCGCCCGGCCCGGCCATCAGATCCCGTGGCGGCGGCGGTACTCGCCGAAGAGCTCGTCCTCGGTGGGCTCGCGCACGCGCGAGGGCGCGAGCGGATGGACGACGCGCGTGACGTTCATGAAGTGCCGGACGTTGAGGTTGTCCGAGAAGCTGTTGCCGCCCCAGCTGCCGCAGCCCATCGAGAGCGAGAACGGCAGCGCGTTGTCGTACGCGCCGCCGGTCGCGAAGCAGTGCGCCTGGTTGACGATGACGCGGCACACCGGGAGCGTGAGGCCGAGCCGCGTCGCGCGCTCGGGCCGCCGCGTGTGCAGTCCCACCGAATGGCCGGCGCCCTGGTAGCCCAGCAGCTCCTCCGCGCGCGCGGCCGCCGCGTCGAAGTCGCGCGCCCGGTAGAGCGCGAGGACCGGCGAGAGCTTCTCGCCGGAGAACGGCGCGTCCGGGCCGACCGCGTCGGCGTCGACGACCAGGAACCGGGCGTGGCGGCACGCCTCGCGCTCGAGCCCCGCGAGCGCGGCGATCGCCGGCGCGGACTGCGCGACGAAGACGCTCGCGAGCCTGCCGCCCGCGAACATCGTCCGCTCGAGCAAAGCCGCCTCGGCCGCCGAGAGCCGCACGCCGCCGTGCTTCGCGAGCTCCGCGGCGAGCGCATCGGCGACCGCGTCGACGGCGATCACGCTGTTCTCCGACGAGCAGGAGGTCGCGTGGTCGAAGGTCTTCGAGCGCGCGATCTTGCCGGCGGCGTCGGCGAGGTCCGCCGACTCGTCGACGATGACGGCGACGTTGCCCGCGCCCACGCCGAGCGCCGGCGTGCCGCTCTCGTACGCGGCGCGCACGTTGTTCTGCGAGCCGGTCGCCACGACGAGGTCCGCCTGGCGCATGAGCTCGCGCGTGTGCTCGCGCGACACGGGCGCGGGCAGCATCTGCACGAGGTCGCGCGGCGCGCGGACGCGGTCGAGCTCGGCGTGCACGTACTCGAGCAGGAGCGCGAGCGTCGAGGCGCCCTTGGGCGACGGCGCGAGGACGATCGCGTTGCGCGCCTTCAGCGCGTTGACGATGTTGTTGGCGGGCGTCGCGCCGGGATTCGTCGACGGCGTGATCGCCGCGACGACCCCGACGGGCCGCGCGATCTCGATCAGCCCGCGCTCGGCGTCCTCGGAGACGATGCCCGCCGTGCGGATGCGGGCCAGGTCGCGCAGCAGGCCCATCGTCTTGCGCCGGTTCTTCGCGATCTTGTCGGCGACGTCTCCCATGCCGGTGTCGCGCACCGCGAGCTCCGCCAGCGCGCGGTTGCGCGAGGGCTCGACGATCGCCCACGCCGCCGCGACCGCGAGCTCGTCCGCGCGCGCCTGGTCGCAGCGGTCGATCGTGCGCTGCGCCGCCCGGGCGCGCGCGACGATCGCAGCGACCTCGTCGCGGACGCGCTCGGGCGCCGGCGCCGAGCCCTTCGCACTCATCGCGTGTCAGCCCTCCGGTTCGACATGCCGCGCCTCTCGCCCCGCCCCGGCGCCCGCGTGGCGGGGAGAGGGCCGGGTCGAGGGGGCTCGCTCACTCCGGCGTGATCTTCGCCTCGCGGATCACGTACTCCCACTTCCTGAGCTCGTCGCGGATGATCGCGTCGAACTCGGCCGGCGAGGACGACACCGCCTCGGCGCCCTGCGCGAACAGCTTCTCCCGGACGTCCGGCATCGCGAGCACCTTCACCATCGCTCCGTTGAGCTTCGCGACGATGGGCGCCGGCGTCTTCGCGGGCACGAGCAGCCCGTACCACGAGTCGACGACGACGTCGGGACCGCCGTTCTCGGCGATCGTCGGCACGTCGGGCGCCGCGGCGCTGCGCTTGCCGCTCGTCACCGCGAGCGCCTTCAGCCGGCCCTGCTTCACGAACTGGAGCGCGGCGGGCATCGAGACGAACAGGAGCTGCACCTGCCCGCCGATCGTGTCGGTGACCGCGGGACCGCCGCCCTTGTACGGCACGTGCGTCATCTGCGTGCCGGTCCTGAGCTTGAAGAGCTCGCCGGCGATGTGGCCCGGCGAGCCGATGCCGACCGACGCGTAGTTCACCTTGCCCGGGTTCGCCTTCAGGTAGGCGACGAGCTCGGCGACGTTGTTGACCGGCACCGACGGGTTCGCGACGAGGATCTGCGGGATGACCGCGGCCAGGCTCACCGGGACGAAGTCGCGCTCGACGTCGTAGCCGAGCTTCGGATAGAGCTTCGGGTTGATCGTGTGCGACGAGAGCGTCATCAGCACCGTGTAGCCGTCGGGCGCGGCCTTCGCCGCGATCTCGGTGCCGACGCTGCCGCCCGCGCCGCCCTTGTTGTCGATGACGATCGGTTGGCCGAGCTCGGGCGAGAGCTTCTCGTTGACGATGCGGGCGACGATGTCGGTGCCCCCGCCCGGCGGGTAGGGCACGACCATGCGGATCGGCTTCGACGGCCAGTCCTGCGCCTGCGCGAGACCGGCCACGAGCGCGAACGCGAGCGCCGCGCTCGCCACTTGACGGAACGACTTCATGCCTCTCTCCTCCTGCGGTAGGCCCCTCCTGCGCGGGCTTGCCTGCGCTGCCGGCCCTCCTCCCGGCCGGGAGGAGGGAGTGTGCATGCGTGGGCGGCCGCTCAGCGGCGCGGCGCCTCGGTCGGCTTGTACTTGGCGAGGTGCCGCGTCGGCAGCGCGAGCGCGTCGCGCCGGAACGGGTCGCCGAGCTCGCGCGTCACCATCATCTCGAGCACCGTCGTCTTGCCGTCCTTCTGCGCCGCGGCGGCCGCACGGAGCGCCGGCCCCACGTCCGACAGCTTCTCGACGCGCACGCCCTCCGCGCCCATCGCCTTCGCGACCGCCGCCCACGACGGCTGCTTGTCGAGGTTCACGCCGAGGAAGCGGTTCGCGTAGAAGTCGACGTGGTTCTTCTTCTCGGCGCCCCACTGCCCGTTGTTGAACACGACCGCGGTCACCGGGATCGCCTCGCGCACGCAGGTCTGCAGCTCGCCGAAGCTCATGCCCCACGCGCCGTCGCCCACGTAGGCGATCGCCGGGCGGTCGGGCGCGGCGACCTTCGCGCCGACGATCGTCGGGAACGCGTAGCCGCAGTTGCCGAAGCTCATCGCCGCGAACATCGACCGCGGCCGGTCGAAGCGGAGGTAGCTGTTCGACACCGAGCAGATGTTGCCGATGTCGGTCGACACCATCGCGCCGTCGGGCATCGCGCGCTCGAGCTCGCGCAGCATCTGGCGCGGGTGCATGAGCGAGGTCCCCTTCGACACCTCGATCGACCACGGATCCTTCTCGTGCGTCCAGCCGTCGAGCTCGGCCTCCCACGCGGCCTTCTCGGCCTTGACCTTCGCGAGCCGGTCGGCCTGGTTCGCGTGGCAGGCGAGCGACTTGCCCTTGAGCCGCGCGGCGAGCGCCGCGGCCGCCGCCTTCGCGTCGCCGCAGATGCCGACCGAGATCGCCTTGACGAGGCCCAGCATCTTCGGATCGGCGTCGATCTGGATGATCTTCGCGTGCTTGGGCCAGTAGTCGAGGCCGTGCTGCGGCAGCGTGCCGAACGGCCCGAGGCGCGTGCCGAGCGCGAGCACGACGTCGGCCTGGCCGATCAGCTTCATCGCGGCCTTGCTGCCCTGGTAGCCGAGCGGGCCGCACCAGAGCGGGTGCTTCGCGGGGAACGCGTCGTTGTGCAGGTACGAGCACGCGACGGGCGCCTGCAGGAGCTCCGCGAGCGCGATCGCCTCGGGCTGGCCGTTCGCCATGATGACGCCGCCGCCGGCGAGGATCACCGGGAACTTCGCGCCGGCGAGGAGCTCGGCCGCCTCGGCGAGGCTCCGCTCTCCGCCGGCGCCGCGCTCGATCACGACCGGGCGCGGGATCTCGCACTCGATGTCGCCGTAGAAGAAGTCGCGCGGGATGTTGAGCTGCGTCGGCCCGAGCTCGAGGTGCGCGCGGTCGAACGCGCGGGCGGTGAGCTCGGCCATGCGCGCCTTGTTGTTCACGTGCGCCTGGTACTTGGTGATCTTCGAGAAGATCGGCAGCTGCTCGGTCTCCTGGAAGCCGCCCAGTCCCAGCGTGCCCGAGCCGGTCTCCGGCGTGACGACGACCACCGGCGAGTGCGCCCAGTAGGCCGCCGCCGTCGAGGTGACGAAGTTCGTGATGCCCGGGCCGTTCTGCGCGATGCAGACGCCGTGGCGGCCCGACACGCGCGAGTAGCCGTCGGCCATGTGCCCGCCGCCCTGCTCGTGCGCGACCGAGATGAAGCGGATCCCGGCGAGCGGGAACAGGTCGAGCGCGTCCATGTACGCGGAGCCGACGATGCCGAAGACGTCCTTCACGCCCTGGGCGACGAGCGTCTCGACGAACGCTTCGGACGGCGTCATCTTCTGACGCCCGGTGACGGCGACGGGCATTTCGACGGGCTTGTTCATCGGGGCTCCTCCCGGGATTCGGACGACGGGCGACGGGCCGTCAGTGTTCCACAACGAGGCGGCCCAGGCAAGCCGCGTGATCGGAATATGGCTTGCAGCGTTCCATATTTCGATATAAATTCAGGCCATGGCCACCAAGCGCGATCGCGTCCCTCCGCTGCTGCGCGCCTTCGGGCTGCTCGAGCACGTCGCGAGCGCCGAGGGTCCCGTGGCGCTGCAGGACCTCGCGGCGGACGCGGGGCTGCCGAAGCCCACCGTCTACCGGATGCTCGCGATGCTCGAGTCGGCCGGGCTCGTCACCCGCGAGCCCGACGGCCGGCGCATCGCGGCGGGTCCGCGACTGATGCGCTTCGCGCTCGACGTGCAGCTCTCGGCGGCCGTGCGCGCGCCGCGCCACGCGATCCTGAAGCGCCTCGCCGCGGAGCTGGGCGAGACGGTGAACCTCACGATGCTCGACGGCAGCGAGGTCGTCTACCTCGATCGCGTCGAGACCGAATGGCCGCTGCGCATGACGCTGCAGCCGGGCTCCCACGTGCCGCTGCACTGCACCGCCAGCGGCAAGCTGCTGCTCGCGCTGCTGCCCGCCGCGCGGCGCCGGCGCATCGTCGCCGAGCTGCCGCTGCCGCGCTACACCGAGCACACGATCACCGACCCGAAGTCGCTCGACGCCGAGCTCGCGGCGATCCGCCGCGACGGACGCGCGACCGACAACGAGGAGTATCTCGCGGGGCTCGTCTGCGTCGCGGTGCCGGTCACCTCGCCCGACGGCCGCACCGTCGCGTGCGTCGCGGTGCACGCGCCGGTCGCGCGCATGGCGCTCGACCGGGCGCTCCAGCACGTGCCGGCGCTGAAGCGCGCCGCCGACGCGCTCGGCGCCACGTTCGGCGGGGCGGCCGGGCACTGACGACGCCTCCCGGTCTCCGATTTTCTGTCTCCTATCTCCCGCCTCCCGCTTCCCCCCCGTCACCCCAGCCAATCGAAGAGCGCCTGGATCGCGACCGCGTTCGCGGTGTCGGTGAACAGGCTCGCGGCGAGCGTGACGATCAGGAACGCCCGGGGTGCTGGCCCCAGCGTCTCGGCGAGCCGGCGCATCGTGCCGAGTCCCACGGGCATCGCGCCCATCGCGAAGCCGATGTAGCCGCCCGACGCGATCGCCGCGTCGCGGTCGCGCCCGAGCAGCGGGAACAGCACGAGCGCCGCGAGCGCGACGGTCGCCGCGACCTGCGCGAGCATCACCACGCCCAGGAGGCCGGCGTACGGGACGAGCTCCCACAGCTTGAGGGACAGCATGCTCATCGCGAGGAACAGGCGCAGCGCGATCGTGCTGACGAGCTCGGCGAGCTGGTGGTCGACCGGGCGGCGCACGACGTCGGCGCCGTTCGTGATCAGGACGCCGCCGAACATCGCGGTCAGGAACCCGGGCAGGTTGAGCCCCGCGTCGCGCGCGTAGCGGTTGAGGACCTCGCCGATCGCGAGCGACGCGGCGATCAGGAGCAGCGCCTTCAGCCACCGGTCCGACGAGAGCGCGTCGGCGAGCGCACGGCCGGGATCCGCGTCCGCCGTCGTGCCTTCGACCCCGGCGTCGGGCCGCGCGGACGGACGCGCGCGCCGCGCGAGCCAGGTCGCGACGGGTCCGCCCGCGACGCCGCCCGCGACGAGTCCGAGCGTCGCCGCCGCGATGCCGAGCTCGAACGCCGCGGGCAGCGTCGCGGCCTCGGCCGCCTGCGCCCACGCCGCCGCGGTGCCGTGGCCGCCGAGGAACGGGATGCTGCCGACGAAGAGCCCGAGCGCGGCGGGCTCCCCGAAGGCGCGCGCGACGGCGATGCCGACCGCGTTCTGCGTCGCGATCGTGACCCCGATCGCGGCGCACATCAGCGCGACCTGGACGCCGCCCTTGCGGAGGCCGGCGAACTTCGCCGACAGGCCCAGGCCCGCGAAGAACACGAGCAGCAGGAGGCCCCGGACCGTTCCGGGCCAGGCGAACTCGACGCCGGGCCGGGTCCGCGCGATCCACGCGAGCGACGCGAACAGGAGCCCGCCGGTGACCGCGGGCGGAATGCCGGAGGACTTGAGCGCGGCGATCCGGTCGTTGATCGCCGCCCCCGCGAGGATCGCGACGATCGCGAGCACGAACATCGCGAGCTCGGAAACGGGGACGGCGGCCGGGGTCATCGTGTCCTCGTGCGACGGCGCGACGGGGCGTCGGCGCGCTAGCGCGCGTCCTCGAGGATCATGTCGGACGCCTTCTCGGCGATCATCACGACCGGCGCGTTCGTGTTGCCCGAGACGAGCGTCGGCATGATCGAGCAGTCGACGACGCGCAAGTCCCCCACGCCGTGCACGCGCAGCCGGTCGTCGACGACCGCCATCGGGTCGCTCCCCATCCTGCAGGTGCCCGACGGGTGGAAGATCGTCGCGCCGTACGCGCGCGCGAACGCGAGCAGCTCGTCGTCGCTCCGCACCGCCGCCCCGGGCCGGAGCTCCTCGACGACGTAGGGCGCGACCGCCTTCGTCGCCGCGAGCTTCCGCGCGAACCTGAGCGCGGCCACCGCGCACGCGCGGTCCTCCCCGGTCGACAGGTAGTTCGGCTGCATCGACGGCGCGGCGAGCGGGTCCGGCGACGCGAGGCGCACGCGGCCGCGCGAGGTCGGCCGGAGCTGGCACACGCTCATCGTGAACCCCGGGAACGGGTGCGGCTTCGCGCCGGCCATGTCGGCCGACAGCGTGGCGAAGTGGAACTGGATGTCGGGCGTCGCGGCATCGCTCGTCACGCGCGTGAACAGCCCGCCCTGGTTGATCCCGATGGCGAGCGGGCCCTTGCGCGTGAAGAGCCACTTGAGCCCGATCTTCGCCGAGCGCCACCACGACGCCAGGTCGTCGTTGGTCGTGATCGGCTTCGAGCATCGGAACAGCAGCCTGAGCTGCAGGTGGTCCTGCAGGTTCTCGCCGACGCCGGGGAGGTCGCGCGCGACCGAGATCCCGTGCTCGGCGAGGTGCGCGCCCGGACCGACGCCCGAGAGCAGCAGGAGCTGCGGGCTCTGCAGCGCGCCGGCGGCGAGGATCACCTCGCGACGCGCACGCACGTAGCGCGTCTCGCCGCCGCGCCGGTACTCGACGCCGCCCGCGCGGCCGCCCTCGAGCCGCACGCGCGTCGCGTGCGCCCCGGTCTCGACCGCGAGGTTCGCGCGTCCGCGGGCGGGCCTGAGGTAGGCGACCGCGGTGCTGCACCGCCAGCCGCGGTGCGTGAAGAGCTGGTAGTAGCCGACCCCTTCCTGGACGCCGCCGTTGAAGTCGTCGTTGCGCGGCACGCCGAGCTCGCCGGCGCCGGCGATGATCGCCTCCATCAGCTCGTGCTTCTCGCCGATGTCCGAGCACTTGAGCGGGCCGTCCGCCCCGTGCGTCGCGGACGCGCCGCGCTCGTTGCCTTCGCTGCGGACGAAGTACGGGAGCACGTCGCGCCAGCCCCAGCCGCGGTTGCCGGCCGCCGCCCAGCGGTCGTAGTCCTCGGGCTGGCCGCGCACGTAGATGAGCCCGTTGATCGAGCTGCTGCCGCCCAGCCCGCGCCCGCGCGGCCAGTAGATGCGCCGCCCGTCCATGCCGGGATCGGGATCGGTGTGGAACCCCCAGTTGTAGACCGGATGGAACATCGTCTTGCCGTAGCCGATCGGGATGTGGATCCACGGGTAGCGGTCCTCGGGGCCTGCTTCGAGCAGCAGCACCGTGTGCCGTCCGCCGTCGGACAGGCGGTTCGCGAGCACGCATCCGGCCGTGCCCGCGCCGACGATCACGTAGTCGTACGCGTCCATCGATCGCCTCCCTGGTCGTCCGGCCTCAACGATATTTATCGGAATGTGAAGCTGACATTTCCGGATCGGGCGAGAAAGTATTGCCATTCGCCGCGGGACTGTCTACATTGATCGAAGCGCGGCACCCGCGGAAGACGGGAGCGCGCGAGCGACGCCGCGCTCCCGCGGCCCACACGGAGGAGGATCCATGAAGCGTTCAGCCTACGCCCGCGCGGCGCTCGCCGTCGGTGCGATCGCGCTTGCCTGCACGACGGCCTTCGCGCAGACCGCGCAGCAGCCGGCGAAGCTGCGTATCCAGACGGCCGTGCCGTCGGCGAGCATCTACTTCGAGCTCCTGAAGCGGTTCGGCGACCGCGTCGACAAGATGTCCGGCGGCCGCGTGAAGATGGAGATGCTGCCCGACGGCGCGATCGTGCCGGCGTTCGAGATCCTCGACGCGGTCGACAAGGGCATCGTCGAGGGCGGCTACGCGTGGACGCACTACTGGTCCGGCAAGCACCCGGCCGCGGGGCTGTTCAGCAACCCGATGGCCGGCGCCGGCGTGGGCCTCGACCAGCTCTCGCACGTCGCGTGGATCTTCGAGGGCGGCGGCTACGACCTCTACCGCAAGCTCTACTCGGACGTGCTCAAGGTCAACGTCGAGCCGCTGTTCATCCAGCCGATGGGTCCGGACCCGCTCGGCTGGTTCAAGACCCCGATCAATTCGACCGCCGACTTCAAGAAGATGAAGTACCGCTCGCCGCCCGGCATCACCGGCGAGATCTTCAAGGAGATGGGCGTCGCGGCGGTCGCGATGCCCGGCGGCGAGATCGTGCCCGCCGCGCAGCGCGGCGTGATCGACGCGGCCGAGTGGATCGGCCCGGCGGACGACCTCAACCTCGGCCTGCAGTCCGTGTGGAAGCACTACTACCTGCAGGGGCTGCACCAGTCGACCGACATCGGCGAGCTCATCATCAACAAGGCCGCCTGGAACAAGCTCTCGCCCGACCTGCAGGAGATCATCCGCGCCGCCGCGATGGCGTCGATGACCGAGACCTACACGTTCAACGTGTTCAAGAACGCCCAGGCGATCGTGAAGCTGCGCAACGAGTTCAAGGTGCAGATCCACGACACGCCGAAGGACTTCTTCCCCGAGTTCGTCCGCGCGACCAACGTCGTGCTCGACCGCTACGCGGCGAAGGACGCGTTCTTCAAGCAGGTGCTGGACTCGCAGCGCAACTTCGCGAAGGTCGTCGTCCCGTACTGGACGAAGGTGCTCGACCTCTACGCGAACCTCGGCAACGCGGCGCTCGCCACGCAGCCCAAGTGACGCGGCACCCGGCCGCCCCCGAGGGGGCGGCCGGGCCGTCCGCGACCGCCGGAGGGGCGGGCGCGCCCCCGCATCCCCCGTGGAGCCACGATGACATCCGATACCAGCGCGGCCGCGCGCCTGGCCGACGCCGTCGACGCGCTCACGCGCTTCTTCGGCAAGGCGATCGCGTGGCTGATCCTGCCGATGGTCCTCTCGCTGGTCTGGGAGGTCGTCGCGCGCTACTTCTTCGACGCGCCGACGATCTGGGCCTACGACATGACGTTCATGCTCTACGGGACCTTCTTCATGGTCGGCTCCGCGTGGACGCTGCAGCGCGGCGGCCACATCCGGACCGACGTCTACTACATGAAGTGGTCGAAGCGGACGCAGGCCCGCGTCGACCTCGCCTGCTACCTGGTCCTGTTCTTCCCGGCGATGGCCGTGTTCGGCTGGCTCGGCTGGGAGTATTTCTGGAAGTCGTTCCAGCAGAACGAGCGCATCGTCACGAGCCCGTGGCTCCCGATCGTGTGGCCGTTCAAGTTCACGATGCCGCTGGCCGCGGCGCTGCTGGTGCTGCAGGGCGTGGCCGAGTGCATCCGCTGCTGGGGCCGGGCGTTCGGCCGGGGCGGTGGGGACGAGGCCGAGGACACGCCCGCGGGCGGCGAGGAAGGCGGCGTGATCCTGTGAGCCGGTCCCTCCGCTTGCCGTCCTCCCGGCGCCGGAACGGCACCGGGGCGGGAATCCGCCGCGTTCGCAACGGAGGCGTCGCATGAGCACCGAGTGGCTGGGCCTCCTGCTGCTCGCCGTGCTGTTCGCGGCGATCTTCATCGGGTTCCCGATCGCGTTCACGCTGATCGCGGTCGGCGCGATCGGCGGCTGGCTCACGCTGGGCCCGCTCGCGCTGCACCTGATGACGCTGCAGGTCTTCTCGGTGATGCGCGACCCGACGCTCGCCTCGGTTCCCTTCTTCCTGTTCATGGGCTACCTGCTCGAGCAATCGGGGCTGATGGAGCGACTGTTCCGCGGCGTCCAACTCGCGCTGGCGTCGATCCGCGGCTCGCTCTACCTGGCGGTGCTGCTGACCGCGACGATCTTCGCCGCCGCCACCGGCATCGTCGGATCGTCGGTGACGCTGCTCGGCGTGATGGCGGCGCCCGCGATGAAGCGCAGCGGCTACGACATCCGGATGTCGGCCGGCGCGATCACCGCGGGCGGGACGCTCGGGATCCTGATTCCGCCGTCGGTGATGCTGATCGTGATGGGCCCGGTCGTCGGCGTGCCCGCGACCGACCTGTTCGCGGCGGCGGTCGTCCCGGGCCTGCTCCTGTCGCTGCTCTACATCGGCTACACGCTGGTGCGGAGCTACATGAATCCGGCCCTCGGGCCGGCGCTGCCTCCCGAGGAGCGCGCGGAGTCGGTGGGCGAGGTCGTGCGGGAGCTCGCGTTCGGCATCGCGCCGGTCGTCGTCGTGATCTTCGCGACGCTCGGCGTGATCCTCGCGGGCATCGCGACGCCGACCGACGCGGGCGCGGTCGGCGCGTTCGCGGTGCTGCTCCTGACGCTCGCGTACCGGCGGATGAGCTGGACCGGCTTCCGCTCGGCCGTCTACTCGACGCTGCTCACCTCCTGCATGATCCTGCTGCTCGTCGCCGCGTCGAACTACTTCGGCGCGATCTTCTCGCGGATGGGCAGCGCGTCGCTGATCGCCGAGTCGCTGCTGGGGCTCGACCTGCCGCCGACGCTGATGCTCGTGCTGATCCTCGGCATCATCTTCGTGCTGGGCTGGCCGCTCGAGTGGGTGCCGATCGTGCTGATCGTCGTGCCGATCCTGCTGCCGCTGGTGCAGAAGCTCGGCATCGACATCGTCTGGTTCTGCACGCTGGTCGCCGTGTGCCTGCAGACCGCCTGGCTGTCGCCGCCCGTGGCGCTCTCCGCCTACTTCCTCAAGGGCGTCGTCCCCGAATGGGAGCTCGGCGACATCTACAAGGGCATGATGCAGTTCATGGTGCTGCAGGTGATCGGCCTCCTGCTGGTGCTGTTCTTCCCGCAGCTCGCGCTGTGGCTGCCCGCCGTGCTCCGCGACTGACGGCCGCGCCGCCGGCGGCCCCGCCGGCCGCGCGCGGCCCGGCGCGGCCGCTCAGGCGCGTCTTCGAGGCGCTCTCGTTCATCGCGTCGTCGCCGCGTCCGCCGGCCGCGTCCGCGATCGCCTCGAAGCTCGGCCTCGCGCCGTCCTCGGCGCACCGGGTGCTCGGGCAGCTGGCGGACGCGGGCCTCGTCGTCCGGGAGCCGGGCTCGCGCGGCTTCCGCCCTTCCGCGCGGCTCGCTGCGTTCGCGCGCGACGTCCTGCTGGGCGACCCCGCGCAGGCCGAGCGGCACGCGATCCTCGAGGGGCTCGCCTCGCGCGTCGGCGAGACCTGCAACCTGACGATGCTCGACCGCGGCCGGGTCGTCTACCTCGACCGCGTCGAGTGCCAGTGGCCGCTGCGGCTCCACCTCGCGCCGGGATCGCAGGTTCCCGTCCACTGCACGGCGAGCGGCAAGCTGTTCCTGGCGACGATGCCGAAGGCGCGCCGCGCCGCGCTCCTCGCCGCCGCGCCGCTCGAGCGGCACGCCCCGGCCACGATCGTCGACCCCGCGGCGCTCGAGCGCGAGCTCGAGGCCTTGCGCCGCCGCGACCTGGGCATCGACCACGAGGAGTACATGGCGGGGCTCGTCGCCGTCGCGGTGCCGGTGCGCGACCGGCGCGGGCGCGTCGTCGCCGCGATCGCCGTGCACGCGCCCGCGGCGCGCATGTCGCTCGACGCCGCGCTCGCGCACGTCGGCGAGATGCGCGATGCGGCCTCGCGGATCGCGTCGACGCTGAAGTAGGCGCCCCGGGGCTTCAGCCCACGAGCGACGCGGCCTCGACGTACGGGTAGCCCTGCGCTTCGGCGACCGGCCGGCAGCTGACCTTGCCCATCGCGACGTTGAGGCCGTCGCGCAGGTGGGCGTCCGCCGCGAGCGCCCGCTTCCAGCCGCGTTCGGCGAGCGCCAGCACGAAGGGGAGCGTCGCGTTGTTGAGCGCGTAGGTCGACGTGCGCGGCACGCCGCCGGGCATGTTGGCGACGCAGTAGTGGGTCACGCCGTCGACGCTGAAGACCGGCTCCGCGTGCGTCGTCGGGCGGGAGGTCTCGAAGCATCCGCCCTGGTCGATCGCGACGTCGACGAGCACCGAGCCGCGCTCCATGCGCG
This sequence comes from Burkholderiales bacterium, assembly GCA_046347845.1. GTDB lineage: Bacteria > Pseudomonadota > Gammaproteobacteria > Burkholderiales > Casimicrobiaceae > VBCG01. Next base: position 419,401 of record JAXMFH010000001.1, on the reverse strand, counting down.
CGACGAGCTCGCGGGAGACGAGCTTCGGCGCGGAGGCGCCCGGGACGAGCACGCCGCCGATCACGAGGTCGGCCGCCTCGACGTGCCGCTCGATCGCGTCGCGCGTCGAGAACACCGTGTTGAGCGCGGGGCCGAACTGCGCCCAGAGCCGCCGCAGCGCCTCGACGTTGCGGTCGATCACCCAGACGTCCGCCTCCATCCCGAGCGCGACCGTGATCGCGTGCGTGCCGACCGTCCCGCCGCCCAGCACGACGACGCGCGCCGGCTCGACCCCGGGCACGCCCCCCAGCAGGATGCCCTTGCCGCCGTGCGCCTTCTCGAGGTAGTACGCGCCGGCCTGCACCGCCATGCGCCCGGCGACCTCGGACATCGGCGCGAGCAGCGGGAGCCCGCCCGAGGGCGAGGTCACGGTCTCGTAGGCGATGCAGATCGCGCCGCTCTCGACCAGGTCCCTCGTCTGCTCGGGGTCGGGCGCGAGGTGCAGGTAGGTGAACAGGACCTGGCCGGGCTTCAGCATCGCGCGCTCGGCCGCCTGCGGTTCCTTGACCTTCACGATCATCCCGGCCTTCGCCCAGACCTCGGAGGCGCTCGCGGCGATCGTCGCGCCGGCGCGCGCGTAGTCGTCGTCCGAGGCGCCGATCCCCGCGCCCGCCCCGTGCTCGACGATGGCCTGGTGGCCGTGGTGGACGAGCTCGCGCACCGACGCGGGCGTGAGCCCGACGCGGTGCTCGAGCACCTTGATCTCCTTCGGAACGCCGACGAGCATGCGGTCTCCCGGAACGGTTCGACGAGGGCGGCCGACGTTACCGCCGCGCGAGGCCGGTCGCTAGGGCCAGCCGCGCGGGCGGCGTGGGGTCAGGCCAGGCTTCACGGACCCGGCTTCCCGGTCTCCACGAGGCGCTTGAGCCGCTGGACCTGCGTCCCGATCACCCCGTCGACGGCGCCCGAGAGCTTGTCGAGCGCGCTCGACGCCGAGCCGTTGACGCGGTAGCCGACCGAGAGCGCGGTGCCTCCGTCCTCCGGCTTCAGCGCGAACGTCAGCACCGCCGACACCGCGAGGCCCTGCAGCGGCCCCAGCGGCGCTTCCAGCCTCACGGCCTGGTCGCGCAGGAGCAGGATCACCCGGCCGTGCTCGACCGCGCCGCCGGCCCAGCGCTCGCAGTAGCAGCCGCCCGCCTGCATCGCGATCGAGAGGTTGGCGGCATCGCCCGAGTACGTGTGCTCGGGGGACCACCAGCGCTCGACCTGCCCGATCGCCGCGTAGACCGCCGCCGGCGGCGCGGCGATGCGCTCGGCGAACGCGAGCTGGAAGCCGTCCGGCGCCGCCGCCTTGACCTCGGCGTGCGCGGTCCCGGCCAGCGCCGCGCCGGCGACCAGCGTGAGCACGGCGCAGGCGATCGTGCGTCTCGTCATGGCGGTCCTGTCTCCCCGGATGTGGAGCGCGGTGCGCCGTCAGGCGACACCGGCATGCGTCGCACGCAAGGCGGCGTGCGCGGCGGCCAGCGCCGCGATCCCCGGCTCGATCCGGTCGGTCGCGATCGACGCGAAGCCCAGCCGCGCGTACTGGCGCGGCGGGCGGTCGCCTGCGAAGAACACGTCGCCCGGCTCGATCAGCACGCCGGCGCGCGCGGCGGCGTCGGCGAGCGCGCGCGTGTCGGTGCCGTCCGGGAACCGCAGCCAGCACGAAGCCGCGCCCGGTGCCGTCGAGGCGGCGACCTCGGGCAGGTGCCGCGCGAGGGCCGCCGCGATCGCCGCGCCGCGCTCGGCGTTCGACCGGCGCAGGCGACGCAGCAGCGCGTCGTGGTAGCCCATCGCGAGGAACAGCGCGACCGAGCGCTCGTTGTTGGCCGCCGGATGGCGCAGCATCAGGCGGCGCATCGCGCGCGCCTCGCGCACGAAGTCGCGGTGCGCGACGATGTAGCCCATCCGGATCCCGGGCGCGAGCGTCTTCGACAGGCTGCCGACGTAGACGACCCGCCCCGACCGGTCCAGGCTCTTCAACGCCGGCAGCGCCGGCCCGTCGAGGCCGGTCTCCATCTCGTAGTCGTCCTCGATCAGCACGCGGTCGCGCCCCTCCGCCCACGCGAGCAGCGCCTCGCGCCGCTCGAGCGGCATCGTCACGTTGGTCGGGCACTGGTGCGTGGGCGTGAGCACCACGTACTCGCAGGCGTCGAGGCCCGGCGAGAGCGCGAGGCCCGACGCGTCGAGCGGCAGCGCGACGACCGACGGCGTGCGGGCGGCCAGGATGTTGCGCGCGTCCGGGTAGCCGGGGTCCTCGACGCCGACCGTCGTCGCGGGCCCCACGAGCAGCGTCGCGATCAGGAACAGCGCGTGCTGCGCGCCGACCGTGACGAGGATCTCGTCGGCGCTCGCGAAGACGCCGCGCCGCGCGAGCAGCCGCGTCTGGATCTGCTCGATCAGGAGCGCGTCGTCGCCGTCGATCAGGTCGCCCGCCCAGCCGCGGACCTCGGCGCCGGACAGCGCCTGGATGCTGCACTCGCGCCAGCCCGGGATCGGCAGCAGCGCGGGATCGACCTGTCCGTACAGGAACGGGTACGGATAACGCTGCCAGTCGCGCGGCTTCGCGATGTTGCGCTGCCGCGAGACCGGGTGCCGCACGCGCGTGTCCCACCGCGCCTCGGGTCGGGCGGGGACCAACCTTGCGGCAGGGCGCGGCGCCACGCGCCCCGCGACGATCTCGGGGTTCACGTAGTGGCCGCTGCGGTTGCGCGTGACGAGGTAGCCCTCGTCGACGAGCAGCTCGTAGGCGAGCGCGACGGTGTTCCGCGCGACGCCGAGCTCGCGCGCGAGCTCGCGGGTCGACGGCAGCGCGACGCCGGTCGGGAGGCGCCCGTCGAGGATCGCGCCGGTCAGCATCTCGCGGATCTGCGCCTGCAGGCTCGTCCGGCCCTCGAACGACAGCGGCACGAGCTGGCTCCACATCGGCGGATCGGGTCGGGCGTTCATCGCGTCGCCGGTTCCTCGTGGTCGATGTTGCACTGCAAGCGCGGCGGGCGCGTCCTCTGGCCTCACCGGCACGGCCGATCTGGCCCTAGTGGCGGGCGCGGGCTTGCCGCTACAAGAGCGTACCATTGCCGGTTCACGGCCGCGCCCCCGCGGGCGCCGGCCGCGCCACGCGACAGGAGATCCCGATGGGCCATGCCGAATTCACGCTGCGCGACCGGGTCGAGGCGCGCCGCATCTCGCTCGACGAATACTGGATGCCGTTCACGCCCAACCGCGAGTTCAAGGCCGATCCGAGGATGATCGTCCGCGCGGAGGGGATGTACTACTGGAACGACCGCGGCGAGAAGCTGATCGACGCGTCGTCGGGCCTGTTCTGCTGCGCCGCCGGCCACGGCCGCCGGGAGATCGCCGAAGCGGTCGGCCGGCAGCTCGCCGAGCTCGACTTCTCCGCGCCGTTCCTGCGCGGCCACCCGAAGCAGTTCGAGCTCGCGACGCGCATCGCGGAGATGACGCCGGGGGACCTCAACCGGGTCTTCTTCGCCAACTCGGGCTCCGAGGCGGTCGAGAGCGCGATGAAGATCGCGCTCGCCTACCACCAGGCGCGCGGCCAGGGCGGCCGCACGATGTTCGTCTCGCGCGAGCGCGCCTACCACGGGGTCAACTTCGGCGGCGTGTCGCTGTCCGGCCTGGTGAACAACCGGCGCAAGTTCGGCGCCGGACTGCCGGGCGTCGCGCACCTGCGCCACACGCACCTCCCGGAGAACCTGTTCGTGCCCGGCGAGGGCGCGCACGGGGCGGAGCTCGCCGACGACCTCGTCCGGATCGTCAACCTCTACGGCGCCGAGAACATCGCCGCCTGCTTCGTCGAGCCGATCGCGGGATCGACCGGCGTGCTCGTGCCGCCGAAGGGCTACCTGAAGCGGCTGCGCGAGATCTGCGACCAGCACGGCATCCTGCTCGTGTTCGACGAGGTGATCACCGGCTGGGGGCGCACGGGCCAGCCCTTCGCGGCGCAGAGCTTCGGCGTGAGCCCGGACATGATCACGATGGCGAAGGCGGTCACGAACGGCGCGCAGCCGATGGGGGCCGTCGCGGCCTCCGAGCGCATCCACGACACGATCATGGCGGCGGCGCCCGAGGGCGCGATCGAGTTCTTCCACGGCTACACGTACTCGGGCCACCCGGCGGCCTGCGCCGCCGGCCTCGCGACGCTGGACATCTACCGGCGCGACGGCCTGTTCGAGCGCGCCCGCGCGCTCGCGCCCTATTTCCTCGAGGGCCTGTTCTCGCTCAAGGACCTGCCGGTCGTGACGGACATCCGCGGCTACGGCATGCTCGGCGGGATCGACGTCGCCGCCGACGGGGCGCCGGGCCGCCGCGGCCACGTCTTCCAGAAGAAGCTGTTCGACAACGGCCTGCACCTCAAGACCACCGGCGACTGCGCGATCGTCGCACCGCCGCTCATCGCCGAGAAGTCGCATATCGATATGATCGTCGACATCTTGCGCAGGACGCTCGCGGCGCTCTAGGATTCGGCGGTTGCCACCCACCTGCCACGCCCACGGGGAGATTCCATGAAACGTTTCGCGGCAGCATTCGCCCTGGCGGCCCTCGCGGCCGCTCCCGCCTTCGCGCAGAAGAGCGTCACGTTCGCCTACCAGGACATGCTGGTGCCGCTGCGCACCGTCCAGGAGTCCGGCGAGCTCGAGAAGGCGACCGGCTACAAGATCAACTGGCGGCAGTTCGGCGGCGGCGGCGACGTCATCAAGGCGATGGCCTCCGGCGACGTGCAGATCGGCGAGGCGGGCAGCTCGCCGATCGCGGCCGCCGCGAGCGGCGGGCAGGACATCCAGCTCTTCTGGATCCTCGACGACATCGCCGACGCCGAGGCGCTGATCGCGCGGAACGGCAGCGGCATCAACTCGGTCAAGGACCTGAAGGGCAAGAAGGTCGCCACGCCGTTCGTCTCGACCTCGCACTACCAGCTGCTCGCCGTGATGAAGCACGAGGGCGTCGACCCGAAGACCGTCAACGTCCTCAACCTGCGCCCGCCCGAGGTCGCGGCGGCGTGGGAGCGCGGCGACATCGACGCCGCCTTCATCTGGGACCCGGTGCTGTCGAAGATCAAGGGCAGCGGCAAGGCGATCGCGAGCTCGGCGTCGATCGGCAAGCTGGGCTACCCGACCTTCGACGGGATCGTCGTCAGCAAGAAGTGGGCCGCCGAGAACGAGGCGTTCATGGTCGCCCTCGTGAAGGCGCTCGCGAAGGCCGACGCCGACTACCGCGCCAACAAGGCGAAGTGGGGCGTCGACTCGGCGCAGGCGAAGGCGGTCGCCAAGTGGTCGAAGGCCGAGGTGAAGGACGTGCCCGCGGCGATGGCGCTCTACAACTTCCCGACGGCCGAGCAGCAGGCCTCGCCCGCGTGGCTCGGCGGCGGGGCGAGCGGCGCGGCGGCGAAGGCGCTCAAGGACACGTCGGTGTTCCTGAAGGAGCAGGGCCGGATCGCCGAGGTCAAGCCGGACTACAGCGCGTTCGTGACGCCGGCGTACGTCCAGAAGGCGCTCGGCAAGTAGCCGCGCCCGCGCGCGAAGGGGCGGCGCCCGCGCAGGGCCGCCCCTTTTTCGTGCGCGCCGCCCCCGGTCCGTGCCCACGCTCTCGATCCGCGACGTCTCGGTCAACTACGCGGTGCGCGGCGGCGTGCTCACCGCGCTGTCGCACGTCGACCTCGAGATGCACGACGGCGACTTCGTCGTCGCGCTGGGAGCGTCGGGCTGCGGGAAGACGACGCTGCTCAACGTGATCGCCGGGTTCCTCGCGCCGTCGTCGGGCACGATCACGCTCGACGGCCGCGCGGTCGCGGGCCCGGGCGCCGACCGCGGCGTCGTGTTCCAGAAGCACGCGCTGATGCCCTGGCTCTCGGTGCGGGACAATGTCGCGCTGGGACTGCGCATGCGCGGCGTGGCGCGCGCCGAGCGCCGCCGCGTCGCCGACGAGAAGCTCGCGCTCGTCGGTCTCGAGAAGTTCGGCGACCGCGCGATCCACGAGCTCTCGGGCGGGATGCAGCAGCGCGTCGGCATCGCCCGCGCCCTCGCAAACGACCCGGCCGTGCTCCTGATGGACGAGCCGATGGGGGCGCTCGACGCGTTCACCCGCGAGCAGCTGCAGGAGATCCTGATCGACGTCTGGGCCGCGTCGCGCAAGATGGTGTTCTTCATCACGCACTCGGTGGAGGAGGCGCTGTTCCTGTCGACGCGGCTCATCGTGATGAGCCCGTCGCCCGGGCGCATCACGCACCGCTACGACGACGTCCCGTTCTCGCGCCGGTTCCTGCGCGAGCGCAACGCGCGCGCCGTCAAGAGCGACCCGGCGTTCATCGCGATGCGCGAGGAGGTGCTGTCGATCATCCACCAGCGCGAGGCCGCGGATGCCTGACGAGCGGAAGGGCGACGCGCCGAAGACCTCGCGGTTCAGGACTCCCGGCGAAGGGTCGAGCGTGGCGATCTCGGTGGTCACGATCGTCGCGCTGTTCGCGCTGTGGTGGCTCGTCACGGCGATGGGCTGGATCAAGCCGCTGTTCCTGCCCAAGCCGCAGACGGTGTTCGAGCAGTTCGTCGAGTACCTGACCGGCAACGCCAACGACAAGCCGCTGTGGGACCATTTCTACGCGAGCATGCTGCGCGTGTTCTCGGCGTTCCTGCTCGCGTGCGTGACGGCGATCCCGGTCGGGATCGCGATGGGCATGTCGCGGATCGCGCGCGGCATCTTCGACCCGCCGATCGAGTTCTACCGGCCGCTGCCGCCGCTGTCGTACCTGCCCCTCATCATCATCTGGTTCGGCATCGACGAGCTGCCCAAGGTGCTGCTGATCTACCTCGCGTGCTTCGCGCCGCTCGCGCTCGCCGCGCGCTCCGGCATGCGCAGCGCCTCGCAGGAGCAGATCCACGCCGCGTACTCGATGGGCGCCAGCTACTGGCAGGTCATCCGGCACGTGATCCTGCCCTCGGCGCTGCCCGAGATCCTGGTGGGCATGCGCATCGCGATCGGCTTCGGCTGGACGACGCTGGTGGCCGCCGAGATGGTCGCCGCGCACACGGGGCTCGGGCAGATGGTGCTCAACGCGTCGAACTTCCTGCGCACCGACATCGTGATCATGGGGATCGTCGTGATCGGCGTCGTCGCCTACCTGTTCGACCTCCTGATGCGCTGGGTCGAGCGCGTCGTCGTGCCCTGGAAGGGCAAGGTCTGACGCGGAGGTTCTCCGCAGACCGGCGTCGCCGTCGCCAGCGCGCGCTGTGCCGGGCCGGGCGATCGCTCGATCGCGCGGCGGAATCGGCCGCCGTACCGCGTTGTCGACCTTGGCGGGCCTACCGGCGACCCTGACGGCCGGCGTCAGCCGGCCCCCGGTCGCCGGGACACCCCCGGCCCTCCGGCCCGCCGCGCAACGGCTGCGCGGCGCCTTCCGTCGGGGGTCGTTGACAACCGGCGCGGCGGGGGCGAGCCTTCGCAGGCCATGCCCGCCCGCCCGCAGCTGCAGAGGCTCGTCGAGCGCGTCCGGCTCCTGCCGCCGCTGGCGGCGGCTTTCGTCCATCCCTGCGATTCGGACTCGCTCGAGCTCGCGCTCGCGGGAGCGTTCGCGGGCTACCTCGCACCGACGCTCGTCGGCCCGGAGGCGCGCATCCGCGACGCCGCGAACCGCGCCGGGCTCGACATCTCGCGCTTCCCGATCGTCGGGACGGACGACGACGGCGCCGCCGCCGCCGAGCGCGCGGCGCACCTCGCGCGCGACGGCAAGGTCGCGGCGCTCGTCCGGGGAACGGTGTCCGACGGCACGCTGCTCACGCCGGTCGCAGCCGCCGAGAACGGGCTGAGGACGGACCGGCGGCTGTCGCACGTGACGCTGCTCGACCTACCCGGGCGCGCGCAGCCGCTCCTCGTCGCCGACGACCGCCTGAACGTGTCGCCCGCCCTCGCCGCGAAGCGCGACATCCTGGCGAACACGATCGACCTCGCCGTCGCGCTGGGGGTCGAGCGGCCGTCGGTCGCGCTGCTCGCCGCCGTCGACGGACCGTCGGCCGCGTTCGCCTCGACCGCCGACGCGGTCGCGCTCAAGTCGATGGCGGGAAGCGGAGCGATGCACGGCGCGCGGGTCGACGGTCCGATGACGCCCGACGTCGCGCTCTCGGCGGACGCCGCGCGCCACGCGGGCGCGACGTCAGAAGTCGCGGGCCGCGCGGACGTGCTCGTCGCGCCGACGATGGAGTGCGCGGTGATGGTCGTGCGGACGCTCGTGGGCGCCACCGGCGCGCTCGCCGCGGGGCTCGTGCTGGGCGCGCGCGTGCCGATCGTCGCCGCCGCGCGCACCGAGACGATGGAGAGCCGCATCGCGTCGTGCGTGCTCGCCTCGGTGGCGGCGCGCGCCGTGCGGGGACGCGGACCGCTCGACGCGCCGACCGCGGGCGGCGGCGCGCCGGTGCGCGACTCGACGACCCGCGTCGCGGCCTGATCTCCACGCCGCGATCGGCGCGGTCGGAAGCGGCGGCGCCGTCCGGCGCTACCGCTTGAACAGGTCCCGCAACGAGCGGACGACGTCCTCCTGCCGGGACTTCGGTTCGGCCGCGCGTTCCTGCGCGGGGGCCTGCTTGCCGCCCGCGCGGGCGGTCGCGCAGGGATTCGGGTCGTCGCCCGCAGAGAGCAGCGGCGTCGCGAGCGCGCCCCAGCCGCCGCTCGCGACGACGCCGCCGATCGTGAGCGCCGTCTTGGCCGCGCCCATCGTGTCGAGCTTCACGCTCGGGCTCGCGATCGGGCCGGTCACGCGCACGACCTCGGCCAGGTCGACCGCCGGCAGCCCGGCGATCTTTCGGGAGCGCGGCCGTACGACGAGGTCGAGCGTCTGCCGGCCGAGGTCGATCGTTCCCGAGGCCTGCGCGGTCAGGCGCGAGGTCTCGAGCGCCAGCGTGCGCTCGGCGTGCGCCATGCCGTCGCGGACCGCGAGCCGCGCGACGATGCACTGCACGTCGGTCGCCTGGTCGACGCGCCGGAACGGGTTCAGCGCGTCGAACACGCGCGTCAGCGCCTCGCCGCCCGCGTCGAGCGCGGTGCCCTTCAGGCGCAGCGGCCCGACGTCGGCGCGGATCGAGCCGGAAGCCCCCGCCAGGAACCGCTGCGACGACTGGGCCGGCCCCTGCAGGTCGACCGCGAAGGTCGCCATGCCTCCCGACGCGTTCCGTCCCGGGTCGAGCTTGCCGAGCAGGCGCGCGGCCTCGATGCCGTGGCCCTCGGCGACGACGCGCCCCCGCCCGGTCGCCGCGTCCGCCCTGACGCTTCCCGACAGCTTGCCGCCCGCGACGTCCGCGTCGACCGGTTCGGCCGCGAGCTTCCCGCCGGCGACGACGACCCGGCCGCGCGCATTGGTCGCGTCGACGCCCTCGCGCACGCGCAGCCGGTCGACGACGAAGTCGAGATCGGCGTCGAATCGCGCGAGCGCCGCGAGCGGCGGCGTCTCGGCCCCGGGCGCCGGCCGGGCCTCCGCTCGCGCGCTCGGCGACGGCGTCGCGGCGAGGCGGGCCAGGTCGACCGCGTCCGCGTGCAGGCGTCCCGCGATCCTCGGCACCCTGCCGGTCGTGTCGATCTCGAGGTTGCCGTCGACCTTCGTGCCCGCGGTCGCCCCGGCGATGCCGCCGAGCGCGTAGCGGCCGTCGCGCGCGTCGACCCGCGCGGCGAGGCGTCCCTTGCCGGCGGCCAGCGCCGGCGAGGCGCTCGCGACGAGCGTGCTGCCCGCCTCCCATTCGAGCGCGACGTCGAGCACCGCGGCGGGCCCGGTGTCGCGCTGCTCGGCGCGGCCCTTCGCCGTCAGCGACGCACCGGCGCCCGCGAGGCTGGCGTCGATCTCGAACGGAACGCGGCTGCGCAGCGCCGCCGCCGGGTCGCCGGTCGTCGCCGCGAGCGTCCACCGCGTGCCGTCGTGCTCGAACGTCCCCCGCCACTCGAAGTGGCCGTGCCCGTCGGGCGCGAGTTCGAACCGCGGGATCGCGACGACGGCCGCCTCCCCGCCGCCCGGCGGACGCCAGGAGACCTTCGCGTCGACGAGCCGCACGGCGCCGGTGAGCGCCAACGGCACCCCGCCCGGCGGGGCCTGGCCCGCCGCGGCGGCCGGCGCCGCCCCTTCGCCGAATTGCCAGTTGCCGCGACCCTGGGGCAGCGTCTCGAGCGCGACGTCGAGGCCCTCGATCTCGAAGCCGTCGGCGACGACGCGCCGCGAGACGAGGAGCGGCCAGGTCGCGACCGCGCCCCGGACGAGCCGCGCGCGCGCGAACTCGGGGCGCGAGGCGCCGGGCGGATTGCCGATCGAGACGTCCCGCGCGACGACCGCGAGGCGCGGCCAGAACGCCACGCTCACCGGGCCCCGCGCCTCGACGCGGCGGCCGGTGACGCGCGACACCTCGTCGGCCGCGTAGCGCGCGATCGCCTGCGTGTCGATCGTCGCGTAGGCGACGACCGCGCCCAGCACCGCGAGCGCGACGACCGCCGCCGCGGCGACGGCGATCCAGCGGAGCGGCCGCATCGCTTCCACGCGCGCCGCGTCAGGGGGTCTTGCGCACGCTGCGGACGCGGAGGCTCGGCACGGCCGCGATCACCTTCGCGCCGGCGACGCAGTCGACGAAGTAGCGCTTGCGCCCGTTGATCTCCTCCTCGACCAGCCCGTGGATGTCGGTGTCGAAGCCGGGGAAGCGCTCGTTGAAGTCGCGCGCGAACTGCAGGTACTTGACGATCTGCCGGTTGAACCGCTCGCCCGGGATCAGCAGCGGGATGCCCGGCGGGTAGGGGGTCAGCAGCGCGCTGGTCACGCGGCCCTCGAGGTCGTCGATCTCGACGCGCTCGATCTCGCGGTGCGCCATCCGCGCGAACGCGTCCGCGGGCTTCATCGCCGGCTCGAGGTTCGACACGTACATCTCGGTGGTGAGCCGCCCGATGTCGTTCGCCTTGTAGATGCCGTGGATCGCGTCGCACAGGTCGCGGAGGCCGATGCGCTCGTAGCGCGGGTGCGACTGCACGAATTCGGGCAGCACGCGCCACAGCGGCTGGTTCTGGTCGTGGTCGGCCTTGAACTGCTGCAGCGCGGTCACGAGCGTGTTCCAGCGGCCCTTCGTGATGCCGATCGTGAACATGATGAAGAACGAGTAGAGCCCGGTCTTCTCGACGATCACGCCGTGCTCCGCCAGGTACTTGGTGACGATCGACGCCGGGATGCCCGCATCGGCGAAGTCGCCCTCGACGTCGAGCCCGGGCGTCAGCACGGTCGCCTTGATGGGGTCGAGCATGTTGAACCCGGGCGCGAGGTCGCCGAACCCGTGCCAGCGGTCGCCGGCCCGGATGATCCAGTCGTCGCGGCTGCCGATGCCCTCCGGCGCGAGCTTGTCCGGCCCCCACACCTTGAACCACCACGAGTCGCCGAACTCCTCCTCGACCTTGCGCATCGCGCGGCGGAAGTCGAGCGCCTCGAGGATCGACTCCTCGACCAGCGCCGGGCCGCCGGGCGCCTCCATCATCGCGGCGGCCACGTCGCACGACGCGATGATCGCGTACTGCGGCGAGGTCGACGTGTGCATCAGGTACGCCTCGTTGAAGCGCGTGCGGTCGAGCTGGCGCGTCTCGCTGTTCTGCACGAGGATCTGCGAGGCCTGCGAGAGCCCCGCGAGCAGCTTGTGCGTCGACTGGGTCGAGAAGATCAGCGCCTCGCGCGAGCGCGGCCGGTCGCGCCCGATCGCGTGCATGCCGCGGTAGAACTCGTGGAACGTCGCGTGCGGGAGCCACGCCTCGTCGAAGTGCAGCGTGTCGATCTTGGTGCCGAGCAGCTCCTTGATCGTGTCGACGTTGTAGAGCACGCCGTCGTAGGTGCTCTGCGTGATCGTGAGGATGCGCGGCTTCGCCTTGACGTCCCGCGCGAACGGGTGCGCGCGGATCTTCCGCTCGATGTTCTCCCAGCGGAACTCGCTCTGCGGGATCGGGCCGATGATGCCGTGGTGGTTGCGCGTCGGCGTGAGGAACACCGGAATCGCGCCGGTCATCGTGATCGCGTGCAGGATCGACTTGTGGCAGTTGCGGTCGACGATCACGACGTCGCCGGGCGCCACCGTCGCGTGCCAGACCATCTTGTTCGACGAGGACGTCCCGTTGGTGACGAAGAACAGCTCGTCGGTCCCGAAGATGCGCGCGGCGTTGCGCTCCGAGGCCGCGACCGGCCCCGAGTGGTCGAGCAGCTGCCCGAGCTCGTCGACCGAGTTGCAGACGTCGGCGCGCAGCAGGTTCTCGCCGAAGAACTGGTGGAACATCTGGCCGACCGGGCTCTTCAGGAACGCGACGCCGCCCGAGTGGCCCGGGCAGTGCCACGAGTAGGAGCCGTCGTTCGCGTAGTGGACGAGCGCGCGGAAGAAGGGCGGCGCCAGGCTGTCGAGGTAGGTCCGGGCCTCGCGCAGGATGTAGCGCGCGACGAACTCGGGGGTGTCCTCGTTCATGTGGATGAAGCCGTTCAGCTGCCGCAGGATGTCGTTCGGGATGTGGCGCGACGTGCGCGTCTCCCCGTGCAGGAACACCGGGATCTCGGCGTTCCGGAAGCGGATCTCCTCGACGAACGCCCGCAGGTTCGCGAGCGCCGGGCTGTCCTCGGGGCGGACGTGCGCGAGCTCCTCGTCGTCGATCGACAGGATGAACGCGGACGCGCGGCTCTGCTGCTGCGCGAAGCTCGCGAGGTCGCCGTAGCTCGTGACGCCGAGCACCTCGACGCCCTCCTGCTCGATCGCCCGGGCGAGCGCGCGGATGCCGAGGCCGCTCGCGTTCTCCGAGCGGTAGTCTTCGTCGATGATGACGACGGGGAAGCGGAACTTCATGGCCGAGGACTCCTGGGGCGCCGGCAGCGCCGGGGCGTAGACGGTGGGGGTCCGGCCGCCGGTCCCCCGCGAATGCGCGCATTGTGCACCGCAGCCGACGCGCGCGCGAGGAGATGGACCGCGCCGGCGGCGGGAAGTGCCGCCGGCGTTGGGGGGCCGCAACAGGCCCTAGGCGGCGGCCAGGGGAGGCAGGGCGAGCGCCGCGGCGCCGGCGAACAGCGCGAGCCCGATCGGCGCCCGCAGCCGCGGCCCGAAGGGCAGGTTCTTCTCGGCCGCCATCGCGAGCGCGAGCCCCAGCATCCACGCGAGGCTGGCGGTCCCGACGACGAACATGACGAGCATCAGCGCGAAGCAGCAGCCCACGCAGAACAGCCCGTGGTCGACGCCGAGCCGCAGCGCCTCCCGCCGGGGCGCGAGGCCCCGCCAGCGCGACGCGACGAAGCCGAAGGGCGTGCGGCAGCGGTCGAGGCAGCGGTACTTCCAGTCGCTGAACTGAAAGGCGCCGGCCCCGGCGAGGACGACGGCGCCGACCGCCCACCCGTGGGCCGCGAGCCAGGGCGAGCCGGCCGCGATCGCGCGGAGCCCCTCGTCGGCGAGGTGCGCGACGATCCCGAACGCGAGCCACGCGCCGGCGTAGCCCGCGACGACGAGGGCGACGAGCGTGCCGGCGTCGCCGCGCCCGCCGGCGACGCGGACGACCATCGAGAGGAGCGGAAGCGTGGTCGGCAGCATCATCGCCGCGATCATCAGCACCCACGCGGCCGCGTGCATGAGCGCCGGGACGACGATCCCGCCTGCGGGGATCGCGCGGCAGAGCCCCGCGACGAACGCGCCGCTCGCCCAGCCGTCGTGCAGCACGTAGCGGGCGTAGGGCCCGGCGCTCCACCACGCGAGCGCGGCCCACGCGGAGAGCGCGAGCGCGAGGAGGAGCGCCGCGATCGCCGCCTGCCGCGGATCGCGGAGCGTCGCGGCGCGGCCGCCGCGGGCGATCGGTCCGGTCGTCACGGGAGCTCGCGCGGAGACGCGGCTCGCGTCCCCGCCCGCGTCAGCCGTTGAAGACGAACGTGCTCTGGATCGCGTTGTGGCCCGCGATGTCGAGGTCGATGCCGAGCCGGTCGTTGCGCACCCGGTAGCGCTGCGCCTTGCCGACGTAGGCCGGCGAGCCCGGCACCGTCGAGAAGATCGAGTCCCGCAGCGTCGTCACCTCGCCGTGCGCGCCGCGGAAGGGCTCGAGCTCGGCCAGGCCGACGTTGCCGACCTTGAGGTGCCCGTGACCCTCGCGCACCGTGAACTCGATCGGCACCTTCTCGACCGAGACGACCTCGCCGATCAGCTTCGCGAGGTCGGCGATCGGGCCGCCCCGCTTGCCCGAGAACACCGCGATCAGCGCGTCCTGCTGCGGCGGGCTCGCGCCATCGTCGACGTACAGCGCGGCCTTCCAGTTGCCCGCGAGCACGTTGCCGGGGATGTCCCCGAGGCAGGCGACCGTGCGCCCCGTGACGTCCAGTCCGTCGACGTTGCCCTTGTCGATGTGCCACGCCATGAAGCCCTTGCACGTCCCGTTGTCCGGATCCTCGCCGATCCAGCACGGGCAGAGCACCTTGCAGTTGCAGACTTCGAGCAGTCGACCCTCGAGGTGGTAGGCCATGGTCCCTCCATGCGTGTGGTTGGACTCGGGTGCGCCCCGCGCACCGGCTGACAGCGGGCGAGCGGCCGCGCCGCAGGGCGCGCCGGAAAGCTCCGGAGCCCTCGATGCTACGCCGCGGCCCGGCCGCGATCCATACGCAGTTCGCGCAAGCGCGGGCGACGATTCGCGGGTTTCACCACGCGATTCGCGGGGTTGTAGCGCGGCTAGCGTCGGCCGCCGGCGAGCGCCGTCGCGCGGGGGTGCGCGCGCAGCCGCGCCATCGCGAACACGCCCACCGCGGGGCCGATCGCGAGCGGGACGAACGCGTAGCGCCAGCCCAGCGCCTCGACGAGCGGCGGCATCAGGTGGATCGTGGCGAGCGTCAGGGTGAACCCCAGGGCGGTCTGCAGCGTCAGCATCGTGCCGACGCGCGCGCGGTCGGCGAGCTCGGCGATCGAGGCCGAGAACTGCGCCGAGTCGGCGACGATGCTGATCCCCCAGATCACGCACACCGCGACGAGCGCGGCGGGCGGGCCGCCGTAGAGCACGCCGATGCCCGCGGCGCAGCTCCCCGACACCGCCATCGCGACGATCGTGATCGTCGTGCGGCCGAGGCGGTCGGCGAGGAAGCCCGCGCCCACGCAGCCGATCGCGCCCGAGGCGATCGTCGCGAACGCGGCGAGCTTCGCGTAGAACGGCGCGACGTCGGCGGGCAGCGCGAGCGCGAAGCTCGCGTTCAGGAACACGCCGATCCACGCCCACATCGCGTAGAGCTCCCACATGTGCCCGAGGTAGCCCAGGTTGGCGAGGCGCAGCGGGAGGTCGCGCCACGCCGCGACGATCGCCCGCGGATCGAACGGCGGCGCGGGCGCGCGGTTCGGGCCGACGCCCGCGAGGCCGATCAGCGCGGCCGCCGCGAGCGCCGTGAGCGAGGCGACCGCCACCGGCAGGCGCCAGCCGACGCCGGAGAACGCGTTGAACAGGTGGGGCGACGCCGAGCCCAGCGTGAGCGCACCGACGAGGATCCCGACCATGAGCCCCATGTCGCCCTGCGCCCAGGTCGACGCGAGCTTCATGCCGACCGGGTAGACGCCCGCCATCGCCATCCCGGTCACGAAGCGCAGCGCCGGCATCCACGCCGACGCGGGGTCGACGACGAGCAGCAGCGCGTTCGCAGCCGCCCCCAGGAGGGCCGACGCGGCGAAGAAGCGGCGGAGCTCGAGCCGGTCGGCGAGCGACAGGAACGCGCTCGCGAGGCAGCCGGCGACGAAGCCGAGCTGCACGCCGCTCGTGAGCGCCGACTGCATGAAGCCCGAGAGCCGGAACTCGGCGACGAGCTGCGGCACGACCGCCGAGGCCGAGAACCAGAGCGCCATCGCCATCACCTGGCAGGCGGCGACGACGGCGATCGAGGCGCGCTTCGAGGCTGCGAGGCTCACCGCGACTCCTTCCGGGAGGGCGCCGCCGCGGCGCGCCGGCCGCCCGCGTCAGATCTTGGGGAGCGTGACGCCGTGCTGGCCCTGGTACTTGCCGCCGCGGTCCTTGTACGAGGTCTCGCAGACCTCGTCGGACTCGAAGAAGATCACCTGCGCGACGCCCTCGTTCGCGTAGATCTTGGCGGGCAGCGGCGTCGTGTTCGAGAACTCGAGCGTCACGTAGCCCTCCCACTCGGGCTCGAACGGCGTGACGTTGACGATGATGCCGCAGCGCGCGTAGGTGCTCTTGCCGAGGCAGATCGTCAGCACGTTGCGCGGGATCCGGAAGTACTCGACGGTGCGCGCGAGCGCGAACGAGTTGGGCGGGATGATGCAGACCTCGCCCTTGAAGTCGACGAACGACTTCTCGTCGAAGTCCTTCGGGTCGACGATCGTCGAGTTGATGTTCGTGAAGATCTTGAATTCGTCGGAGCAGCGGATGTCGTAGCCGTAGCTCGACGTGCCGTACGAGACGATGCGCCTGCCGTCGACGCTGCGCACCTGGCCGGGCTCGAACGGCTCGATCATCCCCTTCGCCGCCATGCGGCGGATCCACTTGTCGGACTTGATCACTTGCGCACGCTCCGTTACGCCTCCATGGGCCTGCCGAACCGGGCGCCGGCCCCGGCGCGTTGAGCGGCGAAAGGCGCCGCTCCAACGCGTTGGGGCCGGCGCCGTGACTTCGCGATCACGTGTTCTGGACGACGATGCTCGGGAACTTCGACGAGAAGTCCTCGGCCTTCTGCGCGACGGCGACCGCGACCTTGCGCGCGATCGCCTTGTAGGTCTGCGCGACCGGGCCGTCCGGGTCGGCGACGACGGTCGGGCGCCCCGAGTCGGCCTGCTCGCGGATCCGGATGTCGAGCGGGAGGCTGCCGAGGAACGGCACGCCGTAGTCGCGGCACATGCGCTCGCCGCCGCCCTCGCCGAAGATGTGCTCGGCGTGGCCGCACTTCGAGCAGACGTGGATCGCCATGTTCTCGACGATGCCGACGATCGGCACGCCGACCTTCTCGAACATCTTGAGCCCCTTGCGCGCGTCGAGCAGCGCGATGTCCTGCGGCGTCGTCACGATCACCGCTCCCGTGACCGGCACCTTCTGCGAGAGCGTGAGCTGGATGTCGCCGGTGCCCGGCGGCATGTCGACGACCAGGTAGTCGACCTCGCGCCAGTTCGTGTCCTTGAGCAGCTGCTCGAGCGCCTGCGTGACCATCGGGCCGCGCCAGACCATCGGGGTGTCCGGGTCGATCAGGAAGCCGATCGACATCGCCTGCAGCCCGTAGGCTTCGAGCGGCTCCAGCGTCTTGCCGTCCTTCGACTCGGGGCGGCCGCTGATGCCGAGCATCGTCGGCTGCGAGGGCCCGTAGATGTCGGCGTCGAGCACGCCGACGGTCGCGCCCTCGGCGGCGAGCGCGAGCGCGAGGTTCACGGCCGTCGTCGACTTGCCGACGCCGCCCTTGCCGCTCGCGACCGCGACGATGTTCTTGACGCCCGGCACGAGCTTCACGCCGCGCTGGACCGCGTGCGAGGTGATCTTCTGCCCGACGTCGACGGTCACGCGCCCGGCGCCGGGGATCGACGCGATCGCGTCGGCGACGAGGCGCCGGATCGACTCGTGCTGGCTCTTCGACGGATAGCCCAGCACGACGTCGACGGCGACGTCCGCGCCGGCGACGGCCACCTTCTTCACCGCCTTGCCCGACACGAAGTCGCGGCCGGTGTTGGGGTCGAGGAGGGTCTTCAGGCGGGCCTGGACGTCGGCTTCGGCGATCGGCATGGCTTCACGGACCCGCGGTCGGGGTCGCTGGCATCGTGGCGGGGAACGCGCATTCTAGCCGATCCGCCCGGCCGCTCCCGCGGGGGCGGGCCGCCGCTTTGCTAGAATCGGACGCTTCCCCCTGCTCTTTGCAAGGTCATCGATGCCCGCCGCCCGCCGGACGCTGTTCGTCACCACGGCGCTGCCGTACGCGAACGGGCCGTTCCACATCGGCCACATCATGGAGTACATCCAGGCCGACGTCTGGGTGCGCTTCCAGCGGATGCGCGGCGCCGAGGTGCACTTCGTGTGCGCCGACGACACGCACGGCGCGCCGATCATGCTGAAGGCCGAGGGCGAGGGGATCACGCCCGAGCAGCTGATCGAGCGCGTCGGCGCGTCGCACCGCGAGGACTGGGCGCGCTACCTGATCAGCTTCGACACGACGCACTCGACGCACTCGCCCGAGAACGCCGAGCTCGCGCAGTCGATCTACCGGGCGCTGCGCGACCGCCACCCGAGCCTGATCGAGTCGCGCACGATCGAGCAGTTCTACGACCCGGTCAAGGGCATGTTCCTGCCCGACCGCTACATCAAGGGCGAGTGCCCGAAGTGCGGCGCGAAGGACCAGTACGGCGACGCCTGCGAGAACTGCGGCTCGACCTACGCGCCGACCGACCTCAAGCGCCCGTACTCGACGATCACCGGCGCGACGCCGGAGATGCGCGCCTCCGAGCACCTGTTCTTCCGGCTGTCCGCGCCGGAGGTCGTCGCGTTCCTGCGACGCTGGACCGCGGCGCCCGCCGAGGGGCAGAGCCTGCAGCCCGAGGTCCTCAACAAGGTCCGCGAGTGGCTGGGCGACGGGAAGCTCTCCGACTGGGACATCTCGCGCGACGCGCCCTACTTCGGCATCCCGATCCCGGACACCGAGGGCAAGTACTTCTACGTCTGGCTCGACGCGCCGATCGGCTACCTCGCCGCGCTGAAGAAGCACTTCGACTCGGGCGCCGCGCGGCGCGCCTACGCGCACGAGGCGCGGACCTTCGACCAGTTCGTGGCCGACCCGGCCGTCGAGCAGTACCACTTCATCGGCAAGGACATCGTCTACTTCCACACGCTGTTCTGGCCGGCGATGCTGCACTTCTCGGGCCGCAAGACGCCGTCGAACGTGTTCGTGCACGGCTTCATCACCGCGTCGGGCGAGAAGATGTCGAAGTCGCGCGGCACCGGCGTGTCGCCGCAGAAGTACCTCGCGCTCGGCATGAACCCGGAGTGGCTGCGCTACTACATCGCGGCCAAGCTGAACGACCGGGTCGAGGACATCGACTTCAACCCGGACGACTTCGTCGCGCGCGTCAACAGCGACCTCGTCGGCAAGTACGTGAACATCGCGAGCCGGGCGGCGCCGTTCCTGGCGAAGCACTTCGACGGGCGCCTGGCGCCGCACGACGACCGCCGCGCCGCGTGGTGGTCGACGCTCGCCGGCGACGCCGCCGGCGAGATCGGCGCGGCGCTGGACGGCCGCGAGTACGGCAAGGCGGTCCGGCGCGTCATGGAGCTCGCCGACCACCTCAACCGCTACTTCGACGAGCACCAGCCGTGGCTGCTCGCGAAGGACCCGTCGCGGCGCGGGGAGCTCCACCGCGTCGTGAGCGACTGCATCGTCGGCTTCCGGAACCTGTCGGTGTTCCTGGCGCCGATCCTCCCGGCCACGACGCGCAAGGCCGCCGACTTCCTCGGCATCGGCCGCGCGCTCGCGTGGACGGACCTCTCGGGCGAGATCGCCCGCATCGGACCCTACGAGCACCTGATGACCCGCATCGACCCCAGGCAGATCGACGCCCTCCTCTCGCCCGAGCCCGCGCCCGCCCCGGCGAAGCCGGCCGCGCCCGCCGCCGCGCCCGCCCCGGCCGCGGCGGCCGCGTCGCCCGGCACGATCTCGATCGACGACTTCGCGAAGGTCGACCTGCGCATCGCGCGCATCGTCGCGGCCGAGCACGTCGAGGGCGCCGACAAGCTCCTGAAGCTCACGCTCGACGCCGGCGAGGGCCGCCACCGCACCGTGTTCGCGGGCATCAAGTCCGCGTACGACCCCGCGACGCTCGTCGGGCGGCTGACGCCGATGGTCGCGAACCTCGCGCCGCGCAAGATGAAGTTCGGCCTCTCCGAGGGCATGGTGCTCGCCGCCTCGGGCGAGGGCCCCGGCGTCTTCCTGCTCGCGCCCGACGCCGGAGCGCTTCCGGGGATGCGCGTGAAATGAGCGCCGCGACGCGGGCCGGGCGCCCGGGCCGTCGCTGACGGTCCGGCCGCGATGCGGGCCGACGCCCTCACGCTCGTCCTCGCCGCGGTCGCGGCGTGGCTCGCGATCGGCGTGATCGGCCTCGCGGCCTGGCGCCGGCTGCACCTCGTGAGCCGCGTGCTGTTCCCCGCGGGGGCCGGCGTCGGCGCCGCGCTCGCGGCCGCCGCGTTCCTCGCGATCGGCGCACCGCCGGTCGAGACGGTGCTGCCGCTCGGGCTGCCCGACCTGCCGTTCCACCTGCGGATCGACGCGCTGTCGGCGTTCTTCCTCGTGCTGCTGGGCGCCGCGGGCGCCGCGATCTCGCTGTTCTCGGCCGGCTACTTCCGCTCGAGCGAGGGCACCGCCCCCGGCCTCATCTGCTTCCAGTACCACGTGTTCCTCGCGGCGATGGCCATGGTGCTGGTCGCCGACGACGCCTACGCGTTCATGGTCGCGTGGGAGGCGATGGCGCTCTCGTCGTACTTCCTCGTCACGACCGAGCACCGGATCCCGGAGATCCGCCGCGCCGGCTTCCTGTACCTGCTGATCGCGCACGTCGGCGCGATCGGCATCCTGCTCTGCTTCGGCGTGCTGCAGGGCGGCAGCGGCGACTACACGTTCGCGGCGATGCGCGCCGCGGCGCTGTCGCCCGCCTGGGCGTCGGTCGGGTTCTTCCTCGCGCTGTTCGGCTTCGGTGCGAAGGCCGGCCTCCTGCCGCTGCACGTGTGGCTGCCCGAGGCGCACCCGGCCGCCCCCTCGCCGGTCTCAGCGCTCATGAGCGGCGTGATGCTCAAGACCGCGATCTACGGCCTGCTGCGCGTCGCGTTCGACCTGGTGCACCTGCAGATCTGGTGGTGGGGGGTGATCGCGCTGGCGCTCGGCCTCGTCACGGCGCTCTTCGGCGTGATCTTCGCGGCGGCGCAGACCGACATGAAGCGCCTGCTCGCCTACTCGTCGATCGAGAACATCGGGATCCTCGTCGCGGGCGTCGGCCTCGCGATCCTGTTCCGCGCCTACGACAAGGCGCTGCTCGCGGCGATCGCGCTCACCGCCGTGCTCTACCACGCCCTCAACCACGCGTTCTTCAAGAGCCTCCTTTTCCTCGCGACCGGCGCGGTGCTGCACGCGACGCACGAGCGGAGCCTCGGGAAGCTGGGCGGGCTCATCCACCGGATGCCGTGGGTCGCCTGGCTCGCGCTCGTCGGCACGCTCGCGATCGCGGGGCTCCCGCCGCTCAACGGCTTCGTCTCGGAGTGGCTGCTGCTGCAGGCGTTCCTGTTCACGCCGACGCTGCCGCAGTCGTTCGTCAACATGCTGGTGCCGATCGCCGCCGCGGCGCTCGTGCTGGCCGCGGCCCTCGCCGCCTACGTGATGGTGAAGTTCTACGGCGTCATCTTCCTCGGCCGCCCGCGCGAGGCCAACCTCGCCTACGCGAAGGACGCGGGAACGCACGAGCGGCTGGCGCTCTCGCTCCTGGCCGCGGGATGCGTGCTGCTCGGCCTCTTCCCGGGCGTCGTCATCCACGCGCTCGACCCGGTGAACGCGCTCCTCGTCGGCGCGCCGGTGGGCGAGGCGGCGGGCCACTGGTTGATGCTCGCGCCGTTCGGCGAGGACCGTTCGAGCTACAGCCCGCTGATCGTGCTGGTCGTGGTCGTCGCGGTCGTGCTCGTGACGATGCAGGTCGTCCACCGCTACTACCACGGGCGCGTGCGCCGCGCCGATCCCTGGGACTGCGGGTTCCCGCTGCAGACGCCGCGCATGCAGGACACCGCCGAGGGCTTCGGCCAGCCGGTGCGGCAGGTGTTCGAGCCGTTCTTCCGGATCGAGCGCGAGCTGCCCACGCCGTTCGACGCGAAGCCCCGCTACCGGGTCGTGGCCGGCGACCCGTGGTGGCACGGGATCTACGTGCCGATCGCGCGGGCGGCCGAGCTCGCCGCCCGCTTCGTCGGCCTGATCCAGCAGGGCCGCATCTCGGTCTACCTCACCTACAGCTTCGTCACGCTGCTGGCGCTGCTGTTCCTCGTCCGATGAGCGCGACGGCCCTGCTGTCGCAGCTCGTGCAGGTGGCGCTCGCCCTCGCGCTCGCGCCGCTGCTCGTCGGCTGGGTCAACCAGTGCCGGGCGTGGCTGTCGAACCGCAGCGCGCCGCCGCTCACGCTTCCGTACCGCACGATCCGCAAGCTGTTCATGAAGGACGCGGTCGTCGCGAGCAACGCCTCGCCGATCTTCCGTCTCACGCCGTACGTCGTGTTCGGCGCGATGGGCTGCGCGGCGGCGATCGTGCCGTCGCTCGCGACCGACCTGCCGTTCGCGGCCGCCGCCGACGCGATCGCGCTGGTCGGCCTGTTCGCGCTCGCGCGCGTGTTCATCGCGCTCGCCGCGATGGACATCGGCACCGCGTTCGGCTCGCTGGGCGCCCGCCGCGAGATGTTCGTCGGCTTCCTCGCCGAGCCGGCGCTCCTGATGGTGCTGTTCACGGCGTCGCTGATCTCGGGCTCGACCTCGCTGCCGTCGATCGTCGACACGCTCGCGCACCGCGAGCTCGCGATCTACCCGTCGCTGGCGTTCGCCGGCGTCGCGTTCACGATGGTCTCGCTCGCCGAGAACGCCCGCATCCCGGTCGACAACCCGGCCACCCACCTCGAGCTCACGATGATCCACGAGGCGATGGTGCTCGAGTACTCGGCGCGCCACCTCGCGCTGATCGAGTGGGCGTCCGCGCTCAAGCTGTTCAACTACTCGTGCATCGGGCTCGCGCTGTTCTTCCCGTTCGGCGTCGCGCAGGGCAGCGACGACTGGGCGGCGATCGCGCTCGCCGTGCCGGCGCTGGTCGCGAAGCTCGCGGTCGGCGGATTCCTCCTCGCGCTCATCGAGACCGCGTCCGCCAAGATGCGGATCTTCCGCGCCCCCGAGTTCCTCGGCACCGCGTTCCTCCTGGCGGTGCTCGCGATGCTCGTCCACCTCCTGCTGGGAAGCTGAGCCGTGCACGCGCTCCCGCTCTACGCCCAGCTCATCAACCTGTTCGCCGCGATCCTGCTGCTGCTGTCGTTCGCCATGCTCGCCCAGCGGCGCGTCCTGTCGCTCATCGACCTGTTCGCCGCGCAGGGGCTCGCGCTCGCCGCGTCGACCGCGATCGTCGCGTTCGGGACCGGCCAGCACCACCTCTACTGGTCGGCCGGGCTCACGCTCGCGCTCAAGGTGTTCCTGCTGCCGTGGATCCTCTACCGCCTGATCCGGCAGCTGGACGTCAAGTGGGACGTGGAGCGGCTCATCAACGTTCCGACGACGATGCTGATCGGCATCGTGCTCGTCGTGTTCGCGTTCAACCTCGCGGTGCCGATCTCGCAGCTGGCCAGCACCGTCACCCGCTCGACGCTGGGCATCGCGATGGCCTGCGTCATGCTGTCGTTCCTGATGATGATCACGCGCCGCAAGGCGATCCCGCAGGTGATCGGCTTCCTCTCGATGGAGAACGGGCTCTTCTTCGCCGCCACGAGCGCGACCTACGGGATGCCGATGGTGGTCGAGCTCGGCATCGCGCTCGACGTGCTCGTGGGCGTGCTGATCCTCGGCGTGTTCTTCTTCCAGATCCGCGAGCAGTTCGACAGCCTCGACCTCAAGCACCTCGAGACGCTCAAGGAGGAGAACGAGTGAGCCGCCCGGCGCGTCGCGCGGCCCGGGGGGCCGCGGCGTGATCGAGATCCTCGCCGTGCTGGGGATCCCGCTCGCGGGCGCCCTCGTGCTCGCGCTCATGGGCGAGCGCGACGAGGCCGCGGCGGTCAACATCGCCGCGAGCCTCGCGACGTTCGTCGCGGCGGCGGCGCTGACCGCCCGCGTGGTCACCGAGGGGCCGCTGCTCGCGCTCGAGCGGCTCTTCTTCGTCGACCCGTTCAACGTGTTCCTCGTCGCGCTCACCGCGTTCGTGGGGTTCACGACCTCGATCTTCTCGCGCCCGTACATGCGGATCGAGCGGCAGCGCGGCCACGTGAACGCCGCGCGGCTGCGCCTCTACCACAGCATGTACCAGCTGTTCAACTTCACGATGCTGCTGGCGCTGCTCACCAACAACATGGGGATCCTGTGGGTGGCGCTCGAGGCGGCGACGCTGACCACGGTGCTGCTGGTCTCGCTCTACCGGACGCCCGCGAGCCTCGAGGCCGCGTGGAAGTACTTCATCCTGTGCGGCGTGGGCATCGCGCAGGCGCTCTTCGGCACGATCCTCCTGTTCTTCGCCGCCGAGAAGCTGCTGGGCGCCGGCGGGGGCGCGCTCCTGTGGACCGAGCTCGACGCCGTGAAGGCGCAGCTCGAGCCGACCGTGCTCTCGCTCGCGTTCGTGTTCCTGCTGGTCGGCTACGGGACGAAGGTCGGGCTCGTGCCGCTGCACAACTGGCTGCCCGACGCGCACGCCGAGGGCCCGACGCCGGTGTCGGCGGTGCTCTCCGGGCTCCTGCTCAACGTCGCGCTCTACGCGGTCGTGCGCTGCAAGGTGCTGGTCGAGGGCGCGCTCCCGACCGCGTTCGCGAAGAACCTGATGATGGGGTTCGGCCTGCTGTCGGTCGTCGTCGCCGCGTTCCTGCTCTCGCGGCAGAAGGACATCAAGCGGCTGTTCGCGTACTCGTCGATCGAGCACATGGGGATCGTCACGTTCGCGTTCGGCATGGGCGGGCCGATCGCCAACTTCGCGGGGCTCCTGCACATGACCGTGCACTCGCTCACGAAGTCGGCGATCTTCTTCGCGGTCGGCCACGCGACGCAGAAGAGCGGAACGCAGCTGATGGAGGGCATCCGCGGCCTGGTCACGACGAGCCCGGTCATCGGCTGGGGGCTCATGATCGGCACGCTCGCGATCCTCGGCATGCCGCCGTTCGGCGTGTTCGCGAGCGAGTTCCTGATCCTCACGACCGCGATGCGCGAGCAGCCCTGGGCGACGCCGTTCCTGCTGGTCGCGCTGGGCATCGCGTTCGCCGCCGTGTTCTCGAAGGTGCAGCCGATGGCGTTCGGCGAGCCGCTCGCCGCGCGGCTGCCGCACCGCCCGGCGATGGTGCCGGTGTTCGTGCATCTCGCGCTCGTACTGATGCTGGGCCTCTGGATACCGCCTTTCCTCGCGGCGTGGTACCGGCAGGCGGCGCTGCTGATCGGGTGACGCGCGGTGGACCTCTCCCGCCTCGGACTCTCCGGCGCGACGCTGCCCTCGGCGGTGCCGGCCGTGCGCGTGCCGGTCGGGTCCGGTCAGCTCGTCCCCGCCTGCCGCGTCGCGCAGGAGCAGGGAGCGCACCTCGTGGCGCTGTGGGCGAGCGACGAGCGCGACCGCGGCGCGGGCTTCGTCGTGCGCGTCGCGCTCGGCGACGCGGCCGGGCTCACCGTGCTGGAGACCGCGGTGCCGGACCTGCCCGACGCGCGCTACGGCGACGTTTCCGCGATCTTCCCCGCCGCGGGCCGCATGCAGCGCGCCGCGTTCGACCTCGTCGGCGTCGCCTCGGAAGCCGACGACCAGCGGCCCTGGGCGTGGATGGCGAGCTGGCCGATCGACCGCTTTCCGCTGCGGCGCGACTTCGAGGCCTCGCCGAAGTGGGAGCCGGGGCAGGAGGAGTACGAGTTCGTCCGCGTCGAGGGCGACGGCGTGCACGAGATCCCGGTCGGGCCCGTCCACGCCGGCATCATCGAGCCGGGGCACTTCCGCTTCCAGATCGTCGGCGAGAAGGTGCTGCGGCTCGAGGAGCGGCTCTCGTACGTGCACAAGGGGATCGAGAAGCGCTTCGAGGCGATGTCCGCCGCCGGCGGCGGCCGCCTGGCGGGCCGCGTGTCCGGCGACAGCACGGTCGCCTACGCGTGGGCGTACGCGCAGGCGCTCGAGGCGATCGCCGGCGTCGCCGTCCCGCCGCGCGCGCTCTGGCTGCGCGCGCTCGCGCTCGAGCGCGAGCGCATCGCGAACCACCTGGGCGACCTGGGCTACCTCGGCAACGACGGCGGCTTCGCGTTCGGGCTCGCGCAGTTCTCGCGCCTCAAGGAGGAGGTCGTGCGCGCGAACCTCGACGCGTTCGGCCACCGGTTCATGATGGACTTCGTCGCGCCCGGCGGTGTCGCGCGCGAAGTGGGGCGCGACCGGCTGGCGGCGATGGCGGACGAGGCGAAGCGCATCGCCGGCGAGGTCGCGACGCTGCGCGAGATCTACGACGAGCACGACGGGCTGCAGGACCGGTTCCGCACCTGCGGGCGCGTCGCGCCCGAGCTCGCGGCACGGCTCGGCCTCGTCGGCCTCGCCGGACGGGCGAGCGGCCAGGCGCGCGACCTGCGCTGCGACTTCCCGTCCGTCCCCTACGACGCGCTCGCCGTCCGGAAGGCCGGCGCCGACGGCGGCGACGTCGCGGCGCGCGTCGCGGTCCGCTTCGACGAGCTCGCCGAGTCGCTGCGGCTCGTGCGCGCGATCGTCGATGGCCTGCCGGACGGCGAGGTTCGCGCCGCGCTGCCGGAGGCCGTGCCCGCGAGGGTCGGCCTGGGCTACGTCGAGGGCTGGCGCGGCCCCGTGCTCGTCGCGCTCGAGACCGGCCCCGGCGGCACGATCCGGCGCTGCCACCCGCACGACCCGTCGTGGGCGAACTGGCCGGTGATCGAGCACGCCGTGATCGGCAACATCGTCCCGGACTTCCCGCTCATCAACAAGTCGTTCAACCTCTCCTACAGCGGCCAGGACCTCTGATCATGCTGCGGATGCTGAAGCAGATCGCGAAGACCGGCGTGCGCACCGAGGCGCCGCCCCCGCCGGCCGACGAGATGGCGAAGGCGGCGCGCCTGCAGGCCGACGTGCTCGCGACGCTCGGCCGCGCGCTCGCGATCCGCGTGGTCGACGCGGGCTCGTGCAACGGCTGCGAGCTCGAGATCCACGCGCTCGGGAATCCCTACTACAACATCGAGGGGATGGGCATCCGGTTCGTCGCGAGCCCGCGCCACGCCGACCTGCTCCTCGTCACGGGTCCCGTGTCGAAGCACATGGCGATCGCGCTCAGGCGGACCTGGGACGCGACGCCCGAGCCCAAGCTCGTCGTCGCCGTCGGCGACTGCGGATGCCACGGCGGGATCTTCGGCGAGAGCTACGCGAGCCTGGGCGCCGTCTCGAACGTGATCCCGGTCGACGCCGAGGTGCCCGGCTGCCCGCCGACGCCCACGGCGCTCCTGCAGGGCATCCTGGCGGCAATCCGCGCGCGCGCGCCGGCCGGCGCTCCTGCGGCCGACGCCGCCGCGCAACCGGGCGGCGGCTGACGCGGCGGCGGCGGGCGGCCCGGCTCTACGCGGCGACCTCGGGACGGACGGCCGGCGACGCGGGCGACTTCGCGATGCCCGGGGCGGGAATCGTCCTGACGCCCGACCAGGCGCCGGTCTCGACCAGCTCGATCGCGGTGGCCCGCAGCTCGGCGGCGACGACCGACGCGGCGGTCGACAGGCGCTGCGGCGGCAGCGAGTACAGGTAGTTGCGCCGGGCGAGGCGTGCGTCGGAGATCGACAGCGCGCGCCACTGGCGGCCGCGCTCGCCCTCGAGGTGGACCGCGGCCATCGGCTTGATCGTCGCGCCGATGCCGTCGTGGACGCAGGTCATCAGCAGCGACAGCGAGTCGATCTCGGCGACGATGCGCGGCGACAGGTTGCGCTGCTCGAACTCGGCCGCGATCCGCCGGCGCAGCCCGTGCTCGCCGGTGGGCAGGATCAGCGGCAGGGCCGCCGCCTCGGCGAGCGTGACGCTCGTGCGCCGCGGGGGGACCAGCGTGCTGTGCTTCGGCAGCATCACGAACAGCTCCTCCTCGAGCAGCGCGTCGACCGAGACGTCCTGCGCGACGTCGCTCGCGAACAGCACCGCGAGGTCGAGCTGCCCCAGCCGCATCATCTGCCCGAGGTGGCCGCTCATCCCCTCGACGACGTTGAGGAGGATGCTCGGGTAGCGCTCGCGCACGCGCCGCACCAGCGGCAGCCCGAGCGCCGACACCGTGGTCGCCGGGAGCCCCACCGACACCATCCCGTGGACCGCGCCCGACTCCTTGCGCGCGATCGAGAGCGCCTGGTCGAGCTGGCGCAGCATGAACCGCGCGTGGTGGTAGAGCGCGAGCCCGTTCTCGGTGGGCGTCACGCCCTTCGACGAGCGGTTGAAGAGCGGCTTGCCGACCTCGTCCTCGAGCTTCGAGAGCTGCTGGCTCAGCGCCGGCTGCGCAATGAAGAGCTGCCGCGAGGCCTTCGACAGGCTGCCGCTCTCGACGATCTGGGTGAAGTACCGAAGCTGGCGCAGGTCCACGCGTCCCCCTCCCGACGGGCCATAGGAAAAGCTTATACCAAATCTCGGAAAACAGTATTTTGCGCGAGCGGTCCCGGTTCCTAGACTGCCGCAACAGCCCCCCGAAGCGAGCCCCGCCCGATGGCGAAGACCCGGACCCCGAAACGCCGCGCGACCGCGCTCGTCGAGCAGATGGCGCGCGTCGACTGGCGGCAGTACCCGGGGCACTTCGGCGGCGCGCTGTCGAAGGCGCTCGTCGATCCGGCCGGCACCGGGACGAAGCTCGTCGACTTCCGGATCTCGCGCTACGCGCCCGCCGCATACGTCGAGGAGCACGTCCACGCGGTGCAGGAGCAGATCTACTACGTGCTCGAGGGCGAAGGCGTCCTGACGCTCGACGGCGAGCGCCGCCTGATGCGGGCGCACGACTACGTCTGGGTGCCGCCCGGTGTGCGGCACGGCTTCACGAATACCGGCACGGCCGGCCTCGTCTTCCTCGTGGTGACGACGCCCGCCGTGGACGAGCCCCTCGACTGAGGGATCGGCGCGGATCGACGACACCGGGGCCGTCGCAGGCCCGGACCCAAGGAGGAGCAGCGATGGAGAACGACAGGAACGACGTCATCCCTTCGGCGCAATCGTCCGGCCGCAGGCGGATCCTCAAGGCCGGCGCCGCCGCGAGCGCGCTGGCGCTCGCGATGCCGGCGATCGTCCGCGCGCAGGCGGACAAGATCAAGATCGGCCACCTCACGCCGCTGACCGGCTTCCTCGGCGCGCTCGGCGAGTACTCGGTCATGGGGATCAAGATCGCGACCGACGAGATCAACGCGTCGGGGGGCGTGCTCGGCCGCCAGCTCGACGTGATGAGCGAGGACTCGGTCAATCCGCAGGTCGCCGCGACGAAGGCGCAGCGCATGATCGAGCGCGACAATGTCGTCGTGCTGATGGGCGAGATCAACTCGGCCTCGGCGCTCACGATCTCGCAGGTCGCCGCGCGCTACAAGAAGCTCTTCCTCTCGATCGGCGCGCGCTCCGACGTGCTGCGCGGCAAGAACTGCAACCGCTACACGTTCCACGTCGACATCCCGGTCACCGTGATGGTGAACGCGGCCGGCCAGGCGCTGCTGCGCGAGGGCTACGTCAAGGGCAAGCGGATCTACAGCCTGACCGCCGACTACCTGTTCGGCCACGACCTCGCGAAGGCGGCGAAGAACTTCTACGCGGCGAACGGCGGCATCCAGATCGGCGACGAGCTCGTCCCGACCGACGTCACCGACTTCTCGCCCTACCTGCTCAAGATCCGGCAGGCGCGGCCCGACCTCGTGTCGACGAACCTCGCCGGCAACCAGGTGACGAATTTCGTCAAGCAGTACGCGGAGTTCGGCCTGCCCTACCCGATCGCGGGCTTCAACCTGAACACGGCCGACGCCTGGGCGGCGGGCGAAGGCAACCTGTCGGGCATCTGGCCGACGGTCTGGCACCACGAGCTGCAGACGCCGGGATCGAAGGCGTTCGTCGCCGAGTTCATCAAGCGCTACGGCAAGCCGCCCGAGAATCACGCGTGGATCGAGTACGTGTCGCTCAAGGTCCTCGCGCAGGCGATGAAGGAAACGAAGTCGACCGACACGGACAAGCTGATCGCGTATTTCGAGTCGGAGGCGCAGTTCGACATCCTGAAGGCGCGCAAGGGCTACTTCCGGTCGTGGGACCACCAGATGATGCAGGAGGCCTATCCGTTCACCGTCAAGCCGAAGGGCCAGGCGCGGGACAAGTGGGACTTCCTGAAGTTCGGCGAGGCCGTGCCGGCGCCGGACCAGCCGCTCGAGCTGCTCGCCCCCACGAAGGCCGAGAACACCTGCGTCATGTAGGCCCGGCCGGGCTCGCCGCCGCGCCTCGCGCGGCGGTGAACCCGGCGCCGCGGCGCCGCCGGCGGGACGGGGCGGCGCCGCCGGCGCGCGCGCCGCTTCCGCGATCGCCATGCAACTCGTCTTCCTCCTCGAGCAGGTCGTCAACGGCCTGGTGCTCGGGGGCTACTACCTGCTGCTCGCGCTGGGCCTGTCGCTGATCTTCAGCGTCGGCGGCGTCGTCAACCTCGCGCACGGCGCGTTCTACGCGCTCGGCGCGTACCTCGCGCTCGAGGTCAGCAACCGGCTCGGCTGGGGCGCGAGCGTCGTGATCGCGCCCGCGCTCGTCGGGCTCCTGGGCATCGCGTTCGAGCGCCTGCTGCTCCGCCGCTTCTACACGGCCGACCCGATCCTGAGCCTCCTCGTCACGTTCGGGCTGGCGATGGTGACCGAGCAGGTCATCCGGATGGTCTGGGGCGCCGCCCCGCTCGCCTACGGCATGCCGGCGGCGTTCAAGGGCAACGTCACGGTCGGCGAGTTCCTGTTCTCGCGCTACCGGCTGCTGCTGCTCGGCATCGTGCTCGTCGTGATGACCGCGCTGTGGCTGCTGCTGCAGAAGACGTCGTTCGGCCGCGTCGTCCGGGCCGGCGTGCAGCGGCCGGACATGGTCGCGGCGCTCGGCATCCGGCTGCAGCCGTACATGACGGCGATCGTCGTGCTCGGCGTCGCGACCGCGGCGCTGGGCGGCGTGCTGTTCGGCCCGATCGCGGTCGTCCATCCGGCGATGGGCACCGAGATCATGACGGTGGCGTTCGTCGTCGTCGTGATCGGCGGGCTCGGCAGCTTCTGGGGCGTCGTGCTGGCGGCGCTGCTGGTCGGCGTCGTGCGCGGCATCACGATCCACTTCGAGCCCGCCGCCGGCGAGGCGTCGATGTACGTGCTGATGTTTCTCGTGCTGATGTTCCGTCCGCGCGGCCTGCTGGGCGAGCGCATCGAGCGGTTCGAATGACGGCCGCGGCCTCCTCCGCCGGAACGATGCGCCCGCTGCTGACCGGAGCGATCGGGCTCGTCGTGCTTCCGTTCGCGCTCCGCGCGATCGGGCTCACGCTCGACAACGCGATCGTCCTCGTGATCCTGTGCATGGCGACGATGGGCCTGAACCTCCTCGTCGGCTACACGGGGCTCGTCTCGTTCGGGGCGAGCGCGTGGTTCGGCATCGGCGGGTACGCGGCCGCGATCTCGCAGCTCCACTGGTTCCGGGGCCAGTTCGTGGCGCCGGTCGCGTTCTCGGTCGCGTTCACGGCCGCGCTCGCGCTCGTCGTCGGCTTCCTGATCCTGCGGCGGCGAGGCGTGTACTTCTCGCTGCTGACGCTCGCGCTGTGCGCGCTGACGTTCGCGATCGCGTTCCGCTGGACGAGCCTCACCGGCGGCGAGGGGGGCCTGGGCGGCCTCCAGCGCGGGAAGCTCGGGCCGGTCGACCTCGACGACGACGTCGCCTACTACGCGATGACGGCGACCGTCGCGTTCGCGGTGCTCTACGCGCTCCTGCGCGTCGTCCGCTCGCCGTTCGGGCACGTGCTCGTCGCGATCCGCGAGAACGAGCAGCGCGCGACGTTCCTGGGCTACGACACGGACCGCTACAAGCTCGCGGCGTTCGTGCTGTCGACGACGATCACCGGGCTGGCCGGTGCGCTGCTGGTGTTCGACCACCGGCTCGCGGCCGCCGAGTCGACGACGGTCGCGTTCTCGGGCGAGCTCCTCGCGATGGTCGTGATCGGCGGCATGCGGAGCTTCCTCGGCCCCGCGCTCGGCGTCCTGTTCTACCTGCTGTTCCGCGAGCTCTTCTCGATCTGGACCGACAACTGGCTGCTCTGGTTCGGCCTCACGTTCGTCGGCTTCGTGCTGTTCTCGCCGACCGGCCTCACCGGCATCTGGGAGAAGGTCCGGCGACGGTTCCGGCCGCCGCCCGAGGAAAGCGCCGCGATGAGCCGGCGCCGGATCTACGACGGGCTCCCGCTTCCCTCGTTCCTGCAGCCCGACGCGGCCCGGGGCACGGTGCTCGAGGTCGCGGGCGTCAGCAAGAACTTCGGCGGCATCCGCGCCGTCGCCGGCGCGAGCCTCGCGGTCGACGCCGGCGAGATCCACGCGCTCATCGGACCGAACGGCGCGGGCAAGACGACCGCGTTCAACGTCGTGTCGGGGCTGTTCGCGCCCGACGGCGGCGCGGTACGGCTCGCCGGCCGCGAGATCCAGGGCCTCCCGCCGCACCGGATCTGCCGGCAGGGTCTCGCGCGCTCGTTCCAGATCACGAACCTGTTCCGCGGCCTCACGATCCGCGAGAACCTGCGGCTCGCGCTGCAGGCACGGCACCCCGGCCGCTTCAGCGCATGGCGCGACGTCGCCGGCTGCGACGACGTGAATGCGGAGACCGCGGAACTCGTGAAGTTCCTCGGGCTCGAGGGCATCGAGGAGACCGAGGCGGGCGACCTCTCGTACGGCGGGCAGCGGCTCGTCGACCTCGGCATCGCGCTCGGCTCGAAGCCGCGCGTGCTGCTCCTCGACGAGCCGCTGGCCGGGCTCGCCGCCGCCGAGCGCGAGCGCGTGTCGCGGCTCGTGACGACGATCGCGAGCCGCGTCCCGGTGCTGATCGTCGAGCACGACATCGACCGCGTTCTGGGCTTCTCGCGGCGCGTGACCGTGATGAACCAGGGCGAGGTGCTGATGACCGGCACGCCGGCCGAGGTCCGCGCCGACCGCCGCGTCCAGGAGATCTACACCGGCACCGGCACGCCGCCGGTGACCGGGCGCGGCGAGGCCGGCGCCCTCGCGCGCGCGGAGCTGCTGCGCTTCGACCGCGTCAACACCTACTACGGCAAGAGCCACATCCTCGACGACGCGTCGCTCGACGTGCGCGAGGGCGAGATCGTGGCGCTGCTCGGCCGCAACGGCGCCGGCAAGTCGACGCTCCTCAAGTCGCTCGCGGGGCTCGTGCCGCCGGCGTCCGGCTCGATCACGCTCGACGGCCGCGAGATCGCGGGGATGCCCGCGCCCGACATCGCCCGGCTCGGCATCGGCTACGTGCCGCAGGGCCGGGGGCTGTTCGCCGGTATGACGGTCGAGGAGAACCTCGCGCTAGGCCGGCTCGCCCGGGCGACCGACGGCAGCCGCGGCGTCGTCTGGAACGAGGAGCGCATCTACGCGACGTTCCCGCGGCTCGCCGAGCGCCGGCGCGTCGCCGCGGACTACCTGTCGGGCGGCGAGCAGCAAATGGTCGCCGTCGCGCGCGCGCTCTCCGGCAACGTCCGGCTGCTCCTGCTCGACGAGCCGTTCGAAGGCCTCGCGCCCGCGGTCGTGCAGGACCTGTTCCGCGTGTTCGACGCGTTGCGGCAGCACGTGTCGATCGTGATCGTCGAGCACAACCTCGACCTCGTGCTCGCGCTGGCGGATCGCGTGTTCGCGCTCGAGCGCGGTCGCGTGTTCCACGAGGGGCCGGCCGAGCCGCTGCTCGCCGACCTCGACTACCGCAAGAAGATCCTGTGGCTCTGACCACCGGACGATTCGAGGAGGCCGTCCCGTGAACCCCACCATCGTGACAGCGCCGACCGTGGCCGCCGCCGACGCCGCGAGCCCGATCCTGGTCGACGGCGACTGGGTGCCCGGCGAGGGCGGCGCATTCACCGTGCTCGACAAGTTCCGCCTCGTGCCCGCCGCGACGGCGACGGTCGCCAGCGAGGCGCAGGTCGCGCGCGCCGTCGGCGCGGCGCACGCGGCGTTCCGTCGCGGCGCCCTCTCGCCGTACGACCGGGGCTCGGTGCTCGAGCGCGCGAGCCGGCTCGTCGAGGCGCGGCACGACGATCTCGTGCGCACGATGCAGGTCGAGGCGGGATTCACGGTCTCCGACGCGGGCGGCGAGGTGCGCCGCTGCGTCGAGACGCTGCGGCTCTCGGCCGAGGAGGCGCGCCGCCTCGCCGGCGAGGTCGTTCCGCTCGCCGGCGCGCCGCAGCAAGCCGGCCGGATCGGCTTCACGATGCGCGTGCCGCTCGGCGTCGTGGCCGCGATCACGCCGTTCAACTCGCCGCTCAATACCGTCGCGCACAAGGTCGGGCCGGCGCTCGCCGCCGGCAACGCGGTGATCCTGAAGCCGTCGTCGCACACTCCGCTCACCGCCGCGCTGCTCGCGCAGGCGCTCGTCGAGGCTGGCGTGCCGCGTGGCTTCCTGTCGGTCCTCTACGGCGGCGGACAGGTGGCCCGCGCGCTCCTCGCCGAGGAGCGCGTGCGCTTCTTCGCGTTCACCGGCAGCACCGAGGTCGGGCGCGAGATCCAGCAGGCCGCGGGCCTGCGCCGCACGCAGATGGAGCTGGGCTCGATCGCCTGCACGATCCTGTGCGACGACGCGCGCCTCGACACGGCGCTCCCGAAGGTCGTCGCCGCCGGCTACCGGAAGGCCGGGCAGGTCTGCACGTCGATCCAGCTCCTGCTCGTCCACGCGTCGATCGCGAGCGACGTCGAGGCACGGCTCGCCGCGATGGTGCGCGAGCTGTCCTTCGGCGACCCGGGGGACCCCGGCACGTTCGTCGGCCCGGTCATCAGCGAGGAGGCCGCCGTCCGGATCGAGCGCTGGGTCGACGAGGCGCTCGCCCGCGGCGCGCGACGGCTCGCCGGCGGGCCGCGCCGGCGAGCGGTCGTGCCCCCGACGCTGCTCGCGTCCGTCGACGAGACGATGAGCGTCGGCTGCCGCGAGATCTTCGGCCCGGTCGTGTGCGTCGTCCCTTTCTCGACGCTCGACGAGGCGATCGACCGCGTCAACGCGACGCCGTACGGGCTCGCGGCCGGCATCTTCACGCAGCGCATCGACGATGCGTTCGCCGCCGCGCGCAGGCTCGAGGTCGGCGGCGTTCACGTGAACGAGACGTCGAGCTCGCGCGTCGACCTGATGCCCTACGGCGGCTCGAAGGACAGCGGCTTCGGCCGCGAAGGCCCCCGCTACGCGATCCACGAGATGACCGAGGAGCGTATCGTGACCTTCGCGCTGGGCTGACGGAGGACGAACATGGCGAAGATGAAGGGCGGCGAGCTCATCGCCGACTACCTGGTGCGGCAGCGGATCCCGTACGTGTTCGGGATCTGCGGCCACGGCAACGTCGGGATCCTCGACCCGCTCTACGAGGTGCGCGACCGCGTGAAGCTCGTCTCGCCGCGCCACGAGCAGTGCGCGGGGCACATGGCCGACGGCTACTTCCGCGTCCGCCACGAGCCCGTCGCGACGCTGACCTCGACCGGTCCCGGCTCGGCGAACCTCGTGATGTCGCTCGCCACCGCGCTCTCGGATTCCTCGGCGCTGCTCGCGATCACCGCGAACGTCCCGACCTCGCAGGCGAACCGCGCGCCGTTCCAGGAGATCTACCGGCACAACCAGGCCGACTTCCCGTCGGTGCTGCGGCCGGTCGTCAAGCGCTCGTTCCAGCCCTCGCGCGTCGACATGCTGCCGCTCGCGCTGCGGCAGGCGCACGACACGATGGTGACCGGACGTCCCGGCCCGGTGAACCTCGACGTCCCGTACAACGTGTTCCAGGAGGAGGACGACGTCGAGGTGCCGCCGGCCTCGCCGGGGCTGGGGTCGCACCGGCCCGGCGCGAGCGACGCCGACGTCGCCGCCGCCGTGGAGCTCCTCGCCGGCGCGCGCCGCCCGGTGCTGTTCATCGGCCAGGGCGCCACGCTGTCGGAGGCGGGCCCCGAGATCACCGCGCTGTCGCAGCGCCTTGGCATTCCGGTGATCACCTCGCCCAACGGCATGGGCTGCGTGCCGGCGGACGACCCGCTGACGCTGGGCTTCATCGGCCGCAACGGCGCGTACCCGGCGAACCAGGCCGGGCGCCACGCCGACCTCGTCGTCACGATCGGCACGCGCTTCGACGACCGCTCGTCGTCGACCTGGCACCCGGGCTACTCGTGGAACTTCCCGAAGACGAAGCTCGTGCACGTCGACATCGACCCGCAGGAGCTCGGGCGCAACTACCCGCCGACGCTCGGCGTGATCGCCGACGCGAAGGTGTTCGCCGCGCAGCTCGCCGCGGCGGCGGCGCGGCGCGGCCTCGACGCCTCGCGCTACGGCGAGTGGCGCGCGGACGTGGCCCGCTGGCGCGCCGAGTGGGAGGCGTTCGTGCGCCCGCACTTCGACGAGGCCACCTCGCCGCTCCGCCCCGAGTACGTCGTGGGCGCGCTGCAGTCGGTGCTGCCCGACGACGCGATCCTGACGCTCGACTCGGGCGTCCACCACAACTGGTTCATGCAGTTCTGGCGGCCGCGCCGCGCGCAGAGCATGCTGAACAGCTGGGGCTTCTCGTCGATGGGCTTCGGCGTGTGCAGCGTGCTCGGCGCGCAGCTCGCCGCGCCGGAGCGCCCGTGCGTCTCGGTGTGCGGCGACGGCGGCTTCACGATGACGCCGTACGTGCTGTGCACGGCGGTCGAGTATGGGCTGCCCTGCGTCTGGGTCGTCTGGAACAATTTCGCGTGGGGCGCGATCCGCGACCTGCAGTACGGCCTCTTCGACGGGCGCGAGCACGGGACCGCGTTCTATCGCGGCCAGGACCGGACGAAGCCCTACAACCCGGACTTCGCGGCGTGGGCGCGCGCCTGCGGCGCCGACGGCGTCACCGTGACGCGCAGCGAGGACCTGCGCGGCGCGCTCGAGCAGGCGATCCGCAACCGGCGCCCCTGCCTGATCGACGTTCACGTCGACGCGAACGTGCGCCCGCCGTCCACCGGCACCTGGCAGCTCCCGCCGATCCCCTACAAGGAGCCGGCGTTCGGCAAGCCGTACGTCGCCTGATCCCCCACGAACCACGACCCACGGAACCACGATGAGCAACCGACTCGCATTGGTCTTCGGCGGCACGCGCGGCATCGGCGCGGCCTGCGTCGAGAAGCTGGCCGAGCAGGGCTTCGACGTCGCCTACACCTACGTCTCCACCCCGCCGAACCTGCCCGAGCGGATCGGCGCCTCGCGCACGCGCGGCTACCGGGCCGACGTCACCGACGCCGCCCAGGTCGCGCGCGCGTTCGACGACGCCGCGCGCGACTTCGGACCGGCCGTCCACTGCGTCGTCGCGAACGCCGGCATCAACGTCCCGCCCTCGCCGCTCGCGCAATGCGATCCCGCGACGTTCCGGCGCGTCGTCGACGTCAACCTCGTCGGCGCGTTCAACATGCTCGCCGAGGCGGCGAGGCGCGTGGCCGACGGCGGCACGATCGTCGCGCTGACGACGTCGATGGTCCGCATGGCGATCCCGAACGCCGGCCCGTACGTCGCGACCAAGGCCGGCGTCGAGGTGCTCGTGCGTTCGCTGTCGAAGGAGCTCGCCGCGCGCAAGGTCCGCGTCAACGCGGTCGCGCCAGGCCCGGTCGACACCGACCTCTTCCGCGCCGGCAAGACCGACGAGATGAAGGCGCGCTCGGCCGCGCTCTCGCCGTTCAACCGCGTCGGCGAGCCGCGCGAGGTCGCCGAGGTCGTCGCGTTCCTCGCCTCGGACAAGGCCTCGTGGGTGCACGGCCAGGTCGTGCAGCCGAACGGCGGAATGGTGTGACGAGCGCTCCGTCGACTGCGCCGGCCCCCGGCGGCGCCTTCGACGTCGTCGTCGTCGGCGGCGGCGGGTCCGGGCTCGCCGCCGCGATCGAGGCGCGCGAGGCCGGCGCGAGCGTCGTGCTGCTCGAAAAGAATCCGAAGCTCGGCGGCTCGACCGCGTGGTCGATCGGCTCGATCAGCGCGACGGGCACGCCGCACCAGGCGAAGCGCGGCATCGCCGACGACCCCGCCGACCACTGGGCCGACATGCCCGGCTTCGCGGGTCCTCTCGCCTCGCGCGACAACGACGCCCTTCGCAGGATCCTCTGCGACGAGGTGCCCGACGCGTTCCGCTGGCTCGTCGCGTCCGGCATCCGCTTCATGGGGCCGATGCCCGAGCCGCCGCACCGCCAGCCGCGCATGCACAACGTGCTGCCGAACTCGCGCTCGTATATCTACCACCTCGAGCGGCGCGCGCGCCGCGCGGGCGTCGAGATCGTGACCGGCGCGCGCGTCACCGCGCTCGTCCGCGAGGGCGGACGCGTCACGGCCGTCGATGCCGACGCGAACGGCGCGGCGCGGCGCTACCGGGCGCGCCGAGGCGTCGTGCTCGCCGCCGGCGACTTCACGAACGACCCGGGCTACAAGGCCCGCTTCATGGGACGGCAGGAGGCGAAGGTCGAGGGCGTCAACCCGACCGCCACCGGCGACGGCCAGCACATGGCCGAGGCGCTCGGCGCGCGCATCGTCAACGGCGACCTCGCGCTGGGGCCCGAGCTGCGCTTCATCGCTCCCGCGCACGAGACGCTGGTGCGCCGGCTGCCGCCGTGGCGCGCGCTCGCCGCGTACCTGCAGTGGGCGCTCGACCACCTGCCGCCGGCGATCCTGCGGCCGTTCATGATGAAGTTCCTGACGACCGCGCTCGCGCCCTCGCCCACCCTGTTCGACGCCGGCGCGCTGCTCGTCAACCGGCGCGGCGAGCGCTTCGGCGACGAGCGCGACCGGCCGGCGTGGCGCGTGCCCGACCAGCCGGGCCGGGTCGCGTGGATCCTGATCGACCGCGCGCTCGCCGATCGTTACCGCGCCTGGCCGGATTTCATCTCGACGGCGCCCGGGATCGCGTACGCGTACCTCGACGACTACCGGCGCAACCGGCGCGACGTGTACACCGAAGCGCCGACGCTGCGCGAGCTCGCCGCGAAGCTCGGCATGCCGGCCGACGCGCTCGAGCGCTCGGCGAAGTCCCCGGAGCGGCCGCTGGGCGACGGGCCCTACGTCGCGCTCGGCCCGGTGCGGTCGGTGTTCGTGCACAGCGAAGGCGGCCTCGCGGTCGACGCCGAGCACCGGGTGCTGGGCGAGGGCGACGCGCCGATCCCGGGCCTCTACGCCGCCGGCTCGACCGGCCAGGGCGGCCTGCTGCTCAAGGGCCACGGTCACCACCTGGCCTGGGCGTTCGTCTCGGGACGTCGCGCCGGGCGGTTCG
The DNA here is from genome assembly GCA_046347845.1 of Burkholderiales bacterium. Classification (GTDB taxonomy): domain Bacteria; phylum Pseudomonadota; class Gammaproteobacteria; order Burkholderiales; family Casimicrobiaceae; genus VBCG01. The sequence goes on along the minus strand of JAXMFH010000001.1, from coordinate 380,270 downwards.
CGGCGCGCGAAGCCGCCGCCGGGCGCTAGCGGCGCGAGGACGCCTCGCGCGCCGCCGTCGCGGCGATCCGAAGGCTCACTCGGAGCCGAGCTGCAGCGGGTTCGGCCGCCGCCGCTCGATCGACCACTTGGCGAGCGCCGCGACCCGGTACGCGGCGTGCGCGAACTTGCCGTAGGGCATCGTCGCGAAGAACGCCGCCACGACGCCGAGGTGGACCGCGAGCAACGTCGCCATCGCCCCGCCGTCGCGCCACGCGAGGAGCGCGAGGCCGGTCGCGCTCGCGAGGAACAGGAGCGCGAGGAAGCCCCGGTCCATCCCGCGCTGCGCCGGGTCGCCGTGCAGCGGCGGGCGGCGAAGGTGGAGCCACGTCAGGCCCGCCGGGCCGGCGAGGAGCCCGAGGCCGCCGGCCGTGCCGAGCAGCACCGGCAGCTCGGTCAGGGCGTACGGCGCGGGCCGCCCGAGCGCGTAGTGGTAGACCGTCGCGACCGACGTGGCCGCGAAGCACAGCAGGAATCCGTAGAACGTCAGGTGGTGGAACCGGCGCCGCGCGAGCGTGTAGCGGTCGTCCGCCTCGTTGCAGCCTTCGCCGTGGCCGCCGTCGAGGTACTTGAGCGCGAGCGCGTTCGCGGCCGCCTCCGCGTACGCCTCCCGCGATCCGGCGCCCGGGGACGCGTCGCGCCAGAACCGCCGCACGCCGATCGCGAGCGCGATCACCGCGTACCCGAATGCCGCGCCGAACAGCGCGACGAGCAGGCCGTGCGGGAACACCGCGTAGAAGTTCCCCGCGAGCGGCGCGTGCAGGAGGCTTCCCTTCGCCGCGAGCGCGAGCACGAGGAACAGCGCGAGACCGGCCGCGAGCGCGAGCGCCACGGTGACGCCGTTGCGGCGGTAGAGCGCGCCGAGCGCCGGGGGCCACGCGTACTCGGCGTAGGTGCGCTGCCGCACGCGCGCCATCGCGCGCGGCACGTTCACCCGGAAGTCGTGCGGCGGCGCGTACTGGCACGCGTGCAGGCACGCGCCGCAGTTGTGGCAGAGGTTCGCGAGGTAGTGGACGTCGTCGCGGCCGAACTCGAGCCGGCGCGTCATCGCCGGGAACACCGCGCAGAAGCCTTCGCAATAGCGGCACGCATTGCAGATCTGCAGGACGCGGGCGACCTCCGATTCCGCCTCGCCGGGCGCCGCCGCGCCCGCGGCGAGATCGCGCGCGTCGGCCGCGAGCGCTTCAAGCCGCTGCACGGCCGCCCCGCTCGCGCGCCGCCGCCGCGGCCGCCTCGCGCCCCGCGACGCGGCCGAACGCCGTCCCGATCGTCATGCCCACGCCGGCGGTGTAGCCCTGCCCCAGCACGTTGCCCGCCATCATCTCGCCCGCGACGAACAGGTTCGGGCCCGGGCGCCCGCCGAAGTGCACGGCAGCGCGCTCGTCGGTCTTCAATCCGAGGTAGGTGAACGTGATGCCGGGCCTGAGCGGGTAGGCGACGTAGGGCGGCCGGTCGAGCGGGCGCGCCCAGTGCGTCTTGGCCGGCGCGAGCCCCTCGGTGCGGCAGTCGTCGAGCTCGGTGTGGTCGAACGTCCCGGCGCGGCAGGCCGCGTTGTACTCGGCGACCGTCCGCACGAACGCGGCCGGATCGAGGCCGAGCGCGCGCGCGAGGCCGTCGAGCGTCGCGGCCTTCGTGCCGGGGAACACGGGCGGCATGAACCGGCCCATCGCCTTGGCGTCGATCACCGACCAGGCGATCTGGCCGGGCTGCTGCGCGACGAGCCGCCCCCAGATCGCGTAGCGCTTCGGCCAGAAGTCCTCGCCCTCGTCGTAGAAGCGGGCCGCGTGCCGGTTCACCACGATGCCGAGCGAGACGCAGTCGACGCGCGTGCAGATGCCGCCGTCGTAGAGCGGCGCGCGCGCGTCGATCGCGACGCAGTGCGACTGCGACGGGTCGCCGATGGCGTCGGCCCCGGCGTCGATCATGAACCGGAGCAGCACGCCGGTGTTGAAGCGCGTGCCGCGGATCAGGAAGTTGTCCGCCGGCCACTCGCCGTCGGCGTTGCGGCCCCAGGCCTCGCGCAGCCACTCGCGGTTCGACTCGAACCCGCCCGCCGCCAGCACGCAGGAGCGCGCCTCGACACGCTCGCCGCCGACCCGCGCGGCGACGAACCGGTCGCCGTCGAGCTCGATCCGGTCGACCGGCGACCCGTAGCGCACCGCGACGCCGAGCCGCTCGGCGCTCCGGTAATAGGCGTTGACGAGCGCCTTGCCGCCGCCCATGAAGAACGCGTTGGTGCGCGCGAGGTGCAGCGTGCCCGACAGCGACGGCTGGAAGCGGACGCCGTGCCGGCGCATCCAGTCGCGGCAACGCGACGAGTCGCGGATCGCGAGGCGTGCGAGCGCCTCGTTCGTGCGCCCGCCGGTGACCTTGCGCAGGTCCTCCCAGAATTCCTCCTCCGGGTACGCGCCGGCCAGCACGTCCTGCGGCGCGTCGTGCATGCAGCGCAGGTTGCGCGTGTGCTGCGAGTTTCCGCCGCGCCACTCGCGCGGCGCGGACTCGAGCATCAGCACCGACGCGCCGGCCTCGCGCGCCGTCAGCGCGGCGCACAGCGCGGCGTTGCCGCCGCCGATCACGAGGACGTCGACGCCCGGGTCGGCCCTGGCCATGGTGCGGCGAGTCTAGCCGCCTCGCGGCGCGCCGGCCAGCGCGCCGCGCGCACCGGGGGTTCACGAATCGTGAAGGGTCGCCCCGCGCCAGCGGCCGGCCGCGACGAGCCCCCGCGCGACCTCCGCGACGACGACGCGCGCCGCCAGCGCGGCCGGCGAGAGCTCGTCGTCGGACAGGCTCGCGAGCACGCTCGTGCGGCGGGCGGAGGCGTCCGCCACGCGCAGCAGCGCGAGGGCGCCCTCCGGCGCGCGCGCGGCGACCGACCCGGGCTGGATCGTCGCGCCGAGCCCCGCGCGCACCGCGTCCATCAGGAGCGGCAGGCCGTCGATCTCGGCGACGACGCGCGGCGCGGCGCCGGCGCGGCGGAACGCCTCGTCGACGATCGCGCGGAGCCCGTGCGGCGCGCTCGGCAGGATCAGCGGCACCTCGGCGAGCGCCGCGAGACGGACGCGCTCGCCGGCGGGCATGCCGCGCAGGTCCGGCCGGCAGACCAGGTAGAGCCGCTCGTCGAGGAGCGGCGTCGTCGCGAGCCGCCGCGCCGGGGCCGGCTCGAACAGGATCGCGAGGTCCAGGTGGCGCGCGCCCAGCATCGCCGCGAGGTGGCCCGAGAGGCTCTCGACGACGTGCAGCCGGACCGCGGGAAGGCGCGCCTCCAACGCCTCGAGCAGCGGCACGCCCAGCACCGCGGCGGTCGTCGACGGCAGGCCGATCGCGACCGCGCCGGCGAGGCGCGCGCGCCGCGCGGCCCCGGTCGCCGCCTCGGCGTGCCGCAGCGCGAGCTGCGCCTGCTGCAGGAACGCGAGCCCGGCCTCGGTCGGCGCGACGCCGGTCGATGTGCGCTTCAACAGGCGCGTCGAGAGCTCCCTCTCGAGCCGCGAGATCTGCTGGCTCAGCGCCGAGGTCACGACGCCGAGCCGCTCGGCCGCGCGCCCCATGCCGCCGGCCTCGACCACCGCGACGAAGTAGCGCAGCTGGCGGAGCTCCATCGGCGACGTCGCGTTCGCGGGCGGGCGGGCGGTGGTCCGGCCTACGGCCGGCCGAGGAACATGTACGCGCTGCGGTTGCCGTCCGCCGCGAACCCGAAGCCCAGGTAGAACGGCCCGATCGGCGTGTCGGCGCCGAGGAAGAGCGCCGACGACGTGAGCAGATCGGTCGTGTTGCCGGGCACGAGCGGCTTCCCCATGCGCCCCAGCTCCAGCGACGCCCCCGCGTACACCGGGCCGATGAGCCTCACCTCGGCCAGCCGGTACAGGTAGATCGCGCGCCCGAACGCGAGCTCGGCGCCGGCGAGCGAGGCGGTCGGATAGCCCGACTGCTGCAGGAAGCCGCCCCAGAAGAACTGGTCGTAGGCGGGCAGCGGGTCGCTGCCGCCCGCGCCGCCGGCCTTCGCGGACAGCGTGAGCGAGTGCCGTCCGGACGCGAACGCGATCGCGGCGTCCGCCTCCCACTTCACGTACGAGAAGTCGGCGCCGAGCCCCTTCACCTGCGAGGTCACGTCGACCAGCGCGGCGTAGCCGCTGCGCGGGAAGTTCACGCTGTCGAGCTGGTCGACGATCGCGCGCAGCCGGATCCCGCCGGTGCCGATGTTACCCGGCGGCGGCGCGAGGCTCGGGGGACCCGTGTTGAGGGCCGCGCGGAGCATGCCGGTCTCGACGCCCAGGCGGACCTCGCCGTAGCGCGTGAAGTCGACGCCGAGGTCCACGCCGAGCGCCGCCTGCCGGACGTTGTAGGTCGCGATCCGGTCGGACTGCTGGTAGAGGTTGAGCGTGTTGCGCCAGCCGGCCGCGCGCGGCGCGACGAACAGGCCGTGCCCGACCGCGAGCGGCTGGTAGTACTCGGTCGCGAGGCCCGCGGACTGCCCGACCTGCGCGAAGACGCGCCATTCGGCGCCCAGCGAATCGAGCCAGGTGCGCCGGTAGCTCGCGGCGAGGTTGAACGCGTTGCCCTCGGAGAAGTCGGAGACCAGCCCCAGCCCGAACCGCAGGTAGTTCGGGCCCCACTCCTTCTCGGTCGCGTCGATCATCACGACCTGGCGGTCGCCTTCGCGAAGGACCCGGTAGTCGAGCCGCTCGAAGTCGCCGGTGCCGTAGATGCGGCGCAGGTCGCGGTCGAGCACCGCCTTGTCGAGCGGCCGGCCCGGCGTCGTGTCGATGATCTCCTCGAGCGTCGCCGGATTCACCCGCTTCAGGCCGTCGAAGCGGATCTCGGCGACCGGCGCGGGCGGCGGCGGCTCGGCCGGACCCTGCTTCGCTCGAAGCTCGGCATACGCGGCGGGCGCGAGCGAGAGGGCCGACAGCCGCGGCGCGGCCTTGCGCGCGGCGGCCTCGCCGACCGGGACCGCCTTGGGCAGGTGATCGAAGTCGCCCGCCGAGAAGGCGCCGAGCTCGGGCTCGATCAGGATGTCGGTGGGCTTGAGCGACGCGAGCGACGCGCGCACGTTCTGCTCGGTCAGGATGTTGATGAACTGCTCGGTGATCCCGACCACCGAGCCCAGCTGCTCGCGCTTGAGCAGCGGCGTGCCGAGGTTCACCGCGATCACGACGTCCGCGCCCATCGCGCGCGCGACGTCGACCGGCAGGTTGTCGGTGAGCCCGCCGTCGACGAGCAGCATGCCCCCGACCTGGGCCGGCGCGATCGCGGCGGGCACCGACATGCTCGCGCGCATCGCGTGCGCGACCTCGCCGCTGTCGATGACGACCGCCTTTCCGGTCACGAGGTCGGTCGCGACCGCGCGAAACGGGATCGGGAGCGCGTCGAAGCCGCCGGGCGCCGAAGCCCTCGCGAGGCGCCGCAGCACGGTCTCGAGCTGGATGCCGCTGACCGCGCCCTTGGGGAGCAGCACCTGGCCGTCCCTCAGGCCGAGCTCGAGCCCGAACAGGATCGTGCGGTCGTCGAGCTTGCGGCGGATCGTCTGGTCCTGCCGCGGCGGGTTGTCCTGGAACAGCTCGGCGGTCGTGATCGTCGCGATCAGCGCCTCCATCTCGGCGATCGACATGCCGCTCGCGTAGGCGCCGCCGACGAGCGAGCCCATGCTCGTGCCGGCGATGCAGTCGACCGGCACGCGCAGCTCCTCGAGGACCTTCAGCACGCCGATGTGCGCGGCGCCGCGCGCGCCGCCGCCGGACAGGACGAGGCAGACCTTCGGGCGTCCCGCGGACTTCCCGGCCTCGACCGGCGCTTGCGCGACCGCGAGCGGCTGCGCGCCCAGCGCGAGGGCGAGGCCGGCGAGCGCCGCCGCGAGCGCGCGGCGGGCGGTCCGGAACGCGCGCGGCGCGACGCGCGCGCCGCCGGCGGAAACGTTCATCGTGTCACCTCGATGCTGGCGAGTTCGCGAGCGGTTCGGCGCCACCCGGTCGAGACTACCCGAGGAGGTCGCTCGCCACCTTGCGGGCGCGCGCGGCCCGCGTGCCGGCCCCCGGCGCCTTCGCCGCCTCGCGCGCGTGCGCGTCGAGCACGGGCTTCAGGTAGTGGCCGGTGTGGCTCGCGGCGGCCTTCGCGACGTCCTCGGGCGGGCCTTCGGCGATCACCCGTCCGCCGCCGGCGCCGCCCTCGGGGCCGAGGTCGACGATCCAGTCGGCGGTCTTGATGACGTCGAGGTTGTGCTCGATCACCACGACGGTGTTGCCGTGGTCGCGCAGCCGGTGCAGCACCGTGAGCAGCATCTCGATGTCCTGGAAGTGCAGGCCGGTCGTCGGCTCGTCGAGAATGTAGAGCGTGCGCCCGGTGTCGCGCTTCGAGAGCTCGAGCGCGAGCTTCACGCGCTGCGCCTCGCCGCCGGACAGCGTCGTCGCCGACTGGCCCAGCGTGATGTAGCCCAGCCCCACGTCGAGCAGCGTCGCGAGCTTGCGCGCGACCGCGGGGACCGCCTCGAAGAACGCGTGCGCCTGCTCGACCGTCAGCGCGAGCACCTCGTGGATGTTCCTGCCCTTGTAGCGGATCTCGAGCGTCTCGCGGTTGTAGCGCTGGCCGTGGCAGACGTCGCAGGGCACGTAGACGTCCGGCAGGAAGTGCATCTCGACCTTGATGAGCCCGTCGCCCTGGCAGGCCTCGCAGCGGCCGCCCTTCACGTTGAACGAGAAGCGTCCCGGCCCGTAGCCGCGCTCGCGCGCCTCGCGGACCTGCGCGAACAGCTCGCGGATCGGCGTGAAGAGGCCGGTGTAGGTCGCCGGGTTCGACCGCGGCGTGCGCCCGATCGGGCTCTGGTCGACGCTGATCACCTTGTCGAAGTGGTCGAGGCCGTCGATCGTCGCGTAGGGAGAGGGCTCCTCGGCGCTGTCGTAGAGGTGCCGCGCGACCGCGTGGTAGAGCGTGTCGTTGATGAGCGTCGACTTGCCGGAACCGGACACGCCGGTGACGCAGACGAACAGCCCCACCGGCAGCGACAGCGTCACGTCCCGCAGGTTGTTGCCGCGGGCGCCGGTGATCGTGAGCAGGCGCGACGCGTCGCGCCGGCGCCGCCGCTCCGGCATCGGGATGCGCCGCTCGCCGGACAGGTAGCGGCCGGTGAGCGAGTGCGCGGCCCGCCGGATCTCGTCGGGGGTTCCCTGGGCGACGACCTGGCCGCCGTGCTCGCCCGCGCCCGGCCCCATGTCGACGACGTGGTCGGCCGACAGGATCGCGTCCTGGTCGTGCTCGACGACGATCACGCTGTTGCCGAGGTCGCGCAGGTGCTTGAGCGTCGCGAGCAGCCGGTCGTTGTCGCGCTGGTGCAGCCCGATCGACGGCTCGTCGAGCACGTACATGACGCCGGTGAGCCCCGAGCCGATCTGCGACGCGAGCCGGATGCGCTGCGCCTCGCCGCCGGAGAGCGTCTCGGCCGAGCGGTCGAGCGACAGGTAGTCGAGGCCCACGTTGTTGAGGAACGCGAGCCGCGACACGATCTCCTTGACGATCTTGTCGGCGATCGCCGCCTTGTGCCCCTCGAGCCTGAGGTCGGCGAAGAACCGCGCGGTCTCCTTGAGCGGCCAGGCCGACACCTCGTAGATCGCGCGCTGCTCGCGCTCCGGGCCGATCTTGACGTTGCGCGCCTCGCGCTTCAGGCGCGTGCCGTGGCACTCGGGGCAGGGCTTGCTGTTCAGGTACTTCGCGAGCTCCTCGCGCACCATCACGCTGTCGGTCTCGCGGTAGCGGCGCTCGAGGTTCGGCAGGATCCCCTCGAAAGCGTGCTCGCGCACCACCGGCCTCCCCCGGTCCGACAGGTAGGTGAACGGGATCTTCTCGTCGCCCGACCCGTTCAGCACGAGCGTCTGCACGCGCTCGGGCAGCCGCGCGAACGGGCGCTCGAGGTCGAAGCCCGCGTGCTTCGCGAGCGACTGCAGCATCTGGAAGTAGAACTGGTTGCGCCGGTCCCACCCCTTGATCGCGCCCGACGCGAGCGACAGCTGCGGGAACGCGACCACGCGCTTGGGATCGAAGAAGCTGATCGACCCCAGCCCGTCGCAGCGCGGACAGGCGCCCGCCGGGTTGTTGAACGAGAACAGGCGCGGCTCGAGCTCCGCGAGCGAGTAGTTGCAGACCGGGCAGGCGAAGCGCGACGAGTACAGGTGCTCGCGGCCGGTGTCGAGCTCGACCGCGATCGCGCGCCCGTCGCCGTGGCGCAGGGCGGTCTCGAAGGACTCGGCCAGCCGCTGCTTGAACTCGGGCGAGACCTTGAGGCGGTCGACGACGACCTCGATCGTGTGCTTGGTCGTCTTCGCGAGCTTCGGCACCGCGTCGATCTCGCGCACCGCGCCGTCGACGCGCACGCGCACGAAGCCCTGCGCGCGCAGCTCGACCAGGAGCTCGGCATGCTCGCCCTTCCGGTTCGACACGACCGGCGCGAGGACCGCGAGCTTCGTGTCGGGCGGCAGCGCGAGCGTCGCGTCGACCATCTGCGAGATCGTCATCGACGCGAGCTTCTGCTCGGGGTGGTCCGGGCAGTACGGGTCGCCGACGCGCGCGTAGAGGAGCCGCAGGTAGTCGTGGATCTCGGTGACGGTGCCGACCGTCGACCGCGGGTTGTGCGAGGTCGCCTTCTGCTCGATCGAGATCGCCGGCGAGAGCCCCTCGATCAGGTCGACGTCGGGCTTCTCCATCAGCTGCAGGAACTGCCGCGCGTACGCCGACAGCGACTCGACGTAGCGCCGCTGTCCCTCCGCGTAGAGCGTGTCGAAGGCGAGCGAGCTCTTGCCCGATCCCGACAGCCCGGTCACGACGATCAGCCGGTGACGGGGCAGGTCGAGGCTCAGGTTCTTGAGGTTGTGCGTGCGTGCGCCGCGGATGCGGATGAGGTCCATGCGTTCCTGATCGGGCCCTCGGCCGTACGGCCGAAGTCGGGCGAGGCGAACCTGTTAGTATAGTGCGTTCGGCGAGCCCGCCCGAAGCCGGCGCCTCTCGCGGACTCCCTCCCGCGGGCCGCTCCCCGGACCCGCGCCCGGCACCGCCGTCGACCCGCCCACCGCCCGATGCCCGAAAGCGCCGTCGCGAGCCGTTCCACGCACCGGATGACGCGTGCGGAGCTCCGCTCGACCGCTTACCTCGCGGGCGTGAGCGGCCTCAGGATGTTCGGGCTGTTCGTCGTGCTGCCGGTGCTCTCGCTCTTCGCCGCGTCGCTGCCCGGCGGGGCCGACCCGGCGATGATCGGCTTCGCGCTCGGCGCCTACGGCCTCGCGCAGGCGATCCTGCAGATCCCGTTCGGCTGGGCGTCCGACCGCGTCGGCCGCAAGCCCGCGATCGCGTTCGGGCTGGCCGTGTTCGCGTCGGGCAGCTTCGTCGCCGCGTGGGCGCCCGACATCGGATGGCTCGCAGCGGGGCGCACGCTCCAGGGGGCGGGCGCGGTGTCCGCGGCCGTCATGGCGCTCGCCGCCGACCTGACGCGCGACGAGGTGCGGACGCGCGCGATGGCGCTGATCGGGATCACGATCGGGGGCACGTTCGCGGTGTCGCTGGTCGCGGGGCCGCTGCTCGGCGGAGCGATCGGCGTGCGCGGCATCTTCGTCCTGACCGGGTTCCTCGCGCTCGCCGCGATCGCCGTCGTCCGGTTCGGCGTGCCCGACCCGCCCGCCTCCGCGCTCCACGCGCGCGAGGGGGGTGGGCGCGTCGCGATGCGGCGCGTCCTCGCCGACCCGCAGCTCCTGCGCCTCGACTTCGGCATCTTCGCGCTGCACGCGATCCTGATGGCGCTCTTCGTGCAGATGCCCTTCTCGCTGCGCGACGCCGGCATCGCGCCGCCGTCGCACTGGACCGTCTACCTCCCGGTGCTCGTCGTGTCGGTCGGGATCGTCCTGCCGCTGTTCCGCAGCGTCGACCGCCCGGGCCGCGGCAAGGCGGTGCTGACCGGCGCGATCGCCGTGCTGGGGCTGGGGCTCGCGATCCTCGCGGCGGCCGGGACCTCGCTCGTCGCGATCGTCGCGGGGCTCGGCGTGTTCTTCTGCGCGTTCAACCTGCTGGAGGCGAGCCTGCCCTCGATGGTGTCGCGCTTCGCGCCGCGCGCGTCGCGCGGCGCCGCGATCGGCGTGTTCAGCGGCATGCAGTACCTCGGGATGTTCGCGGGCGGCGCGAGCGGCGGCCTGCTGCTCAAGCACGCGGGCCCCGCGGCGGTCTACGGCTTCGGCGCCGCGCTCGCGGCGCTGTGGCTCGTCGCGGGCGCGACGATGGCGAACCCGCCCGCGGCGGCGGAATCCACTCTCTCGATCGGAAGGACCTGACAAGATGGCATCGGTGAACAAGGTGATCCTGCTCGGCAACCTGGGCCGCGACCCGGAGACGCGCTACACGACCGGCGGCGACGCGGTGACCAACCTGCGCATCGCGACGACCGAGACGTGGAAGGACAAGAGCGGCGAGAAGCAGGAGAAGACCGAGTGGCACTCGGTCGTCCTGTTCGGCCGCCAGGCGGAGATCGCCGGCGAGTACCTGAAGAAGGGCCGCTCGGTCTACATCGAGGGCCGGCTGCAGACGCGCAAGTACACCGACAAGGAAGGCGTCGAGAAGTACTCGACCGAGATCGTCGCCGACCGGATGCAGCTCCTCGGCGGGCCCCGCGACAGCGGGGGCGGCGGCGACGACGAAATGGCGGGAGGTGGCAGCGGCGGCCGCGCGCCCTCGCGCAGCGGCGGAGCCGGCTCCGGCGGCGGGGGCCAGCGCCCCCCCGCCGGCGGCGCCAGGAAAGGCGGCGACGACTTCGACGACGACATCCCGTTCTGAGGCGCCGGAGGGGCGCCGGATCGGCGTCCGCCCGCGCCACGGGACCGTTACGGCCGCCGTCCCCGGCGGCTTCGGGGCGCGCCGACCGTCGCGCGAGGGCCGCGTGCCGCGGCCCCGCGCGACCGGCGTTGCGACCGATCAGTTCCGGATCGAGATCTGCATGCCGGACAGGTCGATCGAGACCATGAGCCCGATCTGCCGGCCCTGCAGGCGGAGCCGCACGCCGCGCGAGTTCTGCAGCTCGGTGACGCCGACGCCGCCGCCCGCGGCCGCGCTGGCGGTGCCCGCGGTGTACGTGCCCTCGATGTCGCTGGCGTTCTTCAGGTTGTAGACCTCGCCGATGAACTCGGCGCGCGCGATGCCGATCGTCGCGCCGAGGCTCACGCCGCCGACCGACAGGTTGTAGCCCTTGCCCTGGAAGGTCAGGATGCCGTTGCCGCCGCTGCCGCCGACGATGAAGCCGGCGCGGAAGATCGCGAGCTCGATCGTCGCGTCGGGCGTCTGGGCGAATGCCTTGGGGATCGCCGCCGCCGCGACGAGCGCCGCGGACGTGGCGACGAACTTGCGTCGCGTGGTGATTTGCCTCATCGATGGACTCCTGTGGATTGGGCTACGCGGCGCCCGGCGGCAAGCGATGCCGGCGGGCGCCGTTCCTTCCTCCTGATGCGGCACGACCGGCCGTCGCGCGAGCGCGGCCCCGGGGTCCTGTCCCCGCGGTCTCGTGTCCTGCCGCGTTTCGCCGAGCGCTGCCGCTACTTCTTGAGCTTGATCTCCATGCCCGAGAGGTCGACCGCGAACTCGAGGCCGATCTGCTGGCCCTTCACGTTGAGCACGACGCCCTTCGAGTTCTTGAGCTCGGCGACCTTCGCGCCGCCCGCGACCGCGACGCCGGCCTGGCCGGCCGTGTAGACGCCTTCGATGTCGGAGGCCTGCTTGATGTTGTGGACCTCGCCGATCATCTGGGCCTTCGAGAAGCCGATGGTCGCCCCCAGCGAGACGCCGCCGATCTCGATCGGATACTTCTTGCCTCCGAGCGTGAGCGTCCCCTTGCCGCCGCTGCCGCCAACGATGAAGCCGGCCTTGTAGAGGTCGAACTCGATCTTGCCGTCGGCCGCGAGCGCGGCGGGCGTGAACGCCAGCATGACCGCCGCCAGCGTGGCGGCGGCGAACGTCGATGTCCAACGGCCGAGTGACTGCTGCGACATGGTGATTCTCCGGTGATGGATGGGGAGTTCGGCGCGCGGCGCGGACGCACGCCGCCTGCGCGACCTTCAAAACACATTGTACCCTTCAGGCAACGGGGGGGTGCCCGGGGCGGCCGCCCCGGCGTTGACCGTGGTCAAGAGGCGTGCGCGACCGCGTCCCTCGCGCCGGCAGCGCGCTCCGCGATCTCCGGGCGGCCGCTCCCGGCCGACGCGATCACCGCCCCGCCCAGGCAGACGTCGCCGTCGTAGAGGACCAGGTACTGGCCGGGCGTGGGCGCGAACTGCGGGAGCTCGAAGGTCGCGCGCAATCCCGCGTCGAGCGCCTCGACCGAGCACGCCGCGTCGGCCATGCGGTAGCGCGTCTTGGCGGCGAGGCGCGCCGGCAGCCCCGGCGCCTGGCCCGCGATCCAGTGCGGCTCGATCGCCTCGACGCGAGACGCGTACAGCATCGGGTGGTCGTGGCCCTGCACGACGACGAGCGCGTTCCGCGCGAGGTCCTTCGCGGCGACGAACCAGGGCGCCTCGGTCCCGCCGCGCGTCCCGCCGAGGCCGAGCCCCTGGCGCTGCCCGAGCGTGTAGTAGGCGAGCCCCATGTGCCGCCCCACCTCGCGGCCGTCTTCCGTCAGCATCGGCCCGGGCGTGCGCGGCAGGTAGCGCGCGAGGAACTCGCGGAACGGGCGCTCGCCGATGAAGCAGATGCCGGTCGAGTCGCGCTTCGCGTGCACCGGCAGCCCCGCCTCGCGCGCGATCTCGCGCACGCGCCGCTTCTCGATCCCGCCGAGCGGGAACACGACGGGCGCGAGCTGCTCCTGCGTCAATCGGTGCAGGAAGTAGCTCTGGTCCTTCGACGCGTCGGCCGCCTTCAGGAGCTCGACGCGAGCGCCCGCGCGGCGCACGCGCGCGTAGTGGCCGGTCGCGATCCGCCCGGCGCCCAGCGCGAGCGCGTGATCGAGGAACGCGCGGAACTTGATCTCGCTGTTGCACAGCACGTCCGGGTTGGGCGTGCGCCCCGCGCGGTACTCGCGGAGGAAGTGCGCGAACACGCGCTCCCGGTACTCGGCGGCGAAGTTGACCGCCTCGAGCTCGATGCCGATGACGTCGGCGACCGCCGCGGCGTCGACGAGGTCCTCGCGCGACGTGCAGTGGAGATCGTCGTCGTCCTCCCAGTTCTTCATGAAGACGCCGACGACCTCGTGGCCCGCGCGCTTGAGGAGCAGCGCCGCGACCGCCGAGTCGACGCCGCCCGACAGCCCGACGACGATGCGCTCGCGCGTCACGACGCCGCCCTCTCCACGAGCCCCGCGCCCGCCCCGACGACCTCCTGCACGAGGTCGAGCGGCCAGCGGCGGCCGGCGCGGTAGTCGTCGATGCAGCGCATCACGAGCGGGCTGCGGTGCTCGTCGCGGCGCGCGGCGATCTCGTCGTACGGGAGCCACAGCGCCTCGACGATTCCTTCGTCGAGCGAGCGCCCCGGGACCGCGGCGATCGGCGCCGCCGCGTAGGCGAAGCGCACGAACGTCGCGCCGTTGTCGGGCGCCTCCCAGCGGTAGACGCCCACGAGCGCGGTCGCCTCGACGCGCCACGCCGCCTCCTCGAGCGTCTCGCGCGCGGCGCCCGCGGCCGGCGACTCGCCGGGCTCGAGGTGCCCGGCGGGCTGGTTGAGCTTGAGGCCGTTGCGCGTGCGCTCGCGCACGAGCAGGAACGCGCCGCCGCGCTCGACGATCGCGGCGACGGTGACGGCGGGGCGCACGGCGCGCGATTCGCTCATCGCGTAGCATCCTCCCCCAGGCTCGCCGCTCGCGCGGCTTCGCGCCCCCCCTCCTGAAGAAGGGGGCGGGCGCCTTGGGGAGCGGCGTTCGCAGGAAGCAGGGGCCGCGTTCGCTCGCGAACGGGGATGCGACCGGCAGCGAATCGCCGCGCGCCGGCCGACGCCCCGCACGTCGGACGACTCGGGTCGTGCAAAGAGGTCGGCGGCCCGGCGGCGCTCATCGAATTCGATCCATCGCGGAAAAGAAAAAGGCAGGGGGCCTCGCCGGCGCCCCTGCCTTCCTGACGACGCGGTCCGGAATTACTGGCCCGTCGACGCCTTCTGCATCTGCTTCTGGACCGCCGGGTCGCGGAGGTTCGGCTTCTCGGCCTTCGGCGTGCCCTTCTCGGTCTTCAGCTTCGCGACGTCCTTCGCTTCGGACGCGGCGGTGTTCGTCTTCGCGTCGGCCGCGGTGACCGAGTCGACGGCCTTCGCCTTGTCCGACTTCGTCGGCAGCGCCTTCGGCGTGCCCTTCTCGGTCTTGGCCTTCGCGACGTCCTTCGCTTCGCCCTGCGCGGTCGTCGACTGCGCGGCCTGCTGGGTGACCGACTGGACGGTCTGCTGCTTTTCCTGCTTGGTGGCGCCGGCTTGCGCGCCGGCGACGGTCGCGAACGAGGCCGCGATCAGCGCAACGAGGAGCTTGCTCATGGATGTGTCCCTCAGTGGTTGGTTCTTGGTGAGTGTGTTGGTGGGTGCCGGCCCCGAGGGACCGCTCCGAACCAGGCATTGCAAAGCCTTGAAAGGCTACGACATATTGCCCGTTTCCGCAACCCCGGCCGGCGGTGGCCGGCCGGGGCGAAGCAGATCACTTGGCCGGTTTTTCCCCCGCCGGCGCGGTCCCGGCGGCCGGGGCCGCCGCGCTCGCGGCCGGGGTCGCCTTGGCCTTCGAGGACTTCGAGGACTTCGACTTCCTCGCCTTCTTGTGCGAGGCCGAGCCAGTCGCCGCGGACGCGTCGGCCGTCTTCGTGGCCGCCGCCGTCGGAGCCGGGGCCGCGGCCGCAGGCGCGGCCACCGTCGCGGTGGGAGCCGGGGCCGCCATCGCAGCCGAGGCCGGCGCCGCCGGAGCGGTCGCCTGGGCGTGGACGGTCGCCGCGAACGCCGAAGCGATCAGGGCCGTCAGGAGCTTGTTCATGCGTGAAGATTCCTTCTCGACAGTGGAGGGGACCCGATCGTCGCCGGGTCGCGCCCAATAACGCCGGTCGTTCGCGACGGGTTGACACGCGACTCGATCCGTCCGCCGGCGCGACCGTTCGGCCACGGGCGGGCCGCCGCCTTCAGCGCGGGGCGGGATCGTCGATCGAGCGCTGCAGCCACTCGCGGAGGAGCGGCAGCGTGACCGGCCGCTTCTGCGCGAGGGAACGCCGGTCGAGCGCCGCGAGCGTCGCGACCAGCGTGCGCATGTCGCGCCGGCCGTGCGCGAGCAGATAGCCGATCACGTCGTCGGCGAGCGAGAAGCCGCGCGAGCGGGCGTAGGCCGCGAGGGCCGCGGGTTTCTCGTCGTCGGCCAGCGGCACGATCTCGAAGACCAGGCCCCACGAGAGCCGCGTCCGGACGTCGTCCCGCAGGGCGAGCCGGGCCGGCGGCGCGTCCGCCGCCGCGACGAGCGTGCCTCCGCGCTCGCGGAGGCCGTTGTAGAGCGTGAACAGCCGCGCCTGGGCGCCTGCGTCGGCGGTGCCGACGTCGTCCACGGCCACGAGCGCCCCGGGCCCGGGATCCGAGCGCGGAAGCTCGGACGGCGACGCGCAGTGGACCGCGGGACGCCCTGCCGAGCGGGCGGCGCTCGCCGCGGCGGCGACGAGATGCGACTTGCCCGCGCCCGGCGGCCCCCACAGCACGACGCTCGTCTCGGCGAGCGTCCCCGCGGCCGCCCGCTCGAGGGCCGCGACCGCTTCGACGTTGCGCCCGGCGACGAACGTGGCGAACACCGGCGGCTCCGGCGCGACGAGCTCGAAGACGAGTTGCTCCACGGCGGGGTCAGGCCTCGTCGTCTTCCTCGGCGTAGAGCGCGCTGTCGCTGTAGGCTCTGCGCAGGTGCCGCAGGCCCACGAGCAGCGCCGCCGACGCCGGCAGCGCGAGGAGCACGCCGGCGAACCCGAACAGCTTGCCGAATGCGAGCAGCGCGAAGATCACGGCGAGCGGGTGCAGCCCGATGCGGTCGCCGATGAGCCAGGGAATCAGCACGTAATTCTCGAGGATCTGCCCGACGCCGTAGACCGCGACGATCGCGAGGAAGCCGGGCACGCCGTTCCACTGCAGGAGCGCCGCGAGCATGCCCAGCACGAAGCCGGTGCCGAAGCCGACGTACGGAATGAACACGAGGAGCCCGGTCAGGATCCCGATCGGCAGCGCGAACTGCAGCCCCGCGATCCACAGGCCGATGACGTAGTAGAGCGCGAGCGACCCCATCACCATGCCCTGCCCGCGCAGGAACTCGGCGAGCACGCCGTCGATCTCGGCGGCGATCGCGCGCGTCTTCCCGCGCCACCGGGTGGGCACGAGGTCGGCCAGGCGCTCCCACAGCAGGTTCCAGTCGCGCAGCAGGTAGAACATGACGACCGGGATCAGCGCCGCGTTGATCACGATCGACAGCAGCACCAGCCCGCCCGCCTTGAGGCCCTCCAGGATCCGCCCCGAGTAGCCCTTCGCCTCGTCGAGGTGCTCGGCGACGAAGTCGCGCAGCGACGCGAGGTCGAGCGCGACGGCGACCCCGAGCCGCTCCTCGAGCCACGGCGACACCTGCGCGGCGAAGCGCGCGAAGAGCTCGGGCAGCTTCTTCGCGGCGAGCCCGATCTCGGCCTGCACGAGCGGGATCAGCACGAGCAGGATCGCGAACACCGCGACGCCGAACAGCAGCACGACGGCGAGCGTGCCGAGCGTGCGGGACACGCCCCGCCGCTCGAGCCGGTCGACGAGCGGCGCGCCGATGTACGCGAAGATCGCGCCGACCAGGAACGGCGTCAGCACCGGCCCGAGGAACTCGAGCGCGAGCACCAGGACGGCCGCGGCGCCCACGATCCACAGGTACTGGCGCGGCGTGACGGCCCGGCGCGGCGGCGCCGGCGCGGGGCTCGCGGCAGGGGGCTCGTCGGGACGGGCGGGGTCCATTTCCGGTAGAATCCGTGCGCCTCGCGACGCGCGGCGCGGCGACGCACTTTACCGCGTTCGCGCGGCCCGCGCCTACGGTGCCCGCCGGCGGGCCCCGATCCGACCCCGAAGCGCGACCGATGCCGCCCGCCGACCCCTCGACGCCTCCCGGACTCTCCTACCGAGACGCGGGCGTCGACATCGACGCCGGCGACGCGCTCGTCGAGCGCATCAAGCCGTTCGCGAAGCGCACGATGCGCCCCGAGGTGCTCGCGGGGATCGGCGGCTTCGGCGCGCTCGTCGAAGTCGGGAAGCGCTTCCGCGAGCCGGTGCTGGTCGCCGGCACCGACGGCGTCGGCACGAAGCTCAAGCTCGCGTTCGCGCTCGACCGGCACGACACGATCGGCGTCGACCTCGTCGCGATGAGCGTCAACGACATCCTCGTGCAGGGCGCCGAGCCGCTCTTCTTCCTCGACTACTACGCGTGCGGGCGGCTCGACGTCGAGGTCGCCGCGCGCGTCGTCCGGGGCATCGCGCACGGATGCGAGCTCGCCGGCTGCGCGCTCATCGGCGGCGAGACCGCCGAGATGCCGGGCATGTACGCGGAGGGCGAGTACGACCTCGCGGGGTTCGCGGTCGGCGTCGTCGAGAAGGCCCGCATCGTCGACGGCCGCGGCATCGTCGCCGGCGACGCGGTGCTCGGGCTCGCGTCGAGCGGCCCGCACTCGAACGGCTACTCGCTCGTGCGCCGCATCCTCGCCGAGGCGAAGGCCGACCTCGCCGGGCCGCTCGGCCACGGAACGCTGGCCGACGCGCTGATGGCGCCCACGCGCATCTACGTGAAGCCGCTGCTCGCGCTGATGCGCGACACGCCGGTCAAGGGAATGGCGCACGTCACCGGCGGCGGCCTGACCGAGAACGTGCCGCGCATGCTCCCGGAAGGCGTGCAGGCGCGGCTCGAGCGCGGGAGCTGGAAGCGCCCGCCGGTGTTCGACTGGCTCGCGCAGCACGGCCGCGTCGACGAGGCCGAGATGCTGCGCGTGTTCAACTGCGGCATCGGGATGGCCCTCGTCGTCGCGCCCGAGCACGAGGCGCGCGCGACGCGGCTCCTCGCCGCCGCCGGCGAGCACGTGTTCCGGATCGGCACGATCGTACCGCGTCCCGAAGGCGCGCCCGCGACCGTCGTCGCGTGAAGCGGCGAGGGTCGCCGCGCCCGCATCGCGCCCCCGCCATGGCCCTCGCGCGCATCACGGTCCTGGTCTCCGGTCGCGGCTCGAACCTCGAGGCGCTGCTCGCCGCCGAGCGCGCCGGCGCGTTCCGCGGCAGCGTGACGCACGTGATCTCGAACCGGCCAGGCGTCGGCGCGCTCGACATCGCCCGCGCCTGCGGCGTCTCGACCGAGGTGGTCGACCACAAGGCCTGCCCGACGCGCGAGGCGTTCGACGCGGCGATCGTCGCGGCGATCGACCGCTCCGAGCCCGACCTCGTCGTGCTGGCCGGCTTCATGCGCGTGCTGGGTCGCGAGGCGGTCGAGCGCTACCGCGGGCGGCTCGTCAACATCCATCCGTCGCTGCTGCCCGCCTATCCGGGCCTGCACACGCACCGCCGCGCGCTCGCCGACGGCGCGGCGATGCACGGCTGCACCGTCCACTTCGTGACCCCCGAGGTCGACGTGGGCCCGATCATCGCTCAGTCGGCGCTCCACGTGCGCGACGACGACGACGAGGACTCGCTCGCGGCGCGCGTGCTCGAGCTCGAGCACCGGCTGCTGCCCGCCGTCGTCGGCTGGTTCTGCGACGGACGGCTCGTCGTCGAAGGCTCGCAGGTGCGCGTTGTCGGCGGGGACGACGAGCGCGCGACGATGCGGCCGGGTCCGGGCCGCTGACGGCCGGAACCGCGGCGGCCCGCGCGGCGTCGAACGACGATGGCCCGCCCCCTCTCGCTTCCGCTCCCGCTGCCCGCGGCGTCGCGCCGGCCGGGCGGGCGCGCACGCACCGGGTATCGCTTGCTCGCGATCGCGATCGCGGCCTCGCTCGCGCTGCATCTCGCGATCTCGCTCTGGCCGATCGAGCCGCCGGCCGCCCCCGAGTCGACGGTGCTCACCGCGACGATCACCGAGATGCCTCCGCCGCCGGTTCCGGCGGCGACGCCGCCCGCCGCGAAGCCGAAGGCGCGGCCGAAGCGAACCTCGCCGCTCGTCCCGGCACCTCCGTCTCCGCCGGCGACCGAGCCGGAACCGGCGCCGGAGGCCCCGGCCGCCGAGGCGCCGACCGGGAGCGCGCCCGCCGTGGCGGAGGCGCCGCCCGTGCTCGCCGAGGAGACCGCGCCGGTCGACCTGCCGCCGCCGCCGTCGATGAAGACGCTGCCCTCGCGCGTCGACCTGTCGTACCGCGTCTACTACGGGCCCGGGCTCCACATCGGGGACGCGACCTACCGGTTCGAGCACACCGGCAACCGCTACCGGATCGCGACCGTCGGCGAGGCGCGCGGGCTCGCCGCGCTGATCCTCCGCGGCGAGGGCAAGGTCGAGAGCCGGGGCCTCATCACGCCCGCCGGCCTGCAGCCCTGGGAGCTCAGCGTCGAGCGGGGCAGCCGCGACAGGCGCGAGACCGCGACCTTCGACTGGGAGTCCGGCATCGCGACGCTCGCCGGCGACAAGCCCGCGGCGCTCGAGCTGCCCACGTTCGACCCGCTGTCGCTCATGTGGCAGTTCTACTTCGCGCCGCCGTCGACGGGCGAGCAGGTGTTCTTCCTCGCGACGACGCGCCGCGTGATCCGGCTCACCGTGACGCGCGAGGGCGAGGAGACCGTGATCTGGCCCTACGGCGAGCTCGTCGCCGAGCGCTGGCACCGGACGAGCGACGACGGCCGCACCGAGTCGGTCGTCTGGCTCGCGCCGGGCCTGCGCTACCTGCCGATCCGGATGCGGATCACCAACACGCTGCGCGGCACGCTCGAGGTCGTGCTCGCGTCGATCCGCGTCGACGACGAGGTCCGCGTTGAGTAGCGCGGGACGCGCGGGCGCGGGCCTGCCGCCCGGGCGCGTGGCGGCCGTCGCCGACGCGATCCGCGCGATCGCGCCGCTCGACGCGCCCGCCGACGTGCGGCTCCACCAATTCTTCCGCGCGCGCCCGCAGATGGGGCGCCAGGACCGCGCGTTCGTCGCCGAGGCCGTGTTCGCGTGGCTGCGCCGCAGGCGCTCGATCGAGGCGCTCGCCGGCACGCAGGATCCGCGGCGGCTCGCGCTCGCCACGCTCGTCCGCGAGCTGTCGAAGTCGGTGCGCGAGCTCGACGCGGCGCTCGACACCGACGAGCGCGAGTGGCTCGCCGCGTTCAAGGGCCGCGCCGCGTCGCGGCTGCCGGAGGCGGTGGCCGAGGACCTGCCCGACTGGCTGTGGGAGCGGCTCGGCGAGACGATGGGACCCGAGCGCCGCGCCGCGTTCGCGCGGAGCGCCCGCGAGAGCGCCCCGCTCGACCTCCGCGTGAACGTCCTCAAGGCGACGCGCGACGAGGCGCTCGCGCGGCTCGCCGCCGACGGCTACGCGGCCGCGCCGACGCGCTACTCGCCCTGGGGGATCCGCGTGGGCGGGCGGCCGATGCTCGCGCAGCACCCGTGGTTCGTGGACGGCCGGCTCGAGGTGCAGGACGAGGGCAGCCAGCTGGTCGCCTTCCTCGTGGCGCCCAGGCGCGGCGAGATGGTCGTGGACTTCTGCGCCGGCGCGGGCGGCAAGACGCTCGCGCTCGGCGCGCTGATGCGCTCGCAGGGGCGCCTCTACGCGTTCGACACGGTCGAGAAGCGGCTTTCGAACCTCAAGCCGCGCCTCGCGCGCTCGGGGCTCTCGAACGTCCACCCGCAGCTGATCGCGCACGAGCGGGACGCGAAGGTGAAGCGGCTGGCCGGCAAGGTCGACCGCGTCCTCGTCGACGCGCCCTGCACGGGTACCGGGACGCTGCGCCGCAATCCCGACCTCAAGTGGCGGCACCGTCCCGTCGACGTCGCCGAGCTCGCCGCCAAGCAGGCGGCGATCCTCGCTTCCGCCGCGACGCTCGTGAAGCCGGGCGGGCGCGTCGTCTACGCGACCTGCAGCGTGCTGCCCGAGGAGAACGAGCGCATCGTCGAGGCGTTCCTCGCCGCGCACCCGGACTTCGCTCCGGGCGACGCGGACGCCGAGCTCGCGCGCGCGGGCATCGGGCTCGCCACCGGGCGCACGCTCGTGCTGTCGACGGCCGAGCACGGCTGCGACGCGTTCTACGCCGCGATCCTCGAGCGCGCGCGATAATCGCCGCCATGTTCCCCGCCGTTCCCGCCGTCCCCACCGCCAAGGATTTCGCCTACGTCGAGGACTACCTCGCGGGCCCGCGGGGCATGGTCGAGCTCGCGATCGTCCTCGCGTGCTTCGCCGTCGCCTGGCTCGTCGACAGGCGCTTCGCGCGCACCCGCCGCGATGCCCCGATCCGGGGCGCCCGCGAGGTGGCGCACGTGCTGTTCCCGCTCACGGCGCTCATCCTGCTGCTGATCGCCCGGTCGGCGTTCGTGCGGTCGGGCACGACCATGCTCTTCGACGTCGCGATTCCGCTCGCGGTCGCGCTGGTCGTCATCCGGATCCTCGTCTACACGCTGCGGCGGCTCTTCCCGGACGCGTCGTGGCTCGCCGGCTCGTCGAGGGCGATCTCGTTCGCGATCTGGGGGATCCTGGTGCTCCACTATCTCGGGATCGGCGCCGAGATCGTCGGCTACCTCGACGCGGTCTCGGTGCCGCTCGGGCGCGGGAGCGTGTCGCTCGCGACGATCGGCCGGGGGCTCGTCGTCGTGGTCGCGACGATCGCCGCGACGCTGTGGCTCTCGGGCTTCCTCGAGCGGCGGCTGATGTCGACGGGGTTCGAGCCGAACGTCCGGGCCGTGCTCTCGCGCTTCCTCCGGGCGCTGCTCGTCGTCGTCGGGGTGCTCGTGTCGCTGCCCGCGCTGGGCGTCGACCTGACGCTCCTGTCGGTGTTCGGCGGCGCGCTGGGCGTCGGCATCGGCCTCGGCCTCCAGAAGCTCGCGGCGAACTACATCGCCGGGTTCACGATCCTGCTCGACAAGTCGATCGAGCTGGGCGACCTCGTCACCGTCGAGAACCGGTCGGGCATCGTGACGTCGGTGACGTCGCGCTACGTCGTCGTCCGCGGCCTCGACGGCATCTCGGCGATCGTCCCGAACGAGACGCTGGTCACGACGACGGTCCTCAACCATTCGAGCAGCGTGCGGCGCGTCCGGGTCGCGATCCCCGTGCGGATCCCCTACGGCACCGACGTCGAGCGGGCGATCGCGCTGCTGGAGGACGCCGCGCGGGCGGAACCGCGCGCGCTCCGGGACCCGGCGCTCGCGCCGCAGGCGTTCGTCAGCCTGCTCTCCGAGTTCGGCGTCGAGCTCGAGCTCGGCCTCTGGATCGCCGACCCCGAGCAGGGGCAGCTGGGCCTCCGCAGCGCGATCCACCGGCGGATCCTGCGCACGTTCGCGGAGGCCGGGATCGAGATCTCGCGCCCGGTCAAGGACATCCGGGTGTTCGCCGGCAACCGGGGGGCGCCGGGCGCGGAAAAAGCACCTTGATATCAGCAACTTGACAAACGCCCCCGAGCCCGGGCCCGGGACCGGCGACCGCGGGGCGGACGGCCGGGGCCGGGTATAATGGCTCTTTTGCTCCCACGCCCGCCGGCCCGCGCCGGCGGCGCAGCGAATGACCGACTTCGATCCGTTCCTCGACTTCCTGGCCAACGGCCTCGTGCCCCTCCCCTGGTGGGGCTACGTCGTCGTGACGCTCGCGCTCACGCACGTCACGATCGCGGCCGTCACGATCTTCCTGCACCGGTGCCAGGCGCACCGCGCGCTCGACCTGCATCCGGCGGTCTCGCACTTCTTCCGGTTCTGGCTGTGGCTCACGACCGGGATGGTCACGAAGGAGTGGGCGGCGATCCACCGCAAGCACCACGCGAAGGTCGAGACCGAGGACGACCCGCACAGCCCGATCACGCGCGGCCTCTCCACGGTGGTCTGGAGCGGCGCGGAGCTCTACCGCGCCGAGGCGCGCAACGCCGAGACGATCGAGCGCTACGGCCACGGCACGCCCGACGACTGGCTCGAGCGCAACGTCTACGCGCGGTACTCGTGGCAGGGGGTGGGCCTGATGCTCGCGATCGACCTCGCGCTGTTCGGCGCGATCGGCGCGGCGATCTGGGCGGTGCAGATGGCGTGGATCCCGTTCTGGGCGGCCGGCATCGTGAACGGCGTCGGCCACTACTGGGGCTACCGCAACTACGCGTCGAGCGACACGTCGACCAACATCGTCCCGATCGGCATCCTGATCGGCGGCGAGGAGCTGCACAACAACCACCACGCGTACGGCACGTCCGCCAAGTTCTCGGCGCGCTGGTACGAGTTCGACCTGGGCTGGGCCTACATCCGCGCGCTCTCGGCGCTGAAGCTCGCGCAGGTCCGGCGCGTGGCGCCGAAGCTCAAGCTCGAGCCGACCAAGCCCGAGGCCGACCACGCGACGCTGCAGGCGATCATCACGCACCGCTATCACATCGCCACCACCTACGCGCGCTCGCTCAAGGCCGCCTGCGGCGCCGAGCTCGAGTCGCTGCGCGAGCGCGTGCGCGGCGTGGAGCTTCCGAGCGCCGCGCGGCTCAAGCGGTGGCTCGCCGACCCGGACGCGCTGCCGAAGCCCGAGCGCGAGCGCCTCGCGAGCCTCGCGGCGCACAGCCGGACGATCGCGATGGCCGTCGCGATGCGCGCGGAGCTGACGGCGCTGTGGTCGCGCTCGACCGAAACCTCCGAGCAGCTGCTCGCGCGCCTGCAGGACTGGTGCCGGCGCGCCGAGGGCTCGGGCATCGCGCCGCTCGCGCAGTTCGCGCTCCAGCTCAAGCGATACGCGTAAGCGGCCGGCGGTGTCGGGCACGTCCCTGACGCCGAGCCGCCACGCGCCGTGCCGCGCCTGCGGCACGCCTCCGTCGCTCCCGCGACCGCCGGCCCGCGTGCCGCCGCGCCCGGCCTCGGGAGCCGCGCGATGATCGCCGCGGCCGCGCGCCTCCGGCTCGTCCAGGGCCTGTTCTTCGTCTCGGGCTTCTGCGGCCTGATCTACGAGTCGATCTGGTCGCACTACCTGAAGCTCTTCCTCGGGCACGCCGCGTACGCGCAGTCGGTCGTGCTCGTCGTCTTCATCGGAGGCATGGCGGGGGGCGCCTGGGCCGCCGGCCGCTACGCCGAGCGGATCGCCCGCCCGCTGGCCGTGTACGCCGCGGCCGAGTTCGCCGTCGGGTGGGCGGGCATCCTGTTCCACGCGGTGTTCGTCGCGGCGACCGCCTGGGCGTACGACACGCTGCTCCCCGCCACGTGCTCGGTCGACCGCTGGTGCGTGTCGTCGTGGGCGCTCGCGGCGCTCCTGATCCTGCCGCAGTCGGTGCTGCTCGGCGCGACGTTCCCGCTGATGACCTCGGGACTGCTGCGGCTCGCCCCGCAGGATCCCGGGCGACGCATCGGGCTCCTGTACTTCCTGAACAGCCTGGGCGCCGTGTTCGGCGTGCTGGCCTCGGTGTTCGTGATCATCCCGCTCGTCGGCCTGCCCGGCGCGAGCCGGCTCGCCGGCGTGCTGAACGTGCTGCTCGCGGTCGCGGTCTACGCGCTCGCGCGGGGCGCCGAGCGCACGCCCGGGATCGCCCCCCGGCCGGCTGCGGCCGCGCGCGCGGGAGTGCCGGCCCCGGCCCGGCTGCTGCTCGTGGTCGCCGCGCTCACCGGGCTCTCGTCGTTCGGCTACGAGATCGCGTGGATCCGGATGCTCTCGCTCGTGCTCGGCGCGTCGACGCACGCGTTCGAGCTGATGCTCGCGAGCTTCATCCTCGGCCTCGCGCTCGGCGGCGCCTGGATCCGGCGCCGCATCGACCGGCTGCACGCGCCGCGGCTCTTCCTCGCCGTCGTCCAGGTCGCGATGGGCCTCGCGGCCCTCGCGAGCGTCGTGCTCTACGACCGCGCGTTCGACGCGATGGCCTGGCTGATCGCGACGCTCACGAAGACCGACTCGGGCTACCTGCTGTTCAACGTCGGCAGCGCCGCGATCGCGATGGCGATCATGCTGCCCGCCACGTTCGCGGCGGGCATGACGTTGCCGCTCATCACGTTCATCCTGCTGCGCGACCGGCTGGGCGAGCGGGCGATCGGCTACGTCTACGCGTGGAACACGCTGGGCGCGATCGCCGGCGTGCTGCTCGCGGTGCACGCGGGCCTGCCGCTCGTCGGCGTCAAGGGCACGCTGATCGCGGCGGCGGCGATCGACGTCGCGCTGGGCGTGTACCTGATCGGCCGCTCGAGGCTCTCGCGGGCGGGCGTCGCGGCCGCCACGTTCGCCGCGCTCGCCGTCGTCGCGACCGCCGCGGCCCCGTGGGCGCTCGAGATCGACCCGCGCAAGGCGCTCGCGGGCGTCTACCGGACCGGCCTCGCGACGCTCGCCGGGGACACGACGGTCCTGTTCAACCGCGACGGCAAGACCGCGACGGTCAGCGTGAGCCGCAACCGCGACGGCATCGTCACGCTGCGGACCAACGGCAAGCCGGACGCGTCCGCGAACCTCGCCACGCCCGACCAATGGGTGATGAGCGACGAGGCGACGATGATCCTGTCGGCCGCGCTGCCGCTCGCGCACGCGCCGCGCGCGGAAGACGTCGCGATCATCGGCTTCGGCTCGGGGATGACGACCGCGACGTTCCTCGACGCGCCGACCGTGCGCCGGGTCGACACGATCGAGATCGAGCCGATGATGGTCGAGGGCGCGCGCCACTTCCTGCCGGCGGTCGAGCGCGCGTATTCGGACCCGCGCAGCCACGTCGTGATCGACGACGCGAAGTCGTACTTCGCGAAGGCGGGGCGCCGCTACGACATCATCGTCTCGGAGCCGTCGAATCCGTGGGTGGCCGGCGTCGCGTCGCTGTTCACCGAGGAGTTCTACGCGCAGGCCGCGCGCCACCTGAAGGAGGGAGGCGTGCTCGCGCAGTGGATCCAGGCCTACGAGTTCGACGCCCGGCTGCTGGGCTCGATCGTGGCGGCGGTGCGGACGGCGTTCCCCGACGTCGCGCTCTACAACACCGCCGGCACCGACGTCATCATGATCGCGTCGCGCGGGGGCGTAGCGCGTGCCGACGCGTCGTCGCTGTTCGCGCACCCGGCGCTCGCCGCGCGGCTCGCGCACATCGGCGTGGCGGCGCCCGCGGACTTCTCGCGCCGCGGCGTGATCGGCTCGCGGCAGCTCGACGCGATGTTCGCGGGCGCCGACGTCCGGCCGAATTCCGACTACTTCCCGTTCGTCGACGTCCACGCGCCGGCGGCGCGGTTCAAGGGCTCGCGCGTCGACGTCGCGATCGAGATCTTCGACGCGCCCGTCCCGGTCCGCGACCTGGTCGACGGCCGCCCGCCTCCGGACGCGCTGCCTCCGCTGCCGCCGCCGTTCGTGCCGGGGCTCGCCGACGAATGGGCCGACGCGCGCCTCGCCTACGAGTTCGTCGCGGGCGCAGGCTTCGCCGCCGGCGAGGAGCCGCCGGACGTCCGCGGCGCGGACGCGATCCGCAGCGCCCGCATCGTGCTCGTCGACTGCGTGCCCGCGTCGAGCGCCGCCGCCCCGTTCGACGGCGTCGTCGAGCTCGCCGGGGCGTTCGCGCAGGTCCTGCCGCCGGCCGCGATGGATGCGTACGCCGACCTGATCGACCGGTCGCGCTGCCGCGCGCGGCTGCCGGACGCCGCCGCGAACTGGTCGCGCCTCTTCCGCGCGGTCGGGCGGCGCGACGCGGGAGCGACGGCGGACACCGCGGCGCTGCTGCTCGAGCGCGGGGACCTGACCGCGCGCCAGCGCGAGTACGCGCTCGCCGCCGCGGTCGCCGGTTATCTGGGATCGGGACGGGCCGCGCTCGCCCGGGAGGCGCTCGAGGAGAACGACGACCTCGTGGCCGCCCGGTTCCGCGAGACCTCCTGGATGCGGTTCCTGCGCGCCGCCGCGTCGCGCTGACCGTCCGGCAGGACGGCGTCCGGACGGCAGCGGAAACGACGGGGGCCGCGAACGCGGCCCCCGGGACTTCGCGTCGGGCCGCCGCTCGCGCGGGGCCCCCGGACGAGGCTTACTTGAGCTTCGCTTCCTTGTACTCGACGTGCTTGCGGGCGACGGGATCGAACTTCTTGATCACCATCTTCTCGGGCATCGTCTTCTTGTTCTTGGTCGTCGTGTAGAAGTGGCCGGTGCCGGCCGACGACTCGAGCTTGATCTTCTCGCGCATGGTCGCTCCTCGTGTCCCTTAGACGCGCTCGCCGCGCGCGCGCAGGTCCGCGAGGACCGCGTCGATGCCGTTCTTGTCGATCGTGCGGAGCGCGTGGTTCGTGAGCCGCAGGCTCACCCAGCGGTTCTCGCTCTCGACCCAGAACCGGCGGCGCTGCAGGTTGGGGAGGAACCGGCGCTTGGTCTTGTTGTTCGCGTGCGAAACGTGGTGGCCCACCATCGGGGCCTTACCGGAGACTTGGCAGACTCGAGCCATGGCTCGCTCCTTCGGATTCGGGGTCGAAACGGCAAAGAGCGCGATTATCGCCGTTTTTCGCCGCAGGATCAAGCGTTTGGACGCGAACGCGCCGCGCCCCCCGTCGGCGGCGCCGGGCATTTCCCCTTTTCCATCAACGATTTACCCGCCCCCCTCACAGGAGCCCCCGCTCGGCGAACGACGTGACCCGGGGCCCGGCGACGACCAGGTGGTCGAGCGTGCGCACGTCGACGAGCGAGAGCGCGCTCTTGAGCGACTGGGTCAGGAGCTCGTCCGCGCGCGAGGGCTCCGCGACCCCCGACGGGTGGTTGTGCGCGAAGATCACCGCGGCGGCGTTGCGGGCCAGCGCGATCTTCACGACCTCCCGGGGGTAGACGCTGGTCTGCGCGAGCGTGCCGCGCGCGAGCTCCTCGGCCGCGATCAGCCGGTGCTGGCTGTCGAGGAACAGCCCGACGAACACCTCGACGGTCTCCGGCGCGAGCGCGAGCTTCAGGTACTCGCGCACCGCGTCGGGCGAGTTGAGCGCGTCGCCGCGCGCGACGTCGGCGAGCGTCACCCGCCGCGCGATCTCGATCCCCGCGGCGAGCTTCGCCGCCTTGCCGCCCCCGACGCCGCGGACGGTCGCGAGCGTCGCGGGCGTGGCGCGGGCGAGCCCCGGCAGCCCGCCGACGCGCTCGATCAAGGCGCGGGCGACGTCGAGCGCCGTCGCGCCCGGCGTGCCGCAGCCCAGCACCACGGCGACGAGCTCGGCGTCGGTGAGGCTCGCGGCGCCGCGCGCGGCGAGGCGCTCGCGGGGGCGCTCGTCGCCCGTCCGGGCGCCGCCCCGCGGCCGCGCGCGGCCCGCGTTCCGCATGTCGAGCGCCAGTCTCGCCTCCATGCCAAAGAGGGTAAACTGCCCCGCCCGCTCCTCGCGATCCGACCGATGGCCGATCCCGCCCCCGTGCCCGCCCCGCTCGCCCGCGTCGTGCTCGGCGTGACCGGCGGCATCGCCGCCTACAAGGCCGCCGAGCTCGCGCGCCTGTTCGTGAAGGCGGGCGTCGCGGTCGACGTCGTGATGACCGAGGCGGCGACGCGCTTCGTGACGCCGACCACGTTCCAGGCGCTGACCGGCCGGCCGGTCGCGACCGACCTGTGGACCTCCGGCGCGTCAAACGCGATGGACCACATCGCGATCTCGCGCGGCGCCGACGCGATCATCGTCGCGCCGGCCTCCGCCGACTTCCTCGCGAAGCTAGCGCACGGCCACGCCGACGACCTGCTCTCGACGCTCTGCCTCGCGCGCGAGTGCGCGCTCCTCGTCGCGCCCGCGATGAACGTGCAGATGTGGTCGAACGCGGCGACGCGGCGCAACGTCGCGCAGCTCCGTGCCGACGGCGTCGGCATCCTCGGCCCCGCGTCGGGCGACCAGGCCTGCGGCGAGGTCGGCGACGGACGGATGCTGGAAGCGCTGCAGATCTACGACGCGGTCGTGGCGTCGCGCGTGCCCAAGGTCCTCGCGGGCCGGCGCGTGCTCGTTACCGCGGGCCCGACGTTCGAGGCGATCGACCCGGTGCGCGGGATCACGAACGCGAGCTCGGGCAAGATGGGCTTCGCGCTCGCGCGCGCCGCCGCCGAGGCCGGCGCGGCCGTCACGCTCGTCGCGGGACCCACCGCGCTCGCCACGCCCGAGGGCGTCGAACGCGTCGACGTCGTCAGCGCCGCGCAGATGGCCGATGCGGTGCTCGCGCGCGCCGACGCGAGCGACGTGTTCGTCGCCGTGGCGGCGGTGGCCGACTACCGGCCGGTCGAGGTGCACGAGCAGAAGGTCAAGAAGAAGGACGCGCCGATGACGATCGCGCTCGAGCCGACCGTCGACATCCTCGCGACCGTGGCCGCGCGCCCGAAGGCGCCGTTCTGCGTGGGCTTCGCGGCCGAGAGCCAGGACGTCGCGAGGCTCGGCGAGGAGAAGCGCCGGCGCAAGAAGCTCGCGATGCTCGTCGCCAACCGCGCGCAGGACGCGATGGGCGCGGACGACAACGAGGTGACGATCCTCGACGCGCAAGGCGCTCATCCGCTGCCGCGGATGGACAAGCTCGCGCTCGCGCGCCGTCTCGTCGCGGAGATCGCCGCGCGCATGAAGGCGCGCTGACGCGCGCGAACGATGCGCGGGGACGACGCGCGAGCGCGCGAAGACGATGCCGCGCGATGAAGCCCGCGCGTACCGTGCGGGTCCTGTTGCTTCGCGATGAACGCGGCGCCCCCGCCCTCGATCTTCGATTCCCGATCTTCCGCTTCCCGCTCTCCGCCCTCCCTCCCCCCCCCGCATGGTCCCCATCGACGTCCGCATCCTCGACGAGCGCATCCGCGACGCGCTCCCCGCCTACGCGACGCCCGGCGCCGCGGGCATGGACCTGCGTGCCTGCCTCGAAGCCCCGGTGACGCTCGGGCCCGGCGACGTCCACCTCGTCCCGACCGGCATCGCGATCCACGTCGCCGACCCGGGCTACGCGGCGCTGATCCTTCCGCGCTCGGGGCTCGGGCACAAGAACGGCATCGTGCTCGGCAACCTCGTCGGGCTCATCGACTCGGACTACCAGGGGCCGCTGATGGTGAGCTGCTGGAACCGCGGGCGCACGACGTTCACGCTGAACCCGCTCGACCGCCTGGCGCAGCTCGTGATCGTGCCGGTCGCGCAGGCGTCGTTCCGGGTCGTCGAGTCGTTCGAGGCGAGCGCGCGCGCGGAGGGCGGGTTCGGGAGCACGGGGCGGTGAAGGGTACGCGCCGATGATCCGCTGGCCGTTCGGACGTCGCGAGTCCCCGCGCGCATCGCCGGCGCCTTCCGCTCCGCCCGCCGCCGCCGCCCCGGCGACCGACGCCGCGACCCGCGCGCAGGTCGACGCGATGCTCGCGCGCGGACGCCGCCAGATGCAGGACCGGCGCTACGAGGCCGCGATCGCGACGTTCGAAGCGATACTCGCGATCGACCCGCTGCAGCTCGAGGCGAACTACGGGCGCGCGAACGCGAGCTTCGCCGCGGGACGTTTCGACGACGCGAAGGCCGCCTGCGGCGCGGCGCTCGCGCGCCTTGCCGGCCAGCCCGATCTCCTGATGCTGGCCGGCGCCATCGACGCGCACCGCCACGAGCCGCTCGAGGCGCTGGCGCACCTGGAGGCGGCGCGGGCGGCGAACCCGTCGCTCGCCGGGATCGACGAGCGCATCGGCGAGCAGCTCGCGTTCCTCGGCCGCGGCCGGGAGTCGATCGCCGCCTACGACCGCGCGATCGAGCGCCAGCCCGGCAACTTCGCGCTCGAGAGCTGCCGGCTCTTCCTGCTCAACCACTTCGGCCTCCTCGACCGGGCGGCGCTGGCGGAGGCTCACCGCCGATGGGGCGAACGCCTCGAGGCGTCGGTGGCCGCGAGGCGGCGACCGCACCACAACGATCGCGACCCGGAGCGCCGCCTGCGCGTCGGCTTCGTCTCGCCGGACCTGCGCAATCATCCGGTCGCCTATTGGCTCGAGAGCTACCTCGTCGCGCACGACTCGGCGCGCTACGAAGCCCACGCGTTCGACGTCTCGCCCTACGCCGAGGACGACGTGACCCGGCGGCTGCGCGCGCGCTTCGAGCGCTGGTACCGGTGCGCGTCGATGTCGCACGACGAGCTCGCGGACACCGTGCGCGGTCAGCGGATCGACGTGCTGGTCGACCTCGCGGGCCACACCGGTCACCACCGGCTCGCGACGTTCGCGCGCAAGCCCGCGCCGGTGCAGGTGAGCTGGTTCGGCTACATGAACACGACCGGCCTCGCGACGATCGACTGGCGGCTGACCGACGCCGCGCACGATCCGCCGGGAAGCGAGGCGCACTACGCCGAGAAGCTCTGGCGGCTGCCTTCGGTGGCGGCGTTCACGCCGGACCCGCGCAGTCCCGCGCCGGGCGGCCCTCCGTTCGTGCGCAACGGCCACGTCACGTTCGCGAGCGCGAACAACTACGCGAAGGTGACCGAGCCGGTCAAGGACGCCTGGGCGGCGATCCTCCGTGGTGCGCCCGCGTCGCGGCTCCGGCTGATCGTGCGTGGAGGCGACGAGGAGCGCGTGGCGGAGGCGGTGCGTGCCGAGTACGTCGCGCGCGGCGTCGACGCGGGCAGGATCGACGTGCTGCCGTTCCTGCCGATCGAGCGGTTCCTCGCGTTCCTCGCCGAAGCCGACGTCGCGCTCGACCCGTTTCCGTACGGCGGGGGCACGACGACGCTGCACACGCTGTGGATGGGCGTGCCGATCGTCGCGCTCAAGGGCGAATCCGAGATGGCCCGCGCGACGCCGGCCACGCTCGCGGGGCTCGGTCTCCCGCAGTTCGCGTGCGGCTCGGTCGACGCGTACGTCGCCTTCGCGACCGCCCTCGCCCGGGATCCGGCGGGTCTGCCGGCGCTGCGCGCGACGCTGCGCGACCGCCTGCGCGCCTCGGGCGCGATGGACTACCCGAGCTTCGCGCGCAGCGTCGAGGACGCGTTCCGCGGCATGTGGAAGGCGTTCTGCGAGGCGTCGCCGACGCCCCCGCCCTCCGCCTTCACTTCATCGCCACGCGCGTGACGATCGCGTTGGTCGCCTTGTCGACGAACGCGTCGCTGTAGCCCAGGTCCTTGAGCTTCCAGCGGAACACGTTGCCGAGCTTCGCCTTCTTGTAGAGGCCGAGCCCCTTCTCGTCGCGGAAGCGCGCAGCGCGATTCCCGAGACCCTCGAGGATCACCTTGACCTGATTCGCCGCGCCGGCGTCGGTGCGTTTCTCGGACGCGGGCGGAAAGCGCCGTCCCAGATCCTCGGCGAGCGTCGTCGCGAACGCCTCGACTTCCTTCGTATCGACCAGGCCCAGGAACCCCATCTCCGCTCTCCTCGAGCGCTCCGCCAACGCGCAGAGCGACCGCGTCGTCTCAATTGTGCAATTCTACACAGCCGGGCAGCGGTTCGCGCTGCGCGACCTCCTCGGGCAGCGCGACCAGCGCGAGCGCGGACGCTCCGCCGACACCGTCGTCGTCACTGCGATAGAAGTTCGACGCCGAATGCAGCGGCGTCGCCCTCCTGAACGTCCGGTAGCCGAATTCCCGCGCTCGGGAGGCCAGCCGCCCGAGCGAGACGTCGTCCTCGGCGGCCAGCACCAGCCACGGACGGCAGCGCCATAGCGTTTGTCGCGCGCCTTCCATGATCGCAGCCGCGTCGGCTCCCTCGTTCACCTTGAGGCCGTCGCAGCGCGCGAGCGCGAGATCGTCGAGGCGGGCGTGGACGTCCCCGGCGACCGTGCCCGCACCGTCCAAGGCGCCCAGGACGATCGTGGCGTTCGCGATGGCGTTCGCCGCTAGGTTCTGCTCGAGCATGCGCGCATGGCGCGCATCGATCTCGTAGAGAAGGAGCCTGCCATCGGGCGCGATCGCGCGCCCGATCGCCAGCGAATCCGCCCCGATCCCGGCCGCCGCCTCCACGATCACGTCGCCCGGGGCGGCGAGGCGCAGGACGATCTCGAGCCGGCCGTGCAGCCATTCACCGTCGCGGCGGATCGATCGGCCGATGCGGTCCTGGTCCGGGTCGAACATCAGGAGGCCCTGGCGCGTTTCGGCGAGCTCGGCCATGCCGGGGAAGCGCTCCTCTCGTGCGGGAGGCTGCGGAAGGGCGCCGCGCGCAGCATCCGCCGGGGCGGACCGGCGCGCCGCCAGATCCGCCCATGCCGTCGGTCCGCGCGCCAGCTCGCGCGTCACGCGGGCGACGACGCCATCCCAGTCGCCGGGCGCCGATTGCCGGAACAGGCGCATCGTCGGGTACCACGGGCTGTCTTCGCGCGTCGTGAGCCAGCGAAGGTCGAGGCTCCGCGATCATCGTCCAGACGGGCTTCCCCATCGCGCCCGCCAGGTGCGCGGGCCCCGTGCACACCGAGATCACGAGGTCCATGCGCGAAATCGCGGCGACGAGGTCGTCGAGGTCCTCGAACTCACCGCCCAGCGGAACGATCGGCGTCCCGGCCGGCAGCGCGGCGAGTTCCGCTTCGGCCGGGCCCTTCTGCAACGAGTAGAAGCGGCATCCGGGCGTCATCAGGAGCGGCCGCAGCATCGGCAACGGGATCGAGCGCAGCGCGTTGTGGGAAGGGGTCGGACGGCCCGCCCAGACGATGCCGATCCGCGGCGGTCCGTCGTCGCCCAGCGACGGCGCCAGGCGCGCCACCCGGCTCGCGTCCGGAGCCAGGTAGGGGACTTCGTCCGGCACCGTGTCGATCGTCGTGCCGAACACTCTCGGGAGGCTCATCAGATGGACGACGAAATCGAACTCGGGCAACGGCGCGCCGTCGTCGAGCACCTGGTCCACGCCCGGAAGGCGCCGCGCGACCGTTGCCATGTCGACTCGGGGCACGAGCAACACGCGCGCGCCGAGGCGCTTCAGCCACGGGAGGTAGCGCACGAACATGATCACGTCGCCGATTCCCTGCTCGACCTGCACGAGGACGGTCCGGCCGCGCAGGTCCTGGCCGATCCAGGGCGGTCGGCCGTAGTAGGCGCGCTTGCCGACCAGCGCGGGATGCAGCCAGCGGAACTCGAGGAGCGGCCATCCGCGACGATAGTCGCCGAGTGTGAGCAGCGTCTCGCCGAGCAGGTAGTATCCGATCGCGTTGGGGCGCCCCGGAAGCTCGGACTCGAGCAGCGCGGCCGCTCCCCTCAGGTCGCCCTCGCGCCGCATCGCGATCGCGGTTCGCACGTAGGCTTCCCGCGCCGCGTCGAACGCAGGCAAACCCACTGGCCACCGCTCGCCGGGCGAAGGCGCCTCGGCGCCGGCAGCGCGCGCCGCGGCCGCCGCATCGCCGTCCGCGTTGCGCCGCGCCGAAGTCACTGCCTCGCGAAAACGGCGGAAGATGCCCATGCCTAGGGGAGTGCGAGGGGGCGCGAACTCACGCGGGCCATTCGACCGCTCCGCCGGGAAGCTCGGGATCGTTGCGCTCTTCGGGCAGCGCGACGAGCGCAACCGCCCGGCGGCCGTCGAACACGTCGTCGACGTTGCGGCAGAAATTCGCGGCCGGGAAGAGCGACGCCTCGATCCGCCAGGTGCGATAGCCGTGCTCGCGGATCCGCGCGGCGAGCGCCCGCAGGTCGTCGTCCCGGTCGACGCCCGCGAGCAGCCAGGGCGGCAGCGCCAAAGCGTCTGGCCGGCCCCCTCGACGATCGCCTCCGCGTCGGCCGGACCGTTGACCTTGATCCCGTCGAGGCGCTCGAGAGCGAGGTCGTCGATCGACTCCAGGCCGGACTGGAACGCGCCTTCGCCGCCGCGGCCCAGCGAGCGCGACATCACGGTCACCTGATCGAGTCCGTGATGGCGGAGGTTGTTCACGAGGATCCGTCGTCTCACGCTGCGGTCTTCCCAGGCGAGCAGGTCGCCCTCGGGTCCGAGCTTGCGCGCGAGCGGGATCGCGTGCTGGCCGAACGACGAGCCGGCTTCGATGCACACCCCGCCCGGAACGGCGAAGGCGATCGCGAGCGCGAGTTCGTCGGCGCGCCACTCGCCGTAGCGCTCCAGTGAGCTCGCATCGTCGCTCCCATCGGGCAGGACCTGGACGAGCCCGCATCGCGAATCGGTGACCACCGCGAGCGGCGCGTCGGACCTCGGCAGCGACAACGGCGCCCGCGCGGCTCGCGCAAGGGGCGCGCCTTGCGCGGGTTCGCCCGATTCCGCGAACGCCCGCAGCGCTCGCGCGAGTTGCTCGATCGGATCGCCCCAGTGCCCGGCGGCGGATTGCCGGAAGAGCCGCATGCCCGGATACCAGGGCGAATCGTTGCGATCCTCGAGCCATCGACAGTCCGCCGGCGTGGGGACCAGCATCCAGACCGGCTTGCCCAGCGTCGCCGCCAGGTGCGCGACGGACGTGTCCACGCTGACGACCAGGTCGAGGTGCAGGATCGCCTCCGCCGTGTCATCGAGCGTAGCGAGCTCGGGGTCGAGATCGACGAACGTCGCGGGGCGGCGTTCGGCGGCGGCCTGCCGCGCGGGCGCGCCTTTCTGGAGCGACACCCACTGGAGGCCGGCGATCGCGAACAGAGGCGCGAGGCGTTCGAACGGAATCGAGCGCTCGCGATCGCGCGGATGCTCGGGGCGGCCTGCCCACACGAGCCCGATCCGTCGACCGGAGAGCCCCCGCATGCGCGCCGCCCAGCGCGCGCGCACGCTCCCGGGCGCAGGCCCCGGTGGAGCGACGGGCGGGATCGTCTCGAGCGTCGTCCCGACGACGCCTGGTATCGACATGAGGTCGATGTAGAAATCGATGCCCCGCACGTCGACGTCGCGGCCCACGCACCGGTCGATCCCGGCGAATCGCGTCGCGAAAGCCTCCATCCCTTCGAGCGGCACGAAGAGCGTGCGTGCGCCCCGCTCCCGGAGCATCGGCAGGTAGCGGGAGAACTGGATCGTGTCGCCGATGCCCTGCTCGGCTCGCACGAGGAGCGTCTTGCCGTGGAGGGCCTGGCCCTTCCACGGCGGCAGCGCGTGCGACGGACGCACGGCGGCCACCGGTCCCTCGAGCCAGCGATGCTCGAGCTGCGGCCAGCCGATCGCGAAATCGCCGAGCGCGAGCGCCGCCGTCGCGAGCTGCTGGTGGCCGCGCACGACCGGCGCCCGCGGCAGGCGCGTCAACAGGAGCTCCGCGCCTTCGCGCGTGCGTCCCAGCGCGCAGAGCGCGATCGCGTGGTCGACGAACAGGTCGCCGGGATCCCCCTGCGGCCCCGCGAGACGCCGGGCGCTCTCGTAGCTCGCGATCGCTTCGTCGGCCCGGCCGATCGCGTAGAGCACGGCGCCTCGCGCCGCGGAGATCGCCGCGGACGCGGGATGCGCCACCGAGCCGGCATCGAGCATGGCGAGCGCTTCGTCGAAGCGTCCCGCGCGAAAGGCGACGCCGACCGCCTCGACCATGTGCTCGGCGGTCGCTCCGGGCCGGCCGACGAGCGCTCGCCATTCGACGAGCGCGGCGTCCGTATCGCCGAGGGCCTGCAGGGCTCGCGCGAGATCGGCGCGCGCGCCCGCCGCTT
The DNA here is from genome assembly GCA_046347845.1 of Burkholderiales bacterium. Taxonomy (GTDB): domain Bacteria; phylum Pseudomonadota; class Gammaproteobacteria; order Burkholderiales; family Casimicrobiaceae; genus VBCG01. Next base: position 343,768 of record JAXMFH010000001.1, on the reverse strand, counting down.
CGGGATCGGCGGCCACCCCGACGCGCAGCGACGCGATGGCGTCGTGCAGGCGCCCGCTCCGAGCTCCACGTACGCCCGGTCCTCGAGGGCGAGCGCGTCGTGCCCGCTCGCCGCCGTCGCTGCCGAGAGCGCCCGCATCGCTTCGCGGCGGCGCCCCCACCGTTCGAGCACCCTCGTGCGCGCGACCCACGTGGCTGCGTCGGCATCCCCGCCGGCGCCGAGCGTCAGGGCGGCACGCCAGGCCTCGGGCAGGCGTTCGTCGGCGAGCAGACTTTCGAAAGGCTCGGTGGCGACGCTCGCGCCGGACGACGCCGGGGCGTCGGCCGCGCTCCGGCTTCCGGGATCGCGCGCCGCAGGGCGTCGCGAGGGAAACAGCCGTCCGAGGATGCCCATGCTTTCGCCCGGGGAGGAACGTCCGCCGCTATGGCGAGGGGGCGCGACGCTCTTCGGGCAGCGCGAACAGGAACGCGACCGTCGCGCCTCCCGTCCGGTCGTCCGCGACGCGGTTGTAGTTCGCCGCCGCGTGGACGGGAATCGTCGTGACCTGGGTGACGTAGCTCCGGTCGCGGAGCGACGCCGCAGCGGCGGCCAGGCGGGATTCGTCCGTCGCGGTCGCGGCGACGACAGGCCGGCAGCGCCACAAGGTCTCGTCGGCGGCCGCGACGATCGACGCGAGGTCTTCGGCGTCCTCGCGCAGCACGAGGGCATCGAGTCGATCGAGCCCGAGGTCGTCGACGGTGTCGGCGTCGCCGGTCCGGCCGGCCCCCGCGAGCGTCCTGCCGAGCAACGTCGCGTTGGACAGGGCGTTCGCACGCAGATTGTTCTCGAGCATCCGGCGATGGAACGCGCGTGGCTCGAACAGCAGCAGCTGGCCATCCGGGCCGACGCGCCTTCCCAGCGGCAGCGCATGCGCTCCCGCACCCGGATTCGCCTCGACGACCACGCCACCCGCGACGACGTGGGGGAGCACGCGTCCGAGCACGGGCTCGAGCCATTCGCCGTAGTGCTCGAGGCCGGCGCCGAGGACCGGCTCCCCGGGGTCGTACTGGAGGAAGCCGTGGCGCATCGGCAACGCACGGGCGAGCCGCGAGCGCGGCGTGGAGGCAGCACGGCTTTCCGGAAGGTCGGGGGGCGTGCCTCCGGCAACGTCGAGGGTCGGGACCGACGGCAGCCTCCCGGTGTCGCGGTACTCGGCCAGCGCGGCTGCGAGTTCGCGCACCGGCTCGCTCCAGTCGCCCGCGACGCGCTGCCGGAACAGGCGCATCGACGGATACCAGGGCGACGTGGCGCCATGCGCGAGCCAGCGGAAGTCCGGCGGATGGGCGACCAGCATCCAGACCGGCTTGCCCATCGTCGCGGCGATGTGGGCGAGTGCCGTGTCGACCGTCACGAGCAGGTCGACGCCGTCGAGCACGGCGATCGCATCGTCGAGCGTGTCGAGCGCGGGACCCAGCCCCGTCCAGTCCACGGACTCGGGAATCGCTTCGCACTGCGCCACCGCGGGCCCTTCTGCAGACCCACGAACGCGATTCCCGGCAGCTTCAGCACCGGAGCGAGCGCCTCGAGCGGCATCGAGCGCTGCTTGTCGCGCAGGTGCTCGGGACGGCCTGCCCAGACGACGCCCACGCGCGGGTGCCGAAAGGCCGAAAGCGTGGCCGCCCAGGCTTCGACCGCTCCGGCGTCGGCGCGAGGTCGGCCAGTGGCGGCGGAATCGTGGCGACAGTCGTGCCGAATGCCCGTGGAAGGCTCAGCAGAAACGCGAAGTAGTCGTGCTCGGGGACCGGGTCGCCGTCGGCGATCAGCGCGTCGGCGCCGAACAGGCGCGCGGCGATGTCCGCGACGCCGCCGAACGACGACAGGAGCAGCTTCGCGCCGCGCGCCTTCAGCATCGGCAGGTAGCGCGCGAACTGGAAGAAGTCGCCGATGCCCTGCTCGCGCACGATCACGATCGTCCGGCCGTCGAGGTCCTGCCCGTTCCAGTGCGGGCGCACCCAGCCGGGACGCTCCGTCGCATGGTTCCCGGTCATCCAGCGGAACTCGTACTGCCTCCAGCCTTCGTCGAACTCGCCGTAGGCGAGGAGCGTCGGGCCGAGCTGCATGTGCCCGTTGAGGTCGGGATCGTCGGGGAGGAGCGCGAGCAGGAGCGCGCGGCAGCCTTCGACGTCGCCCGCGCGGAAGCGCGTGATCGCGTGGTTGGCGAGCACCTGTCCCCGGACAGGCGTCGCGAACTCGCGGCCGCCCTCGTAGACGTCGAGCGCCTCGCGATAGCGGCCCGCCAGCGCGTGGATCGCGGCGAGGTGCCCCCACGCGACCGAGTGATCGGGCACCAGCGCGATCACCCGCTCGAAGCATTGGCGGGCGTCTTCGTCGCGGCCGGCGTGAATCAGGCAGTCGGCGAGCGCCAGCCAGGCATCGACGTTGCGCGCGTCGGCGGCAACGAGCCCCTGGAGCAGCGGCATCGCGTCGCTCCATCGCCCCTGCGAGCGGAGCACGTCGGCTCGGAGCTTGCGCAGGACCGGCGCATCGCCGCCGAACGACTGATCGGCGACGCCCGCCGCGGGCACACCGGCGTTCGCGAGCGCCGCGATGCAATCGGCGAGGCGCTCGCGCGCTTCGACTCCCCCGGCGATCGCGCGCGCCGCCTCGTGAGCGGCTTCCTTCAGACGTCCCCAGCGGGCGAGGAGCACGGCGCGCTCGGCCTGGACGAGTGCAGGCGCAAGCCGTCCCTCCGCCTGGAGATCGCGCAGGCTCCGGACGGCGTCGCCGAAACGCCGCGCGTCCCGAAGGCGCACAACCTCGCCGAGCGGGTCGCCGCCGACCGCGGTCACGCCGCGAACCCCTGTCGAGCGTGCGCGCGACGTGACTTGCGCGAGAACGGTTGGGTCCGTCGGACGGCCGCCGCCGCGCATGCGCGTATCGCGCCGATGCGCGCGGCAAGCCCCTCCTCACGGAGTGGCAAGCCGGTGGTTCAGCTGCACGACAGCGGCTTGCAGATCGCCGTGGTCGCGCACATCCAGGTGATCGGAGCGGCAATCGACGAGGGAACGATGGGCGTCAGCGTCAGCGTAGCACCGCTCACGCAGGGGAGCGATACCGGCGCTCTTCATCGTGACGGTGATGATGCCTGCCGCGACGACGACGGACTCCGAGTACTTCCCGGCGCCCGAAGGAATGTCGTCGGGGACGCCGACCGTTCCGCCGTCGATCGTCGAGAGGTCGGCGCCGCTCTGGATACGCTCGGCGATCGACGTCCGGCGGCCGTCGACGATGCCGATCGCCTCGGCGAGCTGCGCCTTGCCCGTGTAGATCTGGTACTGCGGAATCGCGATCGCCGAGAGGATCCCGATGATCGCGACGACGATCATCAGTTCGATCAGCGTGAAGCCCGTTTCAAGGGTTCGCGCGTTCATCGTCGTTCGACGGGTCGGAAGCAGTGGAGGGGGCGATCTGTCCGTGAGGTTGCCCGGACCCGCCCCACGTCTGCGCGCGAGCGGGCGCCGGAAGCAAAACGGGGGCCGAAGCCCCCGTCCGCAGGCTCGGGAGTCGAGTGGATCAGCCCGCGCAGCTCGCCGGACGGCAACCGGCCGCGGCGTCGGTCGAGCACGACCACGAGATCGGCGCGTCCTGGCTCGCGGAAGTTCGGCGTCAGCGTCACGGTCGCGCCCGAGACGCAGGAAGCGACACCCGCTCGTGTTCATCTTCACCGTGATCACGCCGTCCGCGACCGAGACCGAGTTCGCGTACTTGCCGGCGCCGCTGGCGATGGCCGCCGGGATGCCGAGCTTGCCGCTGTCGGCGCTCGTCGAGTCGCCGGTGACCTGGTAGACCTCGCCCACCGCGGTCTTGAGGCCCGACGCGATGGTGATCGCGTCGGACAGTTGCGCGCGGCCCGTGTAGTTCTGGTACTGCGGGATCGCGATGGCGGCGAGGATGCCGATGATCGCCACCACGATCATCAGCTCGATGAGCGTGAAGCCTTGCTGAATGCGTTTCATGTGTAGTTCTCCTGATGAAGTGTGACGTGTCGAAATCCTTCACAGCCAGCGATGCTGTCGCAATGAAGAGCAACCCCTGTGCCAGCGGACTGACGGCGGCGTCAGGCCCGGAAAATCCATCTAACTTCTTGATTGGAATTAATTCCTGACGGCGGCGCCCGGTCGCGCTCCATGACGCTGGCATTGTTGGTTTTCGAAAATCCCGAATCGGGCGGCCGGACGTGCCGCGCTTCGTCACCTGACGTGGAGCGTCACTCGGGCCCGAGCACCTCGAGCCGCGCGCCGGCCACTTCCAGCCCGTCGCCGGGGCGCACCTCGCGCCCCTCGGGCGGGACCGGCTCCCCGTTGACGGTCGGCGGCTCCGCGCCCTCGCGCGCCGCGAGGACGAGCGCCCCGCCCCGCACCTCGATCGCCGCGACCTGGACACCGACGCGCCCGAGCACGAATTCCTCGCGCGCGATCGCCACGACGCGCCCCGCCGACGGCCCGGTCAGCACGCGCAGCCGCGCGTGCACCGGCGCCGGGGGCGCCGGAGCGGGCTCGGGAGCCTCGGGCGGCAACGCCGCGGCGGTGTCGACCCGCGCCTGGCGGATCGCGGCGAGCTCGACGTCGAAGGTCTCGTCGATCGGCCTGGCGGGCACGGGGGCCTCGCGGCCCTTCCGCGGCCGGCGGCGGCGCCGGCGGCGGGACGCGCGGCTCGGGCTCAGAGGGGCCGCCGCGCGGAGCATCGAGTCCCGATCCCGGGTCCGCGTCGAGCTGCGGCGCGCCCGCCGGCGCCTGGCGCGCGGGCTTCGCGACCGGCCCCACCCGCGCGGCGAGCTCGCGACGGTCCTCGCGCGCCGGTACGCCGGGCGGGGCTCGGCCGCCGCCTCGTCGTCGGCGAGATAGACGAGGAGCTGCCGGCCGATGTCGATCTGGTCGCGGTCGCGCAGGAAGTGCTTGGCGACCGGCCGGCCGTTCACCAGCGTGCCGTTCGTGCTGCCCAGGTCCTCGAGGAACGAGTCGGCGAGGATCGTGACGACCGCCGCGTGCTCCCCGACACCGCGGGGTAGGGCAGGCAGACGTCGTTGTCGGGACGCCGGCCGATCGTCACGCGCTCCTTCGAGAGCGGGATCTCGACCGGCGAGGCGTCCTTCAGGAAGAGTACGAGCTTGCCCATCGCGGTTCGTCGGCCCTGTCGGGGAGGATGCTCTCCCGCCTCGCCGCGGCCGCGCCTTCGGCCGTTCGGCCGACCGGAGCTCGCGTCGCGGCGCGCCGTGCCGGGTCAGCCGCCTTTCTTGCGCGCCAGGAACCGCTGCGCCCAGCCCGACGTCGGCAGGAACTCGGGCGGCACGCGCACGAGGATCACCGAGACGTTGTCGCGGCCGCCGTTCTGGTTCGCGAGGTCGACGAGCTCGGCCGCCGCCTGCGCGAGCTCGGTGCGCTTGTCGTCGACGACGCCCTGCACGACCTCGGGGTCGACCATGTCGGTGAGGCCGTCGGAGCAGAGCAGGTAGATGTCGTTCGGCTCGAGCCGGTACTCGGAGATGTCGGCCGGGACGATCGCCTCGATGCCCAGCGCGCGCGTCACGAGGTTCTTGTTGAGCGAGTACTTGGCCTGCTCGGCGGTGATCTGGCCGCTGTCGATCTGCTCCTGCAGCAGCGAGTGGTCGTGCGTGAGCTGCTCGAACTTCTCGCCGCGGAGCCGGTAGCAGCGCGAGTCGCCGATGTGGCCGATCGACACGCGGCTGCCGAAGAACACCGCCGCGACGATCGTCGTGCCCATCCCGGCGCACTCGGGCCGCGCCTGCGCCGCGTCGTAGATCCCCTTGTTCGCCGCGGCGATCTGCTGCTGCAGCAGGAGCGCCGCGTGCGAGAGCCCGCTCTGCGCGTCGACCTTCGAGAGCTCGCGCCCCGACGAGAGCTCGGGGACCATGCCGTTCGAGACGACGTTGACCGCGATGCCGCTCGCGACCTCGCCCGCGTTGTAGCCGCCCATGCCGTCGGCCAGCACCGCGATGCCCGCACCCGCGTCGACGAAGACCGAGTCCTCGTTGTGCGAGCGGACCATCCCCGGGTGCGACAGGGAGGCGACGTCGAGTTCGACGCGGTCGTTCACGATCGGCGGGCCGGGCTGGGCGGGTGATGGGCCTGGGGGTCGGTGCGACCCGGGCTCATCCGGGCGGTCACGGGGTGCGAGTGTACGAGAGGCCGCGCCCGGAAGCGAGTTCGGGCCGGACGTTCGGGTCGGCCCGGGCGGACCGCCCGGCGCGCCGTCCCCGCCCCGGCGCCCCCCGGTCAGGCGGGCGGGCTTCCGTCCCCCGCCCCGGCGCGCATCTGCATCAGGCGCGCGACGCCGATCACGAACAGGATGCAGCCGACCGGCAGCGCCCAGTGCAGCCAGTGCGCGTGGGCGTTGATCCAGCCGGCGACCGCGTTGTCGGTGACGGCCATCTCGCCGGCGACGTAGCCGAGCAGGCCGCCCCCGGCCATCACGAGGATCGGGAAGCGCTCGATCGCCTTCATGATGAGCTGGCTGCCGACGATCACCAGCGGGATCGACACCACGAGGCCGAACACGAGCAGGAACAGGCTGCCCTTCGCGGCGGCGGCCACGCCGATCACGTTGTCGAGGCTCATCACGAGGTCGGCGACGACGATCGTGCGCACGGCGGCGAACAACTGGTCGCTCGCCTTCACCTCGTGTCCCTCGTCTCCGTCGTCGGCGATCAGCTTGACGCCGATCCACAGGAGCAGCAGGCCGCCGACGATCTTGAGCCAGGGCAGGTCGAGCAGGCTGATCGCGAAGAACGTCAGGACGATCCGCAGCGCGATCGCGCCGCCCGCCCCCAGATCACGCCCCAGCGCCGCTGGTGGACCGGGAGGTTGCGGCAGGCGAGCGCGATCACCACCGCGTTGTCGCCCGACAACAGGATGTTGATGACGATGATCTCGATGCCCGCCAGCCAGAACTGGGGCGTTCCGAACTCCACGCGGTTTCCTCCTCGATCCGCCGCCGGGGCCGCGAGCCCCGCGAGGTCACAGCACCGACTTGAGCAGCTTCCCCATCTCGGCGGGGTTCTTCGTGACCCTGATCCCGCAGGCCTCCATCACGGCGAGCTTCTCCTGCGCCGTGCCCTTGCCGCCGGAGATGATCGCGCCGGCGTGGCCCATCCGCTTGCCCGGCGGCGCGGTGACGCCCGCGATGAAGCCGACCACCGGCTTCCTCATGTGCACCTTCGCCCACTGCGCCGCCACTTCCTCGTCGCCGCCGCCGATCTCGCCGATCATGATCACGGCGTCGGTGTCCGGGTCGTCGTTGAACATGCGCAGCACGTCGACGTGCTTGAGGCCGTTCACCGGATCGCCGCCGATCCCGACCGCGGTCGACTGGCCCAGCCCGAGCTCGGTCAGCTGGCCGACCGCCTCGTAGGTGAGCGTCCCCGAGCGCGACACGACGCCGATGCGCCCCTTGCGGTGGATGTGGCCCGGCATGATGCCGATCTTGATCTCGTCGGGCGTGATCACGCCCGGGCAGTTGGGGCCGAGCAGCAGCGTCCTGCGTCCCTTCATGCGGTCGCGCGTGCGGATCATGTCGCGCACCGGAATGCCCTCGGTGATGCAGACGACCAGCTCGAGGCCGGCGTCGACCGCCTCGTCGATCGCCGCGGCCGCGAACGGCGGCGGCACGTAGATGACGCTCACCGTCGCGCCGGTCGCCTCCTTCGCCTCCTTCACCGTCGCGTAGATCGGGACGCCCTCGAACGCCTCGCCGGCCTTCTTCGGGTTCACGCCGGCGACGAAGCAGGCCCGGCCGTTCGCGTACTCGCGGCACATGCGCGTGTGGAACTGGCCGGTCTTGCCGGTGATGCCCTGCGTGATGACCTTCGTGTTCCGGTTGACCAGGATCGACATCTCGCGCCCCTCAGTGTCCCTTCGCCGCGGCGACGACCTTCTCGGCCGCCTCGGCCATGTTCGCGGCCGTGATGATCGGCAGGCCGGACTCCGCGAGGATCTTCTTGCCGAGATCCTCGTTCGTGCCCTTCATCCGGACGACCAGCGGTACCTGGAGCGAGACCGCGCGCGACGCGGCGACCACGCCCTCGGCGATCGTGTCGCACTTCATGATGCCGCCGAAGATGTTGACGAGGATCGCCTTCAGCCCCGGGTTGCGCAGCATGATCTTGAACGCCTCGGTGACCTTCTCGGCCGTGGCGCCGCCGCCGACGTCGAGGAAGTTCGCCGGCTGGCCGCCGTAGAGCTTGATCGTGTCCATCGTCGCCATCGCGAGCCCGGCGCCGTTGACGAGGCAGCCGATGTCGCCGTCGAGCGAGCGTAGGACAGGTCGAACTTCGACGCCTCGATCTCGGCCGGATCCTCCTCGTCGAGGTCGCGCATCTCGACGATCTCGGGATGGCGGTAGAGCGCGTTCGCGTCGAAGTTGAGCTTCGCGTCGAGCGCGACGACGCGCCCGTCCGGGTCAGGATCAGCGGGTTGATCTCCGCCAGCGACGCGTCGGTCTCGTCGAACACCTTGTAGAGCCCCTTCAGCATCGCCCGCGCCGCGGGCACGCTCGCCCGGGACCCCGATCCTGCGCGCGACGTCGTCGGCCTCGGCGTCGGTGAGGCCGGTCTTCGGGTCGACGAACACCTTGTGGATCTTCCCGGGCGTCTTCGCCGCGACCTCCTCGATGTCCATGCGCCCTCGGCGCTCGCCATCAGCGCGACGCGCTGCGTCGCGCGATCGACGACCATGCCGACGTAGAGCTCCTTCGCGATGTCGGCGCCCTCCTCGATCAGCAGGCGGCGCACCTTCTGGCCGCCGAGCGCCGGTCTGGTGCGTCACGAGCTGCATGCCGAGGATCTGCGAGGCGAGCGTTCGCACCTCGTCGGTCGAGCGCGCGAGCTTGACGGATCTTGCCGCGGCCGCCCGCGTGGATCTGCGCCTTCACGACCCAGACCGGACCGGGCAGCGCCTGAGCGCGAACGGCCTCGTCGACCGAGAACGCCGGGATCCCGCGCGGCACGGCGAGGCCGTGCCGGCGGAAGATTTCCTTGCCCTGGTACTCGTGGATCTTCAAGGGAACATCCTCGCTTGAGGTCGGGCGCCCGGCGTGACGCCGGACCCCGGGGTCAGGATCGCCTGCGTGGCGGCCGGTGGCTTCGTCGGGCGCGCGGCGCCGCGGTACCACTTCGGGTAGTAGCGGCGGACGGTGTCGCCGCGCGTCTCGAGCGCGTGGCACCGGTCGAGCTGGAACGGCTTCTCGTGGCCCTCGATCTCGCGCCGGAGCGTCGCGAACGCCGCGGAGCGGATGCACGGCGAGGCTCGGCAGCAGGCCCACGAGCTCGGTCAGGTGCGAGCAGCCCTGCACGCCGCCCAGACGTTCCTTCACGACGCGGCGGAAGCCGTGCATCAGGTTCGCGCCGACGAGCCTGCGGTAGGCGCCCTCGATCGCGTCGCAGCCGCCCGGATAGGGCACCGACGGCATGCGCGCATCGACCGCGTGGACCGTGAACTCGCGGTCGATCGTGACGCGGATCCACAGGTCGTGCACCGGCTCGCCGGGTTCGCGCACGCCGGTCATCAGCGCGAACGGGCGCGGCTTGGTGTCGGTGAGCCTCGCCTCGAGGTCGAACAGGCCGTCGGCGCGCCGATAGCCGTCGCACGCGATGCTGCGCGTGTGCAGGGGCTCTCGCGGGGCGGCGGGCGCAAGCGGCATCGGGGGCGTGGTCGGGCGGCGGGGGTCGACGGCGGGGCGGCGGCGGGCGGCCCGGAGGGCTCGAGGCTACAATGGGCCGCAAAACCAACATTTTACGACGCGGCGCGCGGCCGCCGCAACCGGAGGAGCGGCATGCCCTACGTCCTCGCCCTCGACCAGGGCACGACCAGCTCGCGCGCGATCGTCTTCGACCCCACGGGCGCGGTGCGCGCGACCGCGCAGCAGGAGTTCCGGCAGATCTTCCCGCAGGGCGGCTGGGTCGAGCACGACGCGGTCGAGATCTGGGCCACGCAGTCGGGCGTCATGCACGAGGCGATCGCGAAGGCCGGCATCGCCGCGCGCGAGATCGCCGCGATCGGCATCACGAACCAGCGCGAGACCACGGTCCTCTGGGAGCGCGCGACCGGCCGCCCGCTCGCGCACGCGATCGTCTGGCAGGACCGCCGCACCGCCGGCGCCTGCGACGCGCTGCGCGCCGCCGGCCACGCGCCGACGTTCCTGCGCAAGACCGGGCTCGTGCTCGACGCGTACTTCTCGGGCACCAAGCTCAAGTGGCTGCTCGACCACGTGCCGGCCGCGCGCGAGCGCGCGCGGCGCGGCGAGCTCGCGTTCGGCACCGTCGACAGCTGGCTCGTCTGGAACCTGACCGGCGGCCGCGTGCACGCGACCGACCCGTCGAACGCGAGCCGCACGCTCCTCTACGACATCCACCGCGGCGACTGGGACGACGAGCTGTGCGCGCTGCTCGACGTCCCGCGCGAGGTGCTGCCGGCGATCGTTCCCTCGTCGGGCGTGTGCGGCACGACGACGATCGACGGCGCGACGATCCCGATCGGCGGGATCGCGGGCGACCAGCAGGCCGCGCTGTTCGGCCAGGCGTGCCACGCGCCGGGCCTCGCGAAGAACACCTACGGCACCGGCTGCTTCCTGCTGATGAACACCGGCACGACCGCGGTCGCCTCCGTCAACAACCTGCTCACGACCGTCGCGTGGCTGCGCGACGGACGCCTCGAATACGCGCTCGAGGGCTCGGTGTTCATCGGCGGCGCGGTCGTGCAGTGGCTGCGCGACGGCCTGAAGATCATCGCCTCGGCGCAGGACGTCGAGGCGCTCGCGCTGAGCGTCCCCGACAACGGCGGCGTCTGCTTCGTCCCGGCGTTCGCGGGGCTCGGCGCCCCCACTGGGACGCGTACGCGCGCGGCGCGATCCTCGGCCTCACGCGCGGAGCGACCGGCGGTCACACGCGCGCGCCGCGCTCGAGTCGATCGCGCTGCAGAGCCGCGACGTGCTCGTCGCGATGCAGCGCGACGCCGGCATCACGCTCGCCGGCCTGCGCGTCGACGGCGGCGCCGCGGCGAACGACCTGCTGATGCAGTTCCAGGCCGACGTCCTCGGCGTGCCGGTCGTGCGTCCGCGCGTCCTCGAGACGACGGCGCTCGGCGCCGCCTACCTCGCCGGCCTCGCGGTCGGCTACTGGAAGGACGCGGTCGAGGTCGCCGCGAACTGGCGCATCGACCGCGAGTTCGAGCCGTCGATGCCGCGCTCGCGCGTCGACGCCCTGATCGGCGACTGGGAGCGGGCGGTCGAGCGCAGCCGGCGCTGGGCGGAGCCCTGAGCGGCGCGGCGACCGGGCCGACGGCCGCCTCCGACCCCGGCCCCCGACCCCCGACTCCCGAGCCACGACGCCTTGATCCCGCGCCCCTTGCGCGGTTCCCGACAGGTGCATATACTCTGTTTTAGGTGCATATGCGCCCAACTCGATCCGGGGTCCCGCCCCGGCCGTCGCCGCGCCGTCCGCCGAAGGAAACCCTCGTGTCCGACAAGGTCCCCGCCCCCACCCACGCCGCCCCGTGCGCGTGCGGCAGGCTGCGCCGGGCTTCGCGCGCGCTCACGCAGTTCTACGACGACGTGATGGCGGAGTCGGGGTTGCGCGTGACGCAGTTCTCGCTGATGCGGACGCTCGCGCGCCAGGGGACCGCCCGGATCTCCGATCTCGCGCGCGCGTACCTGCTCGACCGCACCGCGATGACCCGCACGCTCGACCCGCTGGTCGCGCGGGGCTACGTGCGCATCGCGCCGGGACGGGACGCGCGCACGCGCGAGGTGACGCTCACGCGCGAGGGCGCCGCGGCGCTCGACGCCGCCGCCGGCGACTGGAAGCGCGCCCAGGCCGCCGTGACGCGCCGCCTCGGGCGCGAGCGGCTCGACGCGCTGGTCGCGACGCTCGCCGATCTCGAATCGCTGCACCCGGACGCCGCGCAACCGGCGAAGGAGCCTTCGTGACGTCCGCGCGGCGCGCCGACTGGCGCACTCCCGGCGTCGCGCTCGCCTGCGGCGGCCTGATCCTCATGCTGTCGCTGGGCCTGCGGCACGGCTTCGGGCTGTTCCTGCAGCCGATGACCTCGGACCTGCACTGGGGACGCGAGACCTTCGCGCTCGCGCTCGCTGTGCAGAATCTCGTCTGGGGCGCGTCCGCGCCTTTCGCGGGGCTCCTCGCCGACCGGCACGGGGCCGGCCGCGTGCTCGCGGGCAGCGCCCTGCTCTACGTGCTCGGCCTCGCGCTGATGGCGTATCCGATCGCGCCGTGGTTCTTCGTGCTCGCGGCCGGCGTGCTGATCGGCCTGGGCCTCTCGGGCGTCACGTTCTCGGTCGTGCAGGGCGTGATCGGCCGGCGCTACCCCCCCGAGAAGCGCAGCATGGCGCTCGGCATCTCGGCGGCGGCGGGGTCGTTCGGCCAGTTCGCGCTGCTGCCGCTCACGCAGTGGCTGCTGACCGGGCTCGGGTGGCACGGCGCGCTGCTCGTCCTCGCGGCGGTCGGCCTCGTGATGGTGCCGCTCGCCGTCGGCATGGTGGAGAGGCGCGGCGGATCGGGCGCGCACCTGTTCCAGCAGTCGGCGGGCCAGGCGATGCGCGAGGCGCTCGGCCACCGCGGCTACCTGTTCCTGACGGCGGGATTCTTCGTGTGCGGCTTCCAGGTCGTGTTCGTCGGCGTGCACCTGCCCGCCTACCTCGCCGACCACGGGTTCCCGCCGCACGTCGCGGTGATCGCGCTCGCGCTGGTCGGGCTGTTCAACATAGCCGGCACCTGGACGACCGGCTGGCTGGGCGGCCGGATGCCGAAGCGCTGGATCCTGTCGGCGATCTACTTCGGCCGCGCCGTCGTGATCGCGCTGTTCCTGTGGCTGCCGATGTCGCTCGTCACGATCTACGGCTTCGCGATCCTGCTCGGCCTGCTCTGGCTGTCGACGGTGCCGCCGACCAACGGCATCGTCGCGGGCGTGTTCGGCACGCGCTACCTCGCGATGCTCGCGGGCGTCACGTTCTTCAGCCACCAGATCGGCAGCTTCCTCGGCGCGTGGCTGGGCGGCCTGCTCTACGACCGCACCGGCAGCTACGACGTCGTCTGGTGGATCTCGATCGCGCTGGGGATCGCGGCGGGGCTCCTCAACCTGCCGATCGACGAGCGCGAGATCCGCCGGCCCGCCGCGGCGCGCGCCTGAAGCGTCAGGACGGTCGGGGCGGCCTGGCCTCGATCACGTCGACGGCGTCGGTGATGATCGTGTCGACGCCCCACGCGGCGAGCTCGGCCGCGCGGTCGGGGTCGTTGACCGTCCACGCGGCGACGCGCAGGCCCGCCGAGTGGGCCCTGGCGACGGTCTCGGCCTCGATCAGCGTGTGCTTCGCGTCGAGGGCGACGCAGCCGAGCGCCTTGCACCGCTCGCGCCAGTCGGCGGGCAGCGTCTCGGTGAGCCAGGCGCGCGGCAGCGACGGGACGACCTCGAGCGCCGCCTCGAGCGCGGTCGCCGAGAACGACGACAGGAGCGGCGGAACGTCGCTTCCCTTCCAGAGCGTGGCGGCGTCGATCGCGACCGCGGCTCCGGTCTCGCGCTCGCGCCCGGGCGAAGGCTTGATCTCGATGTTGACCGCGATCCCGTTCGCCCGGCAGTAGCGCGCGACCGCCGACAGCGCCGGGAGCGGCTCGCCCGCCCAGGCCGCCGAGTGCCAGCTTCCCGCGTCGAGGCGCGCGAGCTCGCGCCAGGTGAGCGCGTCGGCTCGGCCCGTGCCGTTCGTCGTGCGGTCGAGCGTCGCGTCGTGCAGCAGGAACGGCACGCCGTCGGCCGAGAGCTTCACGTCGAACTCGGCCATCCGGTAGCCGTACGCGTAGCCCAGCCGCAGCGCCCCGAGCGTGTTCTCCGGCGCGAGCTTGCCGGCGCCCCGGTGCGCGGCGCGCTTCGGATACGGCCAGGGCGGCAGCGCGGTCATGCGGCCCGCCCGAGGTCAGCGCAGGCGGGCGCCGCTCTGCGCGTCGAACAGGTAGACGCGCGAGGGGTCGGCGGCGACGTGCAGCGTCGCGCCCGGCTCCGGGTGCTCGCCGTGCGGTTGCCGGACGATCGGGAGATCGGGGCCGTGCGCGAGGTGCGAAAGCGTGTCGGCGCCCAGCTGCTCGACGAGCTCGACGGTGCCGGCGAAGAACGCGTCGGCCGGGTCGCAGGCGACGAGGTGCTCGGGCCGGATCCCGACGATCACGTCGCGCCCGGTCTCGACCTGCCCCGACGCGTAGCGCACGATTCCGCCGTGGTTGAGCGCGACCCTGCCGGCGCCGGCGCCCTTGCCGGGCAGGAAGTTCATCGACGGCGAGCCGATGAATCCCGCGACGAAGCGCGTCGCCGGGTTCTCGTAGACCTCCATCGGCGTGCCGATCTGCTCGGCGCGCCCGGCGTTCATCACGATCATCCGGTGCGCGAGCGTCATCGCCTCGACCTGGTCGTGCGTCACGTACAGGCTCGTCGTGCCGAGCTGCCGGTGCAGCTTCTGGATCTCGAAGCGCATCTGCACGCGGAGCTTCGCGTCGAGGTTCGACAGCGGCTCGTCGAACAGGAACACCTTCGGCTCGCGTACGATCGCCCGGCCCATCGCGACGCGCTGGCGCTGGCCGCCCGAGAGCTGGCGCGGCTTGCGCTCGAGCAGCGGCCCGAGCTCGAGGATGCCCGCCGCCTGCTTGACCCGCGCGTCGATGTCGGCCTTCGACATCCCGCGGATCCGCAGTCCGTAGGCCATGTTGTCGTACACGCTCATGTGCGGATAGAGCGCGTAGTTCTGGAACACCATCGCGATGTCGCGGTCCTTCGGCTCGAGCGTGTTGACGACGGCGTCGCCGATCGCGATCTCGCCCGCCGTGATCGTCTCGAGCCCCGCGACCATCCGGAGCAGCGTCGACTTGCCGCAGCCGGAGGGCCCGACGATCACGATGAACTCGCCGTCGGCGACCTTCGTGTCGACGCCGTGGATCACCTCGAGCGGGCCGTAGCTCTTGCGGACGTTGCGGAACTCGACTCTTGCCATCGCTATTTCTCGGTCTCCACGAGACCCTTGACGAACCACTTCTGCATCGTGAGGACGACCACGGCCGGGGGCAGGAGCGCCAGCATCGCGGTCGCCATGATGAGCTGCCACTCGTTCGCGGCGTCGCCGCCGACGATCATCCGGCGGATGCCGATCACCGTCGTGTACATCGACTCCTGGCTCGTGACGAGCAGCGGCCACAGGTACTGGTTCCAGCCGTAGATGAACTGGATCACGAACAGCGCCGCGATGCTGGTCTTCGACAGCGGGAGCACGACGTCGAGGAAGAAGCGCATCGGCCCGGCGCCGTCGATGCGCGCCGCCTCGGCGAGCTCGTCGGGGATCGTCAGGAAGAACTGACGGAACAGGAAGGTCGCCGTGGCCGACGCGATCAGCGGCAGCGTCAGGCCGACGTAGGAGTCGAGCATCCCGAGGTCGGACACGACCTTGAACGTCGGGATGATCCGCACCTCGACCGGGAGCATCAGCGTGACGAAGATCATCCAGAAGAAGAAGTTGCGCAGCGGGAAGCGGAAGTAGACGATCGCGAACGACGCGACGATCGAGATCGCGATCTTGCCGATCGCGATCGCGAGCGCCATGACCAGGCTGTTCGCGAGCATCGTCGACACCGCCGCGTGCGAGCCCTTCGTCGAGCCGGCGGCGAGCACCTGCGCGTAGTTCTCGACGAGCCGGTCGCCCGGCAGGAGCGGCATCGGGACCGCAGGATCTGGTCGAGCGTGAGCGTCGAGGCGACGAACGTCACGTAGAGCGGGAACGCGACGACGACGACGCCGAGGATCAGGATCGCGTGCGCGAAGAAGGTCACCCACGGGCCGGTTCTCGATCATGCCCTCGCGCCGGGACGCCGTCCACGGCAGGAGCTGCATGAGCCACGGGAGGCGCACGCGCGCGATCGTGCCGGGCGTTTCGACGGGCGCCGACATCAGTACTGCACCTTCTTCTCGACGAAGCGGAACTGCACGACGGTGAGCGCGATCACGATCAGCATCAGCACGACCGACTGCGCCGACGAGCCGCCGAGGTCCGCCGCCTTCACGCCGTCGTAGTAGACCTTGTAGACGAGGATCTGCGTCGCGCCCGCCGGGCCGCCTTGCGTCGTCGCGTCGATCACGCCGAACGTGTCGAAGAACGCGTAGACGATGTTGACCACGAGCAGGAAGAAGGTCGTCGGCGACAGGAGCGGAAACACGACCGTCCAGAACCGGCGCATCGGACCCGCGCCGTCGATCGCCGCGGCCTCGATCAGCGAGCGCGGGATCGACTGGAGGCCGGCCAGGAAGAACAGGAAGTTGTAGCTGATCTGCTTCCAGACCGCGGCGACGACGACGAGCAGCATCGCCTGGTTGCCCTGGATCACCCAGTTCCAGTCGACTCCCATCCGCTTGAGCGCGTAGCTCAGGATGCCGATCGACGGCGCGAACATGAACGCCCACAGCACGCCGGCCACCGCGGGGGCGACCGCGTAGGGCCAGATCAGCAGCGTCCGGTAGAAGAGCGCGCCGCGCACGACGCGGTCGGCCATCGTCGCGAGCAGGAGCGAGATCGCGATGCCGGCGCCCGCGACGAGCACCGAGAACACCGCGGTGACCTGGAAGGACTCCAGGTACCGGCTGTCGCCGAAGAGATCGCGGAAATTCTGCAGCCCGACGAATTCGGTGTTGAGCCCGAAGGCGTCCTGGAGCTGGAACGAGTACCAGATCGCCTGCGCGGCGGGCCAGAAGAAGAAGACGATCGTGATCGCGATCTGCGGCGCGACCAGCGCGAACGGCAGCCAGGCCGAGCGGAAGACGACGCGCTTTTCCATCCGGCGTGACGGGCGATCGGACGGGCGGTCGGGCGCGGCGCGGCCGGGGTCGGCCGCGCCCGCGTGCCGCGGTGCTACTTGTTGGCGGCCTCGAACTTGCGGAGGATCTCGTTGCCGCGACGCACGGCGTCGTCGAGGGCCGTCTTCGCGTCCTTCTTGCCCGCGAACACCGCCTCCATCTCCTCCTCGATCACCTCTCGGCCCTGCACGAAGTTGCCGAAGCGCAGGCCCTTCGAGTTCGCGGTCGGCGGGTGCAGCGTGAGCTGCCGGACCGGCATGTCGGCGCCCGGGTTCTTCTCGTAGTAACCGGACTTCTTCGTCAGCTCGTAGGCGGCCATCGTGATCGGCACGTAGCCGGTCCCGGTGTGCCACTCCATCTGGATCTCGGGCTTCGACAGGAACGCGAAGAACTTGGCGACGCCCTTGTAGTCGGCCGGCTTCTTGCCGCTCATCACCCACAGCGACGCGCCGCCGATGATCGAGTTCTGCGGCGCACCCTTGACGTCGTCGTGGTAGGGAATGAAGTTCATCGACCAGTCGAACTTCGCGGTCCTGCGGATCGTCGCCTGCGCGCCGGCGGAGGACGTCAGCATCGCGCACTCGCCGCTGGCGAACTTGGCCTCGGCCTGGTTGGTGCGGCCCGCGTAGGTGAACAGCCCCTTCTTGGCCATGTCACCCAGCATCGTCAGGTGCCGCACGTGCAGCGGCGAGTTGAACACGAATCGCGTGTCGAACCCGCCCATCCCGTTCTCCTTCGTGCCCATCGGGACGTTGTGCCACGCGCTGAAGTTCTCGATGTGCATCCAGGACGGCCATCCCGAGGTGTACACGCAGTCCTGGCCCCGCACCTTGAGCTGCAGCGCAGCGGCCTGGAGCTCCTTCCAGGTCTTCGGCGGATTGTCCGGGTCGAGCCGCGCCTTCCGGAACGCGTCGCGGTTGATGTAGAACATCACCGTCGAGCTGTTGAACGGGAACGAGAGCATGTTCCCCTTCAGGTCCGTGTAGTAACCGGCGACGGTCGGCAGGTAGGCCTTCGGATTGAACGGCTCCTTCGCGTCGGCCATCACCTTGGCGACCGGCACGATCGCTCCCTTCGCCGCCATCATCGTGGCGGTGCCGACCTCGAAGACCTGGAGGATGTGCGGCGCGTTGCCGGCGCGGAACGCCGCGATGGCCGCGGTCATCGACTCGGGGTAGGAACCCTTGTAGGTCGGGACGACCTTGTAGTCCTTCTGGCTGGCGTTGAACTTGTTGGCGAGCTCGTTCACCTTGTCGCCGAGCGCCCCGCCCATCGAGTGCCACCACTGGATCTCGGTCTGGGCCTGCGCGGCGGCCGCGGTCCCGGCCAGCGCGACGGCCAGGATGGCGCGTACGAGCCGATTGCTGCGATGCGTCATGGTTCCTCCTCGTGGGACGCGAAGTCGGGCATGCTGCCCTGTTGTGGTTGCGATTCTATTGCAGAGCCGCCGCGCGCGCATCCCCGGCGAACGGCCGCCGGTCAGTCGGCGTGACCGGGCTGCGCGATCGGCGCGACGGGCGGGCGCGCCGTCCCCGTCGGCGCTGCGTGCGCGTCCGGGGCGACCCGGTGCCGGCCCGCGAGCAGCGTGTAGGCGGTCGGCACGACGAACAGCGTGAGCAGCGTCCCGAACGACATGCCGCCGACGATCACCCAGCCGATCTGGGTCCGGGACTCGGCGCCGGCGCCGTGGGCGAGCGCGAGCGGAAGCGCCCCCAGCACCATCGCGCCCGTCGTCATCAGGATCGGCCGCAGCCGCAGCGTCGCGGCGTCGATCACCGCGTCCCGCATCGCCTCGCCCTTCGCGCGGAGCTGGTTGCTGAACTCGACGATCAGGATGCCGTGCTTGGTGATCAGGCCGACGAGCGTCACGAGGCCGACCTGGCTGTAGATGTTGAGCGTCCCGCCGGCGAGCCACAGCATCAGCAGCGCGCCGGTCATCGACAGCGGCACCGACAGCATGATCACGAACGGGTGGACGAAGCTCTCGAACTGCGCCGAGAGCACGAGGTAGATGAACAGCAGCGCGAGCACGAACGTGAAGTAGATCTCCCCGCCTGACTTGCGGAACTCGCGCGACTGCCCGTCGAGGTCGGTCTGCGCGATCGTCGGCAGCGCCGCCTTCGCCGCCGCGTCCATCGCCTTCAGCCCGTCGTCGACCGTGTAGCCCGGCGCGAGCGTCGCCGTCACCTTGACCGCCCGCAGCCGGTTGAAGTGGTTGAGCGACTGCGGCGCGACGCCCTCCCTCACGTCGACGAGGTTCGACAGCTGCACCATCTCGTTGTTGCGGCCGCGCACCCAGGTCTCGCTGATGTCGGCCGGCCGGGTGCGGTCGACCGGGGCGAGCTGGACGATCACGTCGTACTGCTCGCCGTCGCGCTTGAAGCGCGTGACCTGCCGGCCGCCCAGCATCGTCTCGAGCGTCCGCCCGACCGTGTCGACGTTGACCGCGACGTCCGAGAGCTTGTCGCGGTTGATCGTGACGCGCACCTCGGGCGTGTTGAGCCGGAGGTCGGTCTGCAGGTTCTGGAGGCCCGGGTACCTGCGCGCCTCGTCGAGGAACCGGTCGACGATCCGCTGCAGCTCGGCGTACGGGACCTGCGCCATGACCACGTAGTCGATCGGCTGCGACCGGAAGGACTGGCCGAGCGAGGGCGGATTGATCGGGAAGGCGATCGCGCCGGGGATGCTCGCGAACTTCGGCCTCAACTCGTCGGCGATCTGCTGCTGGCGCTTGGTCCGCTCCTCCCAGGACTTGAGGCGCAGGATCGCGTTGCCGTCGACGACGGTCGGGAAGCCCGAGAACGCCGTGTAGGCCGCCGCCTCGGGGACCTGCGCGTAGAACTCCTCGATCGGCTTCACGACGTCGCTCGTGTACTGCGGCGTCGAGCCCTGCGGCGCGGTGACGATGCCGAACACGACGCCCCGGTCCTCGGAGGGCGCGAGCTCGGCCTTGAGCCCCTTGAACAGCGCGGCGCCCAGCACGGCGACCGCGACCCACACCAGCACGACGATCCACCGGTGGGAGAGCGTCGCGGACAGCGCGCGGCGGTAGCCCGACGTCAGCGCGACGAGCCCCGACTCGATCAGGTTGTAGACGCGCGAGTGCTTCGCCTCGTGGCGGAGCAGCACCGAGCACATCATCGGCGTGAGCGTCAGCGCGACGAAGCCCGAGACGATCACGGCGCCCGCGAGCGTCAGCGCGAACTCGATGAACAGCCGCCCGGTCCGCCCGGTCGCGAACGCGAGCGGCGCGAACACCGAGGCCAGCGTCAGCGTCATCGCGAGGACCGCGAACGCGATCTCCTTCGCCCCCTGGATCGCCGCCTGCTTGCGCGGGATGCCCTCCTCGATGTGCCGGAAGATGTTCTCGAGCATCACGATCGCGTCGTCGACGACCAGCCCGATCGCGAGCACCATCGCGAGCAGCGTCAGCGTGTTGATCGTGAACCCGAACAGGTACATGAGCCCGAACGCGCCGACCAGCGACACCGGGATCGTGACGATCGGGATCACCGTGGCGCGCAGGCTGCGCAGGAACAGGAAGATCACCAGCACGACGAGCGCGATCGCCTCGCCTATCGCCTGGAACACCGACTTGATCGACCGGTCGATGAACACCGACGTGTCGTAGGCGACGATGAGCTTCATCCCCGAGGGCATCCCCTCGTTGATGCGGGCGACCTCCTGGCGGACGGCGGCCGAGAGCTCGAGCGGGTTCGCGACCGCCTGCTTGATCACGCCGATGTTGAGCGACGGCTTGCCGTTGAAGCGCGAGATCGTGCGCTCGTCGATCGCGCCGATCGCGACCGAGCCCACGTCGCGGATGCGCACCGGGAAGCCGGCGACGTTCGCGACGATGATGCCGCCGAACTGCTCGGGCGTCTGCAGGTCGGTCTCGGCGACGACGGTGAACTCGCGCGCCTGGGACTCGATCCGGCCGGCGGGGATCTCGGCGTTCTGGCGGCGGATCGCGTCCTCGACGTCCTGCACGGTGAGCCGGTAGCCGGCGAGCCGCGTGCGGTCGAGGTTGATCCGCATCGACACCTGGCGCTCGCCGAAGATGCGCACGTCCGCGGCGCCGGGGAGGACCGAGAGCCGCGGCTGCACGTAGCGCTTGATGTAGTCGGACGCCTCGAGCGGCGAGAGGCTGCCGGTCTCGACCGCGAGGTAGACGACCGGGAACGAGTCCGACTCGACCTTGGCCACGACCGGCTCGTCGACGGTGTCGGGCAGCTTCGCGCGCACGCGCGACACCTTGTCGCGGACGTCGGCCGCCGCGCTGTCCGGGTCGCGCTTCAGCGTGAAGCGCACGTTGATCTGGCTGCGCTCGGAGCGGCTCTGCGAGGTCATCAGCTCGACGCCCTCGATGCCGGCGAGCGAGTCCTCGAGCACCTTCGTGACCTGCGACTCGACGACCTCGGCCGACGCGCCGCGGTAGGTGGTCGTGACGGACACGACCGGCTCGTCGATCCGCGGATACTCGCGCACGGCGAGGCGCGTGTACGAGATCAGGCCGACGAGCAGGACGACGAGCGACAGGACCGTCGCGAGCACCGGTCGGCGGATGCAGATCTCGGGCAGTTGCATGGCGGTCGGCTCCGGCGCGGAGCTAGCCCTTCTTCGCGGGCGGCGCGCCGCCCTCGGGGGGCGCCGTCGGCGACCCGGCCTTGGCGGACGCCCCCGGCTGGGCGCCCTCGGCGGACTGCGTGGCGGACCGCGCGAGCGTGACCGGCACGCCGTCCCGCAGCTTGAGCTGGCCCGCGACGACGACCGTGTCGTCGGGGCCGACGCCCTGCCGGATCTCGACCTTCCCGTCGCCGCGCTGGCCGATCTCGACGCGCGCGCGCTGCGCCTTGCCGTCGACGACGCGGAAGACGAACTGGTCGGTGCCCAGCGGCACCAGCGCCTGCTCGGGGACGACGAGCGCCTCCTGCCGCTCCTCGGTGATGAGGCGCACGCGCGCGAACATGCCCGGCCGCAGCGACGTGTCGGGGTTCGACACCTGCGCGCGGATCACGATCGAGCGGCCGGCCGCGTCGACGAGCGGGTTGATCGCCAGCACGCGTCCCGCGTAGGTCCGGCCCGGGATCGCGTCGAGCGAGATCTCGAGCCCCTGGCCCGTCCGCACCTGCTTCAGGTAGACCTCGGGGACGCGGAAATCGACCTTGAGAGGGTCGATCGCCTCGAGGTTCACGAGGTCCGCGCCTTCCTTCACGTAGTCGCCGACCGACACCTGGCGCAGGCCGATGATCCCCGAGAACGGCGCCTTGATCTCGGTCTTCGCGAGCTTCGCCTCGGCGAGCGCGAGCGCGGCGTCCGCGACCTTCATGTTGTTCTCGGCCTCGTCGCGCGCCTGGCCCGAGATGAAGTTGCTCTTCGCGAGGTCGACCGCGCGGTCGTACTTGGACCTCGCGAGCGTCATGTTCGCGCGCGCCTGCTTGACCTCGGCCTCGTTGACCGTGGGGTCGAGGCGGACGAGCAGGTCGCCCTTCTTCACGCGCTGCCCTTCGGCGAAGCCGATCGACGCGATCCGCCCGGCGACTTCGGGGCGCA
The DNA here is from genome assembly GCA_046347845.1 of Burkholderiales bacterium. Lineage (GTDB taxonomy): Bacteria > Pseudomonadota > Gammaproteobacteria > Burkholderiales > Casimicrobiaceae > VBCG01. Next base: position 321,332 of record JAXMFH010000001.1, on the reverse strand, counting down.
CGGTGATCGACTCGTCGGAGCGCAGGCTCCCCACCGCCGTGATCGCCTGCGGCAGCGATGCCCGGACGACCTTGACGGCCTCGACGGTCACCGCCTGCGGCGCTCCGCCCGGCGGGCCGCCCTGCGCCGCGCCCGGGCCCGCGGTCGTCGCGGCCGGACCGCCCTGTCCCCCCGAGAGCCGTTGCTGCCCCAGCCAGTAGCCGCCGAGTCCCACGGCGATCAGCGCGACGACGACGAGGACGGCGACCTTGTTGTTCATGGGGGCGATCTGCGCGCCGGTGCCTCCGGCGGTCGGACAAAAGGGTTCGATTATGGACTCGGGCCGTGAGGGCGGCAATTCCCGGGGCGCCGGGCAAGCGCCTTGCTAGAATCGCCGCCTCCCTCCCGCCCCCGATGGACCGCCGAGATGCCGCTCCGTTCCCCTGACCGCCGCCGCGCGTGGCTCGCCGCCGCGCTCGCGTCCGCCGCCCTCGCCCTCGCGCCCGCCCTCCCGGCCGCGGCGCAGCCGTTCCCGTCGAAGCCGGTCAAGCTCGTGATCCCGTTCCCGCCCGGCGGATCGCTCGACAATGTCGGCCGGCTGATCGCGCAGAAGCTCTCGGAGGCCTGGGGCCAGCAGGTCGTGATCGAGAACAAGCCCGGCGCCGGCGGGAACATCGGCGCGGACCTGGTCGCGAAGTCGCCTGCCGACGGCTACACGGTCGTCATGGGCGCGCTGTCGACGCACGCGGTCAACCCGAGCCTCTACCCGACGATGCCCTACGACGCGGTGCGCGATTTCGCGCCGATCTCGCTCGTCGCGATCACGCCCAACGTGCTCATCGTCAACGCCGCGATGCCGGTGACGACGGTGAAGGAGCTCGTCGCCTACGCGAAGGCGCATCCGGGCAGGACCAACTTCGGTTCCGGCAGCAACGGCAGCGCCGGGCACCTCGCGGGCGAGCTCTTCAAGATCGAGACCGGCACCGACGTCGCGCACATCCCGTACAAGGGCGGCGCGCCGGCGCTGCAGGCGCTGCTCGCCGGCGACACGCAGTTCATGTTCGACAACCTCGCGAACGCGATGGCGCAGGTCAAGGGCGGCAAGGTCCGGGCGATCGCGGTCACGACGAAGGACCGCAGCAAGCTCGCGCCCGAGCTCCCGACGATGGCCGAGGCCGGGCTGCCGGGCTTCGACATCTCGACCTGGTTCGGGCTGCTCGCGCCCGCCGGCACGCCGCCCGACGTGATCGCGAGGTGGAACGCGGACGTCGTCAAGGTGCTGAACGCGCCGGACGTGCGCGAGAAGATGCTGGCGCAGGGGGCCGAGCCCGCGCCGACGACGCCCGCCGAGTTCGCGGCGTTCATCGCGAAGGAACGCGACAAGTACGCGCGCATCGTCAAGGCGAGCGGTGCGAAGGTCGACTGATCGCCCGTTGCGGATCACGCACCGGTTGGAGCGGTCGCCTCGGACGACGCCGCGGACGCGGTGCAGGATGACGCTCGGCGCCGCTCAACGGGCGCATGATCCGCAGGGCCGGTGGCCGCCGGTGCGCTCGGCCGCAATGGCATCGTGACGAGCTTGACGCGCACGCTGGCCAACGCGGGATCGCTGCAAACCAGGAACGACGCCGGCGCTCGACCGGCCCCATGGAGGAAACCGATGATCCGTCGCACGCTGCTCGCCGCCCTCGCGGCCTCGCTCGCCGCCGCGCTCGCACCCGTTGCCTTCGCGCAGCCCGCCTACCCGACCAAGCCGATCCGGATCGTCGTGCCGTTCCCGCCGGGCGGCACGACGGACATCCTCGCGCGCGCCGCCGCGCAGAAGATGACCGAGGCGTGGAAGGAGCAGGCGGTCGTCGACAACCGGCCGGGCGCCGGCGGCAACATCGGCGCCGAGCTCGTCGCGAAGGCGCCCGCCGACGGCTACACGCTGCTGATGGGCACCGTGGGCACCCACGCGATCAACGCGAGCCTCTACGCGAAGATGCCCTACGACCACGTGAAGGACTTCGCGCCGGTGATCCTCGTCGCCGCGGTGCCGAACGTGCTGGTCGTCCACCCGTCGGTGCCGGCCACGACGGTCGCCGAGCTGATCGCCTACGCGAAGGCGAACCCCGGCAAGCTCAACTTCGCCTCGTCGGGCAGCGGCACGTCGATCCACCTCGCGGGCGAGCTGTTCAAGGTGATGGCGGGCGTGCAGATGACGCACGTCCCGTACAAGGGCAGCGCGCCGGCGATCGCCGACCTCCTCGGCGGCCAGGTGCAGCTCATGTTCGACAACCTGCCCTCGGCGCTGCCGCAGATCCGGGCCGGGAAGCTCCGCGCGCTGGCGGTGACGAGCTCGCAGCGCGCGGCCGCGCTGCCCGACGTGCCCACGATCGCCGAGTCGGGGCTGCCGGGGTACGAGGCGTCGTCGTGGTTCGGGCTGCTCGCGCCCGCCGGCACGCCTGCCGACATCGTGGCGAAGATCAACGGCGAGGTCGCGCGCTGGCTCGCCTCGCCCGAGGCGAAGGAGAAGCTGCTCGCGCAGGGCGCGAACGCGGCCGGCGGCACGCCCGAGGACTTCGCGCGCCACATCGCGGCCGAGACCGCCAAGTGGCAGAAGGTGGTCCGGGAGTCGGGCGCGAAGGTGGACTGACCTCCCCCGAAGCGGGCGGCGCGTCCCCCGTCGTGGGGCACGCGCTCCGCGGGCCGGCCATCGGGCCTGGGCCATCCGTCCGGTCCTGCGACGGTCAGCGCCCGAAGGTCCTCCAGGCCCCCCACGCGAACGCCGCCCAGCCGGCGAGGAAGGCGATGCCGCCGGCAGGCGTGATCATCGCGAAGGCCCGCGTGCCGGTGAGCGCGTACGCATAGAGGCTTCCCGAGAAGAGCACGATCCCCGCGGCGAAGAGATGCGCCGCGGCGCCGACCGCCCGCGCGTCGGGCTGCTGCGCGAGCAGGAGCCCGGCCGCCAGGAGCGCGAGCGCGTGCCAGCCGTGGTACAGGACGGCGGTCTGCCAGACGGCGGCCATGGCGGGCTCGAGCCGTCCCTTGAGCGCGTGCGCGCCGAACGCGCCCAGCGCGACGGCCGCGAAGGCGAGGAGCGCGCCCAGCAGGAGCGCGAGTCGGGCGGTCATCGGTTTTCCCCGGGCAGCGAGCCGCGTTTCGACTAGAATTCTCGGTTCGAAGGCCCAAGGCCGCAACCCCGCGATCACGAGCATCCCATGAGCGAGAGCCTCCAGCGATTCCACGTCGGCAAGCGCCTGTCCGACATGGTGGTCCACCGCGGCGCGGGAACCGTCTACCTCGCCGGCCAGGTCGCCGACGATCCGAAGGCGGACCTCGCGACGCAGACGCGCCAGGTGCTCGCGTCGATCGACCGGCTGCTCGCCGAGGCCGGCAGCGACAAGACGAAGCTCCTGTCGGCGACGATCTTCCTGCCGTCGATGGCCGACTTCGCCGCGATGAACGCGGTGTGGGAGGCGTGGGTGCCGCAGGGCCACACGCCGGCCCGCGCGACCGTCGAGGCGAAGCTCGCGAACCCGGACTACAAGGTCGAGATCCAGGCGATCGCGGCGCTCTGACGCCGCGTCCCACCCCCACGACTCCGTCGAGAGGCTCCCGATGACCCCGCCCCCGGACCCCGCCGCCGCCACCGCCCCGACCCCGGCGGCGGCGCGACGCGAGGGCGTGCCCGCCTCGGCCGCCTCGACGATGCCGGTCACGCGCGCGATGTTCGACCGGCTGATGGTGCCCTGCTACGCGCCGGCGTCCTTCGTCCCGGTGCGCGGCGAGGGCTCGCGCGTCTGGGACCAGCAGGGGCGCCTCTACATCGACTTCGCGAGCGGCGTCGCGGTGACCGCGCTCGGGCACTGCCACCCGGCGATGGTCCGCGCGCTCGAGGAGCAGGCGCGCACGCTGTGGCACGTGTCGAACTGGTTCACGAACGAGCCGGCGCTGCGCCTCGCGCAGCGGCTCGTCGACGCGACGTTCGCGGAGCGCGTGTTCTTCTGCAACTCGGGCGCCGAGGCGAACGAGGCGGCGCTCAAGCTCGCGCGGCGCTACGCGCACGACCGCCACGGCGAGCGCAAGGTGCGCGTGATCTCGACGCTCAACGCGTTCCACGGCCGCACGCTGTTCACGGTGACCGCGGGCGGTCAGGCGAAGTACTCGTCCGGCTTCGGCCCGGCGCCGGCCGGCATCACGCACATCCCGTACAACGACGTCGGGGCGCTCGAGGCGGCGTTCCGCGAGGAAGGCGGCGACGACGTCTGCGCGGTGATCCTCGAGCCGATGCAGGGCGAGGGCGGCATGACGCCGGGCACGCCCGCGTTCCTGCAGGCGGCGCGCCGGCTGTGCACCGAGCACCGGGCGCTCCTGATCCTCGACGAGATCCAGAGCGGCATGGGCCGCACCGGCGCGCTGTTCTCGTACATGCAGAAGGGCGTCGTCCCCGACATCCTGACCACGGCCAAGGGGCTGGGCGGCGGCTTTCCGATCGGAGCGATGCTCACCACCGACGAGGTCGCGAGCGTGTTCTCGGTCGGCGTCCACGGCACGACCTATGGCGGCAACCCGCTCGCGTGCGCGGTCGCGGGCGCCGTGTTCGACGTGATCAACACGACCGAGGTCCTGGACGGCGTCAAGGCGCGCCACGCGCTGTTCATGGAGGGCCTCAAGGCGATCAACGCGCGCCGCCGCGTCTTCCGCGACATCCGCGGCGAGGGCGTCTGGCTCGGCTGCGAGCTCGAGGAACCGTGGCGCGGCAAGGCGTTCGGCGTGATGCAGGCGGCGAGCGACGCGGGCCTGCTCGTGCTGATGGCGGGTCCCGATGTCGTGCGGCTCGCGCCCTCGCTCGTGATCTCGCTCGACGAGATCCTCGAGGGGCTCGCGCGGCTCGAGACGGCGCTGCACCGCGCGCTCACCTAGACCGGGGTCGGATTCGGCTTTCGCGACACGGGCGAGAATCGAATGCGCGGCGTGTCGCGCAAGAGCCGAATCTGACCCCGGTCATGTTCTTCGTCCGCCCGATCGCGCGCGACGACCTGCCCGCGGTGCTCGCGCTCTCCGAGCGCACCGGCGCCGGCCTGACCACGCTCCCCGCGAGCCGCGAGCGGCTCGCCGGACGCATCGACCGCTCGATCGCCTCGTTCGCGGGCACCGCGCCGCGCGAGGACGCCTGCTACGTGTTCGTGCTGGTCGAGTCGGGGCGGCCCGGATCGGACGCGCGCGTGGTCGGGATCGGCGCGATCGAGGCCGCCGTCGGCCTGAAGGAGCCCTGGTACAACTACCGCGTCGGCACGCTCGTGCACGCCTCGCGCGCGCTCGGCGTCTACACGGCGGTGCCGACGCTGTTCCTGTCGAACGACCACACCGGCCACACCGAGCTCTGCACGCTGTTCGTCGACCAGGGATTCCGGCACGGCCGCAACGGGCCGCTGATCGCGAAGAGCCGGTTGCTCTTCATCGCCGAGTTCGCCGACCGTTTCGGCGAGAAGTTGATCGCCGAGCTGCGCGGCCGGCTCGACGCCGACGGGCGCTCGCCGTTCTGGGAAGGGTTGGGCCGCCACTTCTTCGCGATGGAGTACACGACGGCCGACTACCTGACCGGCATCGGCCAGAAGTCGTTCGTGGCCGAGCTGATGCCGAGGCACCCGGTCTACGTGAACCTGCTGCCGGCCGCCGCGCGCGAGGCGATCGGCGCCGTGCACGCCGACACCGAGCCCGCGCGCCGCATGCTCGAGCAGGAGGGCTTCCGCTACGACGGCTCGGTCGACATCTTCGACGCGGGGCCCACCGTCGAGGCGTTCCGCGACAACGTCGACGCGGTGCGCCGCTCGCGCCTCGTGCCGGTCACGCTAGACGAGGTCGACCCGGTGCCGGACAACCCGGTCGCCGGCGTCCCGTGGCTCGTCTGCAACCGCAACTTCGCGGGCTTTCGCGCGATCCTCGCGCACGCGCCGCGCCGGGCCGACCGGCTGCCGCTCACGCCGCACGAGGCGGCGGCGCTCGGCGTGCAGGAGGGCGACACCGTGCGGGCGGTGCCGCTCTCGCCGGCCGACCGCTGACGACGAACGCCCCCCGCGCGATGGAAATCGACTGCCAGTTCGACGGCCTCCCCGGCCCGACGCACAACTACTCGGGCATGTCGCACGGCAACGTGGCCTCCGCGCGCCACGCGGGCCGCGCGTCGAACCCGCGCGAGGCGGCACTGCAGGGCCTCGCCAAGATGCGCGCGGTCGCGTCGCGCGGCTTTCCGCAGGCGGTGCTGCCGCCCCAGGAGCGCCCGCATCTGCCGACGCTGCGCTCGCTCGGCTTCGGCGGCAGCGACGCCGACGTGCTCGCACGGGCCGCGCGCGACGCGCCGTCGCTGCTGTCCGCAAGCTCGTCGGCGGCGGCGATGTGGACGGCGAACGCCGCGACCGTGAGCCCGTCGGCCGACACCGCCGACGGCCGCGTCCACTTCACGCCGGCGAACCTGGCCTCGCTGCTGCACCGGTCGATCGAGGCGCCGACGACGACGCGCATCCTGCGGGCGATGTTCGCCGACGAGGGCCGCTTCGTCGTCCACGATCCCCTCCCCGCCGCCGCGCAGACGGCCGACGAGGGCGCGGCGAACCACACGCGGTTCGCCGGTCCGGGCGAGCGCGATGCCGGCGTCGAGCTGTTCGTGCACGGCCGCAGCGCCTACGACCTCGACGCGCCGGTGCCGCGGCGCTACCCGGCGCGCCAGACGCGCGAGGCCTGCGAGGCGATCGCGCGCCGGCACGGCCTCGACCCCGCGCGCGCCGTGCACGCGCAGCAGCACCCGGACGCGATCGACGCGGGCGTCTTCCACAACGACGTGATCGCGGTGGGCCAAGGTCGGACGCTGCTCGTCCACGAGCGTGCCTGGACGCGCACGCGCGAGACCGTCGACACGCTCGCCGCCTTGGTCGGTGCGGGTTTCCGCGCGGACGTCGTGACCGAGGCCGAGCTCCCGCTCGCCGACGCCGTCGCGAGCTACCTGTTCAACAGTGCGCTCCTCGAGCGGCCGGACGGCGGCCTGCTGCTGATCGCGGCGTCCGATGCCCGCGAGAACGCGCGCGCGTCCGCGGTGCTCGACCGCTGGTCGGCGCCCGGCGGCCCGGTCGCCGAGACGCTCGTGCTCGACCTGCGCCAGAGCATGCGCAACGGCGGCGGCCCGGCCTGCCTGCGGCTGCGCGTGCCGCTGACCGCGGAGGAGCGCGCGGCGATTCGTCCGCGCGTCTTTCCCGACGAGGCGCTCTTCGCCGGGCTCGACGCCTGGGTGCGCCGGCACTATCGCGACCGGCTGCTGCCCGCCGACCTCGCCGACCCCGCGCTCCTCGACGAGTCGCGGCGCGCGCTCGACGAGCTCACGCGCCTCCTCGCGCTGCCCTCGGTCTACGATTTCCAGCTCGCCGGTCGCTGATCGCTTGCGGCGTTCGGCGCGCGGTGGGCGGTCGCTCGCGCGCGATCGCCCGGCCGGCGCGCGATTCGGGCACGGCGCGCGCTTCGCTCGCGCAACGGTACGCGCCGCCGGTCGGTTGCGATTGACCGCGCGCGCGCGACGCGACTAGACTTCGCGAAGGATCCGGCGAGCCCATGCCGGTTCCGGCTCCGCGTAACTCGGACAGGAAGAGGGGCGGCCATGCAACGTGGCCGCCCTTCGCTTTTGCAACTTTGGAACGCGGATCGATCCGCGTTCCGGCGGCGGGCGCTCAGCGCCTGCCGCTCCCCTGCGCCGCCTCGGCGGCGGCGAGCGCGGTCATGTTGACGATGCGCCGCACCGTCGACGACGGCGTCAGGATGTGCACGGGCGCCGCGGCGCCGAGCAGGATCGGCCCGATCGTGATGCCGCGGCCGCCCGCCACCTTGAGCACGTTGAACAGGATGTTCGCGGCGTCCAGATTCGGCAGGACGAGGACGTTCGCCGTCCCCTTGAGCGTCGAGTCGGGGAGGAACGCCCGGCGGATGTCCTCCGACAGCGCCGCGTCGCCGTGCATCTCGCCGTCGCACTCGACGTCGGGATTCGCCGCCGCGAAGAGCTCGCGGGCGCGCCGCATCCGGCGCGCGGACGGGCGGTCGCTCGAGCCGAACATCGAGTGCGACAGGAACGCGACCTTGGGCGGCAGGCCGAACCGCCGCACCTCGTCCGCCGCCATGGCCGCGATCTCGGCCAGCGCCTCGGCGGAGGGCTCCTCGTTCACGAACGTGTCGGTCACGAAGATCGTCTGCTGCGGCAGCATCAGCGCGTTCAGCGTGGCGAGCGTCGTCGCGCCGGGCTTCAGCCCGATCACCTCGCCGACGTGCTCGAGGTGCCCGTCGAAGCGGCCGACGAGCCCGCACAGGAGCGCGTCCGCGTCGCCGCGCCGCACCATCATCGCGCCGATCGTCGTCGTCGACCGGCGCAGCGTCGCCTTCGCCATGTCCGGCGTCACGCCGCGACGGCCGGTGAGCCGCTGGTAGTCGGTCCAGTAGTCGCGGTAGCGCGCGTCGCTCTCGGGGTCGATCACCTCGACGTCGGCGCCGGGGCGGAAGCGCAGGCCGGCGCGGGCGATCCGGGACGCGATGACCGAGGGCCGGCCGATCAGGATCGGGCGCGCGAGCCGCTCGTCGAGCGCGACCTGGACCGCGCGCAGCGTCCGCTCGTCCTCGCCCTCGGCGTAGGCGACGCGCTGCGCGCGGGCGCGCGCGGCCTCGAACACCGGCCGCATGAACATCGCGGTGTGCGCGACGAAGCGCGTCAGCGAGTCGCGGTAGGCGTCGAGGTCCGCGATCGGCCGCGTCGCCACGCCGGACGCCTGCGCCGCCTTCGCGACGGCGGGCGCGATGCGCAGGATGAGCCGCGCGTCGAACGGCTTCGGGATGATGTAGTCGGGGCCGAACGCGAGCTCCTGCCCGGCGTAGGCCAGCGCGACCTCGTCGCTGATCTCGGCCTTCGCGAGCGCGGCGATCTCGCGCACGCACGCGAGCTTCATCGCCTCGGTGATCGCGGTCGCCCCCGCGTCGAGCGCGCCGCGGAAGATGTACGGGAAGCACAGGACGTTGTTGACCTGGTTCGGGTAGTCCGACCGGCCGGTGGCGACGATGCAGTCGGGGCGCGCCGCCTTCGCGAGCTCGGGCCGGATCTCGGGCTCGGGATTGGCGAGCGCGAGGATGATCGGCCGGGGGGCCATCGTCGCGACCATCCCGGCCGTGAGCACCCCCGGCGCCGAGCAGCCGAGGAACACGTCGGCTCCCTTCACGATGTCGGCGAGCGTGCGCGCGTCGGTCGCCTGCGCGTAGCGCCGCTTCGACTCGTCGAGGTTCGCGCGGCCGGCGTGCAGCACGCCCTTGCTGTCGACGACGAGGATCTTCCGGGCGTCGGCGCCGAGCGCGACGAGCAGGTCGAGGCAAGCGATCGCGGCGGCGCCCGCGCCGGACACCGCGATCCGCACGTCGCCGATCGCGCGCCCGGTCAACTCGAGGCTGTTCAGGATCGCCGCGGACGAGATGATCGCGGTGCCGTGCTGGTCGTCGTGGAAGACCGGGATCTTCAGCCGCTCGCGGAGCTTCCGCTCGACGACGAAGCACTCGGGCGCCTTGATGTCCTCGAGGTTGATGCCGCCCAGCGTCGGCTCCAGCGCCGCGACGACCTCGACGAGGCGGTCGGGATCCTTCTCGGCCAGCTCGATGTCGAACACGTCGATGCCGGCGAACTTCTTGAACAGGCAGCCCTTGCCCTCCATCACCGGCTTGCCGGCGAGCGGGCCGATGTCGCCCAGGCCCAGGATCGCGGTGCCGTTCGTGACGACGCCGACCAGGTTCGCGCGCGAGGTGAGCTCGGCGGCGAGCGCGGGCTCCTTCTGGATCGCGAGGCACGCGTAGGCGACGCCGGGCGAGTAGGCGAGCGACAGGTCGCGCTGGTTCGCGAGCGGCTTGGTCGGCGTGATCGAGATCTTGCCCCGGCCGGGGCTGCGGTGGTACTCGAGCGCGGCGTCCCGCAGCGCCTCCTCGGCCGGCGTGAGCTTGAGCGACGGCGTTTCCATCGGTGCGCACCCTCCCGCGCCTCGACGCGGGCGCGTCGCGCCGATTCTACGCGCCGCGCCCGCGCGCGGGGTCAGGCGTCCGCGACCGCGGGCAGGCGCACGTGCCGGCGCACCGGCGAGCGGATCGTCGCGCCGGCGGCGAGCAGGAGGCCCAGCACGCCGATCGCGAGCAGCGTCGCCCGCAGGCCGATCGCCGTGGCCACGGCGCCGCCGGCGAGCGAGCCGAGCGGCGCCGCCGCGACCGTGAGGAAACGCATCGTCGCGGTCATCCGCCCGAGCAGCCGGTCCGGCGTGATCGCCTGGCGCAGCGACAGGTACTGGATCCCGAACATCACGCCGCCGAAGTCGAACAGCAGCATCGCGAGGCCCAGCGCGACCGTCGCGAGCCATACCGGTCCCGCGACGAGGCCGTAGAGCTGCCAGGCGACCGCGGTCGCGGTGAGCGCGTGCACGATCATCGGCCCGACGCCGAAGCGGGCGGCCAGCCGCTCGGCGGTCGCGGCCGCGACGATGCAGCCCAGGCCGCCGAACGCGTACACGAGGCCGATCGCGCCGGGCGAGAGGCCGAGCTCGCGCGTCGCGAACAGGATCAGCACCGCGAGCTGCGCGTGGTGCAGCAGCTGCCAGAGGCCCGCGAGCCACGCGAGCGACCAGAGCGTCGGGTTGCCGCGCACGAGCTTCAGGCCTTCCACGATCTCGTGCACGATCCCCGGTCGCGGCCCCGGGTGCGGGACGTCGGTCGGCACGCGCAGCTTGCGCAGCATGACCGCGGACACGAGGAACGACGCCGCGTCGACGAGGATCGCGAGCGGCGCCGTGAGCGCCTGGATCAGCGCGCCGGCGATGCCCGGCCCGACCAGCGCCGAGCCGGTCTCGCCCAGCGAGATCTTCGCGTTCGCCTCGACGAGGCGCTTGCGTCCCGCCATCTGCGCGAGCAGCACCTGGTAGGCCGCGCCGCCCACGACGTTCTGGATGCCGCAGAAGAACCCGACCGCGTAGAGCACCTCGATCGAGAGCCAGCCGGTGAACGCGGCGAGCGGGATCGCCGCGAGCGCGAGCGCGCGGCTCACGTTGGCCGCGATCACGATCGGCAGCTTGCGGACGCGGTCGATCAGGACGCCCGCCTGCAGCGACACCAGCGCGAACGGCAGCGTCTCGAGCGCGACCAGCACGCCCATCTCGAGCGGCGTCGCGTGCAGCATGATCGCGGCGGTCAGCGGCAGCGCGAGGTTCGTGACCTGCGCGCCGAACGACGTGATCGTCAGCGACAGCCACATGCGCCGGAAGTCGGCGGACCGCCACAGCCCGGTGAAGGTGCGGCGCAGCCTGCGTTGCAGTCGGTCGATCATCGTCGTGCGTCCGTCTCGTTCGTCGCTCGCGCGCCGCCTCGTGGGCGATGCGCGTCCCGCGCCGCGGATCGCGGCACGGCACTCGATGCGGCGGGGAAAACGAGACGGAAACGAAGGACCGACTCGGAAGCCCCGCCGCGACCCGGCGGGATCTCCGTCGGGGTCTGGCTAGATCGGCGCGAGGCCGCCCGGGTTGCGGCCGTCGCTCCCGACGCGCACCCACGCGAACGACGCGCGCGGGCGCACCGCGAGGGACATCGCGGTCGTCGTCGGGGGCGTCGGTTGGTGGTTCACGGGGGGCTCGGGGGGTGCGCGCAAGGTGCGAAGTCTACGCCCGGCCTCGCACGCCCGGCAATCGTTCCGGCCCTGTCCGGGCGAGAGCGTGTCGCGCGGACGCAACGCCGCCCCCCCGGGAACGTCGATCGATCCGCGTTCCGGGAGTCACTTTCCGGCGCGCTGCGCGGCCGGATCGACGTCCAGGTACTTCCAGGGGTGCTCGAAGCTCTGGTGCTTCACGTAGCCGCGCACCCAGGGGCGCACCAGCGTGTTCTCGTAGGTGTAGACGCCCAGGTCCCACGGCGCGTAGGCCGCCACGATCCGGGCCATCCGCGCGTAGAGCGCGGTGCGCTCGGGGCCGTCGGGGATCCGCCTGCTCTTCCGGTAGAGCTCGTCGTACTCGTCGTTGCGGAAGCGCGCGTAGTTCGACTGTCCGATGTTGCCGCTGTAGAGGAGCTGCATGAACGCGTCGCCCTCGCCGTAGGTCGTGATCCAGCCGACCGGCCACATCTGGAGCTGCCCCGCGCGCCCCATCTTGAGGAGGTCGGGGAACTTCTGCTTGACGAAGTCGATCCGGATCCCGAGGTCCCTCATGCTGCGCTTCCACAGCTCGTCGCGCTCGCGGTCGCGGTGGGTCGGCGTCGAGCCCATCGACAGCGTGAACGGCTTCCCGTCGGGCAGCTCGCGCCAGCCGTCGCCGTCGCGGTCCTTGTAGCCGAAGCGGTCGAGGAGCGCGCGCGCGGTCGCCGGGTCGTAGGGCGCGCGCACGTCGAGCTTCGGGTCGTGGCCCAGGACGTTCGGCGGGATCGGCTGCGTCGCGACGATCGCCTGGTCCTGGAGCCAGACGCGCACGAGGCTCGGGACGTCGAACCCCATCGTGATCGCGCGCCGGAGCGCGACCCTGTCCGGCGCATAGCCGCCGACGACCGGATCGTCCATGTTGAAGTACGTGTAGCTGAGCGAGGGCCGGACCACGCGGTGCAGCGACACCTTCCGGTCCGCGTACGACGCCTTGAGCCTCGCGCCCGGCTCGACGACGTTCGCGACGAGGTCGGCCGGGACGTTCGCGTAGTCGAGCGCGCCCGAGTCGAACGCGAGGAGCTGCGGGCTCGACTCCTCGATGATCGAGATCTCGACGCGGCCGACCTGCGGCAGCCGCCGGCCCTTCATCGACGCCGCGGCCGCGCGCACGATCGCGTCGGCGCTCTGCGGGGCGTCCGGGTAGGTCTCCTCGCGGAAGCCGGGATTCGCCTCCAGCACGATCCGCTGGCCGCGGCGCCACTCCTTCAGCCGGAACGGTCCGGTGCCCACCGGGTTCGCCATCACCCAGCCGCTCGCGTCGCCGTACGCCTCGACGACCTCGCGCGCCACCGCCCCCATCGTCACCTGCGTCAGGTAGCCCTGCATCACGTAGTCCGGCTCCACGAGCTCGAGGCGGATCGTGTAGCGATCGAGCGCCCTGAGACCGGGGATCTCGGCGTCGTAGTCGAGGCGGCCGTCGGCCTTCGCCTTCGCGAGCACCGGCTCCGCGCCGGCGATCTTGCCGTTCAGGTACCAGAGGTACGGCGAGCGCATGCGCGGGTCGAGCAGCCGCTTCCACGCGTAGACGTAGTCGTGGGCGGTCAGCTCGCGCGGCCTCCCCTTGAACGCCGGGTCATCGGCGAAATGGATGCCGCGCTTCAGGCGGATCGTCCAGACGCGCCCGTCCGCCGAGATCTCGGGCATCGCGGCGGCCGTGTTCGGCACGATCCGGTAGGGGCGCGAGAGGTAGTCCCACGCGTAGAGCGGGTCGAAGATCGCGCGCTCGACGTGCGACGAGTAGAGGTCCGAGGTCGCCTGCGGGTCGAAGCCGGTCTCGGCGACCGGGAACATCACGCGCAGCGTCTTCGCCGGATCGGCCCAGGTCGCCGCGTGGGCGGTCGACGCCAGCGCGGCGAGCGCCAGCACCCAGGCCAGGACGTCCCTCGCCGCGGCCGGCACGCGACTCACGGCTTGCCGGCGCCGCGCCGCTTCGCGACGTCGACGTCGAGGTACGGCCACGGGTGCTGCGTGAACCCGCTGTACTTGTACGCGCCGATCCACGGCTGGACGAGCACGTTCTCGTAGCGGAACACCGTGATGTTCCACGGCGCGTACGCGGAGACGAGCTCGTTCATCCGCTGCATCACCTTCTCGCGCTCGGCCCCGAGCGGCATCGCGCGCGCCTGCTCGTAGAGCCGGTCGTACTCGGGCAGCCTGAACCGCGCGAGGTTCGAGAAGCCGCCGTTCGGCCCGTAGAGCAGCCCCAGGAAGCCGAATCCCTCGGGCGTCGTGTTGATGTTGCCCAGCGTGAACATCTGGATCTGGCCGAGCCGCGCGGCCTTGAGGAGGTCCGGCCACTTCTGCTTGACGAACTCGAGCTTCAATCCCACCGCGTCGGCGCTGCGCTTGCGCAGCTCGTCGTACTGGCGGTCGATCGCCGAGGGCGCGGAGGCGAGCTTGAGCACGAGCGGCCTGCCGTCCGGCAGCTCGCGGTAGCCGTCGCCGTCGCGGTCCCGGTAGCCGAAGCGGTCGAGCAGCGCCTTCGCGGCCGCCGGGTCGTAGACCTTGCGGCCGTCGAGCCTCGGGTCGTGGCCGCTCACCGTCGGCGGAATCACCTGCGTCGCCGGGAACGCCTGTCCCTGCCGGATCACGCGGATCTCCTCGTCGACGTTGTAGGCGAGCGCGAACGCGCGCCGCAGCGCGACCTTGTCGGGCGTGTAGCCGCCGACGACGGGGTCCTCCATGTTGAAGTACGTGTAGGTGATCGCGGGCTGCACGCCGCGGTTCAGCGTCACGCCGCGCCCGGCGAGCCGGGGCTTCAGCTTCGCCGGCGGATCCAGGACGTTCCAGACGAGGTCGACGGGCGCCGCCGCGTAGTCGAGCTCGCCCTGCTCGAACGCGAGCAGGCGCGGGTTGCTCTCCTCGATGATGCTGACCTCGATCCGGCCGGCGAACGGGATGCGCCTGCCCCGGAATTTCGCGACGATCGCCCGGTCGGCCGGGTCCGCGCTGTCCGGGAAGCGCTTGTCGCGAAAGCCCGGGTTGGCTTCCAGCACGATCTTCTGCCCGCGCCGCCACTCCTTGAGCCGGTACGGGCCGGTGCCGACCGGGTTCGCCATCGCCCAGCCGCTGCCGTCGCCGTAGGCCTCGATCACCTCGCGTGCGACGGCGCCCGCGCCGGCCGTCGTGAGGTTCGGCAGGAGCTCGGCGTCGGGGAAGTTGAGCCGGATCCGGATCGTGTAGCGGTCGATCGCCTGCAGGCCGGCGATCGCCTTGTCGTAGTCGAACTTGCCGCCCTCGCGCGCCGCGGCGACGAGCTCGTCCATGCCCTCGAACCGCCCGTCGAACATCTGCATCGAGTTCGAGCGCATCCTCGGGTCGAGCACGCGCTTCCACGAGTAGACGTAGTCGTAGGCGGTCAGCTCGCGCTTCTGGCCCTTGAACGCGGGGTCGTCCGAGAAGTAGATGCCCGGCTTCACGCGGATCGTCCACAGCCGCCCGCCGTCGGTGATCTCGGGCAGCGCGACCGCGGTGTTCGGAACCAGCCTGTAGGGGCGCGCGAGGTAGTCGTACTCGTAGAGCGTGTCGAAGATCACGCGATTGACCGCGTTCGAGTAGATGTCTCCCGCGGCCTGCGGATCGAAGCCGGTCTCGGCCGTCGGGAAGACCGCGCGGATCACCTTGGACGGATCGGGCTGCGCCAGCGCGGCGCCGGCGCAGGCGAGCGAGAGCGCGAGGGCCGCGGCCGCGCGGGCGAACGTGGCCCCCCCCATCACAGCAGCTTCCCGATGTCGGCCTCGAGCGCCTTCGGCTCGGTCTGCGGCGCGTAGCGCTCGACGACGTTGCCCTCGCGGTCGACGAGGAACTTCGTGAAGTTCCACTTGATCGCTCCGGAGCCCAGCACGCCCTTCTTCGCGGCCTTCAGGTGCCTGTAGAGCGGCGAGGCATCGTCGCCGTTCACGTCGACCTTCGCGAACATCGGGAACGTCACGCCGTAGTTGAGCTCGCAGAACTGCGCGATCTCCGCCTCGCTGCCGGGCTCCTGCGCGCCGAACTGGTTGCACGGGAAGCCCAGGATCTCGAGCCCCTTGCCGTGGAGCTTCCTGTAGAGCGCCTCCAGCCCCTGGTACTGCGGCGTGAACCCGCACTTGCTCGCGACGTTCACGATCAGGAGCACCTTGCCCTTGTAGCGCGAGAGCCTGACCGGCTTGCCGTGGATGTCGTCGACGCTGATGTCGTAGAGCGTGGCCATGGGTCGGCTCCGGAAGGACGGGTGCCGTATTATGGCGGACGGAACCGGGCGCCGCCTTCCGGGTCCGAGGATGGCAATGCGACGACCGGCCCTCCCGTGTCTTTGCCGCCGCGCGCTGCTCGCGCTCGGCATCCTCGTGGCCGCGCCGTCCTACGCGCTGGTCGACCTGACCGGCGTCACGGCGATCGCCGCGGGCGAGGCGCACACCTGCGCCGTCGTCGGCGGGGCGGTCCGCTGCTGGGGCGAGAACACGCTCGGCCAGCTCGGCGACGGCACGACGCAATCGCGTGCGGCCCCCCGGGCGGTCGCCGGCATCACGTCCGCGGTCGCGGTCACCGCCGGCGTCAACCACAGCTGCGCGCTGATCGCCGGCGGCACCGTCCAATGCTGGGGCAACAACGCCTCCGGCCAGCTCGGCGACGGCACGTTCGACGAGCACTACACGCCGGTGCCGGTGGTCGGGCTCGCCGGCGTCGTGCAGATCTCGGCCGGCGACTACCACACCTGCGCGGTCCTCGACAGCGGCGGCGTCCGGTGCTGGGGCGACAACCAATATTTCCAGCTGGGCGACGGGTCGACCACGACGCGCCCGTCACCCGTCGCGGCGTGGGGCGTGTCGGGCGCGTCCGCCGTCGCCGCCGGCAGCGCGCACACCTGCGCGATCGTCGCGGGGGGCACCCTGATGTGCTGGGGCAACAACGGCTCGGGCCAGTTCGGCAACGGCACGCAAGCCGGCGGCCAGTTGCCCGCGGCGACGCCGGCGGTCACGGGCGCGACGTCGATCGCCGCGTCGAGCGCCTACACCTGCGCGGTCGTCGCCGGCGGCATGGTCCGCTGCTTCGGCCAGAACGCGTTCGGCTCGCTCGGCGACGGGACGGCGACGATGCGCCTGACGCCGGTGACCGCGATCGGCGTCGGCGGCGCGACGCGCGTCGACGCGAAGCACTACGCGACGTGCGCGCGCCTGTCCGACGGCACCGCGCGCTGCTGGGGCTACAACGTCGCAGGTCAACTGGGCGACGGCTCGACGACGACGCGCATGACGCCGGTGAGCGTTGCCATGCTGTCCGGCGCGACGACGATCGCGAACGGCGGCAACCATGCCTGCGCGGTCCGCGCCGACACGACCGCCGCCTGCTGGGGCGACAACTTCTTCGGCCAGCTCGGCACCGGCGCGACCGGCGGCTTCCAGACGCTGCCGCAGACGGTCAAGGTCGAGCCCGGGCCCGCGGTCGGCCTGTCGCCCGCGCAGCTCGACTTCCACGCGCAGGTCGTCGGACAGACGTCGGTGCCGCAGCTCGTCGCGCTCTCCAACGTCGGCGGCGAGACGCTCGCGCTCGTCGCGATCGTGCCGCAGGGCGACTACTCCGCGTTCCACCAGTGTCCGCCGTCACTCGCGCCCGGCGCCTCCTGCACGCTGTCGATCACGTTCACGCCGACCGCGCTCGGCGTGCGCAGCGGCAGCGTCACGATCACGAGCAACGGCGCGGCGAGCCCGGTCGTGCTGTCGCTGGCCGGCACCGGCGTCGCGCAGCCGCCGCCGCGCGTGGGGCCGCTCGCCTACGTCACGCACTACGCGAGCAACTACGTGTCGGTCATCGACACCGGGACGAAGCAGGTCGTGCGGACGATCACGGTCGGCGAGGCGCCCGAAGGCGTCGCGATCGCGTCGACCGCCGACCGCGTGTACGTCGGCAACGCGGGGTCGGGCTCGGTGACGATCATCGACCCGCAGGCCGAGCGGGCGATCGCGACGATCGGCGTCGGGTCCGCCCCGCGCGGCATCGCGCTCTCGCCCGACAACGGCCGGCTGTACGTCGCGGCGAGCGGGTCGAATCGCATCGACCTCGTCGATACCTTCGCCAAGCGCGTCGAGTTCAGCGTTCCGCTGGCCGACCCGCCCTTCGGGCTCGCCCTCGGCCAGCAGGGCTCGCAGCTCTGGGTCACGCACCCGACCGCCGGCGTGGTGACCGTGCACCCGACGCGCGCCCTCGGCGCCGGGTATTCGATCATCCCCGTCATGAGCCAGCCGTTCGGCATCGTCGCGTCGCCGGACGGCGCGCTCGTCTACGTGGCGAACTTCGGAAGCAACTCGGTCTCGGTCGTCGACACGCTGTCGCTCGAGGTGGTCGCCACGGTGTTCGTCGACTCGGGACCATTCGCGCTCGCGCTGTCGCCCGACGGCGCGACGCTGTACGTCTCGACCAACCAGAACACGGTCAGCGTCGTCGACACCGCGACGCGGACCAGGACCGGCTCGATCCCGGTCGGCAACCATCCGCAGGGATTGTCCGTCACGCCGGACGGCGCCACGCTCTACGTCGCGAACCAGCTCGACGGCACCGTGACGGTCCAGCCGCTTCCCGCGGGCCTGCCCGCGACGCTCGCGCTCGGCGACGGGCCGGTCGCGTTCGGCCGGTTCATCGCGCCCGCGACGCCGGCGAAGCTCGCGATCGAGTACTTCCACGCCGGCTTCGGCCATTACTTCGTGACCGCCGATCCCGACGAGATCGCGGGCATCGACGGGGGCGCATACAACGGCGAGTGGGCGCGGACCGGCCTTGCGTTCAAGGTCTTCCCGTCGCCGACAGCCACCAGCCTGCCGGTCTGCCGCTTCTTCAGCGTCGCGTTCGGGCCGAAGAGCACGCACTTCTATACGCCGTACCCGAACGAGTGTGAAATCGTGAAGCAGGACCCGCAGTGGCAATTCGAGAAGCTCGCGTTCGACCTCGAGCTCCCGGTCGGCGTCGGCGCAGGCCTCGGCACCTGCCGCCCCGGGACGGTGCCGCTGTACCGGCTGTTCAACGCGATGCAGGGCAATGCCCCGAACCACCGTTACACCGCCAGCCTCGACATCGCGTTCGACATGATCACGAGCGGCTGGATCCTCGAAGGCGAGGCGTACACACGCGCGTTCGCGTGCATTCCGCCCTAGCCCCAAGCGGGTTATGCCGCTAGATGTTCGGAGCTCGGGGCAAAGCCGCTTCGATGAATCCATACGGAAGCGCCCCATTTACCGCTGTTGAATCCTGCTGAATTCGCTTCCGGGTCTGTGTGATACCCCGGATTCCGGTTGGACCCCTTTCACATCTGGGGCATTCCAACCTCGCAAATGCTCGCTCGGCGGCGCGGTACCACGCTATCGTGTAGCCTGACAGCGATCGAGACACGATCGCATCGCTTCGTCGACCCTCACGCAGTGTCGTCCGAATGTGTCCACGCGGCGTCAATCGCCTCCGCGGTGACAAGTATCAAATGACTGCGGACTGGGCGCCGTTGAGGCTTTCAGAGCGAGGAATGCAATATGGAAATGCAACTGGACGCTCCAAAGGCAGTCGGTTCGCACCCGAGCGCTCCCCACAGACCGGTTCCCAAACCAGTTGAGTCGTTCTGGCAACGGGTCACCAAGCAATTGGGGAAGGCTTGCTGCCCGATCATCTTGCTTCTACTTGCGCCCTCGAATGCTCTTGCGCAAGCCGCATCGACTCTCGGCATTTTCGTTGGCCCACCTGTTCCAGTGGCCGGACAGGCCTACACGATCCGAGGGCGAGGCGCGACAGACAGCCCTCCAGTTACAGTGGAGAACATCACGGTAGCCCGCAGTGGCGATTTCGTCGACATCACGTTCTTCATCAACCATGGCAGCGACTTCACCTCACCGGCGGCATATGCGGGAACGGTTGCAGGCCCCGACCTTCCTGCAGGCACTTACACGTTTCGGCAGTTCGTTCGGCAGCGTTTCTTTGGCCAAGGGGGATATTCCAATCCGCCCGTCCTTCAATATTCGAAAACGGTCGTCGTCACTAACGCCTCGAATGTTGGAGAGGCCGTTGAGTACTACAACTCGAACCTCCATCATTACTTCATGACGGCTTCGTCGAACGAAATCGCAGCGCTCGACGCAGGTGTGTTCTCCGGATGGAGCAGGACGGGCCAGGTATTCCCCGGCCTTTACCTTGGCAATCCGTCGACGGACGCGGCGGTCACGCCAGTTGCGCCGGTGTGTCGGTACTACGGAGTACCGAGTGCCGGGTTGGATACGCACTTCTTCACAGCGTTTGCGACCGAATGCGCGGTCATCCCGCAACTGTGGCCGAACAGTTGGATTCTCGAGACGCCGAATGCGTTCTATGTCTCGCTACCAAGCATCACTGATGGAAGCTGTCCCGATGGAACGGTTCCGCTGTACCGACTGTTCAACGGAAGACCCGATGTCAATCACCGATATACGACGTCGCTGGAGATTCGCCAGCAAATGATTGACCAGCAATGGATCCCGGAAGGGTATGGACCAATCGGTGTCGGCATGTGCATCAACGGCTAGTCATGTAACGAAGCAAGCTGCAAGTCAAATAGCAATAATTCCGCGCGTCTAACTGACATCTGCGCGCGCGAGGCCGTCCTGGCCTCGGCGACGCGGTGGGACCCCATGACACTCTTTCGCTATGCGCTCGCATTGAGCGCAGCCCTCGGCTTGTCTATTCAGGCCTCCGCCCAAGATAGCTCTTCCGTTTCGACGATAACGTCGATTCCAAACACTCCGTATTTCTATACGAATGAACTGATCGTAGAACTCGATACGAATGCGCTTGGTCAGGGTATCGACGATGTTGTTGCAACCCTGCAATCACGTTCGACCAATGCTGGGGTGCTTGAGCGCTTCGGTAGCCCAAGCAATGCCCGCGCACTCTCGCGAATCAGGATGCCGCAGCCCTCCGTAGCTGCTCTTGACGCAGCGGATCCAGAACGTAGGCTTCAAAGCATGGTGGTACTGCAATTCCCAAATGACGATGCCACGCGCCGCGCCCAGATGGCGCTTGCGCGGCATCCCGCGGTGATAGCGCAATCCAGAAACGTCATCGGCCGATACTCTACCGATCCGCTGATTCCGGTTGACACGGACGAGAAGAAGTACCAGTGGGGTCACTACAAGCTGAACGTCATTCAGCCTGGAAATCCGACGGGAGTCTGGGCCACGACAAAGGGGAACGCCTACGTGGCCATCCTCGACAACGGCCTCCAGGCCGGCGGGAACGTTCATGCTGACTTGGCGGCAAACTACCGACCCCAGTTTTCGTACAACTACGGCTACGCGCACAATGGGGCAACCGGTGGAAGCCTATCCCCTACCAATCTCGACGAAACACCCTTCCTCAACTATTACTCTACGTACTCGGCTGGTCACGGAACGCACGTAGCTGGAGTCGTCGCAGCGTCAAGCGACAACGGCTTCGGCGGAAGCGGTGTCTGTCCGTCGTGTTCCATTGTCGCCGGCAGAGTCACGCGCGTCGACAGCGATGGCTACGGCCACTACTACGCAGGGCCCGATTCCGTATCGCTTGCGACAGGACTGGCAGACGTAGTGTCACACGGCGTCCAGGTCGTCAACCATAGTCTAGGCATCCCGAGCTCGGCACAGGTGGGCGCCGCGCTCGCGAAGGCGGTCGCGCGCGACGTAGTCGTCGTCGCCGCATCTGGCAATGGCGCTGTGAACGAGGTGGACTATCCGGCAAGTGATGCGCACGTGATCGCCGTCGGCGGGGTGAATAGCCTTGGGGCGATGTGGTACGAAGACCCCACCACGGGTTCCAATTGGAGTGAGATCACAAAGGTCCAGCAGTTTGTGGCGCCAGCCAAGGACATCATCTCGACGGTTTACGTTGGCAAGGACTGGAACACCGATGCTCCGTGGAACTGCGGAGACAGCTTCCCTTCTGGCTTTGCGACTGGTTACGGCGATTGCACCGGGACGTCTATGGCAGCGCCGCACATTGCCGGACTTGTGGGGCTCATGCGCTCGGCAGATCCACTCAAGTCTCGGAAGAATGTTCGCGATATCCTTTCGGCGACGAGCAACACTACTGCGTGTACGAGCGGCTCGACGCAATGCGGATTGGGAGTGCCGGATGCGACGAAGAGCGTCGTAGCAATGCTCGGCGGTAACAACGTATTGAACCGGAAGACGCCGCTATTCAGCTTCTACAGCTCGTCGGCACTGGACCATTTCTACACGACGGTGCCACAGATGGCCATGTCAGCTCTTGAGCGGGGAGGTCTGCTGCCCCAGCCGGCTAGTCAGCCCGCAGTGAGCTATCAAGGTATTGGTTCTACGATCGGCCAGTACGCAGCGTATCCCGCGGCGACGTGCAGCCCCCTGCCTTGCTCAAATACACCGAAGGCGATTGCCGTCGTGATGACGGTTGCAGCGAACCCGTCTGGAGGAACCCCGCTCGTTCCGCTTTACCGGATGAGCTACAAGTGTGGTGACGAGCTCGTCACGAGCCCCCCGAATGCCGCAAATCCCATTTGTGCGTCAAGCCCGTCTCACCTGAGCCACTTCTACTCTACCGATCCTACCGCTGTGGCCGTGTACACGGGTTACGACGTCAGTGGAACCTATGTTGGCGGCGGGCTTGGCTATAAGCTCGACGGCGTTGAAGGCTTCATCTACTCGACTGCCGTGGCCCAGCCGTCGGGTACGGTCCGTCTGTGCAGGAAGTACGACCCCGCCCGCGACGACTATGTCCTGTTTCCGGGCTCGGGTACCGGCGGCCTGAGCTGTTCCGCAACAAACGATGGTTACTCGGGTGGCAACTACTATCAAACGGCCGGTGGAACGGACTGGATCGGCTGGGCTTATCCGGCCTCTACGACAATCGGCGCAACTCAAACGAACGCTGCGCCGACAATCAACATCTCGTCGCCTGCGAATGGCTCCAGCTTCGCAAAGAACTCAACCGTTACGATCAATGCTTCCGCCAGCGATTCGGATGGTTCGATTTCGGAGGTGCGCTTCTTTGTCGATCAGAAGCTAATTGCCTCCGACACCTCATCTCCGTTCTCAGCCACTTGGTCTTCAGGCACGAAGGACACGTACACGCTGACGGCTATTGCTATTGACAATCGAGGCGCCGTTACGGCCTCGGCTCCGATTTCCATCAAGATTGGAGCGGGTGCGCCTACGCCGCCGGCTTTCGTAAATGCTGGCTTCGAGTCCCCATCTGTCGGCCTCGGCAACTATGTCGCGAATCCTACCGGGGCCGGTGTCGGCTGGACATTCGTGCCTGCAGGCGGATCGGGCAGCTCCGGTGTATCGGCCAATAGCAGCGCATCCACTACGCAGAATCCTGCGGCACCTGAGTTGTCTCAAGTGGGCTTCCTACAAGGTGCAACAACCATCTCCCAAGTCGTCAATTTTGGCAGCGTGGGCGGCTACCACTTGGAGTTTTCTTGGGCGCAGCGCTACTCGAATCAGACGTTTCTGAAAGTACAGCTCAAGGTGGATGGCGTGAACTGGGGCTCACCGTTCTACCCCACGTCGGTGAACTATGTGAGCAGTTGGTCGCCGAGCTTTTCGATTGGGTCGACAGGAAACCACACGATTACACTGCAAGGTGTGAATGATGGATACGACAACACGATCTTCTTCGATCAGGTGACAGTCGTAGCAGACTAGCATTTGCATTTCGCCGGAATTTGGAGCAGGCTCCCCAAGCCTGCTCCAATTCCATTTCAATGAATCGCTGGCGGGCAGTCTTGCGCCAGGACAACTAGGCAATTAAGTCATACGACAGAAATGCTGGTGCTGAACCAAACGACATTCGTGACATTCGCGGTGTCGTGCTTTCCTTCCATGTCAAGAGCCGTCGACGTTTCCAGGAGCAGCTATGAAGCCTGCGTGGATGGAGTGTGTGTGTGTGATTCTATGATGCTTCGCGCACTGCCAAAGCAATGGTTCGGCCGAGCCCTGAAGCTCTGCGCTTTCGCGGTTGGCTGCGTTATTGCTCAAGCATCCAGTGCTGCGGAACTGTTCCTTGGACCCTACATCGGCGCCGGCGGCGGCCAGTCCTTCTTCGACATGAACTTCGCCGGCCAGGTGAACTCGGCGTACTCCGGTACCGGATTCACGGTGGAGAGCGCGAACCTCACCGACGACAAGGACGGCGCTTGGAAGCTCTACGGCGGATGGCGCTTCCATCGCTACGGCGCGATCGAGCTGGGCTACCTGGACTTCGGCCGTGCTACGACGCAATACGACGTCGGCGTGCCGCAAGGCGTGGCGCGCCGCGACGGCCGCTATCGGCTTACTGGCTGGGAAACTTCGCTCGCCGGAACGCTGCCTGTCGGTGATCGCGCAACCGTGTTCGCGAAGGCAGGCGTGCTGTTCTCGCGGCTTAAGTATTCCGAGAGCGGCACCAACCAGTTTGACGAGCCGACATCATTCTCGGCGACGAACAACCAGTCGCGCTTTATATGGGGCCTTGGCGGCTCGTTCGAGGTTTGGCAGGCTCTGTCAGGTCGGCTCGAGTGGCAGCGCGTCGAGAAGGTCGGGGAAACGTTCGCACTCAATGAGAGCGGCAACGGTCGCTTTGACCACGTCGACCTCGTCACCCTGAGTGTGCAATGGCAATTCAGGTAGACGTCTACACCTTGTGGGCTGCGAGACCATAACCTCTCGCTGACGCTCCGATTTACTCACTGGGCCGCCGCTAGGGCTACGGCGGCCGCATCGACGGCACCCAAGCCGTACGTCACTACGCGCGTTGCCCGATAGCGCTGCACCGCGCACCGACGCCAGTCCAACGTAGGGCAAGCCGCCTCAGCCGAATGGCCGATACCGGCGGTCGCGGGAAGCGCGTACGCTCAGCTCACCATGGAGCACATTCGGCTTGCGCTGACCGGCACGGTCGCCGACCTGGACGAGCTTCCTGCCGACGACGCGAGCAATACACCGGCAGCAGTTTTGGTGGTCGACATCGGCGGCGACCTCTGCAGAGTCACGTTGCCATGGGCGCTTAGGCTCGCTGCAAAGCTCGACGTGGGCACGCCTGTAGGCGTTGAGCTTGTAGTGCCCCTTCAAGCCAGTTTCGACAACGAAAACCGGAACTAAAGTTCCTGTTCGAGCGACCGTCGTGGCGCTCGTCGGCCGGGCTGCGCACTTGTCGACCGTTCGGCGACAATTCGCGCAGGACACCTTTCAGATGAATGAGGCCCCCAAAAGAGGGCAGGGGTGCCGTGACAACGGCACCCCTGGTTTGCCAACTTCAACCGGGAGGACTTTCGATGAAACAAACATCGAAAGGCCGAAGTCCTCGGGAGCGTCTTGCGGCTGAGGTTCAGTTTGCCTTCAATCCGCTCATGCTGAACTTCTGGGCCATCTTCCAGTTCCCGCTGGAAGCTCGTCCGGGGTTCGCATGTGCAACGGTGGGGCTTGCTGTACTTCTTTTCGTTCGCGCTACTGCAGGATTTCTAGTCCGTACGAAGTAGTCTTTCGTACTGGGGGCCGGCGTGGCTTGCCACGCCGGCTTCCCTCTTCAATATATGGCGCCGCGTTTATATCGGCATGACGAGGATTCGGGGTGGCGCTACAGCCTGAACCTGACCACCAGCCGTTGCGCCACCGGCGCAATCGCGGTTCGTCGCCCATGCCCGGGCGACGTCGCATCCTCGCTTGCAAGAGCCCTGCCGTAGTGAGCGCTTTGACGTCGCGGCTCACGGCAGCGCGGTCACGTGCGACCGCCAGCGCGAGCTGCTCGATGGGTCGAAATGCGCGAGCGAAGTAACCGGGCTTATACCAAGCTCAATCCAAAGCCATGCTTATCCGAGCATGCAGACCCACAAAGATGTCGCAAGCTGGAGTTGACCCGCTTTCGTGGACACATCATCCTTTGGCCGCAAGGAGTCCACGATGCCGAAAACACGTCCCCCGTATTCCCCTGAATTCCGCCAGCAGATGGTCGAACTGGTGCGCGCCGGGCGCAACCCGGCGGAGCTGTCCCGCGAGTTCCCATGCTCGGCGCAGACGATCCGCAATTGGGTCGGCCAAGCCGCCGCTGACGCAGGCAAGCCGCGAGCGGGCAGCAATGTCCTGCCGACGGCGGAGCGCGAGGAGGTCACACGCTTGCGTCGCCAAGTACGGCAATTGCAGATGGAGCGCGACATCCTGGCAAAGGCTACGGCCTGGTTCGCCGCGAAGAACGGGTCCTCTTCGAACTCGTGAACGCGAACCAGGCCGAGTATCCGGTGCGCACCATGTGTCGTGTGTTGAAGGTTTCTCCGAGCGGTTTCTATGCGTGGAAGGAACGAGCCCCGTCGCGGCGAGCGATGGAGGATGCCGTTCTTATCGAGCGCATTCGGCAGATTCACGCCGGCTCTGACGGCAACTATGGCAGCCCGAACATCCACGCCGAACTGCGCGACCAAGGCACCCGCGTTGGGCGAAAGCGGGTGGCTCGGCTGATGCAGAAGGCGGGGCTGCGCGGAGTTTCGCGCCGACGTGGCTTCGTGGTTACGACCAAGCGCGATGCGAAGCAACGCCCGGCGCCGGATCTGGTGAACCGCACGTTTGCCGCCGACGGTCCCAACATGCTGTGGGTCGCTGACATGACCTACGTGCCGACTTGGGCCGGCTTCATCTTCCTGGCGATCGTGCTCGATGTCTGGAGCCGGCGCATCGTCGGCTGGGCGATCGGTGAGCAGATGACCACCGACTTGGTGCTCACGGCGCTGAACATGGCGATCGCGCAGCGGAAGCCGGAGGGCGTCATACATCACAGCGATCAGGGTTCGCAGTACACCAGCCTCGCCTTCGGCCAACGCTGTGCGAAGCTCGGCGTACGTCCGTCGATGGGAAGCGTCGGTGACGCCTACGACAACGCGATGGCTGAGAGCTTCTTCGCCAGCCTTGAGTGTGAACTGCTCGACCGGCGCAGCTTCAAGAGCAAGGCTGAAGCGCGAGTCGCCCTGTTTACCTACATCGAGGGTTGGTACAACCCGCGTCGGCGCCATTCCGGCCTGGGACGGATCGCACCGGCGGAGTTCGAGCGGCGTCACGCTGCCCGGCTACCCACCCAGAGCACCCTGGAGATCACCACTGAACTCGCTTGAGAACCAAGCGCTAAACCGTCCACGGAACCGGGGCAACTCCACTCGAGCGACTGCGCTCGATGCGAGCAAAGCGGTTGCCGAATGAGACTGGCGGCGTCCTGTTGGGCTACTACGACCTCAACATGAAATCCATCGTAATAGTAGATGCGCTGGCCGCTCCCAATGACAGCAAGAGCTCGCGCGAGGGGTTCGAGCGCGGAATCAGTGGATTGAAGGAAGCGATTCGCGAGGCCAGCCGCCGAACCGCTGGCATCGTTCGGTACATCGGCGAATGGCATAGTCATCCGGCTGGGCACCCCGCACGCCCGAGCGCTGATGACGGCATCCAACTGGAGTACTTGGCGCTGCACATGGCAGAAGATGGCCTGCCCGCGGTCCAACTCATCGTCGGAGAGGGTGAGTTCTGCATCTTGAAAGCGACACTCATCGAATGAGTGTCGAGGCACCGGCACAGCCAATCGCTCTCGCGCTTTCTGGGGGCGGGATTCGTGCAATGGCGTTCCACCTCGGCGTGCTTCGGTTTATGGCCGAGCGCCGCCTGCTCGAGCGAACGACGCGAATCTCCAGCGTTTCCGGCGGCAGCCTCGTAGCGGGTCTTCTGTTCCACGAAGCCGGCATGCGCTGGCCTGGCTCGGGCGACTACATCTCGACCGTGTATCCGGCGTTGCGCACCAAGCTGTGTGCGCGCAGCCTGCAATGGGGCGCGCTGCGGCAGCTCTTGAACCCTTCCAATCTGCGATTCGCGCTATCTCGGGCGAACCTGCTCGCGCTGGCTCTCAAGCGGGAATGGGGCATCACAGAGCGTCTATCCGACTTGCCCGCGTCTCCCGAGTGGTCCATCAACGGAACAACCGCCGAGAACGGCAAGCGGTTTAGATTCAAGCAAGGAAGCTTGGGTGACTACACACTTGGTTATGCCGTGCCGGGGAATTTCCCCGTTGCGAATGCGCTCGCGGTTTCAGCCGCATTCCCTGCGGGATTCGGACCGCTGACGTTCGATGCAGAGCAGTTCGAATGGCGTCGGCGTGCATGGGATGCCGCTGCCGAAGCCGCGCAAGTCGTGGACATCGGGTTCAAGCGCTTGCATCTATATGACGGGGGCTTATACGACAACTTGGGCCTCGAGCCGTTCTTCGATGCTGGACGAGGACGGTCGAAGCACCCGGGTCACTATCTTGTCGTCTCCGATGCCGGTGCTCTTCTTCCGAGCGGATTCTCGCTCGGACCTCTCAATCCATTCCGGTTCCGCCGTATAGCTGACATCGTCTCCGACCAGGCACATGCGCTACGCGTGCGGACTTTCTCGACGTATGTGCAGCAAGGCCCTGATCGCGGAGCGTTCATTCATATCGCGACGCCGCTTACGGAAGCTGGGCCTTGCACTTCCGCCAAGTTCGCGACTGAATTCCCGACGACGCTGCGTCGTCTCACGACTTCCGAGTTCGACTGCCTAGCAGGCTGTTGAAAAGCGCGTCGAAATTGAAAGCCAACCGGACATCGAGACCGCGGCGGCCCACTTTAGCGACCGGTCGAGTCGCCGAGGTGGCTTCCCGCTGCGCCGATCGACTTCGCGGACCTTCATTATTTCGCTCATCTCGCGACTCCGGCAGGCACCGCGAAGGCCATTCGAGCAAGTCGCATCAGGTTGCTCGCGGTCAGGGTCAGCTTCGATCACTGCTGGTCGAGCGCGCTGGTCATCGGTCAATTGCTCATGGCCAATGCCGCGAAACACGGTCTGCCGTATCCGGCCGATCGTCTTGCCCCAGCCGAAGTGCTCCTCGATCCGCTTGCGCACGACCTGGCTCAAGCGATAACTCGCATGCCGTGTGGTACGGCCATCGATGGCGCTGCCACCGTTCCGCGTGTCGTTGCAGGCGACGTGGGGCGAGACATTCCGCTGGCGACAGGCTGCTACGAAGTCGACTGTGTCGTAGGCTTTGTCGGCGCCAACGCTGCGCCGACCCGACGTGGCCGGCATTGCCTCGAGCATCGCCACCGCGGCGCGGCGCTCGCCGAATCCGTCCGCATGGGTGACCACGGCGCTGACCACCAAGCCATTGCGGTTCTCCATCAGCGCATGGCCTTCGTAGCGTTGCCGCACTGGCGTATTGTGGCTCTTGCGGAAGAGACGGGCGTCCGGATCGGTGGTGCTCGCGTGGCTCTTCTGGTGTCGTTGCTGCGTGGCCGGCCCTTCCAGTCGGCCTGGGCATTGCGCCCACCGCCGCCGCGGCCTCTGGTCGTCCGACCCATCCTTGGGCCGGAAGCTCTTCTGGCTCGCCCACGCCTGGATCAGCGTGCCATCGACCGAGAAATGCTCCTTCGACAGCAGACCCTGCCGATCGGCCAGTCGCAGCACCTCGGCGAAGAAACCTTCCACCACCTGGTGCTCCAAGCAGCCGGTCGCGATTCTTGGAGAAGGTTGAGTGATCCCAGATCGGATCGTCGATGGCAAGGCCCACGAACCAGCGAAACAGCAGGTTGTAGCGCAGCTGCTCGCACAGTTGCCGCTCGCTGCGGATCGAGTAGAACACCTGCAGCAGCAGCGCCCGGATCAGCTTCTCCGGCGCGATCGAGTCCCGGCCGCTCGGCGCGTAGATCTCGTTGAACCGGGCGTTCATCTCGGCCAACGCTTGGTTCACCAGTACCCGAATCGCCCGCAGCGGGTGATCCGCCGGCACAAAGTCGTTGAGCTTGGCCACGGTAAACAGCGCCTCTTGCATCGCGTCCGGACCTCGCATCGCTGTGCCCTCGCCACGGTCAATCAGCCAGCCCCGACGATAACCGCAAGCAGCTCGCTTGTGCCACGAATTTCAACAGCCTGCTAGCCGACCACGGATACAACGTGGCTCGAAAGGTGGAGCGCGCGTACGGGCTCGGCTCGGGGCCCACCGGGAAGCCAACTACCGCCGGGAGCTAGCGCTCAGCTGATACTCCGACGACGCTCCGGCTGGACAAGCCTCGGGCCCAGCACTTTCAGTCCGATAGGAGCAAACGCTCTCTCTAGCTTCCTGAGATCGTTCCGGCCCTATCGCGAACCTTCGTGTCTCGCTGTTGTAGCGTGTCGAGTATCGCGATATATCGCTGCTCGACTGTCGCGGCGTCGGACAGAAACACTTCAAGCTGGTCATCCGGCCCCGACGGGCCGCCTCGATCACTTCTCGTCCTCGCCCAGCAGGGACTGCAATTTTTTTCGGGCGCGCAGCTCCAGCATCGCCTCCCCGTAGGCCTCCTGGAGCTCCTTCAGCTGCCGCTCGTACTCCTCCCGGAGGTCCAGCGGGTTAGCGCGCAGCGCGTTCTCCATCCCCCGCTTGCCGTCCTCCACCCACTGCTCGATCTCCGAGGGCGGCAGGTCGAACGACCGGCTCGCCTCCGCCACCGTGGTCTTGCCCTGGATGATCTCCAGCACCAGCGCCGCCTTGCGCCGCGCCGTCCACCGCTTGATGTCCTCTTCCATCACCGCGCTCATGTCATCGTCCCTTTCGGATTGTGACCTGAGCAGGATTTCAGTGGGTCATTACACTCGCTGGCAATCTCACCCGCAAGAGGGGTAGGCGACGCGAGGGGGGCGCAGTCCCAGCGTCGACCGTAAGTACTCCTTGGTGCTGGCGTTCAAGTAGCGCGCGACCTCCAGCAATGAGTGATATGCGCTGGTGGTCAGCACAGCCACGATATGCAAGAAAGGCACCTCCCGAGCAACCAGGAGGTGCCTTTCAATCCGGAATTCCCGCGGGGTGAATCGTCAAGGCGCGACAATACTGAGAGCGTCAAGAAAGATCGTATTGTCCGTACCAAAGGGATTGTAGCCCCTCAACTTTACGTTGTGCGAGCCCACTGGGACAGTGAACACCTCCGACTGGAATGTCTTGTACGCGCTTCCATAGGGTCGGATCCTTGGCAACAGCATATTCCCGTCTACATACACTTCTAGATCGAGCGTGTTCTGGTTCGAGACCCGCTGGATTGCCATGAACTGAAGTCGATAGTTGCCAGCTGTGCCAAAGTTGATTGTCTGGTCAATCGTGTTTTCGCCTTGAATGAACGCCACCTGCGAACCTTGGGGTGCATTGGCAGTTCCGGCAGTAAACAAACTGTTGTTGCCAGAAATGCCCGACTGGCCTCCTGGCCATGCAGGGACCATGTGCCAGTTGTTACCCGGCGGCGCAGCGGCGTAGTTATTGGCTCCGACAAATGGCGATTCAAAGCCCGCATCCAGAATGCTAGGAAATCCAGTTATCGTTATAGTCACTGTACTCGATGCAGTGACACCCTTTGATTGTCAATTGCCAGCGCGCGGATTCGGTAAGTGCCAGGCGACAATGCGCCGCTGGATGCGGAGTACGGGGAACTGGTATCAGTTCCGACTCGCCGCTGCTCGACAAAGAATCGCACTTCCGCAATCGAGCCCCCAGAATCCGCCGCGGTTGCGCTGATGGGTACATTTGTGCCGCCGCCGAAAGTGGCGCCATTCGATGGCGATGTAATGGTAATCGTCGGTAGATTGTTGCTCGGCGTCGGGCCCAAAGACGTCGTTGCTGGGAACACCCAGCCAATCCAATCTGTGCCGCCGACTAGTTGATTGTAGTTTCCACCGCTGAAGCCATCAGTCGTTGCAGAGCAATCTGTTCCGCTCGCGCCGGCGCCCACAAAAAGCACATAGTCGTCCCGCGCGCCGTCGTACTTTCGACACAGCTTTTTTGTGCCCGATGGTTGGCCGACGCTGTTTGAATAGATGAACCCTTCGATCCCGTCTAGTTTGTATCCGATACCGGGGTTCGATGGGTCGCTTACGCCGTTGAGATACCTTCCGGTATACAACCGAATGGCGAATTCATCTGTTGTATAGAAGTGACTTAGATGGCGCGGTGTAGTAGCGCAGATCGGATTGGGAGCGTTGGGCGGGCTTGTCAACAGCTCATCTCCACATCTATAGCTCAATCGGTAGAGAGGCACCAAATCCGCACCGCCAAGCGGGTCCTTGTGCGTCGTGTAGACGACCGCGATAGCCTTGGGCGTAGCCGAACAGGGCGTCGGAGAGCAATTCGATTGAGGGAAGGC
Organism: Burkholderiales bacterium; assembly: GCA_046347845.1. GTDB lineage: Bacteria > Pseudomonadota > Gammaproteobacteria > Burkholderiales > Casimicrobiaceae > VBCG01. Next base: position 289,503 of record JAXMFH010000001.1, on the reverse strand, counting down.
CGTGTATTGCGAGATTGATGAGCCGATAGGGCCATAAGCGACAGCTGTAGCTGCCGCGGGTTGAGGCCACAACGCTCCCTGATTCAATGCGGCCATCGACATTTGTGGGACTACCGTATAGAAGTGATCGAGCGCGGTGGTTGAATAAAATGAAAAGAGAGGCGTCTTACGGTTGATCACATTGGTACCACCCAATGCACCTGACACCGCGGCAACCGCATCCGGGCGTCCTAACTGGCAAATTACCTTCGAGGTTCCGGCACATGTGTTGTTTGTGCCATCGACAGGTGTCGTTGCTGCAAGGATGTCTCGAATCTGTGTTCTCGACTTGAGTGGGTCTACCGATCTCATCAATGCCACTACCCCAGCCACATGCGGCGCAGCCATTGAAGTTCCGGTGCAATCACCATAGCCGGCCATAAAACCGCTAGGCGAAGCTATCTCCGCACGCATAGTTAGCGTTCCACTCACGTGCCGGATAAATAGTAGAGATAACCGTATCTGCTGGCGCTACAAACTGCTGGACTTGGAAGGTTCTGCTCCAATTTGACCCGAATCCCCCGCTACCTTCCCAAGCCCTGTCGTTGGAGCCAATGCCCCCAACCGCTGTAACGTGGTCGGCGATAGAAGCGAAAATCAACCAGGTCGTACTGCGCGTTGCCCGATGCACCAACCAAGAAGACGTCTCTCGCTCACCGCAGCGTCCGCCGCATGGTCCTGCAGTTCAGTGGCATCCAATTGCTGGCCGCGCGCCTTCGGGGGCGAAGTCATGTTGACGACGGAGACCTTGCTCGGCATGTCGGGAAAGCGCCACGGCAGCCGCAGCATATGAAGTTCGGCTCCGGTGGCGAAAGTGATCCGGCCATGTCTCGGCCATAGTCGTGACTCGCCCGAGCATTGTTCCGCGTTGAAATTCGTGGACAAGCGAGCGCTTGCGAGATCGTCGGGCGCTGGCGGCGTTACCTGGCGCACAGGACGAGGTCCCGCGCGATGCCCGCCGCTGACAGTGGCGTTCAACGACGCCCAACCGCTGCGGTTCGATGGGTCGGTCGAACGGCAAGCGTTGGCCGAGATGAACGCCCCGTCGTTCAACGAGATCTAGCGCGCCGAAGTGGCCGGGACTCGATCGCGCCGGAGAAGCTGATCCGAGAAGCTGTTGATACTTCGGTGTCTACTCGATCGCAGCGTCTGGCGGCAATCTGTGCGAGCAGCGTGCGCTACCACACGCGAAGTTCGTGGGCCTTGCCATGCCCGATCTGCCGTCACCGTCGAAGCAGCGAGTGCGCGACCGGCTGCGGAGCTCGGCGTGGTGGCGGGCGCAAATTCGCCGAGATTGCGATGGCCCAGGGAATAAGGAGCATTTCTCGGTCGATGGCCGGCCTGATCCAGGCGAGGAAGAGATTCAATGCGGCCATCGACATTTGTGGGACTACCGTATAGAAGGATCGAGCGCGGTGGTTGAATAAAATGAAAGAGGACGCATCTTACGGTTGATCACATTGGTACCACGCAATGCACCTGACACCGCGAGCAACCGCATCCGGGCGTCTCTAACTGGCAAATTACCTTCGAGGTTCCGGCGGCATGTGTTGTTTGTGCCATCGACAGGTGTCGTTGCTGATGGATGAACTCGAATCTGTGTTCTCGCCGTGGTCAGCGCCGTGGGTCACCGATCTCATCAATGCCACTACCCCAGCTACATGCGGCGCAGCCATTGAAGTTCCGGTGCAATCACCAAGCCGGCCATAAAACCGCTGGCGCCGAAGCTATCTCCGCACGCATAGTTAGCGTTCCACTCGCGTGCGGATAAATAGTAGAGATAACCATCGCTGGCGCTACAACGCTGGACTTGGAAGGTTCTGCTCATTTGGCCGAATCCCCCGCTACCTATCGCCCAAGCCCTGTCGTTGGCAAGCGGATGCGAGGAGCAACCGCTGTAACGTGGTCGGCGATAGAAGCAGGAAAATCAACCAGGTCGTACTGCGCGTTGCCCGATGCACCAACCAAGAAGACGTCTCTCGCTACCGCAGATGCAATTGCAGTTCGAGTGGCATCCAATTGCTGGGTAACTGTTGACTCCGGGGGCCGAAGCTCATGTTGATGACTTGGGCTCCATGTCGGGAAAGACCGTCCACGGCAGCCGCAACAGGTGAAGTTCGGCTCCGGCGAAAAGTATCCAGTCCATGGCTCGGCCATAGTCGTGACTCGCCCGAGCATTAGGGAGCAAGACGGGCACACCCCCGATCCGCCAAGCCCGTTCCCATTCCACGCTGCGATCAGGCCGGCTACATGCGTTCCATGCCCAGCCGGAAAATCTGTAGGCGCATCGGTCTCGTGAAGATTGTTAGTCGTGGTCGGAAGGCCAGAATCACCGTTTGTCGCGGCGCCATAGTTGTACGAAAGTTGCGGTCGATAGTTCGCAGCCAGATCTTCGTGGACGGACGGTGTCGTATAGATTCCGTTATCCAACGCGGCAACGTACGCGCTGCCCCGCGTTTTGGCCCAGACGCCAACCGGGTCAGTTGAGGTAATCACGTTGAGGCTGTAGAGGCCCCATTGATACTTCGGCTTTTGCGCCACTATCGGTATTAGTGGATCCGCAAGGTACTTGCCGAGCACTGTTTGTTCGATGTTGACCACATTCGAATTGCGTGCCAATGCCATTGCCGCTTCATTTGTCTCAAACTCACTGCTGAAGTCGAGAAGCAGCATGTTCTGCAGCCTATATTCCGGCGACTTTGGGTCCAACTGCTTGATTTCATCATCAGCGATGCGATGGGGTATGAGCGGCGAAACTGACTTCGGACTACCAAGGCTCGACAACGCATGGAAATCGCCGTTTGCGGCATCGCGAGCGTATTCGGATACCGACTTTCCGAGGCGCGAGGGGTCCAGTTCTACGACTAACTGGTTTAGCAGTTGGGTGCGTTTGTCGCCAGTCGCGGCTTCGCCAGTCGAAGTAAGCAAGACAAGCAAAGCCATTGCGTACGCGATCCTGTTAGCACGCATAGTTCCTCCCCGAACGTGAATGCTAAGGCTGAAAACAGCGCTCTGTTGTTGCCTAAGCCTACAGCGGGATGCACATGCCGACCCCCTGCGGTCCGTAACCCTCCGAGATCCAACCCAAAGCAACCATGACATCCCTGAGCGGCAACTTTGTGACGTATCTATGGTTGACATCAGGGAGGCCATTGAACACTCGATACACGCCGGTAGTTCCTGCGACGCAAGTTCCATCCACAGGACCTGGCAATTGCACCCAGTATGCAGCTGCGTTCTCCTCCAGCCATGCGTTCGGGTAGAGAGTCGGAATAGCGTTGCATTCGAACGAGAACGCTGAGAAGAAGTGGGTGTCCAGTCCAGCTGAAGGTAAGCCGTAGTAACGACATACGGGCACCAGAGGCGAAGAGTTTGATACAAGCGAAGGGCGCGCATAGACGCGATACGACTCCCCCGTCCTAGACCAACCGACGAAGATGCCGGTGTCTAACGCTGCAATCTCGGCTGGGTTGGTTGTCTGGAAGTAGTGCTTGCGCGATTCGTTGTAGAACTCGACTAAGGTCGGCGCGTCCGCAAGCGCGAAGATGTCGACGTTCGCTGTCAGGCGAAGTGTTGGGTCGCTGAAGTTCGGATTGGGAAATGCCCTGTCGCGGGTGTAGAACTCAACAATCCGCACACCAGCACTAACGCCCGAAAGGGTGACGGCCGCCTTCAATAGTGCTGGATTGGTGTTAGACGACCCGTGCTGAACATTGACGGTCCAGACTATCTTTTGATCTGTGACCTCAATGGTTTGGTCAACTGGCGTCGCTGTGCCACCGAAGGTGACGTAAGTTGCAACGAGCTGGAAGGGCTCGCCTGCGACGGGGTACGTTGGAATCGCCCCAAGAGAGTTGCTTGGCGATTGCGCGAATGCTGGCGGTGTGCCAAGGACCGTCGCCGCAAGCAAGGCAAGGCCGCGGGCCGTATGGAGTGAAACAAACATGAGCTTCGTGATGTGCTGCAGCATGGAGCCCTCCGTGTGCTGCTACTACGCCCTAACATGGTGATATCAATGGATACCGTTGCGGCAAATGGTCCCCTTGGATTGGTCGTGTTATCACATCGTGAAACGCTACTCCTGCGCCAGCGGCTCTGTTCGCCGGCCCTGCGTGTAGCTATCCACGCCGAATCCAAGCCCTTCGATTGCTTTCGGCTGCAAATATGTCGTTGCCTCAGACGCTACGCGTAGCTCTTGTAGCACAACAACGCCGCGTTGGTCAGTTCCAGCAGTGGCGTGATAGTGAATGGAGACCAGTCTGCAACGCACCTCCGATGTCGGCAGTTCGAGCGCGCCGCTGCGACGTTGCATCCGGGCGCGAAATTCGCCGGACGTTGGCTCAGGGAGTCTTTGCATTTCCTGGACTATTGCTGCGCCTGGGCCGCGGCCGCATCGACTTTCGGCGTTGGGTTCACTGGTTTCGAAGGGAGCGAGCTCGAGTACCCTGCGAGTGTGGGATTCGAAAAGTCCATGGCAGGTGTCTGCGACGTCTGCGAGTACACGCCGGACAGAACAAGCTTGCCATCCTTGCCCACCACAGAGTAGTAGGCCTCAACGGTCGATACACCTTTTATGGTATTGGCAAAGAACGTAGAAGACTTGGTTACAGCAGCATCCTGCGTATTCGTGACGAGCACCAGCCGAGCTTTCTCGCTCAATTTCGGATTGGGAATCGTGTCGGGCCATCCGCCTTCCGTTATCAAGTACTCTTGACCCCATACGACGGAGTCAAAGATGGGCGACTGAGCGGTGAGCCCGGTTAGATATGTCTTCATTGTCGCGACAACGTTCTTGTACTTAGCAAGTACCTTTTGCTTTGCAGCTAGCACAGTAAGAGCGTTGCCGATGAGCGCAATTGCCCCAGACTTCTCCTGCGCGTCCATAGCGTTGTCCGCAGAAATGGCGGCCTTCTTGGCAAGGTATGAGTTCACCTCCGCCGAAGTTTGCTCGTTCCACTCATCGTAGAGTTGAGCGAAAGAGGCGATGTTTGTGATGCCTGAAGTGAGAATTGTCGCGGCCCTCAGCCGAAGCTGGCTCTCCACGCCGAAGTCGACGATGGCCGGCCCGCACGTGGCAGCTATCCGCTGTTCGACTAGTCCGACGCGATTGTTTGTCGTGAACGCAATCCCATAATCGCTGCGGAACAACTTCGTTAGCGCTTGAATGCCGCCAGCAAGGTATTGCGCGCTTATCAATGCGCCCGCGACGGCCGTGCCGGCCACCTGCATCTGTACCGTTCCAAACTCGCGCTTACCCGCCGTTGCTGCTAGATTCAGTGAGTTCAGCTGCACAACGTCGGGCACACTTTTTTCCACCAGCATCTCGAAATTTGTCGGCGCCAAGAAGACTTGGGTAACACCGTGCGTCGTCAGGTCATCGCACACTTGCTTGGCGAGCTGGTCGATTGCGACGAGGCTACCGCGTTGAAGCGCGAGTAGTGCTTTGTCTGCGCTGGCAATCGTAATGTTTCCTTCCTTCCCCGTAGCCGCAGATAAGCCGGAGCTCTTGAGCGCCGTTGCCAGCGCCAAGTCATTTGTCATCTGAGCATTCTGCAGTCCGGTCAGGGCTGACAACGAGGCTGTAGCGCTCACAACGCTTGCATCGGCGGAAGCCTGCTGGCTCTTTGCAGTGAGCAACAGTTGGTCATAGTAGGCTTGCTGCGCCGCCGTGGGGCCAACTCTTCGGCGGTCTGGGGCGGGTTGACTGGGCCACTACGCCGAACGGCAGGTAACACAGGCAAGCAAGACTAGGACTCTAATTGCCTTCATGGTGTCGCTCCGCGATGAAAGTGGAACGGGACTAGAGGCCAAGCAGCTTATCTACATGAACGTCGTATCTCTTCAGGAACTCGGGCGAGTCATTCTGAAGACTTAGAACGAGCGCGCGGTTTGACTCCATCCACACATCAAGTGCACCGACGTTGAACTTGGGAACCAGCGCGCCCCTTCATTACCTCGCGCGCCGCTAGCAGCCAAGCAAGACGAGGCTCGGAGGGCTCGTTCCACAGAGGAAGATCGTGACATTGCCCGGGAACGCGAGGCCAATCACCTTGGCACCGGCATCGGCCTCAAAGCTGTTGGTGGCGCAACGTTGAGCTGTAGCTGTTGAATTGGCGACTGCCACGAAGTCTTTTGCTAGGCTCCTGGCAGAAACGAATGCGCGCATTGTGAACATTCACAGGCAGGCCGTTCTGGCCATTGCCCACAGCTCCAAGCGCCAGCCGTACGACATCGGCTCGAAATAAGGCAACACTTGGAGATCGGGCACCGTCCAAGAGAACCACAAGAAATGTGGCCGCGCTTCAGAGTAGTAACGCAGTACTACGGTCACATAGATCAAGAACGCGTCTGTCGCGACCAGTATCGGTGCGCCGGACACGGGTGTTGGTGGCCCAGCATTAACGTAGATACGTTCGCTATTCTTGATGGTCCGCTCTGCGATCTCTTGTGCAACGGCACGCTGCGACAGATCCGCAGTCTTGTGGTCCGTGAGCGTAGGCTGAGCGACGCGGAGCAACGCGTCGAGATACAAGAGTTCCTTGAAGAAAGGGGCCACTTCGAGTTGAGAGGCGGCCATAGGAAAGTAAATGACAGAGATGCGGCCTTGCGGATCAAGCCTCGTGAATTCGTCAAGCGAGTGTCGAATCAGCGCGGAGTGGAGGCTCTGCTTGGGATAGAAAAGCGACGGATCTGCCGTGTGCATCTTGTCGAGCGCATCGACGGTGGAGATATAGGGAGAGGGGCCTAAGCCATACGTATCTCTTATGACCTTTGATATCTCAAGAACAAATCGCTTCGTAGTATTAAAGTCGTCGTTGCTTGGAATGGAGTCATCGAAGATGACAAGAATTGGTCGAGGAGCTGTGACGCTGGCATTTTGCAGTGCCTTTCGGATGGCGTCTGCTTGACTCGGCTTTAGCAGCTTGTCCGGCGTTTGTGCTTGAGCAGCATTGTCAGCGAGCACAGCCTGAATTACTCCGCTCTGACCTCTTTGGTCAGGAGGAAGGTGGGCGAGAAACGCGGACGCGTCGCCAGCCGCAATCTCTATGTATTGCAGCTCGTATCGCGCAGTGGGAGGTCTGGACGGCGTCTTGAGACGAAGCCTCCCTTTGAATATCTGCTCAGTCCGGGAGACCAACGGTCGTTGATCGGACGTGGTGTCGAACCCAGCGCCGCGGGGGGTCATCCGGTGGTGCGACCCTATAACTTCGAGAGCCGACCGATGACCGATCAGGATTGCACGGCCATTGCTTGACTCATGCAGCGCCTGCTGCGCGAGATGACCATCCGGACCGCGCGATGCTTGGACTGGAGGGGTGGTGGGCGCCGTGCACGGGGAACGAGGCGAAGGTCGCGAGAACTGGCGCCATCCTCTCGACTGGGAACGGAGCGGCACTGTTCCCTTGCGGAGCCGCCCGGGAAGCGGTTCGGCAGCTACTTTCCGGCGCAACAGTTGGCCGGTAGTAGCAACGCGCTGCGGCGGTGGTCAGGAAGCGTACGTGCAGGGCATCTCGACGCGCTCTGGACGGCTGGGAAGGCGCTGGGCCATGACCGGGCTCCAAGAGCAGGTGTCGCGGCTGTGCGAGGAGATCGACGAACGGGTGAACGCGTTCCTGGTGTCCTACCGCGAGGTGACTGGCCGTACCTGTGGATCGACGCGACTATGTGAAGGTACGCCAGCTGGGAGGATCTACATGGCGACGTATCTCGTGGCAGGAACACCGGGTCGAGTCGAGGTGCTGGGGATGGCGAGACTTAGAGGCGAGCGTTCTGGACGGCCTTCCTGCGCATCCAAGTCAAGGGCTGCGACGTTCAAGCTTGGTGAACCACTCCCCTTCAGGGCCTCGCGCGCCGTAGCAGCCAAGGCAAGCGGCAGCGTTGCCGAGTGCACGTTCCTGCGCAACGCGCTGGCCTACGCGAACAGAGCCAGCGGCAGATGGTATTCGCGCTGATCAACAGCGATCTTCGCGCAGGAGACGGCCGACGCAGCACGGGCAGTGGCGCGAGGCCGATCAGTTGCGCGACCGAAGCTGGCCGCGATGATGGGTGGCGCACGACGTTGACCTGTCATGGACTTGCTCGAAGGGCGACCTGCGTGAAGATCCACAGCACCAAGTGCTCGGGACTGAACGGCGAGCTCCTGGCAAGCGCCGCGCCGATGCGCGCATTGTGTGAGGCGGCGATCCGGCGGCTGTTCTGGCCATTGCTCGAGCAGAACGACGAGTACGCGCCAGAAGCCGTACATGAGTCTGGAATCGTTGGCGACGATGAGCGAGAATCCGCCGATCAGAAGGTGTCGGCCGCCGGCGCTGGCCTGAGGGAGGAGTGTCCAAGCGGAAGAACGAGCTCGAACTCAACGCCTTCCTACACCACTGGCGGAGACACGGACCAGACCAACTGTAGTTGTTCGACTCGGTCCCAGAGCTTCACAGGAGGGCCAGGTTCTGGCCGTCGGACGACTGACGGATTGGCTGCAGTAGGTAACTCCGGTATTGCAAGCACGCTGCCTGGGCCGCAGCTGATTGGTTCAGCGTGCCATTCAGGGCGCCAACTTTCGCAAGTATCTCTTCGTAGACCGCGTTGTTCGATACTGAACGACGTTGAAGTTGTCGCGGAGAATCGAAGATAGCGTCTGTCCTTCTTGGACAATGACTTCGAGGGCGGCGAAGACTCAAGAAATGCCAGAGAGACGAGCGCTTTGTCTTGGTAGTTCGTGGAAGCCGCCATAGGACAACTTTGTCGGCGGCCGTCTGCGCGCCAATCGAGGCTGGACCCAGAGCACCGTTAGCAACGCGATAGCGAGCTTCATCTGTCATCTTCCGTAGGTGGACAGACGCGACGTCTGTAGGCCACGAGCGCGGCTGAGGCTCGAGCGGTGCCCGTCGTAACAGAAAATCAAGTGTGCGTGTCTTGGCAGTCCTGGCGAACGCAACAACGGCCTCACTACTCTAGGCCGTAATTGCGGCTAGTGTCCTACCCGGTTAGGGGGGATTACCTCCTCGTCCTTGACACGTGTGTAAGTTCGCATCCATGCTGTGGTGGACAGATGGTGGTTGTCAAGTACGTGAGTTGTCGTAGTGTACAAGTTCGGTAATTCTCCGACAGTCGGGTCTTCCGAGCGGATGAGTCTACTGCGTTAGGGCGGTCTCGGTGGCGGCCTCCGTGTCGCTGGTTGTTGAAGTGAAGTCGAGCGAGGGCAAGTCATCACGGCCAAGGGCTTCGCGCAGCGCTTGGGCCGGGGTGCGTCCCTGCAGGCGATAGCCCTGATGCGATCGCTCGAGGTTGTAGTAGCGCAGGAAGCGGTCGAGGTCGCGCTGGATCTCGTCGATGCCGATGTACCAGGTCTGGCGACCGGCGATGCGGAAGCACTCGTCGAGCAGCGTCCGGTTCATGCGCTCCACGAAGCCATTGGTACGCGGGGTGCGCACTCGGGTGTTGCGATGCTCGATGTCCTCGATGGCGAGCAGCAGCTCGTAGGGATGCGACTCCGGCTTGCCGCAGAACTCGCGACCGTTGTCGGTGAGCACGGCGCCGACGCTGACGCCCAGCGCATCGTAGAACGGCAGCACGCGCTCGTAGAGCAGGTCACAGGCGGTGATCGGCATCTTGCTGTTGTAGACCTTGGCGAAGGCCAGCGAGCAGAAGGTGTCGACCACGACCTGGACGTAGACCTTGCCCACCCCTTGAGGGTGCCCCAGTAGAAGGTGTCCTGGTTGAGCAGTTCACCGGGCCGGGTGGACTCGACGTGGCGGAGCCGGAAGTCGGCGCTGTGGCGTTCGAGCAGCCGGATCTGCTCGTCGGAGAGCACCAGCGTTTCGCCACGAGCGGTCGTTTCCAGGCGCAGCAGTCGCTTGTAGCGTGTTTCCAGGTCATGGCGCAGCCACACCCCGCGCACCCCCGATGGGCTCACGGTGACGCCCTGGAGCCGCAGGTCGTTGGCCACCCGCGCCGCCCCGCGCGTGGGGAACTCGAGGCAATAGCCGAGGATGCGTTCCTCGACCTCGGGTGCGACGCGATTGGGATGCGGATTGCGGGGACCGCGCTTCTGTTCGACCAGCGCAGCGACGCCCCCGGCCTGAAAGGCACGGCGCACTTCATAAAAGCTGTCGCGATGGAAGCCCATGATCTTGGCGGCCTTGGCGACGTTGCCGAGTTCCTCGGCGAGTTGCAACAGCGACAGTTTGCGTTTGATACTCTGAGTCAGAGCGGTCATTGGCCATCTCCTGAGCAATTGACGGTTTGGCGATCATCAATTTACCCAGAAGACCCAGTGGCCGCTCGCCTACCCCTGTCGGGATCGGCGAGCAGCCAGTGTCGGAAAATTACTAAACGAACTCAAACTTCTGACTCACTACACTAGGGCGCCGGGTCGGGAATCCGCTCGATGGCTCGCGGGGAACCGACCGACATGCGGCGTTGCGCGGCCTCGCCGTAGCGCGACGCATCGCGTCGGACGGGCGCCCTGCCTGACGGCCGATTCCCTCCGCCCTCCATGGTCGGAACCTCCGGCTCGGCGCACCGGCGCGGCGCATCGGGGCAGCGCCCGGTCGGCGGCGGACGCGGTAGAGTGGCGCGGTCCGCCCCGGAGCCGCCGCCCCCATGCCCGCCCTCTCCTCGATCGTCCAGCCGCGCGAGCGCGACCTCGGATCGTTCACCGTGCGGCGGCTGCTGCCCGGCTTCCCGACGCGCCACGTCGGGCCGTTCGTGTTCGTCGACCACATGGGCCCGCTCGCGCTTCCCGTCGGCGAGGGCGTCGACGTGCGTCCGCACCCGCACATCGGGCTCGCGACCGTCACCTGGCTCTGGGAAGGCGCCCTGATGCACCGCGACAGCCTGGGCACCGTGCAGCGGATCGCGCCGGGCGAGGTCAACTGGATGACGGCGGGCCGGGGCATCGTCCACTCGGAGCGCAGCGCCGCGGAGGACCGCGCGCGCGGCGTGCGCCTGCACGGCATGCAGACCTGGGTTGCGCTGCCGCGGGAGCTCGAGGAGACCGACCCCGCGTTCGCGCACGTCGCGGCCGCCGACCTGCCGTCGTTCGCGAACGACGATGCGACGCTCACCGTGATCGCGGGCCACGCGTACGGACGGCGGGCGCCGACGCCGACCGTCGCCGACACGCTGTACGCGTCGGCGACCTTCGCGCGGGCGGGCTCGCTCGCGCTCCCCGCCGAGCACGAGGAGCGGTCGGTCTACGCGGTCGACGCCGATCTCGCGATCGACGGCGAGCCGTTGCCGAGGCATCACCTCGGCGTGATCGAGGCGGGCCGCGCCGTCACGATCGCCGCGCCGGGTCCCGCCCGCGCGATGCTGATCGGCGGCGCGAGGCTCGACGGCGAGCGCTTCCTCTGGTGGAACTTCGTCGCCAGCACGCGCGAGCGCATCGAGCGCGCGAAGGACGACTGGCGCGAGCGGCGCTACGCTCCGGTGCCCGGCGAGACCGAGTTCATCCCGCTGCCGGAGCGCTGAGCGCGGCGCGCACGCGGGCCGAGAGCTCCGCGAGCCGCTCGAACGGCGGGCGCTTCGCCGGCCACTCGAGGCCGACGCCGTCGCCCGGGTGGCGCGGCAGCACGTGCAGGTGGAAGTGCGGGACGGTCTGGAAGCCCGCGGGCTCGTTCGCCTGCAGGATCGACACGCCGGCCGCGCCGAACTCGCGCTTGACCGCGCGCGCGAGCCGCGCCGCGAGCCGGAACGCCGCGGCGGCCTCGTCGTCGTCGATCCCGTAGATCGTCTCGACGTGTCGCACGGTCGCGACGATCACGTGACCGTCGTTCACCTGGCCCGCGTCCATGAACGCGACGACCCGGTCGTCGCGGTGGACGAACGCCGCCGGCAGCGAGCCGTCGACGAGGCGGCAGAACACACATCCGTTCATGACCCCTTCCCTTCCGGCGGCCCGAAGCCTCCGCCGCCCGGCGTGCGGACGACGAACACGTCGCCCGGCCGCATCTCGACCTTGAACGTCGCGCCGTAGTCCTCGCGCGACCCGTCCGCCCGCTCGACCCAGTTCTCCCCCAGCGCGCCCGGCGCCCCGCCGGCGACGCCGAACGGCGCGACGCGCCGGTGGTTCGCGAGCATCACCGCGGTCATGTCCTCGAGGAAGCGGATGCGCCGCTCGCCGCCGTCGCCGCCGCGGTGCCGGCCCGCGCCGCCGCTGCCGCGCCGGATCGCGTACGAGTCGAGCCGGACCGGGAAGCGCCACTCGAGCACCTCGGGATCGGTCAGCCGCGAGTTCGTCATGTGCGTCTGGACGACGCTCGTGCCGTCGAAGTCCGGTCCCGCGCCCGAACCGCCCGAGATCGTCTCGTAGTACTGGTAGGTCGCGTTGCCGAACGTGAGGTTGTTCATCGTCCCCTGCGACGCGGCGAGCACGCCGAGCGCGCCGTAGAGGCAGTCGGTGATCGCCTGCGAGGTCTCGACGTTGCCGGCCACGACCGCGGACGGATAGCGCGGCGCGAGCATCGAGCCCTCCGGGATCACGATCGTGAGCGGCTTCAGGCACCCGGCGTTCATCGGGATCTCGTCGTCGACGAGCGTCCGGAACACGTAGAGGACCGCCGCCTTGCAGACCGCCGAGGGCGCGTTGAAGTTCGTCGGGCGCTGCGGGCTCGTGCCGGTGAAGTCGATCACCGCCTCGCGCTTCGCGCGGTCGACGCGGATCGCCACGCGGATCGTCGCGCCGTCGTCCATCTCGTACGCGTACGAGCCGTCCTTGAGCGCGCCGAGCACCCGGCGCACCGACTCCTCGGCGTTGTCCTGCACGTGCTTCATGTACGCGCGCACGACCGGCAGCGAGAAGTGCGCGACCATCTTCGCGAGCTCCTCGGCGCCCTTCGCGCACGCGGCGACCTGCGCGCGCAGGTCGGCGAGGTTCTGCTCGGGATTGCGCGCCGGGTAGCGCCCCGACGCGAGGATCGCGCGCATCTCGGCCTCGAGGAAGCGTCCGCGCGAGACGAGCTGCACGTTGTCGAGCAGCACGCCCTCCTCGTCGACGTGCGACGAATCCGGCGGCATCGAGCCGGGCGTGATGCCGCCGATGTCCGCGTGGTGGCCGCGGCTCGCGACGTAGAATTCGGGAATCGTCAAACCGGGGTCAGACCCCGAAGAACCGGGGTCAGACCCCAGGAACACGGGCGCGATCACGGTGACGTCCGGCAGGTGCGTGCCGCCGTTGTAGGGCGCGTTCAGCACGAAGACGTCGCCGGGCGCCATCGTCCCCGCGCGGCGTTCGATGATCGTGCGCACGCTCTCGCCCATCGAGCCCAGGTGCACCGGCATGTGCGGCGCGTTCGCGATCAGGTTGCCCTGCGCGTCGAACAGCGCGCACGAGAAGTCGAGGCGCTCCTTGATGTTGACCGAGGTCGCGGTGTTCGCGAGCGTGACGCCCATCTGCTCGGCGATCGCCATGAACAGGTTGTTGAACACCTCGAGCAGCACCGGGTCGGCCGACGTGCCGATCGCGTGCGCGCGGCGCGCGGCCTCGACGCGCTCGAGCACGAGGTCGTCGCGCGGCGTGAGCGTCGCGCGCCACCCGGGCTCGACGACCGTCGTCGCGTTCGGCTCCTTGACGATCGCGGGGCCGGGAATCGCGTCGCCCGGCCGCAGGTCCTCGCGCGCGTAGACGGCGGCGTCGCGGAACTCGCCTTCGGTGTAGACGCGGTGCCTCGCGATCGGCGCGAGCGGCCCGACGCGCGGCGGGAACGCGGGCGCCCGGTCGCCGGCCGACTCGGTGCGCCCGACCGCCTCGACCGCGGCCGCCTCGACGACGAGCGCCTTGCCGGGCATCAGGAAGCCGTACTGCTGCGCGTAGCGCCGCTCGAACTCCGCGACGATCCCGCCGAGCGCGCCGGCCGGCACCTCGATCGTCGTGTCGGTGCCTTCGACCTTCACGTGCAGCGTGCGGCGGCAGGCGACGCGCTCCGCGGGGATGCCCTGCCTCGCGACGTCCTCGCGCGCGTCGGCTTCCAGCGCGCGGAACGTCGACGAGAGCGACGCGAGCGCCGCTTCGTCGAGCTTCGCCTCGACCGCGCGCTGCCTGAGCGCGCGCACGTCGGCGAGCCCCATGCCGTACGCGGACAGCACGCCCGCGAACGGGTGGATGAACACGCGCGTCATGCCGAGCGCGTCGGCCACGAGGCAGGCGTGCTGGCCGCCGGCGCCGCCGAAGCAGCAGAGCGTGTACTCGGTCACGTCGTAGCCGCGCTCGACGCTGATGTGCTTGATCGCGTTCGCCATGTTCTCGACCGCGATCTCGAGGAAGCCGTCGGCGATCTCCTCGGGCGTGCGCCGGTGGCCGGTCGCCGCGGCCACCTCGTCCGCGAGCGCGGCGAACCTGCGGCGCACGACGTCCGCGTCGAGCGGCTGGTCGCCGTCCGGGCCGAACACGTGCGGGAACAGCGCCGGGTCGAGCTTGCCGACCATCACGTTGCAGTCGGTGACCGCGAGCGGGCCGCCGCGCCGGTACGACGCCGGGCCCGGATTCGCGCCGGCCGACTCGGGGCCGACCCGGAAGCGGGCGCCGTCGAACGTGCAGATCGACCCGCCGCCCGCGGCGACCGTGTGGATGCGCATCATCGGCGCGCGCAGCCGAACGCCCGCGACCTCGGTCACGAACGCGCGCTCGTACTCGCCCGCGTAGTGCGTGACGTCGGTCGACGTGCCGCCCATGTCGAACCCGATGATCCGGTCGAAGCCCGCGAGGCGCGACACCTCGACCGCGCCGACGATGCCGCCCGCGGGCCCCGACAGGATCGCGTCCTTGCCCTGGAACAGGTGCGCGTCGGTGAGCCCGCCCGACGACTGCATGAACTGCAGCCGGACCTTTCCGCTCGTTCCGGCCGGCTCCCCGCGGTGCGGGGCGGGAGCGGCGTCACGCTCGCGCGCTCCCTCTCCCGCGCGCGGGAGAGGGTCGGGGTGAGGGTCGAGGTCCTGCTCGACCTGCCGAACGTACCGCCGCAGGATCGGCGACAGGTACGCGTCGACGACGGTCGTGTCGCCGCGCGAGACGAGCTTCATCAGCGGCGACACCTCGTGCGACACCGACACCTGCGGGAAGCCGATCCGCTTCGCGATCGCGGCGACCGCCTGCTCGTGCCGCGGGTAGCGGTAGCCGTGCATCAGCACGATCGCGACGGCGCGGATGCCCGCCGCGTGCGCCTCGGCGAGCGCGCGCTCGACCGCCGCCTCGTCGAGCGGCCGCACGAGCTCGCCGCGCGCGCCGATCCGCTCGTCGGCCTCGATCACGCGCTCGTAGAGCAGGCTCGGCAGCTCGATCCGGCGCACGAAGAGCTTCGGCCGGTTCTGGTAGGCGATCCGCAGCGCGTCGGCGTGGCCCTTCGTGATCACGAGCGCCGTGCGCTCGCCCTTGCGCTCGAGCAGCGCGTTGGTCGCCACCGTCGTACCCATCTTGACGGCCTCGATCGCGTGGGCCGGGACCGGCGCGCCCGGCGCGAGGCCCAGGAGGTCGCGGATGCCCTGCACCGCGGCGTCGCGGTAGCGCTCCGGGTGGTCGGACAGGAGCTTGTGCGTCGCGAGGCTGCCGTCGGGCCGGCGCGCGACGATGTCGGTGAACGTGCCGCCGCGGTCGATCCAGAATTGCCACATACAGGAGTCAGGAGTCAGAGGACAGGGATCAGAGGCGCCGGCGTGTCCGGTGGCGGCGCATCGAGCGCCGGGGGCCGATTGCGGAAGTGGGCGAGCCCGAGCGCGCAACCCCGGGCCCTGAGTCTCGGGCATTATAGGAGCGGCGGCGACCGCGGCCCATCCTAGTCCAGGAACTGCCTTGCCGGCGCTCGATGCGCCGCCACCGGATACGGCGCCGCATCTGTCCTCTGACTTCTGTCTCCTGTCCCCTGATTCCTGATGCTGGGTATCCTCACCCTCGACACCGGCTTCCCCCGCATCCGCGGCGACGTGGGCTGCGCGGAGACGTTCCCGTTTCCGGTGCGCTACGCGGCGCCGAAAGGGGCCGCGGTCGACCTCGTGGTGCACCGCCGCGACGATTCGATGCTCCCGGCCTTCGTCGCGGCCGCTCGGGGTCTCGTCGACGCCGGCGCGGTCGGCATCGCGACCACCTGCGGGTTCCTCGCCCGCTGGCAGGACGAGCTCACGGCCGCGCTGACCGTGCCGGTCCTCACGTCGGCGCTCCTGCAGGCGCCGCTCGTCGCGCGCACGCTGCCGAAGGGCCGGCGCCTCGGCATCGTCACCTACTCGGCCGTCGACATCACGCCCGAGCTGCTCGCGGCCGTCGGCCTGCCCGCCTCGACCCCGGTCGAGGGCGTCGACCCGGCCGGCACGTTCGGCCGCACGATCCGCCACGGCGCCGCGAAGCTCGACGTCGAGGCGATGGCGGCCGACGTCGCCGCGGCCTCCCGGCGGCTCGCCAGCGCCCACCGCGAGCTCGGTGCGATCGTGCTCGAGTGCGCGAACATGCCGCCCTACCGGTCCGCGGTCGAGGCGTCCACCGGGTTGCCGGTCTACGACGCGGCCCAGCTGGTGAGCTGGTTCTACGCGGGGCTCGCCGCGACGACGCCGCGTTACGCGCGCAGGGATTTGTGGTAAAAATCCGCGCTCGCCCCATCCGGCCGGCGCGCCCGTTCGGCGCGCCCCGCCCCGCCAGGAGACTCCGATGAGACGTTCCTTCGCCTACGCCGCCGCGCTCGGCCTCGCCACGGCGCTCGCGTCGCTGCCCGCGGCCGCGCAGACCAAGTGGGACCTCCCCAGCGCCTATCCCGCGAACAACTTCCACACCGAGAACCTGCAGCAGTTCGCGAACGACGTCGAGAAGGCCTCCGGCGGCAAGCTCAGGATCCAGCTCCACCCGAACGCGTCGCTGTTCAAGGCGCCCGAGATCAAGCGCGCGGTCCAGGGCAACCAGGCGCAGGCGGGCGAGATCCTGCTCGTCAACTACGAGAACGAGGACCCGCTCTACGGGCTCGACGGCATCCCGTTCCTCGCGACCTCGTACGCCGAGTCGTTCAAGCTCTACAAGGCGTCGAGGAAGGCGCTCGACGCGAAGCTCGCGAAGCAGGGGATGATGCTCCTCTACACGGTGCCGTGGCCGCCGCAGGGCATCTACACCAAGCGCACGCTCGCCTCGGTCGCCGACATGAAGGGCCTCAAGTGGCGGGCCTACAGCCCCGCGACCGCGAAGATCGCCGAGCTGGTCGGCGCGCAGCCGGTGACCGTGCAGGCCGCCGAGGTCTCGCAGGCGCTCGCGACCGGCGTGATCGACTCGTACATGTCGTCGGGCGCCACCGGCTACGACAGCAAGACCTACGAGCACATCAAGAACTGGTACGACACGCAGGCGTGGCTGCCGAAGAACGCGATCATCGTCAACAGGAAAGCGTTCGACGCGCTCGACAAGGCGACGCAGGCGGCGGTGCTGAAGGCCGCCGCGGACGCCGAGACGCGCGGCTGGAAGCTCTCGCAGGAGAAGAACGCCTGGTACGTCGACCAGCTGAAGCAGAAGGGGATGAACATCGTCGCGCCCTCCGAGCAGCTGATGGCCGACCTGAAGAAGGTCGGCAACTACATGCTCGCCGAGTGGCAGCGCAAGGCCGGCGACGACGGCAAGAAGGTGATCGACGCCTACCGCGGGATGTGAGCCGGGCCGCCGGGGCGCCGCGCCCCGGCCGGGCGGTCCGCCCTCCGCGCGCGCGATGATCCGCCGTCTCCTCGACGGGCTCTACGGCGCCGCGGCGTGGCTCGCGGCGTTCTTCATGGTCGCGACGCTCGCGATGGTGATGGCCGCCATCGCGGGCCGCCTCCTCGACTTCCACCTGTCGGGCACCGACGCCTACGCCGGCTACTGCATGGCGGCGTCGGGCTTCCTCGCGCTCGCGCACACGTTCAAGCGCGGCCAGCACATCCGCGTCACGCTGATCGTCGAGCGGCTGACCGGCCGCGCGCGCCGCGGGCTCGAGCTGTGGGCGCTCGGCGTCGCCGTGCTGCTCGCGGCGCTGTTCGCGTGGTTCTCGATCCGGCTCGCGTACCAGTCGTGGGACTTCAACGACGTGTCGACGGCGAACGACGCGACGCCGCTGTGGATCCCGCAGCTCACGATGGCGCTGGGCACGCTCGTGCTCTTCGTCGCGCTCGCCGACGAGTTCGTCGCCGAGTGGACGGGCCGCCGCCGCGCGGCCGGCGGGGCCGTCGCGCACCATGAATGACCCGGTCGTCACGCTGCTCCTGATCGTCGCGCTGTTCGCGCTGCTGGGCAGCGGCGTGTGGATCGGCCTCGCGCTCGCCGGCGTCGCGTGGATCGGCATGGAGCTCTTCAGCTCCCGCCCGGCCGGCGACGCGATGGCGGTCACGATCTGGGGCTCGTCGTCGTCGTGGACGCTGACCGCGCTGCCGCTGTTCTGCTGGATGGGCGAGATCCTGTTCCGCACGAAGCTGTCCGAGGACATGTTCCGCGGCCTCGCGCCCTGGCTCGAGCGCGTGCCGGGCCGGCTGCTGCACACGAACATCATCGGCTGCACGATCTTCGCCGCGGTGTCGGGAAGCTCGGCCGCGACCTGCGCGACGATCGGCAAGATGACGCTGCCCGAGCTCAAGGGCCGCGGCTACCCGGAGGGCATCACGATCGGCTCGCTCGCCGGCGCGGGGACGCTGGGCCTGCTGATCCCGCCGTCGATCATCATGATCGTCTACGGCGTGTCGGCGAACGTCTCGATCGCGCAGCTCTTCATCGCCGGCGTGATCCCCGGCATCCTGCTCGCGGCGCTGTTCTCCGGCTACATCGTCGCGTGGTCGCTCGCGAATCCGGAGCAGGTGCCGGCCGCGAAGGAGCGCACGACGTTCGCGCAGAAGGTCTACGCGTCGCGCCATCTGATTCCGGTCGTCCTGCTGATCGCGCTGGTGCTGGGCTCGATCTACACGGGCGTCGCGACGGCCACCGAGGCCGCGGCGTTCGGCGTCGTCGGCTCGCTCGCGGTGTCCGGGGCGCAGCGCACGCTCACGAGGGCCAGCTTCGTCGAGAGCCTGATGGGCGCGACGCGGCTCTACTGCATGATCGCGCTGATCCTCGCCGGTGCCGCGTTCCTCACGCTGTCGATGGGCTACATCGGGCTGCCGCGCCACCTCGCCGAGTGGATCGCGACGCTGGGCCTCTCGCCGTTCGGGCTCGTCGTCGCGCTCGGCGCCTTCTACATCGTGCTGGGCTGCTTCCTCGACGGCATCTCGATGGTCGTGCTGACGATGGGCGTGATCCTGCCTACCGTCGAGGCCGCGAGGATCGACCTCCTGTGGTTCGGGATCTTCATCGTGGTCGTCGTCGAGATGGCGCAGATCACGCCGCCGGTCGGGTTCAACCTGTTCATGCTGCAGGGGATGACCGGACGGCAGATCACGTGGATCGCGCGGCAGGCGATGCCGAGCTTCCTGCTGATGTGCGCGGCCGTGCTCCTGATCTGGTTCTTCCCGGGCCTCGTGACCTGGCTGCCGCAGCAGATGAAGATGGGCTAGCGCCGCGGGAGCCGCCGATGAGAGCGGAGGCCGACTCCCCGTTCCGGGCCCGGATGCGCACGCCGTTCGCGACGCTCGGCGTCGCGACCGACGGCCGCGCGGTGACTGGCGTCGCCTACCTGCCGCCCGACGAGCCCGAGTCCGCCCCAGCCGACGCGGTCGCCGAACGAACGGTGCGCGAGCTCGCGCGCTATCTCGACGATCCGTCCTGGCGGTTCACCGTGCCGCTCGCGCCGCGCGGCACGCCGTTCCAGCACCGCGCCTGGGACGCGATCCTGGCGATCCCGGCCGGCGAGTCGCGCACCTACGGCGAGCTCGCGCGCAAGCTCGTCACCGCCGCGCGCGCGGTGGGGCAGGCCTGCGGCGCCAATCCGATCGCGCTGATCATCCCCTGCCACCGCGTCGTCGGGAGCCTGGGCGCGCTCGGCGGCTTCATGGGCACTTCCGGCACGTTCGCGCCGTCGAGCGCGGGCGACCTGTTCGCGAAGGCGCCGTCGCCATCGCCGCTTGCGGCGACCCCGGCCGACCCGCGGTTCCCCGCGGCGGTCAAGCGCTGGCTGCTGAGCCACGAAGGCTATCGGTTCGGCCGCTGATCATGGCGAACGCGAAGTGCGCCCGGCCGAAGCAGGACCCCCAGGGCTCGTTCGGGCGATGACGATGGCGCGAGCGAACGTCGTCGGGCCGAGGCGCGACCCCAAGGGGGCGGCCGACGTGCAGGCCGCGATCGACGCGTTCTGCGACCAGCTGTGGCTGCGCGACGGCCTCGCGCAGGCCTCGCTCGCCGCGTACCGCCGCGACCTCGGCGCGTGGGCGACGTGGCTCGCGGAGCGCGGCCGCTCCCTCGGAACGGCCGGCCGGGGAGACGTCGAGGCGTGGCTCGCCGACCAGTTCCGCGCGAAGGCGCGCGCGTCGTCGATCTCGCGGCGGCTGTCCGCGCTGCGCCGCTACTACCGGCTCGAGCTCGAGCGCGGTGCGGTCCGCGAGGACCCGACCGTGCGCGTGCGCGCGCCGAAGAAGCCGCGCAGCCTGCCCAAGAACCTGTCCGAAGCGCAGGTCGAGGCGCTGCTCGCCGCGCCGGACGTCGGGACGCCGCTGGGCCTGCGCGACCGCGCGATGCTCGAGACGCTCTACGCGACGGGCCTGCGCGTCTCCGAGCTCGTCGGGCTCAAGCTCGGGCAGGTCTCGCTCGACGCCGGCGTCGTGCGCGTGCTGGGCAAGGGCAGCAAGGAGCGGCTGGTCCCGCTGGGCGACGAGGCGATCGCGTGGCTGCGGCGCTACCTCGCGGACGCGCGGCCCGGGCTCGCCGGCGGCGCCAGGACCGACCACCTGTTCCTGACCGCGCGCCGCGGCCCGCTCACGCGCCAGGCGTTCTGGCACCTGATCAAGCGCTACGGCGCCCGCGCGGCGATCGCGTCGGGCGCGCTCTCGCCGCACGTGCTCCGCCACGCGTTCGCGACGCACCTCCTGAACCACGGCGCGGACCTGCGCGTCGTGCAGCTCCTGCTCGGGCACGCGGACATCACGACGACGACGATCTACACGCACGTCGCGCGCGAGCGGCTCAAGCGGCTCCACGCGCAGCACCACCCGCGCGGCTGACCCGATGTCGCCGCGAGCCGCCGCCAGGCGCGTGCTGTCGCGTTTCCGGGGCGCCGGGGACGATGCCGCGACGATCGGTGACGTCGACTGGCGGACGCTCGTCGACCGCACCTCGGACGGACGCACGCAGCGTCACGCGGACCTCGTGTTCTGGGGCGGCCCGGGCACGGCGTCCGGGATGTCGATTTCTCGCGCGACGCGCTCCTGCGCGAGTTTTCGCGTGCCGGCTTCGAGCGCGCGCGCATCGCCGGCGGGCCGTACCTGCCTTTCGGTATCCTGTGGCGCGAGCCGCGGTCGGCGCCGGTCGCCGCCCGCGCGCCCGAACGTCGAGAGCCCGCCGTGAGCAAGGACAGGCTGCCCGTCACCAACGCGATCCGCGTGCTGCGCGAGCACGGCGTCGCGTACACCGACCATCCCTACGCGTACGAGGAGCGCGGCGGCACCGCGGTCTCGGCGCGCGAGCTCGGCGTGCCCGAGCACCGGGTGATCAAGACGCTGATCATGGAGGACGACCGCCGCCAGCCGCTGATCGTGCTGATGCACGGCGACCGCGAGGTGTCGACGAAGAACCTCGCGCGGCACCTGGGCGTCAAGTCGGTGTCGCCCTGCGCGCCCGCGGTCGCCGACCGGCACTCGGGCTACCAGGTCGGGGGGACGAGCCCGTTCGGCACGAAGCGCGCGATGCCCGTCTACATGCAGTCGACGATCGCGGAGCTGCCGCGCATCTACGTCAACGGCGGGCGGCGCGGCTACCTGGTCGGCCTCTCGCCGGCCGACGCGATCCGCGTGCTGAAGCCGGTGCTCGTCGACGTCGCGACGGCGCCCTCCGCTTGACGATGCTCCCGTCCGACCCCGACGGCGACGCGATCCGCACGGCGTTCCTCGCCGAGGAGGCCGCGACGCTGCGCGCGCGCTCCGCCGAGGCCGCGGCGGCCGGCGTGTCCGCCGCGGCGGTCGCCGCGCAGGCGACCGCCTGGATCGAGGGCGTGCGCGCCCGGCAGGCCGGCAGCGCCGGCATCGAGCAGTTCCTGACCGAGTACGGGCTCGGCACGCACGAGGGCGTGCTGCTGATGTGCATCGCGGAGGCGCTGCTCCGGATTCCCGATGCCGCCACCGCCGACCGGCTGATCCGGGACAAGCTCTCGCGCGGCGACTGGGAGAAGCACCTCGGCGGCTCGTCGGCGCTCGTCAACGCGTCGACCTGGGCGCTGATGCTGACCGGCAGGCTCACGCGGATGGCCGCGGACGACGAGCGCGACCCGGCCGCCGGCTACGAGCGGCTCGTCGCGCGGCTGGGCGAGCCGGTCGTGCGCGTCGCGCTCCGGCGCGCGATGAAGCTCATGGCCGACGAGTTCGTCATGGGGCGCACGATCGGCGAGGCGCTCGTCCGCGCGCGCAGGCCGCCGCACCCGAACGCGCGCCACTCGTACGACATGCTCGGCGAGTCCGCGTACACGAGGGCCGACGCGCGCCGCTACGCGGAGGCGTACGCCGGCGCGATCGCGGCGATCGGCGCGTCCGTCTCCGACCGCGCGCTGCCGGCGTGGGCGCAGCCGTCGGTCTCGGTCAAGCTCTCGGCGCTCCACCCGCGCTACGAGCTCTCGCAGGCCGCACGCGTGCTGGACGAGCTCGTCCCGACGCTCGCGACGCTCGCGCTGCAGGCGAAGCGCGCCGGCATCGGGTTCACCGTCGACGCCGAGGAAGCCGACCGCCTCGAGCTCTCGCTCGAGATCTTCGCGCGGCTGCGCCGCGACCCCGCGCTCGGCGGATGGATGGGGCTCGGCCTCGCGCTGCAGGCCTACCAGAAGCGCGCGCGCCCCGTCGTCGACTGGATCGCGGCGCTCGCGCGCTCGACGGGCACGCGCATCCCGGTGCGCCTCGTCAAGGGCGCGTACTGGGACACCGAGGTCAAGCGCGCGCAGACGCTCGGCCTCGCGGGCTACCCGGTGTTCACGCGCAAGGCGCACACCGACGTCTCGTACCTCGCGTGCGCGAAGGCGCTCCTCGACGCGGGCGACGCCGTCTACCCGATGTTCGCCACGCACAACGCGCACACGGCCGCCTGGGTTGCCGCGTGCGCGGCGGAACGCGGTGCCACCGCGTTCGAGTTCCAGCGCCTGCACGGGATGGGAGAGGCGCTGTACGCGCAGGTCTGCGCGGAGCCGCACGGCCACGCGTGCCGCGTCTACGCGCCGGTGGGGAGCCACGAGGACCTGCTCCCGTACCTGGTCCGCCGGCTGCTCGAGAACGGCGCGAACACCTCGTTCGTCCACCGGATCGCCGATCCGTCGGTCCGCATCGAGGACGTCGTCGCCGATCCCGTCGACGTCGCCGCGCGCGGCGGATACTCGGCGAATCCCCTGACGCCGCCGCCGCGCGAGCTCTACGCCGATCGCGCGAACTCGTGCGGCGTGGCGCTGGCCGACCAGCCCGCGATGGCGCGCCTCGACGAGGCGCTCGCCGGCGCGGACGCGCCGCGCTGGCGCGCCGGGCCGATCGTCGGCGGCGAACGGCTCGCGGGAACCGAGCGCGAGGCGCGCGACCCTTCGGACCGCACGCGCGCGATCGGCACGGTCGTCGACGCGGACGCCGCCACCGTCGAGCGTGCGCTGTCCACGCTCGCGGCCGCGCAGCCGGCGTGGGACGCGCGCGGCGGCCGCGAGCGGGCGGCGGTCCTGGACGCGATCGCCGATGCGATCGAGGGCGCGCGCGACGCCTTCGTCGTGCGGCTCGCGCGCGAGGCCGGCAAGACGCGGGCCGCGGCGATCGCCGAGGTGCGCGAGGCGGTCGACTTCTGCCGCTACTACGCGGCCGGCGCCCGGGCCGCGTTCGGCGAGCCGCTCGCGCTCCCCTCGCCGACCGGCGAGACCAATGCGCTGTCGCTGCACGGCCGCGGCGTGTTCGCGTGCATCTCGCCGTGGAACTTTCCGCTCGCGATCTTCACCGGCCAGGTGGCGGCGGCGCTCGCGGCCGGGAACACGGTCGCCGCGAAGCCGGCCGAGCAGACGCCCCTCACGGCCGCGCTCGCCGTCGAGGCGATGCTCGCCGCCGGCCTGCCCGCGGACGCGATCGCGCTCGTCCCCGGCCGCGGCGAAACGGTCGGCGCCGCGCTCGTCGGCGACCGGCGCGTCGCGGGCGTCGCCTTCACCGGGTCGACCGAGGTCGCCTCGGCGATCGCGCGCACGCTCGCCGCGCGGCTGCCGCTCGTGCCGCTCGTCGCCGAGACCGGGGGCCTGAACGCGATGATCGCCGACAGCTCGGCGCTCCCCGAGCAGGTCGTCGCCGACGCGCTCGTCTCGGCGTTCGACAGCGCCGGCCAGCGCTGCTCGGCGTTGCGCGTGCTGTGCCTCCAGCGCGAGATCGCGCCGCGCGTGATCGCCCTGCTCGAAGGCGCGATGGACGAGCTCGCGGTCGGCGATCCGGCCGACCGGTCGACCGACCTCGGGCCGGTCATCGACCACGACGCGCGGGACGCGCTCGAGCGCCACGTCGAGGCGATGCGCGCGCTGGGCTTCGTGCGGCATCGTGCGCCGCTGAGCGAGGCGTGCGCGCGCGGGTCGTTCGTCGCGCCGACGCTCGTCGTCCTCGACCGCCTCGACCGCCTGACGAAGGAGGTGTTCGGGCCGGTGCTCCACGTCGTCGAATGGGACGGCGCCGGGCTCGACGCCCTCGTCGACGCGATCAACGCGACCGGCTACGGCCTCACGATGGGCGTGCACAGCCGGATCGACGCGACGATCGCGCGCGTCGCGGCCCGCGCGCGCGTCGGCAACCTGTACGTGAACCGCAACATGATCGGCGCGGTGGTCGGCGTGCAGCCGTTCGGCGGCGAGGGGCTCTCGGGCACCGGCCCGAAGGCCGGCGGCCCGCATTACCTCGCCCGCTTCGCGGTGGAGCGCACGCGCACCGTCAACACCGCCGCGGCGGGCGGCAACGCCGCCCTCCTCGCGCAGGACCGGTAACCGGGGTCAGATTCGAATCCGACCCCGGGGTCGGATTCGAATCTGACCCCGGTTACCGGACGATCTCCACGCCGATCTCCCGCACGCCGGGCAGCGCGGAGAGCTTCGCGACGCGCACGCGCACCCACGGGGCGCCGAACTCGCCGCGCACGATGTCGGCCACGCCCTGGGCGAAGCGCTCGAGCAGCGGATGCTCGTGTGCGAGCGCGTAGGCCTTGATGCGGGCGACGACCGCCGCGTAGTCGAGCGCGTCCTCGAAGCGGCCGGACGCGAACGGCCGCTCGGACGGCGCGCCGATGTCGAGGTCGAGCCGCACCGTCTGGTCGACGTGCGCCTCCCACGAGTAGATGCCGATGCGCGTCGACACGCGCAGGTCGTGGATGAAGATGGTGCTGGAGGGCTCGTTCATGGTCGCGCAGGGCTTACAATCTTACCAATCCCGCGGCGCCCTCCCCGCCGGCCCGCCCACGTCATGGTTCCCGCCCTCGCGCTCGTCCTCGCCTCGTACCTGCTGGGCTCGGTCTCGTTCGCGGTCGTCGTCAGCAGGGCGTTCGGCCTGCCCGACCCGCACGACTACGGATCGGGCAATCCGGGCGCGACGAACGTCCTGCGGACCGGGAACAAGGCGGCCGCGATGATCACGCTCGTCGGCGACGGGCTGAAGGGATTCGTCGCCGTGTTCGCGGTGATGAAGCTCGCGCCGGTCCTCGGGGCCGACGCCTGGGCGGTGCCGGCCGCCGCGATCGCGGTGTTCGTCGGCCACTGCTGGCCGGTCTTCCACGGCTTCCGGGGCGGCAAGGGCGTGGCCACCGGCGCCGGCATCGTGTTCGCGCTGCACTGGCCGCTCGGCCTCGCGCTGACGGCCGTCTGGCTCGTGATGGCGTTCGGCTTCAAGATCAGCTCGCTCGCGGCGCTCACCGCGGCGGTCCTGATGCCGCTCGGCATGTTCTACGTCGCCGGCAACACGCTCGAGGCCTGGGCGATGGTTCCGATCGCGATCCTGCTCGTCTGGCGCCACCAGGCGAACATCCGGCAGCTCCTGGAAGGGAAGGAGCGCTCGATCGGGCGGTGAAGCGCGGCGTCAGCCCCCCGCTTCCGCCGCCGGCAGCGACGCGAGCTCCCAGCGCGGGCGCACGCTGAACGCACCGCCGCCCGCCTTCGCCTGCCGAAGCCGCATCGCGCCGGCGAGCGCGATCATCGCGCCGTTGTCGGTGCAGTACGCGAGGTCCGGGAAGTAGACCTGCGCGCCGCGGCGCGCCGCCTCGTCGCGGAGGCGCGCGCGGAGCTCGCGGTTCGCGCCGACGCCGCCGGCGACGACGAGCCTGCGCGCCTTCGACGCGTCGAGCGCGGCGAGCGCCTTCGCGACCAGCACGTCCACGACGGCGCGCTGGAACTCGGCGGCGACGTCCGCCTTCGCCTGCGCGTCGAGCCGGCCCGCCGCCTCGAGCTTGCGCACGAGCGTGAGCACCGCGGTCTTGAGCCCGGAGAAGCTCATCATCAGATCGTCCGAGTCGATCATCGGACGGGGGAGCGACACGACGCCGGCACGGCCCGACGCCGCGAGCTTCGCGAGCGCGGGTCCGCCGGGGTACGGCAGTCCGAGCAGCGTCGCGGTCTTGTCGAACGCCTCGCCCGCGGCGTCGTCGTGCGTGTCGCCGACGAGCCGGTACCGGCCGACGCCCGCGACCTCGTAGAGCTGCGTGTGGCCGCCGGAGACGAGCAGCGCGACGAACGGGAAGTCCGGCCGCGGGTCGCCGAGCAGCGGCGACAGCAGGTGCCCTTCGAGGTGGTGGACGCCGACCACCGGCTTCCCGAGCGCCATCCCGAGCGCGTTCGCGACGCTCGCGCCGACCAGGAGCGCCCCGGCGAGCCCCGGGCCTTCGGTGTAGGCGATCCCGTCGAGGTCGGCGAGCGCGGTCCCGGACTCGGCGGCGACTTCCTCGATCAGCGGGACGAGCCGCCGGACGTGGTCGCGCGAGGCGAGCTCCGGCACCACGCCGCCGTAGCGCGCGTGCAGGTCGACCTGCGAGTGCAGGCGGTGGGCGAGAAGGCCGCGGTCCGTGTCGTAGACGGCCACGCCGGTCTCGTCGCAGGAAGTCTCGATGCCGAGGACGCGCATGGTGGGTTCCGGGCCGGGCCCGGCCCGGGGGAAGGCCCCCCGGCGCCGGGGGCGGTCGCGGACGGCCGGCCAGTCTAGCAGGGCTTGCCTCGCAGGCCCCGTCCGGCTATACTCGCGGGCTCTTTGTGGGGGCTGCGCCGGGGCTGCCGGCCGGACCCCGAAACCCGCCCCCGATTCGAAAGGTCGACCGTTCCATGCCCAGCGTCCGTGTCCGCGAAAACGAGCCGTTCGAGGCCGCCCTGCGCCGCTTCAAGCGCACGATCGAGAAGACCGGCCTGCTGACCGAGCTCCGTGCCCGCGAGTTCTACGAGAAGCCGACCTCGGAACGCAAGCGCAAGAAGGCCGCCGCGGTGAAGCGCCACTACAAGCGCATCCGCAGCCAGCAGCTGCCGCCGAAGATGTACTGACCGGGACCCCGGTTCCGATCGACGAGGGAGGGGCGAAGCGATTCGCCCCTTTTTGTTGGGGGTCGGCGCGTGGGGTCAGAGCCGTAATATTCCGGTTCGGAATATTACGGCTCTGACCCCACCCCCATTCCGGTTCGGAATATTGCGGCTCTGACCCCACCCCCACGGCTCTGACCCCACCTCACCCCCACGCCATGACGCTCAAGACCCGCATCCAGGACGAGATGAAGGACGCGATGCGCGCGAGGGACGCCGCGCGCCTCTCGACGATCCGGCTGCTGCTCGCCGCGATCAAGCAGCGCGAGGTGGACGAGCGCCGCGAGCTGGGCGACGGGGACGTGCTCGCGGTCGTCGACAAGATGATCAAGCAGCGGCGCGACTCGGTGGCGCAGTTCGAGGCCGGCAAGCGCGAGGACCTGGCCGCCGCCGAGCGCGCGGAGATCGCCGTGCTGCAGGCCTACCTGCCCGCGCAGGCCTCCGACGCCGAGATCGACGCGGCCATCGCGGAGGCGATCGCGGCGACCGGCGCCGCCGGGGCCGCCGGCATCGGCAAGGTGATGGCCGTCCTGAAGCCGAAGCTCGCGGGCAAGGCCGACCTGGCCGCGGTCTCCGCGAAGGTCAGGGCGAAGCTCGGCTGACCGGCATCGAGGGCCTCCCTCCGGCGGGCGGGCGCGTTCCTTGCGGGACTGGCGGAACGCAACCCCCAACCTATAATGGGTTCGTTCCCTGCCGTGTGATGCGTCCGCGCGGCCGGTCCCCCGACCGGCCGCGCGCGACGTCTTTGGCCCCGCCAGCCCGAGGCTGGCCGATTCCGACGCGCGAATCCCGCCCGGCCGCCCGATGATCCCGAACGACTTCATCCAGACGCTGCTCGCGCGGGTGGACATCGTCGAGGTGATCGACCGCTACGTGCCGCTGAAGAAGGCGGGCGCGAACTACGCGGCCTGCTGCCCGTTCCACGGCGAGAAGACGCCCTCGTTCACGGTCTCGCCGACCAAGCAGTTCTATCACTGCTTCGGCTGCGGGGCGCACGGGACCGCGATCGGCTTCCTGATGGAACACGCCGGGAAGTCGTTCCCGGAGGCCGTCGAGGAGCTCGCCCGGGACGCCGGCCTCGAGGTGCCGCGCGTCGAGCGCCCCGGCGAGCGCGAGGAGCGCAAGGCGCTCGACGACCTCGCCGAGCGCCTCGCGTCCGCCGAGAAGTTCTACCGGTCGCAACTCAAGGAGTCGCCGCGCGCGATCGCCTACCTCAAGTCGCGCGGGCTCACCGGCGCGATCGCCGCGCACTTCGGCATCGGCTACGCGCCCGACGAGTGGACCTCGCTCGAGCGCGCGTTCCCCGACTACCAGGACGCCGCGCTCGAGACCGCCGGCCTCGTCGTCAAGGGCGACGGGGGCAAGCGCTACGACCGCTTTCGCGACCGGATCATGTTCCCGATCCACGACGGGCGCGGACGCATCGTCGGCTTCGGCGGCCGCGTGCTCGACCGCGGCGAGCCCAAGTACCTGAACTCGCCCGAGACGCCGCTCTTCTCGAAGGGGCGCGAGCTCTACGGGCTGTGGCTCGCGCGGAACGCGATCCGCGACGCGGGACGCGTCGTCGTCGTCGAAGGCTACATGGACGTCGTCGCGCTCGCGCAGCACGGCGTCGCGTACGCGGTCGCGACGCTCGGCACCGCGACGACGAACGTGCACGCGCAGAAGCTCCTGCGCCTCACCGACAGCGTCGTGTACTGCTTCGACGGCGACGCGGCCGGCCGCAAGGCCGCGTGGCGCGCGCTCGAGAACACGCTGCCGGTGCTCGCCGACGGCAAGAACGTGCGCTTCCTGTTCCTGCCGGAGGGCGAGGATCCGGACGACTACGTGCGGCGGCGCGGGCGCGCCGCGTTCGAGGACGCGCTCGCGCAGGCGATGCCGCTCTCCGATTTCCTGGTCGCCGAGCTCGCCTCGCGCCACCCGCCGACCACCGACGAGGGGCGCGCCGCGCTCGTCGCGGCGGCACGCCCGCTCGTGTCGCAGATCGGAGCGCCGGTGCTCGCGGCGCTGATCACGCGCCGGATCGCCGAGATCGCCGGTCTCTCCGAGGCGCAGATCGCGCCGATCGTGCAGTCGCCGGTTCGGCCGCGCGCCGCCGAAGGCGACCGCGAGGCCACGGCCGACCGGGCCCGCGCCGGCGACCGCGGCCCCGATCCCGCGTTCCGCCCGCGCGCGGGCGCGCGGATGCCGGTGCGCCGCGCGCCGTCGCTCGCGCGGCAGCTCCTGCAGGCGGTGCTGCTGCGGCCGTCCATCGTGCGCGAGGTCGACATTCCCGCCACCGGCGAGAACTCGCCCGACGCGGCGGCGCTGGCGGCGGTCGTCGAGCACTGCGCGCACGCCGAGGCGGGCATCACGACGCCCGCGCTCATCCAGGCGTTCGCCGGAACCGAGCACGAACCGGCGCTCTCGGCCGCGCTCGCGTCGGCCGAGGACCACGGGATCACCGCCGAGCAGGCCGAGACCCACTTGCGCGAGGGCGTCGCGCGCCTGCGCGAGCAGGACGAGCAGCGCCGGCTGGCGGCGCTGCTCGCCACGCCGCTCGACGAGCTCACGGCCGAGCAGCGCGAGCTGATCGCCCGGCGGCTCGGGGCGGGGCGTCCGGCTCCGAAGGCGCCGGCGACGTGACGCGGAGGCCGAAGGCTCGCCAACGGGCGGCCAGGAACGGTTCCGGGCCGCCGATCGCGGGTTCCTGGGCCGGCGCGGACGGTTACTCGACGCGAATCGCCGGCTTGAAGCCGGAATGTCGACCGATTTCCGGGGTCGCGCGCCCCGAAACCCCGCAAATCGGCCTCGGAAGCGGCGATTTCGCGGGTTTTCGACGCCCGGATGCCCCGTTCGGCGCCCGCTGCGCCGTTCGGCGGATCGCCGCTCGCCGTCGCCGGCCCGCCGCTGCCGCTCGCGCGCCCGAAGTGATAAAATTTGAAGTTTTCCCGCGTCGCCCTCAACTCCCGAGGTCGGCGCCCCGCCGCCCCGGCCCGCCCCCGGGTCGATGACGCCGTCACCGTCAGGATGCCCATGGCCAAGAAGCCCGTTCGCAAGTCGTCGTCCGCCAAGTCCAAGACCGCCGCCAAGGCGAAGAAGCCGGCGGCGAAGCGGCCCGCCCCGAGGCCCGCCGCGAAGAAGTCCCGGCCGGCGTCGAAGCCGGCCGCGAAGAAGCCGGCCGCGACGAAGAAGTCCTCCGCGAAGAAGCCTGCGCCCAGGCCGGCGGTGAAAAAGCCCGTCGCCCGCGCGAAGGCGCAGGGCAAGCCGGCTCCGCATCCGCACGCGAAGACGACGCCCAAGGCCGCCCCGGCCGCGAAGGCGCCCGCGAAGGGCACGGTGCCGGCGGCGAAGCCTGCGGCGGCAGGCGCGAAGCCCGCGAACGGCGGCAAGCCCGCCGCCCCGGCCGCGGCGCTCCCGGTCAAGCCGGGCAACGGCAACGGACAGAAGGTCGACCACAAGGCGGCGGCGAAGGCCGCCGGCGAAATGGCGGCGAAGCTCGCGACCAAGCTCGGCGAGGGCGGCGGCAAGAAGGGACGCAACGGCAGGCAGGCCGACGTCGCGCCGCGCGAGCTCACGCCGGCCGACATCGAGGCGCGCAAGCGCCGGCTGAAGAGCCTCATCGTGCTCGGCAAGGAGCGCGGGTACCTGACCTACGCCGAGATCAACGACCACCTGCCCGACGACCTCGTCGACGCCGAGCAGATCGAGGGCGTGATCTCGATGATCGGCGACATGGGCATCCAGGTGTTCGACCAGGCGCCCGACGCCGACACGCTGCTGATGGCCGAGGCCGCGCCCGCCGCGCCCACCGAGGACGTCGAGGAGGAGGCCGAGGCGGCGGCGAGCACGCTCGACTCCGAGTTCGGCCGCACGACCGATCCGGTGCGCATGTACATGCGCGAGATGGGCTCGGTCGAGCTCCTGACGCGCGAGGGCGAGATCGAGATCGCCAAGCGCATCGAGGACGGCCTCAAGCACATGATCATGGCGATCTCGGCCTGCCCGATGACGGTCGGGCAGATCCTCGAGCTCGCCGACAAGATCGCGAAGGACGAGCTCAAGATCGACGACGTCGTCGACGGGCTCCTCGACTTCCAGGAGCAGATCGACGCGTCGGCCGTCGAGGAGGCGGGCGACGAGGACGAGGAGGAGGACGAGGAGGACGAGGGCGACGCCGGCGCGATCCAGGCGCAGAACCTCGAGCGCCTCAAGGTCGCGGCGCTCGAGCGCTTCGGCGCGATCCGCCGCCACTACACGAAGCACCTCGCGGTCGTGCAGAAGGAGGGCCACAAGGCCCCCAGGGCGCTCGACTACCAGCGCAAGATCTCGGCGGAGCTCATGCAGATCCGCTTCTCGGCGCGCATGGTCGAGAAGCTGTGCGACAGCGTGCGCTCGGAGGTCGACAACATCCGCCAGCACGAGCGCAAGATCCAGGACCTCGTCGTCAACAAGGGCGGCATGCCGCGTCCCGAGTTCATCAAGAACTTCCCGGGCCACGAGACCTCGATCCGCTGGATCGACCGCGAGATCGCGGCCGGCCACGGCTACAGCGAGCAGCTGTCGCGCTACCGCCAGGCGATCGTCGAGCAGCAGCAGAAGCTCGTCGACCTGCAGCAGCGCGTGATGATCCCGCTGAAGGAGCTCAAGGACATCAACAAGCAGATGTCCACCGGCGAGGCGAAGGCGCGCAAGGCGAAGCGCGAGATGACCGAGGCGAACCTGCGCCTCGTGATCTCGATCGCGAAGAAGTACACGAACCGCGGCCTCCAGTTCCTCGACCTGATCCAGGAGGGCAACATCGGCCTCATGAAGGCGGTCGACAAGTTCGAGTACCGGCGCGGCTACAAGTTCTCGACCTACGCGACCTGGTGGATCCGGCAGGCGATCACGCGCTCGATCGCCGACCAGGCGCGCACGATCCGCATCCCGGTGCACATGATCGAGACGATCAACAAGATGAACCGGATCAGCCGCCAGATCCTGCAGGAGACCGGCGCCGAGCCCGACCCGGCGACGCTCGCGGTCAAGATGGAGATGCCCGAGGAGAAGATCCGCAAGATCCTCAAGATCTCCAAGGAGCCGATCTCGATGGAGACGCCGATCGGCGACGACGACGACAGCCACCTCGGCGACTTCATCGAGGACCAGTCGACGGTCGCGCCCTCGGACGCGGCGGTCAACGCGAGCCTGCGCGACGTCTGCAAGGACATCCTCGACACGCTGACGCCGCGCGAGGCGAAGGTGCTGCGCATGCGCTTCGGCATCGAGATGAACACCGACCACACGCTCGAGGAGGTCGGCAAGCAGTTCGACGTCACGCGCGAGCGCATCCGCCAGATCGAGGCGAAGGCGCTGCGCAAGCTGCGCCACCCGTCGCGCTCCGAGAAGCTGCGGAGCTTCCTCGAGGGCGAGTGACCGGTTGATCCCGTGGGCCGGCCTTCGGGCCGGCGCCGTCCGCGTCCTGCCGACGCCCCGCCCCGCGCGGGGCGTTCGCGCTTGACCGGCGTCAATGCCGGCGCGGACCCGCCGCGTATCCTCGGTCCCGCGCGTCGGCCCGCCGCTCCCCTCCCGGTTCGGGCGCCGGCGTCGTCGATGCGTTGACCCCCGGCGCGCCGGGCGGCACGATCGCGCGGTCGGCGCCCCGCCCGGCGTCCGCCGCCCCGAGGAGACCCCGTGTTCAGCAGCCTGATGCCCCAGCGCAAGGAGTTCTACGAGCTGCTGGCGGCCCACTCGGACCGCGTCGTCGCCGGCGCGAACGCCGTGCTGCGCCTGATGAACGGCCTCGGCGCCGGGACCGAGGACGTCCCGGTGCTCGTCGCCGAGGTCAACCTGAACGAGCAGGCCGGCGACAAGATCAAGTACGAGCTGATCCGGCTCCTGCACCAGTCGTTCACGACGCCGATCAACCGCGACCAGATCCACACGCTCACGATCGAGCTGGACCTCGTGCTGAACGCGATCCAGGACGTCGCGAACGCGGTGGGCATGTACCACATCCGCGAGTCCACGGCCGAGGCGCGGGAGCTGGCGGCGCTGGCCGCCGACGCGTGCATGCGGCTCAACCGCGCGGTGATCGCGCTCCCCGACAAGACGCACCGGAAGGAGACCGTCGACCTCTGCAAGGAGATCGACGGGATCGAGTCGCAGGCCGACCGCATCCAGCGCAAGGCGATCGGCTCGCTCTTCGGCGGCGAGGCGTCCGTGTGGACCGCCCTCAGGATGCGCGAGTTCTACGCGCTGCAGGAGGAGGTCCTCGACCGCTGCGAGGACGCCGCCAAGACGATCGAAGAGATCCTGATCGAGAACACGTAGGCGCCGCGCCTGCGCGCCCCGTCCATGGAACCGGCCGCCATCAGCCTCTGGGTGCTCGTGCTGCTCGTCGCCGTCGCGCTGGCGTTCGACTTCATGAACGGCTTCCACGACGGGGCGAACTCGATCTCCACGATCGTGGCGACCGGCGCGCTCACGCCGAGGCAGGCGGTGCTCTTCGCGGCGGCGTTCAACTTCGTCGCGCTCTGGGTGTTCCACCTCTCGGTGGCGGCGACGATCGGCAAGGGGACGGTCGACCCGCAGTTCGTCGACCACGTCGTCATCTTCGGCGCGCTGATGGGCGCGATCGCGTGGAACGTCCTCACCTGGTACTTCGGCATCCCGTCGTCGTCCTCGCACGCGCTGATCGGCGGGCTCGTCGGCGCCACCGTCGCGAAGGCCGGCGGCTTCGCGCCGGTGCTGTGGAGCGGCTTCGGCAAGATCCTGGCGTTCATCGTGATCTCGCCGCTGGTCGGCTTCCTGATCGGCGGCCTCCTGATGGTGGCGGTCGCGTGGGTCTTCAGGAACCGGACGCCGCACCAGGCGGGCGACTACTTCCGGTACGGCCAGATCGTCGCGGCGGCCGCCTACAGCCTCGGCCACGGCGGCAACGACGCGCAGAAGACGATCGGCATCGTCTGGCTGCTCCTGATCACGGCGGGCGTCTCGACGACCGACGTCTCGACACTCCCGATGTGGGTCGTCTACGCGTGCTACGGCGCGATCGCG
This sequence comes from Burkholderiales bacterium, assembly GCA_046347845.1. Lineage (GTDB taxonomy): Bacteria > Pseudomonadota > Gammaproteobacteria > Burkholderiales > Casimicrobiaceae > VBCG01. Next base: position 254,851 of record JAXMFH010000001.1, on the reverse strand, counting down.
TGGGGCACCTACCTCGGCGGCTGGCGCATCGTGAAGACGATGGGCTCGAAGATCACGCGGCTCACCCCGGTCAGCGGCTCGTGCGCGTCGATGGGCGGCGCGATCAGCCTCGCGCTCGCGACCTTCGGCGGCATCCCGGTGTCGACCACGCACACGATCACCGGCTCGATCGTCGGCGTCGGCACCGCGCAGGACGTGCGCGCCGTGCGCTGGGCGATCACGTTCAACCTGGTCGTCGCGTGGGTGCTGACGATCCCGGCCGCGGGGCTCGTCGCCGCGCTGTTCTGGTACGCCGGGCGCGGCTTCCTCTGACCGCGAGGCGCCATGTTCAACAACGTGATTCCCCAGCGCGGGGCGTTCTTCCAGCTGCTGGGCTCGCACACCGAGCGGCTGGTGGGGGGCGCGAACGCCACGATGCGGCTCCTGACGGCGCTGGGCACGCCGGGCGAGCACGACGACGCCGCGCTGATCGAGGAAGTGAACGTCAACGAGAACAGCGCCGACGACATCAAGGGGCAGTACATCCGGCTCCTGTACGAGTCGTTCACGACGCCGCTCAACCGCCAGCAGATGCACACGCTGATCAAGGACCTCGACCGCGTGCTCGACACGCTGCAGAGCGTCGCGAACGCGGTGCGCACCTACCGGATCGCGAGCTCGACCTCCGAGGCGCGCGTGATGGCGTCGCTCGGCGTCGACGCCTGCAAGCTGCTGCACCGCGCCGTCGTGGCGCTCGCGGACCGCCGGCGCCAGGAGGAGGTCGCCGCGGCCTGCCACGAGATCGAGGCGCTCGAGGACCGCGGCGCCGCCACGATGCGCGAGGCGATCACGAGGCTCTTCGCCGTCGAGGGCGACGAGGCCGCCGCGTGGCACGCGATGAAGATGCGCCGGTTCTACACGGCGCAGGAGGACGTCCTCTACAACTGCAAGCGCGCCGCGCACACGATCGAGGAGATCGTGCTCGAGAACCGGTAGGAGCGATGGCCGTTTCCCCCCGCTCCGCCCCCGCGGCGGCCGCTTCCCGGACTCGGCCGGACCCGTCGTGACCGCTGCTTCGCCGCGCCCCGGTCCGAATCGCGCATGGAGGCTGCTCGCCGCCGGCCTCGTCGCGCTCGCCGTCGACTGGGCCGTGTTCCGGCGGATCGGCCTCGGTCCCGACGCCCTCGCGAAGGCCCACATCGCCGGTTACTTCGCCGGCCTCGCCGCGGGCGCGCTGGTGCTCGCCTTCACCGGCCGCGAGTGGCGGTCCCTCGCCCTCGCCCGCCTCGCCGCGATCGCCACGATCGTTCTGCTCGCGCTGTTCCTGCGCGGCGGCGTGCTGGCCTCGCTCGTCCAGGTCGTCGCGGCCCCCGCGGCCGTCGCCCACCTCGTCGCGGCGGCGTTCACGCTCGCGGCGCTGTACGCCGCCTGGCGCTGGTTCGCCGCGCCCGTGCCGGCGGGCACGGATCCCGACGAGGTCCGATGGGAGCGCTTCGTCGCCGCGGTCGTCGTCTACGCGGTCGCGCTCCGGCTCGCCTACCTCGGCGTGCCGGAGCTCCTGTTCGAGGAAGCGTACTACTGGGACTACGCGCAGCACCTCGACATCGGCTACCTCGACCATCCGCTCGCCGTCGCGTGGATCATCCGCGCGTTCACCGGGCTCTTCGGCAACGGCGAGTTCGCGGTGCGCGCCGGCGCGTTCGCGTGCTGGCTCGTCACCGCCTTCTTCTCGTGGCGGCTGACGCGCGACGTGCTGGGCCGCTCGGCCGCCTCCCGCGCGCTCGCGCTGGTCGCCGTGCTGCCGGTGTTCTTCTTCTTCGGGCTGTTCATGAGCCCCGACGCGCCGCTGGCGGCGTGCTGGTCGGCCGCGCTCTGGTTCATGCACCGGATCGTCGCGCGCGACGACCGCCGCGCGTGGCTGTGGCTGGGCGTCGCGATCGGGCTCGGCATGAGCTCGAAGTACACGATCGCCCTGCTGGCCGCCGCGTTCGTGGTCTTCGTCGCGGCCGACCGCCGCACGCGCGGCTGGCTCGCCCGTCCCGAGCCGTGGGTCGCCGTGCTGATCGCGCTCGTGCTGTTCTCGCCTGCGATCGTCTGGAACTGGCAGCAGCAGTGGATCTCGTTCGCGTTCCAGAGCCAGGACCGGCTCGCGAGCCGGTTCGCGTTCTCGCTGCCGCGCTTCGCGGCGAACGTCGTCGCCCTGCTGACGCCGACCGGCGTCGTGGCGGCGATCGCGTTCGCGGTCCACCGCCGCGAGCCCGCCGCGGGCCTGGCGATGCCCGCTGGCGCCGACGCGAGCGCGTGGCTGCGCAGCCGCGTGCTGCTCGCGTGGCTCACGCTCGCGCCGCTGGCGGTGTTCGCGGCCCTGAGCGTCGCGCGCGCGAGCAAGCTCAACTGGACCGGTCCGCTCTGGCTCGGCGCGATCCCCTTCCTCGCGCTGCTCGTCACGCCGGGGCGCGAGCCGGCGGGCGAGCCTCGGCTGGTCGCGTGGTGCCGGCGCGCGTGGCCCCCGACGCTCGCGATCTGCCTCGTCGCGTACGGCGCGGCCCTGCACTGGCTCGGCCCCGGCTTCCCCGGCGCGGGCTACCCGAAGAACGTCCACCTGATCGGCTGGCGCGACTTCGGCCGCGACGTCGAGCGGCTCGTCGAGTCGATCGAGCGCGAGACCGGCAAGGACGTGCTCGTCGTCGGCATGGACCGCAACCGGATCGCGAGCGGACTCGCGTACTACCGCACGCGCTACCTCGACGCGGCGCCCGGCGCGGCGCCGGGTCGCGACCCCGCGTTCGACACCGCGACCGAGCACCTGTTCGGCGGCATCGGGCTCATGTACGGGCTCTGGTTCCCCGCGAGCGGCCTCGAGGGCCGGACGATGCTGCTCGTCGCGAAGGACGCGTCGCGCCTCGAAGGCGAGCACGTGAGCTCGCGCGTGGCGTCCGCCGGCCCGGTCGGCGCGATCGACGTGCACAAGAACGGGCACCCGGCCGGGCGCTATCATTACCGCGTCGTCACAGGCTACCGGCCCGGCGGCGAGGGCGCGGGGGCGGACGCGAGCGGCGACCGCGACGAATGACCGGGCGCCCCGCCGCGACGGGCCACGATGCCGGACCCCTTCCACGCGCGGGCACGCCGCGCCTCACCGATGCCCCGCCACGAATCCGACCGTCTGCTCGAGCCCCGCTGGCGCCTTCCCGCGCTGGTCGTCCTGCAACTGGCCGCGCTGGCGCTGCTCGCCACGTGGCTGTGGCCGCCGCTGCGCGCGACCTGGGACCGGCTCGACGCGGCGACGTTCGCGCTCGTCAATCCGCCGCTCGCGGCCAAGGGGGGGTGGGCGTACGCGTGGGGCGTCGCGAGCATGCGCGCCTTCGACCTCGCGGTCGCGCTCGTCATGCTCGCCGTGCTGATCAGGGGGGGCCTGGTGTTCGCCGCCGGGCGCGTGCGGGAGGCCTTCTACGCGTTCGCCGCGATCCTCGTGCTGCTGCTCGCGATACGCACGGCGGTCTTCTCGCCGCTCGTCGCGCATTTCCACTGGCAGCGCGCGAGCCCGTCGCTGACCGTGAAGGGCGCGGTGCTGATCTCCGAGCTCTTCCCGGGCTGGCAGGGCCTGCTGCACGTGAAGGACTCGTCGGGCCGCGCGTTCCCGGGCGACCATGCCTCCGTGCTGATGCTGTGGGCGCTGTTCGTCTCGGCGTTCGCCGGCGGCTGGCGGCGCTGGCTCGTGTGGAGCCTGGCGGCGCTGTTCATGCTGCCGCGGGTCGTCGCGGGCGCGCACTGGCTCTCCGACGTGCTCGTCGGCGGGACGTTCCTCGCGCTGACGACGATCGCGTGGGGGCTGTGCACCCCGTACGCGGCTCGCGCCGCCGCGCTGATGGACCGCCTCGCGACGCCGCTCGCGCTGCGGCTCGGCCGGCTGCCGGGCCTGCGCCGCCTCGCGTTCTTCTCGGCGCGGTGACGGCTCGGGCGCGGCGCGCTCGCGGCCGTTGCTAGAATCCCGCGTCCCGAGCCGCCGGCAGGGACGCCCGCCCCCACTCCCGACCCGTCCCCGATGCGCATCGTCTGTCTCGACCTCGAAGGCGTCCTCGTCCCCGAAATCTGGATCGAATTCTCGCGGCGCACCGGCATCCCGGAGCTCGAGCGCACGACGCGCGACGAGCCCGACTACGACAAGCTGATGGCGTTCCGGCTCGCGATCCTCGAGCGGCACGGCCTCGGCCTCGCCGCGATCCAGGACGCGATCGCCGCGATGGGGCCGATGCCCGGCGCGCGCGATTTCCTCGACGCGCTGCGCGGCGACTACCAGGTCATCATCCTGTCGGACACGTTCTACGAGTTCGCGCGCCCGCTCATGCGCCAGCTCGGGCTGCCGACGCTCTTCGCGCACTCGCTCGTCGTCGACGCGTCGGGCATGATCGCCGGCTACCGGCTGCGCATGCCCGACCAGAAGCGCGAGGCGGTGAAGCGCCTGAAGGAGCTCAACTTCCGCGTCGTCGCCGCCGGCGACAGCTACAACGACACGGCGATGCTCGCGGAGGCGCACGGCGGCATCCTGTTCCACCCGCCCGAGAACGTGATCCGCGAGTTTCCGCAGTTCCCCGTCACGACGAGCTACGACGCGCTCCGCCGCGAGATCGACCGCGCGTTCGCCGCGGGCTGAGCGAACGATCGGGATCCGCCTCCGGAGCGCCTCCTGCGGGACAGGCCATGATCGCCCGGAACACGCGTCGGCACGACGGCCCGGGCCGCCTGCGCGTCGGCCTGATGGGCGCCGGACGCGTGGCCCGGCGGTTTCACCTGCCGATCCTCGCGTCGCTGCCGGAGGTCGAGTTGGTCGCGGTCGCCGATCCGGCGGCCGATGCGCGCGGCGCCTGCCGAACGCTCGCACCGCGCGCCGAGCTCCGCACGGACTTCGCCGAACTGCTCGCCTCGACCCCGCTCGACGCGGTCGTGATCTGCCTGCCGCCGGCGCTGCACGCGCGCGCGGCGGTGGCGAGCTTCGCGCGGGGGCTCCATGTCTACGTGGAGAAGCCGCTCGCCACCTCCGCCGGCGAGGCGCGCGAGGCGCTGGACGCCTGGCGCCGTGCCGGCAGCGTCGGCATGGTCGGCTTCAACAGCCGCTTCCATCCGCTCGCGCTCGCCCTGAAGGACGCGCTGGCGGGCGGGCGCGTCGGCGCGGTCACGACGATCCGCTCGACCTTCTGCGCCGCGCGCCGCGCGCTTCCGGACTGGAAGCGCGAGCGCGGCACGGGAGGCGGCGCCCTGCTCGACCTCGCCAGCCACCAGGTCGATCTCGTGCGATTCCTCGTCGGCGCCGAGGTCGTCGAAGTGAGCACGCTGGTTCGATCGGTGCACAGCGAGGGCGACACCGCCGTCACGGCGCTGCGGCTGTCGTCGGGACCGCTCGTGTCCCTCTGCACCTCCCTCGCCGCGGTGGAAGAGGACCGGCTCGAGGTCAACGGCACGCGGGGCCAGCTCGTGCTCGATCGGTACCGGTCGTCGGCATTGCAGCAGATGCCGGAGCGGCGGGACTTTCGACGGCCGGCACGCCTCCGGTCCGCCCTCGCCACGCTCGGACGGATGCCGGGAACGCTGCGCGATGCGGCGTTTCCCCCGCGTGATCGCACTTTCGCGCTCGCGCTCGGCGCGTTCGTCGCGGCGATCCGCGGACGGCGCCCCGCCGCGCCCGATCTCGACGACGGGATGGCGAGCCTCGCCGTCGTGCTCGCCGCCGAGCGCTCGGCCCGCGAAGGCGTCGTGGTCGCGCCATGAGCGGCACTCGTTGCCCGGGGTGGCGGAAACCGGCGGCACGGCGGACGCCGACGATCGCCGGGGGGCGGCCGTGACCGACGTGTCGATCATCGTCCCGGTGTTCAATGCCGCGAGGACGCTCGACGCCTGCCTCGACGGACTCGAGCGGCAGGACTTCGCGACGGGCACGCGAGAGATCATCGTCGTCGACAACAACTCGACCGACGCCACGGCGGCGGTCGCGAGGCGCCACGCGTCCGTCCGCGTGCTCGTCGAGCGGAGGCAGAGCGCGTACGCGGCCCGCAACCGCGGCCTCGCGAACGCCCGGGGGCGATGCATCGTCTTCACCGACGGCGACTGCGTTCCCCGACCGGACTGGCTGCGGCGGCTGACGTTGCCGCTGGCCGATCCGTCCGTGCAGGTGGTGATGGGCCGGGACCGCCCCGCGGGCCGGACGACGGCGGTGCGGCTCCTCGGCGAGTACGATCACTGCAAGGAGACGTTCGTCCTCGGTAGCCGGGACCCCGCCATCTACTACGGCCACACGAACAACCTGGCGGCCCGCCGGGGCACGTTCGACGCGATCGGAGCGTTCGACGAGGGCGAGCGCGGCTCCGACGTCATCTTCGTTCACCGCGTGCTCGCGCGCTGGGGCGTGGACGCCGTCCGGTACCAGCCGGATGCCGTGGTCGACCACCTCGAGATCGATCGGGCCGCCGTCTACTTCCGCAAGGCCTACCTCTACGGCAGGAGCGCGCGCCGCTACGCGTCGATCGTGCCCGCGCGGCCGCTCCGCAATGCCGAGCGGCTGCGCATCTTCCGGGACACCGTCGCCGCCTCCGGCCTGTCGGGCCGCGAAGCCGCCTACCTGCTCGCGCTCCTGATCGCGGGCGTGGCCTGCTACAACGGCGGATGGCTCGTCGCCGCGCCGCGGGTTCCCCGGCGAGCGCGATCCCGGCGCAAGGGCGGAGCGAGCGCATGACGGCGGCAGCGCCCGCGCTGTCCGTTCTCGTCGCCACCAGCGGCCGCGGCAGGACCGTGCGGCGGACGCTTCGGCACCTTCGCGCGCAGTCGATCGCCGACCGCGTCGAGGTCATCCTGATCGGCCCGGAGGAATCCTCGTTCGACGACCTCGGCGCTTCCGAGACCGCCGGGTTCGCGCGCTGCCGTCGCCTCGGCATCGGGCCCTTCGACGAAGTCGAGCGCGCGTTCGTCCCCGGCATTCGCTCCGCCAGCGCGCCGATCGTCGCGCTGCTCGAGAACCACGTGTATCCGGACCCGGACTGGGCCCGGGCGGTCGTGCGCGCGTTCGAGGGACCGTGGACGGCCGTCGGTAGCGTCATCTCGAACGCGAACGGCGCCACGGCGACGAGCTGGGTCGAGCACTTCATGACCTACGGCCAGCACGACGAGACCGCGAAAGGCGGCGAGGTCGCGCGGATACCGCGCAACAATTCGACCTTCCGGCGCGAGGCGCTGCTCGCCTTCGGCGACCGGCTTCCCGACGTGCTCGCGCGCGACGGCGGGCTCCTCGACGCGCTGCGCCGCGACGGGCGGCGCTTCTGGCGCGCGGGGGACGCGCGCATGCGGCACCTCAACCCGTCGCGCCTGCGCTCGATGCTGCGCCTGCGATTCCATTCCGGCCGCGCCTCGGCCGACACGCGGGCGCGCACGGCGGGATGGTCGCCTGCGCGAAGGCTCCTGTACGTCGCGACGAGCCCCGCCTTTCCGGTGCTCAGGCTGCGGGCGATGTGGCCGGGCCTGCGCGCGCATCCGGCCCGCGCGGAAATGCCGACCATCGCGCCGCTGCTCGCGCTGGTCCTGGTCCTGGACGCGGTCGCGCAGGCCGCGGGCTTCGCGCTCGGCGCGGGCCGAAGCGCCGTGAAGGCCGGCCTCTACGACCTGGATCGCGAGCCGCACCTGAACGCCGCGGACCGCGCGCGCTTCATGGACTAGTCCTCCGCGATGCGCGTGCTCCTCGTGCACGACTACGGGACGCTCAACGGCGGCGCCGAGGTGATGATCGTGGCGCTGCGCGACGCGCTGCGCCGCCGGGGCCACGAGACGATCCTGTTCACCAGCACCGCGCGACCGTTGCCGCTGCCGCTCGTCTCCGACGAGCACTGCTACGGCACGGTGTCGACGCTGCGACGCGTGCTCCAGGCGGCGAATCCGCATGCGGCGGCGCGCCTGCGTGCCGTGCTGCGCCAATTCCGGCCCGACGTCGTGCACGTCAAGATGTTCCTGACCCAGCTGTCCCCGCTGATCCTGCCGCCGCTGCGGCCGTTCCCGGCGCTGCTCCACGTCGTCAACTACAACCTCGTCTGCCCGATCAACACGAAAACGCTGCCCGACGGCACGCCCTGCCGCCATCGGGCGGGCATCGCCTGCCGTGCGGCCGGATGCCTGTCGTGGCCAGGCGTGGCGCGCACGCTCGTGCAGCGCCGCCTGACGACGCTCGACGTGTTCGATCGCGTCATCGCGAACAGCGACTGGGTCGCGCGAAGACTGCGGGCCGAAGGCATCGCGGTCGACGAGTCGATCCCCAACGGCGTGGCGGTGCGTCCGCAGCGCCCGCCGCTGGACACGACGCCGTCGGTCGGATTCGCGGGACGCCTGGTTCGCAAGAAGGGGGTCGACGTGCTGCTCCGCGCGATGGCGCTGCTGCGCGAGCGCGTGCCCGGCGTGCGACTGGTCGTCGTCGGAGACGGTCCCGAGCGGGTCGCGCTCGAGGGACTGGCTGCCGAGCTGGGGATGCGCGAGGCCGTCGACTTCCTCGGCCACCTCGCGCAGGACGCGATGGAGCGCGCACTCGCCGGCGTCTGGGCACAGGCCGTTCCCTCCCGCTGGGAGGAGCCGTTCGGGCTCGTGGCCGCCGAGGCGATGATGCGCGGCACCGCGGTGGCGGCGAGCGCGAGCGGGGGGCTCACCGAGCAGGTGGCGCAGGGCGAGACCGGCTTTCTCGCTCCGCCCGGGGACGCGCCGGCGCTCGCCGCCGCGCTGGAGCGTATCGTGCGGGACCGGGACTTCGCGGAGCGACTGGGCGCCGCCGCGAGGACGCGGGCGTTGGCGGACCTGACCTTCGATCGTCACGTGGATCGCATCGTCGACCTGTATCGCGCCCTCGTCCCGCCCCGAACTTCATGATGCGATCCCGGCAAAGCCCCCCGGCGCGCGTGCACAATGACGCCAGCTCGCCGAGGCCGCGGCGCAGGAAGCGGCGCTCCGACCCTCCGGGCGGGACCGAGCGGCCGCGACCCGTCGTCACCGCGTCTCCGGAAACCGTGCACCGGCGTCGCTCGTGCCCCGCCCATGCGCACGGCTCGTCGTCGAGGAGAGATCCATGAACGCGACACGCCTGCTGCTCCCCGTGGCCGCGCTCGCCGCGGCGGCCATCGCCGCATCGGGCTTCGGCGCGCGGTTCGGCGTCTGGGACTGGCGCGCCGGGTTCACGATCCTGCGCTGGGGCACCTACGCGGCGCTCGGGATCGCGGCGGTCGCGCTCGTCGCGCTCCTCGTGCCGAGGCTGCGCGCCCGCGGCCCCCTCGGCCTCGCGGTCGCCCTGCTGCTCGCGGGCGGCGCCGCCGCGGTTCCGTTGTACTGGCTGCAGCAGGCGCGCGCGGTTCCCCCGATCAACGACGTCACGACCGATCCCGAGAACCCGCCGGCCTTCGTCGCGATCCTGCCGCTCCGCGCGGACGCGCCGGTGCCGGCCCCCTACCCGGGCGCGGCGACCGCGAGCGCGCAGCGCGCCGCCTACCCGGACCTCGCGCCGATCGTCGTCTCGAAGCCACCCGCCGCAGCGTTCGATGTCGCGCTCGCCGCGGCACGGTCGATGGGCTGGACGATCGTCGCGGCGGACGCGGCGTCGGGTCGCATCGAGGCCACCGCGACGACGCCGTGGTTCGGCTTCCGCGACGACGTCGTGATCCGCGTCGGCGCGGACGCGCGCGGCAGCCGCATCGACGTGCGCTCGGTCTCGCGCGTCGGCAAGAGCGACCTCGGCGCGAACGCGCGGCGCGTGCGCGAGTACGCGGCGATCGTCGCGGGGAAGCCGCCGGGCTGACGCCCGGCTCTCGCGCGCGGGCAGGTACCATTCGGCGCATGGAGCTCGTCTGGCCCTCACTCGACCGTCTGCCCGGCTACGTCGACGCGCTCGTCCGCGGCTGGTCGCCGGACAACCTGCGCGGCCGGGCCGCCGCGGAGGAGGAGCTCGCGCGCATCGCCGCGGATCCCCGCGGCTTCGTCGCCTCACTCGTCGACCGCGAGGCGAGAGGCGCGCCGGTCGTGCTGCCCGACGGATCGACGGCCGAGCGGCTGCCCGGCTACGTGCGCTGGATGTGGGACGGCGAGTTCTGCGGCTCGATCGGCCTGCGCTGGCAGCGCGGCACCGAGGCGCTGCCGCCCCACTGCCCCGGGCACGTCGGCTACGCTGTCGTGCCGTGGAAGCGCCGGCGCGGCTACGCGACCGCCGCGCTGCGGGCGATCCTGCCGGAAGCGCGCGCCGAGGGACTCGCCCGGGTCGAGATCACGACCGAGCCGGACAACGTTGCGTCGCAGCGCGTGATCGAGGCGAACGGCGGAGTGCTCGTCGAGCGCTACAGGAGGCCGCCGCAGCTGGGCGGGACGCCCGCGCTGCGCTACCGGGTCGACCTCGCGCCGCGGGCCTGATCCGACGATGACGCTCGGCCTGCTGCCCAACGTCGTCTGGCACGCGCTCGCCGGACCCCAGGCGCGTTTCGCGGAAGGGTCCGCGACCGCGAAGCGCTACGCGCGCGGCTTCTCGCCGATCGTCGGATTCCCGGATCCGGACCGGCCCGACTTCGACGCGCTCGCGGCCTGCTGCGAGGTGGGCGAGCACGTCTACGTCGGCGGATGGAGCGGTCCCTGTCCCCGCGGCTGGCGAATCGACGAGGACTCCTCGGCGCACCAGATGGTGTGGGAGGGCGGCGCGCCCGAGCGCGACGATGCGCTCGACGCCACGCGCCTCGGAGCCGCGAACGTGCCCGGGATGCTCGCGCTGGTCGCGGCGACGAAGCCGGGACCGTTCGGGCCGCGGACCGTCGAGCTCGGCGACTACTGGGGCGTGTTCGACGGCGGACGGCTCGTCGCGATGGCGGGCGAGCGCATGGAGGCGGGCGCCTTGAGGGAGGTGAGCGGCGTCTGCACCGATCCGCTCTGGCAGGGCCGCGGCCTCGCCCGCCGCCTCATGCTGAAGCTCGTCCGCGAGCAGCTCCGGCGCGGCCAGCTCCCGTTCCTGCACGTGATGCGCGAGAACGCGCACGCGGCGGGCCTCTACGAGCGCATGGGCTTCCGCCGCCGGGGCGAGCTCGCGGTGCGCGTCGTGTCGCGGATCGGGCCGGGGGGCGCGCGTGGGTGAGCCGCCGGACGCGATCGGCGGGGTCGAGCTGACCGCCTTCTATTGTTGCGCGCAGCGCGAGCGCGACGCGCGCGAGGCCGATCCGCTGTGCGGGGACACCTACGCCGCGCGCTTCCTGGCCGGGAATGTCCGCGAGCGCCTGGCGCCGCTGCTCGCCGACGGCGCCGCCTACGCGATCTGCGTGGCGCGCCACCGCCTGGTCGACGACCTCCTGCGCGACGAGCTCTCGCGCGATCCCGAACGTCGCGTGCTGGTCGTCGGTGCCGGCTTCGACACGCGCGCCTACCGGCTCCGGGGCGGCCGCTGGCTCGAGATCGAGCATCCCTCGATCCTCGCCGTCAAGGAAGCGGCGCTCCCCGCGAGCGCGGCCCCGCGGCCGCTGACGCGGGTCGCCCACGATTTCCGTCGCGAGTCGCTCGCCGACACGCTGGCGCCCCACGCCGGCGGCGACGAGGCGCTCGTCGTGCTGGAGGGCGTGACGCCCTACCTCGACGCGGCCGCGCTGGACACGGTCGCCCGGACGCTGCTCTCGGCGCTGCCGAGGGCGCGGCTTCACGTCGACATCTCGACCGCCGCGTATCGCCGCTGGTTCGGGGCCGGCACCAACGCGAAGCTCGCCGAGCTCGGCGCGGCGTTCGCGCCGGCGGAGCGGCACCCGCGCGAGATCATCGAATCCGCGGGCTGGCGCGCGATCGCATGCGCGTCGATCGCCGACCGCGCGCGCGCCTGGCGTCCCGGCCTGCTCCCGCGGACGGGCTCGCGGCACGCCGAGGTCGCGCAGCGCGAGGGCTACGCGGTCTGGACGTTCGCGCCGCCGTCCGCATGACCGCGTGGCCGCGCCCCTACCCTCCCCCTGCAAGCGAGTCGCCATGAATCCGGAAACGAACGCCGTCGACGCCTATTCGCCCCGCGAGATCGCGGCGAAGGTCGCGAGCCTGGGCGTCGCGAAGGCGCGCACCGACACGGTGACGCTGTTCGTGCTCGCGGTGCTCGCCGGCGCGTTCATCTCGCTGGGCGCGCTGTTCTTCCTCACGGTGGTCACCGGCGCGACGCCCGGATTCGGCGTCGCGCGGCTCCTGGGCGGCCTCGCCTTCAGCCTCGGCCTGATCCTCGTCGTCGTCGGCGGCGCCGAGCTCTTTACCGGCAACAACCTGCTGGCGATGGCGTGGGCGGACCGCCTCATCACGACGCGCGAGGTCGTCCGCAACTGGATCGTCGTCTACGCGGGCAACGTGGCCGGCTGCCTCGGCACCGTCGCGCTCGTCGCCTGGGCCGACCTCGCGAGCCTCGGCAACGGCGGCGTCGGGGAAACGGCGGTGCGCGTGGCCTCGGCGAAGGCCGGCCTCGGCGCGGGCGAGGCCTTCGCGCGCGGCGTGCTGTGCAACACGCTCGTGTGCCTCGCGCTGTGGCTCACGATGGGCGGCCGCAGCGTGACCGACAAGGTCGTCGCGATCGTGTTCCCGATCACCGCGTTCGTCGCGATCGGCGGCGAGCACTCGATCGCGAACTGGTTCTTCCTGCCCTACGGCCGGGCGATCGCGCCCGACGGCACGGTGCCGCTCGCGGGCATCGCGACCAACCTCGCGGCGGTCACGGCGGGCAACGTCGTCGGCGGAACGCTGCTGGTGGCGGGCGTCTACTGGCTCGCGTACCTGCGCGAGCCGCGCGAGGAGCGGTCCCGGTAGGTCCGTCCCCGCGCATGACGGAAGGCGCGGCCCGCGTCCCCGCCTGCGAGCGGCGCCACCGCGCGCCTGCCCGGTGGCCGGCCGCGCTCCCCCTCGCGGCCGCGCTCGCCCGAGGCATCCTCGTCGCGCTGGCGTGCCTGACGGCGCTCGTCGCGCCGGTCGCCGCGGCCCCTGCCGCGGCGCCGGGACCGGGCGCGACTCCCCTCGACGTCTACGTGCGCGCCGACTGTCCGCACTGCGCCGACGCCGAGGCCTTCCTCGATCGGCTCGCGCCGGGCCGCCCGGACCTGCGGATCGTCTACCACCCGGTCGACCGGGACGCCGCGGCGCGCGAGCGCCTCTTCGCGCTCTCGCAGGCCGCGGGCATCTGGCCGCCGGGCGTCCCGACGTTCGCGGTCGAGGGACGCGTGATGACGGGCTTCGACGCCGAACAGGGCGGCCCGGCGCTGCTTGCGCTGATCGAGGGCACCGTGCCGCCCGGCGACCAGGTCGAGACGACCGCGTTCGGCACGCTGTCGGCCTCGCGCCTGGGGCTTCCGCTGTTCACGCTCGCGCTGGGGCTGATCGACGGCATCCATCCGTGCGCGACCTGGATGCTGCTGTTCCTGCTCGCGCTGCTCGTGCGTCTCCGGGACCGGCGCCGGATGGCGCTCGTCGCCGGCACGTTCCTGCTCGCGAGCGGCGCCGTCCATTACGCGTACATGGCCGCCTGGCTCAACCTGTTCCTGATCGCCGGCCTGTCGACGCCGCTCCGCTTCGCGCTCGCCCTCGTCGCGCTGGCGATCGGGGCGTTCAACGTGAAGGACTTCCTGGCCCGGGGACGCGGGCCGTCGCGCTCGATTCCGGACGCCGCCAGGCCCGGCCTCTACGCGCGCGCGCGCGCCGTCATCGATGCCGAATCCCCGGGCGCTTCGCTCGCGGCGGTCGCGACGCTCGCGGTGCTGGCGAGCGCCGTCGAGCTGCTCCGCAGGGCCGGGCTCCCGGCCATGTTCACCGCGTTGCTCGCGCAGCACGAGCTCACGCCGGCCGCGCGCTACGCCTACCTCGGGCTCTACCTCGCGGGCTACATCGCCGACGACGCGGCAATGGCGGCGATCGCGGTCGCGGCGCTGGGCCGCCGCAGGCTCGGCGAGCGCGACGGGCGGTGGCTCGAGCTCGCGAGCGGCGCCGTGATGCTCACGCTCGGCGCCGCGATGCTGCTGCGCCCCGGGTGGCTCCTCTGAGCGCGACAGGCGCGACGGCTACGACGGCCGCCGCGACGCCGGCTTCAGGAACGTGATCACGTTCGAGCCGGGCGCGTTCTTCGTCTCGCAGCTCCCTTCGCCGACGCCGGCCTCGCGTTCCGCCTCGTGGAGCCGGTTGATCACGTCGACGTAGAACTTCTCCTTCACCATCATCAGCGCGGTGAGGCCGCCGTCGTTCCGCGCGAGGACGTCGGCGCCGCCCGCGAGCAGCGCCTCGACGACGGCGATCTCGCCGTAGCCGGCGGCCAGCATCAGCGGCCGCACGCCGTAGCCGATCGGCGCCTCGACGTTCGCGCCGCGCTCGATCAGGAACGCGACGACGTCCGCGAAGCCGCGATCGAGGTCCGCGTTGTGGCAGGCCATCGCGAGCGCACCCCATCCGCGCGCGTCGACCGCGTTGACGTCGGCCCCGGCGTCGACGAGCGCGCGGACCGCGTCCAGGCGCCCGGCGCGGGCCGCGCGCATCAGTGCGGTCGCGCCCTCGGCGTCGCGGGCGTCGACGCCCGCGCCGGCGGCGAGGAGTTCGCGCACGCGGGCGGTGTCGCCCGCCGCAGCGGCTTCGATCAGGGCTTCGGACATCCGGCACCTCCGGTACGGCACGGCAACGCGCCGTCGCGACCCGATTATAGGCACGTCGGCGGGGATGCCGTCCTGCCTCGCGACGCCCGCCGGGCACGAAGGAACCGGCCGGCCCGTGCTATGGTCCTACGCCACTCTGTCCCGGCCCCGGGCCCCGGATTCCTCGCCGCGCGCTTCGCCATGCTCCGCCCCTCGCTCGCCACGCTCGTCGGCCTCCTCGCGCTCCTCGCCGCGACGGCGTCGCCCGCCGGCTACCACGCGCGGACCACGGTGATCGAGATCGACGGCGCCCCGGCGCCGGTCGACGTGTTCGAGCCCGACGCCGGTCCGCCGGTCGGCGTCGCGATCGTCGCGCACGGCTGGACGCGCTCGCGCGAGCAGCACCGCGACGCGGGTCGCGCGCTCGCCGAGGCCGGCATCGTGGCCGTGATCCCCGACCTGCCGAACGTGATGGATCTCTGGGGCAACGGGTCGGCGATCGTCGACCTCGTGCGCCGCCTCGAGGGTGGCGCGCTCGGCCTGCCTCCGGTCCTGCCGTCGTCGCTCGTGCTGATCGGCACGTCCGCCGGAGGGCTCGCGACGCTGATCGCCGCCTCGAAGCTTCCCGACATCGCGGGCTGGATCGGTCTCGACCCGGTCGACCGCAGCGGGATGGGGCTGTACGCGGCGTCGAACCTCGGGACGCCGGCGATCGTGCTGCTCGGCAATTCGTCGGCCTGCAACCTGTTCGGCAGCGGCCGCTCGCTCGCGCAGGCGGTCCCCCGGCTGGTTCGCTCGAAGAAGATCGACGGCGCGTCGCACTGCGACTTCGAGAGTCCCACCGACCGCGTCTGCACGACGTTCTGCGGCGGCGCCTCCCGCGACAAGCAGGTCGAGGCGCAGAACGAGACCGTGCTCGCGGCGCTCGAGCTCCTGACCGCCTCGCACAACGGCCACGCCGCCCCTTCCTTCGCGACGCCCCCCGCCGCGGACGTTTCGGCGCCGGCGACCGCGGAAACGTTGCCGATGAGCAACGCGCCGGGCGACTGAGCGTCCCCCGCGGGTCGGCACGCGGCCCGCTGGCCCGCCGGTTGCGGTATAAGGGCGCGTTGCAGTTCCCCGCGGCCGCACGAGCGGCCCGTCCGAGGGAGGTCGCGTCATGAGACTCGGAAGGAAGTCGAAGGCCGGAGCCGAATCGCCCTGGCCGGAGGACTCGATCGGGCGGCTGATGGAGACGCCGCTCGCGGTGTTCCTGCCGCAGCAGACGGTGGGCGAGGCGATCGAGACGATCCGCGAGCTCGTCAAGCAGGCGTTCATCACCTACGCGTGGGTGCTCGAGGCGGACGGCAAGCTCGTGGGCGTGATCACGATGCGCGACCTGCTGTTCTCGGACAAGTCCGCCGCGTTGGGCGAGGTGATGCTGAAGCAGGTGTTCGCGCTGAAGGCGACGACGCCGCTGCTCGACGCGATGAAGCTCACGCTCGACAAGCACTACCCGGTCTACCCGGTCGTCGACGACGAGGGCCGCCTCAAGGGGACCGTGCGCGGCCAGCGGATGTTCGAGGCGCAGGCGGTCGAGCTCTCGGCGCAGGCCGGCGAGATGGTCGGCGTGACCAAGGAGGAGCGGCTCGCGACGCCATGGGGACGGAGCCTGCTGTTCCGGCACCCGTGGCTGCAGCTCAACCTGCTGACCGCGTTCGTCGCGGCGTTCGTGGTCGGGCTGTTCGAGGGCACGCTGCAGAAGATCGTGCTGCTCGCCGTGTTCCTGCCGGTGCTCGCCGGCCAGTCGGGCAACACCGGCTGCCAGGCCCTCGCGGTGACGCTGCGCGGCATGACGCTGGGCGAGCTCAAGCCGGGGGGGACGACGGCGGCCGTCGTCAAGGAGGCGATCCTGGGACTGTGCAACGGCGCGCTGGTCGGCGTGTCCGCGGGCGCCGGGATGTTCGCCTACGCTTGGATGCAGGGCAATCCGCAGGCGTGGATGCTCGCGGGCGTCACCTGGCTCGCGATGGTCGTCGCGTGCGTCATCAGCGGCATCTCGGGCGTGCTCGTGCCGACGACGCTGCAGCGCCTCGGCGCCGATCCGGCCACCGCGTCGAGCATCTTCCTCACGACCGCGACCGACGTCGTGAGCATGGGCGCGTTCCTGGGGCTCGCGACGCTGCTGCTGCTCTAGCGCCGTCGCTGCGTCGGCGAGGGGCCCCGCAGCGAAGCGAACGGGGATCGACGACGCGCGGTTGCGACGGCGCAGGCGGGCGACGCTCGACGCGTCGCATTGCGCAGGTGGGCCAAGGAGGCCGCGTGGCCGTGCCTGCGGGACGCTCCCGCCGGGAGCGTGAACGCGCACCGGGCGCCCGCACCGTCAGTCGCGCGAGCCGTCCCCCGCCCGGTCGAGCGTCGCCTTCGCCGCCTCGACCGCCTCCACGGCCCGGCGCCGGTTCTCCTCGTCCCGCTTCTCCGCCTGGTCGACGATCTGCGCGCGGATGTCGGGGTAGCGGCGCAGGATCTCGTTGAAGTCGTCGGTCGTGAGCTTCAGGAACCGGCAGTAGTCGAGCGCGGTGACGTCGGCCGAGCGCGGCTGCCCGCTGATCAGCGCCATCTCGCCGAAGAAGTTGCCGGGCCCGAGCCGGATGTGCTGGCCCCCGACCGACACCTCGACCTCGCCCGCCGAGATGAAGTAGGCGGCGTCGGCCGCGTCGCCGCGGTGGATCACGCGCTCGCCCGGCTGCGCGGCGTGCGGCTGCAGGTGGAGCAGGACGACCTCGCGCTGTTCGGACGAGAGCGTGCCGAACATCGGGAAGTGCTGGACGAGCTCCTCGGGCGACAGCGTCCGGTGCGCGGCCGCCCGCGCCTCGGCGTTCGCCTTCGCGACGGCGAGATCGGCCTCCACCTGCCCGATGCGCTCGGCGTGCGCGTCCTCGAGGCGGGCCTTGAGCCCCGGGCGGCCGGCGACGAACGCGTTGATGCGGTCCGCGACGACGAACGCGAACTGGTTCAGCGTGATCGAGATGAGCGCGCCGGCGAGGATCAGGCTCAGGCCCGCGGGCGGCATGAGCCCGAACGCAATGCCGAGGCCGGCGAGGATGAACGAGAACTCGCCGACCTGCGCGAGCGCCGCCGACACGTAGACGCCGGTGCTCGAGGGGTAGCCCATCACCATCACGACCGCCAGCGCGATGATCGCCTTGCCGACGAGGATCAGGAGCAGCACGCCGCCCAGCATCAGCGGCTCGCGCACGATGATCGACGGGTCGAACAGCATCCCGACCGAGACGAAGAACAGCACCGCGAACGCGTCCTGCAGCGGCAGCGAGTTCTGCGCCGCCTTGTGCGAGAGGTCGGACTCGTTCAGCACGACGCCCGCGAAGAACGCGCCCAGCGCGAACGAGACGCCGAAGAGCTCGGCGGACGCGAACGCGATGCCGACCGAGAGCGCGAGCACCGCGAGCGTGAAGAGCTCGCGCGAGCCGGTGCGCGCGACCTGCCGCAGGATCCACGGCATCACGCGCGGCCCGACGGTCAGCACGATCGCGCCGAACGCGGCGACCTTGAGGAGCGTGAGCGCGAGCGACACGAGGAGCCCGTGCCCGCCCGCGCCGTGCCCGGCGCCCGGGACCTTGCCGCCGAGCGCCTCGGCGAGCGCGGGCAGCAGGACGAGCACGAGCACCATCGCGAGGTCCTCGACGATGAGCCAGCCGACCGCGACGCGGCCGTTCGTCGTCTGGACCGTGTTGCGCTCCTCGAGCGCCTTCAGCAGCACCACCGTGCTCGCGACCGACAGGCAGAGCCCGAGCACGATGCCCGCGCCCAGCGTCCAGCCCCACAGCATCGCCATCCCGGTGCCCACCGCCGTCGCGACGACGATCTGGGCGACCGCGCCGGGGATCGCGATGCGCCGCACCGCCATCAGGTCGGCGACCGAGAAGTGGAGGCCGACGCCGAACATCAGCAGGATCACGCCGATCTCGGCGAGCTGCCCGGCGATCTCGGCGTTCGCGACGAGATCCGGCGTGAACACGCCGATCACGACGCCCGCGGTGAGGTAGCCGACCAGCGGAGGAAGCCGCAGGCGGTTCGCGACGTAGCCGAACGCGAACGCGAGCACGAAGCCCACCGCGAACGTGGCGATCAGCGTGACGTCATGCGGCATCCAGGGTCCTCGGGGCGCTCCCGGCGAAGGCTCCGCGCCTCGCTCCGGGGACGCGGGGCGCGGCGATTGTGCCACGCTCGGACGCGCGGCGAAACGTCCGCGAGCGACCGGCGGCGGGCTACGACGCGCCCGCGCGCGGCCGCCGCGCGCGCCGCGCGAGCGACATCGCCGCGACGGCGAGCGCGCCCGCCGCGATGCCGACGAGCGCGTCGCCCGCGAGGGCAGCGGCAAGGCGCAGTGCTGCACCGATCCCGGGCACCGCGAGCGCGTGCGCGGCGAGCGCGTCGATCGCGTGGCCGATCGCGGGGATGCCGTGCGCGAGGATGCCGCCGCCCACGAGGAACATCGCCGCGGTGCCGGCGATGGCGAGCCCCTTCATGAGCTTCGGCGCCGCCGCCAGGATGGCCAGTCCGGCCGCGCGTTGCGCGCGTCCCGCGCGGCCCGTGCCGGGCCGCCGCACGAGCCACGCGCCCGCGTCGTCGAGCTTCACGATGCCGGCGACGATGCCGTAGACGCCGACGGTCATCAGCACCGCGACGCCCGCGAGCACCGCGACCTGCGTCGCGAACGGCGCGGCCGCCACCGTGCCCAGCGCGATCACGATGATCTCCGCCGACAGGATGAAGTCGGTGCGCACCGCGCCGCGGATCTTCTCGCGCTCGAACGCGACGAGGTCGACCGACGCGCTCTCGAACGCCTCGACGAGCTTCCGTTCCTCGGCCGCGCCGTCGCCGTCGCTGCGGAGGAACCGGTGCGCGAGCTTCTCGAAGCCCTCGTAGCAGAGGAACGCGCCGCCCGCCATCAGGAGCGGCGTGACCGCCCAGGGGGCGAGCGCGCTGATCGCGAGCGCCGCGGGGACGAGGATCGCCTTGTTGACGGTCGACCCCTTCGCGACCGCCCAGACGACCGGCAGCTCGCGCTCGGCGCGCACGCCGGCGACCTGCTGCGCGTTGAGCGCGAGGTCGTCGCCCAGCACGCCCGCGGTCTTCTGCGCGGCGGCCTTGGTGAGCACCGAGACGTCGTCGAGGAGGCTCGCGACGTCGTCGATCAGCGCGATCAGGCCGGTGCCGGCCACCGTGGTCTCCGGGCCCCCGCGGACGCGTCAGCCGCGTGGGACGCCCTCGCCGAGCGCGAGGTCCACCTTCATCTCGGTCGCGAGGGCGTCGAGCGCTCGCCCGAGCGCCTCGTTCGTGACCGCGTTGGGCACGAAGAGGAGCGCGCGCACCTTGAACACGTGCCCCGCGCCCGCCGCGCCGTCGACCACCTCGGTGTGCAGGTCCTCGATCGAGACGCCGCGCTCGGCGAGGCCCGTCGACAGGTCGCGCACGATGCCGGGACGGTCGGGTCCGGCGAGCTCGAGGCGCACGGCGCGCCGCCCGGCGGGCGCCGCCGCCGGCTCGCTCCGCGCGATCACGACGCGCAGCCCCGTCGACTCGAGCGCGGAGAGCGCGTTCGACAGCGCGTCGGCGTTCTCGGCCGGGACCTCGAGGTGCACGATGCCGGCGAACTGGCCCGCGAGGTTCGCCATGCGGCTCGCCGCCCAGTTGGCGCCGAAGCCCTTCGCGCGCTCGGCGAGGAGCTTCACGATGCCGGGGCGGTCGGGGCCGACGACGGTCACCGCGAGCGAGGCGGTCGGCGCCTTGTGCCCCTCGGTCAGCGTGACCGAGCGCTTGACCATCGGCGCCTTCGTCGCGAACCGCTCGTCCTGCTTGAAGGCGGGGACCGATCCGTGCTCCCGCGCGTGGCGCACGACGCGCTTGAGGAGCTCGAGCCCCATCGGCGCGAGCGCGCGCTCCCACAGCTCGCGCGCCGACTCGCCCTTGCCGACGAAGCACCAGTCCTGCGCCGCGACCGCACCCGCGTCCCAGCCGTCGGCCAGGTGGTAGACCGAGCCGCCGGCGATCGGGTCGCCCTCCATGATCGTCCACTCGACCGCCGCGATGCCGCGGTGGCGCGGAAGCAGCGACGGGTGGTAGCCGATGCCGCCCAGCCGCGAGCGCGCGAGCGCCTCGTTGCTGACCCGCGCGTGCGTGTGCGCGGCGACGATCAGGTCGGTCCCCTCGGCGATCGCCTCGCCGGGAACGATCTTCGGATTCGCGAGGACGTGCACCGGGATGCCCGCCTTCTGCGCCGCGACCGCGAGGCGATCGTCGGCCGCCGGCGCGACGACGCGCGCGATCTCGGCGCCGTCCTTGAGCAGTGCGTCGAGTACCGCGGCCCCGAAGTAGCGGGAACCGACCAGCGTGCATTTCATCGGAGACTCCCCTCGATCCGGCGACGCCGGCGTCGCCCGAAACACGGGAGTCTACTTCGTCGGCCGGCCGCGGCGACGCCGCGCCTTGACGGGCATCAGGCCGGCGCCGCCTCGCCGATCAGGCCGCGGTCCGCGAGCATCGGCTCGATCGCGGGATCGCGGCCGCGGAACGCGCGGTACGCCTGCGCCGGATCGACCGTGCCGCCGGCCGCGTAGACGTGGCGCAGCAGCCGGCCGGCGAGGGCGGGGTCGAACGGGTCGCCCGCTTCGACGAACGCCTGCCACGCGTCGGCGTCGAGGACCTCGGCCCACAGGTAGACGTAGTAGCCCGCCGCATAGGCGTTGCCGCCGAACAGGTGGTCGAAGTGGGGCAGCCGGTGCCGCATCGCGATCTCGCTCGGCATGCCCAGGCGCGCCAGCTCGGCGGCCTCGAGCGCGTCGAGGTCGACGTCCCCGCCGTGCTCGCGCGCGTGGAGCGCCATGTCGACGAGCGCGCAGGCCGTGTACTCGACCGTCTCGAAGCCCTGGTTGAACGTCCGCGCCCGGGCGAGCCGCGCGACGAGCGCGTCGGGGATCGGCTCGCCGGTGCGGGCGTGCCGCGCGTGGCGCTTCAGCACGCCGGGCTCGAACGCCCAGTGCTCGAACAGCTGCGAGGGCAGCTCGACGAAGTCGCGCAGCACGTGCGTGCCGGAGAGCCGTTCGTAGCCGACCTGCGACAGGAGCCCGTGCAGGCCGTGGCCGAACTCGTGGAACAGCGTGCGCAGGTCGTCGGCGGTGAGGAGCGTCGGCTCGCCCTCGGGCGCCTTCGCGAAGTTGTTGTTGTTGACGATGACCGGCAGCGCCTCGCCGTGCGCGCGCGACTGGTCGCGGTAGCTCGACATCCACGCGCCGCCGCGCTTCGTCGGCCGCATGAAGTTGTCGGAGAGGAACACGCCCACCGGCCGGCCGTCGGCGCGGAGCACCTCGTACGCGCGCACGTCCGGGTGGTAGACCGGCAGGTCGGGGCGCGGCACGAAGCGGATGCCGAACAGGCGGCCGGCGCAGTCGAACGCGGCCTCGAGCATCCGGTCGAGCGCGAAGTACGGCTTGACCTCGTCGTCGTCGATCGCGTAGCGGGCGGCGCGCACCTTCTCCGCGTAGTAGCGCCAGTCCCAGGGCTCGATCGCGTGGGTCGCGCCGCAGGAGCGCGCCATCGCGGCGAGCGCGTCGCGCTCGGCCCGGGCCTTCGCGACGGCGGGCCGCCAGACGCGCTCCAGCAGAAGGCCCACGGCGGCGGGCGTCTTCGCCATCCGGTCGGCCAGCGCGTACTCGGCGTAGTTCGCGTAACCGTGCAGGCGCGCGAGTTCGAGCCTCAGCGTCAGGATCTCCCGCGCGACGGGCCGGTTGTCGTGCGCCGCGTGGAGCTCGCCCCGGCGCGTCCAGAGCCGGAACGCGCGCTCGCGCAGGTCGCGCCGGTCCGACCACGCGAGGAACGGGGCGACGATCGAGCGCGACAGCGAGATGAACCAGCCTCCGCGCTCGCCGCGACCGCGCGCCGCCTCGGCCGCGGCATCGCGAAGCCAGGCGGGCAGCCCGGCGAGGTCGCGCTCGTCGGCGAGGCGGAGCCCCTGCGTCGCCTCGTCGTGGAGGACGTTCTGCCGGAACGCCGTCGTCAGCACCGCGAGCCGCTCCGCGATCTCGCCGGCGCGCCGGCGCGCCGCGGGCGCGAGCTTCGCGCCCGCGCGCGCGAAGTCGAGGTGCACGCGTTCGAGCAGCGCGCGCTCCTCCGCCTCGAGCGCCAGCGCGTCGCGGCGCGCGTGGAGCGCGTCGATGCGGCCGAACAGCGCCTCGTCGAGCAGGATCGCGTGCTCGTGCGCCGCGAGCTTCGGCGCGAGCTCGCGCTCGGCGGCCTGCAGGCCGGGCGAGGTCTCGGAAGCGGCGAGGTTGTGGAACACCGAGGCGATCCGCCGGTACGACCGCCCGCTCGCGTCGAGCGCCGCGACCGTGTTCGCGAACGTGGGCGGCTCCCGGTTCGCGGCGATCGCCGCGATCTCGACGCGGTGCTCGCGCATCGCGGCCTCGAGGGCCGGGGCGAAGTGCGCGGGCCCGATGCGGCCGAACGGGGGCAGCCCATACGGCGCCGTCCAGGGTTCGAGCAGGGGATTGGCGGCGTCGGACATCGGAATAGCCGCGCTCGTGGCGCGGTCATCGCGGGCGCCGGGTGGGCGCGGGCCGCCATTGTGCCTGAACGCGCGTCGGGTCCGCGAATGCGCGACCGGCGGCGCTTCAGGCGCCGCGCGAGTGCTCGCGTGTCGGCACCGGATCCGATACGGTGCCGGGCACGGAAGGCCGCGCGGTACGATGGGGGGCGATCCTCCGACGACCCCGATGGACAAGCCCTACGCCCCCGCCTGCGATCGCAACCGCGAGCCGATCCTCGCGGTGCTGCGCGAGCACTTCGCCGACCGGCGCGACGTGATCGAGATCGGCAGCGGCACCGGCCAGCACGCGGTGCACTTCGCGGCGGCGATGCCGCATCTCCGCTGGCAGTGCTCGGATCGCGAGCCGAACCTCGCCGGCATCCGGATGTGGCTCGACGAGGCGGCGCTGCCCAACACTCCGCCGCCGATCGCCTTCGACGTGAACGGCCGCTGGCCCGCGGGTCCCTACGACGCGGCGTTCAGCGCCAACACGCTGCACATCATGGGCTGGCCCGAGGTCGAGCGCCTGTTCGCAGGGCTCCCCGGGCTCCTGGCCGCGGACGCGAAGCTCGTGATCTACGGGCCGTTCAACGTCGGCGGCCGCCCGACGAGCGAGAGCAACGCGGCGTTCGACGCGTCGCTCAGGGCCAAGGCGCCGCACCAGGGCCTGCGGGACGTCGAGGCGGTCGACGCGCTGGCGCGGCGGGCGGGGCTCGCCCTCGCCGAGGACCGCGCGATGCCGGCGAACAACCGCTGCCTCGTGTGGCGGCGCGACGGTGCGACCCCGCGCGCGTGAGCGCCCGCCGCCGGCCCGCCGACGATCGCGCCGCGCGCGGCTTACCGCCAGGCCCGGTCGGCGCGCGGCGCGGTCACGCCGGAGATCCGGAAGACGTCGCGGAACGACTGGAGCTCGCTCCGATGCAGCACGGCGAGCCGCTCGACGAGCTTCGCCCCTTTCGCCGTCACGCGCACCTCGACGCGGCGGCGGTCCTCGGTGCTCGTGCTGCGGCGGACGAGGCCGGCTTCCTCGCAGCGCGTGACCAGCGACACGACGCCGTGGTGCTTCGCCTGCAGGCGCTCGGCGAGCTCGGTGATCGTCGCCCAGTCGCGCCCGGGATACCCCTTGATCTGCAGCAGCAGCAGGTAGTGCAGGGGCGTCACGCCGTGCGTGTGGGTCGCCTGCTCGCTGAAGCGCAGGAACCTTCTCAGCTCGTAGCGGAACTGCGCGAGCGCCTCGAACTCTTCCTTCGTCATCGCCGGCGCCGGCGACGACGAACGCGATTTTTTCCCGGCCATGATGCATCATAACGTGGAGGGGGTTCCTCCGTCGAGGCGGCGCGTGCGGCTCCAGGTCCTGTCCGACATCCACCTGACGGGCGGCGCGCCCGCCGTCCCGGCGACCGCGGCGGACCTCGTCGTGCTGGCCGGCGACATCGGCCGGCCGCCCGAGGCGATCGCCTGGGCGGCGACGCTCGGGAAGCCGGTCCTCTACGTGCCGGGCAACCACGAGTTCTACGGCGCGAGCCTCGAGGGCACGCTGCGCGAGCTCGCCTCGCGCGCGGGCGGGACGAACGTGCGCGTGCTCGACGACGAGGCGGTCGTCGTCGACGGCGTCCGGTTCCTCGGCAGCACGCTGTGGACCGACTTTCGCCTCGACGGCGACGGCGAACCGCGCGAGACCGCGATGCGCGAGGCGCGGCGGCTGGTGCGCGACTTCTCGCGCATCCGCGCGCGCGACGGAGGCGATTCGACGTTCACGCCCGAGCAGTCGGTCGCGCGCCACGAGCGCCACGTGGCGTGGCTCGAGGCCCGGCTCGCGGAGCGGCACCGGGGGCCGACCGTCGTCGTGACGCACCACGCACCCTCGCCCTTCAGCGTCCACCCGCGCTACGCCGGCTCGCCGCTCAATGCCGCGTTCGTGTCCGACCTCTCGCGCGTCGCCGGCGGCGGCCGCGCCGCGCTCTGGATCCACGGCCACACGCACGACAGCTTCGACTACGACCTCGGCGGAACCCGCGTCGTGTGCAACCCGCGCGGCTACGCGAAGGACGGCGTGAACGAGAACCCGCGCTTCGACGCGGGGCTCGTCGTCGAGGTCGGCTGAGCGCGGCGGCGCGGAAACGGTCGCCGTCCGTCCGGCCACGTCGTCGCAAGGGTTGATTCCGGACGGGGCGGACCGATTTTCCCAGGCTGGAGCCGGACTCTCCGCGCGGGACCGCGCGGGCGCCACGATGCCCTTCGACACCCCGCATCCCGCCCACACCGGCTCGCCCTCGGCGCGCGCGGGCTTCGGGCTCGCGGTCAGGATCTCGCTCGCGTTCGTCGCGCTCCTGTGGGCGATCCAGCTCGCGAACTGGGGCCTGGACCTCGACGTCCTGCCGTTCGGCGTCCGTCCGCGCACGCTCGCGGGACTCGCGGGCATCCTGACCGCGCCGCTCGTGCACGGCGGCTTCGACCACCTGATCGCGAACACGCTGCCGCTCGTCGTGGCGGGCGTCACGATGCTGCACCTCTATCCGCAGTCGAGCCGCGTCGTGCTGCCCGCGATCTGGCTGGGGCCCGGCATCGCGGTGTGGCTGTTCGCGCGAGGCGGCGTCCACGTCGGCGCGAGCGGGCTCATCTACGGGCTCGCCGCCTACGTCTTCGCCGCAGGCCTCCTGCGCCGGGACCGGCGCGCGATCGCCGCCTCGATGCTGATCGCGTTCATGTACGGCGCGTCGGTGTGGGGCGTGCTGCCGATCCAGCGCGGCCACTCGTGGGAGACGCACCTCTCCGCTGCGCTGATCGCGCTCGCGGCCGCCGTGCTGCTGCGCGGCCGCGATCGCGTGCCCCTCGTGCGCTACGACTGGGAGAACGAGGGCGTGGTCGACCTCGATCACGCGCCGGCCGCCGGGCGCAGCGCCGAAGGTGCGGTCCCGGGCGCCCTGCGCTACGCGTGGGACGGCGAGCGCTACGTCGTCGTCGCCGCCCCCTCGCCCGAACCGCCGCCCGAAGGACGGGCGCCGCCCTGAGCGAACGCGCACCGCGCGTCCGCCTGCGCTCGTGCGGCCGTTCGCGCTAGGATGCGGGCTCGCCCCTCGCGATCGAACGAGGAGCGACACGCCGATGATCCGACCCGCGCTCGCGCTCGCCGCCACGCTCGCCCTGTCCGCGTGCACGGCCACGCCGGCCGCGCTCTGCCGCGACGGCGAGGAGCGTGTGATCGCCGACACGCTCTACTTCGGCACGAACCGGCCGGGCGGCGTCGTCGGCGCCGACGAATGGCAGGATTTCCTCGCGACGAGCGTGACGCCGCGCTTCCCGCAGGGCATCACGTCGTGGCGCGCGTCGGGACAATGGCGCTCGGAGACCGGCAAGCTCGAGCACGAGGCGTCCTACGTGCTCCAGCTCGTGCACGCGAACTCGGCCGCGACCGAGCGCGCGGTGCGCGACGTGATGACCGATTACCGGACGCGCTTCGAGCAGGAGGCGGTGCTGCGCGTGCGGCTGCCCGCCTGCGTCTCGCTCAAGTAGCGGAGGGCGGGCGCTCGTCCGCCGCCGACGCGGCGACCGATGCGCGCAACGTACGCTCGAACCGGGCGAGATCGCGCGCGAGCTCCGGCGAGGCCTCGAGGTCGTGCGCCCAGAGGTCCGGATGCTCGCCCAGGTCGCGGCCGACGCTGCGCAGGAACGCCACCGGGTCGAGCCCCTGCGGCGGCCGGCGGTGCGCCATCAGCGACGCCATCGCGATGCCGCGGCTTCGCGCGCGCCAGGTCAGCGACAACCCGGCGACCTCGTCGCCGAGGCCGGGAACGCGGTCGAACAGCGCCGCGTACCACGCCGGCCGGCGCTCGACGTCCTGTCCGGCGCAGCGCAGCGCATAGAGGGGACCCGCAGCCACGAACATGCCGGCCGGACGCTTCGTCGTCGAGTCCATCGCCGCCTCCGCTGTCCCGAACTCCCCCTGAGCGTCAACCTAGCAGGCTCGCGCACGGCGGTGTTGACGCCGATCAAACCTGCCGGGCGCGCTCGTCGCTGGCGGCCGGGCTCCCGCGGGACCGGCGCACGCGCCGGTCTCGAATACCCGCGGCGTCCTCGGAGGCATTGCGCGGGACCGCGCGGGCCACCGGGCGCCGGGCCCGTCACGCGAGCGCCGGCCTCGCCCGGGCGCGCGAGAGCAGCCACCAGGCGATCGACAGGTTCACGAGGTTCCACGCGATGCCATGCAGGAACGCCGCCCGGTAGCCCCCGGTGAGGTCGAAGATCGCGCCCGACGCCCAGCCTCCCAGCGCCATGCCGACGAGCGTGGCCATGATGACGAGCCCGATGCGCGCGCCGGCCTCGCCCGGTGCGAAGTATTCGCGCACGATGATCGCGTAGGACGGCACGATGCCGCCCTGGAAGAGCCCGAAGAGCCCCGAGATCACGAACAGCGACACGAGGCCGTCGAAGGGCAGGAACAGCACGAGCGCGACGCACTGGAGCGTCGATCCCAGCAGCAGCGTGCGCAGGCCCCCGACGCGGTCGCTGATGAAGCCGAAGGTGATGCGGCTCACGATGCCGCACGCGAGCATGAGCGACAGCATCTGCGCGCCGCGCGCGGGGCCGTAGCCCAGGTCGCCGCAATAGGCGACGATGTGCACCTGCGGCATCGCCATCGCGACGCAGCACGCGAGCCCGGCGACGACGAGCAGCAGCTGCAGCGCGTTGCCGGAGAGTCCGAGCGCCTCGGGCGACGCGGGCGCCCTCGCGCGCGTGCCCGGCGTGGCCGCGTGATGCGCGGGCGGCGGGCGCTTCAGCAGCAGCGCGAGCGGCAGCATCGTCGCGAGCACGAACACGCCGATGCCCGCGTAGGCCGTCCGCCAGCCGGCGGTCTCGGTGAAGTGCTGGACGATCGGCGGCCAGACCGCGCCGGCCAGGTAGTTTCCGCTCGCCACCAGCGCGACCGCGATGCCGCGGCGCCGCGCGAACCACATCGACACGTGCGCGAGCAGCGGGCCGAACGTCACCGAGCTCCCGGCGCCGATCATGAGCCCCTGCGCCAGCGCGAATCCGGCGAGCGTCGTCGCGTAGCCCGACGCGAGGTAGCCCCATCCCAGCGCGACCGACGCGGCGAGCACCGGGCGCATGATGCCGAAACGGTCCGACCAGCGGCCGAACGCGATGCCCGCGGCGCCGAAGCCGAGCATGGTGAGCGTATAGGGAAGCGACGCCGCCGCGCGTGCGACGCCGAACTCCGCCTGCACGGCCGGCAGAACGACGACGACCGACCACATGCCGACGCCGCCGATCGTCGCGATCGCGAGCGCGACGGCGAGGCGCGCCCAGGCCTGCGGCGAGTCGACGGTGGCTGGGCTCATCGGGGCACGAGACGGTCGGCGAGACTTCGCGGCGGGGGTCGCGAGCGCGCCCGGGCCGATCGGGCGCGCCGCGATCGGCGCGCTCGCGCCGTGCCCGCCAGTGTAGCGGACCGGGGGCGCTCGCGCGGGAGGCGCCGCGCACGACGCGCCACGCCGTGCGCTATAGTCCGGCGCAACCCGACGCGCCCCCGGCATCGCACGAGTGACCCCCGATCCAGGTTACCAAAAGACCTCCGAGCACGCGCTCGACGAGGCGCGCTTCGACCAGCCGCCGCTCGCCCCCGCGGCGGCTCGCCGGACCTACGTGATCTGCACGACGCCGCGCTCCGGGTCGTGGCTCCTGTGCCGTCAGCTCGTCAACGCCGGGATCGGCGTGCCGAGCGAATACTTCAACGCCGTCCACCTCGCCGTGCTGTCCGGCCGTTGGAACGTCGACCCGCGGGACACGCGCCCGTTCCTCGATGCGCTTCGCGCGCACCGGACGACGCCGAACGGGGCGTGCGGCATCAAGCTCCTGTGGTACCAGTACGCGGAGCGCCGCGCGGCGCTGCGCACGCGGCTGCTCGCCGGGGCGCGCCTCGTCCACCTCTACCGCGACGACGTCGTAGCGCAGGCCGTGTCGCTGCACCTGTCCGAGATCACGGGCGTCTGGGACTTCACCGGCGATCTCGCGACGGTTCCGCGCACCGACATCGCCTGGGGCGATCCCTCGCACCTCGCGGAGTGCGAGCGCGTGATCCGCCAGCAGAACCGCTGGTGGAGCGAGCTGTTCGGGTCGCTTAAGCACGAGCCGCTGACGATCCGGTACGAGGATTTCGTCGCGGACCCGCCGGCCGGCGTGCGCCGCCTCGCGGAAGACCTCGGGATCCCGCCCGGCGCGTTCCGGACGCCGCCCCCGGAACCCCGCGAGCTCTCGTTCCCGCCCGAGGTCGAGTCGAGGCGCCGCGAGCTCGTCGAGCGCTGGCGTTCGATGCGCGGAGCGGGCGAGCGCTCCTGACGCCCGCCGCGCCGTCCCCGATGCCCACGCTCGAACGTCCCGACGTCACCCTGCACTACGAGGAACGCGGGGGCGGCCCGCCGCTCCTGCTCGTCGCGGGCATCGCGTCCGATTCGCTCTCGTGGCTGCCCGTCGCGACGCCGCTGGCGGCCCGGTTTCGCACGCTCATGCCGGACAACCGCGGCGTCGGGCGCACGCGCCCGCTGGACGCGCCGTGCTCGATCGACGCGATGGCCGACGACTGCGCCGCGCTGCTGCGCCACGCCGGGATCGGGTGCGCGACGGTGCTCGGCCACTCGATGGGGGGCTTCGTCGCGCAGCGCCTGGCGCGCCGGCATCCGGAGCTCGTCGCGCGGCTCGTGCTGGTCGCGACGGCGTCGTGCGCGAGCGACCGCGACCGGGCGCGGTTCGACGCGATGGCCGCGAGCCTCGAGGCCGGCGAGGATCGCGCCCGCTGGCTCGCCCGCCTGTTCGAGCTCGTCTTCACCGCGCGCTTCCGCAACGACCCGTCGAAGATCGACGCGGTCATGGCGTGGTCGCTCGACTATCCGTACGCGCAGTCCGCGCGGGGGTTCCGCCGGCAGGTCGACGCGATGGTCGCCTACGACGGGACGGACGACGCCGCCGCGATCGCGGTGCCCACGCTCGTCGTCGCGGGACGCGAGGACCCGCTGTTCCCGGTCGAGCGTTGCGAGGCCTTCGCGCGGAGCCTGCGCACCGCCGGGTTCGCCGTGATCGAGAACGCCGCCCACGCGGTGCACACCGAGCAGCCCGCGGCGTTCGTCGACGCGATCGTGCGCTTCGCGGCGGCCGCGTAGCCGCGACCGCGCGTCACTTGACCGCGCAGGGATCCTCGCGCGGGTGCGGTGCGACGACGACCTTCGCGTCGAACACCCCCTCGGCGCCTTCCTCGACGAAGCCCACGACGAGCGCGTCGGCGGCGGCGGTGCCCGCGAGCCAGCGCGGCACGCCGAGGTCGCGGCGCACGTGGCCGTTGCCGGCGAGGAGCGCCACCGCTTCCCCGCCCGCAGCCTCCTCGGCGACGACCTTCGCCATCCAGACGTCGCGCGCGACCTGCGCGCGCACCATGCCCTCGACGACGCCCGCGGGCAGCCGGTCGCAGTGCGCCTCCTCGATCGCGCGGCGCTGCCCGTCCGCGAGGTCGCGCGGCAGCGGGCGATCGAGGCCGAACGCGGCGATCGTCGCGTCGTCGAGGGCGGCGCGAAAGCCGCCGCGCACGACCTTCGAGGCGTCCGCGCGCGAGAGGTTGGCCGCGCGCAAACGCAGCTTGCGCTCGAGCGCGAGGTCGATCACCGGCGCGTAGTGCTTCCACTCCCACACCTGGCTCGCGCCTTCCGCGCGGCGGATCACGCACGCCGCGTCGCCGCACTCGGCCATCGCGCGGTCGAGGTCGGCCTGCCGCTCGCGGTCGAACTGCTCCATCGCGATCGACGGCCGCCAGCCCGCGTCGACGCGCTCCTTGAGCCACGCGTAGCGCCGCGCGTGAGCGTCGGGATGATCGTGCAGCTCGCCCAGCAGGACGGCGTGCGGAGCCGGCTCCCACGCCGGCGTCGCCGGCTGCGCGCGGGCCGGCGACGCCGCGACGAGCGCCGCGGCGACGCACGCGACGATGCACGGCGGCACGCGCAGTTGCCCGCGCGGCGGGTCCGGACTAGCATCGCCGGCGCGCGCCCCCGCCGCGCGACCCGAGCCGCCGCCATGAACGCCCCGGATTCCCACGCCCCCCCCGCCCGCCCGGCGCGCTACGCCGGCATCGTCATCGCGCTGCACTGGATCGTGTTCCTGTCGATGGCCGCCGCCTACGCGACGATGGAGCTCCGCGACCTGTTCCCGAAGGGCGGCCCGGAGCGCGCCGCGATGCGGCTGTGGCACTACGGGCTCGGGCTCGCCGTGCTCGCCGCGGCGCTGCTGCGCGTCGCCGCCCGGGCGTCGACGCGCACGCCGGCGATCGTGCCTCCGCCGCCCGCGTGGCAGGAGCGCCTCGCGAAGCTCGTCCACCTCGCCCTCTACGCGCTGATGATCGCGCTTCCGCTGGTGGGCTGGCTCGCCGTGAGCGCCGAGGGCCGGCCCGTCGCGCTGGGCGGCATCCCGCTGCCGATGCCGATCGGTCCCGACAAGGCGTGGGTGAAGCCGCTCGAGAAGATCCACGAGGTCCTGGGCCAGGCCGGCTACGCGCTCGTGGGGCTTCACGCCGCCGCGGCCCTGTGGCACCACCACGTGATCCGCGACAACACGCTCGCGCTCATGTGGCCGCCAGCCCGCGCGCGCTGACCTTCGCCGGAGGCGCCGGCCGCGTCCGGACGCGCGCTACTTGAGCAGCAGCACCGGGACCTTCGAGCCGGCGATCACCTTCGTCGCGACCGAGCCCATCACGAGGTTCGCCATCGCGGTGTGGCCATGCGTCCCCATCGCCACGAGGTCGCAGCCCGACGCGTGGGCGTGCCGGACGATCTCGTGCCCCGGGTCGCCCACGAGCTTCACGGGGTGGAACGCGACGCCGCGCTTCGCGAGGACCTCGGAAGCGGGCTTCAGCGCCTCGTCGCTCTCTTCCGAGTAGTAGCGGTCGACGGCCTCCTTGCCCGCCCACGCCGCGGCGCGGCCGTAGGGGATCGGCAGGTGGACGTGCACGAGCTCGATCGCGGGCGTCTCGCGGAACCAGGCGAGACGCTCGAGGAACGACTCGAGCGCTGCGATCGCGTGCTTCGATCCGTCGGTGGCGATCAGGACCTTCATGGCGCGTGCCTTTCGTGGACCGGGAATCGGGCAACAGTCTAACCGATCGCCGTCCCGCGCGAGGCGCGAGGGCGGTTCAGACGCGCGCGAGCGGCAGCGAGACGACGACCTGCTCGGGATCCTCCGGGTCGTCGGCGACCGAGAAGCCCAGCGACTCGATGAAGCGCAGCATGCCGTGGTTCGAGCGCAGCACGGCGCCGTGGATCCGCGCGACGCCGGCCTTGCGTGCCGCCTCGACGAGCGCGAGCATCAGCGCGCGCGCCACGCCCTGCCCCTGCCAGGCGTCGTCGACGACGACGGCGAATTCCGCGCTCTCGCCGTCGGGATTGCGGATGTAGCGCGCGACCGCGACGATCTTGCGGCCGTCCCGCGCGGTGCCGGGCGTGAGCGCGACGAGCGCGAGCTCGCGGTCGTAGTCGACCTGCGTGAACCGCGCGAGCATCTGCGGCGTCAGCTCGTGCATCCGGTAGAAGAAGCGGAAGTAGCGCGTCTCCTCCGAGAGCCCCGCGATGAACGCCTTCTCCATCTCGGCGTCCTCGGGGCGGATCGGACGGATCGCGAGCGTCCGGCCGCCCCGGATCGTGATCGTGCCCTCGAGCTCGCTCGGGTACGGGTGGATCGCCATGTGCCCGTAGCCGCGCCGGGACTTGCCGCGCGGGTCGACCGTCACGCGCGCGGCGCCGATCATCGCCACGCCGGGCGCCACCAGCACCGGGTCGAGATCGAGCGTCCGCACCCACGGGCAAGCACAGACGAGCGCCGAGAGCTGGAGGAGCAGCCGGACCAGCGGCTCGACCTCGGCCTCGCTCGCGACGCCGGTCCCCGCGGCGCGCAGCCGGCGCTCGCCGGTCACGAGGTCGATCGCGAGCATGCGATTGAGCGGCGGCAGCGCGATCGCGCGCTCCGCCGGGGGCAGCGGCGGGCGCGCGCTCGCGCCGTAGGTGATCACCGGGCCGAACACCGGATCCTGCGCGACGCCGATCGCGAGCTCGCGCGCGTGCTCGATCCGCTGCGCCTTGCGGACGAACACGTGGCCGCCCCACGCGGGTCCGCGGAGCATCGTCCGCGCCTCGTCGAGCAGCGTCGCGTACGCCTTCGCGAGCGCGCGGCCGTTCGCGATCGGCCCGCGCGTGGGCAGCGGCAGCGGCACCGGCGCGTCGATCGCGAGCGAGACCGGATAGCGGAACCGGCGCGCGATCGCCTGCGCCTCGGCCAGCGTGTCCGCGCGCTCGATCCGCGGGACCGGCAGGCCGAAGGCCGAGAGCAACTGCGCGACCTCGCTCGCGGGCAGCGCCTTCCGGTCGTCGAGCGCGTCGCGGATGCGCTCGGCGGTCGCGACGTCGACCGGCTCCGGATCGGGCGTCGGCGGCGGCACCTCGAGCAGGAGCTCCTGATGCCGGCGGTAGGAGGCGAGGAACGAGAACGCCTCGACCGCGTTCTCCGGCGTGTAGAAGTTCGCGATTCCGCCCGCCTCGAGCGCGTCGCGCGCCTCGCGCCGGTCGATCGCGCCGAGCCACGCGGCCAGGACCGGCTTGCGCGAACCGCGCGCGACCGCCGCGACCGCGCGCGCGGCGTCCGTCGGCGGGTCCACCGGCCGCGGCACGTGCAGCGCGATCACGCCGTCGGTGTTGGCGTCCGAGATGACGGTGCCGACCGCGGCGGCGAACCGCCCGGGCGGCGCGTCGCCGCGCACGTCGACCGGGTTGCCGCGGTCGCTCTCCTCGGGGAGCAGCGCGTCGAGCGCCGCGAGCGTCTGGGGCTCGAACTCGGCGAGCGGGATGCCCGCGTCGCGTGCGCTGTCGGCCGCGAGCAGCGCGGGGCCGCGCCCGTTCGCGACCACCGCGATCCGGTCGCCGTGCGGGATGCGTCCCGACGCGAGCAGGCGCGCCGCGGCGAAGAGCTGCGTGTAGGTGCGCACGCGCACGCTCCCGGCGCGCCGCATGGCGGCGTCGAACACCGCGTCGGGCGCCGGCCCGCCCGCCTGCCAGGCTTCCGACGAGCGACCCGCCTTGAGCAGCACGACCGGCTTCGTGCGCGCGGCGGCGCGCAGCGCCGACATGAAGCGGCGCGCGTCGTGCACCTGCTCGACGTAGAGCAGGATGCCGTCGGTCTGCCCGTCGACGAGCAGCGCGTCGAGCAGCTCGCCGTAGTCGACGTCGATCACGCCGCCCAGCGAGAGCACCGACGAGAAGCCGATGCCGCCCGGGTAGGCGAAGTCGAGCATCGCCGTGCACACGGCCCCGGACTGCGCGACGAGGGCGAGCCGGCCCGGGAGCACCGGAACGTCGGAGACCGTCGCATTGAGCCCGATGTCGGTGCGGATCACGCCGAACGCCCCGGGACCCGCGAGGCGGATGCCGAGCTTCGCGGCCGTGGACGCGATCTCCTTCGTCCAGCGGCGCGCCTCGGCCGGGTCGCCCGCGGGCGCCGACGTGAGCAGGTAGGCGGCCTTCGCCTTCGCGCGCGCCGCATCCGCCAGCACGAACGCGACGGCGTCGCAAGGGACGGCGATGACGACGAGCTCGACCGGCTTGCCGATCGCGTGCACGCTGCGCCAGGACCGCTGACCGAGGACCTTGCGGTGCGACGGATTGACCGCGTGGAACTCGCCGGTGTAGCCGGCGGCCGTCACGTTCTCGAGCACGACGCGGCCGAACGAGCCCGGGCGCTCGGAAGCCCCGACGAGCGCGAACGAGGCGGGCTTGAGCAGCGGCCGCAGGTAGTGGTGCATCGCAGCGGCGAGTGTAGCCGAGGCGCGAGCGGACCGGCGATTGGCTATACTGGCTGCGGCGCCCCGGCGAGCCCGCGTGACGCCGTGCTCGCGCGCGCGGGCCCGTAGCTCAGTCGGTTAGAGCAGACGACTCATAATCGTTTGGTCGCTGGTTCGATCCCAGCCGGGCCCACCCCTCCTTCCGCCGTGCCGCTCCCGCTATTCGCCCGCGCCTACCGCTTCGTCCGAGGCGACGGCGGCCTCACGGTCACCGTCGCCATCCTCGGATTCTTCGTGTTCGCGCTGTATCCGATGGCCGAGGCCGGCGCCGTGTCGCCGTGGTGGCTCGACACGGCGTTCGGCGTCTTCCTCTTCGCGTGCGCGGCGTTCCTGTTCGAGCCGCGCGGCCTCGTGAAGGCCCTGCTGGCGCTGCTCGCGCTGACCGTGCTGGTCCGTCTCGTCGAATACCGGGTCCCGACGCCCGCGCTCGCCGTGCTCGACGCGCTCTTCGTGATGGTGACGGCGGGCGCGCTGGGGCTCCTGTTCCTGCTGCGCGCGACGCGCGACGGCCGCATCAACATCCACCGGATCCTGGGCGCGTGCGGCTCGTTCCTGCTCCTCGGCCTCGTGTTCTCGCAGGCGTACGTGCTCGTCGCGCTGTTCGTGCCGCAGGCGTTCGCGATCGGCGGCACGCCGGCCGACGCGGCGGGCATGGCGCACCGGTTCGTCTACTACAGCTACATCACGCTGACGTCGACGGGCTACGGCGACATCACGCCGATCCATCCGTACGCCCGCTCCCTCGCGACGCTCGAGGCGATCGTCGGACAGCTCTACCTCGCGGTGCTGATCGCCCGGCTGGTGGGGCTCGAGATGGAGTGGCGCGAGGCGCAGCGCGACGCCCGGCGCGAGGCCGGGCGCCACGACGGCGAGCGAGATCCTTGAGCCACCGGCTGGCACGGGCCTTGCGGTGGCCGTGGCACCCATGGCCTCGCCGGTTCTCCTGCTGCTCGGAGTGCCCGAGAGCGGCACGTCCGCGCTCGCCGACGCGCTCGTCCGCGCAGGGGCGGCGCTGGCCGGTCCCCCGGCGGGCGACCCGGCGGGCGTATCGCAGCACGCGCTGGCGGCGTGCGGGATGCGCTGGGACTCGCTCGCGCCGATGCCCGCGCGCCTCGCCAAGGGGGCAGGGCTGGATGCCGCCCGGGCCGCGATCGACGTCTTCCTCGAGCGAATGCCCGCGGATGCGCCACTCCTCGTCGCCGAGCCCCTCGCGACGCGCATCGTCGCGATGTGGCGCGAGCGCGTCGACGCCGCCGAGCGCCCGTTCTCGGCCGTGCTGTGGCTCACGCATCCGGGCACGGCGGCGGCGGCGCTCGCGCGCCGGCGCCAGTTCGCACCCGAGAAGTCGCTCGCGCTGTGGCTCGCGCACCTCGTCGAGTACGAGCAGGCGACCAGGGGCGCCGCGCGCACCGTCGTCACCGAAGAGACGTTCCTCGCGGATCCCGCCGCCGGCATGAAGCGCCTCGCGCAGGCGACGCGCTTCCCCCCGGCCGCGCTGGCCGCGAAGTCGCCGCCCGCCGCGAAGCAGGCCGCCGCCACGCCCCCGCCGCTCGGCCTCGGCTCCGGACTCGATGCCGCGCTCGACGCCGGTTATCGCAGGCTCTCGTCCACCGTCTCCGGCGAACTCAAGCGATCGGTCGACGCGCTCGCGCAGGCCGCCCGCCCGGCGGTCCAGGCCGCGATCCCGCCGTGGCTCGCGCAGGAGATCGAGGCCGACCGCACGCGCATGCAGACGCTCGCGGACATGGCCGCCGGCCACGCCGCCCGCGCCGAGCGCGCGGCGCGCGATCTCGCCGCCGCCCCGCGGGACGCCCGGACGCTGGCCGCGCAGATCGAGGGGATGCGCGCCGAGCAGGTGCAGGAGCGCGAAACGATCGCCGCGCAAGTCGAGGCGATGTCCGCCGAGCAGGCGCGCGAGCGCGAGGCGCTCACCGCGCAGATCGAGGCGCTGTCCGCCGCGCAGGCGGCCGAGCGCGACCGGCTCGCCGCCGAGCTCGCGTCGGCGCGCGCGGAGCTCGCGCGCATCACGACCTCGCTCGCCGAGGTACCGCAGGCCGAGGCCGCGCTGCGCTCCGAGTTGGGCCAGGCGCAGCGCGAGCTCGCCGACGAGCGCGCGTCGATCACGAAGCTCGCCGACGCGCTCGAGACGGCCCGGCGCGAGGCCGACGGCCACGCGCACCGCTTCGAGTCGGCCCGCCACCACCTCGAGCGGTTCGCGATCGAGATCGAGGAGACGCGCGCGGCGCTCGCCGCGCGCGAGGACTACTGCGCGCGCCTCGCCGCGGAGGCCGACGCGCTGCACGTTCGCGAGGCCGACCTGCGGCGCGAGATCGAGGACCTCGCCCGCGAGCGCGAGAGGCTGCGCCGCGAGCGCGACGACGCGCTCCGCTCGCTCGAGCGCGAGCGGCAGGGCGCCGCCGAGCGGCTCGCCGAGCGCGAGGCCGCGCACGCGCGCTCGGCCGCCGAACTCGCCGGGACCATCGAGGCTCGCGACCGCAGGATCGAGGAGCTGTCGGCCGAAGCCGACCGCATGGCCGACGCGATCACCGACTCGGCGGTGCGCGCGGCGGGCCTCGAGGAACGGCTCGAGCTGGGCGCCGCCGAGCTCGCGGCGCTCAAGGCCCGCCACGACGAGCTCGCCGCCCGGCTGCGCACGCTCGAGAGCCGCTCGCTCGTCAAGGCCGCCGTGTGGCTCGGCGGCCGCGATCCCTCGGCCGAGGGCCACCCGTCCTCTTGACGGTCGTCAAGGCCGCCGGCGCGGCGTGGCCTAGCATGGGGCGATGATGACGCGCTCCGCCGTCCCGCGCGATCCGCTCGCCTGGATCGGGCTCGCCGGCGTAGGGCCGGACGACGCGCCCCGCGCGCGCGACTGGCAGCGCCGGCTGCACTGGCCGATGGTCGTCGTGGCGCTCCTGTCGGTCCCCGCGTACATCTTCGACTCGGCCGAGCCCGGCGCGGTCTGGCACCGCGCCGCCACGGCGATCGACGCGTTCATCGCGATCGCGTTCGCGCTCGAGCTCGCGTGGATGCTACGCCTGACGCGCGAGCCGTTCCGCTACCTCGCCGGCAACTGGCTCAACCTGGTCGTGCTGCTGGGCGCGGGCTCGGCGCTGTTCGGCGCGGCCACCGAGGGCCTCGCGCTCGTGCGCGTGGCGCGCGTCGCGGTGGCGGGCCTCATCGTCGTGCGCGCCGTGGCCGAGATGCGCGTGCTGTTCACGCGGCGCGGCGCGCCGCTGCTGGCGGGCGCGGCGTTCCTCGCGACGCTCGTGACCGGCGCGCTCTTCTACGTGCTCGACCCGAAGATCGCGACGTTCTGGGACGGGATGTGGCTCGCGTTCGTGACCGGCGCGACGGTCGGCTACGGCGATCTCTACCCGACCACGACGGCCGCGCGAATCGTGGCGATCGTGACCGTCCTGATCGGCTGGGCGCTCCTGTCGCTCTTCACCGCGAACATCGTCGCGATGTTCATCGGCCGGGACGAGGCCGAGACGCGGGCCGAGCTGCACCGCGAGATCGTCGCGCTGCGCGCCGACATCGCCCGCCTGCTCGACGCGGAGGAGCTGCGCGTCCGCACCGAGGTCCACGCCGAGATGCGCGCGCTGCGCGAGGACCTCGCGCGCCTGGCCGGGCGGCTCGGCGACCGCGCGGCGCGGCCGCCGACCCCCTGATCAGCGGGAGCAGCCGCCGGCGGGCACCCCGAGCCTGCGCAGCAGCGCCTCGGGCACGCAGAAGCGCGTGAAGCCGCTCTGCAGGAGGTTCGCGCCGACGAAGGCGGTGAACCACAGCCAGTTCGCGTTCACGAACAGCGGGCTGCCGGGCGCGCCGAGCGCGAGCGAGAGCAGGACGAACAGGCCGGCGATGATGCGGATGACGCGTTCGGTGGTCATGGTCAACCTCTCGGGGAGTCGGGAGTCTTGAGTCGGGACGGGTTCGGACAATTGACGGCGTAATAGAGCACCGGGATCACGACGAGCGTGAGCAGCGTCGAGACGAGGATGCCGAAGACGAGCGAGATCGCGAGCCCGCTGAAGATCGGGTCGTCGAGGATGAACATCGCGCCGGCCATCGCGGCGAGCCCGGTGAGCGCGATCGGCTTCGCGCGCGCGGCGGCGGCGTCCACGATCGCGCGCTCGAGCGCGACGCCCTTCGCGACCTGCAGGTTGACGAAGTCGACGAGCAGGATCGAGTTGCGGACGATGATCCCGGCGAGCGCGATCATGCCGATCATCGAGGTCGCCGTGAACGGCTTGCCGAGCAGCGCGTGTCCCGGCATCACGCCGATGATCGTGAGCGGGATCGGCGCCATGATCACGAGCGGCGTCACGTAGGAGCCGAACTGCGCGACGACGAGCAGGTAGATCAGCACGAGCCCCACCGCGTAGGCGGCGCCCATGTCGCGGAACGTCTCGTAGGTGATCTGCCACTCGCCGTCCCACTTGAGCGACCAGGCGCGGTACGGGTCGGAGGGCTGCGTGATGAACCGCTCGTCGTAGCGCCCCCCGTGCGGCGTCGCGATCTTCCCGATCGCCTCCCGCATCGCGAACATGCCGTAGAGGGGGCTGTCGGCGCCGCCGGCGACGTCGCCGATCACGTAGGTGACCGGCAGCAGGTCCTTGCGGTAGCGGGTCGTCTCGCGCTCGAGCTGCTCGACGTGCACGATCTCGGACAGCGGAACCGACGCGCCGCTCGCGCCGCGGACCGGGAGCGCGAGCAGCGTCTCGAGACGCGCCTGCTTCTCGGGCGCGAGCGTGATCCGCACCGGCACGCCGTACTTCGCCTGCCCGTCCCGCAGCGCGGTCGCGCTGTCGCCCGCGAGCGCGGCGCGCAGCGTCGCCACCGCGTCGGCGGGCGCGACGCCGGAGAGCGCGGCCTTGCGCTGGTCGACGCGCACCGCGAGCCGCGGCGCCGCATCCTCGATCGAGTCGTCGACGCCGACGACGTGGGGCGTCCCCGAGAACACCCGGCGCACCGACTTCGCGAACGCGTGGCGGCCCGCCTCGTCCGGCCCGTAGATCTCCGCGACGATCGGCGAGAGCACCGGCGGCCCCGGCGGCACCTCGACGACCTTGACCTTGGCGCCGTGGCGCGCGCCGATCGCCTCGAGCGCGGGCCGGACGGCCAGCGCGATCTCGTGGCTCTGCCGGGAGCGTTGCCGCCGGTCGACGAGGTTGACCTGCAGGTCGCCCTGCTCGGGCGACGAGCGCAGCTCGTACTGGCGGACGAGCCCGTTGAAGTTGATCGGCGAGGCGGTCCCCGCGTAGGCCTGCACGTCCGTGACCTCCTCCAGCGCGGCGACGTGCGCGGCGAGGTCGGCGAGCGCGGCGCCCGTCGCCTCGACCGGCGCGCCGGCCGGGAGGTCGACGATGACCTGGAACTCGCTCTTGTTGTCGAACGGCAGCATCTTCAGCACGACCCACTGCACCGCGGCGAGCGACACCGACAGCAGGATCGCGGCGACGATCCCCGCGCCGAGCAGCACGCGCCGCCGGCCGCCGCGCTCGCGGTCGACGAAGGGCTCGAGCAGCCGCGCGAAGCCCGAGGCGAGCGCCCGGTCGAGCTTCCCGGGCCCGTGGTCGGCGTGCGCGCCCCCGGGCGCGAGCTTCAGCGCGAGCCACGGCGTGATCGAGAACGCGACGCCCAGCGAGATCAGCATCCCCATGCTCGCGTTGATCGGGATCGGGCTCATGTACGGGCCCATGAGGCCGGTCACGAACGCCATCGGCAGCAGCGCGGCGATCACCGTGAACGTCGCGAGGATCGTCGGCCCGCCGACCTCGTCCACCGCGACGGGGATGAGCGAGGCGAGCGGCGCCGACGGGTCGAGCGCCCGGTGCCGGTGGATGTTCTCGACGACGACGATCGCGTCGTCGACGAGGATCCCGATCGAGAAGATCAGCGCGAACAGGCTCACGCGGTTCAGCGTGAAGCCCCAGGCCCAGGACGCGAACAGCGTCGCCGCGAGCGTGAGCAGCACCGCGATGCCGACGATCGCCGCCTCGCGGCGGCCGAGCGCGACGAACACGAGCGCGACGACCGACGCGGTCGCGAACAGGAGCTTCGAGATCAGGAGCTTCGCCTTGTCGTCGGCGGTCCTGCCGTAGTCGCGCGTGACCGCGAGGCCGACGCCCTGGGGGATCACCGCGTCGGCGAGCTCGGCGACGCGGCGCTCGACGCGCGAGGCGACGTCGACCGCGTTCTCGCCCGCCTTCTTGGTCACCTGCAGCGTGACCGCGGGCACGGCCGCGCCGACCGCCGCCGGATCGCCGCCACCGGCCTTGCCCGGCACGTGCCAGGCGTAGTGGGCCGGCTGCGGCGGCCCGTCGACGACGTTCGCGACGTCGGACAGGTAGACGGGCTGGCCGTCGTGGACCGCGACGACGAGGTCGCGCACGTCGCGCGAGGTCGCGAGGAAGCCGCCGGCGTCGACGCGCACCGAAACGTTGCCGCGCACGAGGTCGCCCGCGGGCGCCGCGACGTTGGCCGCCTGCAGCATCCGGCGTACCGCCGGCACGTCGAGATCGTGCGCGGCGAGCTTCGCCGGGTCGAGCTCGACGCGCACCTCGCGCCCCGGCCCGCCGATCGTCGTGACCTCGCGCGTGCCGGGTACGCGCTTCAGCTCGGCCTCGACCGCGTGCGCGATGCGCTCCAGGTCGGACGCGCCGTGAGCGGAATCCTTCGCGTAGAGCGTGATCGCGACGATCGGGACGTCGTCGATGCCCTTGGGCTTCACGAGGGGCTCGCCGACCTCGAGCTCCGGGGGCAGCCAGTCGCGGTGCGACAGGATCGTCTCGTGCAGCCGCACGACCGCGTCGTTGCGGGAGACGCCGACCTTGTACTGGACGGTGATCATCGCCTGGCCCGGCTTCGACACCGACCAGACGTGGTCGAGGCCCTGGATCTGCGAGAGCACCTGCTCGGCGGGGATCGCGATCAGGCGCTCGACGTCCTCGGCCGACGCGCCGGGGAACGGCACGAAGACGTTCGCCATCGTGACGTCGATCTGCGGCTCCTCCTCGCGCGGCGTGACGGCGACCGCGAACAGGCCGAGCAGCATCGCGACGACGCCGACGAGCGGCGTCAGGCGGGAGCCCAGGAAAAACCGGGCCATCCGCCCGGCGAGGCCGAGCGTTTGCGCGTCGCTCATCGGCTCGCTAGCCCTGCGGCGGGCTCTTGAGGCGCACGACGCCGATCGCCTTCAGCACGAACTTCTCGTAGAACGGCTCCGAGGTGCCCTTCTTCATCTTGCGGATGAAGTACTTCTCGAACGCGACCTTCGCGTAGTGCACCCACTTGCCCTCGGAGAACCAGTTCACGTTGCGCGGCGGGATCTGCGGCAGCGCGACGAACGCGATGCCGGTGTCGCCCATGTCGGCGAGGCACAGCGCGTTCCACGTCGCCTTCTCGGCGGGCGCGCGGCCGTCGACGGCGGCGCGGATGTTGAGCGCGGTCGCCGTGACCATCGACTCGATCATGTAGCCGGTCTTGGGCGCCCCGGTCGGCACCGGTGTCGCCTCGACCGGCGGGATCGCCACGCACACGCCCACCCCGTAGACGTTCGGGTACTTCGGGTTGCGCTGGTGCGCGTCGATCAGGATGAACCCGCGCGGGTTGACGAGCCCCTCGACGCCGGCGACCGCGTCGATGCCCTTGAACGCCGGCAGCATCATCGAGTGCTTGAACGGAAGCGCGTGCTCCTTCTTCGGCCTGCCCTCCTCGTCGTGCTCGGTCACGTGCATCGTGCCGGCCTCGACCTTCGTGACCTTGGCGTTGCAGATCCACTTGATGTGCCGTTCGCGCAGCGCCGACTCGAGCATCGTCTTCGAGTCGCCGACGCCTCCGAGGCCCAGGTGCCCGATGTAGGGCTCCGCGGTCACGAGCGTCATCGGGACGCGGTCGCGGAGCTTCCGGCGCCTGAGGTCGGTGTCCATGATGAACGCGAACTCGTAGGCGGGGCCGAAGCACGAGGCGCCCTGGACGGCGCCGACGACGACCGGGCCGGGCTCCCTGACGAAGGACTGCCACGCCTCCTCGGCCTTCACCGCGTGGTCGACGTGGCAGATCGAGTGCGTGTGTCCGGACGGACCCAGCCCCTCGACCTCGTCGAACGCGAGCTTCGGCCCGGTCGCGATCACCAGGTAGTCGTAGTCGAGGAAGCGCCCGTCGTTGAGCTCGACGCGGTTGTCCGCCGGATGCACGCGCTTCGCGCCCGCGGCCTCGAACGCGATGCCGCGCTTCTCGAGCGGCGGCGCCGCCGGGAACTCGATGTCGCTCCGCTTGCGCCAGCCGACCGCTACCCAGGGGTTCGACGGCACGAAATGGAACGTGGGGCCGTTGCCGACGACCGTCACGCGGTCCTCCTTGCGCAGCGCCGCCTTCATCTCGTAGGCCATCGGCATCCCGCCGAGGCCCGCTCCCAGGATCACGACATGTGCCATGGCTCTCCTCCTCTTGGCGAGGCGGCTTCAGCGCGCCGCCGTGCGCAAACCCGCCGCGACCGGATTCGCCGCGATCGTTTCGCCGGCCGCGAGGCCGGCGAGGATCTCGATCTCGTCGTCGCCGACCGGCTCGCCGGTCCGCACCTGCCGGAGCCGCGGCGCGCCCTTGTCGTCGATCACGTAGACGCCGGTGACCTCGCCGCGCCGCAACAGTGCCGACGCGGGCACCGCGAGCGTCGTCACGACGCCCACCGGCAGGCGCACGCGCGCATACTGGCCCGGGACCAGCCCGTCGGCAGGCGGCAGG
This sequence comes from Burkholderiales bacterium, assembly GCA_046347845.1. Classification (GTDB taxonomy): domain Bacteria; phylum Pseudomonadota; class Gammaproteobacteria; order Burkholderiales; family Casimicrobiaceae; genus VBCG01. Next base: position 211,071 of record JAXMFH010000001.1, on the reverse strand, counting down.
TCGAAGCGGACGCGGCTCGTGTGGCTCCTCGCGTCCGCGAGCGGGACGACCGTGGCGCGGACGGGCGTGAGCGTCGTCGCCAGCGCGGGCAGGTCGACGCGCGCCCCGTCGAGCTTCGCCTTCGCGAGCGTCGCCTGAGGCACCGACGCGACCGCGCGCATCTCGCCCGGATCGAAGACGGTGACGATCGGCTTGCCCGGCGTCGCCATGTCGCCCATCTCGGCGAGCGTCTCGCCGACGACGCCCGCATACGGCGCGACGATCGTCGTCCAGTCGCGCGCGACCGCGGCCGAGCCGGCGTTGGCGCGCACCGCCTCGACCTGGGCGAGCGCGGCCTGGTAGGCGCTCTCGGACTGGTCGACGGCGGCCTGGCTCACGAACTTCTGCGCCGCGAGCGCCTTGTTGCGCTCGTGGACGCGCTTCGCGTTGGCGAGGTTGGCCTCGGCCTCGGCGAGCTGCGACCGGCTGGCCGAGACCGCCGCGTCGGCCGCGCGCGCGTCGATCCGCGCCAGCACCTGTCCGGCGCGGACCGTGTCGCCCGCCTTCACCGGCAAGTCGACGATGCGGCCGGCCACCTGCGAGCCCAGCGTCGCCTGCTTCACGGCCTCCACCGTCGCCTCGACCGCCACCGTCTGCGCGACCGGCCGCGGCGCGACCCTGATCACGTCGAGCGCGGGCTGGGCGGCCGCAGCCGCGGAGACCGCGAAGAGCGCGAGGGCGATCGTCCGGTACATCGGCCGGTTCAGCGCTTGGACGACGAGCAGGTCTTGAACCCGAACGGCAGGTAGGCCGGGCAGAAGCGGAACAGCCCGGTCGCGAGCATCCCGACGCCGACGAGCCCCCACCAGCGGGCGTTGCCCTCCAGCACGAAGAACAGCGACAACAGGACGATGCCCAGAACGATGCGGATCGTGCGGTCGATGCCGCCGACGTTGGCTTCCATGGTCCACCTCCGGTGATTGACGGGTACGGCCCTCACTGTAGGGGCGCTGCGCGCCGGAATCCGTGACCTGAATCACAGTTGCGGGTCGAGGGGCGGCGGGAGGCGGGAGTGGGGGGCCGGGAGTCGGGGGGAGCGGGGGTCGGTCAGCGGAAATAGCGGTCGGCCCGGAAGGTCGAGATCCACGCGGGCCGGTAGACGGCCCCCAGCGAGATCAGCATGCCGGTCAGCGTGGCCTCGCCGAAGGCCAGCGTCCCCACGTAGATCAGGTAGTCGCCGAAGGCGAGGGAGGCCGGGACGCCCAACGCGCCCACCAGGACCGCGGCGCCGGTCACGCCGGTCGCCAGGTAGGACGCGCCCCCGCCGAAGAAGGCGACGACGATCGCGTAGACGAAGAAGTTCGGCGGCAGCCGGCGCTCCGCGGTCCGCAGGACGGCGAACACCACGAGCACGGGCACCGCGACACCCGTGAGCCAGGCAATGCCCGCGTTCGCCCAGGGGGCGCCCCCGAGCGCGAACGTGACCGCGACGACGATAGCGCCGCCTGCGAGCGCGAGCCACGGCCCGCTCGATAGCGCAAGCGCCGCGATGCCCGACAGGTGGAACGCGAAGTGGGGTTCGGCGCTGCCGCGAATGCTCCAGAGGGCGACCAGCGCGGCCAGCGACGCCGGCCACACCTGCGCGCCCGGCCCCCCGGCGAGCGCGCGCCACGGCGCCCTGAGCACCGCCAGGGCAAGAACCGGGAGCGCCGCGACCCAGGCGGCCAGCGCCAAGGCATCCGGGAGAGAGAGTCGCGAGAGGTCCATGGCCGGCGCCCGCGAAGGGATCGCGGGCCCCCGATTGTAGAATCGTCCCTCGCCCGCCCTCCCGGCCGGCGCCGCCAGGCACGCCATGAACGACTCCGCCGCCCTCGCCGACCGCATCGGCGCCGCGTTCCCGACGCTCGCGCTCGCCGGCCGGCGCACGCTCGATCGGGTCGCGTCCCGCGCGATCCTGCGCCACGTGAGCGCGGGCACGCAGATGTTCGGCGAGCGGCAGCCGTGCTCGGGCTTCCCGCTCGTGCTGTCGGGCCGGATCCGCGTGGCGCAGCGCTACCCGAACGGGCGCGAGATGCAGCTCTACCGCGTGAGCCCGGGCGAGTCCTGCGTGCTGTCGTCGTCCTGCCTGCTCGGTCGCACCCAGTACCCGGCGAACGGGACGGCCGAGACCGACGTCGAGCTCGCGGTGATCCCGCCCGACGACTTCCGCGCGCTCGTCGCCGAGGACGCGCCGTTCCGCGAGTACGTGTTCTCGCTGTTCGGCGAGCGGCTCGCCTCGCTCCTCGCGCTCGTCGAGGCGGTGACCTACCAGAAGCTCGACCAGCGGCTCGCCGCGCTCCTGGTGCGGCGAGCGAAGGACGGCTCGACGATCCACGCCACGCACCAGGCGCTCGCCGACGAGCTCGGCAGCGTGCGCGAGATCGTGACGCGAATGCTGCGCTCGTTCGAGGACCGCGGGTGCGTGGAGCTCGGGCGCGAGCGCATCCGCATCCTGGACGCGAAGGCGCTCGAGGCGCTCGCGCAGCCGGCGGGTTGACGCCCCGCCGTCAGGCCGGCACGACGGCCGTCGCCTCGAGCTCGATCTTGCCCGGGTTGTCGAGCAGGTCGGAGACGAAGATCATGCTCATCGCCGGGAAGTGCTTGCCCATCAGGCGCCGCCAGATCTTCCCGAGCTCGGGCCGCGCCGCGAGGTAGGCCGGCTTGTCGCAGCAGAACGCGGTGATCCGGCAGATGTGCTCGGGCCTCCCGCCCGCCTGCGCGAGCACCTCGAGCACGTTCGCGAGCGCCTGCTCGAACTGCGGCGCGATCTCGACCGAATGGAAGCGCTGCTGCGCGTCCCACCCGACCTGCCCCGCGATGAAGACGATCCGGCCCGGCGTCGCGGCGATGCCGTTCGCGTAGCCGATCGGCGGCGCCCAGCCGGGCGGCAGCAGCACGTCCATGGTCTCTAGTCCGTGTAGCGGGGCGGATCGGGGTCCTCGCGCCAGTCGTCGTCGGGGCGCGGGACCTTCGTCATCCACGAGCGCACGAGCTCGACGTGCTCGCGCTCCTCGTCGGCCATCTCGGTCGCCGCCCGCTTGACGGCGGGCGCGGTCGCCTCGCCCGCGAGCCGGGCGAAGAACCGGTGCGCGCGCTCCTCGCCCTTGAGCGCCAGCGAGAGCGCGTGCCAGGGCTGCATCAGGTAGTGGACTTCCTCGTGCGCGACCGTCTCCGGGCTCTCGAACCCCGGCCAGGGCGAAGGGCCCGGCGGCAGCGGCGGCACCTTCGTCCACGCCATCTGCTTCATGATCTTGTCGGCGTGCTTGCCCTCGATCGCGGCCATCTTGCGGAAGAGCTCGGACACGTCGCGGTTGTTGTGCATCTCCATCGCGTCGGCGAGCTCGCGGTAGCGCTCGACCGCGTCGAGCTCGAGCCACAGCGCGTAGGTCATCAGCGTCGCGATCGACGCGGGCGCTCCCGCGCCCGCCTTCGCGCGGGGCGCCGGCTTCCTCGCGGCGGGGGCCTTCGCGGAAGGCTTCGCCGCAGCCGGCTTCTTCGCCGCGGTCTTCTTCACCGCCGGCCTCTTCGCGGCGGCCTTCTTCGCGGTGGTCTTCTTCGCCGCCGGCTTCGTCGCGGCGGTCTTCTTCGCCGCGGGCTTGCGGGCGACGGGCTTCCTGCCGGCCTTGCTGCGTGCTGCGGTCACGGTGCGAACTCCGCTTCGAGATCGGCGACGGGGACGGGCGCGCGGCGCGAGCCCAGCGGGAACGGCGTCCGGTTGCCCGCGTAGAGCACGCCGATGTTGAACCCGTCGTCGGTCATCAGGCGGCGCGCCGCGCGCGCCGCGTCGTCGGTCGGCTTCACGGGCGCCGGGTGGACGTGCTGCTTCCACTCGCGCTGCTCGGGCCGGAACGTCACGCAGGGCGAGAGGATCTCGACGAACGAGAACCCGGGATGGCGCATCGCCTGCGCGATCAGGTCGGCGGTGCCGTTGGGATCCCCCGCGAACGCGCGCGCGACGAAGTTCGCGCCCGACGCGAGCGCGACCACGAGCGGATGGAACGCGCGCACGCCGGTGCCGCCCGGCGCGAGCTTCGAGTCCCAGTCGGGCTCGGTCGTCGGCGACGGCTGCCCCTTCGTCATGCCGTACACGTGGTTGTCCATCACGATGTAGGTCATGTCGACGTTGCGCCGGCACGCGTGCAGGAAGTGGTTGCCGCCGATCGAGTAGCCGTCGCCGTCGCCGCCGGCGACGAGCACGGTGAGCTCGGGCCGCGCGAGCTTGACGCCGGTGGCCGCCGCGAGCGCGCGGCCGTGCACGCCGTGGAAGCCGTAGCAGCTCGTGTAGGCGGGGATGCGCGAGCTGCACCCGATGCCCGAGACGACGACGGTCTCCTCGGGCTTGAGTCCCAGCATCGCGAACGCCTTGGTGATCGACGAGAGCACCGAGTAGTCGCCGCATCCGGGGCACCAGATCGGCTTGGTCGACGACTTGAACGTCGCGGGCGTGCAGGCGGCGGCCGGACGTTCGGCTTCCGCGAGGGCAGTTGCGGTGGAATTCATCGGCTCTCTCAGGCGGAAACGGGGGTGCGCGGGGCGCCCGACAGCCGCCCCGCGGCCCCGACGATCGCGTCGGCGAGCTGGGCGGGCTTGAGCGGCAGCGGCCCGGGCTGGTGGAAGCTCTCGGGGCGGCCCGGGAGGTCGAACCAGGCACGCAGGTAGCGGAAGAACTGCGCGCCGTGGTTCTGCTCGACGACGAGCACGTGCTTCACGCCCGCGAGCGCCTCGTCGAGCTTCTCGGGCAGCGCCGGCGCGAGGAGGCGCATCGCGATGAGCCTCGCGCGCACGCCGCGCGCCGCGGCCCGCGCGATCGCCTCGCGCACCGGGCCGGTCGTCGAGCCGAACGTGATCACCGCGAGCTCGCCGTCGCCCTCGACGTCCGCCCACAGCCGGCCGTAGTCGAACTGCTCGAGCTTGCGCGCGCGCTTGTCGAGCTGCACGCGGTGGTCGCGCGCGCCCGACGACGGCGTGCCGGCCTCGTTCTTCTCGAGGCCGTCGGCCGTGTACGTGGTGCCCGGCACGCCCGGGACCGCCATCGGCGAGACGCCCGACGGCGTGTCGCGGTAGCGCTTGAAGTCCGGCGCGTTCGCCTCGGCGACTAGCCGCTTCCCGACGAGCCCCAGGTCGGGCGGCCGGTCGATGATCGCGCGGGACTGGCCCATGAACTGGTCGGACAGCACGATCGCCGGCGCCTGCAGCGCCTCCGCGAGGTGCACCGCCCACTGCGTCGTCGCGAGGCAGTCGGCGATCGACGTCGGCGCGACGACGAGCCGCGGCGCGTCGCCGTGCAGGCCGGACACCGCGTAGGAGAGGTCGCTCTGCTCGCTCTTCGCCGGGATGCCGGTCGACGGGCCGCCGCGCATCACGTCGACGACGACGAGCGGCACCTCGGCGCTCACGGCGAGCCCGATCCCCTCGGTCATCAGCGCGAGCCCCGGGCCCGCGGTCGCGGTCAGCGACGGCACGCCCGCGAACGACGAGCCGACGATCATGTTGATCGACGCGAGCTCGTCCTCGGCCTGCAGCAGCGTGCCGCCGACCTTCGCGAGCGCCGGCGCCATCCACTCGAGCAGCTCGGTCGCCGGCGTGATCGGGTAGGCCGCGACGAAGCGCACGCCGCCGCGGATCGCGCCCATGCCCGCGGCCTCGTTGCCCGAGATGAGCCAGCGCCCCTCGCGCGGCGCGAGCCTCGGCAGCTTCGGGATCGCGGGGAGCGAGGCGGCCGCCTTCGCGCCGGCGTCGATCGCCGCGAGGTTCGCCGCGAGCGACGCCTCGTCGCGCTTCCAGGTGTCGCGCAGCGCCGCCTCGAGCGCGTCGCGCGGCAGTCCCGCGAGCGTTCCGGCGAGCCCGAGCGCCACCATGTTCGTCCAGCTGCCCGGGATCGCCTTCGCCATCTTCTTGAGCGGCAGCGCCGCGGCGCGCGCGCCGGTCGCGACGAACGCCGCGGGCACCTCGCCCTCGCCCTCGTCGCCGACGATCAGGCTCCCCGCGGAGAGCGGAATCTCGTCGGCGAAACGGTGCACGTTCTGCCAGTCGAGCGCGAGCAGCAGGTGGAAGCCGTCGTCGAGCGACGCCACCGGCTCGCGTGCGATGCGCAGCAGGGCCGCGGCCTCGCCGCCGCGGATCTGCGGTCCGCTGGTGCGGACCATGAGACCATAGGCGCCCGCCTTCGCGGCCGCCGAGAGGAGCAGCGTGCCGGCGGTCATCACGCCGGAGCCGCCGCTGCCCGCGAGTGCGATCGACAGGCCGGCTCGCGCCGCGTCGCCCGCGTTCGGATTCGATGTCGTCGTGGCCATGGTGCGCGAAGCTTCGCGCGCGGCGCGCGGCGGCGAATTGACGCAAATCAAGGCCCCCGCAACGGGCGTCCGGCAGCATGGGGGCCATAAATCGGTATTGCAGTACCGAATTACCGGATTGACCGGCGGCGCGGGGGCGGGACCCCGGCGGCGCCGCCCCCCAGGAGGAGGCCCCCCGGATGCCGCTACCCGCCCACCGCTGGCTCATGACCGCGCCGGGCGCCCCGCTCGCGCGCGCCGAGTTCGACGCGTCGCCGGGCCCCGGCGAGGTCGCCGTCGCGGTCGCCGGCTGCGGCGTCTGCCACACCGACCTCGGCTACTACTACGACGGCGTCCGCACCAACGCCCCGCTCCCGCTCGCGCTCGGCCACGAGGTGTCCGGCCGGGTCGTCGCGGCCGGCGCCGGCGCCGAAGGCTGGGTCGGGCGGGCCGTCATCGTCCCGGCCGTGCTGCCCTGCGGCGAATGCGACCTCTGCAAGCGCGGGCTCGCGCCGATCTGCCGCAGCCAGAAGATGCCGGGCAACGACATCCAGGGCGGTTTCGCGTCGCACATCGTCGTCCCCGCCCGGGGCCTGTGCCCGGTCGACGAGAAGCGGCTCGCCGCCGCCGGCCTCGAGCTCTGGCAGGTGTCGGTCGTCGCCGACGCGCTCACCACGCCCTACCAGGCGGTCCGCCGCGCCGGCGTGACGCCCGGCAGCCTCGCGATCGTCGTCGGCGCGGGCGGCGTGGGCGGCTACTGCGTCCAGGTCGCGGCGGCCGCGGGCGCGACCGTCGTCGCGGTCGACGTCGACCCGGCGAAGCTCGAGGCGATCGCCGCGCACGGGGCCTCGCTCACGCTGAACGCCCGCGAACACGACGCGAAGGCGCTCAAGACGGCCGTCTCCGCCTTCGCGAAGTCGAAGGGGCTCCGGTCCACCGAGTGGTTCGTCTTCGAGTGCTCGGGCACCGCCGCCGGGCAGCTCACCGCGTGGAGCCTGCTCGTGCACGGGGCGACGCTGTCGGTCGTCGGCTTCACGATGGACAAGGTCGAGGTGCGGCTGTCGAACCTGATGGCGTTCGACGCGCGCGCGCTCGGCAACTGGGGCTGCCCGCCCGACGCGTACCCGGGCGCCCTCGACCTCGTGCTCGACGGCAAGGTCGCGCTCGCGCCCTTCGTCGAGCGCCATCCGCTGTCCGACATCAACCGCGTGTTCGACGCCGTCCACCACCGCGCCATCCGCCGGCGCGCGGTGATGGTGCCCGCCTGAAGGAGACCTCCCGCATGAACGCCCCGCAACCGGTCCGCGCCTTCAAGGACCACGACCTCGTCGCCGACTTCGCCCGACCGGGCGTGCGCTTCGAGCGCCGGCCCGCGCGCACGCCCGACGGCAAGGTCGCCGAGGGCCTCTACAACGCGTGGATCACGCTCGACAACCCGTCGCAGTTCAACTCGTACACGACCGACATGGTCAAGGGCGTGATCCTCGCGTTCCGCGCCGCGTCGGACATGCGCGACGTCAACGCGGTCGTGTTCACCGGCGCGGGCGACAAGGCGTTCTGCACCGGCGGCAACACGAAGGAGTACGCCGAGTACTACGCGGGCCAGCCGCAGGAGTACCGCCAGTACATGCGCCTGTTCAACGACATGGTGAGCGCGATCCTCGCCTGCGACAAGCCGGTCGTCTGCCGCGTCAACGGCATGCGCATCGGCGGCGGCCAGGAGATCGGCATGGCCTGCGACTTCTCCGTCGCGCAGGACCTCGCGCGGTTCGGCCAGGCGGGCCCCAAGCACGGCTCCGCGCCGATCGGCGGCGCGACCGACTTCCTGCCGGTGATCGTCGGCGCCGAGCGCGCGATGGCGGCCTGCGTGCTGTGCGAGCCCTTCTCCGCGCACAAGGCCTACCAGATGGGGATCCTCACCGACCTCGTGCCGGCGCTGCGCGTCGACGGCCACTTCGTCGCGAACCCGCTCGTCGAGACCGAGCGGATGACCGACGCGTACGGCCGGTTCGTGTTCGGCGAGCCGAAGACCGGGGACGCGCTCAAGGAAGGCAAGGCGCTCCTCGCGCGCGGCAGCGTCGACCTCTCGCTCCTCGACGCGAAGGTCGAGGAGTTGTGCGCCAAGATGCTCCTCACGTTCCCCGACTGCACGACCAAGACGCTCGAGGAGCTGCGCAAGCCCAAGCTCGACGCGTGGAACCGCAACAAGGAGAACTCGCGCGCCTGGCTCGCCCTCAACATGATGACCGAGGCCCGCGCCGGCTTCCGCGCGTTCAACGAGGGCACGAAGGAGTCGCGCGAGGTCGACTTCGTCGCGCTGCGCCAGGCGCTCGCGCGCGGCCAGGCGTGGAACGAGCCGTTCACCGACAGCCTGATGCCGGCGGCGCGCAAGGGTTGACCGGGATGAGCGCCGCCGGGCCGTCCCAAGGCGCTCGCCCCCTCCTTCAGGAGGGGGTGCGCGAAGCCGCGTCAGCGGCAAGCCTGGGGGAGGCTACCCAATGACCGAATCGCCCCTGAAGGTCGGCGTCGAGCGCGAGGGCGCGCTGCTGCGCCTCACGCTCGCCCGCCCGAAGGCGAACATCGTCGACGCCGCGATGATCGGGGCGCTCGCCGGCGCGCTCTCGCGTCACGCGGGCGACCGCGCGATCCGCGGCGTGCTGCTCGACGCCGAGGGCCCGCACTTCAGCTTCGGAGCGAGCGTCGAGGAGCACCTGCCCGCGAGCTGCGGCGCGATGCTCGCGTCGCTGCACGCGCTCGTGCTCGCGATGCTCGAATTTCCCGCGCCGATCCTCGTCGCCGTGCGCGGCCAGTGCCTCGGCGGCGGCCTCGAGGTGGCGATGGCCGGGAGCCTGATCTTCGCCGCGCCCGACGCGCAGCTCGGGCAGCCCGAGACGAAGCTCGGGGTGTTCGCGCCCGCCGCGTCGGTGCTGCTGCCCTGCCGGGTCAACGCGGCCGCCGCCGAGGATCTGCTCCTGTCCGGCCGCTCGGTCGGCGCCGCCGAGGCGAAGGAGCTCGGCCTCGTGCACACGGTCGCCGACGACCCGGCCGCCGCCGCGCTCGCCTGGTTCGACGCGCACCTCGCGGGCAAGAGCGCCGCGTCGCTGCGCTACGCGCTGAAGGCGGCGCGCCACGCCCGGATCGACGAGGTCCGGGCCGGGCTCGCCGCCGTCGAGGAACTCTACCTGCAGGGACTCATGAACACGCGGGACGCGAACGAGGGGCTCACCGCCTTCCTCGCGCGCCGCCCGCCCGTCTGGGAGCACCGCTGATGACCGCCACGCCGCCCCGAGCCGTCCAGATCGTCGAGCAGTGCCAGGCGCTGTTCGAGGACCTCGACTTCAACGCCGTCAAGCAATGGAAGGCCGCGGCCCCGGGCCGCAAGGCGATCGGCTACATGCCGGTCTACGTGCCGCGCGAGATCGTCCACGCCGCGGGCATGCTCCCGGTCGGGATCCTCGGCGGCGGCGACGCGCTCGAGGTGATCCAGGGCGACGCCTACTACCAGAGCTACATCTGCCGGATCCCGCGCTCGACGATCGAGCTCGGGCTCACCGGCCGGCTCGACTGCCTCGACGGCATGCTGTTCCCGTCCATCTGCGACGTGATCCGCAACCTGTCGGGGATGTGGCAGATCCTGTTCAAGGACAAGTACGTCCGCTACTTCGACGTGCCCCAGAACTACCAGGACGCGATCGGCGGCAACTACTACGTGCACGAGCTCGAGGTGCTGCGCGACGGCCTCGCGAAGCTCCGCGGCAGGCCGATCACCGACGCCGAGCTCAACGCGTCGATCGCCGTCTACAACGAGAACAGGGCCGCGATCCGCGAGCTCTACGCGTACCGCGCCGAGAAGCCGTGGCAGGCGCCGACTTCCGAGGTCTACCTCCTGCTGCGCGCCGGGATGGTGCTGCCGCCCGAGGACCACACGAAGCTCGTGCGCGAGTACGTCGCCGAGGTCGACAGGCTGCCGCGGCCCAAGCGGGACAACGCGCGCGTCGTCGTCAACGGCTCGTTCTGCGAGCAGCCGCCGCTCGGGCTCATCAAGTCGATCGAGATGGCGGGCTGCTACGTCGTGGACGACGACTTCATGCTCGTGACGCGCTGGCTGCTCGACGACGTTCCGACCGACGGCAAGCCGCTCGAGGAGCTCTCGAAGGCGTTCCTGCACCGCTCGGCGTCGACCGCGGCCAAGTACGACGAGAAGCGCGAGGACAAGGGCCAGTTCCTGCTGAAGCAGGTGAAGACCGGGGGCGCCGAGGGAGTGGTGTTCGCGGCGCCCTCGTTCTGCGACCCCGCGCTCCTCGAGCGCCCGATGCTCCAGGACGTGCTGGCGAAGCACGGCATCCCGTACACGGCGTTCAAGTACGCCGAGAACACCGGCCAGATGGCGCCGATCCGCGAGCAGGCCGGCACGTTCGCCGACTCGATCAAGCTGTGGAACGCGGCCTGACGCCGCCCTGCCCGACCCCTTTCCCGAACGAGGCAACCCGATGACCGCCACCGCCGCGATGCCCGCCTCCGCGAAGAAGCCGCAGGACGTCCAGAAGGAGGACGCGATGTGGCTCCAGAAGGAGCTCATCAACAAGAACTACATGGAGCTCGCCACCGCGCGCGCCAGGAACCGCAAGGTGTCGGCGACGTTCGTGCCCGGCAACCTGAACGAGCTCCTGATGTGCTTCGACTTCGCGCGGAGCCTGCCCGAGACCAACGCGCTGCAGAACGGCATGCGCAAGAAGTCGGGCAAGTTCATCATGGACGCCGAGCGCGACGGCCAGTCCGAGGACGTCTGCACCTACGTGAAGGCCGACCTCGGGATGATGATGGGCGGCGAGATCGGCCCGACCGGCGACCCGCTGCCGAAGCCCGACGTGCTGCTGCTCTCCTACACCGGCTGCTTCACGTTCATGAAGTGGTTCGAGCTGATCCGCCACAAGTACGGCTGCGAGACGGTCATGCTCCACGTCCCCTACCAGGGCGACGGGAAGATCGACCCGAACATGCGCAACTACGTGGTCAAGCAGCTCAAGGAGACGGTGATCCCGACGCTCGAGCGCGTCTCCGGCGTCAAGTTCGACATCGACCGGCTGCGCCAGTACATGCGCGAGTCGGAGAAGGCCGAGGAGGACCTCGTCCGCGTGCTGCAGTCGGCGAAGAACCGGCCCTCGCCGATCGACGGCTACTTCGGCGCCGTCTACTACATCGGCCCGATCTTCACCGCGTTCCGCGGCACGCCGGAAGCCTCCCAGTACTACAGCGTGCTGCGCCGGGAGATCGAGGAGCGCGTGCGCCTGGGCAAGGGCCCGATCACGCCGGACGGCGAGATGGGCGAGGAGAAGTACCGGCTCGTGACCGAGGGACCGCCCAACTGGACCAGCTTCCGCGACTTCTGGAAGATGTTCTACGACGAGGGCGCGGTCGTCGTCGCGTCGACCTACTCGAAGGTCGGCGGCCTCTACGACTTCGGCTTCCGGCACGACGCCGACCATCCGCTCGAGTCGCTCGCCGACTACTGCCTCGGCTGCTACACGAACCTGAACCTGCCGTCGCGGATCGACATGATCTGCAAGTACATCGACGAATACCAGGCGGACGGGCTGCTGATCAACTCGATCAAGAGCTGCAACAGCTTCTCGGCCGGCCAGCTCCTGATCCTGCGCGAGGTCGAGAAGCGCACCGGCAAGCCGGCGGCGTTCATCGAGACCGACCTGGTCGACCCGCGCTACTTCTCGGCGGCGAACGTGAAGAACCGGCTCGAGAGCTACTTCCAGATGATCAAGCAGAAGCGCGCCGCGGGCGCGCACTGAGGAGACGGGCATGCGCTGCTTCATCGGCATCGACCTGGGCTCGACGACGACCAAGGCCGTCGTCATCGACGAGAACCAGAACGTCCTCGGGCGCGGGATCACGAACTCGCGGTCGAACTACGACACGGCCGCGGCGGTCGCGAAGCAGGAGGCGCTGGTCAACGGGCGCTTCCACCTGTTCCGCCAGGCGCTGGGCTCGACCGGCGCGCTGAACGGCGACCTCGACGCGTTCCTCGGGCAGCTCGAGCGCGACTTCCGGCTCGAGCAGTACCTCGAGCAGCTCGCCGACCTCGAGGCGACCTGCCAGCGCAACCTCGAGGGCGCGAAGTTCGGCGACGCGACGAAGGACGTCGGCGCGGCGCTCGCCGAGGTGTTCCGGCGCATGCAGAAGGAGGCGCCCGAGCTGTTCGCGCCCGGCGCGAAGCGCAAGAGCGACTTCTTCCGCGACATCGCCGGCAGCGTCTACCTCGCCACCGGCGAGGCGGTCGCCAAGGAGGCCGGCATCCGGTACGACTTCCTGCTCAACGTGTTCGACCGCTCGATCATCGAGGTCGAGAACCGCGTCTACGACGAGTCGGTCCGCCGCCACCTGACCAGCGCGCTCGAGCGCACGTTCGTCGCGCTGCCCGGCACCGCCGGCCGCCGCGACCGCGTCGAGGCGCCGATCAAGGGCATCCTCGACACGCCGATGGAGGAGACCTACGTCGTCGGCACCGGCTACGGCCGCGCGCGGCTGCCGTTCTCGAAGGAGCACATCCGCTCCGAGATCCTGTGCCACGGGCTCGGCGCGCACGTCATGTACCCGCGCACCGCGACCGTGCTCGACATCGGCGGCCAGGACACCAAGGCGATCCAGGTCGACCCGCACGGCATCGTCGAGAGCTTCCAGATGAACGACCGCTGCGCGGCGGGCTGCGGGCGCTACCTCGGCTACATCGCGGACGAGATGAACATGGGCCTGCACGAGCTCGGCCCGCTCGCGATGAAGTCGACCAAGACGATCCGGATCAACTCGACCTGCACGGTGTTCGCGGGCGCCGAGCTCCGCGACCGGCTCTCGCTCGGCGACAAGCGCGAGGACATCATGGCGGGGCTGCACCGCGCGATCATCCTGCGCGCGATGTCGATCCTCGCCCGCTCGGGCGGCATCCGCGACGAGTTCACGTTCACCGGCGGCGTCGCGAAGAACGAGGCGGCGGTCAAGGCGCTGAAGGAGCTCGTGCGCGAGAACTACGGCGAGGTGACGCTCAACATCAATCCCGACTCGATCTACACGGGGGCGCTCGGCGGCGCGACGTTCGCCTGGCGCGCGGTGGTCGAGGAAGGCAAGACGGCAGAGGCACGGGTCTAAAGGCGAGGCGACGATGACCACCACGATCGGAATCGACATCGGCTCGGGCGCGGTCAAGAGCGTCCTGTTCCGCCACGGCCCCTCGGGCCCCGAGTGGCTCGCGAAGCGCTGCGAGCGCATCCGCCGCCGCGACCCGATGACGCTCGCCGAGGAGGGCCGCGACGGCGTGCTCGCCGACGCCGGCCTCTCCGCGGAGGACGTCGACTACATCGCGACGACCGGCGAGGGCGAGAACGTCAAGTTCGCGACCGGGCACTTCTACTCGATGACGACGCACGCGCGCGGCGGCGTGTTCCTCGACCCCGCGGCCCGGGCCGTCGTCGACATCGGCGCGCTCAACGGGCGGGCGATCTCGATCGACGAGCGCGGCAAGGTGCTCTCGTACAAGATGACGAGCCAGTGCGCGTCCGGCTCGGGCCAGTTCCTCGAGAACATCGCGCGCTACCTCGGCGTCGCGGTCGAGGAGATCGGCCCCCTGTCGAGGACCTCGGCGAACCCGGAGAAGGTGAGCTCGATCTGCGCGGTGCTCGCGGAGACCGACGTCATCAACATGGTGTCGCGCGGCATCGCGACGCCGGACATCCTGAAGGGCATCCACCTGTCGATGGCGTCGCGGATCGTCAAGCTGCTCAAGGTCACCGGCGTCAAGGACGGCGTGGCGCTGCTGACCGGCGGGCTCGCGCTCGACACCGGCCTCCTCGCCGCGATCCAGGAGGAGATGGTGAACGAGAAGGTCGCGGTCAAGGCGGTGAGCCACCCGGACTCGATCTACGCCGGCGCGATCGGCGCCGCGTTGTGGGGCGCGTTCCGCCATGCCAAACTGCAGGAACTGAAGGAGCGCGCCGCCGCCTGAGGCGGGCGGCCCACGGAGAGACGCCATGGCCCTGTTGATCAACGAGAACTGCACGTCCTGCGACGCCTGCAAGCCGGTCTGCCCGAACGAGGCGATCAGCGTCGGCGACCCGATCTACGTGATCGATCCGATGAAGTGCACCGAGTGCGTCGGCGCCGAGGACGAGCCCCAGTGCAAGCTCGTCTGCCCCGCCGACTGCATCGTGCAGCATCCCGACTACGTCGAGACGCCCGAGCAGCTCGCCGAGAAGTACCAGCAATTGCACGGCTGACGGAGGGGGTTCCGCGCGCAGCGCGCCGCCCCCCCTCACCCGCCGGTCAGACGTTCGAAGATCCGCTGCAGGTCGCTCCCCTCGACCCAGGCGTTCTGTACCGGGTCGAAGCGCCAGCCGCGGAACACGCGCCGCTCGAGCACCCGCTCGCCGTACTCCTGGACGAGCACGGTCTCGACGTCGCGCGGCACGTGCACCGGGACGCCGTCGAGGTCCGACGAGACGGGCGGCAGCAGGTCGGCGACGCGGTAGACGTGCGGGCACTTGGTGGCGACGCACGGCTCGCCGTCGTTCGCCGCGGGCGCCGGGCGCAGCGCGGTGACGTCGAGATAGAGGCCGTTGGCGCGGTCGACGAAGCGCGCGTCGATCTTGTTCTCCTCGATCGTGTCGTGCGGATGCCGGTTGCGCGTCGCCGCGTCGACGTAGTTCGGGTTGACGTCCAGCACGAAGCGCGCCCGATCGTAGTCGAGGCCGGCCGCGCCACGATCGAGCACGGCGAGCTCATCGACGAGGACGCACAGGTCGATGTCCTGGTCCCACGGGAGGAGCTTCCGGTTCCACGCCCACCCGATCAGCGCGCCGTGCATGAGGATCGGCTTCACGCCCAGCGGCCGCACCGCGTCGCCGAACGTCCTCAGCAGCTCGAGCAGGATCTCCGCGGCGCGCGCGGGCTCGACCTCGCCGGCGAAATACCTCGCGTCGTAGTGCTCGTCCCTGCCGGCTTCGCGGAAGTGCTTGGTCATCGTCGAACGGGGCGGCAGAGGGCACGGCGGCTCCCGCGCCGGAAGCCTTCCCGCGTCAGCCGGCGTAGTAAAGCACCGCGAAGTAGTGGCAGATGGTGCCCGCCACGACGAACAGGTGCCAGACGAAGTGGCCGTAGCGCAGGCGGGAGTCGAGCGCGAAGAACACGACGCCGCCCGTGTAGGCGAGGCCGCCGGCGGCGAGCAGCACGAGACCGCCGGTCGCCACGCGCTCGACGAGCGGCCCCAGCGCGATCAGCACGGACCAGCCCATCGCCAGGTACAGGCCGGTCGACCACGCCGGGTGCGACATCCGGTCGAACGCCTTCAGCGCGACGCCCACGACCGCGAGCGACCAGACGATCGCGAAGAGCGTCCAGCCCCACGGCCCGCCCAGCGCGCCCAGCGTGAACGGCGTGTACGTTCCCGCGATCAGCAGGTAGATCGCGCCGTGGTCGAGCTTGCGCAGCAGCCGCTTCGCGCGCGGATGCGGAATCGCGTGGTAGAGCATCGAGGCCGCGTAGAGCAGCACCATCGTCGCGGCGAACACGCTCGCGCCGACGACCTCCGCGGCGGATCCGCCGCGCGCGGCCGCGGCGATCGGAAACGGCGCCGCCAGCGCAGCGGCCACGAACGCCGCGCCGTGGCTCGCGCTGTTGGCGATCTCCTCGCCGAGGGATTGCTCGCGTTCGCTCATCCGCGCATTGTCTCATCCGGTCCGGGCCGGACCCCCATCGGTTCGCGAACGGGAGACCGCCGAAGGGGCGGTCGGGACCCGGCCGCTCCACGAATCGAGGCCCGACGCGCTCCGGACCTCGGCGCGAGCCGTTCATCGTGCGCATCCGCACGACCGCGGCGCGGCCAGGCGCCGGCGGGGCCACGGCCGGCGACCGGGGCGCCGCATGCGTGCGCCGCGCCCGGCCGGGACGCCGTCAGTCGCGCGGCCGGGCGTCGCCGGCCGACGGCCTCGGTGCGCCGCTCCGCCCGCGAACGACCGCGACGATCATCGTGACGATGAAGACGGCGAGCGCGAAGCCGTTCGCGACCGCTCCCGCCCGCAGCATCGGCATCGACGCCGACGCGTCGCCGGCGAGCCTCAGCGCCACGCTCGCGTGCAGCAGGACGAGCGGCACGTACATCGACGCCGCGTAGGGCACCTTCACGCGCAGCACCGCCGGGAAGATGATCGGCGCGTGGCCGAAGACCATCGCGAACACGAATCCCAGGAAGAGCGCGTGCAGCGCGGCGTCGTAGGCGCGCGTGCCCGGCTCGAACCCCGCGAACGCGATCGTGGCGCCGGCGACCGCGAGCCACACGTAGCCGGACAGCAGGCAGACCGCCGTGTACCGCGTGAGCCCGCGGTCGCGGACCGTGCGCCGCGCGAGGTCGTTCACGGCGAGCCACGCGGCGAGCGCGAGGAGCGCCGCCCCGAATGCGGGCGCGCCGCGCGGATCGGCCGCGAACACGGCGCCCGCGGCCAGCGCCGCCGCGATCGCGACGAACGCGGCGCGCGCCGCGGGCGAGCGCGGCAGGAATCGCGTGAGCTCGAGCCGCTCGCCCGCGATCGTGAGCACGAGGAACGTCGCCCACGCGGGCACCGCCGCCCAGGGACGGCCGGTGGCGGTCCAGACGGCGTTCCCGGCGGCGAGCGCGACCGCGCCCGCCGCGATCGTCATCGTGTGCACCTCGGGCTGCATCGCGACGAAGCGCAGCGACGCGTACGCGAGGACCGCGGCGCCGAGCGTGGCGAGTCCGGCCGCGGCCTGCGGCTCGCCCGCGAACAGCGCGACGCCCGCGAGGCCGCACGCGAGCGGCGCGGCGTACGCCCACAGCTTCGCGGCGGCGACCGCGCGCTCGAGCGAGATCACGACGCCGAAGAAGCCGGCCACCATCAGCGGGCCGTGGTACGCGGCGAGCGACGCCGCCTTCGCGTCCGCCTCGAGGCCCAGGCGCGCGAGCCCGGCGAACACGCCGAGCAGCAGCGCGACGAACCCGAGGACGAGCAGCGGCAGGCGGGCGCGCGGAGGAAGGTCGCTCATGGGGTGACGCGTACCGGGGCCGACCGCTCCGGCGGGCCGTTCCGGTTCCAGTCTCGCACGTTTCCGGCGGACGGCGCCGGCGGGGCCGGCGACTCCCGACTCCCGACTCCCGACCCCCGGCTTGCCTCAGCCGATCGCCTTGACGAAGGGGACGCGCTGCGAGGGCGCGAACCCCATGTCGTAGAGGAATCCCAGCAGCGCGAGGTCGCGCGGCGCGACGACCGTCTCGACGCGCTCGATGCGCAGCGCCGCGAGGTTCAGGAACAGCTGCGAGAGCAGCGCGTGGCCGACGCCCTGGTGCTCGTACTCGGGGTCGACGCCGATCGTGTCCAGCACCGCGGTGGGATCGGTGCGGCCGAAGTCCCCCAGGTCGGCGCGCGCCATCACGAACCCGACGACCGCGCCGTCGAGCCGCGCGGCGAGCGAGACGCGCACGCCGCTCTCGTTCATCGCCTCGGTGAGCTTGCGCCCGATGTAGGCCGAGCGGTCGCGGCCGGTGATCCCGCGGTCGATGCGCACGATCTCGGGCAGGTCCGCGGTCGACATCGCGCGCACGTCGCAGGTGTCGCGCGCCAGGCGCTCGTAGTCGTTGTCGCCGGGCGCGCCGTAGTCGATCTCGCGTCCCGGACCGCGCCCCGCGTCGACCGACACCGGCGCGTCGACCGGCGCCTCGATCGCGGTCGCGTCGATCGCGCGCTCGACGACGTGGTTGGGCGCGAGCGCGAAGCCGTGCTCGTCGAACCAGCGCAGCATCGCGTGGTTGTTCCAGCGCGCCGCGGTCCGCAGCTCGCGAATGCCTCGCCTGGCGGCGACCGCCGCGAGCGCGTCGAGCAGCTGGCCGCCGACGTTGCGACCCTTGGCGTCCGGGCGGACGCCGAGCGTCTCGAGCCGGATCGACGGCGCCGCGCGGCCGAACTCCCCTTCCATCACGCGGCCGAGCATGTAGCCCACGAGGCCCCGGTCGTCGTCGATCGCGACCTGGACGTGCAGGTCGGGCTCGCGCAGCGCGGCGGCGAGCCGCCGCTCGAAGTAGGTGCGGCGCGTGCGTCCCTCGACCCGCGCGTCGATGCCCACGACGGCGTCGAGATCCTGCTTGGCGAGCTGGCGCGCGTGGCGCGCGGCGTTCGGGGCGATCGTGTCCATCGGGGCCTCCGGGGGAACCGTGTCAGGCGGACGTGTAGGCGAAGGAGAGCTCGCGGTCGGTGTCGTCGTCGAGCAGGTCGTCGAGCATCGGGAGGAGCGCCATCGACTCCTTCTGGATGTGCGCGACCTGCCGCTCGACGAGCTCGAGCGCGAGCGTGCGGAGCTCCCCCGCCTGCGCGGCGCCGGACGCGAGCGGCGCGTCCCTGACGAGCGGGAGCAGCGCCGCCGCGACCTCGCGGATCGCCGCGTGCTCCTCGGCGAGGAGGTCCGCGATGTCGCCCTCGCCCGCGTCCGCGAGACGCGGGAAGAGCTCGCGCTCCTCGAAGTCGAAGTGGTGGCCGACCTCGGCCTCGAGGTGCCGGGCGAGCGGCGCGGCCAGCTTCGCGAGCTCGGCCGAGTCGCGGGCGGCGAGCGCCTGCTCGAGGCGGCCGTACAGCGCGAGCGACGCGCGGTGCTCGGCGTCGAGGGCCTGCGGCGTCTGGCGGCGGAAGTCCATGGGTCGGGGGTCGGGGGTCGGCGTGATTCCGGTATTCTGGTACCAGTTTACCCTTTTTACCGCTTTCCGCGCTCCGCGTCAATGATCGAGGCGGTCATCCGGCGCACGGCGACGACGAAGAACGTCGCGTAGGCGAGGGCCCCCGCCGCGCCGACGGCGCCGGCCGCCGCCGCGACGGGCCCGCTGCCCGCGACGATCGCCGCCGCCAGGAGCGCCAGCGCGGCGACGTGCAGCCGGAAGTGCCAGGCCAGCGGCCGCTCCGCGGTCAGCGACGAGGGGGTCGGCGGGCGGCGCTTGCCGCGCGCCGCGTGCATCGACGCGAGGAACGGGACGATGCGCTGCAGGATCCCGAGCACGAACGACAGCAGCCAGCCGGCCACGAGCGTCGCGCCGAAGAGCGTGCGCAGCGCCGGCCAGGGCGCGTCGAGCGCGATCGCGAGCGCGACCACGAGGCTCGCGACGAGCGCCGCCCAGGCGATCCGCGCGAGCCGGAAGCCCGGGCCGAGCTCGCGGCGCAGGCCGTGGGCGATCGCCTCGCGCATCAGCTGCACGTGCAGGATCGCGGCGACCGCGCCGAACCCGGCGGCCGCGACGCCCAGCACGCCGGGGAGCACGCCGAGCGCGGCGGGCACCGACAGCGCGAGCGCGAACGACGCGAGCGCGAACGACGCCCAGCCCCGGTGCGCGGGCGGCGACTCCGACAGCGCGAACATCGGCACCAGCACGTACGAGAGCCCCAGCGCGAGCATCCCCATGAAGCCGTAGCCGGCGAGCGCGAGGTGCAGCGCCACCAACTTCACCCGGTCGACCGGCAGGCCGAGCGCGTAGGCGCCGACGACCGCGAGCGCCGTGGCCAGCGTCGCCGCGAGCGACAGCGCCGCGACGGTGCCGTGCGCGACGACGAGCGGCATGCCCTTCGCCCCGGACAGGTTGAGCGCGAACAGCGCGACGAACACGAGGAGCGCCACCGCGACGGCGACCGCGCCGGCGCCGAGCAGCGCGGTCGACGGCAGGCCCATGCCGGCGACGACCAGGGCGACGCCCGGCACGTAGGCCCAGAACACCGCGGCGGCGAGGCCGGCGTGCGCGATCGGCCGCCGCGTGGCGACCGGAAAGAGCTGCAGGCTCGCGCCGATCGCCGTCATCGCGAGCACGCCGAGCGTCGCGGCGTGGAGCGCCGCGAGCGGCCAGCCGAGCCCGCCGGCGAACGTGGGGAGCCCGTCGGCGCCCGCGAGCGCCGCGAGCCACGCCACGACGTGGAACGCGACCGCCGCGCCGAAGAAGCGGAACGGGATCGACGGCGGGAGCAGCCGGCTGCCCGCGCCGGCGAGGAAGGTCGCCGCCACGGCCATCACCGCGCCCGCTCGACCTTGAGGCGCACCTCGCCCGGGTCGCCCGCGATCGGCGTGGCGATCCAGCCGCGCTCCGCGAGCTCCGGGTACAGGAACACCGGGTCGCGATCGAGGTGCACCGTGAATCCCGGCCCCGCGTCGTCCCGGTCGATCGCCGACAGGATCGCGACCATCGGCTCGGGCGGCTTCATCCCGCGCACGTCGAGATGGAGGCCGTCGGCGGCGGTCCAGCGTCGGTGGCGCGTGGCCGCGTTCACCGGGCAGCCTCCCCTGCGCTTGCCGCACGCGCGGCGTCGCACACGCCCTCCTCGAGGAGGGAGGGAGCATCGACCGACGGCCCGGCGGTGCTCATCCCCGCTCCGCCAGCTCGCGCACGAGCCGCTGCGCCTCGACCGAGGCGACCTGCCGGCGCCAGTTCGACTGCGTGACGGTCGTGCGCATCGGCGACACCTGCTTCTGCACCGCCTTGCCGAGTTCCGCGACGAGCGCGTCGTCGACCGCGCGCCCGGCCCACGCCTCGGTCCCGGCGAGCCTGAACGGCCGCGAGTTGGTGCCGGTCAGCGCGACGTCGATCGCCGCGATCCGCCCGTCGCGCATCGCGAGCCTCATCGCGACGCCGGCGAGCGGAAAGTCGATCGCGCCGCGCACGCGCGCCTTGCGGTACGCGCTCCGCGCGCCGCGCGGCTGCGCGGGCACGACGACGGCGACGACGAGCTCGCCGGGCGCGAGCGCGAGGTGCGCGCGCCCGTCGTCGCGGTACAGGTCGGCGAGCGGAATCGTCCGCGTGCCCGTCGTCCCGGCGACCTCGACCGACGCGCCGCACGCGATCAGCGCGGGCGCGAGGTCGCCCTGGTAGGCGGCGTGGCAGCGGTCGCCCGTGGGCGCGACGTGGCAGGTGTCGCCGCGGTGCTTGAGGCAGTAGCCGTTCGACCTCCGCCACCACTCGCTCTGGTTGTAGTAGACGCAGCGCGTGTCGAGGCACAGGTTGCCCCCGACCGTCGCGACGCTGCGGTGGCCCGGGCCCGCGATCGAAGCCGCGGCCTCGGCCACCGCGGGCAGGGCTGCCGCGACGACCGCGTCGGCGGCGAGCCGCGCGATCGTGACGCCCGCGCCGATGCGCGCGCCCGCCGTCCTCACCTCGAGCAGGTCGAAGCCCGGCAGCGTCGACACGTCGACGAGGAGCGGCGGCGCGCCCAGCCCGTCGCGCAGGTTCGGAACGAGGTCGGTGCCGCCCGCGATCGCGCGCGCGCCGGGCGTCGCGAGCCACTCGATCGCCTGCGCGAGCGTGCCCGCGCGCCTCAGCTCGAACGAGGGGAGCCGTTCCACGTCAGCGGGCCTCCTCGGCCGCCGGCTTCGCCCCGCGGCGCAGGCGCTCGGCCCGGCGTCTCGCGACGATCGCCTCGAGCACGCGGTCGGGCGTGGCCGGCAGCTCGTCCAGCCGGATCCCGATCGCGTCGGCGATCGCGTTCGTGAGCGCCGGCAGGAACGCCGAGAGCGAGCCCTCGCCCGCTTCCTTCGCGCCGAACGGGCCGTTCGGGTCCGGCGCCTCGACGATCGACGTGTCGATCGGCGGCGACTCGACGATCGTCGGCATCCGGTAGTCGAGGAAGTTCGCGCGCGCGTGGAGGCCGTCGAGGTACTGCGTCTCCTCGGCGAGCGCCTGGCCCATCCCCATCCAGACCGATCCCTGCACCTGGCCTTCGACGGCGAGCGGGTTGATCGCGCGGCCGCAGTCGTGCGCGACCCACACGTTCACGACGCGCACCCTCCCGGTCTCCTCGTCGACCTCGACCTCGACGACCTCCGCCGCGTACGAGAACCCCGCCGACGAGCCGACCGCGGCGCCGCGGAAGGACCCGCCCTGCGTCTCCGGCGGCGTCGACCACGTGCCCTTGACGGTGATCGTCCCGGCGTCGCGCAGCGCCTCGGTCACGACCTCGCGGTAGCCGAGCTCCCGGTCGGTGCCCGCAACCCGGCAGCGCTCGCCCTCCCACTCGACGTCGTCGGGGCTCACCTCGAGGCGCCTCGCCGCGGCGGCGACGAGGACGCGCTTCATCTCGTCGCCCGCGCGGATCGCCGCGTTGCCGACCATGAACGACACGCGCGAGCTGTACGAGCCGTTGTCCTTGGGCGTCACGACGCTGTCGTTCGCGAACACCGTGAAGCGCGACATCGGCAGCCGCAGCACCTCGGCCACCGCCTGCGAGATCAGCGTCGAGCTGCCCTGCCCGATGTCGGAGGCGCCGGTGAGCACGGTGATCCCGCCGTCGAAGTCGAGCTTCAGGTTGATCACGGCGTGGGGCTCGCCGGTCCAGTGCACCGGCTTCGCGGATCCCGAGACGTAGTGCGAGCATGCCATGCCGAGCCCGCGGCCGCGCGGGAGCCTCCCCTTGCGCTCGCGCCAGCCGGAGCGGCGCTCGACGATGTCGAGGCACTCGCCGAGCCCGCAGGAATTCACCTGCAGGTCGTTGATCGTGCGGTGCGGCGCCTCGATCAGGTTCGCGCGGCGCACCGCGAACGGGTCGAGCCCGAGCTCGCCGGCCATCCGGTCGAGCATCGCCTCGAACGCGTGGCGCACGTCGACCGACCCGTGGCCGCGCATCGCGCCGTTGGGCGGCGTGTTCGCGTAGACGCGGAAGCCGCGGTAGCGCGACGCCGGCACCCGGTAGATCGCGTGGAGCAGCGCCCCCGCGTAGAGGATCGTGACGAGCCCGTAGCCCGCGTACGCGCCGCCGCGCTGCACGACCTCGGCCTCGACCGCCGTGATCGCGCCGGACTTCGTGAGTCCGATCTTCATCCGCACGTCGGTCTCGGGCCGGCCGCGGTGCGTGAGGAACGTCTCCTCGCGCGAGAGCTCGAGCCGGACGGTGCCGCCGGCGGCGCGCGCGAGCAGCCCCGCGACGATCTCGAAGTTGAGCGTCTCGGTGCGGTGGCCGAACCCGCCGCCGACGAACGGCTTGACGACGCGGATCGCCGACTCGTCGAGCTGCAGGCAGCGCGCGAGCGCCAGGTGCACGTAGTAGGGCACCTGCGTGACCGAGTGGAGCGTGAGCCGGCCGCGCTCGGCGTCCCAGTGCGCGACCGCGGCGTTCGGCTCCATCATCGCGTGGTTGACCTCGGCGTAGTGGAACGCGTGCTCGCGCACGAGGTCCGCCGCCGCGAATCCGCCGTCGACGTCGCCGAACGCCTGCTCGACCGCGCGCTCGACGTTGCCGGGCTTGTTCTCGTGCAGCTGCACCGCGCCCTCCGCGCGCGCCGAGGCCGCGTCGAAGTACGCCGGCAGCTCCTCGAGGTCGAGCTCGATCGCCGCGAGCGCGGCCTGCGCGGTCGCCGCGTCGTCGGCCGCGACGGCGGCTACCGGCTCGCCGCGGTAGCGGACCCGGCCGCGCGCGAGCGGGTACTCGTTCTGCGCGATCGGGATGACGCCGTAGGCGACCGGGCAGTCGTCGCCGGTGACGACCGCGCGCACGCCGGGCATCGCGCGCGCCCGCGACGTGTCGACGCCGCGAATGCGCGCGTGCGCGACCGGGCTGCGCAGGATCGCGCCGACGAGCGCGCCGCGCGGCGCGAGATCGGCCGTGTAGCGCGCGGCGCCGGTCACCTTCTCGACGCCGTCGACGAGCGGCTGGCGGACGCCGACCGCCTTCGCCGGTGGCGCGGGCTTCGTCGCGGGATTCACCGCGCGCCTCCCGCCGCAGCGGCGGCCTGCACCGCCTCGAGGATCTTCACGTAGCCGGTGCACCGGCACAGGTTGCCGCCGAGCGCCTCGCGGATCGCCGCCTCGTCGGGCGCGGGATTCGCGCGGAGCAGCGCCTCGGCCGCCATGATCATCCCCGGCGTGCAGAAGCCGCACTGCGTGCCGAGCTTCTCGTGGAACGCCGCCTGCAGCGCGCTCATGCGCCCGCCCGCCGCGAGCCCCTCGACGGTCTCGACGCTCGCGCCCTCGCAGCGCGCGGCGAGCGTCAGGCACGCGAGCTGCGCCCGGCCGTCGACGAGCACCGTGCAGGCGCCGCACTCGCCGCCGTCGCAGCCGCGCTTGGTGCCGGTGAGGCCGAGCTGCTCGCGCAACAGGTCGAGGAGCAGCGTCGAGTCGGCGACCGCCTCCTCGCGGCGGCGGCCGTTGACGACGAGCGACAGCAGTCGCTTGGCCATCGGTTCAGGTCCCCTTCGGCCTCAGGTCGCGCACGCGCACCGCCTTCCCCTGCGAGCGCGGGATCTCGCCTTGCGCCTTGACGACGACGTCGGTCGTGATGCCGACGAGCGACTTGACGTGGTGCGCGACGCGCGCGGCGATCGCCGGATACGCGGACGCGGCCTCGCCGGGCGTGGCCTCGACCTCGATCGTCACGTGGTCGAGGCTCCCGCGGCGCTCGACGACGAGCTGATAGTGCGGCGCGATGCCCGGCAGGCCGACCAGCACCGCCTCGATCTGCGACGGGTAGACGTTCACGCCGCGGATGATCAGCATGTCGTCGTTGCGGCCGGTCACCCGCAGGATGCGCCGGTGCGTGCGGCCGCACGCGCAGGGCTCGCTCGTGAGGCGCGTGACGTCGCGGGTCCGGTAGCGCAGCATCGGCAGCGCCTCCTTCGTGAGCGTCGTGATCACGAGCTCGCCGGCCTCGCCTTCCGGCAGCGGCCTGCCGCTCTCCGGGTCGATCACCTCGAACAGGAAGTGGTCCTCCCAGCCGTGCTGGCCGGCCTGCGCGGGGCACTCGCACGCCACCCCCGGCCCCATGATCTCGGAGAGGCCGTAGATGTCGATCGCCTTCAGGCCCAGCCGCGACTCGATCTCGCGCCGCATCGCCTCGCTCCAGGGCTCCGCGCCGAACAGGCCGACCTCGAGCCGGCCCTGCTTGCGCAGGTCGACGCCCATCGAGTCGGCGACCTCGGCGATCGCGAGCGCGTAGGACGGTGTCGCGCACAGCACGCGCGCGCCGAAGTCGACGATCAGCGCGATCTGGCGCTCGGTCGAGCCGCCCGACATCGGGACGACGACGGCGCCGAGCTTCTCGGCCCCGTAGTGCGCGCCGAGCCCGCCGGTGAAGAGGCCGTAGCCGTACGCGTTGTGGACGACGTCGCCCGGACGCGCCCCCGCGCACGCGAGCGACCGCGCCATCAGCCCCGCCCAGGTGTCGAGGTCGCGGGCCGTGTAGCCGACGACCGTCGGCTTGCCGGTCGTGCCCGACGACGCGTGCAGCCGCGCGAGCTCGCCCACCGGCCGCGCGAACAGGCCGAACGGATACGCGTCGCGCAGGTCGGTCTTGACGGTGAACGGCAGCCGCGCGACGTCGGCCAGCGAGCGGATGTCGTCGGGCGCGACGCCGGCCTCGCGCATCCGCTCGCGGTGCAGCGGCACGTTGCTCCACGCGTTGGCGACCGTCACGCGCAGCCGCTCGAGCTGCAGCGCCTCGAGCCGCTCGCGCGGCATCGTCTCGATCGCGAAGTCGCGGTAGGCGGCACCGCCGGCCCGCGACACGAGATCCGCTTCCCGCCTGGTCGTCGCTCCCATGCTCGTCCTCCTCCCGGTCTCCGGCTTGGACGCCGCGTCAGGCCCGCGTCCCGCGGACCGGCATCCTCGGGATCGCGAAGCCCTGGTTGTACGCGCCGCGCACGATCATCGCCACCTTGAACGCCGCCCCGGCCGCGAGCGCCAGCGCCCCCGCGGCGGCCGCGAGCCCCAGCACCCAGCCCTCCGACGTCGACACCGCCGCGACGGCGACGAGCACGAGCGGCGCGAAGGTCCCGCCGAGCGCGAGCGCGGTTCCCGCAGGCGCGAGCGCGCCCGACGCGCGCGCGTTGCCCGCGATCGAGCGCCGGTAGGCGAGCCACGCGACGAGCCGCGCGACCAGCAGCGCGCCGAACAGCGCGAGGCCGGTGCGCGTCCCCTGAGCGTGCCACGCCGCGCCCGCCCACCAGAGTCCCGCGCCCTCGGCGAGCGAGGTCGCGACGATCAGCGTCGGCGTCGCGGGCGAGCGCCACGCCGGAATCCCCTTCGACGCCCGCAGGATGCGGCCCTGGCACCAGGCGAACGCGAGCGCCGCCGCCGCCGCGAGACCGCCGGTCGCCGAGGCGCCCGCGGATCCGGTCGCGTGCAGCCACGCTGCGAGCGGCACGAGCGCGCCCAGCACGACCGCGGCGATCGCCTCGCGGCTCATCCACGACGTGCGCGGGTTGAGGAACACGTTGAGCGCGCGGAGCGGCCGCCCGATCTCGAGCCACACCGCGAAGAGGCCGATGCCGACGAGCGCGAGCCCGGCGCAGAGCGCGACCGCGGCCGGCCATCCCTTCGCCCCCGAAACCGCCGCGACGACGACGAGCCCCGACCCGGCGCCGCCGGCGACGAAGTTCGTCGCGGCGCGCAGGTCCCAGTGCCGCTGCACCCAGGGCGTCGGGCCGTAGCTCACGGCGTCGCCTTCCCCGCGCCCGCCGCCCCGGGACGACCCTGCACGCGCACGACCGGTCGCGCCGTGCTCATGCCAGCTCCATCGCCTCTTCGACGAGGCGCTTCAATGCCGGCGCGCCGCCGGTCGCCGCCTTGTCCCACAGGTAGTAGAAGCCGGGGCCGGTGCCCAGTTCCTCGTGCATCCGGAAGTGCTCGTTGGCCTCGAGGAGCTTCGAGACGTTGCTCGACGGATCGTCGAGGTCGCCGAAGACGAGCGCCTGCGCGATGCAGGCGTTGACGCACGCGGGCGTCGACTCGGGATCGACGCCCGGCGTCTTCCCCGCCGCGAGGCCGGCGTCGATCCGGTCGACGCAGAACGTGCACTTGGTCGCGACCGCGAGGCGGTCGGGGTCGTGGCGCTTCGCCTCGTGCGCCGCCGCGCGGCCGTAGGCGAAGGTCGCGCGCTCGGTCTTGTAGCGCGCCTGGTACGGGCAGGCGACCGCGCAGTACGCGCAGCCGATGCACAGGTCGTAGTCGATCGTGACGATGCCGTCGGCGCGCTTGCGCGTCGCGGTCGTCGGGCAGACGTGCATGCACGGCGGGTCGTCGCAGTGCTGGCAGCCGACCGGCACGAACGCGCGCTTGACGTCCGGGTACTCGCCCACCTCGATGTCGAGCACCCGGCGCCACTGCACGCCCGGCGGCGTCGCGTTCGCGTGCCGGCACGACGCCGTGCAGGTCTGGCACCCGACGCAGCGGCGCAGGTCGGCGACCATCGCCCAGCGCGTCATCGCCGCCCCTTTCGCGGCCCGCCCACGCGGCGCAGCGACACGCGCACCACGTCCGCGCCCGAGCCGGTCGCATCGGTGAGGTCGAGCGACATCGTCGCGAGCGTGTTGAGGCTCGCGAGCTTGAAGTCCTTCGCGTAGGGCGTCGCCCAGTGGTCGAACTGCCCGATCGCGAGCAGCGTGTCGGGCCGGATGCCCTCGCGCAGCACCGCGTGCCCGCGCGTCGAGCGGTGCGGCGTCGCGAGCTCGATCTCGTCGCCGTCGGCGATGCCGAGCCGGCGCGCGGTCGCGCCGTTGACGATCACGCCCCGGTGCCCGGCGACGTTCTGCGCGACCTCGCGGATCAGCTGCATCCCGACGTTGCCGCCCCACGCGTACTGCATGCTGCGCGCCGTCAGCATCCAGAACGGGTAGTCGCCGGGCTCGCCGCCCTGCTCGCGCAGAGCCTCGTCCCAGAGCGCGGGGAAGTCCTTCCACGCCGGCAGCGCGCGGTATTCCTCGAGCTGCCGGTCCCACCAGCGCATGTCGCGCTCGTGCAGCCGCGCGCCCAGCTCCGCGCCGACGCGCTTCAGCCGCTCCTGGTAGGGCAGCTCGAAGCGCAGATCCTGGGCGACGAGCGTCGGCAGCAGGTACCAGTCGACCTGCGGGAACGGCTTCGTCTCGAGCCCGTGCTCCTTCCACCAGTCGAGGCCGCGGAGCTCCTTCCCGTCGGTCAGCTCGGCGCTCGCCGCCTTGCACACGGCGTCCCAGATCGCCTCGCGCGTGTGCCGGCGCGTCGTGTCGAGCTCGACGTTCCAGCCCGGCCCCTTGAGCGGCACGCACGCGACGCCGCGGTTGATCGCCGCGAGGTACTCGCGCTCGAGCCCGCAGCGCGCGGCGAGCTCGCTCGCGATCTCGGTGAAGTCGCGCGCCTCGCCCTGCGAGGCGACGACCGGCTGCCGCAGCGCGAAGCCCTGGTGGTTCCAGAACTGCTCGACGAACTTGGTGCCGCCGACGCGGATCAGCTGCAGGCTCTCGAGGTCGGTGGCGTCGGGCAAGAGCACGTCGGCGAAGTGGTTGGTCTCGTCGCGCGTGAACGCGAACGCCACGACGAACGGGAACCGCGCCATCTTCTGCTGCACGGCGGGCGTGTCCCAGAACGAGATCGCCGGGTTGGTCCGGTAGACGAACCAGACGTCGGGCGGCGTGACGCGCGGAAGGCCCTTCGGCGTCTCGTCGAGGAACATCCACGAGAAGTGCGTGGGCCCGAGCGCCTGGCTCCACGGGCCGTCCGCCGCGAGCGGCACCATCGTCTTGTAGGCGTTGCGGATGTTGGGCTTCGACGACCAGCCCTTCCGGTCGGTCGGGTTCATCGGATAGGCCATGAACCCGTCCGGCCCGGCCTTGACGCTCTTCAGCCGGTCGTTCTGCGGCCGGTTCAGGCGCACGGTCGTGCCGATCGTGCCCCCGGGCACCTCGAGCGCGCCCACGAGCGCGGCGAGCATCGTCCGCGCCCAGCAGCACTCGTAGCCGCCCCAGCCGTTGTTGACGGTCTTGCCGAGCGACACCGCGACCGGCCGGAACGGCAGCGTCACGCCGTCGACCTCGATCGTCTCGCCCACGCGCGCGTGGTCGAGGTACTCGTTCGCGATCCTGCGGATGCGCGAGGCCGGCACCTCGCAGATGCGCTCGGCCCACTCGGGCGAGTACGGCGCGAGGTGCTCGACGGTCAGCGTGAACGCGGTGGCGCCCGCGAGCCGGCCCTCGGCCAGCACCTCGTCGTCCGGGCCGACCTCGACCGCGTCCGCCTCGTAGCGCCCCTCGAGCGCCTCGTCGACGCCGGGCGTGTCGAACGGGACCGCCGCACCGCGCGCGGCGTCCCGGACGAGCGGCTTGCGCGTCGCCGGATCGCGCAGGTAGTAGCCGTTCGGGCCGACGAGGTAGGGCGACGCGGTCCGGCGGGCGAGGAACGGCAGGTCGAGCCGCGCGCGCGGCGCCTCGTGCACGAGCACGTGCATCAGCGCGAACAGGAACGCGGCGTCGGTCTTCGGCCTGATCGGCACCCACTCGGCCGAGCACGCGCCGGTGATCGACAGATGCGGCTCCACCTGCACGCGCTTCATCCCGCGCACGCGCGCGTTCGCGTGGCGCCAGACGCCGACGACGCCTCCCGATGCCTCGACGTTCGCGCCGCAGGAGATCAGGTAGTCGGTGCGCGGCGTGTCCGGCGCGACGATGAACGCGCGGTGCCAGAACTCGCCGTACAGGTGCTCCGAGTGGTAGCACTTCACGCCCTGTCCGGACCCGAAGCCCATGTCGACCGGGCCCCACGCGGACAGGAACGCCGGGAACGTGCCCATGTACGACTGCGGCGTGCCGCCGCCGCCGAACGTCGCCGCGACGCGCGGGTAGCCCGACGCGTCGGTGAGGCCTTCGGCGCGGATCCCGTTGAGCTTCCCCGCGATCAGCTCGAACGCCTCGTCCCACGAGATCGGCACGAACCCCGGATCCTCGTCGCGGCCCTTGCGCGGATTCGTGCGGCGCATCGGCGTCAGCACGCGATTCGGGTGGTAGGTCTTCTGCACGAGTCCGTAGGCCTTGACGCAGACCTTCCCGCCGCCCGGGTGGATCGCGGACGCGCAGAAGTTCGGCTCGACCTCGGTGGCGACGCCGTCCTCGACCTTGACGGTCAGGAGGTCCGGGCCCGCGACGCACTGGTAGCAGTACGTCGGCACCCGCCTGGCGGAAGCCGCGCTCACGGCGGGGAGCGCCTCAGGCGCCGGCCGGCGCGAGGCCCGCCTTCCGCGCCTTCGCCGCGAGCCGCGCCTCGGTCTGCTCCCGGTCGACGACGAAGCGGTGGTGGCGGCCGCGGCAGACGAGGTCGACGCCGTCGCGCGCCGACACGTCGAACGTGATCGCGCGGCCGGCCACCGCGGCGATGCTCACGGTGATCTCGACCGTCATCCCGAGCAGCGTCGCCGCGAGGTGGTCGATCTCGACGCGCGTGCCGACCGAGTCCTCGCCCTCGTCCAGGTGCGAAAGCAGCATCTCGCGCGCCGTGACCTCGATGTCGCGCACGAGCATCGGCGTCGCGTAGACGCGGGCCTTCTCGCCCATGAAGCCGATCGTGCGCTCGCGGTCGACCGCGTAGGACCGCGTCGCGGTCAATCCTGGGACTAGCGTCGCCTTCATCGGGAGCTCCCTCGGGGCGTTTCGTGTCCGCGGCGGCCGGGGCGTCCTGGCCCGGCGTCGCGCTCCTCCTGGCGGGGCCGCGCTCGCCCGCCGCGCCGGGCGCGGCCGGGCGGGGCGCGGTTGAGGCCCTGCCGATTCCGGGCTATTCTGGTAACCGGATGCCGAATTTCATTTGATGCGCATCAACGGGAACGAAGGCGGCGGACGCATGGCTGCGCGAACGGGGACGAAGGGCGGGCGGCGGGGCGCGACGGCCGCCTCGAGGGGACGGGCCTCGCCGCCCCGCGCCCTCGCGCGCTCCCGCGCCCCGTCCGCGCGATCCCCTTCCGGGAGCGAGGCGCCGCCCATCGGGGTCCGGCCGGCGCGCCAGGGCGACCTGGCCGCCGTGATCGCGATCGACACCGAGGTCACGGGCCTCGCGAAGCCCGCCTACTGGCGCGGGATCTTCCGCCGCTACGGCGACAGCGCGAAGGCCGGGCGCCACCTGCTCGTCGCCGAGGCGGCTGGCGAGGTCGTCGGCTTCGTGATCGGCGAGGTGCGCGACTGGGAGTTCGGCTCGCCGCCCTGCGGCTGGGTGTTCGCGATCGACGTCCACCCCGGCGCGCGGCTCTCCGGCGTCGGCACGCGGCTCCTGGCCGGCATCGTCAAGGCGTTCCGACGGGCCGGCGTCAGGACGGTCCGGACGATCCTCTCGCGCGAGAACTCGCTCGTGCTGTCGTTCTTCCGCAGCCAGGGGATGATGGCCGGGCCGTTCATCCCGCTCGAGATGGAGCTCGATTGAAGCTGCAGAAGAACACGCGGCTCGCGCTCTACAGCGTGCTCGAGTTCGCGGCGGCGCCGGGCCGCCACGTCGCCGCCTTCGAGATCGCCGAGAAGTACGGCGTCTCGCCGCACCACCTCGCGAAGGTGCTCTCCGAGCTCGCGCGCGAGGGCATCGTCGAGTCGGTCCGCGGCGTCGGCGGCGGCTACCGGTTCGCCGCGAACGCCCGGCGCCTCACGCTCTACGACGTGATCCGCCGCTTCGAGGAGCTCGTGCCCACCGAGGCCGAGCGCCGCGAGACCGGCGAGCGCACGCCGGCGGGTCGCGCGATCGCGACCGTGCTCTCCGAGATCGACGAGATCGCGCAGGCGACGTTCCGGTCGATCACGATCGCGACGATGCTCCGGATCATGGCGCGGCAGGAGGCCGCGGCGCCCGAGCGCCGGAAGCCGAGGTAGCGCGCCGCCGGCGCGTCACCAGCCGAACTTCGCCCTCGCCGCGTCGCTCATGCGGTCCGGCGTCCACGGCGGGTCGAACGTGAGCTCGACGTCCACCGTCGAAAGCGACGGGAAGCGGTCGCGGATCGCGTCGCGGACGGAATCCCGCAGATAGTCGCCGACCGGGCAGGTCGGCGTCGTCATCGTCATCGTCACCGCGACCCTGTTGTCCTGCACGTCGACGCCGTAGATGAGGCCCAGGTCGACGAGGTTCATGCCGGCCTCGGGATCGATGACCGTCGAGATCGCGGCGAGGACCGAATCGTGGTCGGGGGTGGATAGGACGTCCATGCTCGTCACGGGAGAGAAGGCTGCGCCGGCGCACCCTCGAGGCCACCGGCCACGGACCCGGGATCGGCGAGCGCCGCGTCGCGCTCGCGTTCGAGCGCCGCGGCCGCGCCGCCGGGATCGGCGTCGACCCGCGCCATGAACGACGCGAGGATCGCATCATACCGCGAGAGGCCGCGCGCGTGCGCGTCGCCGTAGCCGCGACGCAGCGCGGGCAGCGCCGCGAGCGCGAGCGCCGCCTCGCGGCCGCCGGGCCGCGCGAGCGTGTGCTCGAGCGCGTCGAGCCACGCGTCGATCGCCGCCTGCTCGCGCGCGTAGCGCAGCGACCGCGGGCGCCAGCGCCGCAGCCCCGCGACGCAGCGCAGCGCGAGCGCCCCCGCGGGCGACGTGGTCTCGACCGTCCAGTGCAGGCGGCTTCCTCGCCCGCCGCGCGCGCGGCGCTCGATCCAGTCGCCGATCGGGCGCGGCATCACCGCCGCGACCTCGTCCGGGCCCGGCGCGAAGATCTCGCGCACGCGGACGACGTCGTCCGGTCCGGCCGACGCCTCGGCGCGGATGCGGTCGAGGCGCGAGCGCCGCGCCTTGATCGCCGCCACGCGGATCGCGTCCTCGTAGCCCATCCAGCGCGCGAGCTCCCGCGCCGCGACCGTCGCGACGGCCGCGTCGATCCGCGCCAGGCGTCCGACGCGATCGAGGTAGAGCGCCGCGTAGCGCTCGTCCTGGTAATCGGAGAGCCGCGCGCCGCCGAGCCGCGCGACCTCGGCGAGCGGCGCCGGCCAGCCTCGCACGCGATCCTCGAGACCCGCCGGCAGCGGGAACCCTTCCGCGCGGGCCGCGCGCGCGGCTTCGACCGGCGCGGCCCGCTCGCCGGCGGCGAGGTCGAACGCGTCCGCGAACGCCGCGACGCTCTCGTCGGCTCCCTTGCCCGCGGCGCGGATCGCGGCCTCGCAGGCGCCGGGCGTCAGCGGGACCGCGCCGCTGCCGGCCAACGCGCCGAACGCGGCCGCGCTGATGGCGGCCGCGTGGTCGCGCGCGATGGCGTCGAGGTCGGCGAGCAGCGCGCGCTTCGCGAGCGCTCGGATCGCCGCGACGATCCGCTCGCCGTCGACGCGCCCGTCCGCGCCGCTCGTCTTCTCGATCGTCGTGTAGACGCGGTGCGTCGACGCGATCACCGTGGTGCGCGACGGCGTCGCGTAGCCGCGCTCCAGCATGCGGGCGGCCTCGAGGAGCTCGGCGCACAGGAGCACGTCGACGCGGCCGGGCACCGGCATCAGCCCGAGCGTGCGCGGCGTC
Organism: Burkholderiales bacterium; assembly: GCA_046347845.1. Classification (GTDB taxonomy): domain Bacteria; phylum Pseudomonadota; class Gammaproteobacteria; order Burkholderiales; family Casimicrobiaceae; genus VBCG01. Next base: position 177,553 of record JAXMFH010000001.1, on the reverse strand, counting down.
CCGCCGGGCCGTGCCGGCGGCGCGATCTCGACGTAGTAGGTCGTCGCCCCCGAACGTTGCGACACGCCCGGCGACGACGTCGCCTGCGCGACGAGCCCGTCGCGGTGGGCCGCGTCGACGATCCAGCCGGTCAGCACGCCGCCGCCCTGGCCCCCGACCGCGGCGATCAGGACCGACACCGGCTCGCGCGGCGTCGCCGCCGGCGCGCGACTCACGTCCATGCCGCCTCCCGCGGAAGCAGCGCGGCGGCCACGCGCGCGCGGACGCGCGAGGCGAGCCGCTCCCACGGTCGCGGGTTCGCGACGACCTCGACGCGGTAGAACGACGGGCACAGTCCCGCGAACTGCGCGAGCGTCCCGCACAGCCCGCACCCGACGCACGCGTCGTCGATCACGGTCGCCGGCAGCGTGCGCAGCGGATCGCCGCTCGAAGCGACCGTGAGCGACGGGCAGCCGGAGAGCCGGACGCACGACCGGTCGCCGGTGCAGGCCTCCGCGTCGATCCCGTAGCGGACGCGCTCGACGCGCACGCCGTCGCGGGCGCGCCGCTCCGCCGCGGGGCGCAGTCGCCGCTGCCGCTCGAGCTGGCACTCGCCCTCGGCGACGACGACCTTGAGCCCCGGCTCCGTCGTCGTGAACGCCTCCTCGAGCGCCCGCTTCATCGCCGCGACGTCGTAGCTGTGGACGGTGCGCCGCCAGCGCACGCCGACCCCGGCGAGCACCGCGTCGATCCTCGCGTCGGCCGCGGTCGCGCTGCGGCCGCCCGCCTCCGCGCGCACGCCGGCCGGCGGCGTCGACACGAGCTCCTGCGTGCCGGTCGCCGACGAGTAGCCGTTCTCGAACACGAGGAGCACCGCGTCGGTGCCGTTCTTGACGGCGGCCGCAACGCCGGCGCCGAACCCGCCGTGCCAGAAGCCGCCGTCGCCGACGGTGGCGAGCGGCCGCTGTCGCTGGATCGGCGCGACCGCGGCGGCGCTCGCGAGGCCCATCCCGTAGCCGGCGATCGTGTGGCCGATGCCGAAGGGCTCGAACATCGCGAACGAGTGGCACCCGACGTCCGCCGCGCAGTGCCGCGGCCCGAGCTCGCGCTCGACGAGCTTCAGCGCCGAGAACACCGGCCGCTCCGGGCACCCGGTGCAGAAGCCCGGCGGGCGCGCCGGCACGCGCGCGCCGACGAGCTCCGCCGCCCGCGCGCGCGCCGCCTCGACCTCGCCGCGCCAGCGCTCCGCCGCGCCGCTCGCGAGCGAGGGCGCGTGCTTCGCGAGGAAGCGCGCGAGGCCGCCCGCGATCGCCTCGGCCTGGTACTCGCCCGCCTCGCCCATCGCGGCCTTGCCCTCGACCGCGCAGGCCAGGCCCGAGCGCGCGAGGTGCGCGGCGAGCTCGAACTCGATGAACGCCGGGTGGCCCTCCTCGAGCACGAGCACCGCGCGCTTGCCGCGGCAGAACGCCGCGAGCTCGTCGGGCACGAGCGGGTAGGTCGCGTTCAGCACGAGCACCGGCAGCCGCGGCGTTCCGTCGCCGTCGGCGAGCTCCGCCACGGCGAGCGCCTGCGCGAGGTTGGGCCAGATCCCGCCCTGCACGATCACGCCGGCTTCGCCCTCCGTCCCGAAGCGCTCGTTGATCCCGTGCTCGGCGATGTAGCGCCGGGCGGCGGGCAGGCGCTCGGCCACCTTGAGCCGCTCGTGCGCGAAGGTCCCCGGCGGGTGCGGGATGCGCCCGACGTCGACGGGCGCCGGCCCGGCCGGATGGAGCCGCGAGACCGGCGGGGCGACGTTGTCGCGCGCGACGAAGCTGCCCTGCAGGTGGCAGGCGCGGATGCGCAGCTGCAGCATCACCGGCGTGTGCGACGCCTCCGACAGCGCGAACGCGCGCTCGACCGTGTCGACGAGGTGCGGCAGGTCCGGGCGCGGGTCGAGCAGCACGAACGACGACTTCATCGCGTACGCGTGCGTGCGCTCCTGCGCGACGCTCGACCCCTCGCCGGTGTCCTCGCCGACGACGATCAGCGCGCCGCCGACGACGCCCGGGGACCCCACGTGCGAGAGCGCGTCGGAGGCGACGTTCGTCCCGACGATCGACTTCCAGGTGACCGCGCCGCGCACCGGATAGGCGACCGACGCCGCGAGCAGCGCCGCCGCGGCCGCCTCGTTCGTGCACGGCTCCACGTGCACGCCGAGCTCCTCGAGGAGGCCGCGCGCCTGCACCATCACGTCGAGCAGCCCCGAGATCGGCGAGCCCTGGTAGCCGCCGACGTAGGCGACGCCCGACTGCAGCAGCGCCTTGGTCACCGCGAGGACGCCCTCGCCGCGGAACGTCTCCCCGGCGCGCAGCGCGAGCTGGCCCACCTCGCGGGCGAACGACCGCTCCATCGCCTCCTCCGGACGATGCGGCGCCAGGGCGCCGAGTCGGGCATTCTGGGCGCCGCCGCGACGGCGCGGCCTTGACCCCGATCAAGCGCGCCCGGCCGCCGCGAGCGCGGCGAAGGCGCTTCCGGGGAAATCGGCATTCGAGTACCATTATTGACCGCGCGGGTTGACGCCCGTCAAGGCCGGCCGCGCCGCCGCGCCGCACAGTCGACCGGCCCGCGCCCCGCCCCGTCGGGGGCGGCCGGGGCGCCGGGGAGGAGCACGCCATGCAGCTCGCAGGACGCAACGCGATCGTGACCGGAGCCGCCCGCGGCATCGGCGCCGCGGTCGCCCGCGCCTACGCCCGCGAGGGCGCCGGCGTCGCGGTGGTGGACCTCGACGGCGAGGGCGCCGCCCAGGTCGCCCGCGGGATCGCCTCGGCCGGCGGCCGCGCGGTCGGCCTCGCCTGCGACGTCGCGCGCCGCGACCGGGTCGACGCGATGGTCGCCGAGGCGGCGCGCGCGCTCGGGCCGATCGACATCCTCGTCAACAACGCGGGCGTCATCCGGCCGGCGATGCTGCACAAGATGACGGCCGAGCAGTGGGACACGGTGCTCGGCGTCCACCTCGACGGCAGCTTCCATTGCCTGCAGGCCGTGGTGTCGGGCATGATGGAGCGCCGCTGGGGGCGCGTCGTCAACGTGACGTCGACCGCCGGCGTGCTCGGCACGATCGGCCAGATCAACTACAGCGCCGCGAAGGCGGGCATCCTCGGCCTCACGAAGTCCGCGGCGAGGGAGCTCGCGAAGCACGGCATCGCCGTCAACGCGGTCGCGCCGGGCGCGGCCACGCCGATGACCGAGACGATCCGCACCGACGAGCGCTTCAAGGACCGCTATCTCGAGAAGATCCCGATGGGCCGCTGGGCCGAGCCCGACGAGATCGTGCCGCTGTTCGTGTTCCTCGCCTCCGACGGCGCGAGCTACGTGACCGGCCAGGTGATCGCCGCCGACGGCGGCATGACGATTCGTTGAGGCGGGGCCGCCCCCGCCGGACCAGGAGCCGCCGATGAACGCCCCCGACCGCCCCGCGACCAAGCCCGTCTTCAAGTGGGACGACCCGTTCCTGCTCGAGGCGCAGCTCACCGAGGACGAGCGCATGGTGCGCGACGCCGCCTGCGCGTACGCGCAGGACAAGCTCGCGCCGCGCATCCTCGACGCGTTCCGCCACGAGACCGTCGACGCCTCCGTGTTTCCCGAGATGGGGGCGCTGGGCCTCCTCGGCGCGACGATCCCCGAGGCCTACGGCGGCGCGGGCCTCAACTACGTCTGCTACGGGCTCATCGCCCGCGAGATCGAGCGCGTCGACTCCGGCTACCGCTCGATGATGAGCGTGCAGAGCTCGCTCGTCATGTACCCGATCTACGCGTACGGCTCGGAGGAGCAGCGCCGCCGCTACCTGCCGAAGCTCGCGACCGGCGAGTGGATCGGCTGCTTCGGGCTGACCGAGCCCAACCACGGCTCCGACCCCGGCTCGATGATCACGCGCGCGCGGAGCGTCGACGGCGGCTACCGCCTCACCGGCTCGAAAATGTGGATCAGCAACTCGCCGATCGCCGACGTGTTCGTGGTCTGGGCGAAGGACGACGACGGGCAGATCCGTGGCTTCGTCCTCGAGAAGGGCATGAAGGGGCTCTCGGCGCCGAAGATCGAGGGCAAGTTCAGCCTGCGCGCGTCGGTGACCGGCGAGGTCGTGATGGACGACGTGCCGGTGCCCGCCGCGAACCTGCTGCCCAACGTCAAGGGCCTCAAGGGGCCGATGGGCTGCCTCAACAACGCGCGCTACGGCATCGCCTGGGGCGTGCTCGGCGCCGCCGAGGACTGCTGGCACCGCGCGCGGCAGTACACGCTCGACCGCAAGCAGTTCGGCCGGCCGCTCGCGTCGAACCAGCTCGTCCAGCGCAAGCTCGCCGACATGCAGACCGAGATCGCGCTCGCGCTCCAGGGCTGCCTGCGCCTGGGCCGCATGAGGGACGAGGGCATCGCGGCGCCCGAGGTCACCTCGATCGTCAAGCGCAACTCGTGCGGCAAGGCGCTCGACGTCGCGCGGACGGCGCGCGACATGCACGGCGGCAACGGGATCGTCGACGAGTTCCACGTGATCCGCCACATGCTGAACCTCGAGACCGTCAACACCTACGAGGGCACGCACGACATCCACGCGCTGATCCTCGGGCGCGCGCAGACCGGCATCTCGGCGTTCTAGCGCCGTCGACGCCGCTCGCGCGGCAACGCGGCGCGCGGGCGCCGCGCCGACGCCGTCAGGCGGCGTGCACGGCTTCCGGGTGCGACGCGCGCGCGCGCTCGGCGAGCCGCGCCCACCCCGTGTCGATCTCGGCCTGCAGCGTCGCCGCGTCGGCGTCGGACAGCCCCCGGTAGCGACGCTGCAGCGCGAGGTAGTCGGACACCGGCCGCGTCTTCTGTGCGACGTTGAGCGTGTAGCGCGTCCCGTCCTCGATCTCGTAGAGCGGGAACGCGCCGCACTCGACCGCGTAGCGCGCCGCGGCGAGCCCCATGTCGTCGGGCAGCCCCCAGCCGTCGAGGCAGGGGATCAGCACCGTGACGATGCGCGTGCCGCGGATCGACTTCGCCTTGCGGATCTTCGCGACGAGGTCGGGGAGGTGGCTCGCGCTCGCGGTCGCGACGTAGGGCACGCCGTGCGCCGCCATGATCTCGGCGAGGTTCTTCTTGCGGGAGGTCTTGCCCGCCGGCGTCGAGCCGGTCCGCGCGAAGTGCGGCGTCGACGACGACTTCTGCGCGCCCGTGTTCATGTAGCCCTCGTTGTCGAGGCACACGTACAGGAAGTCCTCGTTGCGCTCGGCCGCCGACGACAGGCACTGGAAGCCGATGTCGTAGGTGCCGCCGTCGCCGGCCAGCACGAGCACCTGCGTGTCGCGCTTGCCCTGCGCGTCGAGCGCGCGCCGCAGGCCCGACGCCGCGGCGGCGCTCGACTCGAGCGTCGGCTGGTAGACCGGGATCTTGAGCGAGCTCATCGGCTGCGGGCCGGCGATGATCGCCATGCACGAGGGCGGGATCACGGCCATCGTGTCCGGCCCCATCGTCGCCAGGATGTGCCGCACCGACAGCGCCTCGATGCAGCCGGGGCACGCCGCGTGGCCCGGGCAGAGCATCGCCGGGTCGTTCGTCTCGAAGCGGATCATCGCGCTCACCTCACCCAGATCGATTCGGGCCGCGGGTCGCGCCCGCGCGCGTCGCGCACGAACTCGACGATCTTCGCCGGCGGCACGTTGACGCCGCCCACGCCCGCCAGGAGCCCGTGCACGCGCGGCGCGCCGGGCATCCCGTAGAGCGCGGCCCTGAGCTCCTGGTGCAGGATCCCGCCCGCTCCCGGCGAGTGGTTGCGGTCGAGGACGACGGCGTCTCGCACGCCCGCGAGCGCCGCGCGCAGCGCCGCGACCGGCAGCGGCCGGAACAGCCGGACCTTCACGAGCCCGACCGCCTGGCCGGCGTCGCGCATCGCGTCGACCGCGTCGCGCGCCGTGCCGGCCATGCTGCCCATCGTCACGACGACTGTGTCCGCGCCGTCGCAGCGGTACCGCTCGACGACGCCCCACGAGCGCCCGAATTGCTCGTGCCACGCGCGGTCGGCGTCCGCCAGGAGCTGCGGCACCCGGCCCATCGCCTCCTCGATCGCCTGCCGGTGGCGGAAGAACATGTCCGGGGTGATCACGTTGCCCCAGGACTCGACCTTCGCCGTGTCGAGCCTGTGCTCGGGCGCGAACGGCGGCAGGTAGCGGTCGACCTCCGCGGCGTCGGGGATCGCCACCGGCTCCATCGCGTGCGACACGTAGAACGCGTCGAGGTTGACGAGCGCGGGCACGAGCGTCGCCTCGGCGACGCGGAACGCCTGGATCACGCTGTCGAGCGCTTCCTGCGCGCTCTCGACGTAGAGCTGGATCCAGCCCGTGTCGCGCTGCGCGAGGCTGTCGGTCTGGTCGGGCCAGAACGCCCACGGCGAGGCGACGGTCCGGTTGATGTTCGCCATCACGATCGGCGCGCGCGCGCCGCTCGCGTAGTGCAGGAGCTCGTGCATCAGGAGGAGGCCCTGCGAGGCGGTCGCCGTGAACACCCGCACGCCGGCGAGCGAGGCCGGGATGCACGCCGACATCACCGAGTGCTCGGACTCGGGCGTGATGATCTCGGCGTCGAACTCGCCGTCCGCCTGGAACTCGGTCAGCTGCTCGAGCACCGGCGTCTGCGGCGTGATCGGGTAGACCGGGCACACCTTCGGGCGCGCGAGACGCGCGCCCCAGGCGACCGCCTGGTTGCCGGTGAGCAGCATCGTGCGGGGCGCGCCCGCGCCGGGCGCGCGCGCTTCCGGGGTCTCGACGACGGCGTCCATCGCTATCTCGCCTCCTCGACCATGTCCATCGCGCCGGTCGGGCACTCCTTCACGCACAGCCCGCAGCCCTTGCAGTAGTCGCCGAGCACCCGGTAGCCGCCGTCCGCGCGCTCGACCGCGAGGTCCGGGCACACGACGACGCAGGTGTCGCAGTGGATGCAGGTGCCGCAGGAGAAGCAGCGCGTCGTCTCGGCGAGCGCCTGCTCGAGCTCGAGGCCGAGCTGCACCTCGTCGCCGGTCGCGAGCCGCGCGGCGGCGTCGAGGCTGCGCGCCGCGGCGCGCGCGAGCGGCGGATAGGCGTGCGTCGCGATCGCGTCCAGCGCGACCTCGCCGTCGCGGCGCGCCGTTTGCGGCATCGTCGTGTGCCGCGGGCCCTCGCCGGCCGGATCCCCGGCGCGCCCGCGCAGCCACCGGTCGATCGCGAACGCCGCGCGCTTGCCCTGCCCGACCGCGTCGGTCACGAAGCGCGCCATGCTCGCGACGTCGCCGCCCGCCCACGTGCCCTCCGCGCCGGTCGCCTGCGACGCGTCGACCGCGACCAGCGCGCCGTCGGCGGGCAGCCTCCCGCCCAGCGCGTCGAGGTCCGGGTCCTGGCCGATCGACGTGACGATCGCGTCGGCGCGAAGCTCGAACCCGGCTCCCTCGACGGGCGTCACCGTGAATCGTCCGCGCGTCGCGCCGGGCTCGAAGCGCACGCGCGTGCACTCGAGCACGACGGCGCCGTCCCGCTCGCGCGCCTTCACGAGCATCGCGCCGTCGACGAGCCGGATTCCCTCCTCGAGCGCCTCGTCGACCTCCTCGCGCTGCGCCGGCATCTGCGCGCGCGCTTCGAGCGCGAGGATCGCGACGTCGTGGCCGGCGCGGCGTGCGCTGCGCGCCGCGTCGAGCGCGGCGCTGCCGCCCCCGATCACGACCAGCCGCCGCCCGAGCGCGGGCGGCGCGCCGGCGTTCGCCGCCGCGAGCCAGGCCGCGCCGTCGACGACCCAGGGCTTGCCGTAGTCGAGCGACGGGAGCCGCTTCTGCCGCTGCGCGCCGGTCGCGACGTAGACCGCGTCGTGCCCGCGCCGCAGCTCCGCCCACGCGTCGGGCGTCGCGAGGGGCTCGTTCGTCCGCACCTCGACGCCCGTCGCGACGATGCGCGCGATCTCCGCGTCGAGCACGTCGCGCGAGAGCCGGTAGGACGGGATGCCGTGGCGCATCAGGCCGCCGAGCTCCCCGCGCGATTCGACGAGCGTGACCCCGTAGCCCAGCCGGCGAAGCTGGAACGCGGCGGAGAGCCCGGACGGTCCGGCGCCGACGACCGCGACGCGCTCGGGGCGCTGCGCGGCCGGCGGCTCGAACGCCCAGCCGCGCGCGATCGCGAGGTCGCCGACGAAGCGCTCGAGCTTGCAGATCGAGAGCGCCTCGTCGTAGCCCGCGCGGTTGCACGCGGTCTCGCAGGGGTGGTGGCAGATGCGCCCGGCGATCGCCGGGAACGGGTTGTGGCGCGTGAGCACGTCCCACGCGCCGCGGAAGTCGCGCTCGCGCGCGAGCCCGATCCACTCGGCGATGTCGCCGTTGACCGGGCAGGCCTGGTGGCAGGGCGAAGGGGCCTGCACGTGCCGCGGCAGCGCGGCGCGCCACGTGCCCGTGCGGATGGCCGCCGTGGATCCGGTGGTCCAGATCGGCGGGGGCAGGCTCGGGACCGGGGCGTTCATGCGGCGACCTCCTCGGCGAGCATCGCGTCGACGGTCCGGTACCCCTCCTCGCACGCGGCGAGGTTCTCGGCCGTGAGCTTGGGCGAGCGCTCGGCCAGCGTGCGCTCGAGCGTCGCGAGCGGCGGCGCGCCGATCGCGCGGGCGAACGCGCCGAGCAGCGCCGAGTTCACGATGCGCCCGAGCCCCGCGCGGCGCGAGATCGCGATCGCGTCGACCGGGATCACGCGGTAGCCGGCGTGCGTGCGCGCGAACTCGTCGGCGCCGCGGCCCGAGTTGACGACGATCAGCGTGCCCGGGTGCGCCGTCGCGAGCAGGCGTCCCTCGAGCAGCGTCGAGTCGAAGCACAGGATCGCGTCGGCGCGCTCGATGTCGCAGCGGACGCGCACCGGCTTCCCGTCGACGCGGATGTACGACGAGACGGGCGTGCCGCGCCGCGCGCCGCCGTAGCTCGCGAAGCTCTGCACGTGGCGGCCCTCCGCGAAGAACGCGGCGGCAAGCAGGTTGCCGGCGGTCTGCGCGCCCTGCCCGCCGCGGCCCTGGATCACGATCTCGAGCACGGGCTCCTCCTCCTCGCGCCGGCCCCGCCCGGGACCGGTCGTCGGGAGTCGGGGGTCGGTCGTCGCCGGCCAATCTAGGCCGGGGCTTGGCATTCGTCCAATCGATTGTCAGAATCACGGCCATTCACGTCATCGATGGCCATGAACTTCCGCCGCCTCGACCTCAACCTGCTGCGCGTGCTCGCCGCGATCCACGCGAGCGGCTCGGTGACCGCCGCCGGCCGCCAGCTCGCGCTGTCGCAGCCCGCGGTGAGCCACGCGCTCGCCCGCCTGCGCGAGTTCTTCGGCGACGCGCTGTTCGTGCGCTCGCCCTCGGGCCTCCACCCGACCCGGCTCGCCGAGCGGATCGTCCCGGAGGTCGTCGGCCACCTGCGCTCCCTCGAGGCGGCGCTCGCGGAGGCCGGTGCGTTCGACCCGTCGTCCGACCGCGTCCACTGGCGGCTGTCGATGTCCGACCTGGGCGAGATCCTGTTCCTGCCGCCGCTCGCCGCCGCGCTGCGCCGGGAGGCGCCGCACGCGCGGCTCGACAACGTCGGCGTGCCGGTGCAGGCGGTGAGCGCCGCGCTCGAGTCGCGCGAGATCGACCTCGCCATCGGGATCCTGTCGACGACGCACCGGGGCGTCGTCGGCGAGACGCTGTTCCACGAGCGCTACGTCGCCGTGACCGCGCGCGGCTGGCGGCCCGCGACCGGTTCGGCCGGCGACGCGCTCACCGCGAAGCAGCTCGCCGCCGCGTCGCTCGCGGTCGCCTCGCCCACCGCCACCTACCACGAGAGCGTGCAGCGGATGCTGGACGCGCTGGGGCTCGCCGAGCGCACCGTCGTGCACGCGCGGCACTACGCGGCGCTGCCCGAGCTCGTCACGAGCACCGACCTCATCGCGATCGTCCCGCAGAGCTACGCGCGCGCGATGGCCTCGCGCTGGCCGGTGCGCGAGCGCGCGCTGCCCGGCGACGCCCCGCAGTACGACGTGCAGATGGTCTGGCACGCGACCGCCGAGCGCGAGCCCGCGCACCTGTGGCTCCGCGCGCTCGTGCGGCGGCTGTTCGCGCGCGGCGGTGCGCCGGGCGCGCGGCGCGGCCGGATCGGGTAGCGTCGCCGCGGCAGGGCGCGGCGGCGCCTCCCGGGCAAGTTCCGCCGCCCGATCGTCACGCTCGGGGCAGCCGCACCGTGGTCCCCGTTGCCGGTCGCGGGCATCGCCGACCTGCGCCGACACGGCCGGCCCGCGCGCCCCGCGCACGTGTCCGGGCATGGGTGCGACGGCCGGCCCGCCCCGCCGTTCCGCCCGGCTTTCTGGCACGATTCGCCTGCGGACGCCGCCGCAGCGCGATGCGCGCCCGCACCCCGTCCATCCACGAGGCCTTCCATGGGCAACCGCGACAAGCAGCGCAAGGAACCGAAGAAGCCGAAGCAGCCGAAGAAGCCTTAAGTCGGTCGCGACCACCGGCGCCGCGCGGTCACGGCCGCGACCGTGGCCGCCGCGGTGCCGGGCGCCTGCGCGCCTCGCGATCGGCGCCGGCGCCGCGCGGCCGATGCGGGGCACCGCGCGCCGTCGGCGATAGAATCGACGGGCCCGCGCGCCGCGCGTCTTCCCGGCCCCATGCCCGACTACCTCACGATCAAGCACCTCCACGTCTCGGCGGCCGGCCTCTCGCTCGCGCTGTTCGTGCTTCGCGGCGCGTGGCGCGTCGTGTCGCCCGAGCGGCTGGCGGCGCGCTGGGTGCGCGTCGTCCCGCACGTGATCGACACGGTGCTGCTGGCCTCCGCCCTGTGGCTCGCGTGGCAGATCGGCGGCGGGGCGGCGCCGTGGATCTCGGCGAAGGTCGTCGCGCTCCTCGCCTACATCGTGCTCGGCTCGATCGCGCTCAAGCGCGGCCGCACGCCGGCGATCCGGGGCGCGGCGTTCTTCGCCGCGCTCGCCACCTTCGGCTACATCGTGTCGGTCGCGATCGCCAAGTCTCCCTGGGGCGTGTTCGCGCACCCGTGACTCCCATGCCTGCCATGACTCCTTCGATGCTCCCCGGCGGCGAGGCCGCCACGTTCGACGAACCGCTCGCGATGCTGTCCGCCTGCCACGGCCGCATCCGCAAGCAGCTCGCGACGCTCTCGCGGCTCGGTCGCCACCTGCCCGAGCACGGGCACGACGACGACGCCCGGGCCGCCGCCCGCGCGATCCTGCGCTACTTCGACTCGGCGGCGATCCACCACCACGAGGACGAGGAGTCGAGCGTGCTGCCGCGCCTCGTCGCGCGCGTGCCCGAGGCGCGCGCGCTGTCCGAGCGGCTCCTGCGCGAGCACCGCGAGCTCGCGGCGCGCTGGCGCAAGGTGCGGCCGCTGCTCTCGGGCATCGTGGCGGGCAAGCGGGCGGTGCTGCCCCCGAAGCTCGTCCACGAGCTCGCGTCCGCCTACCACGCGCACATCGAGCTCGAGGAGTCCGAGCTCATCCCGCTCGCGCAGGAGGCGCTGGCGGCCGACGAGATGGCGACGATCGGCCGCGAGATGGCCGGCCGGCGCGGCGTCGCCGTCGCGTAGCGCCCGCCTTCAGCGGCCGGCCGCGGCGAGGTCGCGCGCCATCCGCTCGCGCATCGCCGCGGGGATCGGCACCGAGCGCCGCGTCTCGAGCGACGCGAGCACGAGCGTGAGCCGCGCGCGGAGCCGGACCTCCTCGCCCGCCCGCGCGGTCACCGCGATCCGGATCGACGCGTTGCCGAGGTGCTCGACCTCGAGCGCGAACGCGAGGTGGTCGCCGATCCGCGACGGCGCGAGGAAGTCGCACTCGACGCGTCCCATCGGCACGCCGAGCCGGTCGTTCTGGTGCAGGTCGGAGAAGCGGATCCCGAGCCGGCGGTCGAACCAGTCCTCGACCAGCTCGTTCATCAGCACGAAGTACTGCGGGTAGAAGACGATCCCCGCCGGGTCGCAGTGGTGGAAGCGGATCTGCTTGTCGCTGACGAACGCCATCGCACCCCCTTCAGGGAAGCCGGTCGACGAACCGGACGAGCGCCTCGAGCACCGCCTCCGGCTGGTCGCGGTGCGGCGAGTGCCGGCAGTCGGCGAGTCGGACCAGCTCGACGTCGGGCGCGAGCCGCGCGATCCGCTCGATCTGGTCCATCGTCCCGTACTCGTCGTCCTCGCCCTGGATCGCGAGGATCGGGCAGCGGACCTCGCGCACGAGCGCCTCGATGCTCCACGCGCGGAAGTCCGGGTGGAGCCAGATGTCGTTCCAGCCGGCGAACGCGCGGTCCACGTCGTCGTGGTAGCGCGCGAGTCGCGCGCGCAGGTCCGTCGTGCGCCATGCGACCTTCGCCGCGGCGATGCTCGCGATCGAGACGTCCTCGACGATCACGTGCGGCGCCATGAGCGCGAGCCCGGCCACCGGCCGGTTCGCGGCGGCCGCGTGGATCAGCGCGATCGAGCCCCCGTCGCTGTGGCCGAGGAGGATCGGCCGCCCGATCCCGCACGCGTCGAGGAGCCGGGGCAGCACGGCGAGCGCCTCGTCGTGCATGTAGCGCACGGCGTAGGGCAGCTTCGCGGGCGAGCTGCGCCCGTAGCCGGCCCGCGAGTAGACGACGACGTCCCGGTTCACGGCGTGGGCGACGCGGTGCGGGAAGTCCTTCCACATCGCGACCGAGCCCAGCCCCTCGTGCAGCATGACGACGGGCGACGCGGCGGCGCGCCCGACGTCGATGCGCTCGACCTCGAGGCGCGCACCGTCCACGTCGACGAACGGCATCGCCGGATCAGACGCCGAGGTAGGCGTGCAGGGCGGCGGGATCGGCGCGCGCGGTGGCGCTGTCGCACTCGTAGGCGACCTTCCCCTTGACGAGCACGACGTTGCGGTCGGTGAGCGCGGTCACGTGCGCGTAGTTCTTGTCGACGATCACCGTCGCGATGCCGCTCCCGCGGATCTCGCGCACGATGCGCCAGATCTCCTTCGCGATCAGCGGCGCCAGGCCCTCGGTCGCCTCGTCGAGGATCAGGAGCGACGGGTTCGTGAGCAGCGCCCGCCCGATCGTGAGCATCTGCTGCTCGCCGCCCGAGAGCTGCGCGCCGCCGTGCCCGAGGCGCTCGGAAAGCCGCGGAAACGTGCCGAGCACGCGCTCGTAGGTCCAGTCGCAGCGGCCGTCCGGGGCCGGGCGCGCGGCCATCTGCAGGTTCTCGCGCACCGACAGGTTCGGGAAGATGCCGCGCCCTTCCGGCACGTACGCGATGCCCTGGCGAGTGATCCGGAACGCGGGCCAGCCGGTGACGTCGTGGCCGCGCACGCGCACCGTCCCGCTGCGGGGCGGGACGAGGCCCAGCATGCTGCGGATCAGCGTGGTCTTGCCCATGCCGTTGCGCCCCATGAGCCCGACCGCCTCGCCCTCGCGGACGGCGAAGTCGACGCCGTGCAGCACGTGGCTCGCGCCGTAGTAGGTGTGGAGCTCGTGCGCCTCGAGCAGCACGTCAGCCATCGTCGTGCCCCAGGTAGGCGCGCTGCACGTTCGCGCTCGCGCGGATCTGCGCCGGAGGTCCCGACTCGAGCACCTGGCCGTTCACCATCACGGTGATGACGTCCGCGAGCGCGAACACGGCGTCCATGTCGTGCTCGACCAGCAGGATCGCGTGCCCCTGCGCGAGGCGCTCGAGCAGCGCGACCATGCGCGCCGACTCCTCGGCTCCCATGCCGGCGAGCGGCTCGTCGAGCAGCAGCACCTCGGGCTCGGTCGCGAGCACCATCGCGATCTCGAGCTGGCGCTGCTCGCCGTGCGACAGCGCGCCGGCCTGGCGCTCGGTGTGCTCGGCGAGGCCGGCGAGCTCGAGCCCCTTCATCGCCCGCGCCCGCGCGATCGGGTCGCGCGCGGCGTCGGAGGCGATCGCGAGCGGCCGCGGGTCGCGCGACTGCGCCGCGAGCCGCGCGTTCTCGAACACCGTGAACGCCGGGAAGATGTTGGTCTTCTGGTAGCTGCGGCCGATCCCGAGCCGCGAGCGGCGGTCCGGCGGCATCGCGGCGATCTCGGTGCCCTTGAGGCGGATGCTCCCCGACGTCGGCTTGAGGTCGCCCGACAGCAGGTTGATGAGCGTCGACTTGCCCGCGCCGTTGGGCCCGAGCAGCGCGTGCAGCTGGCCGTGCTCGAGCGAGATCGCGACGCCGTCGCAGGCGGTCAGCCCGCCGAACCGGCGCGTGAGGCCGCGCGCGACGAGGACCGGCTCAGCCATCCCGCGCGCCCCCGAAGAGGCTGCGGCGGATGCGCCGCACCAGGTGGCCCAGGCCGCCCGGCATGAACAGCACGATCAGCACGATCGCCGCGCCCAGGAAGAGCTGCCAGTGCCGGGTGACCGAGCTGAAGAACTCGTGCAGCATCGTCAGCGCGAACGCGCCCACGATCGGGCCGTAGGGCGTGCCGGCGCCGCCCAGGATCACCATCAGGAGCACGTTCCCGGACTGGTGCCACGACAGGATCTCGGGATTGACGAAGCCCGACTGCGCCGCGAGCAGGTAGCCCGCGAGCCCGGCGAGCGCGCCGGCCAGCGTGAACGCGGCCAGCTTGTAGGCCGTCACCGGGAAGCCCAGCGCGCGCATCCGCTGCTCGTTCGCGCGGATGCCCTGCAGCGCCCGCCCGAACGGCGAGCGCAGCAGCACCTGCAGGAACGCGAACACGAGCACCAGGACGGCGAGCACGACGTAGTAGACCTGGTTGGGCCGGTCGAGGTCGAACGGCGTGAAGCCGAGGATCGTCGCGTCGGGCTTGACGTTCACGTAGCGGCCGTCGGACCCGCCGCCGAAGTCGGTGTCGTGGAACACGAAGTAGAACATCTGCGCGAACGCGAGCGTCACCATGATGAAGTAGATGCCGCGCGTGCGCAGGACGAAGACGCCGACGACGAGCGCGCACAGGGCCGCGGCGCCGACCGCGATCCCGAGCGACGACCACAGCCCGGCGGCGGCCGCCTTCGGCGAGAGCAGCGCGAGCGCGTAGGCGCCCACGCCGAAGAAGGCCGCGTGGCCGAAGCTCACGAGCCCGGTCCAGCCGACCAGCAGGTCGAGCGACAGCGCGAAGATCGCCATGATCATGATCTTCGTCGTGAGCTCGACGTAGAACGTCGCGCCCGACAGCGGGAACAGCGCGACGAGCGCGAGCGCGACGAAGGGGGCGATCAGTCGCCGGGGCATCGCGTCGGGCTCCGGCGGCCTAGCCGCGGCGGAACAGTCCCTCGGGGCGCCAGAGCAGGATCGCCGCCATCAGCACGTAGACGGCGACGCCGGCGTACGCGGGCACGAGCACCTTGCCGAACGTGTCGACGAGGCCGATCAGCAGGGAGGCGGCGAGCGCGCCCCACACCGATCCGATCCCGCCGATCACGACGACGACGAAGCAGATGATCAGCACGTGCTGGCCCATGCCGGGGTAGACCGAGGACACCGGCGCGGCGAGCATCCCGGCGAACGCGGCCAGCGCGACGCCGAGCGCGAACACGAGCCGGAACACGAGGTTCACGTTGACGCCCAGCACGCCGACCATCTCGCGGTTCGAGGCGCCCGCGCGGATCATCATCCCGAGCCGCGTGCGCTGGATCAGCAGGTACATGCCGCCGGCGACCATGAGGCACACCGCCGACATTACGAGCCGGTAGACCGGGTAGGTCATCGTGTCGCCCAGCGCGATCGACCCGGCGAACATCGGCGGGATCGTCACGCCGTGCACGTCGTTGCCGACGACGAGGCTGCGGAGCTCCTCGAAGATCAGGATGAGCCCGTAGGTCAGGAGCACCTGCTCCAGGTGGTCGCGCCGGTAGAGGTGCGAGAACAGCGCCCACTCGAGGAAGAGGCCGAGGATCACCGACAGCGCGATCCCCAGCACCATCGCCACGGCGAGGCTGCCGGTCATCGACGACAGCGAGAACGCCATGTAGGCGCCGATCATGTAGAAGCTGCCGTGCGCGAGGTTGATGATCCCCATGATCCCGAAGATCAGCGTGAGGCCGCTCGCGACCAGGAAGAGCAGGAGCCCGTACTGGAGCGCGTTCAGGAGCTGGATCAGCGCGAATTCCATGGCGGTCCGGGATCGGCTATCGGGCGTCGGCGGGCGATGGCGAGCGCGTGATCGACGGGCGCGGTGCGCGGGTCCTCCCGGGAACGCCGGCCGTCGGGCGGCGTCGCCCGGATTGTTGCCTTTCCATGCCCCGAAAACAACGGGGGCGCGATCGGCTCGCCGCCGACGCGCCCCGCCCCGGGCCGGACCGTTCCCCCGGACCGGGTGCCCGCGTCGAGGTCGCGGAACCCGGCCGGCCGGACCTTCGGCCCCCGACTACATCTTGCAGCCGACCGCCGGGTCCTCGAAACCCTTGATCGCGACGCCGATCGCCTTGTTCTTGCCGCCCTCGACGCGCCGCAGGTAGTAGTCCTGGATCGGGTTGTTCGCCTTCGACAGCGAGAAGGGCCCGCGCGGGCTGTCGATCTTCGCCGTCTGCATCGCCTTGATCAGCGCGTCGCGCTTGCTCATGTCGCCGCCCACCGCCCTGGCGCCGGCCGCGAGCAGCTGGCCGGTGTCGTAGCCCTGCATCGCGTAGACGTCCGGCTCGACGTTGTTGTACGCCTTCTTGTACGCGGCGCGGAACGCGTTGTTCTTCGGGTTGTCGAGCTCGTCGGCGTAGTGCAGCGTGGTGAGCAGGCCCTCGGCGGAGGCGCCCTGCGCCGGCAGCGTGCCGTCGGTGAGGAAGCCGGCGCCGTACAGCGGGATCGTCTTGCGCAGGCCGGCCGCGTCGTAGTCCTTGACGAACTTGACCGCCCCGCCGCCCGCGAAGAACGTGTAGACGGCGTCCGGCTTGAGCGACGCGATCTCGGTCAGCAGCGGCTGGAACTCGACGGTCGGGAACGGCAGCGTCAGCTCCTTGACGACCTTGCCGCCGGCCTTCTCGAACGATTCCTTGAAGCCCGCGACCGACTGGTCGCCCGCCGCGTACTTCCAGGTGATCGTGACCGCGGTCTTGTGTCCGCGCTCGGCCGCGACCTTGCCCATCGCGTAGCCGGGCGCCGAGTTCGTGAACGACGTGCGGAAGATGTTGGGCGCGCACATCGCCCCGGTGATCTCGTCCTGGCCCGCGTTCGGGATCATCAGGAGCGCGTTGTTGTCCTTGGCCGCCTTCGCCATCGCCATCGCGACGCCCGAGTGGACGGTGCCGACGATGACGTCGACCCGGTCGCGCTTGATCAGCTTGTTGACGTTCTCGGGGGCCTTCGCCGGGTCGGACTCGTCGTCGACGGTCACGTACTCGATCTCGCGCCCGCCGAGCTTGCCGCCCTGCTCCGCGATCGCGAGCTTGAACCCGTTCGTGATCGCGTTGCCCAGCGCGGCGTACGTGCCCGTGTACGGCAGCATGAAGCCGACCTTCACCTTGTCCTGCGCGAGCGCGGGCGAGGCCGCGACCGCGAGCGCGACCGCGGCGGCGAGCGTGCGCAGGCCGCGCGCGGAATGCTTCGGGTACCTCATGGACTCCTCCTCTTTATCGTTCGATGCCGCCGTCGCGGACGTCGCTACCCCTGCCGCGCCCGCAGCTTGAAGCGCTGGATCTTGCCGGTGGCGGTCTTGGGCAGCTCCTCCAGGAACTCGACCCAGCGCGGGAACTTGTACGGCGCCAGGTGCAATTTAACATGCTCCTTGAGCTCGGCGGCCAGCATCTCGCTCGGCGTGCGGCCGGGCTTCAGCACCACGTAGGCCATCGGCTTCAGGAGCCGGTCCGCGTCCTCGCGGCCGATCACCGCCGCCTCGAGCACCGCCTCGTGCGTGACGAGCGCCGACTCGACCTCGATCGGCGACACGTAGATGCCGCCCACCTTCATCATGTCGTCGGAGCGCCCCGAGTAGACGTAGCGGCCGTCCTCGTCGATGCGGTACTTGTCGCCGCTGCGCGTCCAGGGCCCCTGGAACGTCGCGTGCGACTTCTCGCGGTTGTTCCAGTAGCCCTGCGCCGAGGTCGGGCCGTTGACCTGCAGCTCGCCCACCTCGCCCGGCGCCACCGCGCGTCCCTCGTCGTCGACCACGCGCAGCCGGTAGCCCGGCACCGGCCGGCCGCTCGTGCCGTAGCGCACGTCGCCGGGCCGGTTCGACAGGTAGACGTGCAGCATCTCGGTCGAGCCCAGGCCGTCGAGGATGTCGACGCCGAAGTGCGCCGAGAAGCGCTTGCCGACGTGCTCGGGCAGCGCCTCGCCCGCGGACGTGCACAGCCGGATCGCCACCTCGTCGCGCGAGGGCAGCGCCGGGCTCGCCATCATCATCGCGAACAGCGTCGGCACGCCGTAGAAGATCGTCGGCCGGTGCTCCTTCAGGCGCCTGAACACCGCCTCGGGCGTCGGCCGCTCGGCCATCAGGACCGCGGTCGCGCCGAACGCGAGCGTGTAGGTGAGCGCGTTGCCGAGCCCGTAGGCGAAGAAGAGCTTCGCCGCCGAGAACAGCACGTCGTCCTCGCGCACGTCGACGATCGGATGCCCGTGCAGGTAGGCGGTCGTCATCATGCTCGAGTGGATGTGCATCGTCCCCTTCGGCGCGCCCGTCGACCCCGACGAGTAGAGCCAGAAGCAGACGTCGTCGCGCGTCGTCTGCGCGGCCTCGAACGCGTCGTCCGCGTTCTTGAGGAGCGCGTCGAAGTCGAGCGCGTGCGGCGGCCGCGGCGCGGGGCCCTCGCCCGACACGATCACGTGCTTCAGGTGCCGGCAGTCCGCGAGGATCGGCAGGAACGACGGCAAGAGCGCGCCCGAGACGACCAGCGCGCGGGCGCGGCTGTCGTTCAGCATGTAGGCGTAGTCGCCCGGCGTGAGCAGCGTGTTCGCGGCGATCGGCACGATCCCCGCCTTGATGCTGCCGAGGAACGCGGTCGGGAAGTCGACCGAGTCGAGCAGGCAGACGAGCACGCGCTCCTCGGCGCGCATCCCCAGCCCGACGAGGGCGTTCGCGAACCGGTTGACGCGCCGGCCGAGCTCGCCGAAGGTCGTGCGGCCGCGGTCGTCGATGTAGGCGACCTTGTCGGCGCGGCCCGCGGCGAGGTTGCGCTCGATCATGTCGTGCGCGGCGTTGTAGTCGCGCGGGATGTCGATGCGCGGCGGCGAGGTGCCGAAGTCGGCGCGCGAGAGTCCGGGCATCGGGAAGTCTCCGGGTGGGGGCGCGCCCGCCGGTCACGCCGGCGGCGTGAACTCGATCGCGCCCTGGGGCAGCAGGTAGAGGACGAGCGCGCGGCCGCCGGTCACCGTCGGCCGGTGCGCCGAGCCGGGACCGTAGACGACCCATCCGGCGGCGTGCCCGTCGAACCGCGCGTTCGCGTCGATCGGCATCACGAGGTCGATCTCGCCGTTCGGATGCCGGTGGTGCGGGCCGACGACGTCGTTCATCTCGACGACGTCGACCGAGTGGCCGTGCGTGGCGGGGCCCGGCTTGACGACGCGCCCGTAGCGGATCCCGCCCGCCTCGCGGTTGCACATCCAGCCCTCGCGGATCGCCTCGCGGCAGGCCCGGGCGATCGCGGCGACGTCGGCGCCCTTGCCGGGCATCGCCGCGTTCAGGTCGCGGGCGAGCGCCTCGTCGAGCGGGCGCCCGGCGACGCGCGCGGTCACGCCGCCGATCAGCGCGGTGAAGGCCTCGGGGGTCACCGGACGGCCTCCACCGGGGTCGCCGCTCGCGCGGTCCCGCCCTCCCCCCGCCGGCGAGCCGACGGCCAGGCGGCGTGTCGCCGTTGCAGCGCCCTGCGCGGGCACGGACGGACTTCGGGCATCGGTGCTCCTCCGGTCGTTCGTTGCGCCCGCGGTGGGAACGAGCGCGGCTGGCCGGCGGTCTTCGCGCGCAACCCACCGCGCCGTGGCCGCCTTCACCAGTGCGGTGGCACTTTAGGTACGTCGTCGCCCGCTGTCAAGCACTATTTCGCATGTCCGCGCGTTTGTGTCAACTATCTGATTTCGATGGTTAAGACCATGAAATGCGCGGGATTTACCCCTATCGATTACGTGGAATTCCGCGAAAACATGCAATAAATTGCTTGCAATCATTGCGTGCTGCGGTATAGTGCGTCAACCTCCCGGCCCAGCGTTCCAGGCATGGCCGGAAGCCTCCTCCCCCGGACATGCCGATGACGAGCGTCCCGATCCCGGCCGTCGACCCGCAGCAGGCGGGCGACGACAGCGCCGCTTTCCTGTCCGCGCTGGGGCGCCGGGTCCGCGAAGGCCGCGAGCGCCGCGGGCTCTCGCGCAAGGCGCTCTCGCAGGAGGCGCGCGTGTCCGAGCGCTACCTCGCCCAGCTCGAGGCCGGCGAGGGCAACGTGTCGATCGTCCTCCTGAGGCGCGTCGCGTCCGCGCTGGGTGCGACGCTGCCGGACCTGCTCGGCGACAACGCGCCCGAGCACCGGCTGATCCGCCGCTTCCTCGAGGAGATCCCGCCGCACCGGCTCGAGGACGCGCTGGTCCGCCTGATGCGCGAGTTCGGGCGCGACGACGCGTCGCGGCGCACCCGCATCGCGCTCGTCGGCCTGCGCGGCGCCGGCAAGACGACGCTCGGCGCGGCGCTCGCGCGCGAGCTCCACTGGCCGTTCATCGAGCTCGACCGCGAGATCGAGCGCGACGCGGCGGTGAGCCTCTCCGAGCTCTTCATGCTCTACGGGCAGTCCGGCTACCGGCGCATCGAGCGCCGCTGCCTCGAGCGCGTGCTCGACACGCACGACCGCTTCGTGCTCGCGGTGGGCGGCGGCATCGTGTCCGAGCCCGAGACCTTCCACCTGCTGCTCGACCGCTGCTTCACCGTCTGGGTGCGGGCGGCGCCCGAGGAGCACATGGGACGCGTCGTCGCGCAGGGCGACTTCCGGCCGATGGAGGGCAGCACCGAGGCGATGGACGACCTGAAGCGCATCCTCGCCGCACGCGAGCCGCTCTACCGCCAGGCCGACGCCGTCGTCGACACGTCCGGCGCGGACCCCGCGCACTCGCTGCGCGAGCTCAAGGAACTGGCGCGCGCCTGACGGCGCCGCCCCGAACGCCCCACGGAGGCCCCGATGGCAGAACCCGCATTGAAGCTCGAGCCCGCGCCGCAGCGGCTCGTGACCTACGACACGCACCCCGATCGCTACCGGCACTGGAAGCTCGCGTTCGACGGCCCCGTCGCGACGCTCGCCATGGACGTGAACGAGGACGGCGGGCTCGTCCCCGGCTACAAGCTCAAGCTCAACAGCTACGACCTCGGCGTCGACATCGAGCTGCACGACGCGCTGCAGCGCATCCGCTTCGAGCACCCCGAGGTGCGCGTCGTCGTGATGACCAGCGCGAAGGAGCGCGTGTTCTGCTCGGGCGCGAACATCTTCATGCTGGGCCAGTCGACGCACGCCTGGAAGGTGAACTTCTGCAAGTTCACGAACGAGACCCGCAACGGCATCGAGGATTCGAGCCGGCACTCGGGGCTCAGGTTCGTCGCCGCGTGCAACGGCACGACGGCCGGCGGCGGCTACGAGCTCGCGCTGGCGTGCGACGAGATCCTGCTGGTCGACGACCGCAGCTCGGCCGTGAGCCTCCCCGAGGTTCCTCTGCTCGGCGTGCTGCCCGGGACCGGGGGCCTGACGCGCATCACCGACAAGCGCCGCGTGCGCCGCGACCACGCCGACGTGTTCTGCACGCTGGTCGAGGGCGTCCGCGCCCCGCGCGCGAAGGAGTGGCGCCTCGTCGACGACTACGCGAAGCCGCAGCAGTTCGCCGACCTGGTGCGCCGGCGCACCGAGGCGCTGGCCGCGACGAGCGACCGGCCGGCCGGCGCGCGCGGCGTCGCGCTGCCGCCGCTCGAGCGCAGGATCGACGAGCACGGCTACCACTATCCGACCGTCGACGCGCGCGTCGACCGCGCGGCGAGGCGGGCGACGATCGTCGTGAAGGCGCCCTCCGCCGCGGAGCCCGCCGACGTCGACGCGATCGTCGCCAGGGGCGCCGCCTGGTGGCCGCTCGCGATGGCGCGCGACCTCGACGACGCGATCCTGATGCTGCGCACGAACGACCTCGAGATCGGCACCTGGATCCTGAAGACCGAGGGCGATGCGAGGCACGTGCTCGCCTGCGACGAGGCGCTCGAGCGCCACGCGGGCCACTGGTTCGTCCGCGAGACCGCCGGGATGCTCCGGCGCACGCTCGCCCGCCTCGACGTCACGTCGCGCTCGCTCTACGCGCTCGTCGAGCCGGGCTCCTGCTTCGCCGGCACGCTCGCGGAGCTCGCGCTCGCGGCCGACCGCGCCTACATGGCGGCGCTGCCCGACGCGCCGGACCGCGAGCCGCGCATCACGCTCGTCGCCGCGAACTTCGGCCGCTACCCGATGGTGAACGGCAAGGCGCGCCTCGCCGCCCGGTTCTACGACGAGGAGGCGCCGCTCGCCGCCGCGCGCGCGGCGATCGGGCGCCCGCTCGGCGCCGACGCCGCGATGGAACTGGGCCTCGTCACCGCCGCGCCCGACGACCTCGACTGGGACGAGGAGATCCGCCTCGCGCTCGAGGAGCGGGCGAGCCTGTCGCCCGACGCGCTGACCGGCATGGAGGCCAACCTCCGCTTCGGGCCCGGCGAAACGATGGAGACGCGCGTGTTCGGGCGGCTGTCCGCCTGGCAGAACTGGATCTTCGTCCGCCCCAACGCGACCGGCGAGGCCGGCGCCCTCAAGGTCTTCGGCTCCGGCAACAAGGCGAAGTTCAACCGCGAGCGCGTCTGATCCCGCCCGACGCCCGATCCCCGACTCCCGACCCCCGACGCTCAACCGGCTTCGACCATGACCATCGACTACAGCGAGAAGATCCCCAACAACGTCGGCCTCGCCGAGAACCGCACGCTCCAGCGCGCGCTCGAGCACTGGCAGCCCGAGTTCCGGCACTGGTGGGCCGACATGGGCCCCGAGGGCTCGACGAACTTCGACGTGTACCTGCGCACCGCCATCTCGGTCGACCCGAAGGGCTGGGCACACTTCGACTACGTGAAGATGCCCGACTACCGCTGGGGCATCTTCCTCAACCCGGCCGAGGAAGGCCGCCAGGTGAACTTCGGCGCCCACCGGGGCGAGGCCGCCTGGCAGGAGGTGCCCGGCGAGTACCGCTCGAACCTGCGCCGCCTCATCGTCACGCAGGGCGACACCGAGCCCGCGTCGGTCGAGCAGCAGCGGCACCTGGGGCTCACGGCCCCGTCGCTCTACGACCTGCGCAACCTGTTCCAGGTGAACGTCGAGGAAGGCCGTCACCTGTGGGCGATGGTCTACCTGCTGCACGCCTACTTCGGCCGCGACGGCCGCGAGGAGGCCGAGGGGCTGCTCGAGCGCCGCTCGGGCGACGCCGACAACCCGCGCATCCTCGGGGCGTTCAACGAGAAGACGCCGGACTGGCTGTCGTTCTTCATGTTCACCTACTTCACTGACCGCGACGGCAAGTACCAGCTCGCGTCGCTGGCCGAGTCGGGCTTCGACCCGCTTGCGCGCACCTGCCGGTTCATGCTGACCGAGGAGGCGCACCACATGTTCGTCGGCGAGTCGGGCGTCGGGCGCGTGATCCAGCGCACCTGCGAGGTGATGAACCAGCTCAAGACCGACGACCCCGCGCGCATCCGCGCCGCGGGCGTCATCGACCTGCCGACGATCCAGCGCTACCTCAACTTCCACTTCTCGGTGACGATGGACCTGTTCGGCGCCGACGTGTCGTCGAACGCGGCGACCTTCTACACGACCGGCCTCAAGGGGCGCTTCGACGAGACGAAGATCGCCGACGACCACACGCTCGTCGGCGCGACCTACCCGGTGCTCGAGGTGCGCGACGGCCGGCTCGTCTCGGTCGAGGTGCCGGCGCTCAACGCGCTGAACGAGAAGCTGCGCGACGACTACATCCGGGACGCGGCGGCGGGCGTCGAGCGCTGGAACCGGATCGTCGAGAAGGCGGGCCTCCCGTTCCGCCTGCGCGTGCCTCACAAGGCGTTCCACCGGAAGATCGGGCCGCTCTCCGCCGTGCACGTCGACCCGGAGGGCCGCGTCGTCGACGACGCGACCTGGCAGCGGCACGAGCGCGAGTGGCTCCCGAGCGCCGAGGACCGCGCGTTCGTGTCCTCGCTGATGGGGCGCGTCACCGAGCGCGGCCGGTTCGCCGCCTGGATCGCCCCGCCCGCGCGCGGCATCAACAACCAGCCGGTCGATTTCGAGTACGTCCGCTTCGGCTGAACCCCCGACACGCGCCATGTCCGAGCCCGTCGCCGCCGAGGTCGTCCGCCAGCACCTGATCGACCCGGAGATCTGCATCCGGTGCAACACCTGCGAGGAGACCTGCCCGATCGACGCGATCACGCACGACGAACGCAACTACGTCGTCGATCCGGGCAAGTGCGACAACTGCAACCTCTGCATCGCCCCCTGCCCGACCGGCGCGATCGACAGCTGGCGCGAGGTCGCGAGGGCCGAGATGTACCCGATCGCCGAGCAGCTCAAGTGGGACTCGCTGCCGCCGGCGCGCGACCTCTCGGGCGCGTCCGCGGCGAGCGAGCTCCCGCCGGAGGTCGAGCGCATCGTCGCGGTCGCCTCCGCCGGCCAGGGCGGCGCCTCGCCGCCGCCGTGGTCGGCCGCGCACCCGTACGTGAACCTCTACTCGGCCGCGCGGCCGGCCGTCGCGACGGTCAGCGGCAACCACCGGCTCACCGGCGAAGGGGCGTCGTCCGACATCCGCCACATCGTGCTCGACTTCGGGCAGGCCGCGTTCCCGGTGCTCGAGGGCCAGACGATCGGCATCCTGCCGCCGGGCACCGACGCGCAGGGGCGGCCGCACCACCCGCGCCTCTACTCGGTCGCGAGCCCGCGCGAGGGAGAGCGCCCGCGCTACAACAACGTCGCGCTCACCGTGAAGCGCGTCACCGAGGACCACGAGGGCCGTCCGGTGCGCGGCGTCGCGTCGAACTTCCTGTGCGACCTCGCGAAGGGCGACACGGTGAACGTGATCGGACCGTTCGGCGCGAGCTTCCTGATGCCCAACCACCCGGGCTCGAACCTGCTGATGGTCTGCACCGGCACCGGCTCGGCGCCGATGCGGGCGATGACCGAGCGCCGGCGCCGCCGCATCGCGCTCAACGAGGGCGGCCGCCTGATGCTGTTCTTCGGCGCCCGCGCGCCCGAGGAGCTCCCCTACTTCGGGCCGCTGCTCAGGCTCCCGAAGGATTTCATCGACATCAACTTCGCGTTCTCGCGCGTCCCCGGCGAGCCCAAGCGCTACGTCCAGGACCGCATCCGCGAGCGCGCCTCCGACGTCGCGACGCTCGTCGCCGACCCGGACACCTACGTCTACGTCTGCGGGCTCAAGGGGATGGAGGAAGGCGTCGCGCAGGCGCTCGCCGACGCGTGCCGCGCGCGAGGGCTCGACTGGGACGCGATGCTGCCGGCGCTGCGGGAGCAGGGCCGGTACCACCTCGAGACGTATTGAGGAAAGCGGAGGGGGAGGGGAAAGGAGAGGCGGGAACGGCGCAACCGGCCGGCTCGCCGCGCTGCCGCGCCCGCCCGTCGCCCATCTCCCGTCGCCCGTCTTCCGCTCTCAAATCACCTTCGAGTACCGCGCCGCCGCCCGCGCCTCGCGCAGGTGCCGGTCGAACACCATCGCGACCGTCCGCACGAGGAGGCGGCCGCGCTCGGTCACGCGGATCAGCGTGGGCGTCACCTCGACGAGGCCGTCCGCCGCGAGCGGCGCGAGCGCGAGGAGCTCGGCCGCGAACGCGCGGTGGAACACGACGCCGTGCTGCGCCTCGAACTCGGGGATCGGCAGGTCGAAGTCGCACATGAGCCGGCCGATCGCGTCGCGCCGCACCAGGTCGTCGTCGGTCAGCAGGTAGCCGCGGAACGCGGGCAGCGCGCGCGCGTCCAGCCGGTCGTAGTACTCGTCGAGCGTGCGCACGTTCTGCACGTAGCTGCGCCCGACCTTGCCGATCGCCGAGATGCCGAACGCGAGCAGGTCGCAGTCGGGCTTCGTCGAGTACCCCTGGAAGTTGCGGTGCAGCTTGCGCTGGCTCTGCGCGCGCGCGAGCTCGTCGGCGGGCTTCGCGAAGTGGTCCATCCCGATGTACACGTAGCCGGCCGCGCCGAGCTTCTCGATCGCGAGCGCGAGGATCGCGAGCTTGTCCGCCGGCGGCGGCAGGTCGTCGAGCTGGATGCGCCGCTGCGGCTTGAACAGGTGCGGCACGTGCGCGTAGCTGTAGAGCGCGATGCGGTCGGGCGAGAGCGCGATCACGCGGTCGAGCGTCGACGAGAAGCCCGCCACCGTCTGCTTCGGCAGTCCGTAGATCAGGTCGGTGTTGACCGAGACGAAGCCGCTCGCGCGCGCGGCCTCGATCACCGTGCGCGTCTCCTCCTCGCTCTGGACGCGGTTGACGGCCTTCTGCACCGCGGGGTCGAAGTCCTGCACGCCGACCGAGATCCGGTTGAAGCCCAGCGAGCCCAGGAACGCGATCGTCGACGCGTCGACCTTGCGCGGGTCGACCTCGATCGAGACCTCGGCGTCGGGCGCGAACGGGAACGCGCCGCGCAGGTGCCCGATGAGCGAACTCATCTCGTCGCGCGCGAGGAACGTCGGGGTGCCGCCCCCCAGGTGGAGCTGGGCGACCGGCGCGTCCGATTCGAGGATCGACGACACGATGTCGACCTCGCGCGCCACGTAGCGGATGTACTTGGCGCTGCGGCCGTGGTCCTTCGTGATCACCTTGTTGCACGCGCAGTAGAAGCACAGCGTGTTGCAGAACGGCACGTGCACGTAGAGCGACAGCGGGTCGTGCGGCCGGGTCTCGCGCCGCGTGATCAGCGCCTGCACGTAGTCGGCCGGGCCGAACGCCTCGTGGAAGCGGTCGGCAGTCGGGTAGGACGTGTAGCGCGGCCCCGACTGGTCGTACTTGCGGACGAGGTCGGGATCGAAGGCGAGCGGCGCGCGCGCCGCGGGGACGGTTTTCAGGGTCGTCATGGGCGTCTAGTGTGATCCACCGGGAGGCGGGGGCGCCTTGACCGCGGTCAACGGCGGCCGTCCTCCCGGCGCTCGAGCGCCCTCGCGTAGAGGGCCTCCCGCGACGCGCCGGTGCGTTCGGCGACGATGCGCGCCGCGCGCGCCGGCGGGAGCTCGCCGAGGAGCGCGTCGAGCCACGCCGCGGCCTCGGCCGGAATCCCCTCGCCCCGTGAGGCTTCCCGCGGCGCGTCGACCAGCAGCACGAATTCGCCGCGCTCCCGGTTCGCGTCGCCGGCGAACCAGTCGGCGGCTCGCGCGAGCGGCATGCGGGACACCGTCTCGAACGCCTTCGTGAGCTCGCGCGCCACGACGAGCTCGCGGTCGGGGCCGAGCGACGCGGCGAGCTCGGCCGCCGTCTCGCGGACCCGGTGCGGCGCCTCGTAGATCACGAGCGCCATCGGCAACGGCGCGAGCGAGGCGAGCAGCGCCTGCCGGGCCTTGGCCTGCGCGGGCAGGAAGCCGACGAACGCGAAGCGCTCCGCGGAGAGCCCGGCGATCGACACGGCCGCCGCGACGGCCGACGGGCCGGGCACGGGAACGACCGGGTGCCCGGCGTCGCGCACGGCGCGCACGACGCGCGCGCCGGGATCGCTCACCCCCGGCGTGCCGGCATCGGTGACGAGCGCGACGCTCTCGCCGCGGCCGAGGGCGTCGGCGATCTCCGCCGCGCGCGCGGCTTCGTTGTGCGCGCGGACCGAGACCGGGCGCGTCGCGACGCCGAGGTGCGCGAGGAGCTTCGACGTCACGCGCGTGTCCTCCGCCGCGATGCGGTCGGCGGTGCGCAGCACGTCGATCGCGCGCAGCGTGAGGTCGCGCAGGTTACCGAGCGGCGTGGCGACCACATATAATGCTCCGGCCCGGGCGGGCTGCGCGCGGTCGCGCGACGGTCCCTCGCTCGCGCCCGGCCCCTGCCCGCCTCCGCGACTGTCCGACGCCTCCACGATGCCTGCCGGTCCGGATCCGATCCCGCGACGAGCCCACCGCCGTGCCGCCGCGGCCGCGTGGGCGGGCGGCGCGGTGCTCGCGCTCCTCGCGGCATTCTGCGGGGCGCAGCCGCCCCCGACAAGCGGGCCGGATGCGCCGCCGCCCGGGCTCGTCGCGCCCGAGGCGCGGCCGGAGGGCGGCGACGCCCCCGCGCCGGAGACCTCCCCGGCGGAGCCGGCGCCGGCCGCCGGGAAGCCGGCCGGCCCGCCGATCGCACTCGTGCTGCCCCTCGCGTCGCCCGACTACGCGCGCGCCGCCGAGGCCGTGCGCGACGGCTTCCTCGCGGCCGCGGACGCCGCGGGCGCCCGCGACCGGGTGCGCGTCTATTCGCACGCGAACGACGACGTGCTCGCCGCGATCGACGCCGCGCGCGAGGCGGGCGCCCGCGTCATCGTCGGACCGCTCGTCCGCGACGACCTCAAGGCGCTCGTCGCGTCCGGACGCGACCTCCCGGTGACGATCGCGCTGAACCAGCTCGACGACGCGACGCCGCTCCCGCCGCGCGTCTACACGTTCGCGCTCGCGATCGAGTCGGACGCGCGGACGATCGCGCGCCGCCTGCGCGACGACGGCGCGGCGAGCGTCGCGGTGATCGGCGGGGACTCGCCGCTCATGAGGCGGTTCGCGAACGCGTTCGCCGCCGAGTGGATCCTGGCGGGAGGCAACGTCCCGCTGAGATTCCCGTTCGTCGCGACGCCGGACGGGCTGCGCGTGCTGCGCAGCGACCTCGCGAAGGTCCCGCTCGACGCGATCGTCATCGCCGTCGACGGGCCCGACGCCGCGCTCGTCAAGACCTACGCGCCGCGGGTCGCGACCTGGGCGAGCGGCCAGGTCAACCAGCGCCGGGACCCGGCGACGATGCGCGACCTCGAGGACGTCCGCTTCGTCGACGTGAGCTGGATCGTGTCGCCCGACGCGCCGGCGTTCGCGAAGCTGCCGCGGCCCGACTACGCGAGCGCGGCGCTCGACCGCCTGTACGCGCTGGGGCTCGACGCGTTCCGCGTCGCCGAGGTCTTCGTCGTCGCCCCGCCCGACCGCCTGTCGTTCGACGGCGCCACCGGCCGCGTCGAGCTGTCCGACGCGCGCCAGATCGCGCGCGAGGGGAGCCTCGCCACGTTCCGCGCCGGGGCGATCGTGCCGCTCGACGCCCCCCGCTGACGCGATGGGCGCCGGGGACCGCCGGCACGTCGACGGCCGCGAGGCGGAGGCGCTCGCCGAGCGCCACCTGCGCGAGCGCGGGCTCGCGATCGTCGGGCGCAACGTCCGCTCCCGCCACGGCGAGATCGACCTGGTCGCCAGGGACGGCCCGACCGTCGTGTTCGTCGAGGTCCGGCTGCGCCGGCCGGGCCGCCACGGCGACGCGGCCGACAGCATCACCGCCGCGAAGCGCGCGCGCCTGGTGGCCGCCGCGCACGAGTACCTCGCCCGGCTGCCCGGCTCGCCGGCGTGCCGGTTCGACGCGGTGCTCCTGGACGGGCTCGACGCGAAGCGCGTCGTCTGGGTGCGCGACGCGTTCGACGCGGGCGGCGGCTGATAAAATCCCCCGATGGATCCCGTCGAACGCATCCGCGCCCACTTCGCCGCGAGCGCCGAGCTCAAGATCGCCGCGGCCGCCCCGATGGCCCCGCTGATCGCGCGCGCCGCCGAGCTGATGACCGGCTGCCTCCTCGGCGACGGTCGCATCCTGGCGTGCGGCAACGGCGGCTCGGCGGCCGATGCCCAGCACTTCGCCGCCGAGCTCGTCGGCCGGTTCGAGCGCGAGCGCCCGGGCCTGCCGGCGATCGCGCTCACGACCGATACGTCGCTCCTGACCGCGGTGGCGAACGACTACGCGTTCGAGCAGGTATTCTCGAAGCAGGTCCGCGCGCTCGGCCGGCGCGGCGACGTGCTGCTCGCGATCTCGACGTCGGGCAACTCGGCCAACGTGATCGACGCGATCGTCGCCGCGCACGAGCACGAGATGCACGTCGTGGCGTTGACCGGCAAGGGCGGCGGCCGCATCGGTGAACTCCTGCGCGAGGGCGATGTCCACCTGTGCGTGCCGCACTCGCGGACCGCCCGCATCCAGGAAGTGCACCTGCTCACGATCCACTGCCTGTGCGACGCGATCGACCACACGCTGCTCGGAGACGAGCCATGACCCGATCCCCGTTCGCCCTCGCCCTCCTCCTCGCCGCCGCGACGCTCCCCCCGCTGCTGACCGGCTGCGCCCCCGTCGTCGTGGCCGGGGCGGCCGGTGCCGCGCTGGTGGCGACCGACCGCCGCTCGGCCGGCGCCCAGCTCGACGACCAGACGATCGAGACGAAGATCGCGACGACGGTCGCCGGCCGCTACGGCGACACCGTGCACTTCAACGTCACGAGCTACAACGGGATCGTGCTCCTCACCGGCGAGGTGCCCGACGCCGCCGTGCGCGCCGACGTCTACGCGCTCGCCCGCGGCACCGACCGCGTGCGCAGCGTCCACGACGAGCTCGTCGTGGGCCCCAACACCGACCTCGGGGCGCGGACCAACGACAGCTACGTCACGTCGAAGGTGAAGACGCGCTTCGTCGAGGCCTCCGACAAGTTCTCGGCGACGCAGGTGAAGGTGGTGACCGAGCGCGGCGTCGTCTACCTGATGGGGCTCGTCACGCGCGCCGAAGGCGAAGCCGCGGCGCAGATCGCCTCGACCACGAGCGGCGTCGTCCGCGTGGTCAAGCTGTTCGAGTACGTCGGCTGACGCCGCCTCTCGGGCGGCGCAGGGCTCCGGGACCGATGGGCGTCGAGCGATCCCCCGCGCTGCCGCCGCCGGCGTCGCTTGCGAAGATCGCGTCGCCCGCGGACGCCGTCGCCCGCTTCGCGGCGCTGCCGCGGCCGCGCGTCTTCACGAACGGCGTCTTCGACCTCCTCCACCGGGGGCACGTCACCTACCTGGAGCAGGCGCGCGCGCTGGGCGCCTCGCTCACGATCGCGGTCAACGGCGACGCGTCGGTGCGGCGGCTCGGCAAGGGCGACGATCGTCCGCTGAACCCGCTCGAGGACCGGATGGCGGTGCTCGCGGCGCTGGGCTGTGTCGACCTCGTGGTGCCCTTCGACGACGATACGCCGCGCGCGCTCATCGTGGCCTGCATGCCCGAGATCCTCGTCAAGGGCGGCGACTACACGGCCGCGACGACCGCGGGCGCCGCCGAGGTGATCGCGGCCGGCGGGCGCTTCGTCGCGGTGCCGTTCGCGTTCGACCGCTCGACGACCGCGCTGGTCGCGAAGGTCCGAAGGGGCGGCCCGGCGCCCGGCGGCGCCCCGCTATAATGGCCGGGCCATGACCGTCCAGGACACCGTCGTCCCGACGACCTTCGACCGCGAGGTCGACGCGCGCGGGCTCAACTGCCCGCTCCCGATCCTGCACACGAAGAAGGCGCTGAACCACATGACGACGGGCCAGACGATCAGGGTGCTCACGACCGAGCCGGGGAGCGTCCGGGACTTCCGCGCGTTCTGCCGCCAGAGCGGCAACGAGCTCGTCGGCGAGGGCGAGCGCGACGGCGCTTTCTGGTTCGTGATCCGGCGGCGCTGACGGCGCGCCGCGGCCCCGCGGGCACGGGCTCGGCCGGACGCCCTCCGCCGCCCTGAAGCCCCGCGATGAACGCCGCGCTCCTCGTCGCCCCCGACTTCCTGCTGATCGCGCTGGGGGCGCTGCTCGCGCGGCGGTTCGCCTACGGCGCGCCGTTCTGGGAGGGCGTCGAGCGCCTCGTGTACTTCGTGCTGTTCCCGGCGCTCCTGTTCCGGTCGCTCGCGGCCGCACCGCTCGCGATCCGCGACGCCGGCGCGCTCGCGCTCACGGCGCTCGGGTACACGGGCGGCGCGATGCTGCTCGCGGCGCTCGCGAAGCCGCTCTTCGCGCTCGACCGCGACACGCACGCCGCGTGCTTCCAGTGCGGATTCCGCTTCAACACGTACCTGGTGCTGGCCGTGGCCGCGAGGCTGGGCGGCGCGGACGCGGTCGCGCTCGCGAGCCTCGTCGTGGGCCTCATGGTGCCCGTCGTCAACGTCGCGGCGGTCGCGATGCTGGCGCGCGGGCACGCCGGGCGGATCGCGTTCGAGATCGCGCGCAACCCGCTCGTGATCGCGACCGTCGGGGGCATCGCGTGGAACGCGTTCGCGTGGCCGCTGCCGGCGCTCCCCGCGCGCGTGCTCGAGCTCCTCGGCAACGGCGCGCTCCC
Organism: Burkholderiales bacterium; assembly: GCA_046347845.1. Classification (GTDB taxonomy): domain Bacteria; phylum Pseudomonadota; class Gammaproteobacteria; order Burkholderiales; family Casimicrobiaceae; genus VBCG01. Next base: position 145,366 of record JAXMFH010000001.1, on the reverse strand, counting down.
GCTCGGGCTGCTCGCCGTCGGCGCGGCGCTGCGCTTCGAGCGCGGCGCGCTGCCGCTGCCCGCGCTCGCCTGGTTCCACGCGGTGAAGCTCGCCGCCGCGCCCGCGATCGCGCTCCTCCTCGCGCGCGCGCTCGGCCTCGCCGCGACGGAGACCGCAGTCGCGCTCGCGCACGCCTCGGTCCCGACCGCGACGTCGGCCTACATCCTCGCGGCGCGCATGAACGGGCAGGGTGCGCCGGTCGCGCTGATCGTGTCGACGGGCACGCTGCTCGCCGCGGTCACGATGCCGCTGTGGCTCGCGCTCGCCGCCTAGCGGCGGCGCGCCGCTACTGGCGGTAGCGGTTGATGAAGTCCGCGACGATCCCTCGCTGCGAGCGGTCGATCGCCGCGTCGAGCGTCCGGTCGCCGGGGTCGTACTGCTTGGCCTTGCGGAACGCCGCGATCGCCTCCTGGTGGTATCCCTGCGCCTGCATCGCCTGGCCGAGGCAGCGCCACGCGTCCGCGTTGCCGAGGTCGAGCTCGGTCCAGGTGCGGCACAGCTCGCCCGCGCGCCGCCAGTTGCCCGCACGCAGCATCCGCGGCCCTTCGACCGCGAGCACCGCGATGCGCGAGCGACGCTCGGCGAACTTCGCCGAGAGATCCGCGTCGATCGGCTCGCCGGCGCGCGACACGGCCGGAGCCGCCGCGGGGGCCTTCGCCGGCGTGATCGTGCGCACCGGCGTCGACGGCGCGAGCCCGCCGATCGCGGCGCCGCCGGAGAAGTTGCGCAGGATCGACGTCGACGGGATCGCGTCGGTGATCGTCGCGCGCGCCCAGGTGATCGAGTCGGCCATCGGCTGGTGCCACGCGACGCCGTAGAGCCACAGCATCGCGGCGAGCCCGCACACGCCGGTGACGAGGTTGAGCACGCCGGGCGGGCCGTGCGTCACGAGGCAGTCGTACGCGAAGTCCCAGTCGGTCTCCTGCCGCACCGTGACCTTCTCGTAGGCGACCGCCACGAGGAACGGGGCGAGCAGCGGGAACCCGCACCCGACGCCCTCCCACCAGACGCGGAACGCGCGCTTCAGGCCGCGCAGGAACTGCGTGCGCGAATCGCGCCGCGCGTAGGCGTCCGAGATCGAGAACTGCAGGAAGACGCCGAACAGCCACTTGCCCGGCGTCGTCGCCAGCGACGCGATCAGGAGCGCCTCGACCGGCACCCACGACCCGGTGATGATCATCGGCGCGACCAGCGGGTGGCCGAGCCAGTACGCGAGGTTCTCCGGAACGGCGCCCGCGCCGCGGAGCTCGGAGAGCAGGAGCGCGAGCACGAGGCCCCAGATCGCGTAGTCGAACAGGCGCGCGCCGAGGCGCTGCCAGGGGCGCGGCTCGCTCGTGCGCCCGGACTTCGCGCGCTCGAGCTCGGCCATCCGGAGCTGGAAGATCCAGCTCGCGTCCTCCTGCGGCTGGTTGGTGCCGAGGAACACGCTCTTCTCGCGGCGCCAGTTGAGGATCGCGAGGTCCGTCTGCGGCTGCAGCGGCGGGGGCGCGGGCGCGTGCCGCCGCGTCGCCCACGCGACGCCGTGCACGGCACCGTAGACGACGGTGAGCCCGAGCAGGCCCACGGTGAGCCACACGAGCACCTGCTTCGCGACCAGCACCGCGTCGGCCGGCGTCACGAACACGATCGCGGCGGCGATGAACGCGCCGAACAGCGCGCACAGCACGAGCGTCACGACCGGCGAGCGGCCGAACGTCGAGACGCGCTCGGTCAGGCCCGGGTGGTGGCTCGACGGCTCCCGGCGCTCGTCGGCCGCGAGCGCGGCCTCGAGCGCCTCGTCGTCGAGGACGTCGGCGTCCTCCGCGGCCTCCGCCTCGCCGCCCACGTCGGTCTGTTCCCCCGCCTCGGCGACCGCGTGGGTCACGACGTGCGCGATGCGCTGTTCGGTGGTGCCGGCCGAGAGCGCGAGCTCGTTGTCGTAGCGCGCCCGCCGCTCGGGATCCGACAGGATCCGGCTCGCGTGGTTGATGAAGCGCAGCGCCTCCTCGACGTTGCCCTGGCCGTCGCGCGTCTTCGCGTAGTACTTGCGGATCAGCCGGCGCAACGAGGCTCGCACCTCCTCGTCGGAGGCCGCCTGCGGGATGCCCAGCGCCTCGTAAAGCGTAGCCTTCATTCGCGCCCGCCGGGAGGCCGCGTCCTGGGCGGCGACCGGTTCATGACGATGGAATCTTGGTCGAAAAGGGTCGGGGTGACAAGGCGCTCATGCAAGAAGCGCGCCGGAAGGGAAACGGGGCCGGAGCGACACCCGCCGTTCACCGGCGGGCGCTGCTCCGGCCCCGTTCGGGAGCCGCGAAGCGGGAGGCTTCGGCTACTCGTCGGCCTTGCCTTCCCTCGTCTCGAGCTTCTCGCGGATGCGCGCCGACTTGCCCGAGCGGGCGCGCAGGTAGTAGAGCTTCGCGCGCCGCACGTCGCCCTTGCGCTTCACCTCGATCGACGCGATCAGCGGCGAGTAGGTCTGGAACGTCCGCTCGACGCCCTCGCCGCTCGAGATCTTGCGCACGACGAACGACGAGTTCAGCCCGCGGTTGCGCTTCGCGATGACGACGCCCTCGTAGGCCTGCACGCGCTTGCGCTCGCCCTCGACGACGTTCACGTTGACGACGACGGTGTCGCCCGGCGAGAACTCCGGCAGCGTCTTGCCCAGCCGCGCGATCTCCTCGCGCTCCAGCGTCTCGATGATGTTCATGGTTCGCCTTCCTTCGGTCGCGTTGTCGGGGATCAGAGGTCCGCCCGCGTGGCGGCGCCGGACGTGAGCCCGTTTTGTGGTGGATGACTGTCGTACCGTGTTTCACTCGCGCCGGCGGCTCCGCGGCGCCTCGCCGCGGATCGCCGCCAGCACGTCCTGCTCTTCCCTCGTGAGCGCCCGGCCCCCGAGGAGGTCCGGACGCCGTTCCAGCGTCCTTCGCATCGACTGCCCGAGGCGCCAGCGGCGGATCGCCTCGTGGTGCCCGGACAGGAGCACCTCGGGCACCTTCGCGCCGTCCCAGGCCTCGGGCCGCGTGTAGTGCGGGCAGTCGAGCAGGCCCGCCACGAACGACTCCTCGACCGCCGACTGCGCGTCGTTCAGCGCCCCGGGCAACTGCCGGGCGATCGCGTCGATCAGCATCAGCGCCGGCAGCTCGCCGCCGCTGACGACGAAATCGCCGATCGCGATCTCCTCGTCCACCTCCCGCTCGATCAGGCGCTCGTCGATTCCCTCGTAGCGCCCGGCGAGCAGCACCAGTCCCGTCGCCCGGTCCGCGGCGAGCTCGACGACCCTCGCGTGGTCGAGCGGCCGGCCCGCCGGCGTCAGGTGGATCGTCCGCGTGCCCCCGACGCCGTCGCCGCGCTGGGCGTCCCGCGCCGCCCCGATCGCCGCGGCGAGCGGCGGGGCCATCATCACCATCCCCGGCCCGCCGCCGTAGGGACGGTCGTCCACCGTCCGGTACGCGTCGGTCGCGAAGTCGCGGGGGTTCCAGCATCGCAGCGACCAGAGGCCGCGCTCCGCCGCCCGGCCGGTGATCCCCACCTTCGCGGCTTCCTCGACCATCGCCGGGAACAGCGTGACGACGTCGATGCGCATCGTGCGGTCCGCCGCTCCCGCCGCGCCCCGCCCGGGGCTGTCCATCAGTACTCCGGCTCCCAGTCCACCTCGATCCGCCGCGCGTCGAGGTCGACCGACTTCAGGATCGGCTCGACGAAGGGCACGAGCTTGCCGGCGGGATCGCCGCCGGGTTCGCCTCCCCGCACGCGCATCAGCGGATGCGCGCCGTAGGACTCCATCGCCACGACCGTGCCGATCGACCGCCCGGTGGCGCTCACCACGTCGAGGCCGATCAGGTCGGCGAGGTACACCTCGCCCGGCCTCGCTTTCGGCAGCGCCGACCTCGGCACCGCCACCTCGCAACCCTTAAGCTTCGCGGCCGCCTCGGGCGTCGCGCAGCCGTCCAGCGACGCCACCACCGTGCCGCTGTGCACCCGCGCCTCGACGACCCTGCGCCGCTGCCAGTCGCCGCCTGGCGCCCTCAACCACCAGACCGGCTGCGCCGCGAGCCCCTCCGGCCCGTCGCCGTACGGAGCGACCTTGACCCAGCCGCGCACGCCCCAGGCGCCGACGACGCGCCCCAGGACGACGCGGGCGTCGTCCCCGCCCGTCAGGCCGCCGCCGCGGGCTTCGACGCCGCGCCCGCCGAGCGCTTCACCAGCATCGCGACGGTGTCCGACAGCTTCGCGCCGCGGTCCTTCCAGTACGAGATGCGCTCCATCTCGAGCTTGAGGCCGGTCTCGTTCGCCGAGGCGATCGGGTTGTAGTACCCGACGCGCTCGATGAAGCGGCCGTCGCGCCGGTTGCGCGAATCGGCGACGACGACGTTGTAGAACGGGCGCTTCTTGGCGCCTCCGCGGGCAAGACGAATGACGACCATGATCGTGGATTCCGGGCAGGGCGAAAAAAGACATTGATTCTACGACGGAAACCGCCTCCCGGGCAAGATGGCCGCGGCCGGGCGCCTCCCGGGCGCCGAATCGCAATTGCCTTTTCGATCAACCATTTACGATGCACCGCCCCACCGGTTAGACTGGCGCCGCCCGCCCGTCCCGCCGCCGCGTCGCTCGATGACCACGCCGATCCCGCTGCCGAAGGCGCGCCTCGAGGCGCTCACCGACGGCATCTTCGCGGTGACGATGACGCTGCTCGTCCTCGACCTCAAGTTCCCGCCCGACGCGCTCGACCGGCAGGCCGCGTTCCTCTCCGCGCTCGCCGCGATCCTCGACCGCCTCGACAACTACGTGATCAGCTTCCTCGCGCTGTGCGTGTTCTGGGTCTCGCACGCGCGGCTCATGCGCCGGATGCGAGATCCCGACGCGGCGTTCGTCTGGCTCAACCTCGCGTTCCTGCTGCTCACGACGCTGGTGCCGTCGCTCTCGACGCTCGTCGGCGACAACCCGACGCACCCGCGCGCGGCGATCCTCTACGGAACCAACCTCGTCGGGATCCTCGCCTGCGAGGCGCTGATGTGGCGGCGGATGTGCCGGCGCCTCGCGAACGACACGGTGACCGACGCGGACGCGCTGTGGCGGCTGATGCGGGGACGATTCGTGATCGCGGCCGGTATCGTGCTCACGGGCATCGTCACCGCGCTCGTCGAGATCCGCCTCGGCGCGACCGAGGGCTTCGCGCCCTACGTCTACCTGCTGCTGCTCGCCTCCGGCGTCCTGCGCCCGCTCTACTCGCGCAAGCCCGCCGCGCGGCGCTGAGCCCGGGCACCCCTCGCCTCCGGCCGCCCGGATCAGCGTCCGGGCACGAGCCCGCGCATCCCGCGCATCATCTTCGCCAGGCCGCCCTTGGCGACCATCTTCATCATCTTCTGCGCCTGCTCGAACTGCGCGAGCAGCTGGTTCACTTCCTGGACCGGGACGCCCGCGCCGGCGGCGATGCGCCGCTTGCGCGACGCCTTGATGAGCTCGGGCTTCGCGCGCTCGGCGGGCGTCATCGAGTTGATGATGCCCTCGAGGCGGCCGATCCGCTTCTCGTCGACCCGGGCGTTCGACGCCGCCGCCTTGAGCTCCGCGGGCAGCTTGTCGACGAGCCCGGCGATCCCGCCCATCTTGCGCATCTGCGCGATCTGCTGCCTGTAGTCCTCGAGGTCGAAGCCCTTGCCGGTCTTGACCTTCTTCGCGAGCCGCCGCGCCTCGTCGGCGTCGACGGTCTTCTGCGCCTGCTCGACGAGCGAGAGCACGTCGCCCATGCCGAGGATGCGCGACGCCATCCGTTCCGGATGGAACACCTCGAGGCCGTCGATCTTCTCGGAGACGCCGGCGAACTTGATCGGCGCGCCGGTGACCGCGCGCACGGAGAGCGCAGCCCCCCCGCGCGCGTCGCCGTCGAGCTTCGTCAGCACGACGCCGGTGAGCGGCAGCGCGTCGCGGAACGCCTTCGCGGTGTTCACGGCGTCCTGGCCGGCCATCGCGTCGACGACGAACAGGGTCTCGACCGGCGAGATCGCGGCCGAGATCTCGGCGATCTCCTTCATCATCGCCTCGTCGACGGCGAGCCGGCCCGCGGTGTCGACGATCAGCACGTCGTGGTAGTGGGTCCGCGCCCAGTCGACGGCGCGCGTCGCGATCTCCACCGGGCGGTCGGCCTCGGTCGACGGGAACACGTCGACGCCGACCTGCGCGCCGAGCGTCGCGAGCTGCGCGATCGCCGCCGGCCGGTAGACGTCGGCGGACGTGACGAGCACCTTCTTCCTCTGCTCGCGCAGGAGGCGCGCGAGCTTCGCGGCGGTCGTGGTCTTGCCCGCGCCCTGCAGGCCGGCGAGCAGGATCACCGCCGGCGGCCGGGTCGCGAGGTCGAGCGGCGCGGCGGCCGAGCCCATCAGCGCCCCGAGCTCGCGGTGGACGACGCCGACGAGCGCCTGTCCCGGCGTCAGCGACCCGGTCACCTCCTCGCCGACGGCCTTCTCGCGCACGCGCGCGACGAAGTCCTTGACGACGGGCAGCGCGACGTCGGCCTCCAGCAGCGCGAGGCGGACCTCGCGCAGCGCGTCGGCGATGTTGGCTTCGGTGAGGCGCGCCTCCCCGCGCAGCGTCTTGACGACGCGCGACAGGCGCTGCGTGAGGTTCTCGAGCATCGGGGTCGGCGGGCGCGCGCCGCCGCGGCGCGTGCGCTACACTCTGGCGGACCGATGATTCTACTGCACGTCGCCGCCTTCGCGCTGTACGCGGCTGCCGCCTGGGCGCTGTGGCCGGGCTCGGGCGCGGCGGCCGGGCTCCGGCGCGCGCTCCCGCCGGCGGCGCTCGCGGTCCACGCGCTCGCGGCAGTCACCGGCGTCGTGACGCCCGGCGGCCTCGACCTCTCGCTGCCGCACGCGCTCTCGCTCGTCGCGGGACTGACGGTCCTCGTCGCGTGGGCGACCGGCGCGCTCGCGTCGCTGCCGGGCGTCGGCGCCGTCGTGCTGCCGGTCGCGGCGCTGGCCGCGCTGCTGCCCGCGGCGTTCGCGTCGACGCACCGATTTTCCTGGGCCGGCGCCCCCTGGGCGACCGCGCACATCGCGGTCGCGCTCCTCGCGTACGCGTTCTTCATCGTCGCCGCCGCGCAGGCGCTCGTGATGACCGGCCTCGAGAGCCGGCTGCACCGCGGACTCGCCGAGGGTCCCGAGGCGCCCCCGCTGCTAACGCTCGAGCGCGCGCTGTTCCGGCTGATCCTCGCGGGATTCGTCCTGCTGTCGCTCGCCCTGGCGAGCGGCTTGCTGTTCTCCGAGGAGCTGTTCGGCCGCGCGTTCCAGTTCACGCACAAGAACGTGTTCGCCGTCGCGTCGTGGGCGGTGTTCGGCGCGCTCGTCGTCGGCCGGTGGCGCTACGGATGGCGCGGCCGCCGCGCGCTGCGCTGGATCCTGGCCGGCACCGCGCTCCTGATCCTCGCCTACCTCGGCACGAAGTTCGTGATCGAGGTGGTGCTCGGACGCTGAGGCGACAGGGAGGGCGCGGAGGCCCTCGCCTCCCCCACCGGTCCCTGCCGGGCGCCTGACGCGCGCGGGACGACGAGGGCGAGGCCGCTGCATCCCGCGCCGCGCCCGCCACGGGCCCGACTCCCGACTTCCGCCCCCCGCCCCCCGCCCCCCGCCCCCCGACTCCCGACCCCGGAATGGACGAGATCGCCAACTCGACGCTCGGCATCGCGCTCGCCGTGCTGCTCGTCGTCTCCGGCGGGTTCTCGCTCGCGGAGACCGCGATGATGGCGGCGAACCGGCTGCGGCTGAAGCACCGCGCGCAGCGGGGCTCGGCGGGCGCGCGCAACGCGCTCGCGCTCCTCGCGCAGACCGACCGCCTGCTCGGCGTCATCCTGCTCGGCAACAACCTCGTGAACGCGGCCGCCGCGACGCTGACCGCGGTGCTCACCGAGCGGCTCTTCGGCGAGGGGAAGTTCGTCCTCGCCGCCGGCACGGTGGCGATCACGTTCCTGATCCTCGTCTTCTCCGAGGTCACGCCGAAGGTCGTGGGCGCCGCGTACGCCGACCGGATCGCGCCGGTCGTCTCGTTCGCGCTCGCGCCGATGCTCCGGGTCGCGATGCCGGCGGTCTGGTTCGTCAACCTGTTCGTTCAGGCGCTGCTCAGGATCGCGCGGATCGCGCCGCCCAAGGACGCCGGCGCGACGCTGTCGCAGGAGGAGGTCCGGGCGCTCGTGCTCGAGGGCAACCCCTACTTCCGCGGCAAGCACCGGGCGATGCTCGCGAACCTGTTCGACCTTGCGGCGGTCACGGTCGAGGACGTCATGGTGCCCCGGCCGCAGATCCACGCGATCGACCTCGCGGCCAAGCCGCAGCTCCTGCGGCAGCAGCTCGCGACGTCCTACCACACGCGCCTGCCCGTCTACGAGGGCTCCCCCGACCAGATCGTCGGCATCCTGCACCTCAAGAACGTCGTCGGGCTGATGCAGGAGGGCGAGGAGATCGACCCGGAGTCGCTCCGCCCGCTGCTCCGGAAGCCGTACTTCGTGCCGGCGGGAACCTCGCTGCTCACCCAGCTCACGCAGTTCCAGGCCGACCGGCAGCGGATCGGGCTCGTCGTCGACGAGTACGGCGAGCTCAAGGGGCTCGTGACGATCGAGGACATCGTCGAGGAGATCATCGGCGAGTTCACGACGACGGCGCCGGGCGCCGGGGACGGCTTCCGCCGCGAGGCCGACGGCAGCGTGACCGTCGACGGCATGGCGTCGCTGCGGACGCTCAACCGGCGCCTGGGCACCCGCTTCCCGCTCGAGGGACCGAAGACGCTGAACGGCCTCATCGTCGAGCACCTGGGCGACATCCCGGAGGCCGGCGTCAGCTTCCGCCTCGCCGGACAGTCGCTCGAGGTCGTCCAGACGCAGGATCGCGCGGTGAAAGTCGTCAGGCTGCTGCCGCCCGTGGGCGGTCCGGCGGCGCCTTTACAAAGCCGGGACGAGCGGGCATCATCTTCTCGTTAAGTTTCATGCATTTGGAATAGGGTGCCGAGGCGGTTTCGACGCCGCTTCCACGGCACGAACGTTGCTTCGGTTCACGACCCGCCGCGGGACGGCTTCCGCGGGGCCGACCACCACCCGTCCAGCGCCCGATGGCCACGCACGCCGCCACCCGCAACCTGTCCGGCCTCGCGCGCGCGCTCGCGCAGCACGGGGTCATGCCCGAATCCGAGGCGGAGTCGCTGCAGAACCAGGCCCAGTCGGCCGGCGTCACGTTCGTCGAGCAGGTGCTGACGAGCAAGCGCCTGTCGGCGAGCCAGGTCGCGGTGTTCGGCGCGCGCGCGTTCGGCGTCCCGCTGCTCGACCTCTCGGCGTTCGACTTCGACCAGTTCCCGAAGGAGCTCTTCGACGCGAAGATGTCGCAGACGCGCCGCGTGCTGCCGCTCGCGAAGCGCGGCAACCGGCTGTTCGTCGCGGTCTCCGACCCCGCGAACCTGCAGGCGATCGAGGAGGTCCGGTTCAAGACCAACCTGGTCGTCGACCCGATCGTCGTCGAGGACGACAAGCTCGGGCAGGCGATCCACAGGATCCTCGAGGCGTCCGGCGCGACGCTCAAGGACGCCGCGAACCTCGACGACCTCGAGGTCGACATGCAGGAGGGCACCGCCGGCGTCCAGGTCGAGGAGGACGCGGAGGTCGAGGACGCGCCGGTCGTCAAGTACATCCAGAAGATCCTGCTCGACGCGATCTCGGGAGGCGCCTCGGACATCCACTTCGAGCCCTACGAGAAGTTCTACCGCATCCGCTACCGGGTCGACGGCATCCTCTCGGAGATCGCCCAGCCGCCGCTCGCGATCAAGGACAAGGTCGCCTCGCGCATCAAGGTGATCAGCAAGCTCGACATCGCCGAGAAGCGCGTGCCCCAGGACGGCCGCATGAAGCTCATGCTGTCCAAGACCAAGTCGATCGACTTCCGCGTCTCGACGCTGCCGACGCTCTACGGCGAGAAGATCGTGATGCGCATCCTCGACTCGTCCGGCGTCAAGCTGGGCATCGAGGCGCTGGGCTACGAGCCCGACCAGCAGCAGGCGCTCCTCGGCGCGATCGGGCGGCCCTACGGCATGATCCTCGTGACCGGTCCGACCGGCTCCGGCAAGACGGTGTCGCTCTACACCTGCCTCAACATCCTGAACCAGCCGGGCATCAACATCTCGACCGCCGAGGACCCCGTCGAAATCCAGCTGCCCGGCGTGAACCAGGTCAACGTGAACGAGAAGGCCGGGCTCACGTTCGCCGCGGCGCTGCGCGCGTTCCTGCGCCAGGACCCGGACATCGTGATGGTCGGCGAGGTCCGCGACCTCGAGACCGCGGACATCGCGATCAAGGCCGCGCAGACGGGCCACCTGGTGCTCTCGACGCTGCACACCAACGACGCGCCCACCACGCTCACGCGGCTCCTGAACATGGGGGTCGCGCCGTTCAACGTCGCCTCGTCGGTCATCATGATCACCGCGCAGCGGCTCGGCCGGAAGCTCTGCGTGCACTGCAAGCGCCCCGAGGACATCCCGCCCGAGGCGCTGCTCCGCGCCGGGTTCAACGAGGACGACCTCGACGGCACCTGGCAGCCCTTCGGCGCCGTCGGGTGCGACCACTGCGGCGGGTCCGGCTACAAGGGCCGCGTGGGCATCTACGAGGTGATGCCGATCTCCGACGACATGCGCCAGCTGATCATGCGCAGCGGCAACGCGCTCGAGATCGCCGACCTCGCGCAGAAGGAAGGCATCCGCAACCTCCGCCAGTCCGGCCTCCTCAAGGTGAAGGCCGGCCTGATGTCGCTCGAGGAAGTGGAAGCCGTCACGAACGAATGACGCCGGCGGCCTGAAGCCGCCCCGGGGACACGACCATGGCCACCGCCACCGCGCAGCGCAAGTCCGACGTCAAGGAGCACACGTTCCTCTGGGAGGGCGTCGACCGCAACAACCGGCAGGTGCGCGGCGAGACGAAGGCCGCGTCCGAGACGGTCGTCACGAGCAACCTCCGCCGCCAGGGCATCCGCATCACCAAGATCAAGCGCCAGACGTTCCGCGGCGGCCGGCGCGTCAGCGAGAAGGACGTGACGTTCTTCACGCGCCAGCTCGCGACGATGCTGAAGGCGGGCGTGCCGCTGCTGCAGTCGTTCGAGATCGTCGCGCGCGGCCACGGCAACGCGCGCTTCTCGCGCCTGATGATGGAGGTGAAGGGGCGCATCGAGGCGGGCTCGAGCCTCGCGGACGCGTTCCGGCAGTACCCCGCGCACTTCGACAACCTCTACTGCAACCTGGTCGCCGCCGGCGAGAGCTCCGGCATGATCGACGCGATCCTCGACCGGCTCGCGACCTACAAGGAGAAGATCCTCGCGCTGAAGAGCAAGATCAAGTCGGCGCTCTTCTACCCGTCCGCCGTCGTGACCGTCGCGATCATCGTGGTCTGGGTGATCATGATCTTCGTGATCCCCGCGTTCAAGGACGTGTTCTCGAGCTTCGGCGCCTCGCTGCCCGCGCCCACGCAGCTCGTGATCGACATCTCGGACTTCGTCGTCGCGTGGTGGTGGGCCGCGTTCCTCGCGATCGGGGGCGGGATCTTCGGCCTGTCGGTGCTGGTCAAGCGCTCGGACACGATGCGCTACTCGTTCGACCGGCTGCTGCTCAAGTTCCCGGTCATCGGGGACATCCTCGAGAAGGCGACGATCGCGCGCTGGACGCGGACGCTCGCGACGATGTTCGCGGCCGGCGTCCCGCTGGTCGAGTCGCTCGACGCGGTCGCGGGCGCGGCGGGCAACGCCGTCTACCAGAACGCCACGCGCCGGATCCAGACCGAGGTGTCGACCGGCACGAGCCTCACGAACGCGATGATGGGGACGCAGCTCTTCCCGAACATGGTGCTGCAGATGGTTCAGATCGGCGAGGAGTCCGGCTCGCTCGACGCGATGCTCACGAAGATCGCGGACTTCTACGAGCGGGAGGTCGACGACGCCGTGGCGGCGCTCTCGTCGCTGCTCGAGCCGCTGATCATCGTGTTCCTCGGCGTCGTCGTCGGCGGCCTGGTCGTCGCGATGTACCTGCCGATCTTCAAGCTCGGCGCGGTCGTCTGACCGCGGGATCCCGGTCGCGATGCCCTCCCTCCTCGACCCGGCGGTCGCGCTGCCCGCGGCCGCCGTGATCGGCCTTTGCGTCGGGAGCTTCCTCAACGTCGTCATCCACCGGCTCCCGAAGATGATGGAGCGCGGCTGGGCCGACCAGTGCGCCGAGCTCGCCGGACGCGCGCCGGAGCCGCGCCCGCGCTACGACCTCGTCGCGCCGCGCTCGGCCTGCCCGGCCTGCGGCCAGGCGATCGGCGCGCTCGACAACGTCCCGGTGCTGTCGTGGCTCGCGCTGCGCGGCCGCTGCCGCGCGTGCCGGGCGCCGATCTCGCCGCGCTACCCGATCGTCGAGCTCGCCGCGGGCGCGCTCGCGCTCGCGGCCGTCTGGCAGTTCGGGCCGGGGGCGAAGGGCCTGGCGGCGTGCGCGCTGCTCTGGGCGCTCCTGGCGCTCGCGTTCATCGACGCCGACACGCAGCTCCTGCCGGACGACATCACGCTGCCGCTCCTGTGGGGCGGCCTCGCCGCGAACCTCTTCGGGCTGTTCGTCCCGCTCGAGAGCGCCGTGATCGGCGCGATGGCCGGCTACCTCGCGCTGTGGGCGGTCTACTGGCTGTTCAAGCTGATCCGCGGCAAGGAGGGCATGGGCTACGGCGACTTCAAGCTGCTGGCCGCGCTCGGCGCCTGGCTGGGCTGGCCGATGCTCCCGCAGATCGTGCTCGTGTCGAGCGTGCTCGGCGCCGTCGGCGGGATCCTGATGATCGTGCTGAAGGGCCGCGACAAGGCGGTGCCGCTGCCCTACGGGCCCTGGCTCGCCGGCGCCGGCGCCGTCGCGCTGTTCTTCGGCCCCGCGATCAACGCGCTCTACCTGCGGTGACGCTCGTCGTCGGATTGACCGGCGGCATCGGAAGCGGCAAGTCCGCGGTTGCCGCCGCGTTCCGGGCGCTGGGCGTCGAGGTCGTCGACGCGGACGAGGTCGCGCACGAGCTCTCCGCGCCCGGCCACGAGGGCCACCGGGCGGTCGTCGCCGCCTTCGGGGATTCGGTCCTCGCCGCCGACGGGACGCTCGACCGCGCGAAGCTGAGGGAGCGGGCGTTCGCGGACCCGTCGTTCCGGGTGCGCCTCGAGGCCGCGCTGCACCCGCCGATCCGCGAGGAGATCCGGCGCCGCGTCGCCGCCTGGCGCGGCGACTACGGCCTTCTGGTCGTCCCGCTCCTGTTCGAGCGCGGCGGCACGGCCGCGCTCGCCGACCGGGTCCTCGTCGTCGACTGCCCGGAGGACGAGCAGGTGCGCCGCGTCGGACGGCGCAGCGGCCTCGCGCCCGCCGAGGTGCGCGCGATCATGGCGACGCAGCTCGGGCGCGCCGACCGGCTCGCCCGCGCCGACGACGTGATCGACAACTCGGGGCCTCCCGAGGCGCTCGCCGGCGCGGTCGCCCGCCTCGACGCGTCGTACCGCGCGCTCGCCGCCGCGCGGCGCGACGCGCGGCCTTGATCCGGCGGGCGAATCGCGGACAATGGCGCACGGCCTTAACCGCCCGCGATGATCCGCTACGAACATCCGCTCAACGAGCGCATCCGGACGCTGATGCGCCTCGAGGACGTCCACTCGCGGCTCGCCGTGTTCGCCGCCGGCGACCTTCCGCAGGACCACCACGCCGCGCTGCTCTCGCTGTTCGAGATCGCCGACATCGCCGCGCGCGCCGACCTGAAGACCGAGCTCCTGCAGGAGCTCGAGCGGCAGCGGCAGGTCCTCGGGCCCCTCCGCGCGAATCCGCGCATCGAGACCGAGGCGCTGGACGCGCTGCTCACCGACATCGACAGCGTCACGGCGCAGCTGCTCGCGCAGTCCGGCAAGCTGGGCGCGCACCTGCGCGAGAACGAGTGGCTGATGGCGATCAAGCAGCGCAGCGGCATCCCCGGAGGCGTGAGCGAGTTCGACCTGCCCGCCTACCACTGGTGGCTGCACCGCGACGCCGAGTCGCGCCGCGCCGACCTCGCCGGATGGATCGAGCCGTTCGAGCCGGTGATCGCGGGCCTCGCGATCGTGCTGCGCCTGCTGCGCGAGAACGCCCGCTCGAGCCGGCACATCGCCTACCGCGGCGTGTTCCAGCTGATGCTGACGACGACCAAGGTCGCCCAGCTCCTGCGCCTCGCGCTCGCGCGCGACCTCGCCTGCGTGCCGGAGATCAGCGCGAACAAGTACGCGCTCAACATCCGGTTCATCGGCGTCACCGGCCTGGACCGGGGCAGCGTCTACGATCGCGACGTCGAATTCGAGCTCGCGTTCTGCAACCTCTGAGCGGCGCCGCAGGCGGTCACTTCGCCGTGATGCCGGCCGACCGGGCGAGGCCCTCGATCAGCCCGCGCTCGCGGCGGACCGTCTCGCCGAGCGCTTCGGGCGTGCTCGCCACCGGAAGGATGCCGGCGGCGCGGAGCTTCTCCTGCACGGCGGGGGCAGCGAGGCTCTTCGCGATCGCGGCATTGAGCTTGGCGACGACCCCGCCCGGCGTCCCGGCCGGCGCGAACACCCCCACCCAGACCGCGTAGTCGAACCCGCGCACGCCCGCCTCGGCGAGCGTCGGGACGTCGGGGATCGACGGCTCGCGCACGTCGCCGTTCACGGCGAGGGCCCGGAGCTTCCCGGACCGGAGGTGCGCGAGCGCGGGCGGCAGGTTCACCATCGCCATCTGCACGTCGCCGGCGAGCAGGCCGGAGATCGCGGGCGGCACGCCGTTGTAGGGAACGTGCCTCACGCTCGTGCCGGTGAGCCGCAGGAACAGCTCGGTCCCGAACATGAACGTGCTCGAGCCCGAGCCGTAGTTGAGGTCGCCGGGCTTCGCCTTCGCGAGCGCGACGAGATCGCCGACGCTCGCGACCGGCAGCGACGGGTTGACGACGAGCACCAGCGGGACGTTGGCGATCATCGCCACCGGCACGAAGTCGCGCTGCGGGTCGTAGCTCAGCTTCTCGCGCAGCACCGGGTGGATCGTCATCTGCGCCTGGCTCGCCGGCAGCAGCGTGTAGCCGTCGGGCGCCGCGGCGGCGACGAACTGCGTGGCGATGATGCCGTCGCCGCCCGGCTTGTCCTCGACGACGACCGGCACGCCGAGCTCCGCCTGCAGCCGCTCCGAGACGATGCGCACCGTCACGTCGAGGCCGGAGCCCGCCGGCGCCGCGACGACCATGCGGATCGGACGCGCCGGGAAGTCCGCTGCTGCCGCCGGGGCGAGGGCCGGCAGCATCATCGCCATCGCAAACAAGAGGATCGGGCGCGTGGGCGGCTCCTTCGGCGAGCTGTCCCCGCCATTCTCGCACGCCGCGCGATGCGCCGATCCGCCATCCGGTGCGCCCGTCCTTTGCCCGGTGCCGTCCGGGCCCATCGATTAGAATGCGGGCTGGCGGCCGAGCCCGGCCGCGCGCTCGCGCCCGAACCCGCCGTCCCGCACGATGAACATCACCGACCCGATCCGCCAGCACGCCCAGTCCACGCCCAACGCCCCGGCGATCGTGCGAACGACGGGGCGCGTGGTCACCTACGCCGAGCTGGACCGCACGATCGACGCGATCGCGCACCGCGCGCTCGGGCTCGGCCTCGAGCCCGGCGACGTCGCCGGGCTCGCGATCGAGAACACGCGCGGCGTGGGCGCGACCTACGCGATCCTCGCGCTGTCGCTGGGCCTCGCGCGCGCCGGGATGGCGGCGAAGATCATGAGCGCGTCGGGGGCGCCCGTCGCGCTGTGCTTCGTCGCGGGGGAGGTCGAGGTTCCCGACGACGTGAGGACGGTCGCCGTCGACCGCGACTGGCTGCGGCCACCCGAGGCCGGCTCCGCAGCGCCGATGCCCACGTTCCAGGACGGCTCGGCGATCTGCCGCATCTTTCCCACGTCGGGAACGACCGGCGTGCAGCGCGAGGTCGCGGTCAGCCACGACCTGATGGCGATGCGCGTGCGGCAGAAGAAGCCGAGCGTCGTGGTCCGCGGCAAGCCGATTCTCGCCGCGCAGCTCGGCGCTGGCAGCGGGTATGGGTTCCGCAACCTGCTCTACGTGCTCGCCGAGGGCGGATCGGCGGCGCTCGTCCGCACGCCCGCGCAGGTGATCGCCGCCATCGAGCGGATGCGCGTCAACTGGCTCGCGGTGGCGCCCGGCACGCTGCCCTCGTTGATCGACGAGATCCCCGCCGGCTCGGGACCGTATCCGTGGCTCGACCTCGTCGAGGTCGGCGGCGCGCATCTCGCCGCGTCCCTCTACGAGCGCACGCGCGCGCGGCTGGCGACGAACATCCGCTCGTCGTACGGCTCGACCGAGGCGGGATCGGTCGCCGAAGGACCGATGGCGGAGCTCATTCGCCACCCGGGGGCGGTCGGGTTCGTCATCCCCGGTTGCGAGGTCCAGGCCGTCGACGAAGGCGACCAGCCGCTGCCGCCGGGCACCGAGGGCATCCTCCGCATCCGCGGCCCGGGCACCGTGGACGGCTACGTGAACGATCCCGCCGGCTCGGCGGCGGCCTTCCGGAACGGGTGGTTCCATCCCGGCGACCTCGGCACCGTCAGTGCCGAGGGCATGGTGACCGTGACCGGCCGCGTGATCGACATCATCAACAAGGGCGGCACCAAGGTCAGCCCGCGCGTCATCGAGGAGGCGCTGCTCGCGGTCCCCGGCGTGACCGACGCCGCGGCGTTCGGCGTCCCCGAGCCGTCCGGCGCGACGTCGATCTGCGCGGCGATCGTCACCGACGAACGCTTCAGCCGCACGGCGCTCAGGGCCGCGGCCCGCGGGCTGGACATCGCCGCGCCCTCGCGCGTGATGCGGATGCGCTCGCTGCCGCGCAACGAGAACGGCAAGGTCCTCCGGAGCGAGCTCGTGAAGCTCGCGCTCGAGTCGCCACAGCGCGACCGCGAGCAGCTGCTCGACTCGTGACTCTCGCAGCCGCGCGCCGTCCCGGCCGCGCGGCGCCCGGAACATGCTTCCGACGAAACCTCCCGCCGTGCGTCCCTGCCCGGTGTGCAAGGCTCCGGTCGAGTGGGGGCCCGCCGCGCCGTTCCGCCCGTTCTGCTCGGAGCGCTGCAAGCTCGTCGACCTGGGCGCGTGGGCGAACGAGTCCTACCGGATCCCCGCCGTCGATGCGCCCGACGACGACGAGACGCCTCCGCCGCGTGCGGACGCCTGAGACGCGACGGCCCCGCGCGTGCGTCAGCGCGGCACGAGGCCGATCCGGGCCACGAGGTCGCGGGTGCGGGCCCCGTCGCGCGCCAGCGTCTCGGCGAGTTCCTCGGGCGTGCTCGCGACGACGGTCTCGACGCTGGTCCGGAACCGCTTCGCCACGGCGGGCGCACGCAGGACCCGCACGATCGCCGCGTTGAGCCGGTCGACGACCGGCCGAGGCGTGCCGACCGGCGCGAAGACCGCGGACCACACGGGGATGTCGAAGCCGGCCACGCCTGCCTCGGCGAACGTCGACACGTCCGGCAGGTCGTCGAGGCGCGCGGCACCGGAGACCGCGAGCACGCGCAGGCGGCCGTCGCGCGCGGCCTGGATCGCCGTCGGTCCCGACGCCATCGAGGCCTCGACCGTGCCGGAGATGACGGCCGTCAGCGACGCGACCGACCCACCGTTGAACGGGATGTTCTGCATGTTCGCGCCGGTGATCCGCACGAACTGCTCCCCGGCCAGCATGAACGTGCTCGTCGACGTGCTGTAGTCGACGGTGCCCGGCCTCTCCTTCGTGTAGGCCACGAACTCCCGCACGCTCGTCGCGGGCACCGCGGGGTTCACGACGAGCAGCACGGGCTGGCGCGCGACGAGCGACACGGGGGCGAAGTCGCGCTGCGGGTCATAGCCGGGGTTCGCGTAGACCGCGGGATTGATGACCATCTGCGAGGCCAGCGCGTACAGCAGCGTCGAGCCGTCGGGCGGCGCGCCGGCCACGCTGCGCGCGGCGATCGCACCGTCGGCCCCCGGGCGGTTCTCCACGATCACCCTGAGCCCGAGCTCGCCTTGCAGCCCTTCCGCCAGCGTACGCGCGGCGAGGTCCGGCCCGCCGCCCGGCGCCACGCCGACGACCAGGCGGACGGGCCGGTCGGCGCCGACCTGCGCCGACGGCGCGCCGGCCGTCGCGAGCGCCCCCGCGACGACGAGCGCCGCGAGCGCCCGTCGCCGGCGCGCGCGGACCCTCCTCGACGCGCTCGTCGCGATCGGGACGCCGTCGCCGGAGGGGGTGCGGAGGCTGCGGGGAAGGTTCACGGCACGTCGGGGGGGCGTTGCGGGCGTCGCCGGTGGCGGGCGATCGTCGATCCCGACGCCCATGCGATTATAAGGGCTGTCCGCGACCCGCCGCCGATGCCCGTTACCGCCCGCGCGTCGAAGGACCGGCGGCACAACGCACGCCCGCGACGATGAACATCACCGACCCGATCCGCCGACAGGCGGCCGACACGCCGCACGCCGCCGCGATCGTTCGACGCAACGCCACGGTCAGCTACCGGCAGCTCGACCGTCTCCTCGACGCGATGGCTCGGCGCGCGCTCGATGGCGGCCTGCGCGCTGGCGACCTCGTCGCACTCGCGTTTCCCGACGTCCTCGGGTCGGGCGCCGAGTTCCGCTATTTCACGCTCTCCCTCGCACTGGCGCGGGCGGGGATCGCCACGATGTCCGCCGACGCGGCCGACGACGCGATCGCCGCGTGCTTCGCCGACAACGCGCGGAACGCGGTGCCCGCGCCGCGCCGGGTGATCGTCGACGACGCGTGGTTCGCGGCGCCTCCGGACGCCGTAGACGTCGCCCCCGTGCCGTCGCACGCGGACGGCGCCGCGATCTGCCGAATCCTCACGACCTCGGGCACGACGGGAACGTCGAAGCGGATCGCGATCTCCCACGAGACCATGATGCGCCGGCTCTCCGGAAGCGCCGTCGGGAGCCCGTACCCGGCGGGACCGGTCGTGGTCGTGCACATGGGCCCGTGGAGCAACATCGGCTTCCGCCACATGCTGCGCGCCCTCTACGCCGGCGGCGCCATCGTGCTGGCGCGCAAGCCCGACGAGCTCCTGCGCGCGGTCGCGCAACGCGGCGTCAACTACCTGCTGCTGGCACCGGCCACGCTCGCGACCATCGTCGACGCGGTGCCGGAGCACGGCGGCCCGCTGCGCGGGCTCGAATGGGTGGAGGTCACGGGCGCCTACCTGCCGCAGGCGCTCTACGAGCGGGCGCGCGAGCGCCTTTGCCCGGCCATCGTGACGTCGTACGGTTCGAGCGAGGCGGGCAACACCGCCTGGTCGTTGCGTTCCGATCTGGAGGGCCTCCCGGGCGCGGTCGGGCGGCTGCTTCCCGACGTCGACGTCGAAGCGGTCGACGACGAGGACCGGCCGCTGCCGCCCGGCGAGATGGGCATGCTCCGGGTGCGCGGCCCGGGCTGCGTCCGGGGCTACTGGAAGGACGACGAGGCGTCGGCACAGGCGTTCCGCGGCGGCTGGTTCTATCCCGGCGACCTGGGCTCCGTCGCCGCGGACCGAATGCTGACGATCGCGGGCCGCGCGCAGGACCTGATCAACGTCGGCGGCAACAAGATCCATCCGCGCGTGATCGAAGAGGCGCTGCTCGCCGTCCCCGGCGTCGCCGACGCCGCAGCGTTCGGGGTCCCCGGCGCCAGCGGCATTCCCGAGGTCTGGGTCGCGCTCGTCGTGCGGGGCGAGCTCGCGAAGAAGCGGCTCGAGGAGACGTGCCGGCAGCTCGGCTACGCGGCGCCGAAGCGCATCGTGCGCGTGACCGCGCTGCCCCGCAATCCGACCGGCAAGGTGCTGCGCGGCGAGCTCGCGGCGCTTGCGACGCGTTCGACGGTGGCCGGCGGGGATGCGTCCGACGGGCGTCCGCGCGCGGTGGACGCCTCGTGAACGGACGCGAACGCTAGGCCCAGGCGCCCCGACGCATCGCGATCCCGTGCGCGCCATGGTCGAGCGCGACATCGAGGTCCGCAGGACGAAGCCCGCCGAGCGCGTAGACCGGCACGCGCGTCCCCTCGATCGTGCGCGCGAAGCCGGCCCAGCCGAGCGGCGTCGCGTCCGGATGCGTCGGCGTCGCGAGCACGGGACCGACGACCGCGTAATCGACGCCGAGCCCGGCGGCGCGCTCGAGCTCCGCGCGCGTGTGGCAGGACGCGCCCACGAGCATGCCTTCCGGGCGGCGCGCCGCGCCGGCGAGCGCGGCTGCGGTCCAGTGCACGCCGTCCGCGCCGAGGCGCCGCGCGTCGTCCTCCGCACCGTTGATCACGAGCTTCGCGCCGTGCGCGCGCACGTGCGGGATGAGCCGGCGCGCGAGCGCGTCCCGCCGGTCCTGCGGCCAGCTCCGGTCGCGCAGCTGGACGAGCATGAGCCCCCGCGCGAGCGCCCGCTCCGCGGACGCGACGAAGGCGCCCTCGCCCAGGTCCTCCGCGCAGGTGATCCCCATCACCGCCGGCAGCGCGAGCGCCGCCAGCACGCGCGTGTTCGCCGGAAGGAGCGGCGCCACCCCGATCGCGGCGGGGCGCTGCCACGCGAACGCCTGGCCGTCGTGCCCGACCGGCTCGCCGTCGAACGCGAACACGCGGAAGAAGTGGAGCTCGACGTGCGCGTGCGGGTAGACGTGCTCCTGCACGATCCACGGCGCCGCGCGGCGCACGACGATGCCGAGCTCCTCGACGAGCTCGCGCTCGAGCGCGTGGCGCGGCGCCTCGCCCGGCTCGAGCTTGCCGCCCGGGAACTCCCAGTAGCCCGCGTAGGGCTTGCCCGGCGGGCGCTGCGCGAGGAGCACCGCGCCGTCGGCGCGCACGACGACCGCGGCCGCGACGCGCGTGACGCCCATCGTCACGGGCGGCGCTTCAGCGCCTGCTGCCCGGCCCAGTGCTTCGCGAACTGCCAGGCGACGCGGCCCGAGCGCGATCCCCGCTGCAGCGCGAACTGCAGCGCCTCGCGCGTGCGGAGGTCCGCCTCCTTCGCGCCCGCCGGCGCGCCGACGCCGAACGAGGCGAGCCAGCCGGACACCGCCGCGAGGTAGTCGTCCTGTCCGAACGGGTAGAACGAGATCCAGAGGCCGAAGCGCTCGGAGAGCGAGATCTTCTCCTCGACCGACTCGCCCGGGTGCACCTCGTCGCCGACGTGGCGGGTCTCGAGGTTCTCGCTCATGTACTCGGGCAGGAGGTGCCGCCGGTTCGACGTCGCGTAGATCGCGACGTTGCCCGAGGGGCCCGCGATCGAGCCGTCGAGCGCGACCTTGAGCGCCTTGTATCCCGCCTCGCCGGCGTCGAACGTGAGATCGTCGCAGAAGACGATGAAGCGCTCGCGCCGCCCCTCGACGCGCTCGACGATGTCGGGCAGGTCGACGAGGTCGCCCTTGTCCACCTCGATCAGGCGCAGACCTCTCGGCGCGTACTTGGCGAGCATCGCCTTGACGAGCGACGACTTGCCGGTGCCGCGCGAGCCGGTCAGCAGGACGTTGTTCGACGGCAGCCCCGCGACGAACTGCCGCGTGTTGCGCTCGACCGCCTCCTTCTGCGCGTCGATCGCCACGAGCGCCGAGAGGTCGACCGCGTGCGGGTGTGCGACCGGCGCGAGCCACCCCCGGTCGCCGCGCTTGCGCCAGCGCGCCGCGGCGACGCTCGTCCAGTCGGGGTCGGGCGCGACCGGCGGCAGCAGCGCCTCGATGCGCGCGAGCACGCCCTCGGCGCGCGCGACGAGCGTCTCGAGCGGATCGCGCGCCGGCGCGTCCGCGCCCGCAGGGCCGCCCCGAGGGCGCGGGCTCCCCCGGGGGGACGCGCGCGCAGCGCGCTGCGGGGGGGGCGTTCCGCGCGTCACGACCGGTAGTCCGCGTTGATCGACACGTAGTCGTGCGAGAAGTCGCAGGTCCAGACGGTCGCGCGCGCGCCGCCGCGGCCCAGGTCCACGCGCACGGTGATCTCGTCCTGCTTCATGACGCGCTGGCCGTCCTCCTCCCGGTAGGACACGGCGCGCCCGCCGCGGTCGACGACGAGCACCTCGTCGAGCCAGAACGAGACGCGTCCGGGATCGGCGTCCGGCGCCGCCGTGTTGCCGATCGCGCAGACGATGCGGCCGAGGTTCGGGTCGGACGCGAAGAACGCGGTCTTCACGAGCGGCGAGTGCGCGATGCCGAACGCGACCGCGCGGCACTCGTCGACGGTGCGCCCGCCCTCGACGCGGATCGCGATGAACTTGGTCGCGCCCTCGCCGTCGCGCACGATCGCCTGCGCGAGGTCGACGGCCACGGCCTCGATCGCGCCGCGCAGCGCGGCAAGGCGCGGGTCGTCGGCGCGCGCGACCGGGGCGACGCGTGCGCGACCCGTCGCGGCGATCACGAAGCTGTCGTTGGTCGACGTGTCGCCGTCGACGGTGGCGCCGTTGAACGAGACGTCGGCGACCTCGCGCGCGAGCGTCGCGAGGAGTCCCGCGTCGACCGGCGCGTCGGTCGCGACGAACGCGAGCATCGTCGCCATGTCGGGGTGGATCATCCCGGCGCCCTTCGCGATGCCGGTGACCGTGACCGGGACGCCGTCGATCGTCACGCGCCGCGACGCGCCCTTCGGCACCGTGTCGGTCGTCATGATCGCGCGCGCGGCGTCGAGCCAGCCGTCCTCGCGCGCCGCCGCGCGCGCCGCCGGCAGCGCCGCGACGAGGCGGTCGACCGGCAGCGGCTCCATGATGACGCCGGTCGAGAACGGCAGCACCTGCTCCATCGGGCACGCGAGCATCGAGGCGACCGCCGCCGCCGTCGTCACGGCGTCCGCGATGCCGCGCTCGCCGGTCCCGGCGTTCGCGTTGCCCGCGTTCACGACGAGCGCGCGCAGCCGCCCGCTCGCGGCGAGATGCCGGCGGCACACGGTCACCGGCGCCGCGCAGAAGCGGTTGCGCGTGAACACGCCCGCCGCGACGGTGCCGGGCTCGCAGACGACGAGCAGCACGTCGTTGCGGTCCCAGTGCTTGATGCGCCCGGCGGCGGCGCCGAGCGCGACGCCCGGGACGGCGAGCAGCGAACCGGGCGCGGGGGGCGTGTAGTTGACGGGCACGTGTCAGGTATCAGGAATCGGGGGACAGGGATCAGAGGCGCCGGCGCAGCCCGTGGCGGCGCATCGAGCGCCGGAGCAGGTAGCGAATGATAGCCGCAGCGCGGGCGCGTCGTGCGCGCCCGTTGCATGTCCCGCGTGCCGGGATTGCCCCCGTCGGCCGCAGGTCACGAGGTCGATCGCGCCGGCTTCGGGGCGGCTCGCCCCCGAAGCCCGCCGCAGCCTCAGCCGTCTACGCGAGCCGCCCGTGGCACTGCTTGTACTTCTTGCCCGAGCCGCACGGACACGGGTCGTTGCGCCCGACCTTCTCGCCCGCGCGCACGAAGGGCTGCGCGGCGACCGCCGTCGCTCCCTCCTCGCCGGCCGGCGCCGCGGCGAGCGCCTCCTCGTAGTCGGCGTGCTGGTAGCGCACGTTGCTGACCGGCTCCGGCTCCTCGACCGCGGCGACGTCCTGCTGGCTGCGGACCTGGACGGTGAGCACGACCTTGACGACGTCCTGCTTCACGCGGTCGAGCATGTCGGAGAACAGCTCGAACGCCTCGCGCTTGTACTCCTGCTTCGGGTTCTTCTGCGCGTAGCCGCGGAGGTGGATGCCCTGCCGCAGGTGGTCGAGGTTCGCGAGGTGGTCGCGCCAGTGGTGGTCGAGCGTCTGCAGCATCAGGCTGCGCTCGAACGAGCGCATCGCCTCGGCGCCGGCCGCGGCCTCGCGCTCCTGCCACGCGGCGATCGCGGCCTCGACCACGCGGTCGCGGATCGCGTCCTCGTTGACGTCGGGATCCTTGATCCACTCGTGCGCGGCGACGTGCAGCTGGAATTCGCCGACGAGGCCGGACTCGAGCCCCGGCAGGTCCCACTGCTCCTCGACCGACTCGGCCGGCACGTAGCGGCGCACGAACGACTCGAGCTCGCCGCGGATCATGTTCCGGATCGTGCCGCCGACGTCCTCGCTGTCGACGAGCTCGTTGCGCTGCTGGTAGATGACGCGGCGCTGGTCGTTCGCGACGTCGTCGTACTCGAGGAGCTGCTTGCGGATGTCGAAGTTGCGCGACTCGACGCGGTTCTGGGCCTTGGCGATCGAGCGGTTGACGATCGCGTGCTCGATCGGCTCGCCCTCCGGCATCTTGAGCTTCTGCATGATCACGCCCAGCCGCTCGCCGCCGAAGATGCGCAGCAGCGGGTCCTCGAGCGACAGGTAGAAGCGCGAGCTCCCGGGGTCGCCCTGCCGGCCGGCGCGGCCGCGCAGCTGGTTGTCGATGCGCCGCGACTCGTGGCGCTCGGTGCCCACGATGTGGAGGCCGCCGGCCTTCACGACCTCGTCGTGCCGCGCCTGCCACTCCTCGCGCAGCGCGGCGATCTCCGCCTCGCGCTGCTCCGGCGGCTTCGACTCGTCCTCCCGCAGCCGCAGGATCACGGGCTCGATCGCGCCGCCCAGCACGATGTCCGTGCCGCGGCCGGCCATGTTCGTCGCGATCGTGATCGCGCCCGGGCGCCCCGCCTGCGCGACGATCTCGGCCTCGCGCGCGTGCTGCTTCGCGTTCAGCACCTCGTGCTTCAGGCCCTCGTTCTTCAGGTGGCCGGAGAGGAGCTCCGAGTTCTCGATCGACGTCGTCCCGACGAGCACCGGCTGCCCGCGCGCGTGGCATTCCCTGACGTCGGCGACGATCGCGTCGACCTTCTCCTGGAACGTCCGGAACACGAGGTCGTTCTCGTCGCGGCGCACCATCGGCAGGTGCGTCGGGATCACGACGGTCTCGAGGTGGTAGATCTGCTGGAACTCGAACGCCTCGGTGTCGGCGGTGCCGGTCATGCCGGCGAGCTTCCCGTACATCCGGAAGTAGTTCTGGAACGTGATCGACGCCAGCGTCTGGTTCTCGCGCTGGATCGCCACGCCCTCCTTCGCCTCGACCGCCTGGTGCAGGCCGTCGGACCAGCGCCGCCCGACCATCAGCCGGCCGGTGAACTCGTCGACGATGATCACCTCGCCGTTCTGCACGACGTAGTGCTGGTCGCGGTGGTAGAGCGAGTGCGCGCGGAGCGCCGCGTAGAGGTGGTGCATCAGCGCGATGTTCTGCGCGTCGTACAGGCTCGACCCGGGCGCGAGCAGCCCCGCGTCGGCGAGCAGCGCCTCCGCGTGCTCGTGCCCGTCCTCGGACAGCAGCACCTGGTGCGCCTTCTCGTCGACCCAGAAGTCGCCCGGCCCGGTCTCGGCCTCCTGGCGCTTCAGGCGCGGCGCGAGGTCGTTCAGCCGGTAGTACATCTCGATGTTGTCGTCGGCCTGGCCCGAGATGATGAGCGGCGTGCGCGCCTCGTCGATCAGGATCGAGTCGACCTCGTCGACGATCGCGTAGGCAAGCCCGCGCTGCACGCGCTCGCTCGCCTGGTAGACCATGTTGTCGCGCAGGTAGTCGAAGCCGAACTCGTTGTTGGTGCCGTAGGTGATGTCGGCGGCGTAGGCGCGCTGCTTGGCCGCGTGGTCCATCTGCGACAGGTTGACGCCGACCTCGAGGCCCAGGAACCGGTAGATCCGCCCCATCCAGTCGGCGTCGCGCTGCGCGAGGTAGTCGTTCACCGTCACGATGTGGACGCCCTTGCCGGCGAGCGCGTTCAGGTAGCCGGGCAGCGTCGAGACCAGCGTCTTGCCTTCGCCGGTGCGCATCTCGGCGATCTTGCCGTGGTGCAGCGCCATGCCGCCGATCAGCTGGACGTCGAAGTGCCGCATGCCGAGCGCCCGCTTGCCGGCCTCGCGCACGACGGCGAACGCCTCGGGCAGCACGTCGTCGAGCGCCGCGCCCTTCGCGACGCGCTCCTTGAGCTCGCCGGTCTTCGCGCGGAGGGCGGCGTCGTCGAGCGCGGAGACGGCCGGCTCGAGCGCGTTGATCTCGCGGACGACCGCGCGGTACTGCTTGAGGAGCCGCTCGTTGCGGCTGCCGAAGATGCGGGTGAGGATGTTCGAGATCATCGGGAGGAGGAGGTCGCGGGACGGGACGCGCTCGGCCGCCCGCGGCGGGCGGGCGGGACGGCGCGTCGCACCCGGGGGCTGGCCGGCCGCGCGGGCCGGCCGGTTTCGCTAGTTCTGCAGGAAGCGCGCGGGGTTCTGCGGCACGCCGTTCAGCCGGACCTCGAAGTGCAGGTGCGGTCCCGTGGACCGGCCGGTCGAGCCGACCGCCGCGATCCGCTGGCCGCGCACGACGAGGTCGCCCTCGTGCACGTTGAGCGTCGACGCGTGCGCATAACGCGAAACGAGGCCGTTGCCGTGGTCGAGCTCGATCATCTTACCGTATTCGCGCTGCGTCTCCGCCAGGATCACCTTCCCGCTCGCGGCCGCGACGATCGGCGTGCCGACCTCGGCCGGGAAGTCGATCCCCTCGTGGTACGACTGCTGGCCGGTGAACGGGTCGATCCGGTAGCCGAAGTTCGACGAGTACCAGCCGTCGACGATCGGCGGCAGGCTCGGCAGGAACTTGAGGCTGGCGGAGTTCTGGATCAAGAGGGCGTCGAGCACCGACAGCTGGTCGGTGCGCTGGTCGACCTTGCGCTTCAGGTCGTCCAACAGCGCCGCGAACTCCTCGACCGAGAGGTCGCGCGGCGCGATCGTCGTCGATTCCGCGCCGCCACGCCCGGGCGGGACGCCTTTCGCCGGCAACTCCTGCGGCTTGAGCCCGGCCACGCCGGCGAGCCGGTCGCCCAGGTTGTCGAGCCGCATCACCTGCGCTTCGAGGTCGCCCAGCTTGAGCGCCATCGCGTTCAGGTGGCCCTGGACCTTCTCCTGCACCCGCCGCGCCTCCTCGCGCTGGTCGGCGAGGACGATCGCCTGCAGCCACGGGTGCTTGACCGCCGCCGCCCACTTGAGCGTCGCGTAGTTGAAGACCAGCGCGAACAGCACGAGCGTGGCGAGGACCGCGAAGCCGATCGCGACGCCGTGGCGCCAGGTGAGCGAGAACGTCCTCGCCCGCGCGCTCGCTCCGCTGACCAGTATGATGTCCAACTCGACACGCTCCTTCGACGCCATCGCCCGGATGCCGGGAAACCGCCCACTGCCGGGCAGGCCGCTCGCCCGCGTGCTCGCGGACGATCCCCTGCTCGCCGCCTTGAGCCGCCGCTGCCGCGACGAAGCGCGGGTGGAGCGGTCGGTCCGGGGCGCCCTGCCGCATCCGCTGGCGGCCCTCGTCGCCGCCCGGCTGCCCGAGCCCGACCGGCTCGAACTGGTGGCCACGACCGGCACGATCGCCGCCGCCTTGCGGCAGCGCCTTCCCGCCGTCCGCGCCGCCCTGGGACGCGAGGGCATCGAGTTTAGGGAAGTTCGGGTCCGAGTGCAACCGGTGGCCATCCGGCGGGAAGAACGAAAAATCCTTCCCCGTCAATGGGATAAGACCCAGAGGACCGCATTGGAGACCCTCGCCGACACCCTGCCGGAGGGCCCGCTCAAGGCGGCGGTGGCCGGTTGGCTCAGGCGGTCGTCCCGGTGACCCCGGGGCACGCGGCGCGGGCCCGAGTGCCCCGGCGGCGTCGACCGGCCCTAGAGCATCACGAGCACGCGCTCGACCACGAAGAAGATCAGCACGCCCGCGAGCGCGGCCACGAGCAGCTTCACGACCTGCACGACGAAGCGCAGGTAGCGGCGGTCGCGCGTGAACAGGAACAGCAGGAGCGCGACGAGGATCGCCGCGAGGCCGAGCACCACGAGCAGCCGGACGAGGACCATCGGGGCGGGGCCGTCGTCGCGAGCGGGGCGGGTCCTGGCCGTCCGGCGAGCCGGTCCGCCGCGCCGGGGGCGCGGCACCGGGGCGGCGCGACCGGGCCGTCAGGCCGTCGCGACCCGCCAGTCGTAGAACGCGCTCGGCACCTCGTCGGCGGCGTCGAAGGTGACGAGGCGGGCGGCGTCGGGACGGGCGAGCAGCGCGCGGGCGAGCGCGTTGTTGAGGGCGTGGCCGGACTTGTGCGCCGTGTACTGGCCGATCAGCGGGTGGCCGAGCAGGTAGAGGTCGCCGATCGCGTCGAGGACCTTGTGGCGCACGAACTCGTTGTCGTAGCGCAGCCCCTCGCTGTTCAGCACGCGCACCTCGTCCAGCACGATCGCGTTCTGCAGGCTGCCGCCCAGGCCCAGCCCGGCGGCGCGCATCGCCTCGACGTCCTGCATGAAGCCGAACGTCCGAGCCCGCGCGACCTCCTTCACGTACGAGTGGAGGGCGAAGTCGATCATGACGTGCCGGTTCTCCGAGCCGAACACCGGGTGCGGGAAGTCGATCGTGAAGTCGAGGCGGAACCCGTCGAACGGCTCGAACCTCGCCCACTTGTCGCCGTCGCGGACCTCGACCGGGGCGGCGATGCGCAAGTACCGCTTCGGCGCCGGCTGCTCGACGATGCCCGCGCCCTGCAGCAGGAACACGAACGGCCCGGCGCTGCCGTCCATGATCGGGATCTCGGGGCCGGCGACGTCGACGTGCAGGTTGTCGATCCCGAGCCCGGCGAGCGCGCTCATCAGGTGCTCGACGGTCGACACGGTCGCCGCGCCCTCGCGCAGCGTCGACGACAGGCGCGTGTCGCCGACCTGGGAGGCCGTCGCCGGGATCGCGACCGGCGGCGAGAGGTCGGTGCGGTGGAAGACGATGCCTGTATCCGGCGCCGCCGGGCGCAGCACGAGGTCGACCCGGGCGCCGGTGTGGAGCCCGACGCCGGTCGTGCGCGTGGCGGCCTTGAGGGTGCGTTGGCGTAGCATCGTGTCGTGGGATCCGCGCGCCGGGACCGGCCGGGGGCTTGAGCCGCTCGATGCTAGCACAGCCCCCCGGCCCGCGGGACCCCTGTTCAGTCGGCCTGCTTGCGGAGGAACGCCGGGATCTCGATGTCCGCCATCCCGGCGCCGCCGCCTCCGACCGAGGGCGAGCGCCGCCGGACGACCGCCGGCTGGTCGAGCTTGTCGTAGTCGATCGTCTCGACGCTCAGGCCCAGCCCGTCGGTGCCGGTGCGCTCGACGACCGCCGGCGGCTGCAGCACCTCGAGCTTGGGCGGCGTGCGCTTCGCCTGCGCCGCCGCGCCGCCCAGCCCGGTCGCGATCATCGTGACGCGGAGCTCGTCGCCCATCGCGTCGTCGATCACGGTGCCCACGATCACCATCGCGTCGTCGGCCGTGAACTCCTTGATCGTGTGCATCACCTCGTGATACTCCTTCATCCGAAGGTCGGACGCGGCCGTGATGTTGACGAGCACGCCGCGCGCGCCGGCGAGGTTGACGTCCTCGAGCAGGGGGCTCCGCACCGCGGCCTCGGCCGCCGAGCGGGCGCGGTCCGCCCCGCGCGCGGACGCCGATCCCATCATCGCCATGCCGACCTCGCCCATCACGGTGCGCACGTCGGCGAAGTCCACGTTGACGAGGCCGGGGTTGTTGATCACCTCGGCGATGCCCGCCACCGCGCCGTGCAGCACGTCGTTCGCCGCCGCGTAGGCGTCGAGCAGCGAGACGTCCTCGCCCAGCACGGCCATCAGCTTGTCGTTCGGGATGATGATCAGCGAGTCGACGCGCTTCGCGAGCTCCTCGATCCCGGCCTGCGCGACCTTCTGGCGCTTGCCCTCGAACACGAAGGGCCGCGTCACGACGGCGACCGTCAGGATGCCGAGCTGCTTCGCGATGTCGGCGATGATCGGCGCCGCGCCGGTGCCGGTGCCGCCGCCCATGCCGGCCGTGATGAACAGCATGTCGGCACCCGAGATCATCTCGCCGATGCGGTCGCGGTCCTCCATCGCTGCGTCGCGCCCGATCTCCGGCCGCGCGCCCGCGCCCAGGCCCCGGGTGAGCGCCGTGCCGAGCTGCAATTGCACGCGCGCCGACGACTTCCTGAGCGCCTGCGCGTCGGTGTTCGCGCAGATGAACTCGACGCCCGACAGGCCCCTGACGATCATGTGCTCGACGGCGTTGCCGCCGCAGCCGCCGACGCCGATGACCTTGATGATCGCGCCGTCCTGCGGGTCCTGGTCGATGATCTCGAACATGTGCCTACCCTTCCTTTCCTGTCTGCAAGCGTTGCCCGGTGGCGTCGCCGCCTCGTTGTCGATCGGAATGCGCCGTCCGCGCGCGGACGGCCGTTGCCCTGCGTCCTTCCGTTTGCCGCCTTTCCCGCGATTCCCGCCTTTCGTGTCCTCGTCCCCCCGGCGCCCGGCGCCCGCGGACCCCGCCGCGCGCTTCCGGCCGCCGCCGCACGCGCGCGCCGCGCCGCGCGCGCAGCGTCAGAAATTCGCCTTGAACCACTGCCTCATCCTCTCGGCCACGCCGGTGAGGCCCTTGACCTGCGCCCGCGCGGCGTCGGCGCGCATCCGCTGGTCGCGCCCGTGCATCAGGAGGCCCACCGCCGTCGAGTAGCGGGGGCTGCGCACGACGTCGGCGAGCCCGCCCATGTAGGCGGGCACGCCGATCCGGCAGGGCAGGTGGAACACCTCCTCGCCCAGCTCGGCCATGCCCTGCAGCATCGAGGTGCCGCCGGTGATCACGATCCCCGACGACAGGAGCTCCTCGAAGCCCGAGCGCCTGAGCTCGGACTGCACGAGCGTGTAGAGCTCCTCGATGCGCGGCTCGATCACCTCGGCGAGCATCGGGCGCGACAGCTTGCGCGGCGCGCGATCGCCCACGCCGGGGACCTCGACGACGTCGTTCGCGTCGGCGAGCTGCCGCAGCGCGCAGCCGTGGCGGATCTTGAGCTCCTCCGCCTCCTTGGTCGGCGTGCGCAGCGTCATCGCGATGTCGTTGGTCACCTGGTCGCCGGCGATCGGGATCACGGCGGTGTGGCGGATCGCCCCGCCCGCGAACACCGCGATGTCGGTCGTGCCGCCGCCGATGTCCATCAGGCAGACGCCGAGCTCCTGCTCGTCGTCGTTCAGCACCGCCGCCGCCGACGCGAGCGGCTGCAGCACGATGTCGGTGAGCTCGATGCCGCAGCGGCGCACGCACTTCGCGATGTTCTCGACCGCCGAGACCGCGCCGGTCACGATGTGCACCTTGACCTCGAGCCGGACGCCGCTCATGCCGAGCGGCTCGCGCACGCCGTCCTGCCCGTCGATGATGAACTCCTGCGGCAGGATGTGCAGGATCTGCTGGTCGTTCGGGATCGCGATCGCCTTCGCGGTCTCGATCACGCGGTCGATGTCGGCCTGCGCGACCTCGCCCTCCTTGATCGCGACCATGCCGCTCGAGTTGAGGCTGCGGATGTGGCTGCCGGCGATCCCCGTCGTGACGGCGCCGATCCGGCAGTCGGCCATGAGCTCCGCCTCCTCGAGCACGCGCTGGATCGACGCCATCGTCGCCTCGATGTTGACGACGACGCCGCGCTTGAGCCCCCGCGACGGCTGCGTTCCGAGCCCGATCACGTTGAGCTCGCCCTCCGGGCCGACCTCCGCGACGATCGCCACGATCTTCGAGGTGCCGATGTCCAGCCCGACGACCAGGTTCTTGCTGTCCTTGACCATGCTTCCCGTTCCCCGTCCCTTCAGAGCGCGCGCTTCGCCGGCTTCTCGCGGAACCCCGGCACCCGCGCCGCGAAGCCGTTGCGGTAGCGCAGGTCGACCTCGGCCACGCGCGTGCCGCTCCGCGCGAGCGCGCCGATCGTGCGACCGTAGGCCGCGACGAACCGCGCGAGCCGGGCGTCCGGCTCGTCGCGGCCCAGCTCGATCGCGAGCGGCGCGCCGGCGCGCCCGGCCTTGAGCCGCCACCCGCCGCGCGCGGAGACCGTCACGGCGCTCAGCTCGAGGTCGAGCGGCGCGAGCAGCCTGCTCCACTCGCGGTGGCGCGCGGTGACCTCGGCGGCGCGCGCGTCCGGACCGTCGAACTGCGGCAGCTCGCCCTCGTAGGCGGCCGCGAAGATCTCGCCCTGCTCGTTCACGAGCGCCGCGTCGCCCCAGCGCGCGTAGGGCACCTGCTCCTCGACCGCGATCTCGAGGCGGGCCGGCCACCGTCGCCTGAGCGAGACGCTGCGCACCCACGGGACGCGAGCGAGCGCGGCGCGCGCCTCGTCGAGGTCGAGCGTGAAGAACGTCCCGGCGAGGTCGCCCCGGATCGCCGCCTCGAGGTGGGCGGGATTCGAGCGCTTGAGCGGCGTCGCGACGACGACCTCGCGGAACGCGAACGCATCGTCGCGCGCCGCGCGGACGACGGCGCCGAGCGCGATCAACGCGAGCGCGATCGACGCGAGCGTCGCCGCGAACGCGTTCAGCGCCTTCGGGTCATCCCACATGGGCCCCCCGCAGGATCTCGACGCAGAGGTCGGGGAACGCGATGCCGGCCGCGCGCGCCGCCATCGGCACGAGGCTGTGGCCGGTCATGCCCGGCGACGTATTGAGCTCGAGGAACGACCAGGTCCCGTCGCGACGCAGGATGAGGTCGAGCCGGCCCCAGCCGGCCGCCCCGAGGATCCGGAACGCCGAGAGCGCCTGCTCCCGGATCGCGTGCTCGACGGCGTCGGGCAGGCCGGCCGGGCAGTGGTACTTCGTCTCGTTCGAGAAGTACTTGCTGTGGTAGTCGTAGTTGCCGCCGGGCGCCTCGATGCGGATCAGCGGCAGCGCGCGGTCGCCCAGGATCGACGCGGTGAGCTCGCGCCCCTCGACGAACTCCTCGGCGAGGACGAGCCGGTCGTGCTTCACCGCCTCGCCGATCGCGACGTGCACCTCGTCGCGGTCGACCGTCGACACCTTCGTGAGGCCGATCGTCGAGCCTTCGCGCGCGGGCTTCACGATCAGCGGCAGGCCGAGCTCGGCGACGAGCCGCATCGGGTCGGTCGCCTCGTCGACGATCCGGTAGCGCGGCGTCGGGATCCCCGACGCGATCCAGACGAGCTTCGTGCGCCACTTGTCCATCGCGAGCGCGGAGGCCAGGACGCCGCTGCCGGTGTACGGGATGCCGAGCGTCTCGAGCGCCCCCTGCACCGTGCCGTCCTCGCCGTAGCGCCCGTGCAGCGCGATGAAGGCGCGGGCGTAGCCGTCGCGGCGCAGCTCCCACAGGTCGCGCTCCGCCGGGTCGAACGGGTGCGCGTCGACGCCACGCTCGCGCAGCGCCCCGACGACCGCGGTGCCCGACATCAGCGAGACCTCGCGCTCGGCCGACGGTCCGCCCAGCAGCACCGCGACCTTGCCCATCCAGGCGTGGCTCACGACGACGCCTCCCCCAGGCTTGCCGCTGACGCGGCTTCGCGCACCCCCTCCCGAAGGAGGGGGCGAGCGCCTTCGGGCGGCCGCGCGGCGCTCACGACGACGCCTCCCCCAGGCTTGCCGCTGACGCGGCTTCGCGCACCCCCTCCCGAAGGAGGGGGCGAGCGCCTTCGGGCGGCCGCGCGGCGCTCACGACGACGCCTCCCCGACGATGCGCACCTCGGTCTCGAGGTCGACGCCGAAGCGCGCCTTCACCGTCGCCCGCACGTGCGCGATCAGCGCCTCGATGTCGGACGCCCGCGCGCGCCCGCCCGGATTGACGATGAAGTTGGCGTGCATCTCGGACACGCGCGCCCCTCCGATCGCGTGGCCCTTGAGCCCGGCCGCCTCGATCAGCCGCGCGGCGTGGTCGCCTTCGGGATTGCGGAACACGCTGCCCGCGTTGGGCAGCGACAGCGGCTGCGACGCGATCCGCTTCGCGAGCAGCTCCTTGATGCGCGCGCGCGCCTTCGTCGCATCGCCCGGCGCGAAGCGCAGCCACGCCGCGGTGAAGACCCCGTCGGCCGGCGCGCCGTCCGCCCGCCGCACGCTGCGGTAGCCGATCGCGTAGTCGGCGGGCGTCCGGACCTCGAAGCGGCCGTCGCGCGTCAGCACCTCGACGCGCACGACGTGGTTCCAGGTCTCGCCGCCGTAGCAGCCTGCGTTCATCGCGAGCGCGCCGCCGATCGTCCCCGGCACGCCCGCGAGGAACTCGGCGCCCTCGCAGCCCAGTCGCGCGGCGAGCCGCGCGACCTTCGGGCTCGCGACGCCGGCCTCGGCGTAGACGAGCCCGTCGGCCACTGCGAGCGCCGCGCCCGGGTCGTGCATGACCACGACCGCGCCGCGCACGCCGCCGTCGCGCACGAGCGTGTTGCTGCCCAGGCCCATCACGTGGACCGGCACGTCCGCGGGCAGCTGGCGCAGGAACGCCGCGAGGTCGTCGCGGTCGGCCGGCCGGAACAGGAGGTCGGCCGTCCCGCCCGCGCGCCAGCTCGTGTAGCGGGCGAGCGGGACGTCGCGCTCGAGCGTGCCGCGCAGGCCGGCGAATCCCGCCGGCGCACGCGAGGTCCTCGGGGTCGCGGCCGCGGCGCTCATGGCCCCCCCGCCGCGAGCTGGGGCGCGACCTGCCCGATCGAGCCCGCTCCCATGATCAGCACGACGTCGCCGTCGCGGGCGAGCGCGCGCAGCGCCCCGGCGACCCCGGCGACCTCGTCGACGAACAGCGGCTCGACCCGGCCGCCGACGCGGATCGCGCGCGCCAGCGCCCGGCCGTCCGCCGCGACGATCGGCGGCTCGCCCGCCGGGTAGACGTCGGTCAGCACGAGCGCGTCGACGGTCGACAGCACGCGCGCGAAGTCCTCGAACAGGTCGCGCGTGCGCGTGTAGCGGTGGGGCTGGAACGCGAGCACGATGCGCCGGCCCGGGAAGCTGCCGCGCGCGGCCTCGATCACCGCCGCGATCTCCGCCGGGTGGTGGCCGTAGTCGTCGATGAGCTCGAAGGCCCCGCCCGAGGCGAGCGCGACGGCGCCGTAGCGCTGGAAGCGCCGGCCCACGCCCTTGAACTCGGCGAGCGCGCGCGCGATCGCCGCATCGG
Organism: Burkholderiales bacterium; assembly: GCA_046347845.1. Taxonomy (GTDB): domain Bacteria; phylum Pseudomonadota; class Gammaproteobacteria; order Burkholderiales; family Casimicrobiaceae; genus VBCG01. The sequence continues at coordinate 110,490 of JAXMFH010000001.1, read as the reverse complement.
CCACGCCGACCTCGCGCCCGACCGCGATCGCGGCCAGGGCGTTGCGCACGTTGTGCACGCCCGGCAGCGCCAGCTCGACCGCGAGGTCGGACGCGCCCGCGCTCCTCGCGACGAAGCGCATCCGGCCGCCGGCGTTGGTCACGCCGGTCGCGCGGAGCCGCGCGTCCTCGGCGAGCCCGTAGGTGACGACCGACTTCGTGATCGACGGCAGGAGCGAGCGGACGTTGTCGTCGTCCACGCACAGCACCGCGACGCCCCAGAACGGCAGGCGCTGCACGAAGTCGACGAACGCGCGCGTGAGCCGGCCCATGTCGTGGCCGTAGGTCTCCATGTGGTCCTGGTCGATGTTCGTGACGACCGCGACCGTCGGCGTCAGCATCAGGAACGACGCGTCGGACTCGTCGGCCTCGGCGACCAGGTAGTCGCCGGTGCCGAGCCGCGCGTTGGCGCCGGCCGCGAGCAGCCGGCCGCCGATCACGAACGTCGGGTCGAGGCCGCCCTCGGCGAGCACCGACGCGACGAGGCTCGTCGTCGTCGTCTTGCCGTGCGTGCCCGCGACCGCGATCCCCTGCTTGAAGCGCATCAGCTCGGCGAGCATCAGCGCCCGCGGCACGACCGGCACGCCGTGCTCGCGCGCGGCCACGACCTCGGGGTTGTCCGGCGCCACCGCGGTCGACACGACGACCGCGTCCGCGTGCTCGACGTTCGCCGCCGCGTGGCCCGCCACGATCCGGATGCCGAGCGAGGCGAGCCTGCGCGTGACCGCGCTCTCGGCGAGGTCCGATCCCGACACCTGGTAGCCCTGCGTCGCGAGGACCTCGGCGATGCCGCTCATCCCGGCGCCTCCGATCCCGACGAAGTGCACGCGGCGGACCTTGTGCTTCATCGACGCCCCCGTGCGGCTTCGAGGCACGCTTCCGCGACGCGGTCCGCGGCGTCGGCGCGGCCGAGCGCGCGCGCCGCGGCCGCCATCGCGAGCGCCTTCGGCCGGTCGAGCCCGGCGAGCAGCGCGGCGAGGCGCCCGGCGTCGAGGTCGTCCTGCGCGACGCGCAGCGCCGCGCCCGCGCCGACGAGGAACTCCGCGTTCGCCGTCTGCTCGTCGGCGATCGCGCCGGGCAGCGGCACGATCAGCGCGCCCAGTCCGACGGCGGCGAGCTCGGATACGGTGAGCGCGCCGCCGCGCGCGATCGCGAAGTCCGCCCACGCGTAGCGCGACGCCATGTCGTCGATGAACGCGACGCACTCGGCGTCGACGCCCGCCTCGCGGTAGGCGCGCGCGAGCGCCTCGACGTGCCGCGCGCCCGCCTGGTGGACGACCTCCGGACGCGCCGCCGCGGGCAGCCGCGCGAGCGCCGCCGGCACGCGCTCGTTCAACCCCTGGGCGCCGAGGCTGCCGCCGACGACGAGCAGCCGCAGCGGCCCCGCGCGTCCCGCGAAGCGCTCGGCGGGCGGCGGAACGGCGGCGATCGCGTCGCGCAGCGGATTGCCGGTCCACGAGACGATCTTCGCGTGGCGCCCGCGCATCGCGTCGGGGAAGCCGAGCAGCACCCGGTCGGCGCCGTACGCGAGCACGCGGTTCGCGAGCCCCGCCACCGCGTTCGAGTCGTGGAGGACCAGCGGCCGGCCGGTCGCCACCGCCATCAGCGCGCCGGGGAACGACGCGAAGCCGCCCAGGCCCAGCACGACGTCGGGCGCGCGCCGGCGGATCACCGACAGCGCCTCGAGGCACGCGGCCACGAGCGCGAACGGGCCGAGCAGCAGCGTCTTCAGCCCCTTCCCGCGCACGCCGCGGAACGAGACCGACTCGAACGCGACGCCGTGCTTCGGCACGAGCGCGGCCTCCATCCCCTCGCGCGTGCCGAGCCAGAACACGTCCGCACCGCGCGCGGCGAGCTTGTCCGCGACCGCGAGGCCGGGGAAGACGTGCCCGCCGGTGCCGCCTGTGGTCACCATCACCCTGACGCTCACACCGGGTACCCGCGCAACAGGCGCCGGTTCTCGTAGTCGACGCGCAGCAGGATCGCCAGCGCGATGCAGTTCGCGACGATGCCGGAGCCGCCGAACGACAGCAGCGGCAGCGTGAGGCCCTTGGTCGGCAGCACGCCCATGTTGACGCCGATGTTGATGAACGCCTGCACGCCCAGCCACACGCCGATCCCCTGCGCGGCGAGCGCGGCGAACGGCCGCTCGAGGCGCACGGCCTGGCGGCCGATCGCCCACGCGCGGAAGAGCACCCACGCGAACAGCACGAGCACCACCGCGACGCCGGCGAAGCCCAGCTCCTCGGCGATCACCGCGAGCAGGAAGTCGGTGTGCGCCTCGGGCAGGTACAGGAGCTTCTCGACGCTCGCGCCGAGCCCCACGCCGAGGAGCTCGCCGCGGCCGAACGCGATCAGCGAGTGCGACAGCTGGTAGCCCTTGCCGAGCGGGTCCGACCACGGGTCGAGGAACGCGGTGAGCCGCTGCAGCCGGTAGGGCGCGGCGACGAGGATCGCCGAGAGCGCGAGCGGCAGCAGCGCGGTCAGGCCGGCGAAGAGCCGCCAGTCGAGGCCGCCGAGGAACAGGATCGCGAAGCCGATCGCGACGATCACGACGAACGCGCCGAAGTCCGGCTCGAGCAGCAGGAGCCCGCCGATCAGCACCATCGTCGCGAACAGCGGCGCGAAGCCCCTGAGGATCGTCTGGCGCAGCGGCTGGCGCGCGTGCAGGAACGCGGCCTTGCGCACCGCGTAGCTCGCCGCGTAGAGGACGACGGCGAGCTTCATGAACTCCGAGGGCTGCACGTTGACGACGTAGAGCGAGAGCCAGCGCCGCGAGCCGTTCACGCTGCGGCCGATCCCCGGCACGAGGACGAGCACGAGGAGCGCGATGCCGGCGACGAACAGCCAGGGCGCGAGCGCCTGCCACGCCTTGACCGGCACCTGGAACGCGAACACGGCCGCCGCGAGGCCGATCGCCACGAACGCGCCGTGGCGCGCGAGGAAGTACCACGACCGGTGCGCCGTCTGCGCCGACGACTCGGCCATCGCGATCGACGCCGAGTAGACCATCACGAGGCCGATCGCGAGGAGCAGGAGCGCCGCCCACGCGAGGGAGGCGTCGTAGGCGAGCATCGTGCGCGGCGCAGGCGAGCGGCCCGCGAGCCCGAGCAGCGTCCGGACCGACGGCCTGGCCGCGGTGCGCGGCCGGGACGTCTCCGGCCCGCTCCGGCGCGCCGCCTCCGCGACGCCGATCGCGGGCGCGGCCGCCGCGCCGTCGGCGCCCGGCCTACGCATGGAGGGCCTCCCCGGTGCGCTCGCGGACGAGCGCGCGGAACCGGTCGCCGCGCGCCTCGTAGTTCGCGAACTGGTCGAGGCTCGCGCACGCCGGCGACAGGAGCACGACGTCCCCGGAGCGCGCGATCGCGAGCGCCCGCGCGACCGCGACGTCGAGCGTGCCGACGGTCTCGACCGGCGGCTTCGCGCCGGCGAGCCCGCGCGCGACGTCGGGCGCGTCGCGCCCGATCAGCAGGACGGCGCGGCACGCCGCGTCGACGGCCCGCTTGAGGGGCGCGAAGCTCTGTCCCTTGCCGTCGCCGCCGGCGATCAGCACGACCGGCCGGCCGAGGCCGGCGAGCGCGACCTCGGTCGCCGCCACCGACGTCGCCTTCGAGTCGTTGACGAACAGCACGCCGTCCGCCTCGCCGAGCCGCTCCATCCGGTGCGGCAGCCCGCGGAACGCGCGGAGCGCGTCGAGCACCGGGTGGCGGATGCGCGCGACCGACGACACCAGCGCGAGCGCCGCGAGCGCGTTGAGCGCGTTGTGCCGGCCGACGAGGGACAGGGACGCCGCGGGCAGCAGCAGCTCGCCGCCGCGCGCGAGCCACGCGCCGTCCGGCCGCTCGACCAGCCCCCACTCCTCCTCCGAGAGCGGGACCGAGGAGCCGAAGGTCTGCACGGTCTCGCCGGGACGCCGCATCAGCCGCACGATCGGATCGTCGCGGTTCAGCACCTGCACGCGCGCGCCGTTGAAGATGCGCGCCTTGGCGGCCGCGTAGTCGGCCAGCCCGGCGTAGCGGTCCATGTGGTTGGGCGTGACGTTGAGCACCACCGCCGCCGCGGGCTTCAGGCTCGACGTGGTCTCCAGCTGGAAGCTCGACAGCTCGAGCACGAACACGTCGGGCCACGACGCGCCGGCCTCGATCGCGGAGAGCGCGTCGAGCACGGCGGCGCCGATGTTGCCGGCGACCGTCGTCGCGAGCCCCGCGGCGCGGGTGAGCTCGCCGGCGAGCGCCGTGGTCGTCGTCTTGCCGTTGGTGCCGGTGATCGCGAGCACCTTCTGGCCGGCGGGCAGCGCGCGGGCGAACAGCTCGACGTCGCCCGCGAGCTCCGCGCCGGCGGCGACGGCCTCCGCGATCGCCGGCTGGTCCTTCGGCACGCCGGGGCTGATCGCGACGAGGTCGGCGCCGGCGAGCGTCGCGACCGTGAACGGGCCGGTCTCGAGCGGAACGCCCGGCAGCTCCTCGGCCAGCCGCGCGGCGTTCGGCGGATGCGGCCGCGTGTCCGCGACGCGGACGGCCGCGCCGCGGCGCGCGAGATGGCGCGCGAGCGTGAGGCCGGTGAGCCCGAGCCCCAGCACGACGGCGTTCCGCCCGCGGTATGGGTCGGTGGTCATCGCAACTTCAGCGTGGAGAGGCCGAAGAGCACCAGGAGCATCGTGATGATCCAGAACCGCACGACGACCTGGTTCTCCTTCCACCCCTTGAGCTCGTAGTGGTGGTGGATGGGCGCCATCCGGAAGACGCGCTTCCCGGTCAGCTTGAACGACGCGACCTGCACGATGACCGACAGCGTCTCGACGACGAAGACGCCGCCCATGATGAACAGCACGATCTCCTGCCGGACGACGACGGCGATCGCGCCCAGCCCAGCGCCCAGCGCCAGCGCGCCCACGTCGCCCATGAACACCTCGGCCGGGTACGCGTTGAACCACAGGAAGCCCAGCCCCGCCCCGGCGATCGCGCCGCAGATCACGGCCAGCTCGCCGGCGCCCGGGATCACCGGGAACTGCAGGTAGCGCGCGAAGATGACGTTGCCGCTCACGTAGGCGAACACGCCCAGCGCCGCGCCGACCATCACGGTGGGCATGATCGCGAGCCCGTCGAGGCCGTCGGTCAGGTTGACCGCGTTGCTCGTCCCGACGATCACGAACCAGGTGAGCACGATGAAGCCCCAGACGCCGAGCGGGTAGCTCACGGTCTTCACGAACGGCACGATCAGGTCGGCCTTGGGCGAGAGCTCGCCCGAGAAGCCGCTCCGGACCCAGTCGGCCAGGTGCGCGAACGACTGCGCGCCGTCCGGCGCCGAGACCGCGAACGCGAGGTAGATCGACGCGAGGAGCCCGAGCACCGATTGCGCGACGAGCTTGGCGCGCGCCGACAGGCCCTTCGGGTTGCGGTGGACCACCTTCCGGTAGTCGTCGACCCAGCCGATCGCGCCGAAGCCCACGATCACGAGCAGCACGACCCACACGAACCGGTTCTCGAGGTCGCCCCACAGGAGCGTCGTCACCGCGATCGAGACGATGATGAGCGCGCCGCCCATCGTCGGCGTCCCCGCCTTCGTGAGGTGCGTCTGCGGGCCGTCGTCGCGCACCGACTGCCCGATCTTCATGCGCGTGAGCCACGCGATCATGCGCGGCCCGACGACGAACGAGATCACGAGCGCCGTCATGCAGGCGAGCACGGCGCGCAGCGTCAGGTAGCCGAAGACGTTGAACGCGCGGACGTCCTTCGCGAGCAGTTCGGTGAGCCACAGCAGCATCAGTGCCCCCCCGCCCGCGGGGTTTCCCCCGTCAACGCCGCGACCACGCGCTCCATGCGCATGAACCGGGAGCCCTTGACGAGGATCGTGACGCCCTCGCGCGCCTCGGGCGCGAGCGCCTCCGCGAGCGCGTCGACGTCGGCGTGCCAGCGCGCCCCCTCGCCGAACGCCTCGACCGCGAGGCGCGCGAGCGGACCCGTCGCGTCGAGCCGCTCGATGCCGCGCTCGCGCGCGTACGCGCCGACCTCGCGGTGGAACGCCGGCCCCTCGGCGCCGACCTCGCCCATGTCGCCGAGCGCGAGCCGCCGCACGCCGCGCGCGCGCGCGAGCACGTCGATCGCCGCGCGCACCGAGTCGGGGTTGGCGTTGTAGCTGTCGTCGATCACGAGCGCGCCGGACGCCGCGCGCTTCGCGACGAGGCGGCCGGCGACCGGGCGGAACGCCGCGAGCCCGCGCGCGACCGCGTCGATCGTCGCGCCGGCGGCGAGCGCGGCGGCGGCGGCGGCGAGCGCGTTGCGCGCCATCGGTTCCCCGGGTACGGCGAGTCGCACACGCGCCGGGCCGGCCGGACTCCCGATCGCGAGGTCGGTGCCCTCGGCGTCGAACGCCGCCCGCGCCGTGACGTCCGCGACCGTGTGCAGCCCGAACGAGCACACCTGCGCGCCCGCGCGCGCGGCCGCTTCGCGCCAGACGCCGCACGACGGATCGTCCGCGTTCAGCACGGCGACGCCGCCGCGCGGCAGGGCGGCGACCGCGTCCGCGTGCTCGTGCGCGACCTCGTCCACGCTCGCCATGAACTCCTGGTGCTCGCGCTGCGCGTTGTTGACGACGACGATCGTCGGCTTCGCGATCGCCGCGAGCTCGCGCGTCTCGCCGCGGTGGTTCATCCCGAGCTCGACGACCGCCGCGCGGTGCGACTCGCGCAGGCGCAGCAGCGTGAGCGGGAGCCCGATCGCGTTGTTGAGGTTTCCGGTCGTCGCGAGCGTCGCCTCGTCGCCCCAGGCCGCGCGCAGGATCGACGCCGTCATCTCCTTGACCGTCGTCTTGCCGTTGCTGCCGACGACGACGACGAGCGGCACGCGGAAGCGCGAGCGCCAGTCCGCGGCGAGGCGCTGGAGCGCGGCGAGCGTGTCCGCGACCGCGACGACGGGACCCGCGAACGCGCCGCGGCCCTCGGCGACCATCGCGGCGACGGCGCCGCGCCCGAACGCTCCCGCGACGAAGTCGTGGCCGTCGAAGCGCTCGCCGGCGAGCGCGACGAACAGGTCGCCCGGCTCCACGGCGCGCGAGTCGGTCGTCACGCGCGCGAAGCGCACGTTGGCGCCCTCGACGCGTCCGTGCACGGCGGTGGCGGCGGCCGCGAGGTCCATCATGCAGCGCTCCGGCCCGCGAGCGCGTCGTCGACCGCGCGGGCGTCCGAGTACGGCCGCCGCTCGCCGGCGACCTCCTGGTAGGTCTCGTGGCCCTTCCCCGCCACGACGATCACGTCGCCGGGCTTCGCGGCGTGCACGGCCGCGCCGATCGCGGCCGCGCGGTCGAGCTCGACGAGCCAGCGGCGCCGGCCCGACTCGGCGACGCCCTTCGCGACCGCGGCCGCGATCGCGGCCGGGTCCTCGTAGCGGGGGTTGTCGGTGGTGACGACGACGCGGTCGGCGAGCTCGGCGGCGACGCGTCCCATCACCGGCCGCTTGCCCGGATCGCGGTCGCCGCCGCAGCCGAACACGCAGACGAGCTCGCCGCCGCGCGCGACCGCGGGACGCATCGCCGCGAGCACCTTCTCGAGCGCGTCGGGCGTGTGGGCGTAGTCGATCACGACGAGCGGCGCTCCGTCGCCGCCGTGCCGCTCCATCCGGCCGGGCGGCGGCGCCACGCGCGCGAGCGCGTCGAGCGCGGTCTCGAGCGCGACGTCGCTCGCGAGCAGCGCGCCGAGCGTCGCGAGCAGATTCGAGACGTTGAACGCGCCGACCACGCCGGTGTCGACCTCGCCCCGGCCCCAGGGCGTCGCTACGCCCAGCGAGAGCCCCCGCGGGCCCATCGCGACGCTGGTCGCGGCGACCTCGGCGTTCGCCGCGCCGTACGACATCGCGCGCCCGCCGCGCCCGCGCACCTCGTCGATCAGGCGCTGACCGAACGGATCGTCGGCATTGATCACCGAGCACGCGAGTCCCGGCCACGAGAAGAGCTTCGCCTTCGCCTCGCCGTACTCGGCCATCGAGCCGTGGTAGTCCAGGTGGTCGCGCGTGAGGTTCGTGAACACGGCGACGTCGAAGGTCGCGCCGTTGACGCGCCCCTGGTCGAGCCCGATCGACGAGACCTCCATCGAGACCGCCTTCGCGCCCGCGTCGCGGAAGCGCGCGAGCGTGTCGTGGAAGAGCGCGGCGTCGGGCGTCGTGTTGGCCGAGGGCTCGAGCGCGCCGGCGAGCCCGACGCCGAGCGTGCCGATCACGCCGCAGCGGCGCCCCGCGAGGTCGAGCGACTGCGCGATCCACTGCGACGTCGTGGTCTTGCCGTTCGTGCCGGTGACGCCGACCATCCAGAGCGAACGCGACGGATGGCCGTAGATCGCATCCGCGATGTAGCCGAGCTTCGCGGCGAGCCGGTCGACGCCGGCATTCGGCACGGTCCAGCCCGCGTCCCAGCGGAATCCCTGCGATTCCCAGAGCACCGCGCCGGCGCCGCGCGCGATCGCCTCCGGGATGTAGGCGCGACCGTCGACGCGCGTGCCGGGCCACGCCGCGAACGCGTCGCCCGCGCCGATCCGGCGGCTGTCGGAGGTGATGCGCCGCGGCGCCCGGCCGAGCCGGGCGAGCAGCGGGACGGGGTCGAACCGGGGCTCGGCCATCACGTCTCCTCGCGCACTTCGGCGCCTTCCGGCGGGAGGATCACGTTGTCGACCGGCGCGTCGGTCGGCACGCCCATCATCCGCAGCGCGGCGCCGGTCACCGTCGAGAACACCGGCGCGGCGACGGTGCCGCCGTAGTACTGGCCGGCCGACGGCTCGTCGATCATCACCGCGACGACGATGCGCGGGTCGGACGCGGGCGCGAACCCGACGAACGAGCTCACGTACTTGTCCGCCGCGTACCCGCGCCCCTCGAGCTTGTGCGCGGTCCCGGTCTTGCCCGCCACGCGGTACCCCGACACCTGCGCGCGCGGCGCGGTCCCGCCAGGCCGCACGACGAGCTCGAGCATCCGGCGCACGGCGAGCGCGGTCTGCGGCTTGACCGCCGGCGTGCCGGCGACCGGACCGCCGGTCTTGAACAGCGTCACCGGCTTCAACTCGCCGTCGCTCGCGAACACCGTGTAGGCGCGCGCGAGCTGCACGAGGTTCACCGAGATGCCGTGCCCGTAGCTGATCGTCGCCTGCTCGATCGGCTTCCAGCTCTTCGCCGGGCGCAGGCGCCCGCTCACCTCGCCCGGGAACCCGGTCTTCGGCGGCGTGCCGAAGCCCGTGTCCGCCAGCGTCCGCCAGAGCGTCTGCGGAGGGAGCCCCAGCGCGATCTTCGCGGCGCCGACGTTCGACGACTTCTGGATCACCTGCTCGACGGTGAGCGTGCCCGCGGGATGCGCGTCGTGGATCGTCGCGGAGCCGATCGTCAGCGTCCCGCCGCCGGTCGCGACGGGCGTCTCGGGCCGCACGGCGCCGGCGTCGAGCGCCGCCGCGATCGCGAACGGCTTCATCGTCGAGCCGGGCTCGAACACGTCGGTCAGCGCGCGGTTGCGCATGCGGTCGCGCGCCGCGCGGTCGCGCGAGTTCGGGTTGTAGGCGGGCCAGTTCGCGAGCGCGAGGATCTCGCCGCTCCTCACGTCCAGGATCACGAGCCCGCCCGCCTTCGCGCGGTTCGCCTCGACCGCCGCCTTGAGCTCGCGGAACGCGAGGTACTGGAGGCGCGAGTCGAGCGAGAGGGCGAGGTCGCGGCCTTCCTGCGGCGCGCGGATCGACGCGACGTCCTCGACCGCCTCGCCACGGCGGTTGATGATCACGCGGCGGCTGCCCGGCACGCCGGCGAGCCAGGCCTGCTGCGCGAGCTCGATGCCCTCCTGCCCTGCGTCGCGGTCGCCGGTGAAGCCCAGCACGTGGCTCGCCACCTCGCCGGCCGGGTAGTAGCGACGGAACGCGGTCTCCTCGTTGAGGCCCCGGATGCGCAGCGCGAGCGCGCGCTCGGCGACCTCGGGCGAGACGAGCTTCGCGAGGTACACGAACTCGTCGGACGATTCGATGCGGGCCTTCAGCACCGCGGGACGCACGTCGAGGACGCGCGCGAGCCGCACGAGATCCGCGTCGGCGACCTCGAGCTGGCCGGGGAACGCCCACAGCGACTTGACCGGTGTCGAGACGGCCAGCGGCTCGCCGTTGCGGTCGACGATGCGGCCGCGGTGTGCGGGCAGCTCCACGTCGCGCGAATAGCGCGCGGCGCCGCGCTCCTGCAGGAACGCGTTGTCGAACCACTGCAGGTAGAGCGAGCGCCCGGCGAGCACGGCGAAGAGCAGCGCGAGGCCGCCGAACAGGAACGCGGCGCGCCCGCGCGGGATCGCCGGCCCGTCGACGGCGCGCCCGCCCGCGGCGGCGCGGCGGCGCGAGCCGGCGGCGACGGCGCCCGCCGACCTCATCGCGCGCCCCCCTCGCCGGCCGGGAGCGCGACGATCTCGACGCGCCCCGGGCCCGGCACCTGCATGTGGAGCTGCTCGCGCGCGATCTTCTCGACGCGCGCCGGCATCGACCAGGTCGACTGCTCGAGCTGCAGCTGGCCGTACTCGACCTCGTAGGCGCGCGCGCGCGACTGCTCGCGCTCGAGCTCGACGAAGAGCTTGCGCGCCTGGTGCCGCGAAGCGACGAGCGACAGCGCGCAGCCGACCAGGATCGCGAGCAGGAGGAGGTTGACGCGCGTCATCGCCGGCTCCTCACGCGCCGCGCCCCGGCCAGTCGGAGGGCAGCGGGGCGGCGGTGCGCCGCGCCACGCGCAGCACCGCGCTCCGGGCGCGAGGATTCGCGTCGCACTCGGCCTGCGAGGCGCGGATCGCGCGGCCCACGGCGGCGAGCGGCGGCGCCGGCAGGTCGGCTTCCGCGATCGGCGCGCGCGCGAGCCGCGCGTCGCCGCCGAACGGCTTCGACGCGCTCGCGACGAACCGCTTGACGATGCGGTCCTCGAGCGAGTGGAAGCTGACGACGCAAAGGCGGCCTTCCTCGCGCAGTCGCGCGACCGCGCGCGGCAGCACGCGCTCGAGCTCGACGAGTTCCTCGTTCACCGCGATCCGAAGGGCCTGGAACGTGCGCGTGGCCGGATCCTGACGCCAATCACCCCGCGTGCGCGGGCCGACGGCTTGGGCCACGATCGCGGCCAGCTGCCGGGTCGTGACGACGGGCCCTCGCGCGCGAGCCGCAACAATCGCTCTTGCAATCGGTTGAGCAAGCCGTTCTTCACCATGGTCGCGGATGACCTCCGTCAGTTCGCGCAGGCTCGCGCGGGCGATGAACGCGGAAGCCGGCTCTCCCGCGTCGGGATCCATGCGCATGTCGAGCGGCCCCTCGTGCCGGAACGAGAACCCGCGCGCGGGCGTGTCGAGCTGCGGCGAGCTGACGCCCAGGTCGAGGAGCACGCCGTCGCAGAGCGGGATCGCGAGCGCGTCGAGCACGTCGTCGAGCGCCGAGAACCGCGCGCGGCGGAACGCGAAGCGCGCGTCGCGGAGCCCGGCAGCGGCGCGCTCGGCGTCCGGATCGCGGTCGATCGCGACGACGCGCCCGCGCGGCGAGAGGCGCGCCAGGATCGCGCGCGCGTGGCCGCCGCGGCCGAAGGTTCCGTCGACGTAGGTGCCGTCGCGGTCGTGCACCAGCGCCGCGACCGACTCTTCGAGCAGGACGCTGTGGTGGGTCCCATGCGGCATCAGAGCGAGAAGCCGTCGAGCTCCGGCGGCAGTCCGCCGCCGTCGAACGCGATCGCCCGCGCCGTGCGCGCGGCCCAGGCCGCGTCGTCCCACAGCTCGAACTTGCGCCCCTGCCCGACGAGCACGACGCGCTTGTCGAGCGACGCGTAGCGGCGCAGCGCGGGAGGGACGAGGATGCGGCCCGCCGTGTCGATCTCGACGTCGTCGGCGTGGCCCACGAGCAGGCGCTGCAGCCCGCGGATGCGCTCGTCGAACGACGAGAGCGCCATCAGCCGCGCCTGGATCGGCTCCCACGCGGCGAGCGGGTAGAGCAGCAGGCAGCGCGAGGGATCGGCGGTGAGCACGAGGCGCGGCCCGCTCTCGGCGGTGAGCCCGTCGCGGTAGCGCGCGGGCACCGCGAAGCGGCCCTTCGCGTCGAGCGCGAGCTCGGTGACGCCGCGGAACACCGGCATCGCCCGTTCCCCTTCCGTGCCCGACTGCGCCAACGCCTCCTCCTCCCCGACGTGGTCGGTGTCCCGGCCGTCCGAAGCCTCCGGCAGGCCGCACCAGGATCCCACTCAAACCCACAATTCCCCACTTCTCGCCACTATAAACGCCGCTTCGACGCCCAGTCAACGAATTTCCGCTGTCCGAACAACCACTTAGCGACGATTTCGCCACAGAATTCATATTCGCTAATAAACAAACACTTAGACACAGTTTCGAAGGTAGTACGCGAGAAAACCCCGGCGCCGGGCCCCACTCGGCGAACGAATGTTCGACGCGGCACCCGCGCCGCCCGACGAATGGCGAAAATTCGCGGGCTTCGGCGCGCACGCACCGCTTCGTGCGCCCAGTCCTCGCTTCATGCCGGCGGCATGGGGCCGTCGAGGGATCGCGGACCGTGTCGCGGGAGACGAAGAACCGTCTCGACGCAGGTCGAGCCCTCCCGAGCGCCCGCGTCCCCGGACGAGGAACCGGCACTCCGCTTCGGCGACGACCGGGGCGAGCCGGCGGATGTCCACGCCGGGAAGGCCGGTGGTCGCGGATACAATCCGCGCCGAGCCTCTTCGCGCCGCGCCGGGATCGCCCCACGCGCCGAGCGCCCTCTCCCCACCTCGTCCCGGATCGCCCTCCATGCCCGCTCCCCTGCGCTTCCTCGGCCCCGTCCTCGCGCTCGCCTCGCTCGCCGTCGCCACGACCGGCGCGCAGGCCCAACGTCTTCCCGTGGGCGCCACCGTCGCCAGCGCCTCGCTCACGGGGTTCGCCCAGCTCGACGCCGGCATCGACGGCGGCGGCGACGTCAAGGGGAGCGGCGCCTACGCGATCGGCAGCGTGGTCCGCCAGTTCACGCCGGAGCTGAGCGCCGGGCTCACGCTGCGCTACGACTACGAGCACTGGACGTTCTCGGGCGAGAACGCCTTCGGCGGCGCCCCGTTCGGCTCGATCCACCGGCCGAGCGTGGGCGCGAGCCTCGTCTATGCCACCGACGCGGGCATCGCGTTCACCGCGCTGCCCACGGTCCAGTGGGCCTACGCGTCCGGCGCGAGCACCGCCGACGCGCTCAACTGGGGCGCGATCCTCGCGGTGAGCCGCACCTTTTCGAAGGACCTGACGCTGGGCATCGGCGCGGGCGTCTACCGCGAGATCGACAAGACCGAGGCCTTCCCGGTCCTGCTGGTCGACTGGCGCATCGACGAGCGCTGGCGCGTGTCGAACCCCGTGCCCGCGGGACCCGCGGGCGGCGCGGGACTGGAGGTCGCCTACACGATCGACGACCGCTGGGAGCTCGCCGCGGGAGGCGCATGGCGCAGGTACCGGTTCCGGCTCGACGAGAACGGCGCCACCCCCGACGGCATCGCCGAGCGACAGTCGATCCCGCTGCTCGCGCGCGCCACCTGGCGGCCGACGCCCGCGAGCCGGCTCGACCTCTATGCGGGCGTCGCGCTCGCCGGCGAGATCACCCTCTACGACCGGAACGGCCAGAAGCTCGTGTCGCGGGACATCGATCCCGCCGCGCTCTTCGGGATCACGCTGCAGTCGAGGTTCTGAGCCCGGCCGTGGCATTTCAGCCACGGTGGCGGCCCGGGACCGGCGTCCCCATGACGCCGGCATGTTTCCTGCGTGGGGGTTGTGAGAGACTACCGTCGACTGCCCGGGCGCACGCACGCCCGTGTCCGGGCCCCACGCCAGGAGAACGCCATGCGCCGTGCCCCGCTCGTCCTCGTCGCGCTCGCGGCGTCCGCGCTCGCGGGCTGCGCGAGCTGGAACGACCGCTACGGATTCGTCCGCACCGACCCGATCATCTGGTTCCTCGGCGGAGCGCCCACCGAGATGCAGCTGGACTGGCCGCGGCGCGACGTCCCGACGCTGCCGCCGATGATCTCGATGGACCTGGTCGCGCCGCCGATCCCCCGCCCGCTCGACTACCCGCGCGGGTGGTCGCCGGACAACCCGCCCTACGCGCCGGTCGGCGACGCGCCCGGCTCCCCGACGCCCGCCGCCGATGAGGTCCGCTGCAACGGCACTTGCGACCTGGTGCCGGAGAGCGTCGAGGGCGCTGGCGGCGGCGGCGCTCGCGGCGAGCTCGGCCTGCGCGGCGGCTGACGCCGCCCTCCCGGCCGCTCCCGCCGCCCCGCCCGCCGGCACCGCCGAGCCCGCGCTTCGTCCGGACGCGGTCCGCTATCGCGCGTCGATCGACGCGCCCGCCTCGCTCGTCCCGGCGCTGCGCGCCAACGTCGACCTCGTCCGCTGGCAGGACTTCGCCGACATGACCGAGGCGCTGCTCGAGCGTCTCGTTCGCGAGGCGCCCGCGCAGGCCCGCGCCGTCGCCGACGCCGAAGGCCACTTCTCGGCCGTCGCGGACGTCGCCGTCGACCGCTCCGCCGACCCCGTCGTCGTCACCCTCAAGGTCGCGCCGGGCGAGCCGACGCGCGTGCGCTCGGTCCGGGTGGCGGTCACCGGACCCGCGGCCGACGATGCCCCCGCGGGCACCGACGCGATCGCGAGCGCACGCGAAGGCTGGCGGCTCGCGGAGGGCGAGGTGTTCCGCAACCGGGACTGGGAGGCCGCCAAGGCGCGGGCCGTCGACACGCTGCGCGCGAGTCCCTACGCGTCGGCGGCGATCGCACGGAGCCTCGCCGACGTCGACCCCGGCGCCCGCGCGGCCGATCTCGACGTCGAGATCGAAAGCGGCCCGCCGTTCTCGATCGGCGGGCTCGACGTGCGCGGCCTCGAGCGCTACCCGGTCTCGCTCGTACGCAACTTCGCGACCGCGCGGCGCGGCGACCGCTACACGCGCGAGGCGCTCGACGCGTTCGTGCGCCGCCTCGACGCGAGCGGGTACTTCGCGAGCGTCCACGCCGAGATCGACGACGACCCGGCGCACGCCGACGACGCCACGGTCCGCGTCAACGTGATCGAGGCGCCGACCAAGCGCGTCGAGACCGGCGTCGGCTTCTCGACCGACACGCGATGGCGCGGCAACTTCCTGTGGCGCGACGTCGACTTCGCGCGGCGCGCCGTGCAGTTCACGTTCGACGCGCGCGTCGAGACCAAGGAGCAGGGCGCGCAGGCGCGCTTCGTCGAGCCGCCGGACGCACGGGGCTGGCGCGACTCGTGGGGCGCGGAGCTCTACCGCACGGACATCGAGAACCTGGTCACGCGGACCGCGCTCGCCGCGTGGCGGCGCCAGTCGATCGAGGAGCGCCGGCAGCTCGCGTTCGGCGTCGCCTACTACCTCGACCAGCAGCACCCGCAGGACGGCGAGGCCATCGACGCCCACGCGCTCTTCGTCGACGGCGCATGGACGCGGCGCGAGGTCGACGACCTCGTGTCGCCCACGCGCGGCTACGCGATCGTGGTCCAGGCGGGGGGCGGCGTCCCCGGCGTCTCGTCGCGCGGCTTCGGCCGCGCGATCGCGCAATTCCAGGCGTGGCGGCCGTTCGGCCACGACAACAGCCTGTCGGTGCGCGCCGAGGCCGGCGCCGTCATCGCGGGCTCGCGCGAGGGCGTGCCCTCGGCGCTCCTGTTCCGGACCGGCGGCGACACGACGGTGCGCGGCTACGCCTACCAGAGCCTCGGCGTGAGGCAGGGCGACACCGTGTTGCCGGGCCGCTACTACGCGCTCGCGAGCGCCGAGGCCGTGCACTGGTTCAACGGCACGTTCGGCGCCGCGGTGTTCGTCGACGCGGGCACCGCCTGCGACACGCCACGCGACCTGGGCGACCTGTCGCTGGGCTACGGCGTCGGCGCCCGCGTCCGCACGCCGATCGGCCCGTTCCGCGTCGACGTGGCCTACGGGCAGGACAACGCGACCGTGCGGCTGCACTTCTCGGTCGGCCTCGCGTTCTGACATGAAACCCGCGCCCGATCCCGTCGCGCCCGCGCCGCGTCCCGCGTGGCGGCGCGGCGCGCGCCTCGCGGCCGCCGTTCCGGCGGCCGCCGCCGTCGTCGCGGCAGCGCTCGTCGGCGCGGCGCTCGCGTTCCTCGGCACGCCGGCCGCGCTCGACCTCGCGGTGCGGGAGCTGGTCGCGCGGAGCGGCGGACGGCTCGCGATCGAGGACGCGAGCGGGTCGCTGCTGTCGACGGTGCGCGTCGGGCGCATCGCGTGGAGAGGCCCGGAGGCGGAGCTCGAGGCGCACGACCTCGCGCTCGACTGGTCGCCCTTCGCGCTCGTGGACCTGCGCGTGCACGTCCGCGGCCTGGGCGCGAGGACCGTCGTCGTGGCGATCAAGGGCTCCGACGCCGCGACCGAGCCGCCCGCGACGCTCGCGCTGCCGTTCGCGGTCGCGATCGACCGCATCGCGATCGGTCGCCTCGACTGGGTGATCGGGCCGCGTTCGGGCCACGTGCGCGGACTCGAGCTCGCGTACGCCGGCGACGCGCGGGTCCACGAGGTGCGCGACCTGCGGCTCGCGGCGGACCGCGGGCGCCTCTCGGGTCGCGCGAAGCTGGAGGCGACCGCGCCGCTCGCGCTCTTGGGCGAGCTCGCCTTCGCCGGGGAGGCCGACCTCGCGGGCGTCGAGGCGCAGGTGAAGCTCGGCGGCACGCTCGCCGCCGTCGCGATCGACGCCTCCGGCCGTGCCCGCGGGGCGAGCGCGCACGCCCGCCTCTCGCTCACGCCGTTCGCGCGCTCGGCGTTCGCCTCCGCCGAGGTCGACCTCGCCGGCGCTGACCTCGCCTCCATCGATCCGCGGTGGCCGACGAGCTCGATCGACGCGCGCGTCACGCTCGCGCCCTCGGAGCGGGGCGTCGCCGGCTCGGTCGAGGCGACCAACCGCACGTCCGGCCCGATCGACGCGGAGCGCCTGCCGGTCGCGTCGCTGCGCGCACGCTGGACGCTCGACGGCGGGACGCTCGCGCTCGACGATCTCGCGGCGTCGTTTCCCGGCGGCGGCTCGGCGCGCGGTCGCGCGGACGTCGATCTCGACACGGCGGCGGTCGGCGGGACGCTCGAAGTCGCGGACCTCGACCTCGCGCGCCTCCACGGCCGCCTCGCTGCGACGCGGATCGCGGGGCGCGTGCACGCGAGCCTCGACGCGAAGGCCCAGCGCGTGCGCGCCGACCTCGCCGACCGGGAGCGGGCGATCACCGCGGCGTTCGACGCCACCGTCGCGGGAGGGCGCCTCACGCTGTCGCGGCTCGTCGCGAGCGCCGGCGACGCTCGGCTCGAGGGCGAAGGCACGCTCGCGCTCGACGGATCGCTCGCGTTCGACGCGCGCGCGAGGCTCGCGCGCTTCGACCCGTCGCGGTTCGGCGCGTTTCCGAAGGGCTCGCTCGACGGCCGCGCGAGCGCGACCGGCGCGCTCGCGGCGCCCTGGCGCGCGGACGTCGAGGCCGTGCTCGCGGACGGCTCGCGCCTCGCCGGCGTCGCGATCGCGGGCACCGCGCGAGGGCGGCTCGCGCCGGGGGAGGCGCGCGGCGTCGCGGTCGACGCGCGCGTCGCCGGCGGCCGCCTGCTCGCGAGCGGCGACGCGGGGCGCCCGGGCGACGCGCTCGCGTTCGACGTCGACCTGCCGAAGCTCGGCGCGGCCCGGCCGCTCGCGGACGCGTGGCTGCCCTCGCCGCTCGAAGGCCGGCTCGCGGCGAAGGGGACCGCGACGCTCGTGCCGGGCGCGTCCGGGCTCGAGGCGCGCATCGAGGGCGAGCGGCTCCGGGTGGGCGCGGACTTCGCGGCCGCGAGGCTCGACGCGCGCGTCGCGTGGAGAACGGAGGACCGGGTGCCCGCCGACCGGGGCCCGATCGATGTCGCCCTCGACGTCGACGAGCTCGTTGCGTCGGGCGTCAAGGCCGAGCGCCTGTCCGCCACGGTTCGCGGGACCGCGGCCGCGCATCGGGCCGACGTGCGGGTGCGCGCCGCCGGACGCGACGTCGAGGGCACTTTCGAGGGAACGCTCGACCTCGACGCGCTCGCGTGGCGCGGAACCGTCGCGAGCCTCCGCTCGTCGGGCGAGGGTGCGCTCGCGCTCGAGGCGCCTGCCGCCCTCGAGCTCGCCCGCGGCCGCGTCGCGCTCGCCGGAGCGCGAGTGCGCCTCGCCGACGGGTCGTTCCGCATCGACGACCTCGCCGTCGTCGAGGGACGGGTCACCTCGCACGGCGCGTTCACCGGCGTGCCGCTCGCGTCGGTCGCGCGCGTCGCGAACGTCGCGCTGCCGTTCGCGACCGACGTCGCGCTGGGCGGCGCGTGGTCGATCGACGCCGCGCCGCGGCTCTCGGGGAGCGTCTCGGTCCGGCGCGAGCGCGGCGACGTCCGTTACGGCGCGGGCCCCGGTTCGTCGCGCGAGGAGGCGTCGATCGGGCTCGAACGGCTCGAGCTCGAGGCGAAGCTCGCCGACGACGCGGTCGACGGCACGGCGACGCTCGCCTCGGCGCGCGGCGGCAACGCGAAGCTCGCGTTCGCGATCGGTCCCTCGCCGACGGCGGCCCCCGGCACGCCGGGTGGCGACGCACCGCTCTCCGCGCGCTTCGACGGCGCGTGGCCATCGCTCAAGCTGCTGCAGCCCTGGCTCGGCACCAGCGCCACGGCGGACGGACGCGTGCGCGTCGCGCTCGAGGCGAAGGGCACGCTCGCCTCGCCGGTCGTCTCGGGCAAGATCGCCGGGGACGCGTTGCGCCTCGACGCGCCGCAGTGGGGACTCGAGTTCCGCGAGGGCATCCTCGTCGCGAGCCTCGACCGCGGCGAGGTGACGCTCGACGCGCTCGCGTTCCGTGCCGGCGACGGCAGCTTCCGCGCGAGCGGGACGCTCGCGCGCGCTCGCCGCGAAGGCGAGCCGGACGGGCTCGGCACGAAGCTCGCGTGGACCGCGACGCGGATGCGCGTGCTGAACCGCCCGGACCGGCGACTCGTCGCGACCGGCGAGGGCACGCTCGCGCTGGAGGGCGGCCGCGTCCTCGTCGCCGGGCGGCTCGCCGTCGACGAGGGCCGCATCGAGTTCGAGCGCTCGCCCGGCGCGACGCTCTCGCCCGACGTCGTCGTGCGCGGCCGGCCGCCGGCCGCCTCCTCCTCCGAAGCGCGCCTCGGGACGGCCCTCGTCCTCGCGCTCGACGTCGATCTGGGCGGCCGCCTCTCGTTCGCGGGGGAAGGGCTCGAGGCCGACCTGGGCGGGCGCCTGAAGATCGCGAGCGCGCAGGACGGCCGCCTCGAGGGCCGCGGCGCCATCCAGGCCGCGCGCGGCACCTACTACGCGTTCGGGCAGCGCCTCGACCTCGACCGCGAGCGGGCGCGGCTCGTGTTCGACGGCCCGCTCGACAATCCGGCGCTCGACATCCTCGCGATGCGCGCGAACCTGCCGGTCGAGGTCGGCGTCGAGCTCACCGGCAGCGTGCGCGTTCCGCGCGTGCGGCTCGTGTCGACCCCGCCGATGCCCGACGGCGAGAAGCTCGCGTGGCTCATCACCGGCCACGGCCTCGATCGATCGACCGGCGCCGACCTGTCCGCGATCTCCGCGGCGTCGTCGCTCCTGTTCGGCGTGAACGAGCGCCCCGCCGCGACGACGATCGCGCGCCAGTTCGGCCTCGACGACGTGTCGTTCCGCAGCCGCGCGACGACCGGCACCGGCGCGCAGACGATCGGGAGTCCCGTCGTCGCGTTCAACAAGCGGCTGAACGAGCGCCTCGCGCTCGTCTACGAGCAGGGCATCACGGTGGCGACCAACGTGCTGCGCCTCGAGTACGCGCTCACGCAGTCGATCACGCTGCGCGCGGAGACCGGGACCGCGAGCGGCGTCGGGATCGCGTACCGCCGCTCGTTCGACTGAACGCGGGCGCGCCGGCGGACGCCGCCGATCCGGTGTCCCATCAACGATGACTTCGCGGGCCGCACCGACCTCACGACCTCGCCGGTCGTCACGGGGAACGGGAGGGCGGACTCGGCCGACCGCTGGACGGTCCGGCCGGATGGCGGGGCGGCGGGGCGGGCCCCGTCGTCCACCTGGGCCGCCTGCCGGTGAACGCGCAGGTCGGCGGCTACTACAACGCGGTCCGGCCCGACCATGCGGCGAACCGGCAGATCCGCGCGCAGGTGCAGCTCATGTTCCCGACGCAGGGAGGTCGCCCCCGGGAGCGCGGATCGACCCCCGTTCGGGCGTCGGGGGACGGCGGATCGGGTGGCGCGCCCGACAGGATTCGAACCTGTGACCCTTGGCTTCGGAAACCAATACTCTATCCAACTGAGCTACGGGCGCGCGAACCGGCTATTGTAGCTGCCGGCGCCCCCTCGCGTCCACCGTGGCGCGGACGGCGCGGCGGGCGGCGGGCGGGCCGGTATAATGCCCCGCCTGCCGTCCCCCGCCGCCCGACGCGACGCCATGAACGAACCCGACCAGCACACCTCCCCGATCAAGACCCCGAAGCAGCTCGTCCTCGTCGTCGTGCTCGCGTTCGTCGTGCCGATCGCGCTGATCATCCTGATCACGCAGCTCGTCACCGGCCGGCCGCACTCGACCGGCGACGACTCGCAGATCCTCGCGCGCATCGCGCCGGTGGGCGTCGTGCAGATCGCGGCGCCGTCGGGCCCGAAGGGCAACCTCACCGGCGAGCAGGTGTTCGGCCAGGTCTGCAAGACCTGCCACGAGGCGGGGATCGCCGGCGCGCACAAGCTCGGCGACAAGGCCGCCTGGGCCAAGGTGATCGCGCAGGGCGAGAAGCTCACCGTCCAGCACGCGCTGTCGGGCATCCGCGCGATGCCGCCGCGCGGCGGCAACGCCGACCTGACCGACGCCGAGGTGCAGCGCGGGGTCGTGTACATGGTCAACAAGGCGGGCGCGTCGTGGAAGGAAGCGCCGGTCGCGGCGGCGCCCGCCGACGCGAAGGCCGCCGCCCGGCGGCGGCCCAGGCGCCCGCGCCGGTCGCCGCCGCCGCCCAGCCCGCGGCGGCCCCGACCGCGGTCGCGGCGGCCGCCCCGGGGAAGGCGGACGGCAAGAAGCTGTTCGACA
This sequence comes from Burkholderiales bacterium, assembly GCA_046347845.1. Classification (GTDB taxonomy): domain Bacteria; phylum Pseudomonadota; class Gammaproteobacteria; order Burkholderiales; family Casimicrobiaceae; genus VBCG01. Next base: position 89,393 of record JAXMFH010000001.1, on the reverse strand, counting down.
CCGCCTGCGTCGCGTGCCACGGCACCGGCGTCGCCGGCGCGCCGAAGTTCGGCGACAAGGCGGCCTGGGCGCCGCGCATCGCACAGGGCGCGAACGTGCTCTACGACCACGCGATCAAGGGCTTCCAGGGCAAGGCGGGCGTGATGCCCCCCAAGGGCGGCGCGGTGACGACGCCCGATGCCGAGGTGAAGGCGGCCGTCGACTACATGGTGGCGGCGGCGAAGTAGCGGCGCCGTCCCCACCGCGTTGGAACGGCGCTCGCGCGCCGGTCAACGCGCCGAGGCCGGCGCCCGGATCGGAACCGAGGTAGGAACGCGGCCCCGGGTCGCGTACCTCGCTTCGACTCCATCATGGCCGGCGCCCGGATCGGAACCGGGGAAGGAACGCGGCCCGCGGGCCGCGTCTTCATTTCGGCGCCGCGGGACGCGCGAGCGCCAGCTTGAGCGCCTTCAGTCGCTCGGCCCCCGCCGCCTTCTCCTTCGCCGCCTCGTCGGCGGGCAGCGGCTGGCCGGCCCAGCGCAGGTCGTCCTGCGCGAGCTCCTTCAGGAAGCGCGAGGGCGCGCAGTCGACGCGGCCGCCGGCGCGGGTGCGCGTGCGGCAGAACGACAGGTGCAGCGAGCGCTCGGCGCGCGTGAGGCCGACGTACATGAGGCGCCGCTCCTCGTCGATCGTGCCGGCCTCGACCGACTCGCGGTGCGGCAGGATGCCCTCCTCGAGCCCGACGACGAACACGTGCGGGAACTCGAGCCCCTTCGCCGCGTGCAGCGTCGAGAGCCGCACCGCGTCGACCCCTTCGCCCTCCCGCCCTTCGAGCATCGTGATCAGCGCGATCGTCTGCGTGAGGTCGACGAGCGACTTGCGGTCGGTCTCGCCCTTCCTCGCGAGCCAGCCGGTGAAGTCGCGCACGCTCTCGATCCGCCCCTGCGCCTCGCGCTTGTCGAACGTCGCGAGCAGGTGGTCCTCGTAGCCGATCGCACCGAGCAGCTCGTCGACGAGCCGGCCCGCCGGCTCGCGCGGCGCGCGGTGGCGCAGGCCGTCGAGGAGCCGCGTGAACTCCACGAGCGCGGCGTGCGCGCGCACCTGCGCGGCATCCGCGAAGGCCGGGGCGCGCACGGCGGCGGCCAGGCTCTCGTGCCGCGCCGCGGCGACCTCGGCGAGCTTCGCGAGCGTCGTCTGCCCGATCCCGCGCCGGGGCACCGACACGGCGCGCAGGAACGCCGGGTCGTCGTCCTCGTTCGCGATCAGGCGCAGGTAGGCGACGAGGTCCTTGATCTCGGCGCGCTCGAACCAAGACTGGCCGCCCGACACTTCGTAGGGAATCGCCTGCGCGCGGAACGCCGCCTCGAACGCGCGCGCCTGGTGGTTGCCGCGGTAGAGCACCGCGTAGTCCGACCAGCGGCCGCGGTGCTCGAAGCGGTGCGCCGAGATCGACGAGGCGACGATCTCCGCTTCCGTCTCCTCGTCGCGGGCGGCGACGACGCGGATCGCGTCGCCGTGGCCCCGGTCGCTCCAGAGCCGCTTCTCGTACAGCTTCGCGTTGTTCGCGATCAGCGCGTTCGCGCTCTTCAGGATCCGCGTCGTCGACCGGTAGTTCTGCTCGAGCTTGACGATCACGAGCCCCGGGTAGTCGCGCGGCAGCTGCGCCAGGTTCTCGAGCGTCGCGCCGCGCCACCCGTAGATCGCCTGGTCGTCGTCGCCCACCGCGGTGAAGCGCGCGCGCTCGCCGACCAGCGCGCGGAAGAGCCGGTACTGCGCGGGGTTCGTGTCCTGGTACTCGTCGACGAGCACGTGCTCGCACTTCGCCTGCCAGCGCCCGCGCGCCTCGGCGTCGCGCTCGAGGAGCTCGACCGGCAGCCGGATCAGGTCGTCGAAGTCGACCGCCTGGTACGCGGCGAGCGCCTCGGCGTAGCGCGCGTAGGCCTTCGCCGCGACCGCCTCGTCGCCGTCCCTCGCCTGCGCGAGCGCCTCGGCGGGCGTCGCGAGCGCGTTCTTCCACGAGCTGATCCGCCACTGCGCCTTCCGCACGCGCGCGCGGTCGGCGCTGGCGACGAGCTCGGCGACGATCGGCTCGAGGTCCTGCGGGTCCAGCACCGAGAAGCCGGGCCTGAGCTTCAGCGCCTTCGCCTCGGCGCGCACGATCGAGAGCCCGAGCGAATGGAACGTCGCGATCCTGAGGCTCGCGACGTCGTCCCGCCGCCCGGCCGCCGCGAGGAGCGCGTTCGCGCGCTCCCGCATCTCGCGGGCCGCCTTGTTCGTGAACGTCACGGCGACGATGCCCGACGGGTCGGTCCCCTGCGCGACGAGGTGCGCGATCTTCGCGGTGATCACGCGGGTCTTGCCGCTGCCCGCGCCGGCGAGCACGAGCATCGGGACGTCGGTGCGGCGGACGGCTTCGGCCTGCGCGGGATTGAGCGGGAACGCCATCGGGGAGGCTTGGTAGAATCGGGCGCATCGTATCAACCGGCGCGCGCGCGGGGCAGTCTTGACGAGCGCGCGAATCCGCCCTCCACCCGCGTTCTCGATGGCGCACTACGCGATCGGCGACCTGCAGGGCTGCCACGAGGAGTTCGTGCAGCTCCTGGCGCTCGTCGGCTTCTCGCCGGCGCACGACCGCCTGTGGCTCGTCGGGGATCTCGTCAACCGCGGCCCGGGCTCGCTTCCGATCCTGCGCGAGGTGAAGGCGCTGGGCGACGCAGCCCGCGTCGTCCTCGGCAACCACGACCTCCACCTGCTCACGGTCGCGGCCGGGCACCGCGAGCCGCACTACCACGACACGATCGGCGACGTGCTCGCGGCGCCCGACCGGCACGACCTCGTCGACTGGCTCGCGACGCGGCCGCTCGTCGTCCGCGGGGACGGCTACCTGATGGTGCACGCGGGGCTCCTGCCGTCGTGGACGGCCGCGCACGCGCTGATGCTCTCCGGCGAGGTCGAGGCGAAGCTCGCGAGCGCCGACGCGCACCGGTTCCTCGGCGTCCTCTACGGCGACGAGCCCTCCGCGTGGCGGGAGGACCTCGAGGGCGACGACCGGCTCCGAGCGATCGTCAACGCGTGCACGCGGATGCGCTTCTGCACGCCCGAGGGCCGCATGGAGTTCCGCGAGAAGCGCGGCCGCGAGCACGCGCCCGAGGGGTTCCGCCCGTGGTTCGCGCACGACCACCGGCGCACCGGCGGCGAGACGGTCGTCTGCGGCCACTGGTCGACGCTCGAGCTCGACCTCGCACCCAACGTGCTGATGCTCGACTCGGGGTGCCTGTGGGGCGGGACGCTCACCGCGGTCCGGCTGCCGGACCGCCGGGTGTTCCAGGTGCCGTCGCGCCACCCCGTCCAGCCAAAGCCGTTCGGATAGCGTGCTCCGCCTCGCGCGCGAGCTCGCGCCGATGGCGGTCGGCCGCGGGAAGCGGCGCCGCGGCGATCAGCTCGACCGCGAGGCGCCGCTCGCCGCAGACGCGCCAGAACGACGCGACGAAGCTCGTGTCGCCCGCGTACTCGGGGGCGAGCGAGAGCGCGCCCTCGCCGTCGTGGTAGCGGATCGCCACGGGCAGCACGTGCCCGCCGGCGTCGACGACCGGCTGCAGCAGCGAGCCGTGGAAGCGGAGCACCGTCGTGCCGTCGGTCGTCGTGCCCTCCGGGAACACCGCGATCACGTCGCCGGCCGCGAGCGCATCGGCGGCCCGCCGGTTGACGCGGTGCGTGTCGCGCCGGCGCTCGCGCTCGATGAAGAGCGTCCCGGTGTCGCGGATCAGGCGCCCCACGACCGGCCAGCGCGCGAGCTCCGCCTTGCCGATGAAGCGCGACGGGCGGTGCGCGTTCAGCACGACGATGTCGAGCCACGACACGTGGTTCGCGACGAGGAGCACGTTGCCGCCGGGGGCGTCGATCGCGCCGTGGAGGCGCGCCTCGATGTTCATCAGCCGCAGGAGCTTGCGCGACCAGCGCCGGACAAGCGCGCGCTTTCGCTCGGGGCGGGCGCGGGGAAACACGAGCGCCGTCGTCGCGATGCCGGAGGCGATGTGCGCGCCCACGCGCGCGGCGCGCCAGACCCGGATCGGCAGTCGGACCGGGCGCGTGCCGCCGGCCGCCCTCCGGCGAGCACCGTCAGCGGGTGACACGCGTCATGACGCCGTCCGAGAGCACGCGCACGCGGTCGCCCGCCTTGAACGCCGGCTCCTCGGGCGACTGGACGACGGCGACGAGGGCTCCGCTCTCGAGGCGCACGGTGATCTCGACGCCCGGCCGCGCGGTCGCGCCCTCCTCCATCGCGCTCCCGACGACCCCGCCCAGGATCGCGCCGATGATCGAGCCGACCGCGTTGGCGTTCCAGCTGCCGCCCGCGTAGCTCCCGGCGATCGATCCGACCATCGCGCCGCTCACGGCGCCGGCGCCGGTCTGGTAGCCGGCGATCCGCACGTCGCGGACCGACTCGACGACGCCGAATTCGACCGACTGCGCGCGCGACGCCTGGCCCGGCCAGTAGACGGCCGGTCCCGGCATCGGGACGCAGGCCGCGAGCCCGAGCGAGAGCGCGGCGGCGGCCGCGCAGCGGCGGAGGACGACGGTCACCAGGGCAGGCTTCCGAACGAGTCCCGGTACAACGCCGCGACGCGCTCCCGGTTGACCGTGTGATTCTGGCCGCCCCGCGAGCCGATCTTGAGCGCCCCGAGCGTCGAGGCGAGGCGGCCCGTGCGCTCCCAGTCCCAGCCCTGCGCGAGGCCGTAGAGCAGCCCCGCCCGGTAGGCGTCGCCGCATCCGGTCGGGTCGACGATCGCCGCGGGCCGCGCGGGCGGCACGTGGATCGTGCGGCCCTTCGCGTGGACGACCGATCCTTCGCCGCCCATCGTCACGACGAGCGCGCCCACGCGCTCCGCGATCGCGTCGAGCGAGAGCCCGGTGCGCTCGGCGAGGAGCTTGCCCTCGTAATCGTTGCAGGCGACGACCGCCGCCCCGTCGATCATCGCGAGGAGCTCGCTGCCGTCGAACAGCGTGATGCCCTGGCCCGGGTCGAACACGTAGGGCACGCCGCCTTCGCGGAACCCGGCCGCGTGCTGCATCATGCCCTCGCGGCCGTCGGGCGCGACGATGCCCCAGGCCACGCCCGGGACGTTCCCGACGCGGTTCTCGTGCGAGCGCGTCATCGCGCCCGGATGGAACGCGGTGATCTGGTTGTCGTCGAGGTCGGTGATGATGAACGCCTGCGCCGTGTAGGTGCCGGGAACGTGGCGCACGCCGTCGAGCCCGATGCCCAGCGACTCGAGGCGGTCGCGGTAGGCGCCGCCGTCGTCGCCGAGCGTCGCCATCACGACCGGCGAGCCGCCGAGCCCGCGCAGGTTGTACGCGATGTTGCCCGCGCAGCCGCCCCACTCGCGCCGCATCTCGCCCACGGTGAACGACACCGACAGCACGTGCGCCTGGTCGGGCAGGATGTGCCGGCCGAACCGGTCGGGGAACACCATGATGGTGTCGTAGGCGAGCGAGCCGCAGATCAGGGTCTTCATCGGGGGAGGGCGTGCCGCGCGGGATGCGGCACTGGGGAGCGAGTGTAGCGCCTTCGCGCGGTGGCGAACGGCGCGGGAAAATGGAAATGGAAGAATGGACGACGGAACGTCGGCGCCGCCGGACGCCTTCGGCGTCCTCCGGCGATTCGTCGCGACGCGTTCGGCCTGCCCGCGCCCTGTTGCCGGCAGCCGACCGCCGGCGACCGCCCGCTTCAGCCCACGCTCTCCCGCGGCAGCTCCCGCACGATGCCCTGCTGGCGCCGCGAGACCGGGATCGTCTCGTCGAGCCCGTTCAGCAGCACCTCCCAGTGCGCGTCGCCGTCGTCGTTCACGCGCCGCTCGAAGCCGCGGATCGCGTCGCGCGCGACCAGGCAGTTGCGGTGCACGCGCACGAAGCGGTGGGCGAACTCGCGCTCGAGGCGCGTGAGCGACTCCTCGAGCAGGTACTCGCGGTCCTTCGTGCGGATCGTGATGTACTTGAGCTCGGCCTTGAGGTAGAGCACGTCCTCGATCGGGACCAGCACGACGCGCGACCGCTCGGTGACCGACAGGAAGCGGCGCGCGTTCGACGGCAGGTGCGAGATGCGCTCGGCGGTGAGCGGACGCAGCCGGGGCACCTTCTGCAGCGCCGAGAGCAGCCGCTGCACGCGCACCGGCTTCACGAGATAGTCGACCGCGTTGACCTCGAACGCCTCGAGCGCGTGCTCGTGGAACGCCGTCGTGAACACGACGACCGGCGGGCGCGGCAGCTTGAGCAGGTGGCGCGCGAGCTCGATGCCGTCCATGTCCGGCATGTGGATGTCGGTGAGCACGAGGTCCGGCGGCGCGGACTGCATCAGGTCGAGCGCCTCCCGTCCGTTCGCCGCCTCGCCGACCACCGCGATCGGCAGCGACGCCGCGCAGTCGTCGAGCAACTCGCGGAGACGGCGCCGGGCCGGCGTCTCGTCGTCGACCACCATCACGCGGATCGGCGCCTCAGCCATGGGCGGCTCCCGCGCGCAGCAGGGCGTCCGGCTTCCGCGCGCGCGCCGCCGGGACGGCGCGCGTCCCGTCGGGAGCGGGCTTCAACGGCGACTCGGTGCGGTAGGGCATCCGGATGTGGACCTCGTAGGCGCGGTCGAGCACCTTCGACTCGAGCGTCGCCTCGGCGTCGAAGTGCAGCGCGAGCCGCTCGCGCACGTTGTCGAGGGCCATCTTGTTGCCCGAGTGGTGGGAGCCTCCCGACGCGCGGTACGGGTTGCGCAGCACCGCGTGCACCTCCCCCTTCGACAGGTAGATGTTGACCGAGACGATGCCCGGCTCGCTCGACGGCTCGATGCCGTGGTAGACGGCGTTCTCGAGCAGCGGCTGCAGCACGAGCGGCGGGACGAGCGCGTCGCCGGGCATGTGCTGCACGTTCCACTCGACGCCGAGGCGGTCGCCGAGACGCAGCTTCTCGAGCTCGAGGTACTGGCGGCACAGCTCGACCTCGTCGGCGAGCGGCGCGAGGTCGCGGTTGTCGCGCATCAGCACGCGGAACAGGTCGGCCATGTCGTGGAGCGCCTCCTCGGCCCGCCTCGGGTCCTGACGCACGAGCGAGAGCACGCCGTTGATGCTGTTGAACAGGAAGTGCGGGCGGATGCGCGCCTGGAGCGCCTGCAGGCGCGCCTCGGTGATGGCGGGCGACAGCGCGCGCGCGCGGAGCCGGAAGTAGCCGAGCAGGAGCGCGGTCGCCGCCAGCGCGAGCAGCAGGTGCTTGAGCAGCGTGTCCGCCGCGCCCGGCAGCGCCCGGAGCACGAGCAGGTGGACGGCGATCGCGGTCAGCGTCGTGACGGCGAACACCAGCGCCACGCCGATCCGGTAGGGCTGGCGCGCGAGCGCGGGCGCGAGCGCGTACAACAGCGTGAGCTGCGCGATCAGGTGAGGCTCGACGAAGCCGGTCAGGCGCACGAGCTCGTCGACGAAGCCCCGCGGCCCGGAGGCCGTCGCGAGCGCGACCAGCACCACCGCGCCGTTCACGGCGAGCAACGCGCGCAGGACCGTCCCGAGGTTGCGGAAGTCCGGCAACGCGGGCGCCTGCGGCGGCGGAGTGTGCCTTATAATCGGTGCCATCTGCGTGGCCGCATGCAAGCATCGTGCCCGCCACCGGCGCCCGGCGGTCGCGCGACCGGGCTCGAAGCTGCGGCGCCGCCCGGCGTCCGAGGCCGGCGCGGGGCCCCCGATTGTCGGCATGCCGCGCCGCCCGCGCAAGCGAAAGCCGACCCCGAACGACCGCCGATGACCGCCTCCCGCCCTCCCGCCCCGCCGGCGGACCCTCCCGCCGACGATCCGGCCGCGGCGCGCGGCACGTGGTCGGGCCGGTTCGCCGAGCCCGTTTCCGAGCGCGTCGCCCGGTTCCAGGCGTCGGTGGGCTTCGACCGTCGGCTCGCCGAGGTCGACATCGAAGGATCGCTCGCGCACGCCCGGATGCTCGCCTCCCGCGGCATCATCCCGCACGACGACCTCGCCGCGATCGAGCGCGGCATGGCGGCGATCCGCGACGAGATCCGCGCCGGCCGCTTCGCGTGGTCGGCCGCCGACGAGGACGTGCACCTCAACATCGAGAAGCGGCTCACCGCGCTCGTCGGCGACGCGGGCAAGCGCCTGCACACCGGACGCTCGCGCAACGACCAGGTCGCGACCGACCTGAGGCTGTGGCTGCGCGGCGAGATCGACGCGGCGGCGCAGCGGCTCCGCGCGCTGCGCACGGCGCTCGTCGACCTCGCCGAACGTCACGCCGACACGATCATGCCGGGCTTCACGCACCTGCAGGTCGCGCAGCCGGTGACCTTCGGCCACCACCTGCTCGCCTACGAGGCGATGTTCGCGCGAGACAGCGAGCGCCTCGCGGGCTGCCGCGCGCGCGCGAACCGGATGCCGCTCGGCAGCGCGGCGCTCGCCGGCACGAGCTATCCGATCGACCGGGAGGCCCTCGCGCGCGACCTGGGCTTCGACGCGCCGTGCCGCAATTCGCTCGACGCGGTCTCGGACCGCGACTTCGCGATCGAGTTCGCGGCCTGCGCGTCGATCGCGATGGTGCACCTGTCGAGGTTCGCCGAGGAGCTCGTCGTCTGGTCGTCGCCGCGCTACGGGTTCGTCACGCTGTCCGACAGCTTCTGCACCGGCAGCTCGATCATGCCGCAGAAGAAGAACCCCGACGTGCCGGAGCTCGTGCGCGGCAAGTCGGGCCGCGTCTTCGGCCACCTGGTCGCGCTGCTCGCGCTGATGAAGGCGCAGCCGCTCGCCTACAACAAGGACAACCAGGAGGACAAGGAGCCGCTGTTCGACACGGTCGACACGCTGGCCGACTGCCTCGAGATCGTCGCCGACCTCGTCGCCCACGGCCTCGCGCCGGTGCCCGAGCGCATGCGCGCCGCGGCCCGCGAGGGCTACGCGACCGCGACCGACCTGGCCGACTACCTGGTCCGCAAGGGGCTCCCGTTCCGCGACGCGCACGAGGCGGTCGCGCGCGCGGTGCGCGAGGCGGAGGCGCGCCGCGTCGACCTGGCGGACCTCCCGCTCGCCGACCTCGCCCGGTTCTCGCCGCTCGTCGGCCCGGACGTGTACGACGTGCTCACGCTCGAGGGGTCGGTGGCGAGCCGCGACCACCCGGGCGGCACCGCGCCGCGGCGCGTGCGCGAGGCCGCCGCCGCGGCGCGCGAAGCGATCGCGCGCGAGGCGGAAGGGCGGTGAGCGCCGGCGAAACGCCCGCGGGTGCGACGGCAGGCCCTGGAACCGGAGGCCGGACGCGATGACGGGCGCGGGTTCCCTCGACACGCTCGGCCTCGCGGCCGGCACGCTGACGACGATCGCGTTCGTCCCGCAGATCGTGCGCATCGTCCGCGTGCGCCACGCGGACGACCTGTCGTGGTGGACATTCGGGACGTTCGCGCTGGGCGTCGCGCTGTGGCTCGCCTACGGCCTCAAGCTCGACGCCGTGCCGATCGTCGTCGCGAACATCGTGACGCTCGCGCTCGCGCTCGTGATCCTCGTGCTCAAATGGTGGTACCGGTCCGGCGGCGGGCACGACCGCGAGGCGCCCGCGCGGGACCGCACGCACTGACGCACGCCGCGGCCGCCGGCGGACAATCGAGAGGAAGGGTCCATGGCCAACGACACGAAGAAGCTCGCGTTCCTCGGACTGGGGGTGATGGGGTACCCGATGGCGGGTCACCTGGCCCGCGCCGGCCACGAGGTCACCGTCTACAACCGGACGCCCGCGAAGGCGGACGCGTGGCGCAACGAGTATCGCGGGCGCACGGCGCGCACGCCCGCCGAGGCCGCGCGCGGCGCGGAGATCGTCATGATGTGCGTGGGCAACGACGACGACGTGCGCGCGGTCGCGAACGGGGCGGAGGGCGCGCTCGCCGGCATGGCGTCCGGCACGACCCTCGTCGACCACACGACGGCCTCGGCCGGCGTGGCCCGCGAGATGCACGCCGCGGCGGCCGCGAAGGGCGTCGGCTTCCTGGACGCGCCGGTGTCGGGCGGGCAGGCCGGCGCGCAGAACGGCAAGCTCACGATCATGGTCGGCGGCGACGCGGAGACCTTCGCGCGCGCCGAGGGCGTCCTCGCGCACTACGCGCGCGCGGTGACCCTGATGGGCGCGCCGGGCGCCGGCCAGCTCACCAAGATGGTCAACCAGATCTGCATCGCGGGGCTCGTGCAGGCGCTCTCCGAGGGCATCGACTTCGCGATGCGCGCCGGGCTCGACGCGGAGCGCGTGCTCGACGTCATCGGCAAGGGCGCCGCGCAGTCGTGGCAGCTGGAGAACCGGGGCAAGACGATGGCCGCCGACCGGTTCGACTTCGGCTTCGCGGTCGACTGGATGCGCAAGGACCTGGGGATCTGCCTCGACGAGGCGCGCGCGAACGGCGCGACGCTGCCGGTCACCGCGATCGTCGACCAGTTCTACGGCCGCCTGCAGCAGCGCGGCGGCGGCCGCTGGGACACGTCGAGCCTCATCCGGCTGCTGCGCGACCCGAAGTGAGCCGCCCGATCGCGCCGGCGCTGGCATTCGCGTTCGCGGGGCTCGCCGCGGCGGCCCCGGCCTCCGCCGCCCCCGAGATCGCGAACGCGTGGATGCGCCCGGCCGCCGCCGGCGCGGCTTCGGCGGACGCCTACGCGGACGTGCGTGCCGACGCACCGCTCACGCTCGTCGCGGTGCGCACGCCGGTCGCGCGGTCGGTCGAGATCGTCGTGCACGATCCGAAGGACCGGGCCAACCCGCCGCGCGTCGTCGAGCGCCTCGCGATGCCCGCCGGCGAGACGCGGTTCGCGCTGAAGGGGTCGGTGCTGCGCTTCGTCGATCTCGCGAGCGCCGTGGCGCCGGGCCAGCGCGTCCCGCTCGTGTTCGAGTTCGTCGACGCGTCCGGCGCGCGGATCGTCGCCGAGACGGCCGTGCAGGTGCGCGGACTCGTCGCGGCGCCGCCGGCGGGCAAGTGACGACGCATCGAGCGTCGCGCGGAAGGCAGCAGGCGCCGCCTCGGCTTCAGTGCCCGCCGCGCGCCACTTCGCGCAGACGCCCCCTGACTCCCGTCAACTGACTCCTGACTCCTGAAGCGGTACGCGATCACCCTCGACGATCGTGACGGTCGTCTCGATCTCGGCGGTCTTCGCGAGCATGATCGTCGCCGAGCAGTACTTCTCCTTCGACAGCTTGACCGCGCGCTCGACCTGACGGGGGTCGAGCCCGCGCCCGGCGACCGTGTACGCGAGCCGGATGCGGGTGAACACCTTCGGCTCGACCGCCGCCCGGTCCGCCTCGGCCTCGACGACGCAGTCGGCGACCGGCTGCCTCGCCTTCTTCAGGATCAGCACGACGTCGAAGGCGGTGCATGCCGCCGCCCCCGCCAGCACGAGTTCCATCGGTCGCGGCCCGAGATTCCGCCCCCCGTGCTCGGGCGCCCCGTCGATGACGACCGCATGCCCGCTGCCGGTCTCGCCGACGAACGACATCCCCTCGGTCCACTTGATCCTGGTCTTCATGGGTGCTCCGCGCTCTTTAAGTCAGTGTGTGCTTACTGCATTTGCAATCCGCCGGTGGCGGTCGGGCAGCCGACGTCGAAGGCTACTCCACCCCGCACCGCCATCGCCCCCGTGTGCGGCGCCGGGGCCGGCGCTCCGCACTGCGGAATCCCGCGTCCGGGCCCTGCCGGCGCCCCTCCGCAGCCGCCATTGTCCATATTGCGTTGTGCGGCGCAATATGGGAGACTGGTCTCGTCGCCGGGCCGGAGGGGTCCTCCCTCTCCACCGGGGGCCATTCCATCCCTCCTCCTCCTAGGATGGAATCTTCGGCGCGGTGCCTTGGCACCGCGCTTTTTTTTGCACTGCGACAACGGCCTGGGCCCCGCGCCCCGACCCCCGACTCCCCCCGGCCTCTCCGGCCCTGTCAGGGTCTCCCGGGCAACGTTGACCGGACGCGCCTTTCCGGATTAGAATTCAAGACTTTGCTTCGCCAGGTCGGGCGAGGTCCCGGCCCCGGCATCCCCCCACGAGAGTCACGAGCGCAAGGCCATGAAAACCTATTCCGCCAAGCCGGCCGACATCCGCCGGGACTGGTACGTCGTCGACGCGACCGACCAGGTCCTCGGCCGCCTCGCGAGCCAGATCGCGCTGCGCCTGCGCGGCAAGCACAAGCCGATCTTCACGCCGCACATGGACACGGGCGACTTCATCGTCGTCACCAACGTCGAGAAGCTGCGCGTGACCGGCACCAAGGCCGACACGAAGCTCTACCACCGCCACTCGACCTATCCGGGCGGGATCTCGACGACCACGTTCGGCAAGATGCAGGCCCGCTTCCCGGGACGCGCGCTCGAGAAGGCCGTCAAGGGGATGCTCCCGAAGGGCCCGCTCGGCTACGCGATGATCAAGAAGCTCAAGTGCTACGCCGGGCCGTCGCATCCGCACGCGGCGCAGCAGCCCAAGCCCCTCGACGTCACCAAGGCCTGACATGATCGGCAACTACTACTACGGCACGGGACGCCGCAAGACCTCGGTCGCCCGCGTGTTCATGAAGCAGGGCACCGGCAGGATCGTCGTCAACGAGAAGCCGGTCGACGAGTTCTTCGCGCGCGAGACCGGCCGCATGGTCGTCCGCCAGCCGCTCGCGCTCACGAACCACGAGAAGACGTTCGACGTGATGGTCAACGTGACCGGCGGCGGCGAGTCCGGCCAGGCCGGCGCGGTGCGCCACGGCATCACGCGCGCGCTCATCGACTACGACGCGCAGTTGAAGCCGGTGCTCTCGAAGGCCGGGCTCGTCACGCGCGACGCGCGCGAGGTCGAGCGCAAGAAGGTCGGCCTGCACAAGGCACGCCGCCGCAAGCAGTTCAGCAAGCGCTGACGCGGCGCGTCGACCCGCTCGAAAGGCCGCCCGCGAGGCGGCCTTTCCGTTTCGGCGACGCACCGGGTGTCGCCCGCGGGCCTACAGGCGGGCCCGGGACCCGGTGCTAGAATCGCCGGCCACCCTGGCGGAGGCATGATGATCGACGTCGGCATCGTCGGCGGCACCGGCTACACCGGAGTCGAGCTGCTCAGGCTCCTCGCGCAGCATCCGCACGCGCGCGTGCGCACGATCACGTCGCGCAAGGACGCCGGCACGCGCGTGGCCGACATGTTCGCGAGCCTGCGCCGCCGCTACGACGGCCTCGCCTTCGTCGAGCCCGACAAGGCGCCGCTCGCCGAGTGCCAGCTGGTGTTCTTCGCGACGCCGCACGGCGTCGCGATGGCGCAGGCGCGCGAGCTCGTCGGCGCGGGCGCGAGGATCGTCGACCTCGCCGCCGACTTCCGCCTCCGGGATCCCGCGGTCTTCGAGCGCTGGTACAGGATGCCGCACGCGTGCCCGGACCTGCTCGCCGAGAGCGTGTACGGGCTGCCGGAGGTGAACCGCGAGGCGATCCGCGGCGCGCGCATCGTCGGCAACCCGGGCTGCTACCCGACCGCGGTGCAGCTGGGCTTCCTGCCGCTGCTCGAGGCGGGGGCCGTCGACGCGAGGCACCTGATCGCCGACTGCAAATCGGGCGTCTCGGGCGCGGGGCGCAAGGCCGAGATGAACCTGCTGTTCGCCGAGGCGTCGGACAACTTCGCCGCGTACGGCGTCAAGGGGCACCGTCACCACCCGGAGATCGTCCAGGGGCTCGCGGCCGCGTCGAACGCGCCGGTGTCGCTCGCGTTCACGCCGCACCTGACGCCCGCGATCCGCGGCATCTTCGCGACGCTCTACGCGCCGCTCGTGAAGCCCGACCTCGACCTGCAGGCGCTCTACGAACGGCGCTACGCGAACGAGCCGTTCGTCGACGTGATGCCGCCCGGGTCCGCGCCGGACACGCGCTCGGTGCGCGCGTCGAACGTGCTGCGCATCGCCGTGCACCGCCCGCAGGGCACCGACCTCGCGATGGTGCTCGCGGTCGAGGACAACCTCGTCAAGGGCGCCGCGGGCCAGGCGATCCAGAACATGAACCTGATGTTCGGGCTCCCCGAGGAGACCGGGCTCGAAGCGCTGGCGGTGCTGCCCTAGGGCCTGCTGACGCTACCGGGACGCTCGCGTGACTCGGGAAACGGCCGCCATCAAGGCGCACGCCGCAAGCCGCAGCCGACCTGCGGCGAGGACGTGCAACGCCGAGGGCGGCCGTTTCCCGAGATCACCCGGAGGGCCGGCGCCGCGCTGGCCGCAGGGCGTTGTTGCTCGTTTGTCGTGTGCCGGAAGCACACGTTCGCACTCGCGCCTGGCCCTGCGGCCAGCGCGGCGCCGGCGCGAGTGCCCCGGTAGCGTTAACAGGCCCTAGACGCCAGTGGCCGTCGATCGCGCGTGGCGCCGGGTCCGCCGGCACTTCTCGATCAGCGCGCCGCGCATGGCGGTGCGCACGCACCTGCCCTGGCCGTGGCGGGCCGCGATCGCCGCGAGCCTCCTCGCGCTCGTGGCCGGGATGTGGTGGTGGGGCTTCGACTTCGGCCAGATCTTCGGCGGGTTCAACCGCAAGGCGGTCGAGGCCCAGCTCGCCACCGCGGAGGCCGACGCGCAGCGCTATGCGCAGGAGTCGGCGGCGCTGCGCCAGGCGAACTCGGCGCTCGAGACCGAGCTCGCGATGACGCGCGGCGCGCAGGCGGCGCTTTCGAAGCAGGTGGTCGAGCTCACGCAGGAGAACCAGCAGGTCCGCGAGGAGCTCGCGTTCCTGCAGAAGCTCGTCGCCGACTCGAGCAAGCCGGTCGGCGTGTCGATCCCGCGGCTCGTCGTCGAGCGCGCGAGCGAGGAAGCCTGGCACTACAGCGTGCTCGTCGTCCGGGGCGGGTCGCCGCGAGAGGACTTCGAGGGGCACCTGGCGCTGGCGGCGACGCTCGCCGTGCCCGCCGACGGCGACGGCCCGGCCCGGCAGGCCACGCTGCTCCTCCCCGACGCCCAGCCCGACCTGGCCGACGCGCTCAAGCTCCGATTCAAGTATTATCAACGGATCGAGGGCACCTTCCGGATCCCGGCGGGCGCCCAGGTCCGGTCGCTGACGGTTCGGGCGTACGAATCGGGCGCGACCGCTCCGCGGGCCACGCGGACCCTTGCGCTCTCCTAGGGAGGCCACCATGTTCGGGGACAGGAAGCAGAAGCACCCGCCGCCGCAGAAGCGGATCGACTGCCTGATCGGGGCCGGGACCACGGTCCAGGGGGACATCGTGTTCACCGGCGGGTTGAGGATCGACGGCCACGTGGCCGGCAACGTCTCGACGGCCGATGGCCAGGACGGCACGCTGGTGATCAGCGAGCACGCGAAGGTCGTGGGCGAGATCCGGGTCTCGCACATGGTGATCAATGGCGCCGTCGAGGGGCCGGTCACGGCGAGCGACTACCTGGAACTGCAGCCGAAGGCCCGGGTGACCGGCGACGTCGCGTACAAGACGCTCGAGATGCACGTCGGCGCGGTGATCCAGGGGCGGCTCAACCACGGCCACGCCGAACCGGAGTCGGCGGACGTGGTCGAATTGAAGCGGGTCGGCGCCTGACGCGCGCCCGCCCTGCGGACGAAACCGGCGCGACGCGCCAAGGAGCACGACGATGAACGCGATGAACGAGATGCCCGCCCCGCTCAACTTCACCGACGCCGCGGCCGAGAAGGTCCGGTCGCTGATCGAGGAGGAAGGCAACCCGGACCTCAAGCTGCGGGTCTTCGTGACCGGCGGCGGCTGCTCGGGGTTCCAGTACGGGTTCACCTTCGACGAGACCGTCGCCGAGGACGACACCTCGATGGTGAAGAACGGCGTGACGCTCCTGATCGACCCGATGAGCTACCAGTACCTGGTCGGAGCCGAGATCGACTACACGGACGGCCTCGAGGGCGCGCAGTTCGTGATCAAGAACCCGAACGCCCAGTCGACCTGCGGCTGCGGCTCGAGCTTCTCGGTCTGACGCGAGGACGCATCGCCGTCGCCTGACCGGCGGCGGCGAGCCGGGGCGGGGCCTTCGGGGCCCCGTCGTCGTTTTCCGGCCGCGCCGGTCGCCGCGGCCGGCCTCCGGACGAAAGAAGGGGCGGCCCCTTCCGGCGGCCGCCCCTGATCCTGCCCGGTGTCGCGCCTCCCTCGAGCGGGCGGCGCACCCGCACTTCGGAGCCGCGTCCTCAGTTGAGGTCGCTCGACTTCCAGAACTTGGTGCCCTTGAGGGCGCCGCCGGCCTCGAGGCCGTTCTTCGTGTACGTGTAGTACGAGGCGTCCGAGATCACGTTCTCGCCGGAGCCGCCGCCCGAGGTCTTGCCGCCGCCGCCGGCCGAGGCGGCCACGCCGCCGCCGTACTCCCAGCCCTTGTCGACGAAGTTCCTGAGCGCCGCGGGCGTGTTGAACACGATCAGCGTCTCGCTCTCGGACGCGCCGATCTGCACGCCGACGCTCGCCTGCGCCATGTCCATGAACGTGTCCTGGCCGGTCTTGTTGTCGTGCGCGAGGCCCTTGCCGCCCGCGCCGCCGACGACGAACGAAAGCCCGTAGGTCGTGAACACCGCGTAGCCGGGGGCCTTGGCGACCTTGGCCTTGAGGTCGGGATTCGCCTTGTAGAACTTCTCCAGGCTGCCGGCGGTGGCCTTGCGGACCTCCGCCTGCTTCTTGGCCTTGTCGGTCTGCGCGGCCGCGCCGCCGGCGACCAGCGAAAGCGCCACGAGGGCGCCGGTGAACAGCTTGACGAGCTTCATCGGATTCTCCGAAAGGGTTCTTGGTAGGGGCGCGTCCGCGGCCGGCCGGGCAGACCGCCTCGCGCCACGCAGCCGGGCATTTTACGCGACTGCGCCGGGCAGGGCCTTCCGCGTACGGCGGCGCCCCCGCCGGCGCGCCGCGGCCGTCACTGGGCGGTCCAGCCTCCGTCGATCGCGATCGTCGCGCCGGTGATCGAGCGCGCCGCATCGGAGGCGAGGAACGCCGCGAGCGCGCCGACCTCGTCGAGGCCCACGAAGCGCCGCGTCGGCTGGTTCGCGAGGATGACCTCTCGGATCACGTCGTCCTCCGAGATGCCGCGCGTGCGCGCCTGGTCGGGGATCTGCGCGTCGACGAGCGGCGTACGCACGTAGCCCGGGCAGATCGCGTTGACCGTGATCCCCTGCTGCGCGACCTCGAGCGCGACGGTCTTCGTGAGCCCCGCGAGGCCGTGCTTCGCGGCCGTGTACGCGGACTTGAACGGCGAGGCGATCGTCGCGTGGATCGATCCGATGTTGACGATCCGGCCCCAGCCCTTCGCCTTCATGCCCGGGAGCGCGAGGCGCGTCGTGTGAAACGCGGACGACAGGTTGACCGCGATGATCGCGTCCCACCGGTCGACCGGGAACTCGTCGACCGCGGCGACGTGCTGGATGCCGGCGTTGTTGACGAGCACGTCGATCGCGCCGAACGCGTCGAGCGCGCGTCGCATCATCGCCTCGATCTCCGCGGGCCTCGCCATGTCCGCGGGCTCGTAGCGCGCGGTGACGCCGTGCTCCCGCTCGATCGAGGCGCGCTGGCGCTCGATCGCGGCGGGATCGCCGAACCCGTTCAGGACGACGTTCATGCCGGCGCGGGCGAGGGTGTCGGCGATCGTCCGGCCGATGCCGCTCGTCGAGCCGGTGACGAGCGCGGTGCGTCGGTCGGTCATGCGTATCCCCTTCGTCCGTCGTCATCGGGTACCGAGTGCGCGCACCGTCCCGTCGTCGTCATCGCTCCCGCTCCGTTCCCCATCGTCCATCTTCCATTCTCGCGCCTCCCGGCGTCCTTCCCGGCCCGCCTCATCTCGGATACACCGCGCCCAGCACGCGCGGGCCCGCCGCGCCGGTCACGGCGGGCAGGTTGCCGGGGCGACCGGCGAGCGTCTCGCGGGCGAGCCACGCGAAGGCGAGCGCCTCGACGTGCTCGACCGCGACGCCCCGTTCCGACGTCGGGATCACGAGGCAGCCCGGAAGCTCCCGCGCGAGCCTCCCCATCAGCGTCGCGTTGCGCGCGCCCCCCCCGCAGACGAGGACCTCGCGCGCCGCCGATGCATGCCGGCGCACCGCGTCGGCGATCGTGCGCGCGGTGAGCGCGACGAGCGTCGCCTGGACGTCGGGCGGCGCGGCGCCGGGCGCGGTGCGCGCGAGGTGCTCGTCGAGCCACGACGAGTGGAACCGGTCGCGCCCGGTGCTCTTCGGCGGCGGCATCGCGAAGTACGGATCCGCGAGCATCGCGTCGAGCAGCTCCGCGACCGGCCTGCCGCTGGCCGCCCAGGCGCCGCCCTCGTCGTACGGCCCGCCCCGGTGCTGTGCGTGCCACAGGTCGGAGAGCACGTTCCCCGGCCCGGTGTCGAACCCGCGCACGGTCCCCGACGGCGGCAGGTCGGTCAGGTTCGCGATGCCGCCGACGTTCGCGACGACCCGGTGCACGGCGGCGTCGCGGAAGAGCGCCGCGTGGAACGCCGGCACGAGCGGCGCGCCCTGCCCGCCCGCGGCGACGTCGCGGCGGCGAAAATCGGCGACGACGGTGACGTTCGCGCGCTCGGCCACGCGCGCGGCGTCGTTCAGCTGGATCGTCCAGCCCAGGTCCGGGCGGTGCCGCACGGTCTGGCCGTGCACGCCCGCCGCCGCGAGCGTCGCGGCGTCGACGCGCGCGTTCGCGCACGCGGCCAGGATCGCGTCGGCGTAGAGGTCCGCGAGCGCGATCGCAGCGGACGCGGAGCGCGCGAGCTCGTCGGGGCCGCTCGCCTGCAGCTCGGCGAGGCGCGCGCGGAGCTCCCGGGGCAACGGAACGTGGGCCGAGCCGAGCGTCTCGCACACGCGGCCCGGCGCGGCGGCGAAGTCCGCGACGACCGCGTCGACGCCGTCGAGGCTCGTACCGGACATCACGCCCGCGTAGCGCTCGCGGGACACGGGAGCCTCAGTCGCGCGACGCGAGCACCGCGGTCGGCATGCGCCGCGCGACCGCGAGCTCCTCGACCGCCGGCGCGATCGCGGCGGCGAACGCGCCGCGCTGCGCAGGCGGCACGGGCTCGGCGGTCGGGAGCGCGATCGTCTGCGGGTTGCGCGGCTCGTTGCCGATACGGAACTCGTAATGCAGGTGCGGGCCGGTCGCCCAGCCGGTCTGGCCGACGTAGCCGATCGTTTCGCCCTGCGAAATGCGCGAGCCGGTCGTCACGCCCTTCGCGAAGCGCGACAGGTGGCCGTAGAGCGTCGAGTACGCGCCGCCGTGGCGCAGGATCACGACGTTGCCGTAGCCGTTCTGCCGGCCGGCGAACGCCACGACGCCGCTGCCCGTCGCCCGGACCGGCGTGCCGGTCGGCGCGCCGTAGTCGACGCCGCGATGGGCGCGCCACGTGTTCAGGATCGGGTGCAGCCGGGCGAGCGTGAATCCGCTCGTCACGCGCGAGAATTCCATCGGCGAGCGCAGGAACGCCTTGCGCGCGCTGCGGCCGTCCTCCGTGTAGTAGCCCTCGGTCCCGTCGGGCGCCGTCCACCGGAACGCGCGCAGCACCTGGCCGCGGTTCTCGAACTCGGCGGCGAGGATGCGGCCGGTGCCGGCGGGCTCGCCGTCGACGAAGAGCGTCTCGTAGAGCACCGCGAAGCGGTCGCCGCGGCGGAGGTCGTGGTAGAAGTCGATGTCGCCCGAGAACGCGTCGGCGAGCGCGAGCGTGATCGCGTCGGGCAGGCCGATGTCGTCCGCGGCGCCGAAGAGCGACGAGCCGATCACGCCCGCCTTGAGCGCGACGCGCGCCTCGACGTCGGCCTCGCCGCGGAACGCGCGCAGGCCCTCCGGCTCCCGGCGGATCGTGAGCATCTGCGAGGCGCCCGGCGAGAAGCGCAGCTCGACGAGCGCCCCGTCGGCGTCGGTGGCGACGCGCACCGGCTGGCCGGGCCTGAGCTGGTAGAGCGCTCGCGCCGCGGGATCGGTGCGCACCAGCGCGCGCAGCTCCGCGTCGTCGATCCCCGCCCGCGCGAGCAGCTCGCCGATCGTGTCGCCGCGGCGCACGCGCTCCTCGCGCCAATACGGCGCGGGCTCGCCCGCCCCGTCCGCGACCGCGGGCAGCTCGAGCTCCCGCACCGTGAGCGTCGTGGGCACCGGATCGACGACGGTGTCGGGCGCGAGGCCGAACGCCGCGACGCCGGTGAGCCCGAGCGCCGCGATCCCGGCCAGCCACCAGCGCGACGGGCGAGCGGACGCCGGGCGGACCGGGGGCTCGCCGGGGCGATCGGCTAGAATGTCGGGCTCGCCTGCTGGCATGTCGGACGTCGGGCCGGCCATCGCGGGATGGTAGCAAATCCTCGAAGCAAGGCCCGTTCCGGACCCCTCCATCGATGAGCCTCACGATCTACGGCATCGCCGCCTCCCGGGCGTTCCGGGTCCTCTGGGCGGCCCGCGAGCTCGGCCTCGCCTACGAGCACGTCCCGCACCACTACAAGGGCCCGGAGATCAAGGGGCCGGACTACCTCGCCGTGCACCCGCTCGGCGTCGTGCCGGCGATCGTCGACGACGGCTTCCCGCTGTTCGAGTCGCTCGCGATCAACCTCTACCTCGCCCGGAAGGCCGGCCGGCTCTGGCCCTCGACGATCCGGGGCGAGGGCCTCGCCTACCAGTGGACGCTGTTCGCCGCGAGCGAGGTCGAGACGCCGATGGGCCAGTGGTTCTACCACTCGACGTTCCTGCCCGAGGCCGAGCGCAGGCCCGCGATCGCGGCGGAGGCCGCCCCGAAGCTCGCGCAGCGCCTCGACGTGATCGAGGGCGCGCTCGCGACGCGCGCGTGGCTCGCCGACGACGCGTTCACGATCGCGGATCTCAACCTCGCCGCGGTGCTGTTCCGCGCCCCGCTGTTCGGCCTCGATCGCTGGCCGAAGGTGCGCGACTGGCACGCGCGCTGCTACGCGCGGCCGGCGGCGAAGGCGGCGGTCGCCGACCGCGAGGCTAAGGGATGACGCGCATGGCGAAGGGGATCGACGTCGACCACCAGATCGAGGTCGCGCGGCGCGGCGCCGACGAGCTGATCGTCGAGGCCGAGCTCCGCGAGAAGCTCGCACGCGGCAAGCCGCTGCGCATCAAGCTCGGGCTCGACCCGACCGCGCCCGACATCCACCTCGGGCACACGGTCGTGCTGAACAAGATGCGGCAGCTGCAGGACCTCGGCCACCAGGTGATCTTCCTGATCGGCGACTTCACGTCGATGATCGGCGACCCGTCGGGGCGCAACGCGACGCGCCCGCCGCTCACCCGCGAGGCGATCCGCGCCAACGCCGAGACCTACCACGCCCAGGCGTCGAAGGTCCTCGACCCGGCGCGCACCGAGATCCGCTACAACTCGGAGTGGTGCGAGCCGCTCGGCGCCGCCGGCATGATCCGGCTCGCTTCGCAGTACACGGTCGCGCGCATGCTCGAGCGCGACGACTTCCACAAGCGCTACACGAGCCACCAGCCGATCGCGGTCCACGAGTTCCTCTACCCGCTGATGCAGGGCTACGACTCGGTCGCGCTCGAGGCGGACATCGAGCTGGGCGGCACCGACCAGAAGTTCAACCTGCTGGTCGGGCGCGAGCTGCAGAAGGCGGCGGGGCAGGAGCCGCAGTGCGTGCTGACGATGCCGCTGCTCGAGGGGCTCGACGGCGTCGACAAGATGTCGAAGTCGAAGGGCAACTACGTCGGCATCACCGAGCGGCCCGACGACATGTTCGGCAAGCTCATGTCGATCTCCGACGAGCTGATGTGGCGCTACTACCTGCTGCTGTCGTTCCGGCCGATGGGCGAGATCTCGGCGCTGCGCCGCGAGTGCGAGGAGGGCCGCAATCCGCGCGACGCGAAGGTCGCGCTCGCGCAGGAGATCGTCGCGCGCTTCCATTCGCGGGCCGACGCCGAGCGCGCGCTCGCGAGCTTCGAGGCGCGCTTCCGCGGCGGCGCAATGCCGGACACGATGCCGGAGGTGACGATCGACACCGCGGGCGCCGGGCTCGCGATCGCGAACCTGGCGAAGCAGGCGGGCGTCGTCGACTCGACCTCCGAGGCGCTGCGGCTCATCGCCGGACGCGGCCTCAAGGTCGACGGCGAGGTCGTGGCCGACAAGGGCGTCACGGTGCCCGCGGGCGCGACGGTCGTCGTGCAGGCCGGCAAGCGCCGGTTCGCGCGCGTGACCGTGCGCTGACGTCCGGGCGCGGACGACGCGCCCCGCGCCGCGCCGAACCGCGTATCCTGCGCGCTCGCTACCGCGCGAACGTCGCGAGGGACCTGCCGGAGCGACGCGATGGGATTCCTCCCGGCCCTCCTCTACGCGCTCCTGATGGGCGCGATCCCGCTCGCCGACGTGATCTGGCAGGGTCGCTCGCCCGCTGCGCTCCTGCTCCTGTTTTGGTTCGAGACGGTGCTGCTGCTCGCGACCGGGGCGATCCGGATCGTCGCCCACCGGCGCGCGACGTCGAAGACGGGCCACTACGCGCCGATCGGCACGGTGTCCGACCCCCGCGCGAACGCCGCCGACACGGTGAAGGCGCTCGGCGACGGCAGCACGTACCTGCGCGGCTTCCTGACGACCACGGCCGTCTTCACGGTCGCGCACGGCCTGTTCGTGCTGCTGCTCGTCTTCCTGTTCGACGTCGGCGGACCGCTCACCTGGCAGGACGCGAAGGTCGCGCTCGCGTGGGCGGCCGGCGTGCAGCTCGCCTGGCTCGTCGCCGACCTCGCGCGCATCCGCGACTGGACGTTCGCGAGGCTATCCGAGAGCTGCGGGACCGCGTCGATGCGCGTGCTCGTCACGCAGCTCGGCCTGATCCTCGGCATCCCGATGGCGGGGGTCACCGGCTCGCCCTGGGGCATCGTGGGGACGTTCGTCGCGCTGCGCGCGCTCGCCGACGCGTCGATCGCGTGGCTCTACGGCCTGATGCGGCAGCGCGACCTGCCGCCCGGCCTCGCGCGCTTCCTCTCGCGCCGCGGCAGGCAGCCGGTCGACGAGCTCGAGGCGGAGTTCGACGCGCTGAAGGAGCGCGGGCACGACGTCGAGGCGCTGCTCGAGCGCCCGATCGCCGAGGTGCGCGGCGCCTGACGCACCGGCGCGAGGCGGGGAACGCCCGCTACTCGAGCTCGAGCGAGTCCGAGATCGCCGCGATGCCGGCCTTCGCGCAGGCGTCGTCCTGGTCGCCGCCCGGCGCCCCCGACACGCCGATGCCGCCCAGGAGCGCGCCTTTCGCGCGGATCATCATGCCGCCGCCGACGGCGACGACACCGGGCAGCGCGCGGATGCCCGACGACGGCCGGCCCGCCTGCGTCGCGGCCGCGAGTTCCGTCGTGTCGGTCCGGAAGCTCACCGCCGTGTACGCCTTGCCGATCGCCGTCTGCACGGTGTGCGGGCCGGCGAGCGGATCGCGCAACACGGCGAGCGCGCTGCCGGCGCGGTCGACGACCGCGACGGTCACCGTGTAGCCGTCCTTCTGGCAGCGCGCGAGCGCCGCCTGCGCGGCGGCGAGCGCGGCGCCGGTCTGCAGCGACGCCAGTGGAATCGTCAGCTTGGGCGCCTGCGCGTGCGCCGGCAGCGCCGCGATCGATGCGAGAGCGAGCGCGAGCGCCGTCGACCCGCGGCGGCGCGCCCGGATCCGTCGATTTTCCATTGTCGATTCCTCCATGCTCACACCATGCCCGGATTGCCCGCCATCCCGATCACGCGCGGCTGGTTGGGCGGCCGCGCGCGGATCGTCTTCTCGCGCACGACGTACCGCTCGACGACGTCCCAGATCGGCTCGCCACCCGCGTTCTTCGCCTCCTCGGCGACCGGCGCCCAGCCGGCGACCTTGTAGGTCCGGTCCGCGTCGATCGGCTTGCCCGCGAGCTCCATGCGCACGATGCGGCTGCCGGCTCGGGCGTTCGGATCGATCGCGTACTGGAGCCCGCCGACGCGCACCATGTCGCCGCCCTGCTGGTAGTAGGGGTCCGGGTTGAACAGGTTGTCGGCGACGTCCTCGAGGATCGCCTTGATCGTCTCGCCCTTCAGCTCGCTCACCGTGACGAACGGGTAGGTGATCGCCGTCTGGTCCATCAGGTGCTCGCGCCGGATCGGCTGCCCCGGCAGGATCGTCGTGCCCCAGCGGAAGCCCGGCGAGAAGGCGATCGGCGCGTCCTTCTCGGCCATCAGCGCGTCGACGATCAGCTGGTCGGCGGTGCCGTTGAAGTTGCCGCGCCGGTAGAGCAGCGCCTCGCTGACCGCGAGCGGCTCGTCGAGCTTCGCCGCGTACGGCTCGCGGACCTTCGCGATCAGCGCCGCCATCCCGGGATCGGGCGGCAGCAGCGCCGCGAACACCGGGACGAGCCGGTAGCGGAAGTCCGCGACCTTGCCGCCGCGCACGTCGAGGTCGAGCACGGCGAGGAACTTGCCGTTGCTGCCGGCATTCGTGACGAGCGTCTTCCCGCCGCGGTTCGCGACGATCGTCGGCTGCGGGACGCCGTCGTGCGTGTGGCCGCCGAGGATCGCGTCGATGCCGGACACGCGCGAGGCGAGCTTGAGGTCGACGTCCATCCCGTTGTGGGAGAGCAGCACGACCACCTGCGCGCCCTTGCCGCGCGCCTCGTCGACGACCTTCTGGAGCTCCTGCTCCTGGATGCCGAACGTCCACTCGGGCACGAAGTAGCGCGGGTTCGCGATCGGGGTGTACGGGAACGCCTGCCCCACGATCGCGACCGGCACGCCGTCGACCTTCCGGATCGCGTACGGACTGAAGACGGGGTCGCCGAAGTCGGTCGTCTTGACGTTCTGCGCGACGAAGTCGACCTTGCCCCTCAAGTCCTTGTCGACGATCTCCTTCACGCGGTCCGCGCCGAGCGTGAACTCCCAGTGGCCGGTCATCACGTCGACGCCGAGCAGCTTGCAGGCGTCGACCATGTCCTGGCCCTTGGTCCACAGCGCGGTGGCGGAGCCCTGCCAGGTGTCGCCGCCGTCGAGGAGCAGCGCGCCGGGACGGCTCGCGCGAAGCTTCTTCACCAGCGTGGCGAGGTGCGCGAAGCCGCCGACCGCGCCGTAGGCCTTGGCCGCGCGCTCGAAGTCGAGGTAGGTGAACGCGTGCGCCTCGCGCGTGCCCGGCCGGATGCCGAAGTGCCGGAGCAGCGCCTCGCCGACCAGGTGCGGCGGCTTGCCGGCCGCGTCGCCCACCCCGAGGTTGACCGACGGCTCGCGGAAGAAGATCGGCTTCAGCTGCGCGTGGCAGTCGGTGAAGTGCAGCAGGCTCACGTTGCCGAAGCGCTCGATCCCGTCGTAGAACGACGCGCCAGAGGCGAGGTCGAGCGCCGGTCGCGCGTCGACCGGCAGCCCCGCCGCGGCGGCCGCCGCGACGACCTGCAGGAAATCGCGCCTGTTCATCCGTTCCTGCGGACCGCGTAGCGCCCGAGCGCCGCGAGGTCCTCGGGGAACATCTCGCCGATCTCGCGGAACACGATGCGCCCGCGGTCGACCACGTAGATCTCGGGAAGCCCCTCGCGCGTGCCGAACCACCGCTCGGTGTCGGGCCCCGCCATCGCGGCGGCGAACGTGTAGCCGTGCTCCTTCAGGTACGCGCGCGCCTTGTCCGGATCCTTGTCGATCGAGAGGGCGAGCACCGTGAGCTCGCCGCGGTGCCGCGCGGAGAGCGCCTGCAGGTGCGGGTTCTGCCGCCTGCAGAACGGACACCACGACGCCCAGATCTCGACGATGACCGGCGGGCCGTCCTTGAGCGTCGCCGCGGAGAGGGTCGTGCCGTCGAGCAGCACGACGTCGCGCCACTCGACGCGGTCGCCGACCTGCGCGGCCTTGCCCTTCGCCGCGCGCGCCGCCGGCGCACCGGCCGCGAGGCCGCCGGCGAGGGCGGCCAGGCGCCAGAGCGCCGCGCGGCGTCCGGTCACTGGTTGACCGGCGAGGCCGGATCCACGAGCAGCGCGACCACGTCGCGGATCTGCTGCTCGGTCAGCACGCCGTTGTGGCCGAACCGCGGCATGTTCGAGCACGCGTTGTAGGCCTGGGAATTGGAGATCTTGCCCCAGGCGTACCGGCGCGTCTCGTCGTTGAACCCGCGGATCTTCCCGAAGTTGTACAGCGACGGGCCGATCGTGCCGTAGCTGATCTCCTGGCGGGTCAGCTGGTGGCACGCGTAGCAGTTCGCGCCCGAAGGTCCCTTCGGATCGTCCGAGTACTGGAAGCCGCGTCCCTCCTGCGCGATCTTCTCGCCCTGCTTCCAGTCGCCGACGAGCTTGCCGTCCGCGGGCCACTTGATCGTCGCCATGTTGGCGCGCTCGATCTTCGCAGCGACGTCCTTCGGCAGCTCGTGCCCGGTGTACACGCTGCACAGCGCCTGCGTCTCGTCCTGGTTCAGGCGGTCGAGCTTCGCCTGCCCCTTCTCCTTGAACGACACCTTCATCATCTCGACGGCCTTCGCCTCGAGGGCCGGGTCCGTCGGTCCCTGCATCGCCGCGCAGCCGGCCACGACCGCCGCCGCCCCGGCGGCGAGCGCCATCACGATCTTCGAGTTCATCGTCGTCTCCCCGTCAGCGCTTGATGGACGGCGCCGCGAAGATCGCGCCGTTCGCGTTGTAGGCCAGGAACGTCGTCAGCGCGATCGACGCGGGCGACCCGTACGCGAGCTCGGGGAAGCGCTGCTGGCGGAAGCAGTCGTTGAGCCGCCACTGGAACGTGCGGAGCTCCCCTTGCGAGACCCGGTACGCGGGCCAGGTCGAGTAGCCCTTCTGCGCGCCCGCCTTGCTCGACAGGTTGGGCAGGTCCTGCAGGCGGATGCGCTTGCCGTCCTCGCCGTGGCAGGTCGCGCACGCGAAGTCGTAGGGCCCGCCCCGGAAGAAGAAGATCGCCTTTCCGATGTCGTAGGCCTCCTGCATCTTCGGGTGGTCGAGGCTCACCGCCATCTTCGTGCCCAACGACTCGAAGGTGATCCACGCGGTGAGCGCCTCGAGGTCGGACTTGACGCCGGGGCCGCCGAACGGATTGCGCTTCGCCTCGGCCTCCGTCATTCCCTGGAGGTTGACGCGGCACCAGACGAGCCGCGTCTCGAGGTCCATCACCTGGCCCGCGTCGGCGAAATAGCGCGGCATCTGCGCATACGCGCCCTTGACGACGCCGGGGCCGAGCCCGAGGTCGCACTTCTCGAGCGAGACCTTCTTCGGTCCCGCCGGCGCGCGCCACAGGTCCTCGCCCCGCGCGACCCACAGCTCGGCGGGGTTGCCGTCCTGCAGCGCCTGCCGGTATTTCTCGATTTCCTCGACGGCCGAGCCCTGCGCGAAGGCGGGTGGCGCGGCGAGCGCGATACCAACGGCGGCGATCGCCGCACGCGTCCAGCTGGTCATGAGGCCTCCTCCTAGTAGGTGGGCGCCCGGCGGCGCCCCCTCGCCAGGGCGGCGCGCCCCCGCGCCGCCCGCTGTCGCCGCGCCTCGCCGGCCCGCGAGGGGCCGGTCGGACACGGCATCTTGTATCCGGTCGATCAGGCGATCGTCGCTTCGTCGGTGCGCGTCTCGCCCTTGGTGTCGACCCAGGTGACCTGGACTTTCTCGCCCTTCGCGCCGCCCTTGAACTTGAACGACAGGAACGGGTTCTTCGAGATCGCGGGTCCCCACTGCGCGGACAGCACGGTCTTGCCGTTCCACGTGGCGGTGACGTTCTGGATGAACCACGCGGGGACCGTCCGGCCCTGCGAGTCCTTCCGCTGACCGGTCTCCATCTCGTGATTCATCAGCACCTTCACCTCGGTCGCGTCGCCCGCGAGCGTGGCGCGAATCTTCATCGGATCAGCCATGGCGTTTCCTCGGATCGTGGATCGTGGTCGGGACGGGGGCGGGTCAGCCGCCGCAGCCGCCGAGCGTCACCTTGATCTCCTTCTGGGTGACGTACACCTTGCCGTCGGCCTTCACCAGCGCGTAGACGTTCGAGCTCTGGCCCATCTTGACCCGCGTCGTGATCGAGGGGTCGGTGCCGGCCGGCAGCGAGAACACCGCGGCGAGCGGGCTCGGGTTCTTCTCGATCAGGATCGCGATCGACTCGGTCTTCGGAATCGCGCTCGCCACGCCGACCGGCACGACCGCGCCGTTCTCGGCGATGTCGGGCGTCGACACGAACGCGATGTCCTTGCTCTGCGCGGGGCCCGCGCTGCCGAGCGCCTTGAGCGCCTCGTCGACCGTCTTGGCGTCGAACGCGGCCTTGTTCCAGGCCGGCACCTGCGCCAGCGCTTCGCCCGGCCTGAGCCAGCCGACCGCCGTGAGCGCCGCCAGCAGCGCCGCGCCGCCTCCGGTCTTCAGTACGTCCCTGCGTCGTGCATCCATTCCGATCCTCCAAAAGATGGCGCTGCGGCATCGGCCAGGCCTGGCCGGGCATCGAGCCCGTTCGGCCCGGTCCGGGGGCCTCCGGACCACGCGTAGAGTGTGCCCGCGCCGGCGCGCGCGATGCGCCGGCGGCCCCTCTCGCTCGGACATTGCCCCGGGAAGCGAACGCCGCGAAGGGCGGCGGAACCACCGTGGGCCGCGCGAGAATAAGCACAGGGGTCTGGGCCGGTCAATCCCCATTCGGGAGAGGGAGCACCCCATCCGGGGAGGTGAACCGAAAGCACCGCAGGCGGTGTCCAATGCCGATCGGCGGGCGCCTGGCCCGAACACGACGAGGCGACGATGAAAGTCAGGGTGACGACGTACGCGCGGCGGCGCGCGCTGAAGGGCATCGGCCTCGCGGCAGCCATGGTCGCGACCGCGGGGGGCCGCGCCTCGACGGCCTCCGCGCAGGCGCAGGGGGCGCGGCTTGCGCCGACGCCGCGCGACGCCGAGGGGCCGTTCTATCCGAGAACCTTCCCCGCCGACGTCGACGCCGATCTCACGCGCGTCGCCGGACGGCCCGGCGTCGCACGCGGCACGCCGCTGCTGCTCTCGGGCACCGTCGTTGCGACCGGCGGCACGCCGCTCGCGGGCGCGACGCTCGAGTTGTGGCAATGCGACGTGCACGGCACTTACCACCACGTCGGGGCAACGGGGCCTCAGGACGAGGGCTTCCAGGGCTACGGCCGCGCCGTCGCCGACGCGAGAGGCGCATGGGCCTTCCGGACGATCCGCCCGGTCCCCTACGGTGGCCGGCCTCCGCACCTGCACTTTCGAATCGCGCATCCCCGGGCGCGCACGCTCACGACCCAGCTCTACGTCAAGGGCGAATCGGCGGAGGCGGGCATGGGCGGCTACTTCGCGCGCGAGCGCGACCGGCTCGAGATCGTGCTAGTGCCCGTGCGGGACGGCCGCGACGCCGGGGCGCTCGCCGCGAGCTACACGTTCGTGCTGGAAGCCGCCTGACGGACGCGCTCATTGCGCGGACGCGCCGCTCCATCGTGGACGGTCGCGGCCGCGGGCGCGGTCGGAGCGCAAGGACGCGGCCCGACGCGCGTCAGTGCACGGTCGCGGTGGACAGGAACCGCACCCGATGGCCGTTCGCGAGCCGGTAGACCCCGTCACCGAGGTGCTCGGCGCCCTCGAGATCCCCGCAGGTCAGCTCGACCTCGAGCTCGCCGTGCTTGGCCTCGAGCACGACGTCGTCGGCGACCGTGTGCTCGTCGGGCACCCGCAGGTACTCGGTCTCGAACACGACTCCGTCGATCAGCACGAAATCGGCGTCGCCCATCGTGTCGGTCAGCGTCATCGGATCCTGTCCATTGCCGGTCGGGGGTCGGATTCCCGACCCATGCGTCCCAGATGCGGGCGGCGCGGGCGGGTTCAACCCGGCTCGCCTCCGTCCCGGAACGGGCTCCCGCCGTCGCACGATGACGCGGCGGCCGGGCTTGCCGACGGACGGATCGGGTGGCGGGCGGAACGGCGGGGCTACCCGGCGAAACGTGCGAGGCGGGCGACCGCCCCGGCCGCGAGGGAGGCCGGCCGCGGCCGACGGAGGCTCAGCCGACGAGGGCGCGCACGAAGTTCGGCATCGCGAGCCCCGCGCGGTGCATCTCGCCGTTGTAGTACTGCAGGCCGGCGATGCCCCGCTGCGCGAGGCGCCGGTCGATCTCGGGCGCCGAGAGCTTGCGCGGGTCGAGCGTCGCCGAGCAGCAGGCCATCATCCACATCCCGCCGTAGAGCGGCACCGACGTCAGGTACGGCGTGACGATCGAGAACGCCGAGCGCAGGCTCACGAGCGTCTGCCGGACGCGATCCGGGTGCGCGATGGGGCTCGCGATGTGGAGCGTCATCGCGCCGAGCGGCGACAGGCGCGACGCGCATGCCCGGTAGAACTCGGGCGTGTAGAGCTCGAGCGACGGGCCGCCCGGATCGGTGAGGTCGAGCACGATCAGGTCGAACGCCTCCTGCGTCTCGCGCACGTACGCGAAGCCGTCGCCGATCCTGAGCTCGAGCCGCGGGTCGTCGAGCGCGCCCTTGTGCACGCTCTTCAGGTACTTGCGCGAGACGTCGACGACGGCGACGTCGATCTCGGCGAGCGTCACCTTCTTCATCGACGGGTACTTGAGCAGCTCCTCGGCGGAGCCGCCGTCGCCGCCGCCGACGATCAGCGCGCGGCCCGGCGCAGGGTGCGTTATTCCGGCGAGGTGGACGAGGTTCTCGTGGTAGAAGAACTCGTCCTTCTCGCTCGTCATGAAGTGGCCGTCGAGCCGGAAGAGCTTGCCGAACGGCACGCTCTCGTGGACCTCGACCGCCTGGTAGGGCGAGCGGAAGCGCTCGTACTGGCGGCTCGACCGGATGAAGAACCCCCAGTCGTCGGTCAGGTACTCGGTCATCGCGCCGGGGACGAGGTCGCCCGCGCCGTCAGCCATTCGCGCCCCCGCGATGGATCGAGTGGAAGCGCGAGCGCGCCGGCCTGAGCGACTTCTCGAGCTCGTCGAACAGCGTCCGCGCCTTCCCGGTGTTGTCGGTCGTGAAGTTGCAGACGTACACGTCGATCGTGACCGCGCCCATCTCGGGCCAGGTGTGGATCGCCAGGTGCGACTCCGCCAGGATGACCGCGCCGGTCACCCCCTGCGGCTCGAACTGGTGGAACCGCTCCCCCACGATCGTGAGCCCCGAGCGCTCGACCGCCTCGATGCAGCGCCGCCGAAGCGCGTCGGCGCGGTTCATCTCCGGCAGGTCGGCAGGGCAGCCGTACCACTCGCCCAACAGATGGATTCCGTCCATCAGTCGTCTCCCTAAAGAGCAAGGTCCCGTGTCTTTCGGCCCCCTTCGGCCGCCAACGACGCCGGAACACCCCCAAAAAGGAAACGCCCCGCCTCCGCTCGCACGGAAGGAAGGGCACCCCACCCCACGTCGGACAGACTCCGCGTCGTCGGAACGACCGGTCACGCACGACCAAACACGCGATTATTGCACAACTTGGCGGGATTCCGCGATAATTTCAAGTCTTTTCGCGCCGCCGCAGCTTCCCGGACCCGGTTGGGGAGGGTGTCGCGCGGCGGTGCAGCGCTCCCTCCCGCCCTCCTTCGGAAAGCCCCATGTCGACCGCCGCCTCGCTCCCTGCCGCCCACGACACGGCCCTGGCCGATGCGCTGCGCGCGCTCGCGATGGACGCGGTGGAGGCGGCGAAGAGCGGGCATCCGGGGATGCCGATGGGGATGGCGGAGATCGCGGTGGCGCTGTGGACGCGCCACCTGAAGCACGATCCCGCCGCGCCGCACTGGGCCGACCGCGACCGCTTCGTGCTGTCCAACGGCCACGGCTCGATGCTGCAGTACGCGCTGTTGCACCTGGCCGGCTACGAGCTGCCGATCGGGGAGCTCAAGCGCTTCCGGCAGCTGCACTCGAAGACGCCCGGCCACCCCGAGGTGGGCGCGACGCCGGGGGTGGAGACCACCACCGGGCCGCTGGGCCAGGGGCTGGCCAATGCGGTGGGGATGGCGCTGGCCGAGAAGCTGTTGGCGGCGCACTTCAACCGTCCCGGCCACGAGATCGTCGACCACCGCACGTTCGTGTTCGCCGGCGACGGCTGCCTGATGGAGGGGATCTCGCACGAGGCCTGCTCGCTGGCCGGCACCTGGGGGCTCTCCAAGCTCACGGTGCTCTACGACGACAACGGGATCTCGATCGACGGGGAGGTGGCCGGCTGGTTCACCGACGACACGCCGGCGCGCTTCGAGGCCTACGGCTGGCACGTGGTGCGCGGGGTGGACGGGCACGACGTGGCGGCGGTGGACCGGGCGATCGGGGAGGCGCTGCGGGTCGTCGACAAGCCGAGCCTGATCTGCTGCCGGACGGTGATCGGCAAGGGCTCGCCGGGGAAGGCGGGCAGCGCCGAGGCGCACGGCGCGGCGTTGGGCGAGAAGGAAGTGGCGGCCACGCGCGCGGCGCTGGGCTGGACGCACCCGCCCTTCGAGGTGCCGCGCGAGGTCTACGCGGCGTTCGACGCGCGCGCGAAGGGCGCGGCGGCGCACCGGGCGTGGAGCGAGCGCTTCGCCGCCTACCGGGCGGCGCACCCCGGGCTCGCCGCCGAGTTCGAGCGGCGGATGGAAGGCGGCCTGCCGGAGGGCTGGGAGCAGGCGGTGGCCGGGTTCGTCGCCGCGCAGGCGGCCCGCGGCGAGACGCTGGCCACGCGCAAGGCCTCGCAGCAGGCGATCGAGGCCTACGCGAAGCTGCTGCCCGAGATGGTGGGCGGCTCGGCGGACCTGACCGGCTCGGTGTTCACCAACTGGTCGGGCAGCGTGCCGGTCACGCGCGAGGGGACGGGCAACTACGTCTACTTCGGCGTGCGCGAGTTCGCGATGACCGCGATCGGCAACGGCCTTTCGCTGCACGGCGGGTTCATCCCCTACCACGGAACCTTCCTCACCTTCTCCGACTACGCGCGCAACGCGGTGCGGATGGCCGCGCTGATGAAGGCGCGCTCGGTGCTGGTCTACACGCACGACTCGATCGGGCTGGGCGAGGACGGGCCCACGCACCAGGCGATCGAGCAGGCGGCGAGCCTGCGGTTGATCCCCCACCTCGACGTGTGGCGGCCCTGCGACACGGTGGAGACCGCGGTCGCCTGGGCGGCCGGGATCGAGCGGCGCGAGGGGCCGACCGCGCTCGTGCTCTCGCGCCAGAACGTGGCCTACGCGCCGAAGGACGCCGCGCAGGTCGCCTCGATCCGCCGCGGCGGCTACGTGCTGGCCGACTTCGGGGCCGGAGAGCGGCGCGCGCTGGTCATCGCCACCGGCTCGGAGGTGCCGCTCGCGCTCGCCGCGCGCGCGGCGCTCTCGAAGGACGGCATCGCGGTGCGGGTGGTGTCGATGCCGTGCACGCAGGCGTTCGACCGGCAGGACGCCGCCTACCGGGCCGCGGTGCTGCCCCCCGGCGTGCCGCGGGTGGCGATCGAGGCCGGCGTGACCGACGGCTGGCGCAAGTACGTGGGCGCCGCGGACGACCCGCGCGCCGCGGTCATCGGCGTGGACAGCTTCGGCGAGTCCGCCCCCGCCGGCGTGCTGTTCGAGCACTTCGGCGTCACCGCCCACGCCCTCGCCGACGCACTCAGGCGCGTCGCGGCGGCGTGACGGGCAGCGAACGCGGTCGGCCCCTGTGGGTCGGGCTTCACCCCGACGCCCTCGCCGCCCTCTCCGGGAATCCTGTCGGCCTTCAAGCCGATCCACATGAGAACGAGCCCGTCGGCCCGGGATCCGGCCCACGGCAGACCCCATTCGGGTAGCAGGGGCTTACTCGTCACGGTGATAGACGCACGGCCGGCGCTGCCCGCCTAATGCGTCGGAGCGGAAGCGCCGGCCTCCCGGCGCGCGAACGCAGGCGGAGCGGCATTGACAGACGGGATCACGAATCGTCGCGCGACCACGGCCGATGCCGAGGCGATCGCGCGCCTGCGGATCGAGAGCTGGCGCCAGAGCTACCGCGGCCTCGTGCCGCAGCCCTCGCTCGACGCGCTGAACGTCGAGGAGAGCGTGGCCACGTGGCGGCGCGTCCTCGCCGCGCCGCCCGGACGCGCAAGCGTGTTCGTCGCCGAAGCGGACCGCCGCGTCGTCGGCTTCGCGTCGGGCCACCGGCTCGACGAGCCGAAGCACGGCTGCGACTGCGAGCTCTCCGCGATCTATCTCGCGCGCGAGGTCCAGCGCCGGGGACTCGGGCGGCGGCTGGTCGGCACGGTCGCCTCGGACCTCGCCGCGGGCGGCGCGACCGCGATGCTCGCGTGGACGCTCGCGGGCAATGCGCCGTCGCGCCGCTTCCTCGAAGCGCTCGGCGCGGCGCCCGTCGTCGAGCAGACCTTCGAGTGGGACGGCGCGCCGCTCGTCGAGGTCGGCTACGCATGGCGCGACCTCGCCGCGCTGGTCGGTTTAGCCGGGATCAAGGCCCTGCACTGACCTCCGGCGATAATCCCTGTTTTCCCTGCTTCCTCCCCTACCCTCCCCGGAGACGGCGATGACGATCAAGGTGGCGATCAACGGATACGGACGCATCGGGCGCAACATCCTGCGCGCACACTACGAGGGCGGCAGGAAGCACGACCTCGCGATCGTCGCGATCAACGACCTCGGCAGCCCGGAGACCAACGCGCACCTGACGCGCTACGACACCGCGCACGGCAAGTTCCCGGGCAAGGTCGAGGTCGACGGCGACGCGATGGTCGTCAACGGCGACCGCATCAAGGTGTTCGCGCAGCGCGACCCGGCCCAGCTGCCGTGGGGATCGCTCGGCGTCGACGTCGTGCTCGAGTGCACCGGCTACTTCACGAGCAAGGAGAAGGCCTCCGCGCACCTCAGGGGGGGCGCGAAGAAGGTCATCATCTCGGCGCCCGGCGGCAAGGACGTCGACGCGACCGTCGTCTACGGCGTCAACCACGGGACGCTCAAGGCCTCGCACACGGTGATCAGCAACGCGTCGTGCACGACGAACTGCCTCGCGCCGCTCGTCAAGCCGCTGCACGACGCGATCGGCGTCGTCAGCGGGCTGATGACGACCGTCCACGCGTACACGAACGACCAGGTGCTGACCGACGTCTACCACGAGGACCTGCGCCGCGCGCGCTCGGCGACGATGAGCATGATCCCGACGAAGACCGGCGCGGCCGCCGCCGTCGGCCTCGTGCTGCCGGAGCTGAACGGCAAGCTCGACGGCTACGCGATCCGGGTGCCGACGATCAACGTGTCGATCGTCGACCTGTCGTTCATCGCCGCGCGAGACACGACGGTCGACGAGGTCAACGCGATCATGAAGGCGGCCTCCGAGTCGGCGGCCCTGAAGGGCATCCTGAACTACAACAAGGCGCCGCTCGTGTCGGTCGACTTCAACCACGATCCCGCCTCGTCGACGTTCGACGCGACGCTCACCAAGGTGTCGGGCCGGCTCGTGAAAGTCTCGTCGTGGTACGACAACGAGTGGGGCTTCTCCAACCGGATGCTCGACACGACCGTCGCGCTGATGGGCGCGAAGTAGCGGTCCGGGCGGACGGGCCATGGCCGGCCGGCGCCCGGGCGACAGGGAGCCCAAGCACGCGGCGGACACCTACCTGCTCTCGTACCCGAAGGCAGGGCGCACCTGGTTGCGCGTCCTGATCGGCAAGGCGCTCGTCGATCACTGCGGCGTGCCCGCCGAGCGCCTGCTCGACACCGCGGTGCTGACCGGCCGCGCGGGGCTCCCGCGCGCCACGTTCTACCACGACGGCTCCGCGATGATCGACGGCCACACCTGGCGCGACCTGCCGTCGGACAAGAGCGCCTACCGCGACAAGCGCGTCGTCCTGATCGGCCGCGACGTCCGCGACATTCTCGTGTCCTCCTACTTCCAGGCGACGCGGCGCATCGACGCGTTCGACGGCCCGATCTCGGCGTTCGTGCGCGACGACCGGTTCGGCGCGCGCAAGGTCGTCGAGTTCTACCGGCACTGGTGGGACGCGCGGACCGTCCCCGCCGCCTTCCTCTTCGTGCGCTACGAGGCGATGCACGACGACGCCGCGGCCGTGCTCGCGCGGGTGCTCGCCTTCCTCGGCGCGCGCGACGTGGCGCCCGCGACGATCGCCCGCGCGGTGGACTTCGCGCGCTTCGAGCGGATGCGCGAGTCGGAGGCCTCGGAATCCTTCCCTTCGCACATGATGCGCACGCCCGCCGGCGCCGATCCCGAGGCGTTCAAGCTGCGCAAGGGCGTCGTCGGCGGCTTCCGCGACTATCTGTCGGCCGACGACGTCGCGTACGTCGACGCCTGCGAGGCCGAGCACGGCTGCGAGTTCACGCGGCCCGCCGTCCGTTGATCAACGTTCCCCGAGGATGCCCCCATGGCCCGTTTCCGCCGCCTCTCCGATGTCGACGTCGCCGGCAAGCGCGTGTTCATCCGCGCCGACCTGAACGTGCCCCAGGACGACGCCGGCCGCATCACCGAGGACACGCGCATCCGCGCGTCGCTGCCGGGCATCCGCGACGCGCTCGCGCGCGGCGCGGCCGTCATGGTGACGTCCCACCTGGGGCGGCCCACCGAAGGCGCGTTCAAGCCGGAGGATTCGCTCGCGCCCGTCGCCCAGCGGATGGCCGAGCTCCTCGGCCGCCCGGTGCCGCTCGTGCGCGACTGGGTCGACGGCGGCGCCTGGCATGCGGCGCTCAGGCCGGGCGACCTCGTGCTGCTCGAGAACTGCCGCGTCAACAAGGGCGAGAAGAAGGACGACGAGGCGCTCGCGCGCAGGATGGCGGCGCTGTGCGACGTCTACGTCAACGACGCGTTCGGCACCGCGCACCGCGCCGAGGCGACGACGCACGGCATCGCGCGCCACGCGAAGGTCGCGTGCGCCGGGCCGCTGATGGCCGCGGAGCTCGACGCGCTGGGACGCGCGCTCGCGGATCCGAAGCGGCCGCTCGTCGCGATCGTCGCCGGCTCGAAGGTCTCGACGAAGCTCACGATCCTCGAGGCGCTCGCGGCGAAGGTCGACACGCTGATCGTGGGCGGCGGCATCGCGAACACGTTCGTGCTCGCCGCGGGCGGCAAGGTCGGCCGCTCGCTCGTCGAGCGCGACCTGGTCGGCGCCGCGCAGGCGATCCTCGACCGCCACCCGGGCAAGGTGCCGGTGCCGGTCGACGCGGTCGTGGCGAAGGCCTTCGCCGCGGACGCGCCCGCGACGCTCAAGGCGATCGAGGACCTCGACGAGGACGACATGATCCTCGACATCGGGCCGATGAGCGTCGCGATCCTGAAGACCGCGATCGCGAAGGCCGGGACGATCGTCTGGAACGGCCCGGTCGGCGTGTTCGAATTCGAGGCGTTCTCGCACGGCACGCGCGAGATCGCGCACGCGATCGCCTCGTCCCCCGCGTTCTCGATCGCGGGCGGCGGCGACACGATCGCCGCGATCCACCAGTTCGGCGTCGAGGACCGGATCGGCTACATCTCGACCGCCGGCGGCGCGTTCCTCGAGTTCCTCGAGGGCAAGACGCTGCCGGCCGTCGCCGCGCTCGAGGCGCGGGCCTAGACCGCCCCCGGGGCGTGCCACGCGCGCGCTCCCGGCGCGGCGCGCGGGACGACGGCGCGCGGGTCGCCGCCGGCTACTTCGCGAGGAACGCCCGGATCGCCTCGCCCTGCTTCGCGACCGCGAGCACGCCGTCGAGGTGGCCGCCGTCGCCGTCGATGACCGCGACCTCCGCGACGCCGCCCTGCGCACGGTAGCGAGCCGCGGCGCGCTCCGAGAGCTCGGGCGGGAAGATGAGGTCGGACTTCGCGGGCACGAACAGGATCTTCGCCTTCATGCCCTTCACCTCCTCGTCGGCAAGCCGGTAGAGCTGGTTCGCCTTCGACATGTAGATCATCGAGTTCGCGTCGGTCGTGGACGCGCGCGCCACGCCGGCCCGGTCGAGCGCGTCCTGCACGGCGAACGCGTTGCCCATCGCGGCGCCCGGATCCTTCGCCGCGTCCGCCCACTTGTAGCCGAACGTCCGCTCGGCCCAGCCGTGGGCGCGCGCGGTGATCGTGACGAGCGCGAGGCTCTTCGCGAT
Source organism: Burkholderiales bacterium (assembly GCA_046347845.1). GTDB lineage: Bacteria > Pseudomonadota > Gammaproteobacteria > Burkholderiales > Casimicrobiaceae > VBCG01. Next base: position 51,553 of record JAXMFH010000001.1, on the reverse strand, counting down.
GCCGTCGACCGGCTCCGCCTTGCCGTAGTAGTCGCCGCCGTTCCAGCGCGGGTCGACCCTGATCGCCGCGACCCAGGCGTCGAGCAGCCCGACGACGAACGGGTGGATGTCGAAGCCGGGGCCGATCACGTGGATCACCCGCTCGACGAACCCGGGGTAGAGCGCGCCCCACTCCATCGCCTGGATCGATCCGCCGGACGCCCCGGCGACCGCGACCAGGTTCTTCACGCCGAGCGAGTCGACGAGCGCCTTGTGCACCCGCACCGAGTCGCGCATCGACACGACCGGAAAGTTCATTCCGTACGGCTTCCCGGTGGCCGGGTCGATCGACGCCGGGCCGGTCGTCACGACGTTCGGATCCTTCGTGTTCAGGTTCGCGAGCGTGTCCGCGCTGATCACGAAGTACTTGTCGGTGTCGATCGGCCGCCCGCTGCCGATGATCGGATCCCAGTAGCCGAACGCGGCGTCCGACGGCTTGTACTTGCCGGCGGCGTGGGAGGTGCCCGAGTAGAAGTGCGCGACGAAGATCGCGTTGTCGCCCGCCGCGTTCAGCTTGCCGTAGGTCTCGTAGCCGACGCGCAGGTTCGCGATCGTCCGGCCGCCGACCGTCGTGTAGCTCGGCAGCGTGAAGGTCTTCTTCTCGACCGGATCGTCGTAGGCGTAGGCGGGCGCGCAGGCGGCGAGCGCGGCGAGCGCGACACCGGCGACACGGCGGGCGGCTTTTTCCATGGGATCGGCACTCCGGAGGGGGACGGGGACCGCCGCGAACGCCGTCGCGCGGCCGTGGCGGATTCTATCCCGCCGGGAATTCCCGTACCATCGTGCCGCCCCGCGCCTTGCGCGACGCGCGGCGGAGCCACGCCCCGCCCGAACAAGAACGAGCCCAACGATGCAGCGCGCCACCAAGATCGTCGCCACCCTCGGACCCGCCTGCTCCGATCCCGCCGTGCTGTCGAGGATGGTCGCGGCGGGCGTCGACGTCGTCCGGCTCAACTTCTCGCACGGCCAGGCGGCCGACCACCTCGCGCGCGCCCATCTGGTGCGCGCCGCGGCGAAGGCGCTCGGGCGCGAGGTCGCGATCATGGCGGACCTGCAGGGCCCGAAGATCCGCATCGGCAAGTTCGCGGCGGGCCGCGTGACGCTCGCGCCGGGGGCGACGTTCGTGCTCGACGCCGATTGCGAGTCGGGCGACGAGTCGCGCGTGGGTCTCGACTACAAGGAGCTGCCGCGCGACGTCTCGCCGGGCGCGATCCTGCTCCTCGACGACGGGCTCATCCGGCTGAACGTCGAGTCGGTCGACGGCCCCCGGATCGTCACGCGCGTCGTGAACGGCGGCGTGCTGTCGAACAACAAGGGCATCAACCGCCTGGGCGGCGGGCTCACCGCGCCCGCGCTCACCGCCAAGGACATGGAGGACATGAAGACGGCCGCGCAGCTCGAGGCCGACTACGTCGCCGTGTCGTTCCCCAAGAACAAGGAAGACATGTACATGGCGCGGCAGCTCCTGCGCGCCGCGGGAGGGCACGCGCAGCTCGTCGCGAAGATCGAGCGCGCGGAGGCGATCGGCGCGCTCGACGAGATCATCGAGGCGTCCGACGGGATCATGGTCGCGCGCGGCGACCTCGCGATCGAGGTCGGCAACGCCGCGGTCCCCGGACTGCAGAAGCGGATGATCCGGCTGGCGCGCGAGCGGAACAAGCTCACGATCACCGCGACGCAGATGATGGAGTCGATGATCCAGAACCCGGTGCCGACGCGTGCCGAGGTGTCCGACGTCGCGAACGCGGTGCTCGACGGCACCGACGCGGTGATGCTCTCCGCCGAGACCGCCGCGGGCAAGTACCCGGTCGAGACGGTCGAGGCGATGGCGCAGATCTGCGTCGAGGCCGAGAAGAGCGACCCGGTCGTCCTCGACCGCGACTTCCTGAACCGCACGTTCACGCGCATCGACCAGTCGATCGCGATGGCGACGCTGTTCACGGCGTTCCACCTGCGCGTCAAGGCGATCGCGTCCCTGACCCAGTCCGGCTCGACCGCGCTCTGGATGTCGCGCCACAATGCCGGCTGCCCGATCTACGCGCTGACGCCCGAGATCCGCGCGCAGCGCAAGATGGCGCTCTACCGGAACGTCCGCACGCTCTACCTCGAGCAGCACGGCGACCGCGACGCGGTGCTGCACGCTGCCTGCGACCTGCTCGTGGCGCGCGGCCAGGTGCAGAAGGGCGACCTGATCGTCGTCACGATCGGCGAGCCGATGGGCCAGTCCGGCGGCACCAACACGATGAAGATCGTAAGGGTCGGTGAGCACCGAACCTGAAGATTTCGGCGGTCGCTGACCTTGGCGCGAGCGCAGCGGCGCCGAGGCTGAGGTCGCGCGAAGGTCCCGCGGGCACCCGGGTTGCCGACCGGGCGGACGTCGCTCCCTCGCGACTCCGCCGCGCACCGGTCGTCCCCCGGGGGCGGGGTAGAATGTCCGGCATCCGGCCCTCTGCTTCCTCCACCCCCCTCGGAGTCGCGTCATGCCCCTCGTCTCGATGCGCCAGCTGCTCGACCACGCCGCCGAACACGGCTACGGCCTGCCCGCCTTCAACGTCAACAACCTGGAGCAGGTGCAGGCGATCATGGCCGCCGCCGCCGAGACCGACAGCCCGGTGATCATGCAGGCGTCCGCGGGCGCGCGGAAGTACGCCGGCGAGATCTTCCTGCGGCACCTGATCGAGGCGGCGGTCGAGAGCTACCCGAACCTGCCGGTCGTGATGCACCAGGACCACGGCCAGTCGCCGGACGTCTGCGCCTCGGCGATCAAGCTCGGCTTCACCAGCGTGATGATGGACGGCTCGCTGCAGGCCGACGGCAAGACGATCGCGAGCTACGACTACAACCTCGACGTGACGCGCAAGGTCGTGGACATGGCGCACGCGATCGGCGTCACCGTCGAGGGCGAGCTGGGCTGCCTCGGCTCGCTCGAGACGATGAAGGGCGACAAGGAGGACGGCCACGGCGCCGAGGGGACGATGACGCGCGAGATGCTCCTGACCGATCCGGACCAGGCCGCGGACTTCGTCAAGCGCACGCAGCTCGATGCGCTCGCGATCGCGATCGGCACCTCGCACGGCGCGTACAAGTTTTCGCGCAAGCCGACCGGCGACATCCTCGCGATCGACCGGATCAAGGCGATCCACGCCCGCATCCCGAACACGCACCTCGTGATGCACGGCAGCTCGTCGGTGCCGCAGGACCTCCTCCAGATCATCCGCGAGAACGGCGGCGAGATGAAGGAGACCTACGGCGTGCCGGTCGAGGAGATCCAGGAGGGGATCCGGAACGGCGTGCGCAAGGTGAACATCGACACCGACATCCGGCTCGCGATGACCGCGGCGGTGCGCAAGTTCCTGCGCGAGAAGCCCTCCGCGTTCGACCCGCGCGATTTCCTGAAGCCCGCGCGCGAGGCCGCGAAGGCGATCTGCAAGCAGCGCTACGAGCAGTTCGGCTGCGCCGGCATGGGCTCGAAGATCAGGCCGGTCCCGCTCGAGAAGATCGCCACGAAGTACAAGGCCGGCGAGCTGCGGCAGATCGTGAATTGACGATGCGCGCCTCCCCCCCGGCGGCCGCGAGCGGCGCGCCGCGGCGGGAGCGCCCGCGCCGGGGTCGCTGACGGCCGCCTTCCTCGCGCGGAGCGCGGTGGCGTCCGCGTCGTTTCCGGCGACCGGCGCCGGAGGCCGGCTTCCACGGGTCGGGGCTCCGGACGGCGACCGTCCGCGCGCGTCGCCCCGGGTACGCCGGTCGCAAGGAATGGCCGCGCCCGTGGTTCAACGCAGGCAACCCTCGAGCGGCAGCATGAGCGCCTGCAGCACCTCGCGCCGCGCGCCGCGCTCGACGAACGCGACGAGCTGCGGATCGCGCCCTGCGTCGGCCGGACGCTCGAACGTGGCGTCCACGCGCATGGTCCCCGACGGGTCGGCCTCGCGGCCGACGGCCAGCGCGCGCACGACGCGATCGTGCGCGAGCACGACGCCCGCGTTCTCGCCGCGCCGCACGTCGGTCACGTGCCCGCTGTCGACCCAGGCGACCGCGAGCCGCGCGCCGGACGCCTCCGAGGGATCCCGGACGCGCGAGGTCGCCACCACGGCGACCCGCGCGCCGGCGCCGCGCACCTCGAGCACGATGTCGGCGCGGGCGGGCGCGGCGGCCGCGCCGGCGATCGCGCGGGAGGCGTCCGGGCCCCGCCACCCGGGAAAGTCGGCGCCCTGCAGCAGCACCTGCGGCGTGTAGACGACGGCGCTTCGCGCCTCGCGCGCGATCGAGCGCTGGCGCGCCGACCACTCGGGCCGCGCGAACCGGTCCGGCCACCCCAGGCGGTCCCAGTAGTCGACGTGGAACGCGAGCGCCGTCGCCTCGACCGCACCGCCGCCCGGCATCGCCGAGAGCCAGCGATCGGCCGGCGGACAGCTCGAACATCCTTCCGACGTGTAGAGCTCGACCAGCGGGAGCGTGCGCTCGCCGCTCTCCGCGCGGCACGCCGGCTCCGCGGCGCGGACGCCGGATGCGAGCGCGCACAGCGCGAGCCCGAGGATCGCCGCGGGGGTCGAGCGCTTCATGGCGGATAGTCGCCGGACGCGGGCCGCCGATTACGCGACCGCTCCGCGCGGCGTGCTAGCATCCTCGCCTCCGGGAGCGATCCCTCCCGGCAGCGTCGTCAATCCCACCCTCAGGAGACCGCCATGAGCGTCATGGGCATCGTGTGGATGATCGTCATCGGCTTCATCGTCGGCCTGCTCGCCCGGTTCTTCTACCCGGGCGCCGTCAACCTCGGCTTCTGGATGACGACGGCGCTGGGGATCGGCGGGTCGATCGTCGGCGGCATCATCGGCGGGCTGTTCGGCGGATCGTCCGACGGCAAGTTCAAGCCGGCGGGGTGGATCATGTCGATCGTCGGCGCGTTGATCCTGCTCTGGGTCTACCTGAACTTCGTCGCGAAGTGACGCCGCCGGTCGATCCGACCGGACCGCTCGCGCTCGCCGAGGTCGAGGCGGCCTCGCGCCGCGTCTACGAGGCGATGCTGCCGACGCCGCAGGTCGCCTGGCCGCTCGTCGCGAAGCGCGCGGGCACCGAGGTGTGGATCAAGCACGAGAACCACACGCCGACCGGCGCGTTCAAGGTCCGCGGCGGCCTCAACCTCGTCGGCGGGCTCGCGGACTCCCCTGCACGGCCCGCCGGCGTCGCGAGCGCGACGCGCGGCAACCACGGCCAGAGCCTGGCCTTCGCGGCCCGCAGGCACGGCCTCGCCTGCACGATCGTCGTCCCGCACGGCAACTCGCGAAGCAAGAACGCCGCGATGCGCGCGTACGGCGCCGAGCTGATCGAGCACGGCCGCGACTTCGACGAGGCGCGCGTGCGCGCCCACGAGATCGCGCGCGAGCGCGGACTCGCGTTCGTCGGGCCGTTCGAGCGCCCCTTGGTCGCCGGCGTGGCGACCTACGCGCTCGAGCTTTTCCGCGCGGTCGGGCGCCTCGACCGCGTCTACGCGCCGATCGGCTGCGGCTCCGGCATCTGCGGGCTCATCGGCGTGCGCGACGCGCTCGGCCTTCCCACCGCGATCGTCGGCGTCGTGTCGAAGCGCGCGAACGCGTACGCGCAGTCGTTCCGCGAGCGGCGGCCGATCGAGACCGCGTCGGCGGACACGATGGCCGACGGCATGGCGGTGCGCGTGCCGGTGCCCGCGGCGCTCGAGATCCTCTGGCGCGGCGCCGAGGACGTGATCGAGGTCGACGACGATGCGGTCGGCGACGCGATGCGCGCGCTCTTCGACGACGCGCACCAGGTCGCAGAGGGGGCGGGTGCGGCGGGGCTCGCCGCCCTGCTCACGGACCCGAGGCGCGCCGGCAAGCGCTGCGCGATCGTGCTGTCGGGCGGCAACGTCGACCGCGACGTCTACCGCGACGTCCTCGCCGGATAGCCGGCGCGGCCGCTACAGCCGCCGCACGCGCGTCTGCGACTGCTCGCGCATGTATTGCGCGAGGTAGTAGAGCGAGCCGGCGGACTTGCCGGTCGAGCCGGAGCCTTTCCAGCCGCCGAACGGCTGGTGGCCCGGCCACGCGCCCGTCGTCGCGCCCTGCGGGCGGTTCGCGTACGCGACGCCCGCCTCGATCGTCGCGAAGAAGCGCTCCGTCTCGTCCGGGTCGCCGTAGAAGCCCGCCGTGAGGCCGTACTCGCTCGCGTTCGCGCGCGCGATGCCCTCGTCGACCGACTCGACCGGCGCGACCAGCACGAACGGCGCGAACAGCTCCCGCGACCACAGCGGATGGTCGAGCGGCGCGCGCGCGACCGTGGGCGCGACGTAGTGCCCGTGCGCGAGGTCGCCGCGGTCGAGGCGCTCGCCGCCGTGCACGATCGCGCCGGCCGCGCCCAGCGCGCGCACCTGCGCGGCCGCGTCCTCGTAGCGCGCGACGGCCGAGGCGTCGATCAGCGGCCCCATCCAGTGCTCGCGCTGCGTCGGGTCGCCGGTCGACACCCGCGTCGCCGCCTGGTGGAGCGCGGCGACGAGGTCGGCGTAGCGCGTGTGGTCGACGTAGACGCGGGAGCACGCCGAGCACTTCTGGCCGGTGAGGCCGAACGCGGAACGCGTGATGCCGGTCACCGCGTCGCCCAGGTTCGCGTGCCGGCTCACGATCGCGGCGTTCTTGCCGCCCATCTCGGCGATGCACGGACGCGGCCACCGGCCCTGCGCGAAGGTCCGCACGAGGTGCATGCCGACCTCGTAGCTGCCCGTGAACGTCGCGCCGGCGACGCGCGGGTCGCGGACCAGCGGGTCGCCCACCGCGGCCCCGCTGCCGGTCACCACGTTGAACGCGCCGCGCGGCAGCCCCGCGTCCCGCAGCGCGAGCGCGAGGAGCCGGGCGCTCCACGGCGTCGCCGTCGCGGGCTTCAGCACGACCGTGTTGCCGGTCACGAGCGCCGCGCCCGCCGGGCCGCCCGCCAGCGCGAGCGGGAAGTTGAAGGGCGCGATCACGATCCAGGGACCCCAGGGCTTCATCACGCTCGCGTTCTCGCTCGCGAACCCGGCCACCGGGTCGCGCGCCATCGCGTGAACGAAGCCGTCGTTCGCCTCCATCCGGTCGCACGAGTAGCGGATCAGGTCGGCCGTCTCCTGCGCCTCGCCGAGCGCCTCCATCCGGTTCTTGCCGACTTCCAGCGCGAGCACGGCGCCGATCTCGTAGACGCGGCTCTCGAGGAGGTCGGCGGCGCGGCGGAGCGCGGCGACGCGCTCCCGCCAGGGCGTGGCCGACCACGCCGGAAACGCGCGCGCGGCCGCCTCCATCGCGGCGGCCGCGTGCGAGGCGTCGCCCACCTGGAACCGGCCGAGCGCGACGCGGCGGTCGATGGGTCCGTGGACCGCGTACTGCCTGGCCGCGCGCAGGTCCTCGCCGCCGATCCACATCGGGTGCTCGGCGCCCAGATGCGAGCGGACGGAGGCCACGGCCGAGTCGAAGTGCCGGTGCAGGTCCTCCGGCGGGTCGAACATCGTCGAGTAGGTCAGACGGAACATCGCGCGGAAGGTCGTGGAAACCGGGGTCAGATTCTAATCCGACCCCGGTCGGGTCCCGCCCGACATCAGACCAGGTCGGCGGCGGGACCGAGGATCTGCTCGCGCAGCTCGCGGTAGCGCGGGAGCTGCGGCGGATAGATCGCGATGTACTTGACCTGCGCGGCCTGCAGGCAGCGCTGCTTGATGATCTCGAGCTTCTGGTCGCGCGGGTTCGTGACCTGCTCGGGCTCCTTCGCGTCGACGATCGCGACGATCGTCATGTCCTTGTCGCAGATCACGAACCCGACGTGCTGGTTCGCGATCTTGCGGAACGCGCGCAGCCGCTCCATCCCCTGCGGCCCGATCTTCACCTGCAGCACGTCGGAGAGACGGATCTTCGCGAAGATCTCGTGGCGCGGGAACGCGGCCCTGAGCAGCAGGAACACGACGCTCTCGGCCTTCGACAGGAAGCGCGGGCGCAGCAGGTAGAGGCCGGGGAGCTCGGCGGACGAGAGGAGGCGCGTCGTCTCGCCTTCGGTCCACTGCGCGACGGTGTTCGGCGAATCGAGGCCGCCGCGCGTAGCCGGTCCCGCCGTGCGATTGCGCTTGACGAGCCCGACGATCACCGCGACCGACAGCGCGGCGATCGCGAACGCGAACAAGATGCCCGAGGTCACGCGGCGCCCGCGCCGCGCGGGCGCGACGGCCCGAGCGACGGCTTGAGGAAATCGACGCAGGGCATTGTTTTTCGCACCCTTTCGCAGCGCTTTGGCGCGCAGTCTACTCCATTCCCGAGGGCGGGGGCGAATCCGGCACGGGGGCGCCGCGCCCCCGGCAAGTCGCGGCCCGAAGCGGCTCGCGAGCCGGACCGACCGGACCCGGTCCTGCGATCAGGCGCCGGGTCACGGGACCCGGCCGCGGCGTCGACGCTTCCCTCTCCAGGCGGTGGATGCGGCCGCGATGGCGCCGGTCCCCCGGCGTCCCGGCCCGCGGTGCTGCTTCAGGGCCGTGCCGGCGCCTGCCCGATGCCCTCGTCGACGCGCGCGAGCAGATAGGGGAAGAACGGGTTCGACGACATGCGCGTAAGCACGTCGCTCCCGACGACGAGCGTACCGCGCTCGCCGCGCGGCGCGAGGGCGCCCAGCCGGACGCCGAACGACTCCGCCGGGTCCGGCTCGAGGCCGTAGAGCGGGTCGTCGATCGGGAACGGCAGCGCGACGTGGGAGAGCGAGAACACGTCGCTCGGATACGCGTACGGAAGCTCGCGCCTGCGTTCGTCGCGAGTGCCGGCCTCCACGGTGCCCTCGACGACGTCGAACCGGTCGGGCGAGGCGTTGGTGACGATCGCGGCGCGCCAGGTCCGGGGCGCGGCGGGCAGCAGGCTGTCGAGCTTGCCTTCGGCGGCCTCGCGCAGGAACGGCCCGAACACCGCGTGGCGGTTGAGATCGAAGAGGACGAGCTCGCTGCCGTTCGCCGGCAGCTGGTCGTACAGCGCGGTGACGACGGCCCGCGTGCTGACCGTGAAGTCGACGACCGACTGGAACGTGAGGATCGGCGGCAGCCCCGCGAGCCTCCCGTCGCGCGCGTGGCCCGCGATCTGCGCCTGGAGGCCGCGCGCCACGAGCGACGACTGTCGCGCGGCGTTGACCGGGAACGAGTTGTACTTGAACGGATTGAACTCGGGGACGATGTCGAGCCACGCGGCGCGGGCGAACGACGGGAACAGCGCGGGCCATCCGACGATGCCGGCGAATCGCGCGAAGCTCGTCACGCCGATCATCGGCGAGATCAGCACGATCCGGTCGGGCCGCGGCAGCGAGGCGTCGTCGATCGCGTCGAGCGCGTACTTCATCGCGAGCGCGCCGCCGTTCGAGTAGCCGACCACGTGCAGCGGCGCGCCCGCGCCGGCCCGCCTCCGCGCCTCGCGCACGGCGAGCCGCACGGCCTGCGACCAGGACTCCCAGTGGACGTCGGTGAGCCCGGCCGGCACCGTGCCGTGGCCCGGGAGCCGGATCGCGACCGCGACGTAGCCGCGGTCGCGGTAGCGGCGCGCGACGCCGCGCATGCTGTAGGGGGAGTCGGTGAGCCCGTGCAGCAGCACGACGGCACCCTTCGGCACGCCGTCGGGCTCGAGCACGAACGAGCGGTTCCAGTCGGTCGGGAAGCGCGCCGGATGGAGCGGGCTCCCGTCGAAATAGCGGTTGGACGCGATGCGCGCGCGAGGAGGGAGCTTCGCGGTCACCTCGCCCTGCACCTCGCCGAACGCGGCGCTCTCGGCCGCGAGGTAGCCGTTCCAGTCCGCGCGAGCGATCTCGTCGGCGGAGAGCTCCGTCGGGACGAACGTGTGCCAAAGCTCGAGCGGCGGCCCCGAGAGCGAGTCCCACGCGCGCACGCCGAGCACGGCCGCCAGCGCGATCGCGAGGCCGGCCGCCGCGCGCTTCGTCCACCGGATCGCCGCCCGCCCCATCGTTCACCTCCCGGATCGAACCTGCTGCGGTCGCGGACCCGGCGCACGCCGCAGGGTTCGCGATGAAGAACGGCCCGGCGGACCAGGTCCGCCGGGCCGTCCCTTCGTACCCGGGAAATCCGTCGGGCTCCGCCCGCGGATTTCCTCACTTCGGCCTCTGCGTCAGGCGGTCAGCGTCGTGATTTTTCCAGGGCGCGCGGCCGGCAGGCCTCGCGCGCCCTCTGGATCACTCCTTCACGTCCACGCCGTAGAACGTGTGGCGTCCGAACGGCGAGAGCTTGAAGTCGACCACCTCCTTGCGGACCGGCTTCAGCTGCACCGCGTGCGCGATCGTGAACCACGGCGCCTGCTCCTTGAAGATCACCTGCGCCTTCTCGTAGAGCTCGGCGCGCTGCTTCTGGTTCGACAGCACCTTCGCCTTCTGCACGAGCTCCTCGAAGGGCTGGTAGCAGAACTTCGCGACGTTCGACCCGTTCGTCTTCGCGGCGTCGCAGCCCAGCAGCGTGTGCAGGAAGTTGTCCGGATCGCCGTTGTCGCCGGTCCAGCCCAGCATCCCCATCTGGTGCTCGCCCGCCTGCATGCGCTTGCGGTACTCGCCCCATTCGAAGCTCTTGATCTCGGCGTTGACGCCGACCTTGGCGAGGTCCGCCTGCATCAGCTCCGCGATGCGCTTCGCGTTCGGGTTGTACGGGCGCTGCACCGGCATCGCCCACAGGTCGGTCGGGAAGCCGTTCGGATAGCCCGCCTCGGCGAGGAGTTTCTTCGCCGCCGCCGGATCGTAGGGATCGTCCTTGATCGCCTTGTTGTACGACCACATCGAAGGCGGGATCGGGTTGATCGCCGGGACGCCAGCCGACAGGTAGACCGCGTCGATGATCGCCTTCTTGTTGATCGCCATGTTGACGGCCTTGCGCACGCGCACGTCGTCGAACGGCTTCTTCTGCGTGTTGTAGGCGAGGTAGCCGACGTTGAGGCCGGGCTGCTCGAGCACGACGACGTTCGGGTCCTTGCGGATCGCGTCGAGGTCGGCCGGGTTCGGATACGGCATCACGTGGCACTCGCCCTTCTGCAGCTTCGCCCAGCGCACCGAGGCATCCGGCGTGATCGCGAAGATCAGGTCGTCGATCTTCGCCTTGCCGCCCCAGAACTGCGGGAACGCCTTGTAGCGGATGATCGCGTCCTTGACGTAGCGCACGAGGTAGAACGGACCGGTGCCGATCGGCTCCTGGTCGATCTTCTCGGGCGTGCCGGCCTTGAGCATCGCGTCCGCGTACTCCTTCGACTGGATGCCGGCGTACTCCATCGCGAGGTCGGACAGGAACGGCGCCTCGGGGCGCTCGAGCGTGATGCGGACCGTGTAGTTGTCGACCTTCTCGACCGACTTGAGGAGCTTGGGCAGCCCCATGTCGTTGAAGTACGAGTGGTTCGCGCTCGTGACCTTGAAGTACGGGTTCGACTCCTTCCACTGCCGCTCGATCGAGAACACGATGTCGTCGGCGTTCATGTCGCGCGTGGGCTTCCAGTCGCGGTGGTTGTGCCACTTGACGCCCTTGCGCAGGTGGAACGTGTAGACCTTGCCGTCGGGCGAGATCTCCCAGCGCTCGGCGAGGCCGGGGACCACGCTCGTGCCGCCGCGCTCGAAGTCGACGATCCGGCTGTAGATCTGGCTGTTCGCGTCGAACGAGGTGCCGGTCGTGTTGACGGCCGGGTAGAAGTTCTCCGGGCTGCCTTCGGAGCAGTAGACGAGCGTCTTCGAGGCGACCGGGGCCGCGGCGAGCAGCGCCGGGATCGCCAGCGCTGCGACGAGGGCGCCGGCCTTGCGGGTATGGCGGGGAGCCGGGCGGGCTTTCTTCATGACGAACCTCCTGGGTATGGCGCCTGCGATGCGTGCGGCCCGGACTCGACGGCGCTACCGCGCCCGGGCTCGAGAAAGGTTTCGGCGAGGTGGCACGCCACCTGGCGCCCGTCGACCGCGCGCGGCGCCGGCCGCTCGGCACGGCAGCGCGCGATCGCGTGCGGGCAGCGGGTGGAGAATACACACCCGGCGGGCGGATTCAACGGGGACGGCAGCTCGCCCGCGAGCGGCACGCGCGCGCGCCGCCCCGCGCCGGCGATCGCCGGCACCGAGGCCAGCAGCGCCGCCGTGTACGGGTGCAGCGGGCGCCCGAAGATCCGCCCGGTGGGCCCCTGCTCCATCGCGAGGCCGAGGTACATGACGAGCACGTCGTGCGCGATGTGGCGCACGACGCCCAGGTCGTGCGAGATGAACAGGTAGGCGAGCCCGAGCTCGCGCTGCAGGTCGGCCATCAGGTTCAGCACCTGCGCCTGCACCGAGACGTCGAGCGCGGAGACCGGCTCGTCGGCGACGACGAGCGCGGGGTTCAGCATGAGCGCCCGGGCGATCGCGATGCGCTGCCGCTGGCCGCCCGAGAACATGTGCGGGTAGCGGGCGTAGTGCTCCGCGCGCAGGCCCACGCGGGCGAGCATCGCCCGGCCGCGCTCGACCCGCTCCGCGGCGGGGAGCGTCGTGTTGATCTCGAGCGGCGCCTCGAGGATCGCGCCGATCTTCTTGCGCGGATTGAGCGATCCGTAGGGATTCTGGAACACCATCTGGACCGAGCGGCGCAGCGCCTGCCGCTCGCGCGGGCCGGCGCGCACGGCGTCGACGCCGACGAGCGCGAGCGTCCCCGACGTCGGCGGCTCGAGCAGCGCGACGACGCGCGCGAGCGTCGACTTGCCGCAGCCCGACTCGCCGACGACCGCCAGCGTGCGGCCCGCCTCGATCGAGAACGAGACGCCGCCGACCGCCTGCAGCTGCGCGCGCTCGCGCAGGAACCCGCGGCGGACCTCGTAGACGCGCCGGATGTCGTGCGCGTCGACGACCGTCCCCTCCCGCATCGCGGCGCCTGCCGGGGGCCGCACGACCGCCGCTTCCGCGCTCACGCCTCGATCCTCTCGACCGGGCCGTCGCGCAGGATCGCGGCGTCCCGCGCCGGATCGCCCATCGGATAGAGGCAGCGGACCTTGCCGCGGTTCCACGCGGCGAGCTCGGGACGCTCCGCGGCGCAACGGCGGGTCGCGTAGGCGCACCGCGGCGCGAACAGGCAGCCGGGCGGCCGGTCGTAGAGCCCGGGCACGACGCCGGGGATCGTCGCGAGACGCGCGCGTCCGGCGCTGCGCTCGGGCATCGCCGCGAGGAGCGCCTCCGTGTAGGGATGCTGCGGGGCGGCGAACAGGTCGTCCGCCGAGCGCTCCTCGACCACCTGGCCCGCGTACATGACCGCGACGCGGCGGGCCATCTCGGCGACCACGCCCATGTTGTGCGTGACGAGCACGAGCGACATGCCGCGCGCCTGCTGCAGCTCGCGCAGGAGGTCGAGGATCTGCGCCTGGATCGTCACGTCGAGCGCGGTCGTCGGCTCATCGGCGATCAGCAGGCGCGGGTTGCAGGCGATCGCCATCGCGATCATCACGCGCTGGTTCATCCCGCCCGACATCTGGTGCGGGAAGTCGGCGAGCCGCGCCTCGGGGGCCGGGATGCCGACCTGCTCGAGGAGCTCGATCGCGCGGCGCCGCGCCTCGCGCCGGTCGAGCTTCAGGTGCAGCCGCAGCGACTCGGTGAGCTGGAAGCCGATCGTGAAGCACGGGTTCAGGCTCGTCGTGGGCTCCTGGAAGATCATCGCGACGTCCTTGCCGACGATCGCGCGCCGCTCCTTCTCGCCCGCACGCAGGAGGTCGCGCCCGGCGAACGCAAGCCGTTTCGCGCGCACGCGCCCCGGCGCGGCGACGAGCCCCATCAGCGCGAGCATCGTGACGCTCTTGCCGGAGCCGGACTCGCCGACGATGCCGAGCACCTCGCCCTCGTCGAGCGAGAGCGACACGCCCTCGACCGCGCGCAGCACGCCGCCCTGCGACGGGAACTCGACGTGCAGGTCCTCGATCTCGAGCAGCGGCATCGCTACCTCTTGAGCTTCGGGTCGAGCGCGTCGCGCAGCCCGTCGCCCAGCAGGTTGAACGCGAGCACCGTCACGAGGATCATGACGCCCGGGAACGTGACGACCCACCACGCGCGCAGCACGAACTCGCGCGCGTCGGCGAGCATCGTGCCCCACTCGGGCGACGGCGGCTGAGCGCCCAGGCCCAGGAAGCCCAGCGCCGCGGCGTCGAGGATCGCGGTCGACACGCCGAGCGACGCCTGCACGATGAGCGGCGCGGCGCAGTTGGGCAGCACCTCGCCGAACATCAGCCGCACCTTGCCCGCGCCGCCCGCGCGCGCCGCCGTCACGTAGTCCTTCGACATCTCGGCGATCACCGAGGCTCGCGTGATCCGGACGTAGTGCGGCAGCACGACGACGGCGACCGCCAGCATCGCGTTCATGATCCCGGGCCCGAGGATCGCGACGATGACGATCGCGAGCAGGAGCGAGGGCAGCGTCAGGATGATGTCCATCAGCCGCATGATCGCGATCTCGGTCACGCCGCGCGCGTAGCCGGCGACGAGGCCCAGCGCGATGCCCGCGGCGATCGAGATCGCGACCACCGCCATGCCGATCAGGAGCGACAGCCGCGCGCCGTGGACGAGGCGCGAGAGCATGTCGCGTCCGATCGCGTCGGTGCCGAGCGGGTACGCCCACGATCCGCCGGCCTGCCAGGCCGGCGGCTTCAGGAACACCGCGTTGTTCGTGAGGTCGGGCGGGTACGGCGCGATCAGGTCGGCGAACGCGGCGAGCGCGAGCACGAAGATCACGATCGCGAGGCCCGCGAGCGCGCCGCGGTTCGCGCTGAAGTAGCCCCAGAATTCCCGAAACGGCCCGATCGGCGCGCGCGGCGCCGCGGCGGCGGAGGTGAGCGCCCCGGTCGTCATTTCGCGTGCCGGATGCGCGGGTTGATCACGCCGTAGGCGAGGTCGACCGCGAGGTTCACGAGCATCACGACCACGCCGAGCATCAGGAGCCCGCCCTGCAGCACCGGGTAGTCGCGGCGGTTGATCGCCTCGATCAGCCACTTGCCGACCCCGGGCCACGAGAAGATCGTCTCGGTCAGGATCGCGCCGGTGAACAGCACGCCGACCTGCAGGCCGATCACGGTGACGACCGGGATCAGCGCGTTGCGGAACGCGTGCAGCGCGATCACGCGCCAGCGCGGCAGGCCCTTCGCGCGCGCGGTGCGGATGTAGTCCTCGCCCAGCACCTCGAGCATCGCCGAGCGCGTCATGCGCGCGATGATCGCGAGCGGGTTGGTCCCGAGCACGATCACCGGCAGCACGAGGTGCGCGAGCGCCGAGCGGAACGCGCCCTGCTCGTCGGACAGGAGCGCGTCGATCGTGAGGAAGCCGGTGACCGGCTCGACGAAATAGCGGACGTCGATCCGGCCGGACACCGGCGTCCAGCCGAGCTGCACCGAGAAGAGCAGGATCAGCAGCAGCCCCCACCAGAAGATCGGCATCGAGTAGCCGGTGAGCGAGACGCCCATCACGCCGTGATCGAAGACCGAGTTGCGGCGCACCGCCGCGAGCATGCCGGCCGGGATGCCGAGCAGGAGCGCGAACAGGATCGCGCCCAGCGCGAGCTCGATCGTCGCGGGGAAGAGCGCGGCGAACTCGCGCACCACGGGCTCCTGCGTGATCATCGACCTGCCGAGGTCGCCGTGGAGCACGCGACCGACGTAGATGCCGTACTGGACCAGCACGGGCCGGTCGAGCCCGTATTCCTTGAGCAGCGCCTCGTGCCGCGCGGCGTCGATGCCGCGCTCCCCCGCCATCGTCTCGATCGGGTCGCCGGGGACGAGCCGGATCAGGAAGAACGCGAGGAGCGTCATCCCGACGAACGTCGGGACGATGAGCGACAGGCGCGTCAGGGCGAAGCGGAGCATGGGGGAGGAGGTCGCCTGAAGGCGGCGGGGCCCGCCTCGCGGGGGCGGCGTCGGCGCCGGAGGCGGATGTTGCCACAACTGCGCGCCCGCGGCGGCCCCGGCCCCGGGGAACGGCGCAAAAAAGAAGCCCGGCGCGAGGCCGGGCTTCGGGTGCTGCGGCGGGAGCCGAAGGCCGGGGTTGCTGATCCCTGACCTCTGTTCCCTGTTGCCTGAGTTACATGTCCATGTCGCCCATGCCGCCCATGCCGCCGCCGTGGCCACCCATCGGCTTGTCGTCCTTCGGCAGCTCGGCGACCATCGCGTCGGTCGTGAGCATCAGCGAGGCGACCGAGGCCGCGTTCTGCAGCGCGTAGCGGGTGACCTTGGTCGGGTCGAGCACGCCCATCTCGACCAGGTCGCCGTACTCGCCGCTGGCCGCGTTGAAGCCGTAGTTGCCCTTGCCCTCGACGACCTTGTTCACGACGACCGACGGCTCCTCGCCGGCGTTCGCGACGATCATGCGCAGCGGCTCCTCGACCGCGCGGAGCACGATCTTGATGCCGGCGTCCTGGTCCGCGTTCGCGCCCTTGAGGCCCTTCAGGTTGGCGCGCGCACGGAGGTAGGCGACGCCGCCGCCCGGCACGATCCCTTCCTCGACGGCCGCGCGCGTCGCGTGCAGCGCGTCCTCGACGCGGGCCTTCTTCTCCTTCATCTCGACCTCGGTCGCCGCGCCGACCTTGATCACCGCGACGCCGCCGGCGAGCTTCGCCACGCGCTCCTGCAGCTTCTCCTTGTCGTAGTCGGAGGTCGCCTCCTCGATCTGCTTGCGGATGTTCTTCACCCGCGCCTCGATCGACGCCTTCTCGCCGGCGCCGTCGATGATCGTCGTGTCCTCCTTCGCGACCTCGATGCGCTTCGCGCGGCCCAGGTCCTTCAGCGAGGCGTTCTCGAGCTTGAGGCCGAGCTCCTCGGCGATCACGGTCCCGTTGGTCAGGATCGCGATGTCCTCGAGCATCGCCTTGCGGCGGTCGCCGAAGCCCGGCGCCTTGACGGCGACCGTCTTCAGGATGCCGCGGATGTTGTTGACGACCAGCGTCGCGAGCGCCTCGCCGTCGACGTCCTCGGCGATGATCAGCAGCGGCTTGCCCGCCTTCGCGACCTGCTCGAGCACCGGGAGGAGCTCGCGGATGTTCGAGACCTTCTTGTCGTGCAGCAGGATGTACGGGTCTTCGAGGACCGCGACCTGCTTGTCCGGGTTGTTGATGAAGTACGGCGAGATGTAGCCGCGGTCGAACTGCATGCCCTCGACGAGGTCGAGCTCGTTCTCGAGGCCCTTGCCGTCCTCGACCGTGATCACGCCTTCCTTGCCGACCTTGTCCATCGCCTCGGCGATCGTCTTGCCGATCGACTCGTCGGCGTTGGCCGAGATCGAGCCGACCTGCGCGATCTCCTTGGAGGTCGAGCAGGGCTTGCTGATCTTCTTCAGCTCCTCGACGACCGAGACGACGGCCTTGTCGATGCCGCGCTTGAGGTCCATCGGGTTCATGCCGGCGGCGACGAACTTCATGCCTTCGGCGACGATCGACTGCGCGAGCACCGTCGCGGTCGTCGTGCCGTCACCCGCGACGTCGGAGGTCTTGGACGCGACTTCCTTGACCATCTGCGCGCCCATGTTCTCGAACTTGTCCTTGAGCTCGATCTCCTTCGCGACCGAGACGCCGTCCTTCGTGATCGTCGGCGCGCCGAAGCTGCGCTCGAGCACGACGTTGCGGCCCTTGGGGCCGAGCGTGACCTTGACGGCGTTCGCGAGCACGTTCACGCCGTTCACCATCTTGTTGCGGACGCTTTCGCCGAAGCGGACATCCTTGGCTGCCATAGTGCTTGTCTCCTGGATTCGATGAGGGATGCGCGGGGATCAGGCGACGACGCCGATGACGTCGTCCTCCCGCATGTGCAGGTAGTCGACCCCGTCCATCTTGAATTCCTGGCCCGAGTACTTGCCGAAGAGGATCTTCTCGCCGACCTTGACGCCCATCGGGATCAGCTTCCCGTTGTCGTCGGTCTTGCCGGGTCCGACCGCCACGACTTCACCCATCGAGGGCTTCTCGGCCGCGGTGTCCGGGATCACGATCCCGCCGGCCGACTTGCGTTCCTCTTCCAGCCGCTTGACGATGATCCGGTCATGCAAGGGACGAAGCTTCATGGTAAGCGCTCACTCCTGAATTCGGTTCGTTGAAAATCAAGGAATTGCCGCATCACGGACGCCCGGCCCGGGGCCGGGGGTGGCGGCAACGGCTCCCGAGTTTTTGTTAGCACTCGAGCGCAACGAGTGCTAATTATAAAGGCGGGACGGCCGGAATTTCAACGGGGGCGCGTCCGGTTCCGCCGGACCCCGGCGGGCGCCGGTCGGCCGGGACCGCCGCGCGCCGCGGCTCGGCGGCGGATCCGACAGGCTCGGGCCGACCGCGGCGAGGCCGCGCGGCGGTGCCTGCCGGGGACGCGCCACGAACCTGACGTTTTCGACAGCTTCGGTGCCCGTTGCGAGCGCGCCCGCCGTCCGTCCGCCAATCGTGCCGTTCCGTAAGCCCGCGACCCCGCGACGCCCGCCGGCGCGTTAGCGTTCGCATCACGTTCCCGGGCTCGACGTCCGCCATGCTCCGACCCGCCCACATCGGCCACCTCGCGATGCTGCGCTCGCTGATCCGCGACGCGGCGCGCGACGGCGCGTTCGATCCCGCGCTCGCGTGGGATTCGCCCGCGGCCGAGCGCTTCTTCGGCGAGCTGCGGCAGGCGCTCAAGACCGGCTACTTCGTCGTCGCGGAACCCGGCGCCGGCACGGTCCGGACGGTCGCGGTGCCCGGCTACGTCTACTGGGCGGACGCGACGGCCGGCAGCGAGCCGCCGGTGGGCTTCGGGCTCTTCCGCGCGATCGACGACGGCTACGAGCTGTGGCTCGCCGGGCTCGAGGCGTCGCTGCGCGGCAAGGGCCACGGCCGGGCGATGCTTCGCGCCCTCTTCTCGACCCAGACCGGGAGGAAGACGCGCGTGATGCGGGTGCGCCGCTCGGCGCGCTTCGCCGGCGCGCTGGCCCACCTGCTCGCCGAGCACGGCTTCACCGCGACGCGGGAGACGGAGCGCGAGACCTGGTTCGTCCGCGTCGCGCCGCCGGCCGATCCCGTGCGCGCGGCACCGGCGCCGCGGCGCCCGCTCCACTGAGCGTAACGCCGCGCGCTACGCGGCCTTCCGGGGCCGCTCCAGCACGACCGTCGTCGTCGCCTCGACCGCGCGCCCCGACGCGATCCAGGCGTCGAGCCCGCCCGCGAGCGGGCGCGCGCGCCTGTAGCCGTGCGCGTGCAGGATCTGCGCGGCGCGGCGGGCCGAGGCCTCGTTCGGGCACGCGCAATAGAGCACGATGTCGCGGTCGGACGGGAATTCGTGCGTGCGCGACGCGATCTCGTCGAGGTCGAGCAGCACCGCGCCCGGGATCCGCGGACGGTGCTCGTGCGCGAGCTTCGAGCCGACGTCGACCAGGTGCGGGCGCGCGTCGCTGTCGAGCATCGTCGCCAGCTCGTCGACGCTGATGCGCGACGCGGCGACGAAGCGCGCGAGCCGCCAGCGTTGCCACGCCTTCACCAGCACGTAGGCGGCGAGCAGCGCGCCCACGATCGTCGCGGCGAGCGCGGTGTTCTCGCTCATCCACGCGAGCGCCATCGCGACCTGGTCGCGGAACAGCCACCCCGCGCCCATCGCCGCGCCGACCCACAGCGCCGCGCTCGCGAACGCCGCGCCCAGGAACGACGGCAGCCGCATGTCGAGCGCGCCGGCGATCGGCGGCGCGACGGTCGAGAAGCCCGGAACGAACTTCGAGACGACGACCGAGAAGAATCCGTAGCGCTCGAAGATGCCCTCGGTCTGGCGCACGCAGGTGTCCGGCGACAGCGACACGCGGCACAGGAACTTGAGCACGCGGTAGCCGTAGCGGCGTCCCGCCCAGTACCAGGCGAGGTCCGCGACGACCGACGCGAGGACCGCCAGCGTGAACACCGCGGGCGCCGAGAGGCGCGAGGTCGCCGCCAGCGCGCCGGCGACGATCATCGTCGGGACCGCGGGGATCGGCAGCCCGAGCTGCTGCAGGAACACGTTGAGGCCGACGAACCAGGCGCCGTGGGCGAGGAGCGGGGCGGTGAGGGTGTCCATCGGGGGCGGGACGGCTTCGGCGGCGAAGTCACAAGCGTGGGGGCAGCGCCCGCGCAACGCAACCCCGCCCCGGCGCAGGCGCCCCCGGGGCGCCCGCGTGCTACCGTTGGCGCTTTGACGGGAGGCGACCGATGGACGAGACGACGCAGCCTGGACGGCCGATGCCGCCGACGATCCCGCCCGCAGCGCCCCAGGGGGCGGCGCCGGGCCCCGGCAAGCGCGAGCCCCGTTCGCTGCCCGCGGGCCAGGGCACCGCGTGGTGGAGCGAAGGCTGGCAGGTCTTCATGGCCGCGCCCGGCACCTGGATCGGGCTCATCGTCGTCTTCATTCTCCTCATGGTCGCGATGGCGTTCGTCCCGGTCGTGGGCAGCCTCGCCGAGTCCGTGCTCGCCCCCGTGTTCGGGGGCGGCATCGCGCTCGGCTGCCACGCGCTCGCGAAGGGCCGCCCGCTCACGATCGGCCACCTGTTCGAGGGATTCCAGGGCGGCCGCTTCATGCCGCTCTTCATCGTGGGCCTGATCTACCTCGGCGCGATGTTCGTGCTCTGGATCGCGGTCGTCGCCGTCGTGCTCGGGGTGGCGGGCGGCGCCGGGCTGTTCTCCGCGCTCTCGTCGGACGCCTCGCAGATGGGCGTCGCGCTGATGTCGTCGATCGGGCTCGTCGCGCTCGTCGTGGTCCCGATCGCGCTGGTCGCGGTCGCCGCGCTCACGATGGCCTACTGGTTCGCGCCGCCGCTCATCGTGCTGAACGGCGAGGAACCGATCGCCGCCATGAAGAAGAGCTTCCGCGCGTGCTGGCAGAACGTCGGGGCGACGCTCGTCTACGGCCTCATCGGGATCGGGCTCGCGATCGTCGCGTCGATCCCGTTCGGGCTGGGCTGGATCCTGCTCGCGCCGGTGATGGCGGGCAGCTGGTACGCGAGCTGGCGCGAGACGTTCGACGCGTAGCCCCGCACGCGCCTAGCGCGGCTCGCCGTCGCGCCGGATCGCGAAGTCGACGCCCCCCACCGACAGCGTGTTGCGCGCGTTCTCGACGTGCGCGCGCTGCGCCTGCGCGGCGTGCTCGATCCGGGACTTGAGCTCCGGCGTGAGCGACATGAGCCGCTCGAGGACCACGCCGTGCGCCCGGAACTGCGCGAGCATGAACGGGTGCTGCTTCTCGAGGCGGATTGCCGCGTAGACCGACGGCTCGCCGGTCCCCGCGTGCGGCAGGCCGCGGATCGCGCGGAAGAACCGCCGGTCCTCGCCCCGCCCCTGCGCGTCGGCGTCCGCCCACGCGGCCAGGACGCCGTGGCACGCGAGCTTGTCGACGAGCAGCGTGTCGGTCGCGACGAACCCGCCCTCGCTCTTCGCGTACACGCCGCCGCCCGGCCCCACGGACTCCCAGTCGTCGCGGCAGATCACCGCGTCGGTCCGGGCGTCGGTGAACCACCGCAGCGAGTGCGCCCACGCGCGGTCGCCGATCGCGCGCTTGAGCTCCGCGAGGTGGTGAGGCGCGTAGCGGTTGACCTCCGACAGGTAGGCGACGTGCCGCGCGTTCGCGAGCAGCGTGAGCGCCGTGCGCAGCGCCCCGCCCGCCTCCGGCGCGTAGAGGCCGCCGCGCGAGCGCGCGGTCGAGTAGCCGGGGTCGACGACCGTGAGCGCCATGGCGTCCGGGACCTCGCGGACGAGGGCGGCGAGCGCCTCCCGGTCGGCGTCGGGGCCGTCGACCCCCACGACGACCTGCACGCGCCCCTCGAACCGCTGCCCGAACACCGAGCGCACGGCCGCCGCGAGCGACCCCTTGCGCTTCGTGAACATCACGACGGCGGCGTCGAACGGCTTCTGCAGGTCGGTCGGCATCGGGGCGTCCGCGCGCGTCAGTGCGCGCGCTCCCAGTTCGGCCCGCTGCCGATGTCGACGACGAGCGGCACCGAGAGCTTCGCGACGCCGGTCATCAGCGGCCCGAGCTCGTGCTTCACGCGCGAGAGCTCGCGGTCCGGCACCTCGAGCACGAGCTCGTCGTGCACCTGCAGCAGCATCCGCGTGTGCAGGCGCTCGCGGTCGATCCAGCCCGACACCGCGATCATCGCGGCCTTGACGAGGTCGGCGGCGGTCCCCTGCATCGGCGCGTTGATCGCGGCGCGCTCGGCCGCCGCGCGGCGCGGCCCGCCCGCGGCCTTGATGTCGGTGAGCCAGAGGCGGCGCCCGAACGCGGTCTCGACGTAGCCCTGCTCGCGCGCGAGCTCGCGCGTGCGCTGCATGTACTCGGCGACGCCCGGATAGCGCTGGAAGTACCGGTCGATGAACTGCTGGGCCGCACCGCGCTCGATGCCGAGCTGCTGCGCGAGGCCGAACGCGCCCATCCCGTAGATCAGCCCGAAGTTGACGGCCTTGATGTAGCGGCGCTGGTCCGGCGTCACCTCGGCGGGCCTGACGCCGAAGATCTCGCCGGCGGTCGCGCGGTGGATGTCCTCGCCGGCGAGGAACGCGCGGACGAGCGCCGCGTCGCCCGACAGGTGCGCCATGATGCGCAGCTCGATCTGCGAATAGTCGGCCGACACCAGCACGTGGCCCGGCGGCGCGATGAACGCCTCCCGGATCCGGCGGCCCTCCTCGGTGCGCACCGGGATGTTCTGCAGGTTCGGGTCCTGGGACGCGAGCCGGCCGGTCACGGCGGTCGCCTGCGAGAACGTCGTGTGCACGCGCCCGGTGCGGGGGTTCACCATCTGCGGCAGCTTGTCGGTGTAGGTCGACTTGAGCTTCGAGAGCGCGCGGTGCTCGAGGAGCACCTTGGGCAGCGGGTAATCGGCGGCGAGCGCCTCGAGCACCTCCTCGTCGGTCGACGGCTGGCCGGTCGCGGTCTTCTTCGCGATCGGGAGCTTCATGCGCTCGAAGAGCACCTCGCCGAGCTGCCGGGGCGAGGCGAGGTTGAACGGCCCGCCCGCGAGCGCGTAGGCCTGCTGCTCGAGCGCAACGACGCGCTCGCCGAGCGTCCGGCTCTGCCGGCGCAGCAGGTCCGCGTCGATCAGCACGCCCGTGCGCTCCATCCGGAACAGGATCTCGCGCACCGGCATCTCGATCCGCTCGTAGACGCGCTGGAGCTTCGCGTCGGCGTCGAGCTGCGGGTGCAGCGCCTCGTGCAGCCGCAGCGTGACGTCGGCGTCCTCGGCCGAGTACTCGGTCGCGCGCTCGACCGGCACCTGCTCGAAGCCGATCTGGGACGCGCCCTTCCCCGCGACGTCGGCGTACGCGATCGTCTTCCAGTCGAGGTGGCGCCACGCGAGGCTGTCCATGTCGTGCGGGCGGTGCGCCTCGAGCACGTAGGACTCGAGCATCGTGTCGTGCGCGACGCCGGCGAGCGCGATCCCGTGGTTGGCGAGCGCGTGCTCGTCGTACTTGACGTTCTGGCCGAGCTTCCTCGCCTTCGGGTCGGCGAACCAGTGCTCGAGCGCCTTCAGCACGCGGTCGCGCTCGAGCTGCGCGGGCGCCCCTGCGTAGCGGTGCGCGACCGGGACGTAGCACGCGCGGCCGGGCGCGATCGCGAACGAGAGGCCGACGATCTCGGCCGCCATCGGGTCGAGGCTCGTCGTCTCGGTGTCGAACGCGACGAGCGGCGCCTTCGCGATCGCGTCCTTCCAGCGCGCGAACGCGCGCTCGTCGAGCACGCACTCGTAGGCGAGGTCGTCGGGCTTCCCCCGGGGAACGTGCGCGCCGTGCCGCGTGTCGTAGCGCCGCGTGTCCTCCTTCTCCGCCCGCGCGGCGATCGCGCCGGCCGCGTCCGCCGGCGCGCCCGCCGGCGGCCCGCCCGCGACCTCGCGCAGCCAGCTCCTGAAGCCGTAGCGCTCGTAGAGCGCCTTCAGCGTCTCGCCGTCCGCGGGCTTCGGCACGAGGTCGCGCGGCCCCACGGGCAGGTGGCAGTCGGTCTTCACGGTGAGGAGCTCGCGGCCGCGCGGCAGCCAGTCGAGCGCCGCGCGCAGGTTCTCGCCGACCTTGCCGCCGATCCCGTCCGCGTGCCGCACGATCGCGTCGAGCGACCCGTACTGCGCGAGCCACTTCGCCGCGGTCTTCGGGCCGACCTTGTCGACGCCGGGCACGTTGTCGACCGCGTCGCCGGTGAGGGTGAGCAGGTCGAGCACCTGGTCGGCGCGCACGCCGAACTTCGCGACGACGCCCGCCTCGTCGAGCGTCTCGTTGCTCATCGTGTTGACCATCGTGATGCCCGGCTCGACGAGCTGCGCGAGGTCCTTGTCCGACGAGCTGATCGTCGTCTCGATGCCAAGCTTCCTCGCGCGCTTCGCGAGCGTGCCGATCACGTCGTCGGCCTCGACGCCCTCGACGATCAGGAGCGGCCAGCCGTGCGCGCGCACGAGCGCGTGCAGCGGCTCGATCTGCGCGGCGAGATCGTCGGGCATCGGCGGCCGGTTCGCCTTGTACGGCGGGTAGAGCGCGTCGCGGAACGTCTTGCCCGGCGCGTCGAACACCACCGCGAAATAGTCCGGCTTGCCGTCCTCGACGAGTCGGCGCAACATCGACAGCACGCCGCGCAGCGCGCCCGTTGGCTCGCCCGCGCGTGTGCGCAGGTCGGGCAGCGCGTGGAACGCGCGGTAGAGATACGACGAACCGTCGACGAGGACGAGCGAGGGCATGCGAAAGACGACGCCGAAGATTCCGGGGATGATCGATCCCCAGGCGATGTATTCGTCGAACGGCCAGGAAGCGTGGCGGGTGCTGGCCATTATGGCAGAGTTCGTCGCCGCGGCCGAACGGCTGCGGGGCATCCGCCCCGCGGTCTCGATGTTCGGCAGCGCGCGCATCCGCGAGGGGCACGCGTACTACGAGACGGCGCACACGATCGCGCGCAAGCTCTCCGACGCCGGGTTCTCGGTGATCTCGGGCGGCGGCCCTGGGCTCATGCAGGCGGCCAACCGGGGCGCGTACGCGGGACGCGGGCCGTCGATCGGCCTCAACATCGCGCTGCCGCACGAGACGGGCGACCGCAGCCACCAGGACATCCCGGTCGACTTCCTCTACTTCTTCTCGCGCAAGATGATGTTCGTGCGCTTCGCCTCCGCCTACGTCGTGCTGCCCGGGGGCTTCGGCACGCTCGACGAGCTGTCCGAGTGCCTCACGCTCGTGCAGACGGGCAAGAGCCGCCGCATCCCGATCATCCTCGTCGGCTCGGCGTTCTGGCGCGGGCTCGTCGACTGGATGCGCGAGAAGCTCGTCGGCGAGGGCATGGTCGGCGAGCGCGACCTCGACCTGATGCAGACCATCGACGATCCGGACGAGGTCGTCGAGGCGATCTTCCGCTTCTACGAGGGGCGCGGATTCCAGCCGACGCAGGAGGAACGCGAGCGGATGCTCAATCTGTAGCGGCCCCGGCGTCCCCGCGCGGTCCGCGGCGCGGCGGGCCGCAGGACGCGATGCTAGAATCGTCCCGTCTCCCTTCCCAGCGATACGCCCCGTGCGCCCGTTCGAGAGCCTCCTCACCGCCGCCGCGCTGGCGCTCTGCGTCGCGGCGTCCGCGACCGCCCAGGTGCAGCCACCCCCGCCGCTCCCGCCGCCGGGGACCGAACCCGCGCAGCAGCCGCCCGCCTTCCGCACCACCGACCCCGACCTCGAGCCGCAGGTCACGATCATCCGCAGCGAGGCGGAGACGCGCGAGGAGGTGCGGATGGGCGGCGAGCTCAAGTTCGTGAAGGTGACGCCGCGCCACGGCGTGCCCTACTACCTGGTCCCGCAGGGCGGCGGCGGCACGTTCATCCGGCGAAACAGCCTCGACCCGTCGCTCAGCGTGCCGTTGTGGGTGCTGTTCTCCTGGTGAGCGCGCGCGCCCACCGCGACTGAATCGACGCGCGCCGCACCCGACGCGGCGGCCCGGGGCATGTCCGTCTACACGACCGTCACGGCCGAGAACCTGGACGCTTGGCTCGCGCGCTACGCGCTGGGCGGCCTCGTCTCGCACGAGCCCATCACGTCCGGCATCGAGAACACGAACTACTTCGTGACGACCGAGGGCGGCCGCTACGTGCTGACGCTCTACGAGCGGCTGCCCGCGGACGAGCTCCCGTTCTACCTGAATCTCATGGCGCACCTCGCGCGCTCGCGCGTCGCGGTGCCCGCGCCGGCGCCGGACCGCACCGGCGCGCTGTTCTCTATGCTGTGCGGCAAGCCCGCCGGCCTCGTCGATCGCATCGACGGCAGGCCGCAGCTCGCGCCGAAGGCGGGCGACTGCGCCGCCGTCGGCGAGGCGCTCGCGCAGCTGCACGTCGCCTCGCTCGGCTACCGCGCGCGCCTGGCGAACCGGCGCGGGCCGGCGTGGTGGCGCCAGGCGGCGCGCGCGGTGCAGCCGTTCCTGTCGCCCTCGCAGGCCGGGCTGCTCGCCACCGAGCTGCGATTCCAGTCCGGCATGACGCGCCTTCGGCTCCCCAAGGCGGCGATCCACGGCGACCTCTTCCGCGACAACGTGCTGTTCGCGGGAGCCCGCGTGGCGGGGATCGTCGATTTCGGCTTCGCCGCGACCGACTTCCTCGCCTACGACCTCGCGATCGCCGTGAACGACTGGTGCAACGACGCCGAGGGCGAGCTGGACGCCGAACGCACCGAGGCGTTCGTCGGCGCCTACCAGCGGGAGCGCCCGCTCTCGCAGGACGAGCGCGAGCAGTGGCCGACGCTCCTGCGCGCGGCCGCGCTGCGGTTCTGGCTGTCGCGCCTCTACGACCTCCACCTGCCGCGCCCCGGCGAGCTCGTGCACGCGCACGATCCCGCGGCGTTCGAGCGCATCCTCGCGAAGCGCGTCGCGGCGATGCCGCGGCTGCCCGACGCGCGCGCCGCCTGACGCGATGGACGCGACGCGCGACGTCGTCTACACGGTCCACGAGGCGAGAAAAGGCGTCGCGTGGCTGAAGGACGCGTGGGCATTGTTCTCGCGGGCACGGATGCCGTGGCTCTTCCTGCTCGCGACCTACTACGTCGTCATGATGGCGGTCGACCTGGTGCCCTTCGTCGGGCAGCTCGCGGTGCCGCTGATCAAGCCCGTGTTCGCGGTCGGCTTCCTCGCCGCCGCATGGACGCAGGAGCGCGGCGGCACGCCGCGCGTCCCCGACCTGTTCCAGGGCTTCCGGTCGAACCTGCGCGCGCTGCTCGTGCTCGGCGCCGTCTTCGTCGCGGGGATCACCGTCGCGGTGATGTCGACGGCGCTCGTCGACGGCGGCAGGCTGCTCGACACGCTCACCGCGCCGGCGCCGACCACCGCCGAGGAGCGCGAGGCGTGGAGCGCGACGCTCAACGCCACGCTGCGCGATGCGCGCACGCAGGCCGCGATGCTGTTCGCAATCCTCGTCGCGCTGCCGACGCTCGCCGCGCTGTGGTTCGCGCCGGGCCTCGTCGTCTTCCAGGACCTGCCGGCGACCTCCGCGCTCGTCCATTCGCTGCGCGCCGCGATGGCGAACTGGCGTCCGCTCGCCGTGTACGGGCTCTCGGTGTTCGTGATGGGCGGCCTCGTGCCCGGCGTCGCCCTCGCGATCCTGATGCTCGTCCTGCCGCCCTCGATCGCATCCGTCCTCGGCATCGCGCTCCTGATGCCCTACGTGTTCTTCTTCGCCGCGACGCTCCACGTCTCCGACTACGTGAGCTACCGCGACGTCTTCCACGCCGGCGAGACGCTCGCCCCGCTGACCCCGGGGCGCGCGCCGGCCCGGGACTGACGGAAGGCCGGTCGCGATGATCCGCGATGGCAGCCCGGCCTGGCGGCGCTGGTTGCCGGGGCTCGCGCAGGTCCTGCCTCCGGCGCCGGGCGCGTGGCGCGCCGACACGTTCGCCGGCGTCTCGGTCGCGATCCTGATGATCCCGTCGGTGCTCGCGTACGCCGAACTGGTCGGTCTCGCGCCGGCCACCGGACTCTACGCGGCGATCGGTTCGATGGCGCTCTACGCGCTGCTCACGCAATCGCACCGCGTGATCGTGGGCCCCGACACGACGATCGCGCTGCTTGCCGCGGCGGTCATCGCGCCGCTGGCGGCAGGCGATCCCGCGCGCGCCGCCGCGCTCGCCGCGCTGCTCGCGATCATGACCGGCGTCGTCCTTCTCGCCGCGTCGCGCCTGGGGCTCGGCCAGGTTGCCGACGTGCTGGCGCGTCCGGTCCTGATCGGGTACGCCAACGGCGCCGCGCTCGTCCTGATCGCGTCGCAGCTTGCCGCGCTCCTCGGGGTCTCGGTGCCGGGCAACACGTTCCTGCCGCGACTGTTCGACCTGGCCGCCGCGCTGCCCGAGACGCACCTGCCGACGCTCGCGCTGGGGGCCGCGCTGATCGCGCTCCTGCTCGCGCTTCGCGCATGGCTGCCGCGCGTTCCGGGTCCGGTGGTCGCCTGCATCGTCGCGGTCGCCGCGATGGTCGCGCTCGGGCTGCGCGAGCGCGGCGTCGTCACGCTCACGGGACTCTCGCCCGGCCTTCCGGCGCCGGCGCTCCCCGACGTCACCTTCTCCGACGTGCGCGCGCTCGCGGGTGGCGCGATCGCGCTCGCGTTCCTGGTGTTCGCGGAAGGCGTGGTCCTCGCGCGCACGTTGGCCGAACGGCGCGGCGAGTCGGTGGACCCGGGCGCCGAATTGCGCGCGCTCGGCGCGGCGAACGTCGGCGCCGGGATCCTCGGCGGCTTCAACGTCGGCGCGAGCGGCTCGCGCTCGATCACGGCCGACGCGGCGGGAGGTCGGACGCAGGGGACGCAGTTCGTCGCGCTGGCGCTGCTCGTCGCGTTCACGGCATTCCTCGCGCCGCTGCTCGACTGGCTGCCCCGCGTCGCGCTCGCCGCGATCCTGATCGTCGCCGCGATTCATCTGCTCGACGTTGCCGGCATCCGGACGCTGCGCCGCCTCGACCGCCACGCCTTCTGGATCGCGAACCTGGTCACCCTCGGGGTGCTGCTGCTGGGCGTGCTGCCCGGCGTGCTGATCGGCGTCGCGCTCGCGTTCCTCGAGGTGCTGGTCGAGGTCGCGCGCCCGCGCGACGCTGTGCTGCGACGCAACCCCGGCGACGGCCGCTTCCACGACCTCGACGACGACGTGCCCGGCGTCTCGCCCCCCGGCGTGGTCGTCTACCGGCTCTACGCGCCGCTCGTGTTCGCGAACGTCTATCACGTCGCCAACCGGCTCAAGTCCCTCGCGGGCACCGCCGAACCGGCGGCGCGAGTGGTCGTGCTGGACCTGCAGGCCGTATGGGAGATCGACGTCACCGCCGCCCAGGTGCTCGCCGACCTGCACGACTATTTCGAGCAGCGCGGCGTGGACCTGCGATTCGCGCGAGCGAATCGCCCGCTGCGCGAGCAGATGAGCCGCATGCTCGACGGCCACGGCGCGTCGCGCGAGCGGTTCTTTCCGTCCGCGTCCGCAGCGGTCGACGACTTCCTCGCGCGCAAGTAGACCCGCGCCATGAGTGCCGGACGGCTGAAGCACTGCCGGCTTCGGCGTCTACGCGCTCACCGCGCGGACCGTCACGGCAGGCGCCACACGCTCCGACGCAACCAGCTGGATCCTGCGCATGAAGTCAAGGCGTGCACATGGCCACGCCCTCGGCGCCATAGCCCTCCGGCGTCCATCCCCGGCCAATCATTTCGAGCCGGACATCGGCTGAAGTCGTGTACCGATGGTTGACGTCGGCGCGATGATTGTAGAAGCGATAGACGGGCATGGTTCCGGCAGGGCACTTGCCGCTCGCGATATCGGGCAGGTACGCGTAGAACGCGTTCGGCGTTTCGAGCAGCCATCGGTCCGGCCACAACGCGTGCACAGCCGCGCACTCCTCGGATGACGCGGAGAAGAAATGGGTGTCCAGGCCCGCGCTCGGAAGACCGTAGTAGCGGCAGACGGGCGACACCGACGTCTGGACATCGGGCGTCGACGGATCGGAGACGAACACGCCGGGCAACGCCTGTCCGGTGCGCATCCACCCCGAAAAGACCCCGGCATCGAGCGCCGAAATCTCGGTCGCCGACGCCGTGACGAAATAGTGGTCGAGCGCGGGATGGTAGTACTCGATCGCATCGACGGCATTGATGGCGGGGGTCACGACGATCGATCGGATCCCGGTCGGGGTGGTCGACGGCTGTGTGATCGACTCGCGCACGTAGACCACGACGGTGTAGCGCCCCGGCGCGAGCGGGCCGACGGACTCGACAGAAATTCCCGGCGGGTTGGGCTGGAAGGACGGACCGTCGTTGAGGATCGTGACGGTGATGACGTCGCCGACGATCTCGTGGGAATGCGTCGTGACTTCGTACGAGCCGATGTAGGTGCGAACCTGGAACGCTTCCGACGACGTCGGAATCGGCGGTGCAAGGATCACGCGGTTCGAAGAGCTCTGGCCGTTCGCGGCCGTCGTCACCGACGCGAGCAGGAGGACGGCCAACGTCGCGACTGCGACACGTCGTCCGCTCGCCAGGAAGCGAGCGCTTGGCGGTCTCGAGGGGATTTCGCCACTGATCATGAGCGGTTGCTCCTTCGGACATCGTTCCGTGTCAGCCGGACTTTGGTGGCGCTACGACCATTATACAGGTTCCAGCTTCGCGTACTCGAGCGCGAGCCATTTGAGGCCCGACTCGCGGAAGTTCACCTGCACGCGCGCGTCGCTGCCGCGGCCCTCGGCGTCGACGATGACGCCGGCCCCGAACTTCGCGTGCCGCACGTTCTGGCCGACGCGCCACGCGGGCGCCGCCGCCGTCGCCTGCGGCGCCGCCCGGATCGCGCCCCACTCGGCCTCGTCCACGTCGATCGACCCGTAGCGCTTGCGCGCGGGCGATAGCCACTGCACGAGCTCGCGGGGGATCTCGTCGAAGAAGCGGCTCGCCACGTGGTAGCGCGTCTGCCCGTGCAGCATGCGGGACTGCGCGTGCGTGAGGTAGAGCTTACGCCGCGCGCGCGTCAGCGCGACGTACATGAGGCGGCGCTCCTCCTCCGGCCCGTCCATTTCGTTCAGGCTGTTCTCGTGCGGGAAGAGCCCCTCCTCGAGGCCGGTGACGAAGACCGTGTGGAACTCGAGCCCCTTCGCCGAGTGGACGGTCATGAGCTGCAGCGCCGGCTTGCCCTCGGCCTCCTGCGTCTCGCCGGCCTCGAGCGCGGCGTGCGCGAGGAACGCCGCGAGCGGGTCGGTCGCGCCTTCGTCCTGGCCGTCCGCCGGGGCCGGGAGGTCGGCGTCGACACGGTCGGTGAGCATCGGCGCGTCGCTCGCGAACTCCGCCTCGCGCACGAACCCCTGCGCGGCGTTGACGAGCTCCTCCAGGTTCTCGACGCGGTCCTCCCCGTCCTTCTCGGCGCGGTAGTGCGCCAGGAGCCCGGAGCCCTCGATCACGTGCGCGACCGCCTCGGGCAGCGTGAGCGCCAGCGTCTCGCTGCGCAGCTTCTCGATCACGCCGACGAACGCCGCGAGGCTCGACCCCGCCTTGCCGCCGACCGCGCCGCTGCACGCCGCCTGCCACAGCGTCGTGCCGCGGCCGCGCGCGACGTCCTGCAGCTGCTCGAGCGAGCGGGCGCCGATGCCGCGCGGCGGGAAGTTCACGACGCGCAGGAACGCGCCGTCGTCGTCGGGCGACGCGACCAGGCGCAGGTAGGCGAGCGCGTGCTTGACCTCCGCGCGCTCGAAGAAGCGCATGCCGCCGTAGACGCGGTAGGGCAGCCCCGCGTTGAACAGCGCGTGCTCGAGCACGCGCGACTGCGCGTTCGACCGGTAGAGGAGCGCGATCTCGGAGAGCGGGACGCCCTCGTCCGTCAGCCCCTTGACCGCGTCGACGACGAACGCCGCCTCGTCGAGGTCGGTCGGCGCCGCGAACGCGCGCACCGGCTCGCCCTTGCCCTCGTTCGTCCACAGCTCCTTGCCGAGCCGCGTGCGGTTGTGCCGGATCAGCGCGTTCGCCGCGTCGAGGATGTGGCCGTGCGACCGGTAGTTCTGCTCGAGCTTGATGAGGCGCACCGGCCGCGACGGCGAGCCGAAGTCCCGCTCGAAGTGCTGCATGTTCGCGGCGTTCGCGCCGCGGAACGCGTAGATCGACTGGTCGTCGTCGCCGACCGCGAACACGGCCGCGTCGGTCCCCGCCAGGAGCCGCAGCCACCGGTACTGCAGCAGGTTCGTGTCCTGGAACTCGTCGACCAGCAGGTGCGAGAACCGGCGCTGGTAGTGCGTGCGGATCGCGTCGTGGCCCGCGAGGAGCTCGTAGCTCCGCAGCAGGAGCTCGGCGAAGTCGACGACGCCCTCGCGCTGGCACATCGCCTCGTAGAGCGCGTAGTGCTCGACCTGGCGGCGCGCGAACTCGTCGCCGGCCTCGACCGCGGACGGACGCAGCCCGGCCTCCTTGGCCGCCGCGATGAACCAGGCGAGCTGCTTCGGCGGGAAGCGCTCGTCGTCCAAGCCCTGCGCCTTGTACATCCGCTTGATCAGCGCGAGCTGGTCCGCGGTGTCGAGGATCTGGAAGAGCTGCGGCAGGTTCGCGTCGCGGTGGTGCGCCCGGAGCATCCGGTTGCACAGCCCGTGGAAGGTGCCGATCCACATGCCGCGCACGCTCATCGGCGTGAGCGTCGAGAGCCGCAGCAGCATCTCGCGCGCGGCCTTGTTCGTGAACGTGACCGCGAGCACCGACAGCGGCGAGGCCTGCCCGGTCGCGAGGAGCCAGGCGATGCGCGTCGTCAGCACGCGCGTCTTGCCGCTGCCGGCGCCCGCCAGCACGAGCGCGGAGCCGTGCGGCAGCGTGACCGCCTCGAGCTGCTCGGGGTTGAGGTTGGCGAGGAGCGGCGTGGACATCGGGGGCGGCGCGGGAGACCGGCGCCGAGCGTCCGATTATAGGCGAGCGGCGCTCCCGACCCGGCCGCGCCGGCGGCCTCCGGCCCGCGCCGGCGCTGACGCTATAATCGCGCGTCCCCTGCCGACCCGATGGCCCGCGAACCCGCCACCCAGCCCGACGCCCGCTCCGCGGCGATGCGCGGCTTCGTGCAGTGGATCCGGGCGGCGGCGCCGTACGTCCACGCGTTCCGCGGCAAGACCTTCGTGATCGCGTTCGGCGGCGAGGTCGTCGCCGGCGAATCCTTCCTCGGCATCATCCACGACCTCAACCTGCTGCACAGCCTCGGCATCCGGCTCGTCGTCGTGCACGGCATGCGGCCGCAGATCGAGGCGATCCTCGCGCAGCAGAACATCCCGAGCCGCTACCACGGGGGCCTGCGCGTCACCGACGCCGAGACGATGGACTGCGTGCTCGAGGCGGCCGGCCAGGCGCGCAGCCGCATCGAGGCGATGCTTTCGCTCGGCATGGCGAACTCGCCGATGGCCGGCGCCTACAACCGCGTGTCGTCGGGAAACTACATCACGGCCAAGCCGATCGGCATCGTCGACGGCGTCGACATGATGCTGACCGGCGAGGTCCGGCGCGTCGACACGCAGGCGATCCAGCAGCGGCTCGACGACGGCGACATCGTCCTGATCTCGCCGCTGGGCTATTCGCCCACCGGGGAGCTGTTCAACCTCGCCCTCGAGGAAGTCGCGATGCAGGTGTCGGTGCGCCTGAAGGCGCACAAGCTCGTGTTCCTGATGGAGAACGACGGCGTGCGCAACGGCCGCAAGCGCCTGCTCACCGACCTGTCGACGCGCGACGCCGAGGCGCTGCTCGCGAAGCCGGGCAGGCTCTCGGCGGACGTCCGCCATTACCTGCCCTGCGCGATCCGCGCCTGCGACAACGGCGTCGCCCGCGCGCACCTGCTGTCCCGCCACATGGACGGAGCGCTGCTGCTCGAGTTCTTCACGCGCGACGGCGTCGGCACGATGATCGCGTCGACGCCGCTCGCGCACCTGCGCAGCGCGACGATCGACGACGTGCAGGGCATCCTGCAGATCATCGGCCCGCTCGAGGAGCAGGGCGTGCTGGTGCGCCGCTCGCGCGAGCGCCTGGAGGCGGAGATCGAGCGCTTCGTCGTCGCCGAGTACGACAACCAGATCATCGGGTGCGCGGCGCTCTACGCGTTCCCCGACGAGCGCGTGGGCGAGCTGGCGGCGCTCGCCGTCCACCCGGACTTCCGTCGCGAGGGCTACGGCGAGGCGCTGATGCAGGAGATCGAGGCGCGCGCGCGCAAGCACAAGCTCGCCGCGCTGTTCGTGCTCACGACGCGCACCGCCGGCTGGTTCCTCGAGCGCGGCTTCCGCCCGGCGAGCGTCTCCGACCTGCCGCGGCAGAAGCAGGCGCTCTACAACTACCAGCGCAAGTCGCAGGTGTACCGCAAGGCGCTCTAGGCCCGTCGGCCCGTTCGCCCGACTCCCGACTCCCGACTCCCGACTCCCGAGGCTTCCCATGCCCCGCACCGTCAAATGCATCAAGCTCGGCCGCGAGGCCGAGGGTCTCGACTTCCCGCCCTATCCCGGCGAGCTCGGCAAGCGCATCTACGAGAACGTCTCGAAGGAGGCGTGGCAGCAGTGGATCCGCCACCAGACGATGCTCGTGAACGAGAACCGGCTGTCGCTCGCCGATCCGCGCGCGCGCAAGTGGCTCGCCGAGCAGATGGAGAAGCACTTCTTCGGGAGCGGCGCCGAGATGCCCTCGGGCTTCGTGCCGCCCTCGGCATGAGCGCCCCGGGCAGCCGCGAGGCGGCGGGACCCGGGAAGGGTCTTCCCGTCTCGCGATGGCCGGTGCCCGCGCTGGCCGACCTGCCGGACGACCTCCGCGCGCGCATCCTCGCCGTGCAGGAGAAGGCGGGCTTCGTGCCGAACGTCTTCCTCGCGCTCGCGCACCGGCCCGACGAGTTCCGCGCGTTCTTCGCGTTCCACGACGCGCTGATGGAGCGCGAGGGCGGGCTCACGAAGGCCGAGCGCGAGATGATCGTCGTCGCGACCTCGGGCGCGAACGACTGCACCTACTGCGTCGTCGCGCACGGCGCGATCCTGCGCATCTACGCGAAGCACCCGCGCGTCGCCGACCAGGTCGCGGTCAACTACCGCAAGGCCGAGATCACGCCGCGCCAGAAGGCGATGCTCGCGTTCGCGCTCAAGGTCGCGACCGACAGCGGCGCGCTCGAGGACGCCGACTACGCGGCGGTCCGCGCGCACGGCTACTCGGACGAGGACATCTGGGACATCGGCGCGATCGCGGCGTTCTTCGCGCTCTCGAACCGCATGGCGAACCTGCTGTCGATGCCGCCGAACGACGAGTTCTACCTGATGGGGCGGGTGCCGAAGCCGAAGGCGTGACGCGCGAGGCCGGCAGCCGCGCGACCGGGGCTCACGCCGCGTCGTTGCGGCAGCGCTCGAGCACGAAGTCGAGCAGCTTGCGCGTGCACGCCTCGACGCCTTCCCGCTCGGTGTCGATCACGAGGTCGGCCGCCTCCGGCGGCTCGTACGGGCTGTCGATGCCGGTGAAGTCCTTGAGCGCGCCCGAGCGCGCCTTCTTGTAGAGGCCCTTCGGGTCGCGCCGCTCGCACTCCTCGAGCGGCGAGCGCACCCAGACCTCGATGAACGGCCGCGAGCCGGCCGCGGCGCGGGCGCGCGCGCGCTCGTCGCGGTAGGGCGAGATGAACGCGGTCACGCAGACCAGCCCGGCGTCGGCGAACAGCGCCGCGACCTCGCCCACGCGGCGCAGGTTCTCCTGCCGGTCCTCGGGCTTGAAGCCCAGGTCGGCGTTCAGCCCCGTGCGGACGTTGTCGCCGTCGAGCGTGTAGACGTTCCAGCCCAGGTCGAACAGCTGCCGCTCGAGCGCGATCGCGAGCGTCGACTTGCCCGCGCCGGAGAGGCCGGTGAGCCAGACGACGGCGCCCTTGTGTCCCGCCTTCGCGCCGCGCTCCCGCGCCGAGATCTGATGGCGCACCGGCACGACCTCGCCGGAGGCGGGCCGCGTGCGGCGCTGGTCAGGGTAACCGGACGCGTCGATCGCCCCCGCGCCTGCGACGCCTTCGGCTCCCACGAGGAGGAATCGCCCGTTCGCAGGCAACGTCTTCGCGTCGTCGACCGCGACCGGGCTCTCGCACCGGATCGTGATCCGCGCCACGTCTCCCTCGCGCAGGCGAGCCGCGGGGCGATGCGCGCCGGTCGCGTCGAGCACGTGGTGGATCGACGCGACGCGGGCGCGGACCTCGCGCGTTCCGATCAGGGCGCCGAGCGCACCGCCGGTCGCGAGGTCGCCTGGCCCGAGCCAGCGCAGGTCCGCGTCGAACACGGCGGTGAGCTTGGGCGGCGCGTCGGGCGAGCAGATGAGGTCGCCGCGCTCGACGACCGTGTCCGGCGAGAGCGCGACGCTCGCCCGCTCCCCGATCGTCGCGCTCGCGTGCGCGTCGTCGCGGCCCGCGAGCCCGGCCACCCTCGCCGCGCGGTTGCCCGGCAGGATCAGCACATCGTGCCCGGCCGCGACCGTCCCCGACGCGACGCGTCCGACCGCGATGCGGCGCTCGCCGCCCGCGAGCACGTCGTCGACGGGCATGCGCAGCGGGCCTCCGACGCGCGGCGGCGACGCGGGCAGCGCGTCGAGCGCCTCGACGAGCGTCGGGCCGGTCCACCACGCCGCGTCGGCGCGAACGCGCACGTTGGCCCCGCTCGCGGCCGACACCGGCACGAGCACGCACGAGCGCAGCGCGAGCGGCGCGAACGCGGCCACGAGCGCCGCGCTCGTCTCGGTGTAGGCGGACTCGCGCCAGAGCGCCGCGTCCATCCGGTTCACGGCGACCACCGCGTCGCGCACGCCCAGCAGCCTGAGCCCTGCGAGCGTGGAGGCCGTCTCCGCCGCGTGCGGCGCCAGCGCGTCGACGACGACGAGCGCGACCGGCGCGTCGACGCCGCTGCCCACGATCTCGCGCAGGAGCTCGCCTTCCCCGGCCGCGTCGACGACGTGCCAGCGGCGCGAGCGCGTGTGCACGGTCGAGACCGCCGTCGCCATGCGCCCGGCCAGCGCGTCGCCGGGCTCGTCGTGGAGCCGGCGCAAGAGCGACGTCTTGCCCAGGCCCGGCGGGCCGGCGAGGGCAAGCGTCGACGTCGCGGGCGGCGGATCTCGGGTCATCGGGGGCGAGGAAGGAAGATGGGAGACACCACGGCGGCAACGCGACGCGCGCGCCGGCGAGTTCCGGGATTTTATCAGCCGCGGTCAGCGGGCCGGGGCGGAGCCCCGTTGCGCGCGAGCCTCGGCGCGCGAGGGCGCCTCAGGCCTCGTGGACGACTTGTCCGTCCACCAGCGTCCAGCGCACGCGGCCGGGCAGCTCGTGCCCGAGGAACGGCGTGTTCCGGCCCTGGCTCGCGAGCGAGCGGCGCTCGACGCGCCACCAGCCCGCCGGGTCGAACACGCAGAGGTCCGCCGCGGATCCCGGCGCGAGGCTCCCCGACGGCACGCCGAGCACCGCCGCGGGCGCCGACGTCACCCGCGCGAGCGCGTCGACGAGGGGCACGCGGTCCTCCGCGGCCCACTTGAGTGTGAGGGACAGCAGGAGCTCGAGCCCGGTCGCGCCCGGCTCCGCCTCGCCGAACGGCACGGCCTTCGCGTCGTCGTCGACCGGCGCGTGGTCCGACGACACGACGTCGATCGTGCCGTCCGCGAGCCCGGCGCGCAGCGCGGCGCGGTCGCGCGTCCCGCGCAGCGGCGGGTCGAGGCGCGCCTGGCTGTCGAACCAGCCGATGTCGACGTCGCACAGGTGCAGGTGGTGCGCGGCCACCTCGCAGCTCACGCTCGCGCCGGCGCGCTTCGCGTCGCGCACCATCGCGACGCCCTCCGCCGTCGACAGCCGCTGCAGGTGCACGCGCACGCCGGTCTCGCGGGCGAGCGTCAGGATCGTGCCGATCGCGACGGTCTCCGCGCACGACGGCACCGCCGGCAGGCCGAGGCGGGTGGCGACCTCGCCGTCGTGCGCGACGCCGCCGCGCGCGAGGTACGCGTCCTGCGGCCGCAGCCAGACGCGGTAGCCGAACGTCGCGGCGTACTGCATCGCGCGGAGCAGCACCTGCGTGTCGGCGAGCGGCACGTCGCCCTGCGAGTAGGCGACGCAGCCGGCGTCCATGAGCTCGCCCATCTCGGTCAGCGTCGTGCCCTGCAGGCCGACGGTGAGCGCGCCCACCGGATGGACGTGCGCGCGCTTCGCGTGCCGCGCCCGCTGCGTGATCATCTCGACCAGGCCCGGCTCGTCGAGGGGCGGGTCGGTGTCGGGCGGGCACGCGAGCCGCGTGACGCCGCCCGCGACCGCGGCGCTGAGCTCCGAGTCGAGCGTCGCCTTGTGCTCGAGGCCCGGCTCGCGCAGACGCGCGTTCAGGTCGACGAGCCCCGGCGCGACGACGAGGCCGGACGCCTCGATCGTCCGGTCGGCGACGAAGCCCGCCGGCGCGGCGCCGACCGCCGCGATCCTCCCGTCGGCCACGTAGACCGACGCGGTGCGGTCGCTGCGCGAGGCCGGGTCGACGACGCGGCCGTTGCGGATCTCGATCCTCATCGCCGCGCCCCGCCTCCGACCGGTCGCCTCGCGCGCATCGTCACGCCCCCGCGATCATGCTCATCACGGCCATCCGCACCGCGATGCCGAACGTCACCTGCGGCAGGATCACGCTGCGCGCGCCGTCGGCGACCGGCGAGTCGATCTCGACGCCGCGGTTCATCGGCCCCGGGTGCATCACGATCGCGTCCGGCTTCGCGCGCGCGAGCTTCTCGGCCGTGAGCCCGTAGTGCTTGAAGTACTCGCCCGACGACGGCAGGAGCGCGCCGCGCATCCGCTCGTTCTGCAGCCGCAGCATCACGACGACGTCGCAGCCTTCGAGCCCCTCGCGCATGTCGTGGAAGACGCTCACGCCCATCCCCTCGACGCGCGACGGGATCAGCGTCTTCGGCCCGATCACGCGCACGTCGGGCGTGCCGAGCGTCGTGAGGCCGTGGATGAGGCTCCGCGCGACGCGCGAGTGCAGCACGTCGCCCACGACCGCGACGGACAGCGCGCGGAAGTCGCGCTTGTAGTGGCGGATCGTGTAGAGGTCGAGCAGCCCCTGCGTCGGGTGCCCGTGCCGCCCGTCGCCCGCGTTGACGACGTGGACGTGCGGCTTGCCGGTCGCCTGCAGGTGGCTCGCGATCAGGTGCGCGGCGCCCGACTGGCCGTGGCGCACGACGAACATGTCGGCGTTCATCGCGACCAGGTTGTCGATCGTGTCGAGCAGCGACTCGCCCTTCGACGTCGACGAGGCGCCGATGTTCAGGTTGATCACGTCGGCGGACAGCCGCTTCGCCGCGATCTCGAAGGTCGTCCGCGTCCGCGTCGAGCTCTCGAAGAACAGGTTGAACACCGCCTTGCCGCGCAGGAGCGGCACCTTCTTGACCTCGCGCTCGCCGATCGACGCGAACGGCTCGGCGGTGTCGAGGATCGACAGGATCGTCGCGGCGGGCAGCCCTTCGAGCGTCAGCAGGTGGACGAGCTTGCCGTCCGGGCCGAGCTGCGGGTTGCGCGTCATGCCGCTCATCCGCCCGCCGGCTCGACGCCGAGCGCGAAGCGGCCGTCCTGGCCGCGCGACAGCACGATCGAGAGGTCGCGCGCGCACGCGACGCGCGCGCCGACGTACGCGGGCTCGATCGGCAGCTCGCGGCCGCCGCGGTCGACGAGCACCGCGAGCTCGATCGACGCGGGACGCCCGTAGTCGAACAGCTCGTTGATCGCGGCGCGCGTCGAGCGGCCCGTGTAGAGCACGTCGTCGATCAGCACAATCGTCGCGCCCGCCACGTCGAACGGGAGGTCGCTGCGCCGCGCGCCCGCCTTGAGGCCCTTCGACGCGTAGTCGTCGCGGTAGAACGAGACATCGATGTAGCCGACCGGGTGCTCGCCCGGCACGAGCTTCGCGAGCCGCTCGGCGAGCCACGCGCCGCCCGAGTAGATCCCGACGAACGCGGCGTCGTGCGCGACGCCCGCGCGCATGCGCGAGGCGAGCGCCTCGAGCGCCTGCTCGGCGTCGGGCAGCGTCGCGCCGGGCGGCTCAGCGGCCATGTTCGTCGAGCCACGCCTGCAGGATGAGCTGCGCCGCCACGCGGTCGCGCACGTCCTTCGCCCGCCGGCCGCCGACGCCTGCCTCCGAGAGCGACGCCGCGGCGGCCTGCGTCGTGTGACGCTCGTCGGCGTACTCGACCGGGAGGCCGGTGCGCCCGGCGAGCTGCCGGCCGAAGCGCCGCGCGCGCCCGGTCATCTCGTGCGGCGTGCCGTCCGCGTGGACCGGCAGGCCGACGACGAGCGTCCCGGGCTTCCACTCGGCGACGAGCGCCGCGATCTCGTCGAAGCGGTCGGCCTCGCGCTCGCGCTCGATCGTCGCGAGCGGATGCGCGAGGCGCGTCGCGAGGTCGCCGACCGCGACGCCGATGCGGCGGGTTCCGAAATCGAAGGCGAGCACGGTGGGGTCGCGGCGCGCGGCGGCGGCCACTACGCGTGCCCGGCGCCCTCGGACAGGCGCGAGTAGTCGAAGCCGAGCCGCGACATCGCGGCGGGCAGGCGGCGCTCGGGCGGCAGGCCGAAGATCACGTCGGCGTCCGCGTCGACGGTGAGCCACGCGTTCTGCGCGAGCTCCTGCTCGAGCTGGCCCGCCGACCAGCCGGCGTAGCCCAGCGAGACCAGCACGTCGCGCGGCCCCTCGCCGCGCGCGAGCGCCTCGAGGACGTCCTTCGACGTCGTG
This sequence comes from Burkholderiales bacterium, assembly GCA_046347845.1. Taxonomy (GTDB): domain Bacteria; phylum Pseudomonadota; class Gammaproteobacteria; order Burkholderiales; family Casimicrobiaceae; genus VBCG01. The sequence goes on along the minus strand of JAXMFH010000001.1, from coordinate 10,907 downwards.
AGGCCCAGGTCGTCGGAGACCGCGAGCGTGGACTGCCAGTTGCCGAGCGGCCGGTGCAGCACGAAGCCGCGGTCCATCTGCACCGGACCGCCGTAGAGCACCGCCGAGCGGCCGAGCGCCGGGTCGGGCAGCTCGACCTCGATCTGCTCGAACAGCGCGGCGAGCGTCATCTCGGTCGGCCGGTTGACGACGATGCCGAGCGCGCCGTCCTCGTTGTGCTCGCAGACGAACGTGAGCGTGTGCGCGAAATGCGGATCCGCCATCGCCGGCATGGCGATCAGGAAGTGGTGCGTGAGGTTGACGGTCGCACCCATGGGATGTCGAATTGTAAACGTCGGGGGTGCCCCCGCACAATGCGCCTTCCGACCTAGACCTCGGCCACGAGGACGGGTTCCCGGCCCGAGCTCCCGATGCCGAAGACCGCTGCCCCCCGAGCCCCCGGCCGCCCCGCCGCCGGCCGTCCGCGCCGGTCGGGCTCGCTCGTGTGGTTCCGCCGCGACCTCCGCGACGACGACCACGCCGCGCTCGCAGGGGCGCTCGAGGGCGGCGGCCCGGTCTGGTGCGCGTTCGTCTTCGACCGCGAGATCCTCGACGCGCTGCCCTCGCGCGAGGATCGACGCGTCGAGTTCATCCACGGGAGCCTCGTCGAGCTCGACGCGAGCCTCCGCGCGCGCGGGGGCGGCCTCGTCGTCCGTCACGCCTGCGCGCGCGAAGCGATTCCCGCGCTCGCCCGCGAGCTCGGCGTCGCGGCGGTCCACGCGAACCGCGACTACGAGCCGGCGGCGATCGCGCGCGACGAGGCGGTCGCCTCCTCGCTCGAGGCGCCGGGCATCGCGTTCGTGACGCACAAGGACCACGTGATCTTCGAGCGCGACGAGGTGCTGTCGAAGACCGGGACGCCGTACTCGGTGTTCACGCCCTACAAGCGAGCGTGGCTCGAGCGACTTTCGCCGGCACACGTCGAGCCGCACGAGGTCGGCCCGGTCGCGGGCGCGCTCGCGCGCCCGCCCGCCGGATTCGACGCCGGCGTGCCGCCGCTCGAGGCGATCGGCTTTCGCCGCACGAACCTCGAGGCGCTGCGCGTGAGGCCCGGCATGTCCGGCGCCGCGGCGCTGTTGAAGGATTTCGCGCGGCGGATCGACGATTACCGGGAGGCGCGCGACTACCCGGCGCGCAAGGGGCCGTCGTACCTGTCGGTCCACCTGCGCTTCGGCACCGTCTCGATCCGCAGGCTCGTCGCGTTCGCGCACGCCCGTTCGATCGCGAAGGACGGCGAGGGCGCGGCGACCTGGCTCTCGGAGCTCGTCTGGCGCGAGTTCTACTCGCAGATCCTCTGGCACCGTCCCGACGTGGTCGCGCACGCGTTCAGGCGGGAGTGCGACGCGATCCGGTTTCCGGGCGACGCCGCGCGCTTCGCCGCGTGGCGCGATGGCCGCACCGGGTATCCGATCGTCGACGCCGCGATGCGGCAGCTCCGGCAGACCGGCTACATGCACAACCGTCTGCGCATGGTCGCGGCGAGCTTCCTCGTCAAGGACCTGCTCGTCGACTGGCGGCTGGGCGAGCGGCACTTCGCCGACGCGCTGATCGACTACGACCTCGCGTCGAACAACGGCGGCTGGCAGTGGGCGGCCTCGACCGGCTGCGACGCGCAGCCGTGGTTCCGGATCTTCAACCCGGTCACGCAGTCCGGGCGCTTCGACCCCGACGGCGCGTTCATCCGCCGCTACGTGCCCGAGCTCGCGCCGCTCGATGCGAGCGAGATCCACGCGCCGTGGACGCTGCCGCCCGCATTGCAGCAGGCGCGCGGCGTCGTGATCGGCCGCGACTATCCGCCCCCGATCGTCGACCACGCGAAGGCGCGCGAGGAGGCGCTGTCGCTCTTCGGGCGCGCGCTGCGGCGCTGATCGCACGCGGCGCGCGGCGTGCGTAGAATCGTGCGATGCGCGCCGCTCTGCGAATTCTCGCGGTCGCCGCGGTCGCCCTCGCGGCGACGGCGCGGCCGCCCGCGGCCGACGCGGCCGGCGATCTCGTGCAGCTCGACCCGTTCGCGCAGGCGACCAGGGGCCATCCGAACTGCCCGGCCCCGTCGCCGCCGCTGATGACGCGCGAGCAGGTCGAGCGCACGGCGCACGCGCGCGCCGAGCGCGGCACGCGCTGCGCGATGGAAGGCAAGTGCGAGCCCGGCGGCGCCTACCGGCGCGACCCCGAGATCAACGAGGCGGTGCGCGCGGCGATCGCCGCCGACGCGCGTTTCGCGACGGCTTCGGTGTGGCTCACGACATCGCGCGGCTGGGTGACGTTGCAGGGCTGCGTGCGCGACGCCGTGCAGCGTCTCGAACTCGCGGAGGCCGTGAAGAAGCTGCCGCGCGTCGAGCGCGTGTTCGACGAGACGCGCGTGGTGCCGGTGAGGCCGCCGAGACCGGTGCGGTAGGGAAGCGCAGTTCGGCACCGGGGTCGGATCCCGACGGCCGGCCCTGCCGGGCCCGGCGGTGGAATCCGACCCCGAGCGAGCGGTTCCGGCGCGAATGCGCCGTCTCCCGGATCAGCCGAAACACCGGGGTCGGATCCCGACGGCCGGCCCTGCCGGGCCCGGCGGTGGAATCCGACCCCGAGCGAGCGGTTCCGGCGCGAATGCGCCGTCTCCCGGATGTGATTTCAGTCTTCCTCGTGCTTCCGGTGCTTCGCGTACTCGGCCGCGAGCTGCTGCTGCACGTTCGGCGGCGCGGGCTCGTAGCGCGCGAGCGCCATCGTGTAGCTGCCGTGCCCGCCGGTGACGGCCTTCAGGCGCGAGCCGTAACCCTCGAGCTCGGCGAGCGGCGCGGTGCCGATCACCGCGAGCGCGCCCGCCGCCAGCGTCTGCGTGCCGGTCACCTGGCCGCGGCGCGACGACAGGTCGCCGGCGATGTCGCCCATCTTCTCGGCCGGGCAGTGCACCTCGAGGTTGACGATCGGCTCGAGCACGATCGGGCGCGCCTTCGCGATCGCGTCGAGGAACGCCTTCTTGCCCGCCGACACGAACGCGACCTCCTTCGAGTCGACCGCGTGGCTCTTGCCGTCGTAGACGATCACGCGCACGTCCTGCAGCGGAAAGCCCGCGACCGGCCCGATCGCGAGCACCTGCTCGACGCCCTTCTGCACGGCCGGGATGAACTGCGTCGGGATCGTGCCGCCCTTCACCTCGTCGACGAACTCGAAGCCGGCGCCGCGCGGCAGCGGCTCGATGCGGAGGTACACCTCGCCGAACTGGCCCGCGCCGCCCGTCTGCTTCTTGTGCCGGTGATGGCCCTCGGCCTTTCCGGTGATCGTCTCGCGGTACGGGATGCGCGGCGGCCGCGTGTCGACCTCGAGCTTGAACTGGTTCGCCATGCGCTCGAGCGCCGAGCGCAGGTGCAGGTCGCCCAGACCGCGCAGCACCGTCTCGTTGAGCGTCGTGTCGTGCTCGACCGCGAGCGTCGGGTCCTCGGCGCACATCTTGTGCAGGACGTCGGACAGGCGCTGCTCGTCGCCCCGGCGCTTGGGCGCGATCGCGACGCCGTGCATCGGCGTCGGGAACGAGAGCGGCGCCATGTGGATCCGGTCCTCGTCGTGCGAGTCGTGCAGCACGCAGTCGAAGCCGACCTCGTCGACCTTCGCGACCGCCGCGATGTCGCCCGGGATCGCCCGCTCGATCTCGACGTGCCTGCCGCCCTGGAGCATCAGCAGGTGCCCGACCTTGAACGGCTTCTTGCCCTCGCCGACGTAGAGCTGCGTGTCCTTCGTCACCGTGCCCTGGTGGACGCGGAAGACGCCGAGCTTGCCGACGAACGGGTCGACGACGACCTTGAACACGTGCGCGAGCACGTGCTTCGCGGGATCGGGCTCGGAGCGGAACTCGACCGCGGAGGCGCCCTCGCCCTTCGTGAACATCGGCGGGTTGCCCTCCGCGGGATTGGGGGCGAGCTTCACGAGCACGTCGAGGAGCTCGGCGACGCCCGCGCCGGTGCGCGCGGAGACGAAGCAGACCGGCACGAGGTGCCCTTCGCGCAGCGCCTTCTCGAACGGCGCGTGCAGCTGCTCCGCCTCGATCGACTCGCCCTGCTCGAGGTACTTCGCCATCAGCTCCTCGTCGACCTCGATCACCTGGTCGACGAGCGCCTGGTGCGCGTCGGCGACCGACGAGAAGTCGGCGGTGCCCGACGGATTGAAGAAGCAGTCGACGACGCGGCTCCCGCCGTCGGCCGGCAGGTTGATCGGGAGGCACTCGTTGCCGAACGCCGCGCGGACCGACGCGAGCACGCCGGGCAGGTCGACGTTCTCGGCGTCGATCTTGTTGACGATCACGATCCGGCACAGGTGGCGGTCCGCCGCCCACTGCATCATGCGCGACGTGATCATCTCGATGCCGGACGAGGCGTTGACGACGACGGCCGCGGTCTCCACCGCGTCGAGCGCGCCGATCGCCTGCCCGATGAAGTCGGGGAATCCCGGCGTGTCGATCAGGTGGATGCGCGCGTCGGGCGCGTCGAGGTGCAGGATCGACGCGCGCAGCGAGTGCTGGAACTGCTTCTCGAGCGGGTCGAAGTCGGAGGCCGTGGTGCCCTTCTCCACGCTGCCGGGCGCCTGGATCGCCCCCGCCTTCGCGAGGAGCGCCTCGGCGAGCGTCGTCTTGCCGGCGCCGCCGTGGCCCACGAGGGCGACGGTGCGAATGCTGCTGGTGGCGTAGTCCGCCATGGGCTCCTCCGGGGGTCTCGGGTCGTGGGTCGGGTGGTTGCCGCGAGCGTACGTTTCGGTCTTCCGGGGCGAAGGCGCATGGGCGGGCACGGGAGGCCCGCCCGGGAGGCGCCGGGCGTCGGGGATCGAGGGAATGGTAACGCGGATGCCGGGTCCCAATGAGGGTCAGACCCTCATTTCCGTGACCCCCATTTCCCCGCCGCGCACAACCCGCCGCCATGGCCGGGAACGAGGGTCTGACCCCATTTCCCCCTTTGCCCGGGCCGGGGCCCCCGGGGACTTTAGCCGGACGCTCGTCCGCCCGGCGCGACCGCGAGCAGCCAGCCTCGCAACGCCGCATTGACCGCCTCGGGCCGCTCGATCGACGCCAGGTGGCCGCAATCGGGGACGAGCTCGAGCTGCGCGCCGCGGATGCCGGCCGCCTGCTCCTCGTGGATGTCGCGCGGCAGGATCCCGTCGTCCGTCCCGGCGATCACGATCGTCGGGCAGGCGATCCGGGGGAAACCGGGCCGGCTGTCGTGCCGGCCGATGATCGCGAGCTCCTGGCGCGCGAACGCCTCGGCGCCCACCCGCTCCGCCATGCCGCGCACGATGCCCGCGAGGCGCGCGTCCGCCGCGTGCGCGGGCGTCATGAGCTTCGGCAGCAGCGTCTCGATCACCGCGGGGAAATCGCGCTCGGCGAGCGACATCAGCCGGCGGCGGTTCGTCGACGACTCCCCGGTGTCGGGACGCGCCGACGTGTCGATCAGCGCGAGCCCGGCGACGCGCGAAGGCGCCATGCGCTGCATCTCGTAGGCGACGTAGCCGCCCATCGAGAGTCCCGCCAGCGCGAACCTCGGCCACGGCGCCTGCGCGAGCGCGTCGGCGGCGAGCACCGCCATCGTGTCGTGCGCGGTGAGGTCCGCGACGCGCATGTCGGCGACGTCGGCCAGGCCCGCGAGCTGCGGGGCGAAGAGCTCGCCGTCGCACAGCAGGCCCGGGAGGAGCAGCAGCGGCACGCGATCGCGCATCGTGGGGGGATCATGCCACGGAGGGACCGTCGCATGTCGGGCTCCGGACTCCGGGCGCCGGACGCGCGGGCATCCGCGCTCGGCGCACGAGGCTCGCCCCGCCGCCCCTCAGACCAGCTCGAGCATCTCCCGCAGGCTCTTCAGCAGGTCCTCTTCCTGGAACGGCTTGCCGAGGTAGAGGTCGACACCGAGCTCCTTCGCGAGGTTGCGGTGCTTCTCGGCGGTGCGCGACGTGATCATGATGATCGGGATGTGGCCGTGCTTCGGGTCCGCCTTGATCGTCTTGGTGAACTCGAAGCCGTCCATCCGCGGCATCTCGATGTCGAGCAGGATCACGTCGGGCGTCTGCTCGGCGAGCACCTGCAGCGCGTCGAGGCCGTCCTTCGCCGTCAGCACGTCGAAGCCCTCGCGCGAGAGCAGGCGGCTCGTGATCTTGCGCACGGTGAGCGAGTCGTCGACGACGAGGACGACCGGCCGCGCGGGCGCGACCGGGGCGCTCGGGCGCGCGACCCGCGTCTCGGCGTAGGGATCGAACGCCTGGACGTCCGCCCGCTGCGCGAGCTGCACCGGGTTGATGATCAGGACGATCTCGCCGTTGCCGAGCACGGTCGCGCCCGAGATGCCGGAGACGCGCGCGAGCTGCGGGCCGATGTTCTTGACCACCACTTCCTGGTTGCCGGCCATCTCGTCGACGTGGATGGCCGCCCGGCTCTGGCCGGAACGGAGCAGCAGCACCGGGTTGTAGCGGGCCGACTCCGGGTTGTGCGCGTTGTCGCCGAGGAGCCGCGGCAGGTAGTGGAACGGATAGCGGTGCTCCTGCCACGCGATCTCGCGGGCGACGTAGTGCTGGAGCAGCGCCTCGGCCTTGGCCTGTTGTACCTGCTCGACCATCGGCGCGGGCAGCGCCCACAGGCGCCCGCCCGCGCGGACCAGCACGACCTGCGCGACGGCGAGCGTCAGCGGCAGGTAGAGCGTGAACGTCGTTCCCTGGCCGGGACGGGTGCTCACCTCGACGCGGCCGCCCAGCGCGCCGATCTCGGCGCGCACGACGTCCATCCCGACGCCGCGGCCCGAGATCTGCGTGACCTTCGACGCCGTCGAGAAGCCGGGACGGAAGATGCACTCGATGAGCTGCGCGTCGGTCGGCTGGGCGTCGGCCGCGAGGAGCCCGATCTCCAGCGCGCGCTCACGCACCCGCGCGAGGTCGATGCCGCCGCCGTCGTCGGCGAGCTCGATCATCACCTCGTTGCCGGCCTGGCGTACCGTGAGCGTGATCTCGCCCGTCTCCGACTTGCCGGCCGCGACGCGTGCGGCGCGGGGCTCGACGCCGTGGTCGAGCGCGTTGCGCAGCAGGTGCTCGAGCGGGCCCGCGAGCTTCTCGAGGACCGACCGGTCGAGCTCGGTCTGCCCGCCGACGATCTCGAGGTTCGCGCGCTTGTCGAGCTCGCGCACGGTCGCGCGCAGGATCCGGTACAGGCGCTCGGACAGGCTGCCGAACGGGACCGTCCGGATCGAGAACAGGCGCTGCTGCACGTCGCGCGACAGGCGCGCCTGCGCGAGCAGCGCGGCGTCCGCGTCGTCCAGGTTCTTGAGCAGCGACTGCTGCACGGTCGACACGTCGTTCACGCCCTCCGCGAGCGATCGCGTGAGCTCCTGGAAGCGCGTGTAGCGGTCGAACTCGAGCGGGTCGAAGCCCTCGTGCGCCTCGGCGACCGCGCTCATCCGCGACTGGATCTGGGATTCGGCCTGGATCTCGATCTCGCGCACCTGCCCGCGCAGCCGGATCACGCTGCCGGTGAGCTCGAGCAGGTTCGCCTTGAGCGCGCGCAGCTCGCCTTCGACGCGCGCACGCGCGATCGCGACCTCGCCGGCCTCGTTGGACAGCCGGTCGATCAGGTCGGCACGCACGCGCAGCATCGCGCGCGCCGCGGCCTCGGCCTCGACCGGCTCGGCCGCCGGCGGCGCGGCGGCGACGGGCGCGGCCGGCGCGATCGGAACGACCGAGGGCGCCGGGGCGGGAACCGCCGGCGCGGGCACGGCCTCGGGCTCGGCGGGCGCGGCGAGGGCCACCTTCGCCTGCGCCACCCACGGCAGCTCGAGGTTCGCCTTGCCGGCGCGCAGGCCGTCGAGCAGGAAAGCGATGTCGTCGAGGTCGCCGTCGAGCGCCTCGAAGAGCGCCGGCGTCGCCGCCGCCAGCTCCTCGCCGACCGTCAGCCGGGACTCCATCCGGTGCGCGAGCTCGCCCAGCCGCATCGCGCCGGCCATGCGGGCGCTGCCCTTGAACGTGTGCAGCACGCGGCGCAGCTGCGCGGAGGCGTCGCCGTCCTGCGGCGACCGGCGCCACGAGCGGAGCTCTTCGCCGGCCTGCGGGAACAGCTCGCCGGCCTCCTCGAGGAAGATGCCGAGCACCTGGTCCTCGATGACGTCGCGCACGCCTTCGAGCGGATCGACGGCCGGCGCCGGCAGCGCGATCTCGGCCTCGGGCGCCGCGGGCGCCTGCGCCGCGATCGGGACGACCGCCGCCGCGGGCGGTGAAGCCGGAGGTTCGGCGTGAAGCGGCACCCCCTCGGCGGCGCTCGCCGACGCCGCCGCCTCCTCGCGCGGGGGCGCCTCGACCGGCGGCGACACCGCCGGCTCGTCGTGCCTCACCGCCTCGGCCTCCGCCTCGTCCTCCTCCGCCTCGGCCGCGAGCGCCGCGCGCGTCTCGCTGTCGCCCTCGAACGCCAGCGCCACCTCGCTGCGCAGCGACTCGAGCTCGCCTTCCGCGCGCTCGCATTCCTCGTGGTCGATCGGATCGAACGCAGCCGCCGCCTTCACGCGGGCCGCCAGCGCGCGCAGCGCGGAGACGCCGTGCGCGATCGCGGGCTGCGCGGCGCCGGAGAGCGGCGCGCCGGACTGCTCGAGCGCGACGAGCGCCAGCTCGAGCGATTTTGCGAGCCGGGCCACCAGCGGAAAGCCGCCGGTCCGGTGGATGCCGCACAGCGTGTGGGCCGCGCGGATCATCGCCTGCGAAGGCGCGGCGCCGGGATCGAACTGCAGCAGCGAGAGCTCGTGATCGAGCGTCGCGAGGTGCTCGTCCGCCTCGTCGACGAGGATCCGGTGGAGCGAGGTCGAGATCCGCACGCCGCCGACCTCGATCTCGTCGACCGGCGGCGCGGACGGAAGGGCGGCCGCCTCCGGCGCTGCCGGCGGCTGCGTGTTGTCGGCGACGAGCTTGAGCGTCGGCGGCCCCGCCGGACGCACCGGCTCGGCCTCGGGAACGATTTCCGCGTCGACGACCTCGACCTCGACGCCGGTGCTCGCACGCCCGAGCTCGGGGAGCTCGATGATGTCCGCCTCGTAGACCGGCGGCTCCGGCTCGCGCGCTTCCGCGACCGGCTCCTCGCGGGTCGCGGCCGACTCGACGCGCTCGCCGAGCGGGGGAATCGCGATCTCGATCACCTCCGCGAGCGCCGCGTGCGCCGGTTCGTGCGCGGCGGGCGCTTCGTCGTGCACCGCGGCCACCGGTTCGGCGACCGGCGCGGCGGGCGCCTCGCCCCGTGCCCCTCCCGGCAGGCGCGCCTCGACCGCCGCGATCGCGGCGTGCAGCGCCGACGGGTCGATGGCCACGCGGCCCTCGTCGCGCAGCCTGCCCAGCCAGTCGCGGAACGAGGCCTGCGCGACGCCGATCATCTCGATGACCGCGGGCGTGACCGGACGCTCCTCGTCGAGGAGCCGGTTGTGGAGGCGCTCGACGTCCCACGCGAGCTCGCCCAGCTCCTTCAGGCCGACCATCCGCCCCGAGCCCTTGAGCGTGTGGAAGCCGCGGCGCACCGTGCGCAGCGCCTCGCGGTCGCCCGGGTTGTCGACGAGCGCGCGGTGCTGGTCGCCGATCGTGTCGAGCACCTCGGCCGCCTCGGTCAGGTAGATCTCTAGGAGCTCCGCATCGAGGCTCTTCGCGTCGGTCTCGAGCAGGCGCTTCGTCTCGTCCGAGATCGCGGGCGCGGGCGCCGCGCCCGTGTCCGCGATCGCGGCCGCGGCCTCGGCGAGCCCCGCGCCGCCGTCGCGGTCGAATTCCTTCAGCGCGGACTCCACCTGCGCGACGAGCTCGGCGTCGCCGATCAGCTCGGCGTCGTCGCGCAGGCCCGCGAGCTTCGCGCGCAGCGACTCGCGCGCCGGCGCGTCGGCGCCGGCCCGCCGCGCCTCCTCGACGAGCGCGGGCAGCGATGCGCGGAGCCGCGCCACCGAGTCCTCGACCGATTCGGTCTCCTCGGCCTTCGCCACCTGGACCTGGCCCAGGCGCTTCGCGATCAGCGGCGCGATCAGCCGGTCACGGTCGGGACGCTGCTGCTCGACCGCCTCGACGTAGAAGCCCAGCCCCGAGAGCGACTCCGCGAGGCTCTCCAGGTCGTCGTTCGACACCTCGGTCTCGGGATTCGCGTAGTGCTCGATCTGCTCCTGGCACGACCCGAGCAGGCGCTCCGCGTCGTCGAGCCCGAGGATCGTGAGCGCGCCGCGGATCTGCTGGCTGTCCTTCGCGAGCGTCGCGAGCTCGGCGCGCTTGCCGTGGTCGCGGAAAAACGCGTCGAGCACCTGCTCCATCCGGCGCAGGTTCGCCTGGATCTCGCGCCCGACCTGCGCGACGAGCACGCGCTCCTGCGCGCGCTTGCTCATCTCGTCGAGCGCCGGCGCCTCGGCCGCCTGGCTGGCGCGGCCGGCGCGCGCCGCGTCGAGACGCGAGAGCATCGTGTCGACCTGCTTCGGGAAGTCCGGCGCGAGCGTCGTGTAGTTCTCGAACGCGCTCTCGGCGAGCAGGAGCGCGGTCGCGTACTCCATCGCGAGCGTCTCGGACACGCCCGCGGTCGGCATCCGGTCGAGCCGCTCGACCAGCGCCGCGGTGAGCTTCATCAGCGCGCCGTGCTTGACCTCGGCCGCCTTCGTGTGGACCGAGGCGAGCGTGGCCTTGAGCTTGGGCAGGTTCTCGGCGCGGCCCGAGGCGAACTTGAGCCAGGCGTCCTTCGCCTGCGCGAGCTGCTCGCGCGCCTCGCGCAGCAGCGGCTGGATGCGCACGAGGTCGGCGTTGAGCGCCTCGGCGGTCGGGATCAGCCCGGCGAGCCTGAACGTGCGCTGCACCGCCTGCACCTGCGGGCCGACGGGCGCGCTGATCGCGACGTAGTAGAGGACCTCGCGGCGCAGCCGGTCGGC